>CAKQCB010000015.1 GCA_934216615.1 uncultured Anaerolineae bacterium | reverse complement strand
GCGCAACCCACGACGAAACAAACTTTCACGCGGCGCTTGCCGTGAGGGGGAAATGCGCTCACAAGGCGTATAAAGCACCGCTTGTGAGAGGATCCATGAATAAGAAATTGCCAAAATCAATAATAAGCGTTGCAAACGGTGTGGTTGCCAAACATGGGACAGATGCCAATTGAATCCAAAACTCTTTAAATCTCGGAAACTATGTTCATGCCATGCCCGTTGTGCGTAATCTGCGCTGGTGCGGTGCGCACAATGGGTGACCAAACACCAAGGTTCTTTCTCACCCAAGCGCCATTCAACCCTGACATAACAGGCAATCCAGCCCGCTTTTTTAAAGACCCGCCCTTGCCCCTGCCAGCATTTACCGGGTTGCGCGACCTGCTTGAGCGGGATCGTTTTCCCGTTGCGTAGTTGGAGACGACAAGCACGTTGCACGCGGAACAAATAATCCAGCCCAATCCGTTCTAAATAACGGATGAGCTTCGGTGATGTCCCAATACCGCGATCCGCCATGACGGTAAAACGGATGTGTGTAGGAACCAGCCTTCGCAACCTGCTAAGCATCTCGCCAATCAATTCCACTTGCCCTTCAGGTGGGTATTGTTGCGGATGATAACAGCGCCACAGTAACGGGATCGCCCGTCCACGATAGGCTAACCCCACCATCATCACGCTGACATGATGGCTCAGTTTCGTCTCATCCACCAGAATTGACCAATGTTCACCCCCATAACAACGCACAATCCACCCGATCCAAACTTCTATCAGCCCGGCGTCATTAATGCGCGGATTGCCTAGAAACCGACTGAGACGCTTGTTGAGCGCAGCGGCTGTCCCACGCTTCTCCGCTAATAACGCATCGGCTACACGGCTCAATTGACAGCTTTCTGCCAGTAATACCCCGCAGCACCACAGCGCTAGACCCCGTTTTTGCCATGCCCCTAATTGATGAAAGATTTGGACAAGTTCGATAAAGTAGCGATACAATGGAGGAGAGCCTTTGTCTTTGGATTGGTGTCGTAACCTTTATCCTACGTCAAAGGCTCTTTTATTAAAACTGTCCTGTCCTCTACCCCACGGAGAGGGCACGATAGCTACGCTATCGGGGTGAGGTGTTCTTGACAAGCGCGCAGGTGGCGAAAATCCACCAGCCTAAAAAGGTCGGGAAGAAGTAACGCGGTAAGGCCAATAAGATCAAATGGATAACAAAGATATAGGCGATAAAACCAATGATGGGAAGCGTAATCCGCCACTGCCGACGGGTGCGCCACATCCCTACGATGCCGAGAACCAACGCGCCAAAATGACACCCGTATAACGCGAGTTTCGGCCAGAAAAAATCATGTTGGGTGAGGCTGATCAACCCACTGATAGAACGATCTGACTGCATCCAACCGACGGCTAAATCGCGCAGGCTTTCGCCGGGGAATAACACTGTCCCGTGAGGTTGGATCAGCGCGCCGAGCCATTCGCGCACACGGCGCTGAATGTAGGCCATCGGATCGCTGCTAATCGTGATGCGCGCCGCTTCTAAGAAATCGTCGTCGGTGAAGTTTTCAGTCGGCGTTTCTTGGTCAGGATTGGCTTCTTGGAGCGTCGCCGCCAAGTTCTGATCCACCGTTTCAGGGTTATCCCACCCTGCCGCACCAATGTAGATGAACGCCAAGCCGTCGCCCGCGAGGACAAACCGCCCATTCCACACATAATTGTAAAGTGTCCAAGTGCCGATCGTCAGCGCGTAGACGACGAAGAATGCCAATGCAGGTTTCCATGCCAAACGGGGTTTCAGGGCGATGAACGTAAACACCACCAACGCGAGCGGAAACGCCAAGATCACCGCGCGGGTGAGCGCCGACAATCCAAAGGCAATCCCCGCAATGACCCACCAACGCCATGAACGCGGGGTTTGAATCCCACGAAGATACGCCCACAGCCCTGCCGTGAGACATAACATATACAAAGTTTCGCTGGTGATTTGCGCCGACTCAAGGATGAACGACGGAACGAGCGCGAGCGCCACCGTCGCTAAAATCTCTGCCCGCTCATTGTGGGTGATGATCCATGCAATTTTTCCCCCAAGGTAGGCGGTGAGGATGCCCATCACTGCTTGCAAGATGCGAATCACAATAATCGCGGTTTCATTTTGTCCGAAGATCGCTTGTTGAATCCCCACAAACATCAGGAATAAAGGTGGGGTCGTCAGCGTAGATACTTCCGTGATGATCTCTGCGTCTGGTTGTAGCCCTGTGACGAGCGCGTAACCGTTGGCGAGATACCATCCGCTGTCCCCGCGCCCCAGTTCATACGGCGCGCTTGCATCTAAACTGGCGCTGTACAGCAACCGCAAGATCAAGCCGACGATCAAGATCAGCATAACCCAATGAAACTTACGCATTATGGGCTTTCCGCATAGCTATAAAATTCAAAATTTGTCCCGCGCACCCGTTCCACTAGCTCAAAACGGGGATCATCATCGCCTATGTAGATGGCATCGAGCGCGACCCGTCCGGGGGGCATCAAGAGATAATCGACATGATAGCGCTGTGCCACCTCAATCACCACGTCACGCGGTTCGGATGGATACATGATCGATTGAATCCCCGCGTAGCGGATGATGTAGGGGTCTTGTGCCATCAAAATAATCTGCCCGTCGCCGTTACGATCTGGCAGGGTTTCGGCGACATCAGCCATTTGTTCGACCGTACGCAGATAATTTAAGGCGAAGGTCGCGTCTGCGCGAACAAGTTCAAACGCATTCAACCCTACAAACCCACAAATGACCAACATCGCGCCTGTGCGGTAGCGCACATCCTCAATCACTTTGTTGAAGGCATACCCCGCGAAGGGGATCAACATCGGCAGTAACATCAGATAGGCTTTTTTGAAGCTTCCCGCCTGTGACTTGTACGGAATCAAAATGGGATAGGCGACGAAGATGCCGAATAGCAGAATCAAGGTGGGCGCTAAGATGATCCAGCGTTGTTTTTCTTCACGCCAGCGCCATAACAATAACAGCACCCCGCCGAACATCGGGAAGGCGATCATGTCGATGGTGGTGAAGGTGAGTTTAGCCGCCGCCGCCAATTCAAACAAACGCTTGCCCACCATCTGCCCAAAGGTTTGACGTTCGAGCATGGTTTGTAATGTGAAGGTTTGCCCAAACGCATAATGATCCATGTTGTCGGTGAAGAAGAACATGTCACCCGTTTCGGGGGAACCGATCATGCCCATCTCGTTTAAGTTGCGTAGCATCCATGGAAGCATGACCAAGCCAGCGGTGATCACCACAACCGCGACACCTCGCCATAAGGCCAGGCGACGTTCACGAAGAAAAAGGCTGTAGGTGATGGCGGTCACGATCACCATTGGGATGAGTAACAAACCGTCGTTGCGGGTGAGGTAGGTGAGGCCAATCATCACACCACACAAGAGATACCAGCGCAGGCGCGCACTTTGCCAGCCCTCTACAAACGCGAGGATAGCGACGCAGGTGAACAACATCGCCGGAATAGTCGTATCGGTCCGCACCGAGTTGAGGACAAATTCAGGGACCACCGCGCATGCCAGCGCTGTGAATAAGCGCGCCCGTTCATCTAGCCCAAATTGTTTTCCTGCCCACGCGCCGACCAAAGGCAGACAAGCACCTAAGACGATGAACAATATCAAGGCGATGCGGGGCGACTCGCCAAACAACGCCATCGGGACAGCCGCCATCACAGCCGCGAGAGGCATCCAATGTTCTTCGGGATGCACAATCGCTTCCGGCGGAATGTTGTACTGCCAAATGTAATCGATGGTGAAGCCATGCCCATTGATCAACCGCACTGCCATATTGTAATAATGATTGGGATCGGCAATCCCCGGAAAATTCACAAACGCGAGAAGGGCGACTCGCAAGACCAGCGCAAAGATCACCACCAGCGCGAGTTTCAGCGCAAAATGCTTCATCATCAAATCACACTTCTAGGCGGTAGGCGGGGATGGTGGCGTAGGCGGTGTTGGAAGATCAAGGTCTGGAAATGAGGCCACATCATCAACAGGCGTGCCGTTGAGTTCGCGCACCTTCTTGAATTTTTCTTTGAGGTCATTCACCAGCTTGATCAAATAATTTTCCCAACGGCCGGTGCGGAAATACTGCACAGCGGGGTTCCAGTGAAAGACCAGCGTTTCGTAGCCGTCGAGGTTTTCCTCATCCGACTTGGGCACAAAAAAGGACTTGTTCTCTAAACTGCTGGACGTTGAAGGGGCGGGGATATCCAAGCGGATGTGGATTTCTGCTAACCCTTTTCCATCGGGCGCAATGTACGCTTCGATGAAGACATATTTATCTTGGAACACAATCGCGCGGTCTGCCCGTCCCATACCCGCGTTCTGCAAAATGAAGATGGACGCTGCAATCACCCGTTCTTCTGAGGTTTTGGCAGTTTCAATCGTCAAGGGTTGTGGCGCTTCTTGCGTCCCCGGCGTTTGAGCTGATGCCGTTTCTGGAGTTTCTTCGGGTTGTACGTCTTGTTGCACAGCGGCTTGCCCGCGTGGATCGCCCGTTTGTTGAGGGTTTGCCATCGGTGAATATGCAGGGGTATTTGCCGCAGAATCATCTTGATTAAACATTTTTTGTTTTCCCAGTTTCTTAAACCAATGCGTTCCTAGTATGAGGATAATCTTGTAGATCGCAAGTCACAATATACGTCCGTGAGGGTCTTAATAACCTAACGACTTCATCACTTGGGCATAGGCATCATTCAATTGTTGCATCAATTGAACCGCCGCTTTGTCGCGGTTGATGTCGGGATGATACAGGCGCGCCATCTTTCGATAGGCACGTTTCACTTGTAGCAAGGTCAGTGGGGCGGGATGATTTGCCAGCCCCATAATCTCCAGTGCCACTTGTAACAGCGCGTCTTTTTGAGCCGACTGTTTTTTGCTGAAGTTCAGTTCAAAATCCGCCACGCGCCATGTTTTTGATCTGCCATTGACCCGCAGGGTGACTTCAAACGGATGCACAAGCGTGGGGTTGATCGGCGCGCCATGCTCAATACGTTTTAATTGTCCCCCATGAAAATACACGGGAAAGACGATTTGATCCCCGCCGTAGGGGTCAAACCCATAAATTTTATTGCCATATAATGCTATGAACGCCGACATCCAATCATTGGGGCGGTAGTGGGTCGCATCTTTCGGCAGAAAATATTCTTCCCACAAGATGAACAGGGTGTAATGTCCGTCTTTGGTGTTTTCATCCAGCAGGTCATGGATGTTTTCAACGCTCAACCCATCTTCGACCAGATACACCAAGATTGATTCGCCCGAATCAAGGTGAAGATGAATGATGTCGCCACCGTCATTATGCACTTGAATGCGGGGAAATGCGCTTTGCCACGCATTGACTAAATACGTACTGATGCGATACGTATCAAAACGCATAGCACATGATGTCCCCATCTTAAAATCAAAGAATTAAGACCATTGTAGCAACATAATCTAAACCCCTCACAAAAAGGGGGGAAATAAAACGCTAAATTCCACCAGAATAAATTTATGCAAAGTGATTATTTAAAGGGATTCTGATGCGAAGAAATAAATCAGTAGTTTTACAAATAAATTTTCAACAAGTGGATGAAGCTCACTGGATTTCTAATAGCTTGTTATCCACAGAAATTGAAGTCATCCGAATCGACTCAGTCTATCTCTCATCCATAAAGTTGACGTATAACCAGTCTGACGAATTTTCAGGTTTAGACCTCGTTAGTAAAGCAGATAATCTTAAGGATGCGGTGCGAAACATCTTACATAAGCCCGGTCTGGCTTACCCACTGGCATTATCCGAGGATATAAATGCATCGGTGGCATCGTGTTATCAACGGCTCAACATCAATGTTCCTAAGCTCAAATCTATTCTTCAATCGTCGCTTCGACTAAGAGCGACCAAAGTAGGGGAATGGGTCGCCTATTATAAGAATCAATGCAAAATTATCGTGTTGCAAACAGAAAACGGGTGGTTGGCAACCGCTGAATCGCTCAAATCAAAACATGAACCCCCGCTTCAAGCTGTTCATCTTCACAAAGAAACTGCACTCAATACCTTAATTTTTGATACTGCAGGCATCCCCTACCTATTCGGCATCACCGCCAATAGAGAAACCAAACTTCGAAAAATCACACAGAAGTTAAAGGTAGATCCCAAACCGAGACTGCCTAATACCCAACGACATGCCTTCCATGACAGCAGTTTAGATGAGATCACTGATCTTGATGAATACAACAAAGCGTTAAATGAAAATGCGGCGTGGAGTACAGCCTATCGCATGCGGTGGGATGACTAGTTAGGGGGATATAAAAACAATGCGTAAAGAAAACTGGGCGAGTAAAAAAGTCAGTCATTGGGTACAACCAGAATCAAGACATCTGGGTTCACCAACCTTTCACGAATTAAGCAACCGCTTAAAGTATGCTGACGAGAAAAACCTGTTCGTGCAGAAAAAACCGAACTTCGTCATGCAGTTTACACGGGCTAACCATCAGCCAGATACGTATCTGTTTGAACAAGATTTACTCAAAATTAAAGTTGAGCCAGACCGTAATAAACGTTCTTATTTCTATGCCAGCCTTTTTTATGCCAACGTCTTTTTGTTCGGTGCTTCGGGATTCAGAACGCCGGAAGAAGCCTTAGATCAACTCTTTTCTATAGAGCGGTGGTTCTTAAAAGGTACCAGTTGGATGAGTTTAAAAACATGTTATAAAAAAATCTTTATTGAAGGCCTAAACGCTCCACTACCGCCTACCGTATATTTAAGCAAGCATTTGACGCAAACATTCACCAGAAATCATCTGTCCAACAAAACAATTTGGTTTTGGGAATCTGAAG
Source organism: uncultured Anaerolineae bacterium (assembly GCA_934216615.1). Classification (GTDB taxonomy): domain Bacteria; phylum Chloroflexota; class Anaerolineae; order Aggregatilineales; family Phototrophicaceae; genus Flexifilum. The sequence goes on along the minus strand of CAKQCB010000015.1, from coordinate 5,024 downwards.
CGATACAACGTAAACTCAGAAATAATTTATCGCGTAGAGCCAGTTAAAATTTTCAGAAAGCACTCACCATGAAAACCGTGACCGAGCTGACACATCACGATGCACAAAAGATCATCCACGCCATCCAAACCCAACTGGAGCAACAAGGCAAGGGTGCGGCTATCGCGGTTGTGGATGCGCACGGTGAACTGATCGCCTTTCTACGCACTGAGGGGTGTCCCCTGCCATCGATCACGATTGCGATGAACAAAGCCTTCACCGCTGCGCGTCAGCGTCAACCGTCTTATGATGTAGGGCAAGATTCGCGTATGAAGGATTGGCCGTTGACCAATTTTGGCGACCCGCGTTATGTCGGTTGGGGTGGAGGCATGCCGATTTATGCAGAAGGTTCGGTGATCGGCGCGGTGGGGGTCAGCGGTTTACCCGAAGATGAGGACATCGTCTTAGCCACCATCGGCGTGGCGGTGTTGAATGATCGCTAAGACGGAAGTTGATATTGAATCGGGCGCAGTAAGCGCATATCAAATTGGCTGATGTCGCCTTCTGGCATCGTTTCTAACGCCGTGCGGATGTTCGCGACATCCTCACGTAGTTGAGCGATATTGATCCCGCGACACGTATCCGGCAGAGTGGTCAGCCATGTTAAACTGCGCCATAAGGTTTTGACCGCCCCACGATGATTGCCGTTTTGAATGTGATAATAGGCGATGCCGACTTGTAGAATACCTTGATACAAACTACGGATCGCCCCTTTTTCTTGCATCCACAACAACTCAAACAAATCATGCTGGCGATAGTAGTCTCCCGCATTAAAACGGGCTAACGCTTCGAGCGCTTCGGCAGGCAGGGGGTGGTCACAGTCAGCTTGACGAATCAGTGTACTCTTTTGGGTCAAGTGAACAATCTCGCTGAGCAAGCCCGCTTCATCCAGTTGAGGGGCGGCGTAGATCACGCGGTTCACCCCCATGCTTAGCGCATCCCGCGCTTGTTCTTCGTTGTACGCGACCAATACAATTTGAGTTCGGCGGGTTGCCGAGTTCGCTTTAGGGGTTGTACACCAAAATGCCCAGTCTGTATCAACCGCATCCACAAGGATCAACGCAGGTTGATGATCCACCAAACGTGAAACATACCCCGCCCGCTGGTCAATCCACTGCATGGCATAGTGACGCGGGTCGAGTTGGGTGAGGATCGCTTTCAAAGAGGGCGAAACTGCCCCCGAAACGGTGATCGGGATGGGTGGGTCAGAGAGAGGCTGTGTCATGATGAAGCGAAATACCTTTCACAATCAGGCTTTGTGAGTGGGCGAGGGGAATCACACCCCCGCCAAAACGCCCTCGCGGGTTGACAACGGCATATTGATTATCAATCCATGCCGTAAATCCCATTTTACCCTGTGGTGCAAACGGGGTCTGTAAAACAACCTGATGATCGACTTTAAACTGCGCTAACCCTTCATTCCACACAATCTCATAAAGATGATCCTCGCGTAACAGGTTCGCGGGCAAGATGACTTCTGCAATCTTTAAATCCTGTTGGATGCGCGGATACAGACGGCGAAACAAGCGCGTCGATTGAAACGCCAATACAGCGGGGATCGCCAGCGGAACCCAGCGTAATGCTTGCCAGCTTGTCGTATCAAGTTGAGCGGCTTTCCATCCATGACCGTCAACATCCAAGGCCAAGTCCATCGCGCTGGGTTGTGAAGCAAAGAAGAACCATAAAGCGCGGGGAAGTTGAGGGAAGCGTTTTGCGTCCGGCGAAAATGGATGATTCCAAAAACCAAACCCTGCTGTGCCGATGAGCGTATGCGCATCCGCAGGTTGATGATCGACTTCGGCACGGGCGATGAGTTGTAGGTGGGTCGAGGCGTGGTGTTGAAAGTTCAGCGGTTGCGTAGCTTGCGAAGAAGAAAACCCATAATCGCTGATCTGGGCGTTTGTGTAGCGTTGGGTGGGGTCGTTTTGTAAGGTGATTTCTTCGCCAGAAGCCATCACCTTACTTGTACCAGTTTCTACAACATCCCAAGGTTCTAAGGAAGACATAGGGAATGTTTAAATAAGGCGACGCGCTTCTTCGATTGAATGTACATAAATCAAGCGGCTCATATCAATATTCTGATCCAGAACCACTGTTTGAGCAGCGACAAAACTTCGAGAAAGTTCCTCATTTCCGATGACAACAAACTGCTTGAAATTTGGATGCGACATCACTTCACCCGTTTTAAGATGGAAGATCATGCCTGCCGGTGGGGTTTGCATTCGGCGCAAATCATAAATAATGGTGACAGATTGTTCACTGCTGTTTAAAAGTACCATAAGCTCGTCAATAGCTGAGTAATGATCTTCCACTGTCCAATCTGTAAAAGTGATCAAAATAGCCCGTTGTTCAACAGATTCCCATTCTGTGACGATACTCACTGATTCCCCTTTGCACTCTATCAGTTATATACCCAATAGCATTTTATCTAATTCTCCTCTTAATTTCTATCATATTCATTTGAGAAATTCACGGCTTAGTTCGTTTAAAGTTTCCTGAAAAAACAAGCCATATGACCACTGAGCTTGATCTTTTAGGCGTGTTCATCGCTTGCTCAAGACCTCAATTTAGATCAAATTTTCTACTTCGGGCATGGAAAATAGACGATAAGTTCAGTATAATAACCCTTGATTACGATTCATTTTCTTGGGATTTTTCCCTATTGTGAGGTGACACTTGGAAATTACGTGGTATGGGCACAGCTGCTTTCGTATCGCAGAGCGAAATCGTGTCACAATCATTACTGACCCTTATAGTGATGATCTCGGTCTAGGTAGCTTAAAACTCAAAGGGGACGTGGTGACCATCAGCCACGATTCTCCAAGTCATAATCATGTTTCTGCGGTGAAGTCAGACGTGTATACATTACGCGGGCCGGGGGAATATGAAATCGGCAACGTCTTTATCATCGGCTTGCCGTTGCACAATACCCAAAACGGCGCGGCAAACCCCAACGTCGCGTACCATTATCAATATGAAAACTTGTCTGTATTGCACTTGGGCGACCTAGCGCATCTGCCTGAACAATCGGTCATCGAAGGTTTGGGCACAGTCAATGTTCTGCTCGTCCCTGTGGGCGGTGGGAACGGGTTGAAAGCGGCGCAAGCGGCCGAAGTGGTGGCGATGATCGAACCGCATTACATCATCCCGATGCACTATGCACTGCACGGCTTACAAATCGAACTCGACAGCGTGGATAAATTCTTAACCGCGATGGGTGTCAGCAAAACGGTTGAAAGTGATGCCCTCAAAATTACGGTGAGTGATTTACCCGAACAACCTCAAGTTGTGGTTCTGAATCCACAAATTGGGAAGTGATTTTCGAAAATTCTATTGGTTCTCTTGTACTTTTCTTCGTATGATTCGGGTATATTAGCACTTCAATAGATCATGTGTTGTCGTTGCTTTTTAAAACATACACTAAGCTCGGAGCAAGAGTCAATGAGTGTAAAATTGCTGATGAACTGGGACATCAAGCCCGGTCGTGACCAAGAATATTTCGAATTTGTAGTGCGGGAATGGGTACCGGGGATTCAACGCCTCGGCTTACAACCCTCAGAAGCATGGTTTACCATCTACAGTCGAGATAAAACTGCCCCTCAAATTATGACAGAGGGGATTGCGGGGGATTTGGAATCTATTCAGGGCATTATTGATAACCCTGCATGGCAGTCCCTGCATGAACGCCTGCAAGAATATGTGCAGAATTACACCCAAAAAATTGTGCACGTCACGGGCGGTTTCCAGTTTTAAAATACTGTCCCTTCAGTATCACACCATAAAAGCCAAGCATCTCTGCTTGGCTTTTGTTTTTTATTACATAGATTAAAGCATCGTGTTAATGGGGTGTTTTTAGATAGATTTACATATAAGGATTTATTCCATATAACACTATAATCAAAGCACTTTCCAAGCTAAATTTCCCGAAACTCATACTATGCTCAAATCGACACTCCTTAAAATCACCCTCCTTATTATTTTTACATGTCCCTTAATTGCGCACATGATCATTGGTAGTCATTCTCGGATGATGGCGGATGATTTTTGTACGTCTTATTTAGGACAAAGTGAAGGATTAATAGGTGGGTTTATCGTTCAATACAATACATGGGCTGGGCAACCTTCAAATATTCTTATCAAAAATGCTGTAGGTATTCTTGGTTCGTGGTTGATTCCACTACTCCCTATTTTAGTGATCATCATTTGGCTTTTCATCTCCATGTGGACGCTAAACCAAATTTTTTCTAAAAAGCAACTTCCCTTTGAGCTAACACTTCTTCTTTCCACGATCCTTATTTTTGCAATTCTTGATGGCTCTCCTATGGTTGTACAATCTCTCTATTGGTTGGCAGCAGTTGTCCCTTATACAATGCCTTTATTAGTAGCCACATTCTTTATTGGTTTCTTGGCACGAACACTGCAACAGGATCAATCATTAGGCATCAGTCATTTAACTTTTAGTTTAATAATAGGGTTTGTAGCAGGTGGGTTTTCAGAGACTTATGTTGCCACTCAATTTGGTCTCCTTCTCGCAGGAATAATAACCTGTAGTGTATTGCCCCATAAACGCTTAAAAAAACGCGCTACCCCTCTTCTAGCGGCAGCATTTATAGGTACTGTTCTCGTCATGATTGTTATTCTCCTCGCACCGGGGAATAGTATACGTCGAGAACACTTTGAGAATTCTTTGTCCCTTGTAGATTTTGTTATAACCAGCATCTTACAATCAGTTGCGTTCGTTATTGCCTCTTTAACCTCATTTTCTTTAGTAGGTGTATTGACAACTTTCATCAGCTTCCTACTGATCGCAATTTACTTTATACCACCCTATAGAATTACGATTACTCCTACAAAAATCATGTTATTGTTATTACTTATTTTTCTCCCTATTGGGGGGTATATTGCTACTGGAATCTATGCACAGGGAAATATTCCCCCAGCGCGTACTTTTATAATCACACAAGCGCTTTTAACAGGTTTACTAG
>CAKQCB010000014.1 GCA_934216615.1 uncultured Anaerolineae bacterium | reverse complement strand
CTTGTGGAGTGCGGGGGGGGAGGCACTCGCGGTGCTGGCCGGGCATGGAGAGTGGGTTCTCGGGGCGGTCGAACTGGGCGACGGGCGCTTGCTGTCGTGGTCGGAGGACAACACCTTACGGTTGTGGCGTGCGGGGGGGGAGGCACTCGCGGTGCTGGCCGGGCATGGAGGGTCGGTTCTCGGGACGGTCGAACTAAAGGACGGGCGCTTGCTGTCCTGGTCTCGGGACAACACCTTACGGTTGTGGCGTGCGGGGGGAGAACCCTTAGCCATGCTTGATGAATCCATTTGGGGATCGCGAGAGAAAATCTTTACGTGGGCGAACACCCAAGGATTTGATGCCAATATGATTTTTGATCAAACAAATGAGCCAACTTTAAAAAGTTACAGGGTGAGACGTGATGACAATCAATTGTTTGTTTATGAGCGTAAAAATGGACAGTTGGTTGCAAATTTTTACGGTGATGCCAATTTATCAACCCATCCAGTCGTTACTCAAAATAATATAATTGTGGTTGGAGATCAAGCTGGCCGAGTTTTGTTCTTTAAGTTGCAGAATGTGAAAGGCACCTCACCCCGATAGCTCTGCTATCGTGCCCTAATTGGGGGTTTTGTAGGGGCAAGGCGTTGCCTTGCCCACAAAATATAACCTGTCTCGAGATTAAAGCGCGTTTGTCCTCTCCCCATGGAGAGGACGGCTAAGCGAAGCGCAGCAGGTGAGGTTGAAACGTACCTCACCCCGATAGCTTTGCTATCGTGCCCTAATTGGGGGTTTTGTAGGGGCAAGGCGTTGCCTTGCCCGCAAAATATAACCTGTCACGAGATTAAAGCGCGTTTGTCCTCTCCCCACGGAGAGGACGGCTAAGCGAAGCGCAGCAGGTGAGGTTGAAACGCACCTCACCCCGATAGCCCTGCTATCGTGCCCTCTCCATGGGGAGAGGGCGGGAAAGATCGTGTCCTAATTGGCGGTTTTGTAGGGACAAGGCGTTGCGTTGCCTTGCCCGCAAAATATAACCTGTCTCGAGATTAAAGAGCGTTTGTCCTCTCCCCACGGAGAGGACGGCTAAGCGCTAGCGCAGCAGGTGAGGTGCCCTACTCCACACTGCCACAGCGACCCAACATAGCAACGCCCCCGCCACTCGGGCGCGCCAGCAATTCCACCGGAACATCAAACGTTTCTTCGCCCCGAATCAGCGTCACGGTGATCGTATCGCCCGGACGGGTATTCACCACCAAATACGAGGTCAATTCATCCATGTTGTTCACAGGCGTATCATTCACGGCGATGATGATATCCCCGCCTTCACATACCGCCTGCCCATTGACGATCACCTCACGGTTGCCACCGCGCAAACCCGCAATTTCTGCGGGGGAACCCTGCGAAATTTCGGCGATCAAAACCCCGCTGGTCACAGGCAGACCTAACGCCTCGCTCAAGGCGGCGATGCCTAACCCGTTACTGCTCGACTGGCTCGAAATGCCGATCCATGAATAGCTCACTTCGCCCGCGCTGATCAAGTCGGGCACGACGCGCAAAATCGTCTGGGCGGGGACAGCGAAACCGACCCCTTCAAAAACCCCGCTTGAACTACGAATCGCGGTGTTGATGCCGATCACCTCACCGGCCGAATTTAACAACGGCCCCCCGCTGTTCCCTGGGTTGATTTGGGTATCCACTTGGATGATGGACGGGTTTTGAAAGCCGACCAAAGAGCTGTTGATCAATTCAGCAGAGGGTAACTGCCGTCCTACCCCACTGACGATGCCAACCGTCATCGAGCTGGCTAAACCAAACGGGTTGCCAATGGCAATCGCCCGCTGTCCCACGCGGACATTATTCGCCGTGTTGATCATCACAGGGAAAAGATGAGTTGCATCCGCCTGAACGCGAATCACCGCGAGGTCGCTGTACAAATCCAAGCCGACCAATTCGGCATTTGCCACCGCGCCATCATGAAAAGTGACACGAATCGCCGACGCGCCATTGACTACATGCGCATTGGTGATGATATGTCCGCTGGCATCGTACACCATCCCCGACCCGCTTGAACCACTGCTCGTCATTAACTGAGACGCCTCATAACGCACATCTACGTTCACGACGGACGGTGTCACCCGTTCATACAAGTTTGAGAGCAAGAGATATTCCGCGTCGGCCGCGTCGATCACCGTTTGAGGCACAGGCGTGGGTAATGCGCGTGGGGTTGCCTGCAAGGCGACATAGACGGGTAATTCGGTCAGCGGTGTGCTGGGAACCGCGTTCACGGGGGTTACGGGGGGCACGCGTGATTGGCACGCTGTTGTGACGACTAGCAACATCAATGCTAGGAATTTACGCATGGGAATCCTACAAACTGAACTCATACATGATTAGAGTTTTAGATTGTACCTTAATTAGGATGCGTCAGAATAAAAAAGCGGAAAATAAAATCGGTCAGGGCCGCCCTGAGACCCTGACCGATGGAACACCAGCGATCATCGGAGGTGTTAACTTGGGGAAGAGGAGGTAGTTAACATCGCTGGTGCGGAAGCAGGCAACTTTTATTCACTGACCACCAATGCCGTCACCATACCGAACATGCCGGTACGCGCTTCAGCGTGGGTCAAAATGTGACAGTGGAATGCCCATGCACCCAATTCTGTACAATCGACGATCACGTCATAACGTTCACCCGGGGCAATGTTCAAGGTGTCGCAGTAGTAGGGGCTAGGCAGGTTAAACCCGTCTTTAGCAACGACCAACTGCGCCATTCCGTGTAAGTGCATCGGGTGGATCATCAAGCCTTCATTCATGTAACGAATACGAATCTTTTCGCCCAAACGAGCAAACATTGCTTGTGTGTGCGGGAAGCCCTTCCCGTTGATGGTGTAACCCAACGCGGTATCATTCAAAATCATGGTGAAGTCTTGGGTGAATTCTGGCTCACGAGATTTGTCCGCAGGTTCAACGATGAACGCGCCCAACAAACCGCGTGTGGTTTGTTCTGCCGCATTGTGATGCGAGTGGTACATGTGTGTACCGGAATTCCGAATCAAAAATTCATAGGTGAATGTTTCGCCCGGCGCAATCGGGGGTTGGGTGATGAACGGCACACCGTCCATGGAATTGGGCACATATAACCCATGCCAGTGAACCGCGGTGCTTTGGTTCATTTCGTTGGTCACGTTAATGCGAACCGTATCGCCTTCGGTCACGCGAATTTCTGGCCCAGGAACGATACCGTTATACGCCATCGCGGGGATAATTGATTCAGGGGTGACTTCCCAATCAATTTCGGAACACGTCAAATTGAAAACTTTGACCCCATTATCTTCGGTATATTCTAAGGGACGTCCCCAGAACGTAGGATCATCAGCCATGTGATCCAAGAAGTATTGAACCCCTTCTTGGTGGTGAGCATCCATCGCAGCCCATTCAGGTTGACCTTCGGCGGTTTCAGTATGTCCGTCGCCATGATCTTGTGCAAATGTTGGCCGACCCATTGCAGCTAAACCGGCAGTTCCAGCACCTACACCTACATATTGTAAAAACTTGCGACGATCGATTCCTTGACTCATACTGGATTTTCCTTCTTTAGTTATGAAGTCCAAAAATGAATATAGTAACTGATAGGATGCGTAAATAGCATCCTGCCTTCGATGACCTGAGATATCTCAAGCATAGATCATCCCGGTGTATATCAACAGAAACATATGTCATAATTCAATCGTGACATATGGCATTAGGCAACTTTATCATGACACAAGATAATCATCTATGTGTCGGAATCCTTGTAAGGACTGTTTTCATGAATTCATATCCAAACCGCCCAGAACCCCCATCTTCAGAAGGGTCATTCGCAAATAACCCTGTCTTGCCAGCAGCGATTATGTTTGCATTCTTGGCAGGTCTATTGTTGATTTTGCTGCGTGATGTTCCCCGTGTACCTATCGCCGTTGCAGAAGCGACACTTGAAATAACGGAAGAAGTTGCCGCCGTCGAAACAGCAGAACTGGTCGTGACCGTTGAACCTACTGAAGCCGTCGCTGAACCTGTCGCAGTCGCGCAAGTAGACCCAGCCATCATTGCTCAAGGTGAGTCGCTCTATATGGGTACTTGTATGGCCTGTCACGGCATGAACGCCGAAGGGGTTATTGGTTTAGGGAAAGACTTGGTGTATGGCGAATATACCAACAGCGTCGATGATGAAACCTTAGTGCACATGATTATCGTGGGGCGTCAGCCGTGGGATGAAGGCAATACTACGGGTATCGCCATGCCTGCGCGCGGGGGTAACCCATCGCTCACCGACGATCAAATACGAAGCATCGTTGCTTACTTGCGTTCGCTTGCGCCAGAAACCGCCTCTACAGAAGGCACAGTGGTGGAAGTCGTGCCCACAGCAACCACAGTACCCGCAACAGCTACCCCTGTCCCAACAACTGCGAGCGCTGAAACCCTTGCGCCAACCGCCGTACCTGCGACATTGGCCCCCCTGCCCACCGCAGGCCCACGCACAGGCGCACAAATCTTTGCATGGTCATGCGCAGGCTGTCACGGTTTAGACGGTGAAGGTACGACGTACTTCGGCCCTGCCATCACAGACAGTGAATTATTGGCTGACGAAGAAGCACTGCATGATTTAATCCTCAACGGCGGTGAACCTGTTGATCCTGCGCTTGGGTTTACACACCCCTATCGTGGTGGGAACCCTCCTTTGACCGACGAAGAAATCAACACCCTGCTTGAGTATTTAGAATCACTCCCGTGACTTGACATCCCCCAAGTCACGTAAAACAACACCCTCTGGTTCCCTTATCCAGAGGGTGTTTTATTTTTGAATCTTATTCGTGTGTGCGGGTTCGCTCAAATTTGAGCCTGTGCTGGATTAATCCCCGATTTCGGCCGAGAGGATAGACCGCGACCCCGCAGAACGATGCAACGTGTAGGGGATGCCCTCATGAATCGCATTGAACGCATTACGGTTCACAAATACCTTTTCCTCATTATCTAACATGAGGATAAAAGACGGACGGCGACCACTCACCCGTAAGGTACGTTTGATTTGGGTGGCGTAATGCGTTACGGGTTGGGTGAGATCACGGTTGATGCGCAGATATGTTTGCACGGCGATACCCACCATCAACGCATTGACGACGGTCAAAAAGATACCGATCAAGGTTAAAACAGCAGCGTCATTCCGCTGGCCGAGAAACAAAATCAATGTAGCGACAAAGACCATCACAAGGACAAAGCCCCCCATCCCAACCACAGAACGAAGCCTGACTTTTTCCAACTGCTTGCGTTGGGTTTCGCTCAAGTTGCCCGCTTGGTTGGCGGCTAAGTCGGCAGGGGTAAATTGAAAGGCTTCATCTAAAGGCAGTTCAATAGGTTTAGATGCCATCGCATCTCATCCTTTCATAGAAAAATTCAAAGCAATCATTCATGATGTTTTTCTGAAACGTCGCCAGAGTATCCCTTTTTGCGGGGCGGCCAACAGCGCGATGATGAAAAAGGCGGTGAGGGTTAGAACAATCGCCGCGCTAGGGGCGATACGTAAATACCATTGAAGGTACATTCCGACGAACGCGCCCAACGCACCAATCGCCGCTGCTAGAAACATCAAGTGATGGAAGCGCTTCACAAATAAGCGCGCCGTTGCCGCTGGCGTGACCAACATGGCCGCGACCATCGCCACGCCGACGGCTTGCAAGTTAATCACAACGGTGACCGCCAGCAGAACCAGCAAAAGAGTGCGTAATAATTCGGCTCGTAAACGAAGTGTGCGGGCGAGGATAGGGTCAAATGAGATGATGAGAAACTCGCGATAGAACACGAACATCACCAAGATGATGATACCCCCTGCAATCAGAATTTGCAGGATGTGATCGTTATTCACCGCGAGGATATTTCCGATCAGGATATGGGATAAATCGGTCGAGAAGTCGCGCGCGCTGGAGATGATCGCGATCCCTAACGCCAGCGCCCCCGCAAAGACGATGCCAATGGCGGTATCTTCGCTCAGCTCACCATCACGGCTCAGCCAACTAATCCCCAATGCGGATAACACCCCCGCCCCCAACCCACCGACAAACATCCATTGAGGGTTACCACTGGTCGCCAAATAAGCGACGGCCACGCCGGGTAAAATGGTGTGCGCCAGCGCATCGCCCAAAAAGGCCATGCCCCGCGTCACGACGAACGCCCCCATCAACCCGCTGATAATGCCGATCAGCACCACCGCTAACGTAGCGCGCTGCATAAACTCAAAGGCGAAAGGCTGTGTGAGCTGTTGAATGAAGGTTGTGATATCCACAAAATTATCTCGTATGAAAACAAAAAGCGTTGAGTGACGACCAAAAAATTAGGGATTGCTTGGGTAGCGCATGCGTTGATCCCAGCCCATCAAGTCTCCTTCAGGAACAGGTTCCACGCCGAGGCGGTGTAAGATGTGCTGAAGTTCTGCGCGATGGTGCATGTTATGGGTGATGAGATGACCGATTGCGCCCCCATACGATTTTAACGCAGGCGGGTGATCCAGCACATCTAACCAAAGCGCGTCGAGCTTGTCTTCCGCTTCGATGCGCTTGGCAAAATCAGCAAATTCGGCATAACTTTGTTCAAGCCGTTCGAGGAGTCCTTGTGATGAAACGCGGGTATCTTCTTCTCGAACGGGACGCTCTCGCATCAAGTCCGTCCAAACCTCGATATTAAAAATCATGTGATCGAATGTTTTACGGAGCGTTCGCCAGCCAATATCAAACTCACGATCCATCTGTTCATCGGAAAGGGATAGGCAGATCAATAACAATTCACGGGTTGACGCAAGATCATGACCTAAGAGGCGTTCCAGCATCTTCATCTAGGCGTGCCTTGAACTATCTGCTTCTCGTAATGGATCAATTGAAAACCGTCGGGTTCTGTCACTTCACCGATGTTGATATACCCGAACTTCTCATAAAAATGCTGATTGCGCACAGCATATTTCGGCGTGTGCAAATCCCATTTTTGAGCGAGGTACAATGTCTCAATCAGCGTCAGCGCAAGAGAACCTATTCCGTGTCCGTGATGATCCGGATGTACATACAAAATATCCAGATGATAATGCCCCGCGCCGTAATCATCGACTGCCGCCCCGCCGACGATCTGCCCCTTATAGCTGATCTTGTACACATCTGTTTCATGGATTTTGCGACGGGTGATTTCAACATCATCGTAGCCGGGTGGCCCGCCCAACTCGACCCCGTATAAGCGCGTATCATCATGAAATGCGACGATCTGTAAACGTGTCAAAATTTCGGCATCGTCCGCAGTCGCTCGTTCAACACTGACCGTGTGAGGCTCAAAGTGTGTCATAGGAAGTGATATTTTCCGTTACAAGAGTTACCCTATTTCACAATATTATCATAGGTAAACGGGGGATTACGGTCAAAACCCGCATCTCCATTCTTGATTCACAATAATCTTCGTTATACTGAATGGCATTGATTGTATTTGCTTACAAGACTGTAGCTCACGGAAAGTGAGGGTTTTTATGTCAACCTGTATTGCAACGGTACGCCCCGCGGCCGATATTTCTGCGATCAACATGCGCGAAGGGGCGAGTACCCAAACCGCCGTGATCGGCGCGCTCCCCGCTGGCACCAGCCAAATTGAGATTCTCGCCGTACAAGAAGATATTCACGGCGCGAATATTCGTGGGCGTAAGTATCAATGGTTCAAGCTCAAACTCGCCAACGACACCATCGGTTGGGTGCGCGAAGACCTGCTAGAAATTCAAGGGGATTGCTCTTTGTTTGGATACGGCGTACTTCCAAACCCCACCCGCCCCGCAAACATCACCCGTACCGATCCGTCAGCACCACCATCTAACACCCTCGACCCCGCCAAACAAGAACGGATTCGCAAAGCGGCGTTTAATATCAGCGCGGCCTTTGAAGGGCGTGGATACAATGCTTATCAAACCTATGATGCGGGCATCATCAGTTATGGACGTTTCCAATTCACGTTAGCGTCCGGCAGTTTGGCCGACGTTGTGGATTTATATCTGAGCAAGGCCAATGATTCACAAGCGGAACGTTTACGAAGCCAATATGCGGGGCGTATTCGCGCTAAGGATAGTTCCCTACGCAATGATCAAAATCTCAAAACGCTCTTGCTCCGTCTTGCCCGCGACCCCAAGATGCAAGAAGCCCAAGACGAATATGCGACCAAAGCCTATTGGAACCTCGCTCAACAGTCGAGCGTTGTGCCTCGTGGGGTGATCACGGCACTCGGCCAAGCGCTGATTTTTGATATGTCGATTCATCATGGCGCATGGGGCACCGAGCGCGATTATCTGCGTGTGGCTGAGCAAGCCGCGGGGGCATCGCCCAAAAGCAAACTGTACGAAAATGGCTTGACCGAAACTGCGTTCATCGGCCAAGTGGCGAAGATTCGGCGCGACCGCCTGTATGTGTTGGCGAATCAATGGAATATGGGCGGGCTTAAAGTACGTGGGGATTTCTGGGTACTGTTGGTCAACGCCGGCGACTGGGATTTACAAGGCGGTTTAGGCGGACAAGTCACGGTGAAGTCTGGCGTGAATGTGCAAGTCCGCAATCCGTGAGTTAAGTTCGTCAAAAGCACCTCACCCCGACAGCATATTTAACAACATCGTAGGGACAGGGCATTAAATACACCTCACCCCGACAGGGTCGTGCCCTCTCCGTGGGGAGAGGGCGACCACAAATATGATTCTTGTAGGGGCAATGCGATGCCTTGCCCACGAAACATAACCTGCAACAAGATGAGAAACGTCCTTGTCCTCTCCCCACGGAGAGGACGGCTAAGCGTAGCGCAGCAGGTGAGGTCATAAAAGCACCTCACCCCGACAGAGTCGTGCCCTCTCCCTATGGAGAGGGCGAAAAGAATCATGTCACACATGAGGAATTTGTAGGGGCAAGGCGGTGCCTTGCCCACCAAGACATAACCTATCTCGAAATTAAAAATGTACATTTGTCCTCTCCCCATGGAGAGGACGGCTAAGCGAAGCGCAGCAGGTGAGGTCATAAAAAAACGCCCTGCTAGATTCTGAGCAGAGCGTCTTTTTAAAAATTGATTACTTATGGGTTACGCTAACGAGCGATCTTTGGCGACCTGAGCCATAACTTTCTCAAGGTTGATTTCTATCAACTGCGGGATGGGGAAACCGTTAAACGGCACCGCATATTCGTTAGTGTACGCGCCCAAATCATAAAAGACAATGCGATCATCAATGTTGAGTTGGGGCAAACGCACATTGCGCGCCACCACATCACAGCTATCACAGGTGGGGCCAGCGATCGTCACCAGCTCGGTGGCACGGGTCATCGCCGTTTCATCCAGTGGTTCGATGACAGGCGGAAAGCCTTCAAACGATTCCATGAAACCATTGAACACGCCCGCATCCAAATAAATCCACATTTGATCACCGCGTGCGGCTTTCCCGACAACGCTTGATAAAACTCGCCCTGCTTCACCCGACAAACCACGACCCGGCTCAAGGACAAGCATAAAATCACATTCAGCGGGGATGTGTTCACGCACCGCATCCATCACCATCGAACCGATCTGTTCAATCGTCGGGATGCTCGGGGTATGATAATGCCCTGCGGGGAAACCACCGCCGATGTCCAAGAAAGTCATCTTGTGACCGCGCGCTTCGGCTTCACGCCACACATCCGCACATGCCGCGATGGCATTCACCCAATTCAGTGGGGATAAACATTGCGACCCCACATGGAAGGAAATACCCATCGGCTGTAAACCAAGATCACGCGCTTGATCAAACAGATCGAGCGCCGTATTGCCATCCACACCAAACTTGCCTGCCAAGGGCAGTACGCTACCCGTGTTGTCTACCGCTAAACGTACATACACACGGCAGCCGGGGGCATATTTCGCCACCTTTTCCACTTCGTATGTCGAGTCTACAACCATCGCATACACGCCGACTTCGTGCATGGTTTTAATAAATTGTGGGTTCTTGATGGGGTTGCTACAAATGATGCGATCCCCGGTTGCGCCCGCATTTAAAGAAACTTGCAATTCGGCTAATGATGCGATCTCAACGCCGCCACCTTTGGCAACGACATATTTCACAATATTGGGGTTGGCGTTAGCTTTCATCGCATAAAAGATTTCGCCACCGGGAAATGCTTGAATAAAACGATCGTAATTCTCGTTGATGATGTTGTAATCTAAGACGAGGCTAGGGGTAACAGTTTGTGGGTCTTGCAATACAGTGTCCAAGTGGACGTTGTTCATCTCGGTATTAGAGTCTCCTTAGCTCACAAAATAGAAGGTATCGCTCCTCAGAATGTGAAGACGATACCTTGAATAGTCTACGCAAATTATTATAGGACAATTTGCGAAAAAAACATTAGAAAATTGCCCTATTTTGTGGGGATTTAATGATTTTTTTACAGTGAGATCAGCACCATGCGAATCTGTGTCATCTCCTCAATAGCATAACGTGGCCCCTCACGCCCAACCCCGCTGTCTTTCACGCCTCCATAGGGCATGTGATCGGCGCGTATGGTCGGCACATCATTAATTACCACGCCACCAACTTCTAATGTTTGCGCGGCTTTCATCGCTTTTTTCAGGTTATTGGTGTACACACCTGCCTGCAATCCATACGGGGAATCGTTCACGGCTTGAAGCGCATCGTCAAAATTTTCAAACGGGATCAAACTCACGACAGGGCCGAACACCTCTTCTCGAATCACTTTCATTTCAGGCGTGACCCCTTCAAGCAGTGTCCCTGTATACAATAGGCGATCATGCGAACCGCCCGCCAACAGTTCTGCCCCTTCGGCGACGGCTTCTTTCACCCACGCATCAATGCGGTTACAAGCCGTCTGGTTAATCACAGGGCCGATGTCCGTATGGCTATCCAACGGGTCGCCTGTCACCAGCGCCTTCACAGCCGTGACATATTTCTCGCGAAATTCGTCATACCGCGAACGGTGGACATAAATTCTTTGTACGCTGATGCAGGTCTGCCCGCTGTAGGCAAACCCACCCATCACATTACGGCTCACCGCATGGTCTAAGTCAGCATCCGCGTCGATGATCGTCGCGGCGTTGCCTCCAAGCTCAAAGGTGGCTTTGCGTAAGCCCACCACCTTGCTAATTTCCCGCGCCACGCTTGGGCTACCTGTAAATGTAATCATCGCCACACGGGGATCACTCGTCAACCAATGCCCCACATCCGCGCCCCCATTGACGATTTGAAGCGCGCCATCAGGCAAGCCTGCTTCTTTAAGAAGCTCCAACAGCCAATAGGATGTGAGCGGGGTCGCGGGTGCAGGTTTCAACACCATCGGACAACCCGCCGCGATTGCAGGGGCGACTTTGTGAACGACTAAATTCAGAGGGAAATTAAACGGCGTGATCGCGCCGATCACCCCCACCGGCACGCGGATGTAATAACCAAACTTGCCCACCGTCCCTTTGGCTGCGTCCATCGGTACCGTTTCGCCATGCAGACGACGCGCTTCATCCGCCGCAAATTGGAAGGTTTCAACACCGCGCGCCACCTCACCCCGCGCATACTTAATCGGCTTGCCACTTTCTTTCGCCATCAAGATGGCGACTTCTTCCGCGCGCGCCTCTAAAAGTTGTGCGGTACGTTGCAAAACCGCCCCACGTTGATGAGCAGGCATCGACGCCATGACAGGCTTCATTTCAACCGCGCGGGCAATCGCCGTTTCAACATCGGCTTGGGTAGAAAGGGGCAGCGTTGCGATGACACTGCCATCATAGGGATTTATAATTTCACTCGAAGTTATGGTTGTGGTCATGGTCGGTTCCTCAAAAATCTTTTGTCTCACTGTACCCCGTCTACACTGCCCTGACAAGGATGATCGAATTCCACATTGAATGCTCATCTTCAATGGCTAGAATATGACGTATCTCTAAAGATCAAATCACGACAAGGGTGCGGTATGACAGGATTTTCATTACGCCCGTTCACATGGGCTGATCTTCCCGCTGTGACGGACATCTATAATGACACCCGAAAAAGAGCAAATGATCTTCGGACATATACAGACATCCAATTCAAAAATATGCGCCTCAGCGCCCTCAATGATACCCTTTCCCTTGAGGACGTGAATATCGTCGCGGTGTCTATCGATGGCGAAGTAATCGGCATCGCCAATCTGTTTGTCGAAGCGGATTTCACCGACATCTTCGCTGAAATCACGGTTAAGGAAGGCGCATCCGAAGGTGGTGCAGTTGAAAATGCGCTGTTAGGTTGGTTTGAGACGCAAGCCCTGAAGCTGGTTCAACAACATGCGACTCACCGCCAGTTGAAGCAGAGCATCGGCTTGTATGAACGTCAAAAAGCGCTTCATAAGGCGGTCGAAGAACACGGATATACCTTCTTGCGGGGCTATTATCGAATGCAAATCCCGCTCTACCAACCGATCCAAGAGCTGCCTTTTCCGCCTCAATTACAAATTCACCCCATGCAAACCAGCGATGCGCGCCCCGTCTTTGAGGCCGATCAACTCGCATTTTCAACCGTCAGCGGCATGACGCCAGCTTCTTTTGAGGAATGGAAACGCGACTTCATCGAAACCAGCGACTTTCAACCGCGCTATATGATCGCTGCGTGGGACGGTGATCAAGTAGTGGGATCATGTTTAGGTCGGGAAATGGGCGCTGAAGGTCACGAACGTATCGGCTACATACGCAACCTGAGCATCACCCCCACTTGGCGGGGAAAAGGTTTAGCTCAAGCCTTACTGCATTATGTCTTGCGCGCCTTTCAAGATGAACATCTTAAAGTAGCAGGTTTAGGCGTTGCTACGGATAATGAACCTGCAATCCAACTTTATAAAAAGGCAGGGATGTCCCCCGCATCTCAACAGCTTATTTATCAAAAGGAAATCCTATTTTGAGTCAGTCATTACGTCCCCCCTTTCGCGCCGTGTTATTTGATATGGATGGTGTCATTGTCGATACCATCGAACGGCATTATCTCGCGTGGCAACGTCTAGCGGACGAAGTGGGCATCCCGTTTGACCGTGAAAAAGGGGATGCCATGCGCGGGTTTTCACGCCACGCCAGCCTGAAGGCGCTGATGCAAGGACGTGACTATGACGAAGCTTTAGCTGAAGACTATATGCGTCGTAAAACTGCGTTTTTCCATGAAGCCGTCGCCCAAATGACCAAAGCGGATATTTTCCCCGGCGTGCTCGACGTCATCCACGCCGTAAAAGCGCAAGGTCTACCGTGTGGGGTAGTTTCTGCCAGTCAAAATGTCCATCTGATTTTGAATCATCTTCAGATTTACGATCAGTTTGATGTGGTGTTGGATGCGACCAGCATCGCGCACACCAAGCCCGCCCCAGATGGTTATATCTGGGCGGCGGGGTATCTTCGTGTACACCCGCGCGAATGTCTGGTTTTTGAGGATAGTGCGACGGGCATCCAAGCGGCATTACAAGCAGGGTGTTATGTGATTGGCGTTGGTACAGGGGAAGAAGTCGCCAACGCGCATGAGCAGGTCACCACTTTAGAAGGGTTTGATCTAAGAAAATCCTATTTCGCCTGAGTACAATATAAACCAAAAAGAGCATATTCTAAGGCTAATTTTCAAGTATAAAAGAGGATGAATTGTCATTCCCTAGCCAGTGAATATTAGGAAACTGAGCTTTCACACTATTGAATAAGCGCTCATCCACAGTCCAAAATGGATAGTCGAGGCGTTCTGCTAGGGCTAGATATTGAGCGTCATACGCCGTCGGTCGGCTATATTTTGTTGCCAATTCATATCCGCGCTTCAGCAAATCCGCATCAAAATACAACTCGATTGGGAAACTAAGCAAGTGATCACAGGCAACAGAACTTTCTTCAGGTATTACACGCCCTTGATAAACTGCTTTGCGACATACGGCAACGATTTCATACCGCAATAATACCGGCGCATGAAATGTGTTTTTATTTGTCAGTAATTGCTGGATAAGTTTTTTAGCCTGTGAAGTAAGTGTTTCAGGGAAAACACTTGCAATAAGGACACCAGAATCTAAAACGACACCGTTCAAGAAGATTCCTCACGTAATTCGTCGAGCAAAGACAGCGATCCAATCGTTCCAGTGTCCCCTATCCGCACGCGAATATCCTCTTGTAATACCTCAACTTCTGACCACCAAGCGGTGTAATCGAATGTCGATGTAAATGAATCTTCTTCTGATGCTGTTGCTTGAACAAGAATCTCGCGAACGCGCTTCTGCGCGTCTTTATCCAGTTGATGGAATTTCTCAATCACTTCGCGTTCAAGAGTCTTCATGAACACAATCCTTTTTCCAAGTTTGTTTCTATTGTATAACAAAGTCTGCTGGGTGTTATGTGATTGGCGTTGGTACAGGGGAAGGAGTCGCCAATGTGCATGAGCAGGTCACCACTTTAGAGGGGTTTCAATAAGCGTCCACTATAGATCAATAGCTGTCTATAAATTTGGAGGTTACCCATGTTGAACCACAGAGAGGAAATTGTCGCTCGTTATTTTAATGCGTGGATCGTCAAAGACGCATCTGCCTTACAGACCTTCTTCACAGAAGACATCCTCTATACAAATGCCTACGGACAACACTATCAAGGTCTTGACCAAGTGAAGCGCTGGTTTGAGGACTGGAATCAACAGGGGAATGTGACCGAATGGCAGATCAAACAGTTCATTCATCAAGGAGCGATAAGTGTTGTAGAGTGGCACTACCAGTGTGCGTATCACAGCACACTCAGCGCCTTTGATGGGGTTTCGCTCATTTATTTTGACGACCAAGATCATATTGTTGAGCTGAAGGAATTTCACGCCAAAGCCGATTCCCCCTCACCCCAAGAGACATAAATAAAAAAGCGACCCCGATTGGAGTCGCTTTTCCGTGTTTTCTTGTGAAGAATTAGACGAGTTTGACGGCGCTGGCTTGTTTGCCCTTCTTGCCGTCGGTGATTTCGAATTCAACTGCAGCGCCTTCTTCCAATGTACGGAAGCCGTTGCTTTGAATTTCGGAATAGTGCACGAAAACATCAGCGCCATTTTCTGGGGTGATGAAGCCGTAGCCCTTATCTGCATTAAACCACTTCACTGTGCCTTTTACACGATTAGCCATTTTGTTATTCTCCTGAATAAACTTGGGTTACTGCCATAGATCCTGCTGTTACACTTTGCCCTGCTATTGCTTCAGGAGGTACACAGTTGTTGCGGAGATTACAGGGGGCACTGCTTAGGTTGCTGTTTTCTCTTTTGGAAGCATATGGGTGCTTAACCACAGCACCGATGTAGTGAAGACTTCATATCTTCAGATACCACATTGCTCTAAAAGAATAACACCCTTTGTAAAGATATACCACCCCGAATTCCGTAATTTTTATAAAAAACTTGTAAAAAAACATCCCTGCCATAAGACAAGGATGCAATTATTCTCATGGGGGGGGCTAAAAAATGAAAGCGTTTTTACTCACCGATTTCATTTTCAACACGAATAATCAACTGATGTAAAGCATCCGTCACAGCGTCGGGGTCTTCTAACATCGGCATGTGACCTGTGCATACCAACGTCAAAATACTGTCGGGCAGTGCATGCGCCATCTCTTGCGCAATCTCACGTTTAAAAATTTGATCGCCAATTCCACCAATCACCAATGTAGGAATGGTGATTTCTTTTAACAGCTCAGTAGAATCCGGACGGTTTGCCATTGCATGGAGCGAGCCGATAATCCCTTCAGGGCGGTTGGCTTTCTGAATGTCTTCCGTCGCTTGAACAAAGTCTGTATCTTCAGGCACATCCGACTTGAATAACTTCGAATTGACAGCCGCTTCTGAACCCTGCTCTTTGACTTTTTCGATCAGCTCATAACGTTTTTGCCGACCTTCAGCCGTGTCTGCGCGGTCGCTGGTGGCGACCAACGCCAAACCGCTGAAACGTTCTGGAGCAATTCGGTAAGCGGCTAAAGCAACATAGCCCCCCATCGAATGACCTGCCCAAATCGCTTTTTGAATACCTAATTCATCTAAAAGGGTGAGGACATCACGCGCCATCAATTCGATGGAGTATTCCCCTTCGGGCGCGGGGCTTGCCCCATGACCACGCAAGTCGGGAGTGATGACACGGGCACTTTCGGCCAGTTGTTCCACTTGGCTTTGCCAAATTGCACGGTTTAGGGGAAACCCATGAAGCAGGATGAGGGGGGTTCCAGTCCCAAGTTCACTGTAGCTTAAATGCACAGGCGTTTGAGCTTCAACCATAACTGAACTCACTTCTCTACTTTTCTTCGGTATAAACCGTCTGATTGCTACATTCATAAAAACATTCTCATCAAAAAACGCTGAGATGAGAATGCAACATGATTTATTGTAGGCGGTTTTTGATGTTTTTAGAGGCCTAAAATTGAGGGGGTACTAAACTCACATCCCCTCTCAAAAGGGCATCTTGCATCACTCTATCAGAGTCTATATCAAGAAGCAACACCGTTGGACACGTTTTGCCCTACCCCTATCTACCTTGACTTGACAATGCCGAACGGATTTCTGTCACCAGTTGTCGAGCGCGTTCAGGCGCATCACCCACATACGCGTTCGCATCCAATAAAGCGCGGATGTCCTCACTGGGCAAGCCGATGCGCGGGTCATGGGCAAGCAGGTCTGCGAGTGGGTTTTCTTCGCCTTGACGCAAGACTTCCCACGCCGTAAGGCTGTGTTCCCGAATCACCTCATGCAACACTTGACGATCCCCCCCCTGACGCGACGCTTCCATCAGCACTCGTTCGGTCGCGGCGAATACCCCATAGATAGCGAAGTTTCGGGCAATCGCCTGTGCATCAATACGTAGGCCGTTCATGATGCGCAAGGTACGACTCAACATTTCATCAACAGCTAAGAAGGCTTCTGGCAGAACCGCACGCCGATTGGCCGAATCATCCAACGTGCGTTCTAAAAGATGATGCGCGGCGTTATCCCATGCCACGCGGGGCAACGTCGCCACAAAACGCGCTAAGCTATCCAAGTTTTCGGCGTGGATCGGGTTGCGCTTAAACGGCATCGCCGACGACCCCACTTGATGTTTTCCAAATGGCTCTGACCATTCGCCAAACACGGGCGACTGCAACAGACGCAGATCAAACGCAAATTTGTAAATTGATAACGCCACCCCCGATAAGCCATTGAGCAAATCAACTTCTTGTTTACGGGGCGCGGTCTGGGTGGTGATGCGATAGGCGGGCAGGTCAAGCGCACCCATCACAGCATCATCCAGCATCGACGGGGTGAACGCCGTTCCTTTGAGCAGTTCCGCGTATGAAGCGCGCGTCCCAACCGCGCCTTTGAAGCCCTTGCCACGCAGGTTAGACCGTAAGCGCCGTAAAGCGGTTAAATCTTCCAATAAATCCTGCGCATACATCGCCAGTCGATAGCCAACAGTAGTAGGCTCAGCAGGCTGAATATGCGTGAAAGCCATGCACACATGATCTGCCTCGTTCTCGATCAAGGTGGCGATGACGTTCAACAGCATCTCTAGTTTCGGGATGATGAGGCCGAGCGCTTCCCGCAGACGTAACGCGTCGGCATTGTCTTCAATATCCATGCTGGTCGCACCCAAATGGATGATCCCCCCGCCGACGGTGGCCTGCTCTGCATACGTGCGCACTTCAGCCATCAAATCGTGGTGAATTTCTGATTCAATCGCCAACGCTCGCTCAATATCAATATGATCGGCGTGGGCTTCAAGATCAGCCACTTGCTCGGCAGTCACCAATCCCGCTTGACGCTGTGCTATTGCTAACGCCACCCAAATACGTCGCCATAAAACCCGCTTATAACGTTCAGACCAAATCTGACGCATCGCGTCCGAACCGTACCGCCAACTAAAAGGACTTTGAAATGTATCGTGCATATCGCCTCAAGAAATCAGTCTTCATCACCCCAGAAATAAAACGACCAGCCTTCTATTCTGCGCTGGTCGTCTTTTTAAAAAGCGAATGTTATGCGCCGTATTTGGTTAAACGTCGCGCATGAGCGAGTGCCAACGGCATTAAGTCAGCAGCGGGGAATTGTCCCAAACCACCGCCCATACATTCACGTTCACCATACGCTTGCGCGCGGTCGGTCATGTGTGTCCCCGGGGCATATAACAACGTGGGGACAGGGTGCCAACTGTGCGCTTTGTAGGTCGCAGGGGTCGAGTGATCGCCCGTGATGATGAGCGTTGCAGGGTTCAAAGCCAACAAGGTCGGCAGGGCGCGGTCTACTTGTTCGA
Source organism: uncultured Anaerolineae bacterium (assembly GCA_934216615.1). Lineage (GTDB taxonomy): Bacteria > Chloroflexota > Anaerolineae > Aggregatilineales > Phototrophicaceae > Flexifilum. Next base: position 11,989 of record CAKQCB010000014.1, on the reverse strand, counting down.
TGATGTCCACTTTGCCATCAAAATTACCGTCTTCCCCGCGTGAATCGGTGTATTTCACATGGCAAAAAATGAAGTCAAAATCGTTATAGATTTCCGCGACTTTGTTGAATTCATCTTGGATGCTGTAGTGCATGTCGGTAGGAATGGTTTCCATGCCCACGAGACGGCTCACACCCTTATACATGGGATAGACAGCCACGCAGGCCGCTTTTAATTTGTAGACATCGCTATATTTTGGCAGTTTAGGATCGGTCGCAAAACCACGCAACGTGACCATGTTCGCGGGGGCGTGATCTTTCAACACGACGGCGGCCTGCGCGATCCATGCATTGGCGATTTCTGCTGTGCGTTGTGCGCGGGGGTCAGTGGCTACCACTGCAAGCGGAGGAACGCCCGTCATCTGCGGGTCGGTGTCGCTCACCGCATCATTCAAACCTTCACCGCGAATCACCATCGCAAAGCGATAGCCTTCGCCAGCGGCCACTTCGATTTCAACACCCGGCACGCGGATTTGCTGGAGCAGTTTCACCCGTTTTTCACCTTCTTCGGTGGAAATACGCCCCGCACGGCGATCCGTGATGATGCCGTTTTCATCGACGGTGCAGAAGTTGCCACGAATCGCAATATCGCCATCATTGACGTGCAATCCCAAGCCAATCGCTTCTAACACCCCCCGCCCAATGTCGTAAACCAGCGGATCGTACCCAAATAACCCAAGATGACCCGGGCCACTCCCGGGCGCAATCCCACGCGCAACCGGAATACTTAAGCCTAAGCACCCTTCTTGAGCAAGCCGATCCATGTTTGGGGTTGAAGCAGTTTCGAGTTCGGTCAACCCGCCTTGTTCACGGGGCAGACCGCCGAGGCCGTCCAGCACCAACATGATAATCTTGCCACCTTCGTGGGTTGTAACTTGGCGCATTAGATCAAAATTCGCCATGAGATTGTCCTTCATCCAATTGGTTATCTGAAAACAGGTTGAGGATACCCAACCCCACCTATGCGTGACAAGGGTGATACCGATCACTTGGTCTCATAATGCAGTGAGGAAAATCAATAAGTGAGGGGGATAAAACAAAACAGGCTGGAATAATCATCAAACCAGCCTGTTTATAGGTGTAATTTATTAACCGACTTTACTTCTTCGTCGCGGCTTGCATCAACTCGAACAGGCGTTGAGCCATCGCGGAGGGGTCAGGGTGAATCCCTTCTTGGAGCAAGGCCGTCTCAAAGACTTGTGTGATCACGCTGTCGATAATCGGGTTTTCGCTGTTTTCAGTCAATCGCTCGGTCAAGTTATGGATGAGCGGATGACGAGGGTTCAATTCCAAAATCTTGACAGGCAGTTCATATTCGCGATCAAGCAAACGATTGATACGGAACATATTGCGCTGTGGATCATTATCTTTGCTGACCAAGCGCGCCGCACTACCGACAAGGTTCTTGCTTTCGCGAACTTCCTGCACGCGATCCCCTAGAACAGTGGCGAATCGTTCGCGGACTTGTTCAAAGTCGGCCTCGGCCACAGGCTTGGGTGCATCTTCTTCTTCGGCTGGTTCCTCACCAATACCAGAAAGATCAATATCCGCATCATCGACGCTTCGCAACGTGTGTTCTTTGTATTCGGAAAGCCCCATCAACATCACCGTGTCGGCAGGGTCAACGAAATACAGCACTTCGATCCCGCGCTTACGGAACGTATCCAAATGCGGACTACGGCTGGCGCTGGCAAAATCATCGGCCATCACGTAGTAGATATCCTGTTGATTGGTCGCAAAACCTTCTACATATTTTTCGAGCGATGTCCATTCATCCTCATTCGCGCTCTTGCTGGATGGGAAGAACAACAACGGTTCGATGTCCTCACGGTCGGCAGGACTCATGGTGATGCCCTGCTTGATCATCCGTCCAAACTCACCATAGATGACCTTGTACGTATCAAATTTATTCTTCGCCAACCGCTTGAGTTCCGACAACACCTTATTGCTGATCGCCTTGCGCAAGTTTGCCATGACGCGGTTCGCGCCTAAGCTGTCGCGCACGGTTTCACGGCTCACATTGAGGGGCAAATCTTCACTATCGACCACACCTACAACCCACGACAGATATTCTGGAAGCAGGTCGGTATTGTTCTCCTGAATCAAGATTTTACGCGCATACAACTTGAGGCCGGGTTCGCTTCGACGCATCATCATGTTATTCGTGCCTGTGGCAGGCAAATACAGAAGCGCGTAAAACTGGAGTGGGCTATCTGTACGCATGTGAATTCGATGTGCGGGCGGTTCAAAATCAAAAGTCAGTGAGCGGTAGAACTCGTTGTATTGATCGTCGGTGATGTCTTTAGCTTCTTGTCGCCAAATGGCGGTTTGTTTATTGGTAGGTTCGGTTTCATCAGCAACGTAGATGGGGAACGTCACATAATCCGAATGGCGACGGATGATGTCTTTTAACGTCCACTTTTGCAGGTATTCTTTGGCATCTTCTTTCAAGTACAAGATGAGGTCGGTCCCGCGTGTTTCGCGCTCACCCGCTTCGATGCTGTACGATTCACCGCCATCGCTTTCCCATATCCACGCTGTGCCATCAGGATGATAGGAACGGGTGACGACTTGAACCTTATCCGCCACCATAAAAATGGAGTAGAAGCCAACGCCGAACTGACCGATCACATCTTGAATCGGCGCGCCCTGCGCTTGCTGTACCGCTTCGATGAACGCTTTGGCGCCGCTGTGCGCAATCGTCCCTAAATTGCCAATCAACTCTTCACGGGTCATGCCATCGCCGGTGTCGCTGATGGTGAGCGTTCCCGCTTCTTCGTCCGGTGTCACACGGATTTCCAGTGGAGCATCGGGGCTTACAACATCGGAATTCGTCAACTGCTGAAATTGCACCCGCGTCAGCGCGTCGGACGCATTCGAGATTAATTCTCGAAGGAAAATTTCCCGTTCGCTATACAGCGAATGGATCAAAATACTCAGGACTTGTTTGATCTCTGCCTGAAATTGAAACGTTGAGCTTTCGTTACTCATCAACACAGCCTCTTCGCTAGAGTTTGTCGTTTAATCACGGCTATGTTGTAACGCATCTGTGTAAAAAGCGTATAAGAAATTGGCGTGGGTTTTGAGAATAAACGACGACCGCCAGCGCAATGGCTGGCGGTCTGGTTGCATACCTTAGGGGGAGTCAACAAGCGTGACAAACCCACAAACGGGAGGTCAGGCGGGGTTGTCCCCCTTAAGATTGCGATTAGACACAGATCACCTCCTTTTTTCTCGTTTGACGATACCGTAAGTATAGTCCTAAATCGGCAATCGTCAAGTCAAAACCATCACCCGCACGAATCTCTAATCCTCTTAAAAAATTTCTACAGTTTTTAAGAGATCAAAACGGGTTCACATGCTCACTACCCGCTTTCGCCATATACTGCTCTAAATCTGACAAATTTCGATACAGTTTTATTGCGTAGTGCGTACATCCATTGAACTTGCAGTTTCAGCTACAGCACAAACAGATGATGAGGTAGATACTGTAGAAGCATTTGCCAATGAGGGTATCCAACGAGAATCATGACCAGTCGATCCCACCCCACAGTTATACAATATGTATCCATTGGCGATAGTTGACCTAAAAAGTGGTCATCAAATCGCCTTATATAATATAACTAATGTCAATGACAACAGTATTTATGTGTATAACATCAGTGAAGAATCCTAGTTGAATCTTGCCTTCTACACATACCTTATTGAGAGTGAAGACCAGTCGTCTGGAAGAAACAAAAAACACCCCGCCTAATGAGCGGGGTGTTTTCATCTTTATTCAGTTGTCTCAGTCGCTTCTCGCATCTCGTGCGGTTCCATGCGCTATTTCACAATGTTATAGCGACTTGTTCAACTAGAGTTATTCAGCCAACAGCCCTTTTAAGTAGGTACTGCTTTCGTCAATGGCGGTTAACATATCGGTTGCGCATCGATCTAATTCCACTACCAACCAGTTGGCAGACTTTCCAGCATCGATAATGGAGGGCACATCCATCACGCCTTGACCGACGGCCACCATGGGGTCTTCCAGCGTCGCGGGGCCGTCTTTGATGTGCAGTAAGGGCACGCGGGAGCCTAGCTCATTCAACACGGCAACGGGGTCTAAACCAGCGGTTTTCACCCAATAGGTGTCAATTTCAAACACGACTTCGGGCGCTAAATATTCAGCCATGACTTGGTAGCCATAATGCCCGTTGATGTTCTGGTATTCCCATGAATGGTTATGATATGCAAGGCGCAGACCATTCTCTTGTGCAACCGCGCTCGCTTCATTCAGACGATCACAGTTTGCGCGAATTTGATCGACGGTTTGAAATTCTTCCGGCGGAAGGTAAGCACAAACGATAGTGCGACAATCGAACGCGGCGGCGGCATCTAAAACGCGGTTTTTATCATTTCCGAGCGGAAGGGGAACGTGCATACTCGGCACTTGTAAGTTGAGTGATTTATAAAGCCGTGCCGCCACTTGGGGCGCTTCGCCATACATGCCGGCGGTTTCAACGCCGTTATAGCCCATCGCTGCAATTCGGCGAATCGTGCCGTCATAATCCTCTGCGAGTGCGTCGCGTACAGAGTAAAGTTGGACGGCTAATAATTTAGACATGCTCTTCTCCATCAATTGATGATAAATCCGTTCACAGGTATCAAAATGTTAACGGTATTACGGGCACTTTCCAAGTGACATCATGCCAAATGGTTTGAATTGATGTCACAAAACCCGTGTAAATCTTATGGGTTATTTTATGAAACAGATGTGAAAATATAATATGAAAAGTAAGATTATTTGTAATTCTGTATCATATTGTACTTTTTCTCTGAAAATTGATGTTTTTCAAGGAAGTTACCCCCACAAAAATATAACTATTTTTCAACTCAATGAATCTTTCTGCTTGACATTCTCACGCTCTATATCACAATGTAATTTGTAGATAGAAAGATTATCTGGACGTTCATTAGGATAAACAAGTGACTGTTGCGAACGATTTGCTCAAGGATTATCAACAACTTCGACGTAGTGGAGTCAGTGCAGCTGTTGCTTTAGAGATGTTGCGCCGTCGCGTGGAACTGCTTCCCCCTGCTGAAATGAGTGAATTTGTTCAGCAGGTGAAACTCGTTGAAGGTCAACCTAAAACAAAACGTCCGGACACGCAACCTTTCACAACAGACGATCCGCGTGAATCCGTTGAGCGGATGTCTAGCACCCCCCTTTCCAACCAAAAGCGTTCGACGGAAGAAACCCGCGCGGTAGACTGGTTGACAGAAGCCTCTGAAGCGCAACCCCTCGAAGATGATCCCTCGCCGACGATTGAAGCGCGTTCGATGCCCAATAAAGCGACCAAAACCGTCTGCCCGCAGTGTAGCAAAATTAACGATGCGGCCGACATTTACTGTTACTCGTGTGGGTATCTGCTGGATGAGAATAATACCAACGTCAAGACGGTACGGTTTAAATCAAACTCAGCCGAACCCGCCAAACGTCGTTTTGACATCAACAAGAAGCTGGTCTTAAAAGTGGTCAACAGCAGTACGTACTTCTTCATCAGCCCACAAGATTACGATCACAATGTGATTGTGGGGCGGGATGATGGCAGCACGCTACAACCTGACATTGACTTGAGTAAAGCGCAAGCGATAGAGATGGGTGTCTCTCGCTTACACCTGATGATTCAGTACAATAAAAAAGACCTGTCCATCTGCATCGCAGACCTGAACAGCGCCAATGGGACGTATTTAAACGAACAGCGTTTGCACCCCAAGGAACTGCGCATCGTCAGTCATGGAGATGCGATTCGTCTAGGACGGTTGGAACTCATTATTGAGTTTGCTTGATTCGTCGTTCAGTCTGCGCAGGCGGATGCAGATATCTTCCACGACAATCGCAAACATCTCGCTCATCAAATCATCAGCAATTTGATATGGCCCGCCATATGATCCATCGCCCAAAACCTGTCGTACTTCGTGCGGGTCGGCAGTGATGTCGGGGATGACGGTGGGTTTTGCGCCGGAAGGCACCTCAGCAACGCGGTTGAAGGGGAAGTTTTCGCCCCAATTGGCATGGCTGACCTTGATCTCATATTTAGCTTCAAAGTGCTTAACGCCGTTTTCTTTCCACCAATCATACCAGTCGATCTTCACCGCGCCGTCATTATTGATCTCTTGGAATACGCTCGGCATCGTGTTGCCACCATGCCCATTCAAGACAAAAAATTTCGAGAAGCCGTGATGGATCAAGCTGTACACCACATCAATCATCACGGCGTCAAAGGTGGATTGGCTCAAGCTGATCGTTCCCGGATAGGCCATAAAATACGGGCTGACGCCGTAAGTTAGCGGAGGGGCAATCAACACATTTTCACGGGCAGCGACCGCGTCTGCTAACTTGGTTGGAATGAGGATATCCGTCAACAAACTGTTATACGCATGTTGTTCCGTCGCCCCGCTGATCAAAATCACACGTTGATCGGTTTCCAAGTAACGCTCGATATCCATCCAGTTTAAATCTTCAAAACGCATGATAACGATCCCCTCAAAAGTACAAATGATGTATTTTAATAACGCATACGGCGAAACAGTTTAGGGGTGAGCATCCACACCAGCGTGCCTTTTAAAGGGTGATAGTGCGTGATGTCCACACGAACCAGCCCACCCTTTTTCACCTGCACATTCCCGCCTTCTATCAACGCGCTGATCGTCTGGCTAAAATCCGGCTCATGTCCCACGAACATCACTTGATCGTGATGCCCTAAATCGCGGATCAAGTCTTCAACCGCGGGCAAATAAAACCCAGGGCCGATTTCTTTACGCACTTCTACGGCGATATCCAAGCGCTGACCGATGATGTCAGCAGTTTGACGGGCACGTATTAACGGGCTGGAATATAACCGTGAAGGACGAATCTTTAACCCACGAATCATGCGCGCCGCGATGCGTGTTTGCTCTATGCCCTTCAGTGTGAGCTGACGTTGATGATCGAGCAAACTGCCATCTTCATTCGGTTGAGCTAAACCATGTCGAAAAAAATACAGTTGCATGTTTTTTCCTCTAGCTAGGAGCGAATAGTTTTCACATCACCGCTATAAGCTGATAGCCATCTTATGATTCATTATATCCGTGTGGGTGAGTTTGATGCCATTTCCACGCCGTCGCCACAATCTCACGCAGATCACCGTACTGCGGTTCCCACCCCAGTTCTTCGCCGATGCGTGTATTGTCTGCAACCAGAATCGGCGCATCCCCCGCGCGACGCTGTCCTATCACTTCGGGAATGGGGTGACCAGTCACTTCACGCACGCTGTCAATGACTTCGCGCACAGAATACCCGCGCCCACTGCCTAAGTTATAAACACGGCTTGGCCCGTCTTGTAAGGCTTGCAAAGCTAAAATATGTGCGCGTGCCAAGTCGCTCACATGGATGTAATCACGGATGCACGTCCCGTCAGGTGTTGCATAATCGTCACCGTAGATGGTGATATGCTCACGCGTGCCCATCGCCACTTGTAGAATGAGCGGGATCAAATGCGTTTCAGGCTGATGATCTTCCCCAATATGCCCGTTCGGATGTGCCCCGCTGGCATTGAAATAACGCAGACAACAGTAACGCACCCCATAAATGCGATCCATCCATGTGAGCATGCGTTCCGCAAAGAATTTTGTCTCGCCGTAGACACTGCCGGGGATGATCTGTTCATCTTCATTGATCGGCACATGCTCAGGTTTTTCAAACAGGTTTGCCGTAGAGGACAAGATAAACCGTTTGACCTCATGGGCGGTCATCGCCTGTAGAACGTTCATCACAGTAAGGTAATTATCATGAAGGTATTTAAAGGGGTTTTGCATACTTTCGCCCACTTGGATGTGTGAAGCAAAGTGCATCACGCCATCGAATGCGTGCGCGTCAAACACTGCATTGACCTGTTCGGGTTGTAGCAGGTCGCCTTCGACAAAGATCGCTTTGGGGTGAACCGCCGCTCGATACCCAGCGCTCAAATTATCAAAAACCACCACATCATGCCCATCAGCAATTAACGCCTCTGTAACATGGCTTCCGATATACCCTGCGCCACCTGTGACCAAGACCTTCATAATTCCTCATGCTCCTACGCAAATGCCGTACTGACCTTTATACACGCAGATAGGCAACACACTCATTGTAAATTGTCTAAATTCTCAAACCCTGCATCCGCCATGCCCAAATGAGTCGCCTCACTGCTTTTGATATATAACGCGGTGCGGGGAATGGCGATTTTCAAGTTTTCGCTTTCGATAATGCGCATGATCTCTAAAAAGATGCGCTCTTTTTCCGCCGTGAATTCTTTCCAGTCGGTGATCAACAGGTAACAGCGCACCAGTACCCGAATCGACGTTTCGCCAAACTCGGTAAAAAACACCACCGCCGAATCAGTTTCTACGAACTCGCGTTCACGAAGCATTACCCGTGTTTTGTCGAGAAAGCGCTGTAAATTTTCCGCTTCAGAATCGTAACTTAAATTGAGCGTCATATTGACGAAGCGCTTCGACAGTCGCGACCAATTCAAGATGGCCGATGCGGCCAACATGCTGTTCGGAACGGCGACAATCGCTTGGTCAGCCTGTCGAATACGGGTAGAGCGCAAGCCTACCTGTTCAATCGTGCCTTCTACATCTTTGGTCTTAATGAATTCACCTGCGACAAAAGGACGATCCCCTATCAGCGCCGTGAAGCCAAAGAGGTTAGATAACGTGTCTTGCGCGGCGAGGGACAGTGCTAAACCCCCGATCCCTAACCCTGCGATCAAGCCTGAGACATCATAGCCCCACACTTGGATGATGATCGCTAACGTGATGGCAATCGCAAGGATGGAAATTCCGGTGCGGATGAAGGGGATGAGCGGTTCTTCAATGACCAGTCCCGTAAACGAGAACAGCCGTCGCCGTGAAATCACAATTGACGAAATAAAGTGATGCACAAATTGAATGATGGCGATTACGATCAAGGTTCTGAAAAGATTATCAAAAAATAGGCGTAGGCTGGGGGAAACTTCAAAGATGATCGCAAAGGCTTGTAAGGCAATCGCTACCATAATCGTGCGAAGCGGTGGGTTGACCAGCGTGGCGATGTCTTGTCTGAGATCATCCAAACCGCGTTTGGAGAGCATCGAGACGATAGGCTGAGCAATGAGCCGTGTAAAAAGCCGATTAAAAAGCCACAATACAGCGAGAATCACGACAAAAATCAGCACTCGCGCTAGAATTATTCGGGTATCTTGGAACATTTCACTTTCCACCTTTTATTCACCCTCTCGCGTCATTCCATTGACAAAGCCCTGCACCAACTCCGTAAATTCTTGCTGACGTTCCAGCGTATCTAAACCGAGTTCGGCTTTCAAAACGTCAGGGATAGCATGTGGGGCGTTTTCACCCAACGCCATCACCACCTGCGCCGCCCGTTGAAACTGTTGTGCGAGCTGGCGCATTTCGGCGGAAGTTAAACAGGATGAATGTCCCTCGCTATAACATACTGCCGGATAGTGAAGAATTTTCTCTAATAGGGGCAGGATATTTTTTCGTGTGTAATGTCTCACTGGCGCATAGATCGCATCGTATAGACAATCGCCTAAAAACAGAAACTGATCTTCCGGAATGTAAAAGATCGTTGAATCTTCTGCATGGTCGCCACCGACATGCTCAGCAATGCAGGTTACACCACCGAGATCAAATTGCAAGGTTTTATCAAAGAGGATGCTCGGCTGAACGATCTTTACCGCTCGTGGCTCAGGCAACTCTAATTTAATGTTGTCTGCACAAAAGGCGATTTCACGCCCATCAGCCACCCGTTGATCTAACGCATCGTCCGTCCAATCCAGCGGGACCAGCTCAGCGATTCTGCGCCCTGTTCGCACATTCGCAATCACGGGAACGTGTAACGTCGCCAACCCAAAAATATGATCCCAATGCCAGTGTGTCAGCGCCACAAAATCAGGTGGGCGCACGTTCTCTTGGGCTAAGGCGTCCAAGAATAACTGCATGTGAGCGGGGGATGCCGCGCCATCCAACATCAAGGTGTGACGTGTGCCTACAATCGCCGCCAGTGAAGGACGGTCAGGCACATCAGGGGGCATCCAATAAACGTGTGGGCTTAATTTTTGTAGGGTTTGTGCGCGCATCACAACTTTCCAGTGAGCTAAAGATTGCATGCTATAATAGCCACTTTCTGTGAAAATATGAACAACTGGCAGTTAAAACGAAGTGACCGCTCAAAATTCCCCACGTAAATCAAAATTATGGTTATGGCTCTCTCTGGGCTTAGCGATTCTTGTCATCCTCATCGTGGTCGCCACAGCAGTATTGATCCCCCAAGAGACACATCCCGCCTACGCTTCGGCGGTGACGTTTGTCAACGCGGCGTCACGCGGGGAAGATGATCTCGCCCATGCCGAATTGGATGCGACGTTAACCACATGGGTCGCGGAAAATTGTCCTGATGGCAGTGTATCCGCATGTGTAGATGATTATGTGCCCGACGATTGGGGCGCGCTTTTATCCGCCGTGTATCGACGTTCCGCGCCCGAAGCCCTGCCCGATGGCCGCACCCGTTGGCATGTAGATGTGATCGCCACTTACGAACGCGGGACAGGGGGAAGCGGGGTTTGTACCTACATCCAAATGGATGAAGTCGAGCCGGAAGCATGGCGCGTGACGAGTTGGGCGGGTTGGGTACATTGTGGGGACCCATCCTCACGCAACATGGCCGAAAACCCCGACGCCCCCAACCGCGCCCCATGAAATCAGCGCTGGGGTTTCTCAGTTTGGTTTGCCTCTTAGTGGGATGTGGCAGAATTGCGCCGTCTGAACCGCTTGATTTATTGGCGCAAACTGCGGGCGCGCCGGTCATCGCCGACGCAGATGGACGGGTGCGTACATCCCTTTTTTCAGTAGATGCCCCGCACGGCTGGCGAACGATCACCAGTTCCGCAATCGACCCGCTGACGTTGACCTTTGCCGCGCCGGATAACTGCGCCTTGATGATCGTCAGCACCACGCCGATCACCCTGCCTGAGCTACCGTGTGAAGCGGATGAATTCACCACGCGCGAGACGACCATCACAGCAAACAATACCCCGCTTTATATTGCGGGGATCATCGCACAGCCCCAAGCAGATTTATTCCAGCCTCTTTTTGAAACGCTGGTTGACTCCATCGAAAATGAGTGAAACAAAAAAGGACAATCTCGTGAGATTGTCCTTTTTGATCCCAATCACCAATGGCGCTCGTTTTCAGTTCACAAAAGGTTTGGCCTTAAAAATCTGTTCGTAGACATTGCTTGGCGTAACAATAAGATGTGATTCCGTTGAACATGATCTTTCAGGGCAGGTGATATCCGATGTTGTCAATAGGTGTAGGCTACGTTTAGCCTAAGATTTCCACCACTTGTACAGTTGCAACAGCCGATCAATCCACATGCTCAACATCCCCTTTGAGTTATTAGATCAATTGTTCTAATTATAGCCGATTTTTGGCTTCAAAGTCAAGTTGGAAAACAACCTCACCTCACCCCGATCGCTTCGCTATCGTGCCCTCACCATGGGGTAGAGGACGGCTAAGCGGAGCGCAGCAGGTGAAGTGCGTTTCAACCTCACCTCACCCCGACAGGGTCGTGCCCTCTCCATGGGGAGAGGGCGGGAAGAATCACGTCACACATGAAAAATTCGTAGGGGCAAGTCGGTGACTTGCCCCCCAAGATATAACCTATCTTGAGGTGAAAACCGTATTTGTCCTCTCCCTACGGAGAGGACGGCTAAGCGGAGCGCAGCAGGTGAGGTTGAAACGCACCTCACCCCGACAAGGTCGTGCCCTCTCCATGGGTAGAGGGCGGGAAGAATCACGTCACACATGAAGAATTCGTAGGGGCAAGTCACCGACTTGCCCACCAAGATATAACCTGTCTTGAGGTGAAAAACGTATTTGTCCTCTCC
>CAKQCB010000013.1 GCA_934216615.1 uncultured Anaerolineae bacterium | reverse complement strand
CTCCCCCCCCGCACTCCACAAGCGTAAGGTGTTGTCCCAAGACCAGGACAGCAAGCGCCCGTCGCCGAGTTCGACCGCCCCCTTCACTGCACCCTCATGCCCGGCCAGCACCGCCAACTCGGCACCGCCGGCAGGGTTTAAAACATCGTAATTATTCTCTAAGGGGAGCAAGTACAAAAAGGCTTCCATCTGTTCCCTGAACACTTTGATTTCCGGTTTGTCTTGATGGCGATACAAGCGGTTATACAGTTGGGAAAAGAGTTGAGTTTTATCCACAGCGAGCACATGTTGTGACATCCTCAATGCGGAGCGGAGTAATTGGAGGATTGGATCCGAGGGCAAGAGATCACAATCGGCAATCAAGGCGTTGGCATCAGTCGCATTAAGTTTGGCTTGGAGCCAAGCAGGATTTAGCAGCAAGGTGCGTAACTGCTCAGGTTGTTCGGCTTGGGTTAAGTGGTAGGCATAAAAACGCCACGCATACACATCCGGCAAATGAAGCGGGTCATCCCAACCTGTCATCAGTTTTTGATGGACTTGGACAAGGTTGGCAATTCGTGTTGCTAAATACTCGCGAATCACATCATGTATGCGCATTGTGCGGGTACTGCTTTGATAACGCAAGAAAGAGAGACGGGTAAATTTAATCAGCTTTTCTTCAGTATCCAGTTCATCCATCCCCCATAATGCCATGATCGAAGCTGTGGGAATTTCTGTATCTTCGAAAAAGATCGCGAGTTCTTCTAGGGCTGTGACTTCTTTGGGAGATAATAATTCAAAAGAACTGTTCAACACTCCCGCCGTGCCGGATTTCCGTTCTTCCGTATTCTCCTGATTAATGCCAATCACCCCTCGTTTTTGCAAGACTTGGTTCAGCCATTTCAACGCATTTTCTGGAGTGTCCTTGATGATCTGGATGCGTTCTAAAAGCATGGCGTTGGCTAGTTCTAACATCAACGGCCATTCGCCTAAACGTTCGGCCAATGCGCGTAAGCTGGCGTTCGATAACCCTGCAATTCCTTGGGAAAGTAACTGGGTAGATTCCGTTAATGTCATGGTGTCCACTTCGGTATTTTCCGCTTTGGCGCGTAAAGAAATTCCACGATCCCGCGTGGTGATCAACCGTGTGCAACGTTTCCCACCGCGTAAAAATGGCGCTAAATGGGCGCTCTGCCAAACATCGTCAATATCGATGAAATTGGCGGGTTTTTCGCTCAGTGTTTGATAAAGTTTGGTGAGCGCGTCGAGTACATTGGGGTTTTCGCCTAAAGTCACCCATAAAATCCCATCATCATATGCGGTTTGAATAGCTTCATCATGGCAGAGTGCTGTGGCTAAGGTCGTTTTGCCGAACCCACCCGCCCCCTGTAAAGAAGTGGTAATGGCCACGGGGTTAAGCTGATCTGGCTCTAAAAGTTGTTGTTTTAATTGTTGATACACTTGTGGGCGCTTTACATAGTTTTTGGGAAGATCAGGCGCCATAAAGGGGATTTTTAAGGCTTCGCAAGGGTTGTTCAAATAATTAACGAAGGTTTCCCATTCGTTATCGAGATTATAAAAATGACTATTACGCATCCACTTTGGGAGGGCGTTAAAATTTAAGGGTTGTTCAGGAACTTGAACCGGATAGACACAAACCCCTTGTTGACGGGCGTAGCGCCATTCTTTAGTAACCACTGGCGAGGCTAAAGCACGCGGTGTCGCTACTAAAACCATAAACTCTACTTGGTCTAATGCCTCGGTGATTTGTTGCCACCAATCGCGCCCGCCTTCCATCGCATCACGATCTCGCCAAATCGCCTCAGCACCAAAGTTTTGAATCAGTCTTTGGCGGAGTGTCTGCGCAAACACTTCTCCGTCAGTACGAGCATAGGAAATAAAGATTCGAGGCTTATTGATCATGATGGAAGCACCTTCAACATCTATATCGAGTTTTCATCTCCCCAAATTATGACCCGATTTCAGTGGAGAGAACAATTAAGGGCACCTCACCTGCTGCGCTTCACTTAGCCGTCCTCTCTGTGGGGCGAGGACAAACGCTCTTTAATCTCGAGACAGGTTATATTTTGCAGGCAAGGCAACGCCTTGCCCCTACAAAAACCTCAATTAGGGCACGATCTTTCTCGCCCTCTCCCCATGGTAGAGGGCACGATAGCAGAGCTATCGGGGTGAGGTGCGTTTTATGAAAACTTTTGATTTTCAAGCGTTGCATCGATGAGCGCAACCACAGTCTCAAGTTGTGTGAATATCTGCTGATTGCTCACTCGTATGATACAAAACCCAAGCGACTCTAATTTAGCTTGACGGTCTATATCATAGAGTTTCTGATCCATCTCATCATGTATCTCGCCATCCACTTCCACGATGAGACGAGATTCGATACACACAAAATCGACAATAAATGCATCGATCGCATGTTGTCTTCGAAATTTTGCCTTTTGAATTTGCCGATTTCGTAATTTCTGCCAGAGGATATCTTCAGCAGAAGTTGGCATGTGCCGCATTTGACGCGCATGTGTTTTGAGGTCACGCCAATGCTGTGTAGATGAAGTGAATTGCGGGTGTTCATCATCATCGGTCATGGTACTTCACCGTGGTTGAGGAAAGAAGAATCTATAAATATTATTATGGTCTGTTTTTGTGGGAAAGGCACCTCACCTGCTGCGCTTCGCTTAGCCGTCCTCTCCGTGGGGAGAGGACAAAAGACATGATAGGCAGGGGAACAGACAGGGCATGCCTTGTCCCTACAGTGTTGTGAGATATGCGTTTCTCGCCCTCTCCCCATGGAGAGGGCACGATAGCAAAGCTATCGGGGTGAGGTGCGCTTCAACCTCACCTGTTGCGCTGGCGCTTAGCCGTCCTCTCCATGGGGAGAGGACAAACGCGCTTTAATTTCGAGACAGGTTATATTTTGCGGGCAAGGCAACGCAACGCCTTGTCCCTACAAAACCGCCAATTAGGACACGATCTTTCCCGCCCTCTCCCCATGGAGAGGGCACGATAGCAGAGCTATCGGGGTGAGGTGCGTTTCAACCTCACCTGCTGCGCTGGCGCTTAGCCGTCCCCTACGAACGGGGTTATGCGCGGGATCGCTTTTGCATCACCTGTTCGACCACACGAACCGCGTTCCCAAGCCCATCTTCCGCGCGTACTTTTTCACCCAAAATGCGCGCGTTTGTGCGGAGCGTTTCGCTTTCGCCCAGTTCACGGAAACCCGCGCTTAACCCCTCAACCGTCAGCTTGGGGCGATTGATCGGCTTGACGCCTATGCCCAGCTCAAAGGTGCGCCGTCCCCAGAAGGGCTGGTCTGCCATGTGTGGAATAATCATCGACGGAACCCCCGCGCGGATTCCGGCGGCGGTTGTCCCTGCACCGCCGTGATGCACCACCCCCGCCACGCGTGAAAAAATCCAGTCGTGAGGCACGCTGTCCACCACATGGATAAAGTCGGGCAGGTTGGATGTATCGACTTGGCTCCAGCCTTTGAGGAACACCCCGCGCTGACCGCTGGCGCGTAACGCTTGGAGTGTCATCTCGAGATTCTCTTGTGGGTTGCCAATCGCCATACTGCCAAAGCCGATGTACAGCGGTTTCGGCCCTGCATTGAGGAAGGCCGTCAATTTGGGCGAGGGGTGCCAATCGGTATGCTCGTCGAGGAACCAGTATCCGACGCTGTGAATATTATCGGGGTAGTCCGCAGGGCGTGGGATCACATGCTCACTGTAGGCACACAACGCATGCACAGGTGTCATCGCCCGTTTGAAGGTGCGCGTGGTGTGCGGGTTTAAGTCCAGACGGACGCGGTTACGGTTCACTGCGTCGGAACTTAAGCGCCACAGATACCAATAGGCGAACAACCCACTGACTAAATTGAGTGGGCTGTAATGACGCGGTAAAAAGGGTTGCAACATCGACGCCCCTGAGCGGGTGTTGTGTAAAGGTTGTAAAAGGGTGGTGATGTGCGGAACGCCGTATTTTTCACTGATGGTTTGGGTGAACGGATCGCTCACAAACCCGCTGAGCAGTAAGTCGGCATGACGCATCGAGGTGATATTGTCCACGATTTCATCACCATATTGATTGAGCAAACGGCGCATATATTTAAATTGCTCTGAAGGGTTAGTCCCCTTCTCGACCCACTTGATTCCGTCGGGCGAGCGCATCGTCTCTTCTATGTCGATGGTCGGGGTAAAATCGATCCCGTAACGTTTGATCCACGACTCGAAATTTGCCCCTGCTAAAAAGCCGATCTCATGGCCTGCTTGTTTTAAACGGAGCGCTAAAGCTAACGCGGGTTGCACATCCCCGCGAGTGCCTAACGCAATGATATGAATCCGCATGAGCACGTCCTTTCAAAATAACTGAGGTTTAAAGCACGATGCTTACACGGCGATCATGCCCCGCATAATCCGGTTGGCAGGTGACCGCCGCGTTCGGAAAATACTGTCGTGCAATCGCGATGGTCGCCTCACCTTGCCCCGCCCCAATTTCAAGCAAGATCAACTGTGGGTAAGACGGCCCGTGAAGATCGATTTGGCTGAGCAGAAGTTCGACTAAGCGTAACCCATCACTTCCGCCATCCAGCGCCAGCGACGGCTCATAACGACTGACGGCCAGCGTCGGCACTTCTTCAGCGGGGATGTAAGGCAAGTTCGCGACCACCACCTGCGGATGAATATTTTCGCGCATGAGCGGGGAATACAAGCTTCCCTCTAGGAAATGGAGTTGATGCGCTACCCCATGATGGTGTGCGTTTTGTGAGGCGATGGCTAACGCCTGTGGGCTGATATCCACTGCGTACACGGTGGCGGATGTATGTTTGGCAAGGCTGACCGCCAATGCGCCGCTGCCTGTGCCTATATCCGCTACAATCATGTCTGGTCGTCCACGTAACCAGATCAACGCGTCTTCAAGCAGAAGCTCGGTTTCGGGACGCGGAATCAAAACATCCGGCGTGACGATGAACTCTAAATCATAAAAACCGCGCACCCCAATCAGATACGCGATCGGCTCACCTTGAACCGCGCGGGCAATCCAGTCGGTCAGTTGTGCTTGCGCTTCGGGCGGGATTTCCGCTTCAGGGTGTGCCAATATCCATGCGCGGTCTACCTGTAAGGCGGTGCTGATGAGCAGGTCAACATCCAAAGCGGGTGTCGGTGAGCTGACGCTCAACTTTTGGATGGCTTGGTGACGAGTTTCGCCTAGCGTCGTCATCGAAGTCATTTCCCGACTTCACGCCGACGGGCGACGATCAAGGCGCGGTTGGTGTGTTTGAAGACACATTCCGCGTCAAAATTTGCCGCTTTTAAAAATTCGAGATGTTGCGCTACGGTGAGCGGATAATCCCCGCGTTCGCGCAACATCTTTTGGTGTTCTTCAAACGTTGTGCCTTCATCAAAGTGGGTTTCGTATTGTTGGGTGAGACGGTTCCATAGGGTTTGATACGTGCCGAACAAACTCGACTGCTCAACTTTGACACGATCCGCCAGCAAGAATAAGCCGTTTGGCTCCAAAATATCGTGTAAGGTCAAATACACCATTTGATGTTCGTCAGGCGTAAGGTGGTGTAGGGCTTGTACGCTGATCGCTACTTGATATTCCTGTTTCGGCAGTGGGCTTTGTGGCCCTAATAACGTATGCAGATGGCGTAAGTTGTGTTTGAGGCCGATCAGTTGAAAGGGGAATTCTTGCAAACGTTCTTTGGCGAGTTTCATCATCGCGTCGGAACGGTCGATGCCGACCACTTGCGCGGTGGCGATGCGCTGAAAGATCAGCGCTTCAACGATGCCTGAGCCATAACCCAAGTCGAGGATCGTTTTTCCGGGTTGGAACTCTGCTTCTAAAATCGTCAATAAAAGATCGAGAATTTCGGCGCGTAAGGGGTTTTGAGCGGTGGGGTTTTCAGACCACTTCTGCGCGAGTTCAGGGTCTTCCCAGTCTTGATACGTCATCACAAGCCTTCAAAATGTATACAGTATTTACCGAAGTCTTGTTATTAGACGCAAAATGATGACGTTTTTCAACGGCGACGCTTTAAAACTGAGCGTTTATGTTTACGCGGCTGACGTGGATTGTCGCTCGGCGTTGGCGGCGATGATCTCGGCATAGATGTCCACAACTTCATCCATCATCGCACCCCATGATTGAGTTTCGGCGAACTGTCGTGCGTTGAGTCCCATCTGTGTGATGTGTTCACGGCTGACGCTGATCTTGCGTACCCCGTCGATCAACCCATTGAGATCGCCCACATCAAAGGTGTAACCCGTCACACCTTCTTGGACGACGTCGCGTACCCCGCCCACCCGTGACGAGACGACGGGTAAGCCCGCCGCCATCGCTTCGACCACGACCAAACCGAAGGTTTCCAGCGAAGACGGGAAGACGAACATATCGGCGCTGGCGTAGGCTTGCGAGAGTTCCTCACCTTGCAGATAGCCCATGAAGGTGGTGTTGGTGCCTGCAAATTGTTTTTCTAACTCAGCGCGGATCGGGCCGTCACCCACAATCGCAAGGCGGGTATGCGGAAGCGCTTCCAGCACAGCTCGTAAGTCGGGGATTCTTTTTTCGTTGGAGAGCCTGCCCACATAAATCATGAGCGGGTCTTCAGGGTGCCCATTCGAGAGGCGCATGCGCATGGAATCACTGCGAAAACGCGGGTTGAACTTTTCCGCATCCACGCCACGTTTCCACAACTTGACCGACTTCACCCCCACGCGATACATATCTTCTTGGATCAGGCGCGAAGGTGCTAAGGCGACATCGGCATGGTTGAATGTCAGGCGGGTCATCAAGTCGGTGAAGGGTTCTAACACACCTAAATTGAAGTGATGCACAAGGCGCGAAAGGTCGAGATGAAATGAGGCGACGGTAGGAACACCCAAACGGGCGGCCATGAGCATGCCGGGAATCCCGATGAGGGCGGGATGGATCAGATGGATGACATCCGGCTGAAAGTTTTTCACTTGTTGATAGGTTGAAAGGGTGGGCGGGCCGATGCGCAGTTCAGGGTAAATCGGAAAGCGCACGCCGGGCACGCCGATGATCGGCGTTTCTTTGTAATGATCTACGCCCATTTTAGGCGCAACAATCGCGGTTTCGATGCCCAGTTTTGTCAGGTGGTCGAGCAGTAGACAGGTGACTGTGACAATACCATCAATTTTTGGCAGGAATGTTTCGGTGAAAAATGCCACGCGCATAAGAAATTTGCACCTTTCATTTGACTACGCTTGACCCTCATTCCTTTATAACACGCTGATGTGTAAAAAGTGTCTCGTGATGCGTTAATAGCTGTTTAAAATTCTACACGTCCGCTTCTTTAAAAAAGCGCTGTCGTCCACTCGCTAAAATAGAGCGGATGACAGCGCCTCATTCTTACACTCAAAGGATAGGAAGTAACGCCATCCCGTAGGGTTTAGGTCAATAATGCGTGGGGTAGATGGCTGGTACGGTTGACATAACGAAACACGATTTGATTGTTTTCGAGAAAATCGACTTGGGTGATGGCGGTGTTGTAGTGCGCATAAAACATACTACGGGTGGGCAATTGGTTGGTCAGCGCCTTCAGCAACGAGTCAATAAAGGTGCCATGCGTCACAATCGCAATCCGCTGTTCGGGTGTTTTTTCGGCGCGGTAGCGTAATTCCCCCGCCAACATGATGGCGCGACCATACGCCGCATGACGCGCTTCACGCCCGCGCGAAGCATCCCACCAGCCTTTTTCATTCACGCCTTCAGGGATGACGTATTCCGGAAATTCCGCTTCAATTTCGGCGCGGGTACGCCCCGGGTAGCCTTCGATGATGCCATCACGTTCGAGGTAAATACCGCCATGCTCATGGATTTCTACCCAAATTTCAGGTTGGATGCCCAGCGCCTTCCCGATAGGGCGTGCCGTTTGCATGGCGCGGTGCATGGCGCTGGTGTACAAGTGGGTGATGCCAAACGCATTCGAGTGGCTGTGTTCCGTGTAGCCGGTGGCATGGTTCACATACGGGTCGAGGTTTTCTCCATTCCCGAACCACTGGGCGATATAATCGGCCTGTTGCATGCCGATTTCGGTCAAGGAGGGGTCTTGCGAGCGTTCGCTTTCGTCTTTGAGCGCGTTGTTGGCGGATTGTCCGTGACGGATGAGATAGAGTTCCATAGATGCAGTATGATCCTTAAATAATAAACGTTCGGAAAGGGACGGGTTTTAGGCACGAAGGAAGATCATCACGCGGATGCGTGAAAAGCGTATTCCTCAAATCCCTTGGGTATGCTGAATTGATGTACTCATCTTACGCACAATGCACGGAACTGAAAAGATCAAAAAGCGGATGCGCATCTACTAGGCGCTGTAATGCACGAAGCGCTGATCATTATATTGATGAATGGACACGCTGGTAGCGTAGCAGGACAGCCCCACCGTCGAAACGTCGGGTTTCAATCAGTTGTAAGTTGATTTTTGTGTCTAGTGTTTGGAACATGGGTTTACCCCCGCCCAAGAGAATTGGATGGATGAGGGGACAGTATTCATCAATCAAGTCGAGCTGCATAAAACTTTTGGCAAGGCCCGCACAACACACCAGCATATTTTTATCGTCTTGCGCTTTTAACGCTTGGACTTCTTCGGTGATGTTGTCGCGCACCAGCCGCGCATTTTCGCCCACTTGCTCAAGCGTCTTGGAGAACACGATCTTGGGGATGCTCTGCCAGACGCGCGCATACTCGATCACGCGCGGGGTTGCCGAAGGGTGAGTATGCGCGGTGGACCAATGTGCGTTCATGTTTTCGTAGATGCGTCGCCCGTATAACTGCACATCAAATTGGCGTTCCTGTTCACTGAAAAAACCGAGCAGTTCATCATCGAGCGTGCCCCAGTCGAGCGAACCGTTTGCATCCTCAATAAAACCGTCGAGCGATACATTAAGGTAGTAAATGACTTTTCCCATAGCAAACCTCTCTCAGCGAAATGATTAGGTTACTTCGCTGGAAACGATGCGGTTTAAACCGAGGTAGAGGAAAGCGAAGTCCACCTTAGTTTAGCACGGGTGTTCTACGGGGTCAAAGTTGATCTCATCCCGTTAGGGTGTGTGAACCAGCTCATCTGTTGCGGTGTGGGAACGTCCGTTACTCACTATAGGTCGATGTGTTCAAAGGCCACATCGGTTTTACGTCCAGCCCTAAGTGAGGTTCAAGTCCTAACTGCTGACGGAAATAAGCCGCTGAAGCGATCATCGCCGCGTTGTCGGTGCATAGATTCAACGGGGGATAGCGCACGGGCAGGTCACTTAACACCTTGATCGACTGGCGTAACGCTTGGTTGGCGCTCACCCCGCCCGACAAGAAAATTTCCGTAGCGCCGTATTGGTTCGCGGCCCGCACTGTTTTTTCTGCTAACACCGTCACCGCTGCCCGTTGAAAACTGGCGGCGAGGTCGGGCACAGAAATATCTTGGCGCAGTTGCGCGTGTTTTTCGACGGTGCGTTCACCGCGACGCGCCGCCGCTGAAGGCGACACGGTGGCTTCGCGCATCACCGCTGTTTTTAAGCCGGAAAAACTGAAATCATAGGTGAGATCGAACTTGGCGCGCGGGAATTCATATGCCATCGAGTTTCCTTGTAAAGCCGCGCGTTCGATGTTCGGCCCGCCCGGGTATGGCAGGTTGAGCAAACGCCCTACTTTATCAAAGGCTTCGCCCGCCGCATCGTCGAGGGTACCGCCTAAACGTTCGTACTCGCCGTGATTGTGCATCAATAAGAGTTCGGTGTGCCCCCCGCTGACGATTAACACAATGATGGGGAACTGTGGTTCACGCACGCCTTCGGTCAGCCACAGCGAATACACATGCCCTTCAAGGTGATTAATCCCTAACAGCGGTTTTGAAGTTGCCAGCGCCAACCCTTTGGCGTAGTTGATGCCGACTAGCAACGAGCCGACCAAGCCCGGCCCACGCGTGACCGCGATGGCGTCCAGCGCGTCATAGGGGATGCCCGCATCTGACATAGCGGTATCGACCACATAGCTGATGGCCTCCACATGCGCGCGCGATGCCAGTTCAGGGTACACCCCGCCGTACTGCGCATGGAGATCAATTTGTGATGCGATGACATTTGATAATATCGTGCGACCATCCACGACGACGGATGCCGCCGTTTCGTCGCACGAACTTTCAATTCCTAGAATGGTGGTCATGATTTGAAACCTCATCAGAGGATAGTTGGTCTACAAAATTCCCCTCATGATGGGCGAGGCTGTAGGCGCAGACAAATGTCTGATTTTGTGCGATCAGCCTTGATAACCTCTGTCTGAAAATCAGCATGGGGGGATGTGTTTAAGCCCTCATCATACCATATTGGCGTTGACCCTAAAATGGCCCGTACACGATCCCATTAGCGACAGAACCGACCAAGACAAAAACTTGTCCGGCACTTTCGTCGCGGATGAGCGCCCCGCCGATGAAGCGTTGCAATGTGAAACGGATCGCTTGTTCGCCTGAGCGCGCATAGCCAATCGACTCGCGGATGTCACCGTTCGCCCGCCAGATCGACCCGAACCCCTGTGCAGGGACAAATAACCCTTCGGGCGCAACATAATTTCCGGCCTCAACCAGCGGAACTTGTGTGGTGTGCCAGTATTGCCCACCTGTCGAACCGCCGGGCGCGAGAACCCAAAAATCACCTGAAGGGGCATAATACATTGCCCCGCGCTCAAAAATCTGACTGACGCCGTTCACCGTGGACGAAGGTTCCCCTGCGCACCCTAAGCCCGAACTGATCAGCGGAACGCTGGCCCATGACGTACCGAAGATTTCATCCGTCATGATGTCACAGGTGGAGACGGTGGCAGTGGGTTGATTGGCGATCAACGTCCCCGCATAGAGCGTTGGGTTGAAGACCGGAATATCTTCTGCCAGACCTACGCTGTCGCCCACAAACACGCCGATGTAAGGCGTGCGCGTCGGTTCTAAGGTCGCGGTTGGTTCTACCGTCGCGAAGGTGACGATGCTGCGTGTTGCTTGGCGCTCTTGTTCGTTGGGCGTAGGTGAAATGAAGACCGTCGCCAGTTGACGGGGCAAGCTGTTGGCGGGGGCGGTGGCTGTAGTGGGAACTGACGTCGTTCCGCAGGCGGTGATGAGGATCGCCAACAGGCTGTAAAAAAGGATGTGTGCTGTTTTCATGATTGCACGGTCTCGTCAATACAAGTGATCGGTTGGATGTACTCGCTCAAGTTGCTGAATGAGCCATCGACATTTTGGGTGTAAAACCCGAAACGGATACGGTCTGCATTGGGCAGTTTCGGTAAAGTATATATATCACGAACCAACTCATTCGTGACAAAAGTGCTTAAGGGTCGCCAGCCGAATACAGGGGCGGATTCGTCCGCTTGGGCGATGACCGCATCCTGCGCATCTAATAAATGGACGTAGATACTCAAGTTTTCTGTCGGTTGGGCGTATGCCCACCAAGTCACCTGCAAGACGAGTTGATCGAGAGCACACGATAACGTCACATCATGCGCGATGACGGAGAGGGCATCTGTTTCTGTGGGCGGGGATATCCCTTCTGCCAGCGTCGGTTGAGGTTGAAGGCTGACAAAGTTCGGTGCGGCGCTGTTCAGGTAAACGGGCGCGTTCAGTCGTTCTCTCCATGATTCTACGGGGTAGCTGTAGAGCGTGGTTTCATGTGTGACCAGATCACCCGCGAGGAAGGCGGGCGTGTAATCGCCTTGATGATCTAACATCGTGGTGATGTTCGGCAGTTGGCCCACCGCGTCACGGCCAAAGCCGATGGCGAAATAACGCATCCCCCAGGGCATCATCAAAGTGGAGTTGTCGGGTAGGGCGCGGGCATTTTGAATCAACTGGACGCCAGTGGGGTTCTGGATGAGTTCGGTGAAGAAACGATGATTGTCTTGCGCCATCGTCCAGCGTGGAATCACACCCCATAAAAGCGCCAATAACACAACCCCATAGAAAGCGCTCTTGAGCGAGAATAACGGGCTAGGTTGATCGAGCTTGAGCCAACGAGTGAGCGCTTGGAATAAAAAGAGCACGCCAAAAAACAAGCTGAGCGTGACGGGTAAAATCAACGCGGAAAGAATATCGGTATACACAACACCGTGAAACAGGTAGGCGGCTAACCCGCTCAAGCTCAAGGTGATGGCGGGCTTGCGCGTCTCTCGACGTAGACTTGCAAGGATCAAGCCGATGATGCCTGCAATCACACCCAACGCCGAAAGGTTCTGAACGATCACATCGGTGACCATCTGAAAATTAGCGATCAAACCTTCCCATGAGTTGACTGAGCCGATGAACCGCGCCGCCTCTGTCCCCATGAATTGATCGATAAAGCCCTCCAGCGTATCAGGTTGACCATACACCCACTCAGCGCCAGCCAGTGCGCGTAAGGGTAGGTACAGATAGGGCAAAAACCCGATCAACCCTAAGCCGAGACAGATCAATAACGAGAGCGGTTTTTTGCGTACCAAAGCGACCAGTTCCGGCCAGACCGCATACAGGAGCGCGGGGATCACCATCGCGATAGCGCGGTGATGAAAGATGCCGACCCCACCGAGGAGCGCGAGCCAATAGATGCGATGCCGTACAGGTTGAGGCCACAACGCCAAAAGGAGCAAGCCGACGAGGATAGCATGCGTCATCATATACACTTCGGCGATCAAGGCATGAATCCACACGGTATAGGTGATGGCGTAGGTGAACAGGGCGAGAAGTATCACGACTTTTGCCCAACGCACTTTAAAGATGTTTATGCCTAAAAGCCCGATCAGCGCCAGCGTGAAACTTGTCCACAAGGTAGACACAATCCCCGGTGCGGTGGCGGGTGAAACGCCGACGGCTTTGAGCGCGGTCACGAGGGCGCTGCCTGTCATCACATATAAAGGATAGCCCGTTGCGTGGAGCGTGCCCCAAATATTTAAGACTGTTTGTGTTTCGCCCACATCCAGCGTGAGGTAGTGTTCCGCGCCGTTGGGGATGGTTTGTACGTCAGGCAGAAACAATATGAAACTCAACCCGAAAATGAGGAGCATAAACCACTTTTTAGAGTCTATTGTGTCATTTTTCACAACTTTAGAAATATCTGCACGCATCAGCTCATCAAACTTAAACTCTTACTTAACGTAGGTATCCACATTTTATGATTCAATTCTCATGAACAAGTGATATTGTGAATGAGGGGGATTGTAACGGATATTTTTTAGATGAGGTGCATGGTGCCCCAAATTGGCGAGCAAGCTCCAGATTTTGAATTGCAAAATCAAGATGGTCAATGGGTGAAGTTAAGTGATTTTCGCGGGAAGAAAGTCGTCTTATTCATCTTCCCAAAGGCGAATACGGGTGGATGTAACGCGCAGGCCTGCGGTTTCCGCGACGAGTTTGAGCGCATTAGCGCGAAAAACGCGGTGGTCTTGGGTATGAGTGTCAGTTCGCCGGAAGTTTTAAAAGCGTGGAAAATAGAGAAAAACTTGCCTTATGATCTGCTGTCTGACCCAAATAAAGAAATCCTTGGGAAATTCAGCGCAGATTCTACGCCGTTATTCAACATCATCCGTATTCCGATGGTCTTGCGTTCGTATTGGGTGATTGATGAGGATGGTATCATTATTGGAGGTAAAGCAGGCATTGGGCCGGGGAGCAGTGTACAAGCATCCCTCCAAGACCTAAAAATTGCACTCTAAACAACCTTGCCCTTTATTCAAAAGGGAATGGCATTTTGGAAAGGATTGTGTATGCCCGTAATTGGTGAACAAGCCCCAGATTTTGAACTTCTCAACCAAGATGGGAAACCCGTCAAGTTGAGCGATTTTCGGGGTAAAAAAGTGATTCTTTTCGCCTACCCCAAAGCGGGGACTTCCGGCTGTACCACGCAAGCCTGTGGCTTTCGCGAAGAATTCCCTAAAGTGGAAGCGGCGAATACCGTTGTTTTAGGCATCAGTCCAGATGCACCTAAAGATCAATTGGCGTGGAAAGTGGCTGAAAACCTGCCCTATGATCTGCTCTCTGACCCTGAACATCAGGTGTTAGAAGCATGGGATGCGTGGGGCGAACGCTCCATGTATGGGCGCACCTATATGGGGGTGATCCGTTCCCATTGGGTGATTGATGAAAACGGTGTTTTCCAAGATGTCCAAAAGGGCGTGTCCCCCAAAGATAGTGTTGAACTTGCTGTAAAAGCAGTCAGCAAATAACGCTTCACTCCTTTATTTTGTGTTTCTGCTCACTTTCATCACAGGGTGAAGGTGAGCAGATCGCACGATAACCCGACTCCATCAAGGGGTTAGAACTGCTTTAATCTACAAGGCCAATAGCATGATTTTGCTTCATTTTTGATCTGGTTTGGCCTGTTAATACCCTCACTTTTCCCTCGAATAGATCAATTTGATCCGTCTGTTTGATTCTTGTCTTGCGCAAGGTATAATCAGTTCTGATACCCTTTGTCTGCGGGAGTAGAAAAAGTATGGTTCCGAATCAGCCCGGGCTGGAAGATTCTGAAGTGCAAGGTGCGGGCACTCCAGATGCAGAGACCTCTCAGCCAATTGACTCAACGGCTTCTAATTCCGCCGAAGCAGCCGCTCCAGAAGAGCAACCTGCAACCCGTGGTGAAGAAGTTGCTGAGTCTCCAGAAGCACCCAATCAAAAAGCGCCTTCCCCTCCAACCCCTTCACACGGTTTAAAACGAGGGGATTTAAAGGAAGGTGTGATCAAAGAGACATCACCGCTTCGTGTGGTGGTCGATATTGACGGCGTGCCTGCTGTCATTCCAACACAGGAAATTGAACGGATGCCCCGCGCGATGGTGGAATCCCTCAAAGTGGGCGAGCCTATTACTGTTTATGTACTGAACGCTCGCGAAAACAAAGAGGTGGTTGTTTCTGTTAACCGCGCTTTAGAAGAACTTGATTGGAAACTGGCGGAAGAATATCGCAGTAACCAACAAGTGTATGAATCTCGTGTGGCAGGGTACAACAAAGGTGGTTTGATCGTTCGTTTCGGACGTTTACGGGGCTTTGTTCCGCAGAGCCAGTTAAGCACCGAACGACGCATTTCGGGGGAAGAAGTGACCCCTGAACAGCGTTGGGGAAGCATGGTCAATCAACCGATTGCGGTGAAAGTGATGGAAGTTGATCACCCGAAGAATCGTTTGATCCTTTCGGAACGTCAGGCTTCGCGTGAATCTCGCGAGAAGCGCAAAGAGACGTTGATCAGCCAAATCACAACGGGTGAAACTCGCACTGGGCGCGTCGTGAGCCTTGAAGATTTTGGCGCGTTCATCGACATTGGCGGCGCTGAAGGTCTGGTGCATTTGACCGAACTTTCGTGGCAGCATGTCACTCACCCGCGCGACGTGTTAAAAGTAGGACAAGAAGTACAGGTCGAAGTCATCAGCGTTGACCAAGAAGCGAAGCGCATCGGCTTGAGCTTAAAGAGTCAGCAAGAAGACCCGTGGGATACCGTCACCGTCAAATATGCGATTGGACAATTGGTTCAGGCGACCATCACCAAACTGACGAAGTTTGGCGCGTTCGCCCAACTGACTGAACTACCCGAAATTGAAGGGTTGATTCACATCAGCGAATTGTCGGATAAACGTGTGACGCACCCGCGTGATGTTGTGACGGAAGGGGACATCTTCACGTTACGCATTGTCAAAATCGACCATGAAAACCGCCGTCTCGGTTTGAGCTTGAAGCGTGTTCACAGCGCCGAATATCTCGACCTTGATTGGGGTGGTAGCGAAGAATAAATAGACTTCAAACATACAATGGGGCGTGGCTGAAAAGTACGCCCTTTTTGTTTTACAGACTTGTTGAAAAAAGAGTGTATTGGGTGGGTAAATCCTTATGTCTGCACCTTCACGTCATCACATTTTGAATAAACTTCGCGCTGTGCAAAGTCCATTCATGGATGCCGAGCCACGCCCCAAGACGTACCTGCGCGTGACTTCTGCCGAAGGGTTGACCCCCGAAAATCTTGTAGAACGTTTCCAAACCGAATTGATCAATCTGCGTGCCGAGCCATTTCAGGTCGCGGATGAACACGGCGCGCGCGAAAAAATCGTGAGTTTGTTACAGGAACATCAAGCCAAACGGGTTTTAGCGTGGGATTTTCAACATATCCCCGTAGAAGGTTTAGAAACCGCGATTCGCGCTGAAAACATCGAGATTGTATTTCCCGACCTAAAAACGGATGACCGCCCTGAAGTCATGACCCACGCAGAAGGCGCGGAAGTTGGCCTGACGGGTGTCGATGCCGCCGCCGCGACCACCGGAACGCTGATCTTTTCGACGGGGATAGGCAAAGGGCGCACGCCAACGATCCTTTCGCCCTTGCATATCGTCGTGATTCGGCGTGAGCAAATTCTGCCCCAAATTGAAGATTGGGTCGCTCAAAAACGAGAAGCGGGCCTCGCGCAATTTGTCGAGTCCGCCGCGAATTTCTGTTTTATCTCTGGCCCGTCGCGCACGGGCGATATCGAAATGGAAATGGTCTTTGGCGCTCATGGCCCCGCCCGCTTACAGGTGATTATCATCGGCTAGGCACGCCTGACCAACGCGCATCAGGGCATATTCATCCCCTACGGGTTGGGTTTGTGAAAGCGCAAATATGAGAATTGTGAGCAGGTGATGATGAACTCATCCCCGCCTACTTGACACGGTTTCAGGACTGGTCTATGCTGTTACTTGTTCACAATTTCAATCTTTGAATTAGGTGTTTTATGCTTACCCTCGTCATTGGCGCTGGCACTGCTGGACTTGTTGCAGCTCGTGATCTTCACGAAGCAGGGCATCAGGTGGTGGTATTAGAAGCGCGTGACCGAACCGGCGGGCGTGTGATGACAAATTACACATTCGCTCAATCTCCTGTTGAGTTTGGTGCGGAATTCATTCACGGGAATGAAGCTCCGACCTGACTGAGCCTCCGCGAAGCTGGGCTTCACACGGCATTTTGGGAAAAACAAAATGACAGTTGGGTTCGTCTTGAGGATGGTTCGCTCAAGACGATGGCCGAAGTGCGCGCGCAACATCCCGATTTTGATATCACCCGCACATGGACCTTGCCCAATATCCCTGTAAACACAGGCGACGAACCCTTAGATGCGTATCTCACTCGTATTGGCTTCACGCCCGAACAGTTGCAATATACGCGCCGTTCGTGGGGAAATGCCGCTTGTGAAGATATTTCACGCATCAGTGCTGAAGCCGCCCTGCAAGAGATGGAAGTCACCCCGCTGTCGGGCGCTCCAAGCGCTGGCGAAGGGGATTTTCGAGTCGTTGAAGGCTACAACCATCTGCATGATTACTGGGCAGAAGGTTTGGATATTCGGCTGAATAGCCAAGTGACGCGCATTGATTGGCGTGAATCGTTGGTCAAGGTGTACACCCAAAATGGCGATATCTTTGAGGCTGAAAAAGTCTTGATCACATTACCGTTGGGAACCCTCAAAGCGGACACGGTTGAGTTTGTGCCGTCGCTTCCTGCCGAAAAACAGACGGCGATTGATCAGTTGTTGATGGGGCCTGCGCTCAAAGTGATGTTTCGCTTTGCGGAACGCATCACCCCTGAAGGCATCGTCGCGTTATACAGCAAGGGCAACCCGCCGATGTGGTGGACACCCACGCCCCAGCCTGTGAAGGGCGATCAAGTGTGGATGGCGCTGGCAACGGGCAATTGGGCGCGTGAACTTCTGCGTGACGGCGAAGATGTCGCCTTGGACTACGCCTTAGAAACGTTGCGTAGTGAACTGAACATCCCAGATTTAACACCCATCGACCGCGCCATTCAAAATTGGACGGCTGATGAATATGCGTTAGGCGGTTACAGCGTTGTTCCGCCCGGCGCAAATGGGATGCGTGAACAGTTAGGACTGCCGATTCAAAATCGGCTTTTCTGGGCGGGAGAAGCCACCGCCCCTAATCATTGGGCTTCAACAGTTCACGGTGCGCTGTTTAGCGCTCGCCGTGCTGTGGACGAAATGTTGGCAATTTAGCCGACGCCGTCCCTTTTTGTAGGCGTTAGTAGAAAGAGATGATCATGGACGCCAGCTTTACCCTCATCCGGCAGCAAGCAACGACTGTTTCATTACAGCCGCAGATTGTTGTCGAGCCATCCAGCGAAAAATATTTCGATAAGATGGCGAACTTGCTTTACACTGCGTACGGCGAAAACCCCGAAGAAAATACCAGTTTCATCAGCGGGGAAGTATACGCACAACATCACCGAATTTTCCCCGAAGGTCAATTTATTGCGGTTGACACTACCACTGACGAAGTGGTTGGTTTAACGGTGTCGATGCGCACTAACTTTGACCGTACCAATCCTCTGTTACAAGGGTGGCTCGAGGCCACCGGCTACGGTTGACTGACAACGCACGCTCCTAACGGAGAATGGATGTACGGCGTAGAATCTGCTGTGCACCCAGCGTACCGCGGACACGGGGTTGGCTCCAAGTTGATGGATGCCCGTTTCCAAACGCTGAAAAATTTAAACCTGCGCGGTATGATCGCCGGCAGTATGTTCATGGATTATCACAAGGTAGCCCATGAAATGTCACCCCAACAATATGTGCAAGAAGTCATTGATGGCAAGCGTTTTGATACCAACTTGACCAAGCAGTTGCATAAAGGGTTCAGAGTGCATAACTTGATCCCTGAGTATATTGATGATCCCCGCACCTTGAATTGGGCGGCGGCAATTGTGTGGGATAACCCTGATTATGTGCCGAACAAAGTTGTTTCGGCGAGCAAGATCATCCCCGCGCAATTCCAAGTTGCCTTCAAGCCTGTTGCAACCCCTGCGCAGCCTTACAGCGCAGCCGGTTTGTAGAGTGGAGGGACACATTTGAACTTGACTATTCACAGCGCATTTGATCGCTGATTTCTCATAGGGCGCTCACTGATCTGCATCGGTGAGCGCCTTTTTTGTTTCACCTCACCCCGATAGCGCACAAACAAATTTAATGTAGGGACAGGGCATGCCCTGTCCGTTCCCACGCCTATCATATCCTTTTGTCCTCTCCCCACGGAGAGGACAGCTAAGCGCCAGCGCAGCAGGTGAGGTTGAAAGGCACCTCACCCCGCTAGCTCTGCTATCGTGCCCTGTCCGTTCCCCCGCCTGTCATATCCTTTTGTCCTCTCCCCACGGAGAGGACGGCTAAGCGCCAGCGCAGCAGGTGAGGTGTCCTCACTTTTTGCCACGCCCCCATTGATCGTGTAATATCGCGGCGCATCTGTCCAAAAAGATGATGATGGTATGCAAAAGAGTAGTGACCCTGTAACGGCGGTGGTGATTGCGCCAACCCAGCCCGAACATGCCCCTCAGCTCGAGGCCATTCAATGTCGTGTGTACGGCATCCCCCAAGCAGAAATCCGCGATACTTACTGGCTTCATCATGATACGTTTGTGCACCACACCCAAATCTTTCCCGAAGGTCAATTTGTCGCGCTGAACGGCGATGCGGTGTTGGGACATACGACCAGCATGCGCATCAAGTTCGACCCCGCGCACCCGTTCATCGAACCGTGGCGTGTCACGATCAGCGATGGTTGGTTGCATCGACATCATCCCGAAGGTGAGTGGATGTACGGCGTGGAATCGTGTGTGCTTCCGGAATACTGGGGGCAGGGCATCGGCTCTAAGCTGATGGACGCGCGTTTTGAGGTCGCACGACGCTTAAATCTACGTGGGATTGTGGCAGGCAGTGGCATGATCAGCTACTTTCAGCATTACTTGACGCACGCTCCAGAAGCCTATGTCGAGGCGGTGAAACGCGGTGAAATTTTTGACATCAATTTGACCAAGCAGATCAAAAAGGGGTTTGTCCCCGGCCCTGTGATTCCGAATTATCTCACCGACGAATTCACGCGCGGATGGGGTGTCGTCATCGTGTGGGAAAACCCGCATTATCGTCCATGATCTTGATGTGGGAATGAGCACAAATGTGCTAAAATTGACATCCTTATTCAGGTGTACTTCTCCCTAGCTATAAAGGATGTTTCAGCATGCCAGAAGGTGTATCCCGAGAGAATACCAACTTCAAATATTATTTTGATTCCGCGTTGGTGACGCGCATCGCCCAACAAATTCACCGCATCTATCCCGAATTTGACCCTGAAAAATTTGTCCAGCGTGTGACCCCACAGCTCGACGCGCTCGAACTCAAGGGGCGGGTGATGGCGATTAGCGAAGGCTTTCGTCACACCTTACCGCAGGAGTATCCCACCGCCATCGGCATTTTGATCAACGTGTTGACCGACCGTTTAGCGAACGCGGAAGGTATGTTCAACAATAATTTTTGGGTGATGCCGATTGCTCAGTTTGTGGAAGACTATGGAATTGAGCATTTTGAGGCTTCTTTTGGGGCGATGTATGAAATCACTCAGCACTTCACGTCGGAATGGGCGGTGCGTCCGTTCATCCAGCGCTACCCTGAGCAAGTGATCGCTCAACTGACCCAGTGGATTGATGACCCTAGCGAGCATGTGCGCCGTTGGATCAGCGAAGGCACCCGTCCACGGTTGCCGTGGGGCAAGCGTGTCACCGTTTTTTCGGATGATCCGACGCCGACGTTAAATCTATTGACCCGTCTAAAAGATGATCCTTCTGAGTTTGTGCGTAAGTCGGTGGCGAACCATCTGAACGACATCACCAAAGAACAACCGGAACGGATTTTAGACGTACTGACGGCATGGAATGAACATCCGTCCCCCGAAATTCGATGGATCACCAAACATGCGCTTCGCTCTTTGATCAAAGCGGGGCATCCACGCGCATTGGCGCTGGTCGGCATCGACCCTGAACAGGCGGTGAATGTGACCGCGTTCACGCTGGATTCTGAACAAGTGATGTTTGGTAACAGCATCAGCTTGAGCGTGACGTTACATAATCCTCACGCCGTCCCTGTGGATATTCTGCTCGATTATAAAGTTCATTATGTGAAGGCGAACGGGCAGACCAGCCCGAAAGTATTCAAGTGGACAACGCGACAACTGCAACCGAACGAAACCCTCACCTTGACCAAGAAACATGCCTTGAAGCCGATTACGACGCGGGTACATTATCCCGGGTTACATGGGGTCGAATTACAGATCAATGGGCAGGTGATCGAACATCGCAACTATTTTGAACTGCTCATCCCGCGTTGAAATTCTGAAAAACATGATGGGCGAAGCGGATGCGCTTTACGCATCGATTTCTTCCATATTGGTGCGGTGTCCGTTGTTGGCAAGATCAGCGATGATGGGCAGGGTGAATGAGAAGGTCGAGCCTTCCCCTTGAACGCTGTCTACCCAAATATTCCCGCCGTGAGAGTCGATGGCAAGGCGACAGAATGCCAGACCTAACCCTACGCCTGTTGGGGCATCCTCATGTTTGATGCGGAAGAATTTATCGAAGATGACCGCTTTAAGGTGTTCCGGCACGCCTTGTCCCGTATCGCGAATACTGATGATAACGTTATTGTGGAGATCAAATTGGCCGACAAGGGTAATTTGCCCCCCTGTAGGGGTATGTTTGACGGCATTTTCCACCAAGTTGATGATGACGCGCGAAATCATGTCCGAGTCGATGCGCATGACAGGCAGGGAGTCCAGAATTTGGACATCAAATTTTTGGCCTGCTTCTAAGGTTAACGGCAGGATGATTTCAGCCGTTTCGCGTAGCATCACGCCGATATCGGTATTGCGATAGTTGAGAATTGTCCGCCCTTGTTCCAACCGTTCGATGTCTAAGAGGCTTTTCACCATATTCGACATTTGGAGTGCACTGCGCTGTGCCAGAAGGGTAAATTCAATCGCCGCTTCATATTTTTCAGCTTTGATCAGGCGTTCAAGCCCGCTCAAGCTGGTTTGGATATTGCCGAGAAAATTGCGTAAATCATGATGTGTCATGGCGGTCAGGTCGTGCTGGAGCTGGTTGATTTTCGCTTGTTCCATACGTTCCGTGTTGGCTTTGTCGATCATGCGGCGGTAAACCGACTCGCGCATTTGAACCGACTCCAACGCCCGCGCATTGCGTAAAGACATCGTGACCAGATCAACGACTTCTTGCAGGAAGTCAAACTTCGCATCACTGAAAAAGTTAGGTTGAGGATGGATGACGGTGAAAACGCCGTATCCGGTCTTTTCGTGGACGAGGGGCAGTGAGAGCATGCTTCCGCTGGCGAAAATCTCAAACTCTACTGTCGTCTCATTTCGCGCTTCGGTGATGTTGTCGATCAACACAGCGCGGCGTTCGCTATAGACAGTCCGAATAACACCCTGATTAATCTGATAGTTCCAGAATTCATTCCAGCGGTCATTATTTTGCTCTGACCCGAAAATATACGCATCTTGCAACGTACCCGCGTCAGCGAACGTCACAATGCACCCCTGCGGAACATGCATTTGCTCACACGTGAGCGACAGCGCAATACGCAAAATATCGGATGTTTGCGAAGATGTATTTAATAGCGATTTTGAAATGGCATATAACGAATCATGCATAGTGACGTCTTGAATTCCGGCTTACTATCTTAAGTTTGCAAGTGTTGCATTTTATTGAATTATACGCAAACCCTCAAAGTACCAATACCCGACTATAGATTCATAGCGGTACTGGGTTTATCGTATGAAATTACTAAAAGTTCGCAGGAAATTTTGCCTCATGTTTTTATAGAGATGCGCAGGCAATAAACTGCCTGTTACGCATTATATCGGTTTTAAGATTTCGTAATAGGTGAAAAAACGCGCATGAATGCGCGTACACTCATGTTAAATATACTATTACGAATGGGATTTATGGGGTGCCGTAGATGATTCGATGATTGCTTATGGAATTTTTTGACAAGATATGCGTGATGTTGTAAGTTATCATCCCAATGAAGCGGTTTCTATGATGACAATAGAATACGCCATAAATTAAATCCGTTTTATATATTTATTTCCATTCTTGTATAGAGATGTAATCACAATGTGGTGAAAGGAGGCACAACGTTTCAGGAGAAGATTCGCAGGACCTGAACTGTTAGCTTGTGGTGTTTCATTTTTTAAGGAGATGAATTTCCCAATGCGTACAAAACGAGTGTTTTTACTTTTTGCCGCGTTAATGTTATTAGTAACCTCAGCAGTTTCCACTGCACAAGAAGATGAAGTGTGGCTCAATATTGCATGGCCATACACCGTTCCCCCAACAGGGCATTTTAATACTTTTTCTGCAAATGGTTTTGTTCTTTCTATCTACCAAGATTTTAGTAACCCCGCACTCGCAATCCTGAAATGGGGCGAAGGCTCATACGAAGGCTTATTGGCCGAAAGCTTCGGTTGGACCGACGATGGTAACTATCAAGTCACGATCAAGTCCGGCTACTCATGGAGTGATGGCACCCCCATTACCGCCGCCGACGTGGTTGCAACCTTTAACTTATTCCGTTTACGTGGGGACGTTGTTTGGCAAGCAGTGACGGGTGTCGAACAAGTGGATGACACCACCATCCTGTTTACATTAGATGAACCTTCTACACTCGCTGAACGTCGTATTTTGACTTCACAGGTTCGTCCTTACAGCACCTACGGTGACCTTGCCGACCGTGCCGCCGCCGCTTTTGCAGCAGGTGAAGATACGGCTGACTTATTGACTGAACTCACTGAATTCCGCCCCGAATCATTGGTTTCCGGCGGCCCCTTCGTGATGGACATCGATAGCATTACTGAAGCAAACTTGACCTACTCTCACAACCCGGGTGGTTTCGGTGGCGACACCACTGCATTCAACCGCGTTCGTTTATGGAACGGTGAAACCGACACGGTAACTCCATTGGTTGCAAATGGTGACCTGTGGTACATCACACACGGTATTCCCCCGACAACAGAACAAGCCTTCATTGACGCGGGCATTGATATCATCCGCGCTCCAATGGGAACTGGCCCCGCGCTGTACTTCAACCATCGTATTGCCGCACTCAGCCGTGTTGAAGTTCGTCAAGCGATTGCTTACGCCATCGACCGCGATCAAAACGGGTTTGTCAGCCTCGGGAATTCCGGTGTTGCGAGCGAATACATGACAGGTATCGGTGATTCTTTGGCTGAAAGCTGGTTATCTGACGATGTTTTGGGTGGCCTCAACAGCTATGGTCTCGATATGTCTCGCGACGAAGCATTGGCTGAAGCGACTGCTTTGCTTGAAGGCATCGGCTACACTAAAGGTGCAGACGGCGTTTGGCTCGACGATGCTGGCGCTCCATTAGCCTTTGAATTGATCTTCCCGCAAGAATTTGCGGACTGGTCTGCGGCTGCTGAAAACGCAACCCAACAATTGAACGACTTCGGTTTCAACATCACCGCACGTGGTGTCCCCTTCCAACAACAACTTGAAGAAGTTTTGGCAGGGAACTTCGAAATTGCTGTCCGTAACTGGGGTGTTGGTGATCCTATCCCCGCAGTGAACTGGCTCGAACCCTACAACCGTTACAACGGTCAAGGTGAACTCGCTGGTGAACAAGGTGCTGGTATGGGCTTCAATGACGATGTTAGCTACAGCGGTGGCGAAATCAATCTGTTCGATGTCACCATTGCTTCCAGCGAAGGTACAGACCGTGATGCACAAGCAGGCTTGGTCGCAGAATTAGCCGTTTCATTCAACGAAATTCTGCCGATTGTTCCTCTGTGGGAACGTTACACCAACAATGCTTTGAACCGTCAGTTCCTAAATGCTCCTCCTTCTGACGATCCAATCTATCTCAACCAAACTGGTTTAGATGCGTTCATGCCTTATCTGGTCATCACCGGTGGCGTGACCCCAGCTGAATAATTAGTTCCTGCTTTATTCATTCATCAGTGGTGGGTTCGCCTGCCACTGATGAGTCCTTCTTTCCGATCATAGGTTCAATTGGGGTGCGGTATGGGTGTTCATGATCCCGCATTAAGCAAATCTGGCGATACCTCGCAAGCGAGTGTAAACGTATTGGATAGCTTGCGAAAACTTTCAAAAAATTTCTTTCTCAGAAAATTTCTTCAAGCAGTTCTTACTATTTTAGCTGTTTCAACGTTGATTTTTTTCTTAATTCGCTTGATGCCGGGTAACCCGCTCGAAATTATGACCGAGCAGATCATCCAAGCAGAGAACATCCCGCGCGATGTGGCTTATGCGCGTGCGGCGGCGACGCTCAACTTTGACCCTGATGCTTCAGTCATTGATCAATATTTTGAGTGGTTAGGGAACTTACTACGTTTTGACTTTGGCACCTCCATCACATCCCCCGGAACCCGCGTGATTGATGAAATCGCCCGTTTCTTGCCGTGGACACTCTTTGCTGTCGGCGCAGGGTTGGTCATCAGTTTTACGCTCGGTTCTTTCTTAGGCATGGTGATGGCGTATTACCGAAACTCCATCATCGACCATGTATTGTCGATTATTGCCTCCGCTTTGACGGGCGTCCCGAATTATATTTGGGGCTTGATCATCATCATTGTGTTTGGGATTCATCTGCGCTGGTTCAGCGTTGGTGATATACGCGGAACCTATTCCCCGTCCCTGACCGCTGGGTTTAACCTTCCTTTCATTCTGGATATCTTAAAACGTGCGGCACTGCCCGTTTTCATCTATGTCATTAGCACGCTGGGAACGTGGATGCTCTCGATGAAGAGCAGTACCATGAGCGTGCAAGGCGAAGATTATGTGAATGTGGCGCGGGCGCGTGGTCTTTCTTCACGGCGCATCATGACCGCGTATGTCGGTCGTAACGCGATGCTTCCCTTGTTCACACAACTGACCATCAGCATCGGCTTTGTGTTGGGCAGTGGGGTTGTGATCGAAGAAATTTTTGTTTACTGGGGCTTAGGACATTATCTTTTTGCATCGATCACCACGCGAGATTACACGTCGATGCAAGGGGTTTTCTTCATCCTTACGGCGAGCGTTGTGTTTGCAAACTTCTTTGCAGATATGTTGTATGGACAGCTAGACCCACGAGTTCGCATTACAGGGGATGACTAAGATGGCAAGCAGCAGCGCACTCTATCCAACTTCTGTAAACGAAACTAAAAAACCGAATCTTCTTGCGGTGATCTTCGGGAATATCGTTCAGTTTTTAAAAGCGCTCAGCCGTAATAAAGCAGGGTTTATTGGCTTTCTTGGCCTGTGTTTTTATGTGGTATTCACGTTTATTCTGCCGTATTTCATCCCTTTTGATAGCGAAGTGAAATTAGACCAAGTGGCTGGCTCTATTGGAGAGCGGATGCAGTTGGTCACCCGCGCAGAAGATGCCTCAACTTTCACCAGTTTTGAATCTCTGAACGGGCATACGATTGGCGCAGTTTTACAAACAGGTGGGCCGAGTTTAGTTGCCCCCTACGAAGACAGTCAAAATATCTCGGTTGAAACCTATCGGTTTGAAGACCGACGACGCGGAACCACCGGTTACATCACCGCCTTAGAAGCATTGGCAGATGGTGAAACGGATGCCGTCATCATGTATTCGCGTTCGTATCAAAATTTTGTCGCCCAACAAACTGACCCTGAACTTGCCGAACGGTTCAGCAACTTGGTGGTTTCAAACCCCACGTTGGGCGCCCCGTATTTGTTAGGGACGGATACACAAGGGCGCGATATTTTTAGTCATATCGTGCATGGCGGGCGCAATATGATTCTTGTGGCCTTGGTAGCGGCGCTCATCTCGACCGTCATCGCCGTGATTTTAGGGACACTTTCGGCATTATTGGGTGGCGTTTTTGATTCTGTCGTGTCATGGATCACGAATATCTTTTTGGCGATCCCGCGTTTTCCTCTGCTTGTGGTCTTGGCGGGTTTGGTTCGCCTGAATGATTTATTTCTGCTGGCGGTTCTGATCGGCATCTTATCATGGCCTTCGTTGACCCGCGCGATCCGCTCTCAAGTGATGACCTTGCGCGAACGAGATTATGTCGAAGCCGCCCAAGCGCTCGATCTTGGATTGCCCCATATCATGTTTCGCGAAATTCTGCCCAACATGATTAGCTATGTGGTCATTAATTTGATCTTCCTCATCATTTTCTCGATGTATGAACAGGTTGGGTTGGTGGTGCTAGGGCTGGCGCCCATTAACGATTACACATGGGGTGTCATGCTGTATTTTGGTCGTTCACGCGGCACGTTATACAACCCCGATGGGGCGAGTATGGCGCTTGCTCCGGTGATGGCAATTGCACTTTTCCAAATCTTTTTAGTGCTGTTTGCCCGCGCGCTTGAAGAAATGTTCGACCCCCGTTTACGTTCATAACCCATCGACTGGAGCCATTGAATGAGCAATGAAGTAATCCTCAAAGTCGATGACATTGCCATCATCTATAAGACGACGAAAGGCAATGTACAGGCGACTTCAAATGTTTCCTTTGAACTTCGCAAAGGGGAAGCGCTCGCGCTGATCGGCGAGAGCGGGTCTGGCAAAACAACCGTCAGCCTTGCGTTGATTCGGATGCTTCCCAAAGGGGCGAAGATCACGAAAGGGCGCGTATTGTATACGCGTGATTCCGAAACCTCAGACGTTCTTAAATACAATGATAAAAAGTTACGCGCCTTTCGCTGGCAAGATTGTGCGATGGTCTTTCAAGGGGCACAAAACGCATTTAACCCCATCTTGAAAATTAAAGACCAATTTCGCGATACTGCCTATGCACACGGCTGGACGAACGAAGAAGAAATTCGTAAGCGCACGCTCGAATTGTTCAAGCTCGTGCGTTTAGACCCCGAACGGGTTTACGACTCATATCCCCATGAATTAAGCGGGGGGATGAAACAGCGTGCTTTACTGGCGCTGGGCGTGTTTCTCAACCCGCAAGTGGTGATCTTGGATGAACCGACGACCGCGCTCGACATCCTCACCCAACGCGCTATCATCAGCGTCTTGAACGAGATGCGCACGCGCTTAGAGTTCAGCATTATTTTTATCAGTCATGACTTGGCGCTCGCCGCTGAAATGGCAGATCGTGTCGCGACGATGTACGCGGGCGAGATCGTTGAGATCAGCGATGTGAACTCGATATTTTATCGCCCCTTGCACCCCTATACGTTAGGGCTTTTGAATTCTGTGCCTCGGTTAGACCAAGATCAAGCCGAATTGGAAAGTATTCCCGGGTCACCGCCAAACCTCTTAAATCCGCCGTCTGGTTGTAAATTTCATCCGCGCTGTGCATTTGCAACGGACAAATGCAAAACAGATTCTCCGCAACTTGTGGAATATGAAGCGGGGCATCTAGCAGCATGTTGGCATACGGATAAAGTGATTGAAGTGCGTGATTCTGTCGTAGGCCATCGTGTGGATGCGCAAGTCTAACCGGATGAAAAACTGATGCCAGAACCGATTATCGAACTCAAAAATATTTATCAAACCTTCAACAAGGGGCGCGCAACTGTCCCTGTCCTGCGGGATATCAATTTACAAGTTACACCTCTCGAACGCTTATGTTTAGTAGGCGAAAGCGGATGCGGTAAAACCACAACTGGGCGTATTTTATCGGGGTTGTTGAAGCCTACTCGTGGAAGTGTGTTTTTTGAGGGAAAAGATGTTGCTAAGCTGAAAGGTGAAGATTACAAGCATTTTCGCCGTTCGGTACAGATCATTCATCAAGACCCTTACGCGTCGCTCAACCCTACCCACACGATTTATGATATTCTGAGTTTTCCCCTGTTTCGTCATAAATTCGTCAGGTCACGCCCGCAGGCACGCCAACGGGTAGGCGAGTTACTCGAAATGGTGGATTTGCCTTCTCAAGACATTATGGACAAGTATCCCTATCAATTGAGCGGGGGGCAGCGCCAGCGGGTGAGTATTGCCCGTGCGTTGACGACCAATCCAAAAGTGATTTTGGCTGACGAAGCGGTGAGCATGGTCGATGTGTCGATCCGCATTGGCTTGCTCAAAATGCTGACGGACATGACTAAGAATCTCGGCGTGACGATTGTTTTCATCACTCATGACTTAGCGATTGCCAAACATTTTTCTTGGGAAGATCGTATTGGGGTGATGTATCTTGGGCGGTTGATTGAAATTGGCCCGACGGCAGAAATCATCACCAATCCACAGCACCCGTATACGCGGGTATTGTTAGCGGCGATTCCCGAAGCAGACCCTGAAAAAACCCGTCATAAAGAGCAGATTTTATTGCGTAGTGAAGATATTCCTAGCCTTACTAAACTACCTTCAGGATGTGTGTTTCACACGCGCTGTCCGTGGTATGTGCCGGAGGTATGCGACATCATAGAACCGAACCTAGAACCGATTGCGGGGACGAATATCGAAACCGCGTGTACGATTTTGACTGAAGGCCGTCCGCTTACCCTATATAAAGAGGCATAACATCATGGGACTTGGAGCTTACCGCGCATTTTTACGGTTAGGTATGTTTTTAGTCTTGTGTGCGGTGGTTTTATTATTCTTCGTTCAGCAGGGTTCTGCTGAATATATTGCGACGATCTGTTCATTGGGGATGGGAATATTCCTCATTGTCGGCGTGTATGTGATGCAACGAGTGACGAACCGCCCCTAAATTTGAACTGTCGAAATAAGAAAAGCCCTTTCAAACCTGAAAGGGCTTTGTCGTTTTTAAGGACGATTTAGATTAAACCCAAAAGGGTTGGGTGAGCCGATACAGGATATACGTCATCACACCGCCGAGCGTGATCCCTGCGACGACTTGGGCGCGGGTGTGACGGTGTAAATTTAAACGCGCTAAAGCCACCAAACCAATGAGCGGCGAGAGGGTGAAGAAGGTGGATGCGCCGTATAAAATACCGGCGATGGTCACTGCCCCGCTGATGCTCATCGTGTGAAAGCTGATCTGCCAAAACAGGGTGATCGCGAGCATGATCACAACTTGCACGAGGCTGAACAAGGCATATAAGGGGAGCGCTTCTGGCGCGCCTAAAACACTGAGCATTGCCCACGCGAAAACGGTGCAAATGCAAGTGACGACAAAAGGCCGGTACCGTTCTGAGCGGTTTGCCATGTGCACATCGCTAATGACCCCGCGTTTGACCATCCAGCCCACATAGGCGGCGGGAAAAACACAGACGATCACGGTATATAACAATCCCCAAATGAAAGCATCATTGGGGTTGTCGGTGCGATAAGCGGCAACAGCGAATGCGATCACCCCCCAAATGACTGGAGGACTGAGCAAATCTGACACTAAACGTGCCCACGATTCATAGCGGGTTTTGATGCCTGAGGCTTTAGTTGGAAGTCTACGTACTGCGTTCATAATGGTAGTGTATCATATTTGAAGTGAAGTTTCGTAAAGAGTCATTTAACGCTTTCTAAATTTTCTGGGAACGGATGATGAAAGGTGGATTATGGGTGCAAACGATCACCGCGCTTTCGCTGGAAATGCGCCAATTTCTGTCGGGATCGTGACGGTCAGCGACACCCGAACCCCTGAAACTGATGTGAACCGAAGTTTCATCCAAGATCAACTTTCTGCATTGGGCCATCATATGCGTGCATACCGTATCGTAAAAGATGAGCCAGAGCAGATCGAACAGGTGTTAGATGAGATGGCAAATGACCCTGAAATACGCATCATCATCTTCAACGGCGGGACTGGCATTAGTCCTCGCGATACCACCTATGATGTGATCAGCCGTAAACTCGAAAAGCACATGCCCGGGTTTGGTGAACTCTTTCGCCTGCTCAGTTTTCAAGAGGTGGGCGCGGCGGCGATGTTGAGCCGTGCAACAGCGGGTGTTTATCGCGGTACGGTGATCTTTTCGACGCCGGGAAGTCCAAATGCGGTGGA
The DNA here is from genome assembly GCA_934216615.1 of uncultured Anaerolineae bacterium. GTDB lineage: Bacteria > Chloroflexota > Anaerolineae > Aggregatilineales > Phototrophicaceae > Flexifilum. The sequence continues at coordinate 1,538 of CAKQCB010000013.1, read as the reverse complement.
AGTTGCTTTAACGCGGTTGATCCTGCCTGAAATCAATCATCTTGCTTGGGAAATTGCCCGTAAAGGATAAATATAACACATGCAGTCGGGTTTTATATATCGTGTCATTCGGGTGGTTTTCATCGCGTTGATGTCGGGCTTTGTTTTTGCGGGCTATTTTGCCGCGCGCAGTATTTTATGGGATCGTGCGGAACCTTTAGCGCAAGATGTATCAGCGGGTTTCACCAGCGCCGCAGGGGTGATCGCTGTCGTCGGCATCCTGTATGCCATCGGCGGGTTTTTTATCCGTAATGTGTACATTGACTGGTTCAGCGGCCAGTTTGGGACGTTGGTCGGCGCCTTGTTGTACGGCGTTTTGAACACCCTCTACCCGCTGACGACCACCGCCTTCACCGATGATTTATCAGTGCGGTTTTTACAAGGCGCGGTCGATGGAGCGTTCATCGGTGGGATTATCGGCATGGTCACATGGGTATTGAACGGTCGTCCGTTACGCATGAACCGCGTCGGCATCATCCGTTATATCACCTTGTTTTTCATCGTGATTGTGGCGGTGTGGGTAGCGACCTTGATCAGCACTGCGGATGCGACATTCCTCTTCACCATCGGCATCACCGCCGTGTTGTTATTCTTTGTGAAATTGGTCGTCATGTGGATCAATCGTCATTCGCCTGTAGAAGACAACCCACGCTATGAAGACTATTATGAAACCTACGACGATTTGCAAGATGAGGATGGTGTGTAGGAATCACCTCACCTGATGAGTGGATGATCAAGAAACAATGCCTGCTAAAGGACACCTCACCTGCTTCGCTGGCGCTCAGCCGTCCTCTCCGTAGGGAGAGGACAAATGCGTATCTTGTCGCGAGGCAGATTATGTTTTGCGGGCAAGTCACTGACTTGCCCCTACAAAATCCTCATATGTGATGTGAGTCTTTTCGCCCTCTCCCCATGGAGAGGGCACGATAGCGTAGCTATCGGGGTGAGGTGCATTTAAAAATCCTCTCACAAAACGTGACCTCGTAGGGCCAAGGCAGGCCTTGGCCGTTTATAGGACACCTCACCTGCTTCGCTGAGCATCTGATCGCGAGGCAGGATATGTTTTGTGGGTAAGGCAACGCCTTGCCCCTACAAAATCCTCATATGTGATGTCGTGTCTTTCGCCCTCTCCCCACGGAGAGGGCACGATAGCGTAGCTATCGGGGTGAGGTGCATTTAAAAATCCTCTCAATAAACGTGACTTCGTGGGGACAAGGCAGGTCTTGTCCGTTTATAGGACACCTTACCTGCTTCGCTGGCGCTCAGCCATCCTCTCCGTGGGGAGAGGACAAAGGGACGTTTTTCGTCGCGAGGCAGGATATGTATTGGCGGGCAAGTCACCGCCTTGCCCCTACAAAATCCTCGTGTGTGACGTGATTCTTTTCTCGCCCTCTCCCCATGGTAGAGGGCACGACCCTGTCGGGGTGAGGTGCTTTGTATGCGCGGTATAGATGATCTTTTGAATAGCCGTTATACTCATCCGCAAACATTTTGCAGTA
>CAKQCB010000012.1 GCA_934216615.1 uncultured Anaerolineae bacterium | reverse complement strand
GGGTGAGGTGCTTTGTATGCGCGGTATAGATGATCTTTTGAATAGCCGTTATACTCATCCGCAAACATTTTGCAGTAGATCACTCATTGAAAAAGTAACCTCATGCTTGAATGGCGTCGTGAATTTCCAATTCTTGAAACCTGTACCTATCTCATCTCGAACTCGCTCGGCGCAATGCCTCGCAGTGTGTACACCAAGCTCCATGAATTCGCCGACACATGGGCGACGTTAGGAGTGCGCGCTTGGGGCAACTCGTATGCCGAAAACCCGACATGGTGGGAAATTAAAGGCGCTGTGGGCGATAAAATCGCCCCGTTGATTGGCGCACCGCAGGGTAGCGTTCTCGTCCACGAAAATGCGAGTATTGCCAACAGCATTTTGATGAGCGCGCTAGACTTTGAGGATACGCGCCGTCATAAAGTGGTGATTAGCGATCAAGATTTCCCGTCGGATGTCTACAGCGTGACCCGTAATTTACCCCCGCACATGCAAGTGCAGATGGTCAAATCTCATGACGGGATTACGTTAGATACGGACGAGCTGTTGAACGCCATTGATGAACATACGCGCTTGGTGTCGTTGAGCCATGTGTTATTCAGAAGTGCGTATATTCTTCCGGCAAAGGCGATCATCGAGAAGGCGCACCAAGTTGGCGCTCAAGTGTTGTTGAACGGCTATCACAGCGTGGGAATTATCCCTGTCGATGTCACCGCGCTGAAGGTTGATTTTTATGTCGGCGGTACGTTGAAATGGATGTGTGGCGGGCCGGGGGGTGTCTTCATGTACGTGAGACCTGACCTTCTGCCCACATTAACCCCGCGCATGACAGGCTGGTTTGCGCATCAACGCCCGTTCGCGTTTGATGTCGATCAATTTGAACTGCGTAACGACGCCTATCGCCTTGCCAATGGCACGCCAGGGATCGCGTCACTTTATGCCATCCAGCCCGGAATCGAGATCATCACCCAAGTTGGGGTAGAGGCGATTCGCCAGAACTCTATGCGCCAAACCCGCTTGATCGTCGAATTGGCCGACCGTGATGGACATGAGATCAATACCCCGCGCAACCCTGAAGAACGCGCTGGCACGATCACCGTCAATATGCCTGAAGCCTACGCGATCAGCCGTGCGTTGATTGAACGGCAGTTCGTGGTGGATTTTCGCGAAGGCGCAGGGATTCGCATCGCCCCACATTTTTATAATACGGATGCTGAAATACATGCGGTCATGGATGCGATTCGCGACATCCAAGCCGATGAAAGCTGGCGACCTTATAGCCAGAATCGTTCGTTTGTGACCTAACAGACGGACTCATTTGGATATAAGGCCAAAAGCATCTCGTCACTACAATGATAATAAATTGGGTTTCCGAAGCGTCTAATCTTGGAGTCACCTTCTCTTAACGGGGATGACTTCACCCTTCCCACGCCTAACAAGAGTGAATTGAGGTTATATGACAGACACAGCGCTGAAAAACGCGCCTGTAGTTTCACAGTGGTTATTAATTGCCGCATTTGCGGTTCTTTACATCGTTTGGGGCACAAGTTATATCGGGATTCACTTTGCCACAGAAACCATCCCCGGATTTTTGATGTCGGGCTTACGGTTTCTGATTGCGGGAAGTATTCTTTTCACGATTGCGAAACGCAGTGGAGCGCCGATGCCGTCCCGCGCTCAATGGAAATCTGCCTTGATTGCGGGTTTTTTGTTGTTCGTGTTGAACAATGCGGGCATCGTGTGGGCACAATCTAATGGATTACCGACGGGCATTTCTGCGTTAATGATTGCAACCACCCCTCTTTTCTTCGTTTTGATCGCATGGGTTCGTGGAACCAAACCCACTCGCCCCGTGTTTATGGGAATGTTGATCGCGCTGTTGGGGATCGCCCTGCTGATCGACCCTGCTACATTCGTTAGCGATGTGAACATGCACCCAATCGCGCCGTTCGTCGTCTTGGTCGCGGCCTTCACATGGGCATTGGGATCGCTCTATGCGCGGGATGCCAACTTGCCCGGCTCTGCACCGATGTCTACTGGCATGCAGTTATTGGCGGGTGGCGCTTTCCAACTCATCTTGAGCTTGGTCACGGGTGAATTGAGCGCCTTTGATGTCAGCACCGTGAGCGCACAATCCGTGTTTGCGATGTTGTATCTCGCTGTGATGAGTTCGGTCATCACCTTCACCGCGTATGTATGGTTGATGCGCGTAGCTCCTGCCGCCCAAGTGGCAACGTATGCGTATGTGAACCCCGTCATCGCCTTGATTTTAGGGGCGCTGTTGGCGAATGAAGTCATTGGGCCACGCACGCTCATCGCCGCGATGGTGATTATTTCCGGCGTGGTGATCATTAATATTGGCAAGAACCGCGCACGTTCCGAACCTCAACTTCAACCTCAGTCAGCAGTGTTAGAAACGGCGGTCGCAAGCGACGATGTCGCTTATGCGAAGCCCAAAACTTACTGAGTTTTCAAGCAGATGATCAAGACGCGCTCACGGGCGCGTCTTTTGTTTCTTGCGTGTTCTATACAATAAAGGCAGGGCGGGCGTGATGGCGAAGGATGCAACGATGAGCGCCTGTTGTAGGGTGCGCATCACCGCGATCCAGCCGATGATGGGCGCACCGATGATATTCGCCAGCGAAACCGACTGCCAATAGAGCGAGATCATCGTTGCGCGGACGCGAGGAACGGTGTTCTGGTTGATCCACGCGATGAAAATGGGTCGGCAAATGGCGAGCGCGGTTTGGTTGATGAGGAACAGCGCAATCGCTAACCACAACTGACCGACAAGCACAAAGCCGAGCGAGGTCAAGAAGATCACACTATACATGATCATAATAAGGGTGCTGGCGGTACGGCTTTGTTTGATATCAAAGCGTTTGCGAACGGTCCGAATGCCCATAATTGACAAGATCATCACCCCTGCTTTGATGAGGCCAATCCAGACTTCGATCCCGAACAAATTAAAAGTGTACTGTTCGATCAAATAGGCAGGCCACAATCGCTCAAACCCGCCTACCCATAAACCCCGTAACCCGCCGATGAGGATGATCGCCCACAAGATCGGGTTGGCGCGTAGAGCATCCAATCCCAAAGTGCTGGTTTTCTTCATCGCTTTGAGGGGGGATTCATGTTCAGCATCCGGCTGGAAGTGATCTTCACGCATGAACTTCAACAGAAATAAGGCCAACATCAAACTGATGATGCCCGCGACGAGGATCGGCAGGTTTGTGCTGAACTGTGCCAAAACAATGCTGGTGACGATGCCTAAAATACTGGCGACGGGTGACCACTGCGCTGTGTGGAGAATCACTTCATTGCCTTCATCTTGGCCGAGTTCATCAGTAATCCATGCGTCGTTTGCCCCGCTAATGAACGTCCACCCTAAACCCCAGATGATATTGGCTAACAAGATGAAGCCGAATGAGGTGAAAGCCCCTTCGATAAACAGCGCAAAACTGCAAACGAACATAGAAATGATGATGGATAGGCGACGGCTGTATGTGTCAGCGATGATGCCTGTGGGGATTTCAAAGATGAGGACCGCACCTTCAAGGATCGCGCCGACTAACACAAGTTGAAAGGCGGTAAGGCCGACCACTTCAATATGATAAATCGGTTGAATCGTCAGCCAGAGGTAAAGCGTAAAAGCATTGACCCACTGCATCGCCATGAAGACGCGTCGGCTTGTCCACCCGTTGAGCATCATCCATCCTATTCACTTGTGAAAAATTACACGATCACGGTGTATGATAACGATGATGCTGACTTTTTACGAAATGTCACCTATGCGACGAGAAATTCTGTTTCAGGGGTTGGCCTTGATCAAAAAAGACGCTCGCAAGCGTCTTTTTTAGGGCGTGGACTATTTCTTCAAGCTCTCGATTTTGGCGGTGCTTTGTAATACTTCATGAACTTCTACTTTAGGGTGACCTAGAAAGGCTTCGCGGGGTAATTGACCCGAACGAGCGTGACCTTCTTTAAATTCAGGCGATTGTGTCCACGCTTTGAAGGACGCTTCATCTTGCCAGAAGGTCATGACAATATACGGGTCTTCGGGATTGGATGGACGGCATAATTGGAAGGCCACAAAGCCGGGCATATTTTCAACCAATGCAGAACGGTCTGCAAAACGGTCTTCAAATGCGCTTGCAAATTCTGGGTTCACAGGAATACGGTTACAAACAACGATCATGGAAATTCCTCTTATTTTTCACGACTATACAGCGCGGGAATGGGGAATGCAATTCTGGATTTAAGGATGCTTTTTAGTGAGTGCATTTGGTTTTGCCCGCTTATGTTCCCCATCCTATAGGTACAAGTCGCAAGCGGTTCGGTTTAAGGATAGAATCGGCATCAATTTAAATATTTCGTCTCACAGTTTATAGAAATGAGTGTCTTCTCATGCCTACAATACAACTTCATACAGAGGTTCCCGGCCCTAAAAGTTTAGCGTTAGCAGCGCGCCGAGAAGCTGCAACAGCGCGCGGTGCGGCAAAAGCGAGTGCAATCGGCATCGCTAGCGCGAATGGTGCGGCCGTCACGGATGTGGATGGCAATACACTGCTGGATTTTGCTGGAGGCATTGGCGTTTTAGCCATCGGCCATTGTCCCCCCACTGTTGTGGAGGCGATCCAACGCCAAGCGGCAGAGATGATCCACTTCTGCGCGATTGTGGGAACGTATGAACCCTATGTTGAACTGGCTGAATTGATGAACGAGATCACACCGGGGAACTTTGCGAAAAAGACGGTGCTAGTTAACAGTGGTTCTGAAGCGAACGAAACGGCGATCAAGATTGCCCGTAGTGCAACCGGCCGTCCGGCGATTATCGTGTTTGAAGGCGCGTATCACGGGCGTACCAATCTCACCCTGTCGATGACGAGCAAATATGGCTTGTTCAAAAAAGGCTTCGGTCCGTTTGCACCTGAAGTCTATCGTATCCCGTTCCCTTATACCTATCGTCGCCCGAATGGGATGAGTGAAGAAGCGTTCGTTCAAGACTGTATCGCCCGTTTAGAAAACGCGCTGATTGCCCAAGTAGACCCGTCTGCGGTGGCCGCCATTGTGATCGAACCCGTGCAGGGGGAAGGCGGTTTCATCCCTGTTCCCGAACCCTTCTTACGTCGTATTCGCGAATTGTGCACTCAACATGGGATGGTGTTCATCGCTGATGAAGTCCAATGCGGGTTTGGCCGTACCGGGGAAATGTTCGCGTTAAACCATTACGGGATTGAGCCTGACCTCATTGTGACGGCGAAATCTATCGCGGCAGGGATGCCCATCGCCGCGGTGACCGGACGCGCCGACATCATGGATGCGCCTCATCCGGGTGGGTTAGGGGGCACATACAGCGGGAACCCGATTGCCTGTGCCGCCGCGATTGAAACCATCAAGTTGATGCGTGAACCCTCATTCTTAGAAGGTGCGCGTCGAGTCGGTCAGCGGATGCGCGATCACTTGACCAAGATACAAGCTGAAAACCCACTGATTGGGGATGTGCGTGGCTTAGGGCCGATGTTGTTGATGGAGCACGTTTTAGACCCTGTGACCAAAACCCCTGCCTTGAACGAAAATATCATCATTGTGAATGAAGCCCTTAAACGGGGCGTGGTCTTGATGCGTGCGGGGCTACACAGCAACTGCGTGCGTTACTTACCGCCTCTCAATATGACAGAAGAACAAGTTGATGAAGGTATGGCGGTCGTCGCTGAATCCGTCGCGATTGCACAATCAAGTTTAGTCACAGCGTAGTGGACACCTTACCTGCTTCGCTGACGCTCAGCCGTCCTCTCCATGGGGAGAGGACAAGGGATAGTTTCGCGCGTCGGCGGACAGGGCGTGTAAAAACACCTCACCTGCTTCGCTGACGCTCAGCCGTCCTGTCCGTGGGGAGAGGACTAGGGATAGTTTCGGGTGTTGGCGGATAGGGCAGGCAAGGACACCTCACCTGCTTCGCTAACGCTCAGCCGTCCTCTCCGTGGGGAGAGGACAGGGATAGGTTTCGGCGTCGGCGGACAGAGCAGGCAAGGACACCTCACCTGCTTCGCTGACGCTCAGCCGTCCTCTCCGTAGGGAGAGGACAAGGGATTGTTTCGGGCGTGGCGGACAGGGTATGCAAGGGCACCTCACCTGCTTCGCTGACGCTCAGCCGTCCTCTCCGTGGGGAGAGGACAAGAGATAGTTTCGCGCGTCGGCGGACAGGGCCTGCCCTGTCCCTATATGAAATCTTCCTGAGTGATGTTTTTCGCCCTCTCCCCATGGAGAGGGCACGATAGCATTGCTATCGGGGTGAGGTGCGTTTCAACCTCACCTGCTTCGCTGATGCTCAGCCGTCCTCTCCGTGGGGAGAGGACAAGAGATAGTTTCGCGCGGTGGCGGATAGTGCAGGCCCTGTCACTACAGAAAATCTTCTTTTGTGATGTTATGGGGGTGAGGTGCATTTAACAGCCTCTCAAAATACTTAATTTATGAAAGGGTGCTCACATGCCACATTATATTTGTGTGACCTGCGGAACACAGTATGCTACCAGCGAACAACCGCCCTTCAGTTGCTCTATCTGCGAGGACGAACGGCAGTATGTCAACACCAACGGACAGCAGTGGACAACGCTGGATGACATACGCGGTCAGCACGCTAATGTGTTCCAACCGATGGAACCGAATCTGTACCAGATCAAGACTGAACCGAAGATGGGTATCGGCCAATCAGCGCATCTGATTCAGACGCCTAACGGAAATGTCTTATGGGATACAGTGCCTCTCATCGACGATGCGACTGTGGCGCAGATTAACGCGCTCGGTGGCCTTAGTGCTATCGCGATTTCGCACCCCCATTTTCATACGACAATGGTTGAATGGAGTCGCGCGTTTGGGGATATTCCGGTGTATATCCACGTCGGAAATCAGCGCGATGTTGTGCGCCCTGATCCCGTTTTGCATTTTTGGGATGGCGCGTCGCAATCGGTGCTCGATGGGGTCACGCTCGTACATTGTGGCGGTCATTTCCTTGGCTCGGCAGTTTTGCACTGGCGTGATGGCGCTGACGGGCGGGGTGTACTGCTCACCTCAGATACTATTGATGTCGTGGCCGATATGCGCTGGGCAACCTTTATGTACAGCTATCCGAACTTGATACCGATGTCACCGAAAAAAGTCCGCGCGATTGTTGCATCTATCGAACCCTACGCCTTTGACCGTCTCTACGAAAGTTTTGGCGGGGTTATGGATGGTGACGCTAAAGGAAAAATCCGCGCCTCTGCTGAGCGGTATATCAAGCACATCACTGAAGCGTGATGCACCTCACCTGCTTCGCTGACGCTCAGCCGTCCTCTCCGTGGGGAGAGGACAAGGGATAGGTTTCGGCATCGGCGGACAGGGCGTGTAAAAACACCTCACCTGCTTCGCTACGCTCAGCCGTCCTCTCCGTAGGGAGAGGACAAGGGAGGTTTCGGGCGGTGGTGGATAGAGCGTGCAAGGACACCTCACCTGCTTCGCTAGCGCTCAGCCGTCCTCTCCGTAGGGAGAGGACAAGGGATAGTTTCGCGCGTCGGCGGACAGGACAGGGCATGCCCTGTCCCTACATGAAATCTTCCTGAGTGATGTCTTTTCGCCCTCTCCATAGGGAGAGGGCACGATAGCATTGCTATCGGGGTGAGGTGCTTTTATGACCTCACCTGCTTCGCTTTGCTCAGCCGTCCTCTCCATGGGGAGAGGACAAGAGATAGTTTCGCGCGGTGGCGGATAGAGCGTGCTCTGTCCCTACATGAAATCTTCTTATGAGGTGTCTTTTCGCCCTCTCCCTACGGAGAGGGCACGATAGCAACGCTATCGGGGTGAGGTGCATTTCATATGCCCTATCCCCACGATGTTGTGAAAGATGCTATCGGGGTGAGGTGTAGGTATTTAATTGGAAATGCGATACTCGAATGAGAACGGTCCCATTAAACCATCGGCATCAATGCCTGCGATTGCAATTCCCTCAAAGCGGTCGGGCGTAAAACCTTCCCACTCGACCATGTTGGTATTGGTCTCAAAAGTCGCATTGTAGATGATGGAGCCGGGTTCGCGTAACGCGACGACGTATCCCTGCGCGTCTGGCGAGATTTCCCAAACCAACGTTCGTAATCCATTGCCATTATCACGGAGCTGGACACTGCGCGGGGCGCGTGGCCCGCTGGCGAGGGCGGTCAAACTGGCGAGGATCGTCCGCGTGGCGTTGGCGAGATAGGCCGGGCGAATCGCTTCTACTGTGTCGCGGTTGGTATGTTGACGGGTGGAATCTTCCAGATATTCGATCAAACGGACAGCGGCGATTCCGGCGTCACTAAACGACATATGATCGCTATAACGGCCTTCACGGTCAGCGCCAGTCTGGAGTTCGAGCGACATCGACGCGACATAACGTTCTGCGTATAAGTTCAACATGCGCGCAAACTGACGGGAAGGCGACTCGTTGGGATTGGCTGAATATAAGCGCATACGATTGTCTTCAGTTGCGCCGTTACCTGCGGTACTGCTTCCGATAATATCCATGTTAATCATAGCGTTGACGGGGATATTGTATTGTTGCAGATAATCTCTGACGAAGGCGATACTGCCTTGACGTTGGAATTCTTCTGCGCCGAACGCCACAAACAAAATCGTTGCGCGGTGCGGGGTTTGGCTCATAATGCGCGCGATTTCGATGAGCGCGGCAATACTGCTGGCGTTGTCATTGGCGCCTGGTGCAGGGGCGTTCGGGTCATCGAACACATTCGAAACGCTGTCATAATGCCCGCCGACAACGATTACACCAGCGCCTGTTTCGGTCCCGCTCAAAACCCCAATCACATTACGCCCGACGATTTGCCCATCCCCCCAATTGGCGAGAAATTCTTGCTGGGTGACGTTGAAACGTCCACTCGACTGACTTTGGATTTGGACAAATTGATCGTTGATATACTGCGCCGCCCCGCCAATGCCCCGCGTGGTGTTGTCGTAACCAGAGGCCATATGGCGCGTGGTCATGTTTTGTAAGGCGGTGATCGTCGCCATCATACGGTCAGGCTGAACTTGGTTTAACAGCGTGAGTAGAACCGCCTCTGTCCGTTGTTCGGGGGCAGGCGCGGTTGCTACTTGTGGCAGTTCTTCCGGCGCAAGTGTGGCATAACCAATCGTCGGCGGGGGCGTGTTGGTGGCGCGTGGAACAACCGTTGGCGGTGCGTTATCTGTACTCAGATTGCACGCTAACAGAACAATGATGAAGTAAGTGGTGATCCCAAGAGGGATCAGGAATTTTCGTTTTATCATAGCAAATAGATTTTAGCATACCCATCCACCCACGTTGATACACGGTTTCATGACGATCAGCACACGGTTGACCACAGGATGAACGTAGGGTTTGGGAAAAGACTGCCTAATCTGTATCCGGGTTTCGGCTGACAAATGCTGCAAAAACGGGCGGATCAATCACCACGCGGTTGCCATCAGCACGAACCAGTCGCTTTTGCAACAGTAGATCGAACGTCTCGCGAATGGATTGTTGATCCAGTTTGAGATTTGGCTCTGCTTGGGCTAAGCCTTTGAGCATCTCTTTTTCCGGCTGGCTTAGGCTTTTCCAGATGGTACGGCACTCGGTTCGTACAGGTAGTTTGGCCGCCAATTGACGTGCTGCTTGGTCACGTTCAGCGGGCACATTCAGCTTGGCGGTGACATGATCCAACACTTGCGTGCCGGAACGTAACAAGCCCGCATGTCGTCCACTGGCCCATAATAAGAATTCTTGCGCGCTGACATCGTAGGTTTTGTTTTTGCGCTTGGCGACTTTTTCCAGCATGTCACGGGCATCAGCTTCGCTGTACGGGCCGACATACGACACTCGATCTGTGAACAGTTCAACGAACGGTTCAATCTCCAATTCTGCGATTCCTAAGCGTTGGGTCACTTCGGGCAACGGGGTTCGGGTAAAGGTGAGGTACATCAGTTGGCGCTTGTGCGCGTCGCGAAGCCCACGTAAAGCGAGGAAAAAGCGCAGAGGCATGTGTTTGAGGACATCTTCAAATTCATCAAACACAAACGCGATGCGAATCCCGCGTTTCATAAACAACTCAAGCCCGAACTCAAAATAGCGCAAGCCGATGGACAGATGCAAAGGATTACTGCCGTCTTGGAAGGCTTGGTACACCTCATAAAAAGCGCGTCCATCTTCTTCGCCCAAGACTTCAAAGGGATAGAACGCCATGAATAGACGGTTCATCAGCAGTTCAAAGCCCGCCCAAAAACGATACATGCTGTTGTCTACGTCGCTGTTTTCGGGCATGGGCGCGAAAAGGTTCGGGTCAATATTGATGGCGCGGAACAATCCGCTTTTTGCGATGTCGCCCAAATAGTGCTGTTGAACATCGTCAGATGTGAGGTGCTGAAGCAGGTTAGACTTGCCCACACTTCCCACACCCACTAAAGAGCAGGACTGGCTAGAACGCCAACAATTCATCACAAATTGGGTTTCCTGCTGGCGAAAAGTGATAGGGTGATCGCTTTGTCGGGCCATCAAATTTCCTCATGCGCAATAGGTTTTTAAGTCGGTCATCCTTTTATTGTATCCTACTCGCCCCTCTGCGTTGAAAAAGATTGTTTCGTGCCGTGTTTAGGGTGTGTCTTTGCCTAACCCCAACTTGCGACAAAGAGCCGCCAAAGTGACCTGTTCCTCTGTGGTTAAAATGCTCATATCAGCGACGATGATACGGATATGTTCCGGTAATATTTGCTCGATCAGGGCGCGCCCCGCATCGCTGATGGTAACCTGCATATAACGTTGATCTTCAAGATCACGTTTGCGCTGGACCAGCCCGCGCTTTTCCAAGTTTTGTAATACCGTTGTGATGTTGGCCGTACTGAGCAGTAATTTTTGTGCCAGCTCAATTTGGGGGATGCGCCCCAAGTGATACAGCGCTTCTAAAGCGCCAAACTGACTGGTCGTTAAGTTGTATTGGCCGAGGTGACGGTTGGTGCGCGTGACCACACTTTCAGCCGCGCGCGTCAGTTTGATGTAGGTGTTCAGGGCTTGGATTTCAACCGCAGTCCCTTGATATTTCGTTCCCATAGATTTTCCTAACCGTAAAAACGGATTCTTATGAATTTCTGATTGACATCGCTATTATACAGTGTTATTATTTCGATATCAAATGATTTGACATCGAATCATTTAAGGTGAAATAACATTTGCGAAGAATGTTAGGGGATTCAAAAAGAGGATTGGACATCATGCAACTTCACGGTTTACATCACGTTACTGCTGTTACCGGAAATGCCAAAGGCAATTTGGACTTTTACACACAAGTTTTGGGCTTACGTCTTGTCAAGAAAACCGTCAACCAAGACGATGTGAGCGCCTATCACCTGTTTTATGCGGATAAATTAGGCACGCCCGGCACCGACATGACCTATTTCGACTGGCCTCAAACTGGCCCGAATGTGCGCGGTACGGACAGCATCGCCAATACACAATTTCGCGTGAATGGGCGGGCGGCATTGGAATACTGGTTAGCGCGTTTTGCACAGCATGACGTGAAAAATAACGGCATTGAACAATTTAATGGGCGCGCCATCGTGCGCTTTGAAGACCCTGAAGGCCAACGTTTGACGTTGGTCGATGATTTGGGCGAGTCTTGGGAAGGCGAAGCATGGGATAAAACGGACGTTCCCGCTGAATTTGCCATTCGCGGTTTCTTCGCGGCGACATTATCCATACCTCGTGTAGGGTGGATGGAACCCGTCTTTACGCAGTTGCTCAACTTCACCAAAGCGGCGACCCTGCCCAGTTTGGATAACCCTGATGAAACTGTCACCATTTACACGATGGACGGCGGGGGTGCGGGTAAAGAACTGCATGTGATCGAACAGCCCAAAGCAGGCCCATCCTTTTTAGGCTACGGCGGGGTGCATCACATCGCCTTCCGTTTGAGCAACGATGAAGAACAGCAAGCATGGTTGGAGAAATTAAACAGCTTGCAAGTGCGACATTCTGGGCTTGTGGATCGGTTCTACTTCCGTTCTTTATACTTCCGCATTTCTGAGGGCATCTTGTTTGAACTCGCAACCGATGACCCGGGCTTTGATGCGGACGAACCTTTAGAAACGATGGGGCAAACACTGGCGTTACCGCCATTTCTTGAACCGCACCGCGAACAGATTGAAGCAGGTTTGGAACCCTTATAAACTGAATGTAGGTTGAAATTTTCGAGGCCATATTGTGAATGATATGGCCTCGCCATGATAGAAAGGTGATCCTAAACATCATGACATCGATACATCAAGGCCAACCCGTGTTAAGCGCTGGAACACGACTTGAAGACGCAAAAGCCGCCCTCATTATGATTCATGGGCGGGGCGCAAGCGCACAGCATATTTTGGCGTTGGGGCAAGAGCTGGAGATGACCGATTATGTCGCTGTCGCCCCCCAAGCCGCGAACAATACATGGTATCCGTACAGTTTCTTAGAACCTGTCGCAAAAAATGAACCGTATCTTTCTTCCGCGTTGGAACAAGTTGGCGCGGTGGTGGAAACAGTGGTTGAAGCGGGGATTCCGCGTGAAAAAATCATCCTTTTAGGCTTTTCACAGGGCGCTTGTCTCACGCTCGAATTCACAGCGCGAAACCCGAACCGTTATGGGGGCGTTGTCGCTTTAAGCGGCGGGTTGATCGGCAACGGGGATTCGTTGCGGGACTACAGCGGAACGCTCGAAAATACGCCCGTTTTCATCGGTTGCAGTGACGTTGATTTTCATATTCCGGTGAGTCGTGTGCACGACAGTGCAGAGAAGTTATCCCTGCTCAATGCAGACGTTGAGAAGCGGATTTATCCCAACATGGGACACACGATCAATGATGACGAAATCGCCTACATACGAACTTTGATGGCTCAGGTCAAGAATTTGGACGCATAACGACCATGAATATTTTAGGATTACACCACATCAGCATTGTTGCCCAGAACGCCCAGCGAACGGTTGACTTTTATACCAATGTATTGGGCTTTCGGTTTGTGAAAAAGACCGTCAATTTTGATAACCCCGCCAGCTATCACCTGTATTTTGGGGATGAAAACGGGTCACCCGCTACGGTGGTGACGTTCTTTGAAATTCCCAATGCCCATCAGGGTTACCCGGGCGTGGGGGGGACGCATCATGTCGCCTTTGGAGTGGCGGATTATGACGGCTTACTTCAATGGAAACGGCGTTTGACCGATTTATCGATTTCGGTTTCCGGCCCGCTAGATCGTCATTACTTCACGTCAATTTATTTTAGAGACCCCGACGGAACGATCATCGAGATTGCCACGATGGGGCCGGGCTGGACGGTGGATGAACCGCTCGACCAGTTGGGTACAGAATATCGTGAGCCACCCGCGCAAATGATCGTGAATAACCGTGACGAAGAACGGATTCGCGCGACCACATGGCCTGACCCTATACCCGTCATCACGCCCCACATGAAATTACAGGGGATGCACCATATCACGGCGATTTCGTCAGATATTCAACGGACGCACGCGTTTTTCAGTGACCTTTTGGGGCTTCGCTTGGTCAAACGCACCTCCAATTTTGATGATCCAAATTCCGCGCATTGGTATTGGGGGGTAGACGATGGCCGACCCGGTACCTTAATTACCTACTTTGAGCGTGACCCAGAAGCTGGTCGTGTGCGTTTAGGCATGGGGCAAACGCATCACTTTGCGTTTGCGGTGGCTGATGAAGCGGCGTTGTTAGAAGCGCGTGACCGTTTGGTTCAAGCAGGGATCAGCGTTTCGCCTGTGAAAGACCGCAAGTATTTTAAGAGCATCTACACCAATGATCCCGATGGGCATGTGGTGGAATTAGCCACTAATGGCCCGGGCTTTATGGTGGATGAATCATTTGAGACGTTAGGGAAAAACCTGATGCTTCCGCCGTGGCTAGAAACTCAACGGGATCAACTGGAAAAAGTCCTCACGCCGATTCAGACCGGCGGCTAGGTTTCAATCGCAGACAGAATTTATACCTTAAGGCGTTCATCGTGAACGCCTTATTTTTATGGAGTGACTTTCGCTAGGGTGCAAGACGTGGGATAGCGTGAAATCAACGCTTGGCTTTTTTCGTTTTGCGCACAGTGGGCAAGGTAAACATAAAACATCCCCCTGAAGCAGGTGGACAGGAAACCGCCCATACCTTCCCTTGATGCCGTTCGATGATACTGCGCACAATCGATAACCCAAGCCCAACGCCCTCAATGCGTTGTTGACGTGCCAAGTCGGTACGGAAGAAGGGGATGAAGATTTCATCAACTTCGTTACGGGTCAGCCCTTTGCCTTGATCTAACACGGTGATGAAGATCGCCGGAAAACTGATATCGTTGGTGACGGGCATGGGCGGGTAATCTTCGATATTTTCCACGTATTCCGCTGTGATGGTGATTTCCGTACCTTCGGGCGCGTATTTCGTCGCGTTGCTGATGAGGTTGGTGAACACCTGCACGATACGGTCATAGTCAGCATCGATCAAAGGCAAGTCTTTAGAGACTTGAATATTCACCTTTTGATTGCGCTCTTGAATTTGGAGCAGTAACCGCGAAACCACATCCAGCACCAACACATCTAACGAGTGATGACCTTTATTCAGTTTCAGTTCGCCGAGATCGGCCTCTGTGAGTTGCAGAATGTCGTTGAACAAGGCGTTGAGATGCAAGGCGCTGCTGCGGATGATTTCGAGATATTCTTTGGCGAGTGGGGGAAGTTGGTCGCCCGTCGCTTCTAAGATGAAGTCGGAAAAGCCCCGAATCGACGTGAGCGGGGTGCGAAGTTCGTGCGACACGCGCGATAAAAAGGCGATGCGTAAACGGTAGGCGGTACGTTGTGGCGTGATGTCATGAAAGGTGATGATGCGCCCTAAGATTTGCTCATCTTGGTAAACAGGGGCGCTGTACCACTCGATTTCTATCGGGTAGCCTTGACTGTGCATATAGCTAAATTCTCCCTGCCGAACCTGAGTATCCATAATCGAGATACTCCATGCGTCACGCAGGCTCTGTTTACGGCTTTCGGGCAGGCGTATTCGATCAAGCAGGGTGCTGAGCGGGATGCCGGAAGCGTCATGCGCATCGAGGCTGAAAATCTCCAAAAAGCGTCGATTGACCGTGAGGACGTTGGGCGCGCTGTTGGGCGGAACGATCATCACCACGCCATCCTGAACGGATTCTAACAGGGCGGCGCGACCTTGCTGTACGCGGTCACGTTCGATTTGGAGCAGTTGAGAGACGGTGTTATAGGTCAAAAACTCAGCGATGCTTTGAAGCGTGGCAATCGTGTTTCGCGAGAGGTTTAAACTGCGCTGGCCTGCAATCATCAAGACGCCGAGCTTGCGGGTTTTAGAGGTCAGCGCGATGAGGATGATCGAGCGCAGATGAATACTCTTTAACATGCCCCGCAAGAAGGGGTCGATGCGCTCGGCCAGTTCTTCCCAATTCGGAATCAGGATGATGCTCTCACGATCAAGGCGGTGCAGGATGTCCTGATAATCCTTCAGGTACAGACGCATCCCCGTACCGACCCCACTGCCCAGCATCCGAATCCATGAACCTTGCGCCTCTAAATAATCAAACGGGCCGTTGGGTTTGTCTTCGTGCATGGGGCCATATTGCAAGAAAAAGCAGGCGCTCACTTGTTTGGTGAGGACTTCTTTCTGAAGGACATCGACCACATGCTGCGGGGACGGGTTCCCCATGATAGCTTTCGCCACATTCAACAAGGCGCGGTCGGTGTTATTAAAATGGTCGCGGTTCGAGTAGAAATTGCGGATGCTGTTGGCGAATAACTTTTGGTAGACCAAAACCTGCTGTTCTAAGGTGTCGAGTTCGGGCAAGTCCTCTTTTTTGTTGAATAGGCCAATCCCGCCGAGCAGTTCCTCTTTGTCGTTGACGGGAAAAACGATCCCCGCCGAGAAATTTTTGGATTTTAACGTTTTTGCGGGCACTTGTGTGGGGTGATGCGCTTCGACGGCAACCGCGTCACTAATGAACGTGGCTAATACATTGATCACATTGTCTGTGACGCGCACACGCGTGTGAAAGTAAATTAATGGCTGTTGATAGGCAAGGTTTAGGACGACAATATCGACATTGAGAACCTGTAAAATTGCCTCTGCCAATAAGGAGAATTGATTTGAGCGCAGTTCTGGCAAGAAAAAATCCCCTTATAGGGTCTATAAAAAAATCCCGTTTCAAGACGGTAGAAACGGGAAAGGATGGGCTATGGGTTTAGAAAAAACTAATCGTTTCCTGTTTCAAATTCATCGTTTAAACGCACGGTAAACATATAACCCAACCCGCGTTCGGTGCGAATATAATGCGGGTGATGCGAGTCTGATTCAAGTTTACGGCGCAGACGGTGCATGTGTACGCGCAGGGTGTCTTCATAGACATCTTCAGAAGGCCATACACGGGCGATGAGCATACGGTTTTCAACCACACGTCCGGCATTACGCAGAAGCACGTGCAGTAAGACTGATTCTGTCGGGGTTAAGGTGAAGGCGCGCCCGCTGATGACGATACGATTATGCGCGAAGTCGATGCTGAGATTGTCATCGACCCGTACAATCGGCTCGCTGGCGTAATCGAGGCTTGGCATACGTGCTAAAACGACCCGAATACGTGCCTCTAATTCACGAAGCTCGAAGGGCTTCACAATGAAATCTTCGGCATATTTTTTCAGCGCTTGCACAACGGTATCGGTGTCGCTGGTGGCCGTGATGAAGATGATCGGCACATCGCCCATCGACTTGATTTTTCCGCTCAGTTCAAAACCGTGCATACTGGGTAAGGACAGGTCGATCAATGCGATATGAGGCAACCCGCGCAATTGGATGTATTCAAGAGCATCTGGACCATCAGAAAAGGCGACAGTTTCGAAGTTGTGAACGGTCATGTAGTCGCTGATAAGCTTATTAATATTAGGGTCATCCTCAACAAGTAGGATTTTGGTTTTAGCCATTCGTAATAAAATGCCTCCCGAATAAGACCTCAATATAAGAATCGTAATAAATATATCTCGTTTGTAACACAACTCGCAAAATGCTTATCTAGTACACTTCGCCTTAATTAGAGATGAACCAGTGCCTTTGTGAATTACGTTTTTATATATTCTTACTATAACATTCTTCCCTTTTCTACGGAAACAATCATCTTTGTGATGATGCGCTGTTCAGCCCTGCCTGTTGATACAGAAAGCGTTGCTCACATTTTGCCGATATGCGTGAGCTGATGATGTGCGCTAAAATCGGTCAGTGTGTCAACTTATGGACACCCGTATGGTTAAGCCAGTTTTGATGAGGTTTTGATTGACATCAGTCGCGCACATCGTACGTCGGCGCAGACGACGCGCTTCGCGTAAAGCCAGCCGAAAACAGTCCCAGCGATTATGGACGATCATTTTCGGGTCACTCTTTGTGGTATTGATTGCGATTCCCGCCAGCATCGCTTTGGGAAGCGCTTTAAGTTTATACCTGCAAGTGTCGGCCACGTTGCCCGAACCGAACACGCCTATCCACCGCGATGCGCAAGCGGTGGTCACTGAGTTTTATGATGTTCAAGATGTGCGTTTGTTGCATCGTTTACAAGACCCCTTCGCAGAGGGGCGACCTTGGATTTCGATTGATACCCTGCCGTCTTACGTGATCCAAGCGACGCTGGATAGCGAAGACCCTGATTTTTTGACGACGACCCGCTTTAATATCGGCGAATCGCTCTTTCAGTTATGGCGTTATCTGCTGATTGGGGGCGTCGGGCCGGACAACTCGATCACAGGGCGGTTGGTGCGCGGGGCGATTGCGCCTGCGTTACAAAACTCGGGCGATTATAGTGCCACGAGCATGGGACGCGAAATTGTCATGATTTCGGAACTCAACCGCCGTTACACGCCGACACAGATTTTAGAATGGCATCTCAACACCAATTATTACGGGACAGAAGCCTACGGCATCGAAGCGGCGGCACAGCTCTATTTCAACAAACGCGCTGTTGACCTCACGCTTGCAGAAGCGGCGATGTTAGCGGCGATCACGACTTCACCTGAATACAATCCCCTTGATAATGAAGTGGCGGCGCGAGGCCGTCAGCGCGACCTGCTTCGCTTGATGCTGTCGCGCAATATGATCACCGAAGGCCAGTTTAACGAAGCCACTGCGGACGAAATCCCCATCACCCCGAATACGCAGTATCTAGCGAATATCGCGCCTGAGTTTATGACTTATTCCCGCCGACAGGCAGAGAACATCTTGAACGCGCTCGGCTATGATGGTGAGTGGTTGGTGGCGCGGGGTGGGTTACGGATCACAACCACGCTGGACGTCGATTTGTATCTACAGGCGGAATGTATCGCGCGGGCACACCTTGCCAGCTTGAGTAACCAATCGATAACCGATATCCTCACTTTGGATGAGACGCCGTGTGTGGGGACCGCCTATCTCCAACAACGCGAATTTGTTGCGTTGGATGATAGCACTGCGCCCAATTCCAGCGCCATCATCATCTTGGATGCGCAAACGGGCGAAATTAAGGTGATGGTCGGGCGGGCGAACGACGCGACCTATCAACCCGGCATGACGTTAGCGCCATTTGTCTACCTTGAAGGGTTTAACGGCGGGTTAGGCGGGCTATTCACACCCGCGACGATGGTCTTGGACATCCCGTTACAATTCCCCGGCTCGAACGAAGGGTTGATCTACACGATTGCCAACCCTGATGAGCGTTTTCGCGGGCCGATGAATCTACGTGATGCGATGGGGGCGGGGTTGTATCCCCCTGCCGCAACAGTGACGTACCGCCAAGGGGTGAGCACCGTCTTGCGCACCGCGCATCAATTAGGGTTGAACACGCTGGATGAAAATGCGTACAACCTCAGCATTTTGGAGCGCGGGGGGAATGTCTCTGTTTTAGACCTCGCTTATGCGTACAGCGTCTTCGCTACCTTGGGCGACATGCGCGGGGTGAATATCGACCCTGTGGCGTTCGGCTATCGTGGGCGTGACCCTGTGGCAGTGCGAAGCATCACCGATGTGAATGGACAGGTGCTTTGGACATACGACCCTGCGGACGCCGCTATCTGTCAATCACTGACTTTTTGTACGCCCCTTCTGGAAGATGGCTTGGCGTATCTGGTCAATGATGTGTTGGCAGACCAAGAAACCCGCTGGCCGTTATTGGGCGAAAACAATATCCTCGACTTAGATCATCCGGCAGCGGTGGTCAACAGCTTGACCAGTGACGTGATCGATAACTGGACACTCGGCTATACCACCCAACTGGTGACGGGTGTGCATGTGGGGCGACAGGACCGTATGAGCATGGGACTTTCCCCGTTTGGTGTGGAAGGCGCTGCCCCTGTGTGGCGCGCCATCATGGATTATGCGCAATCGCGTGATCAACTTCCGCTTGAAAATTGGCAACGTCCTAGCAACGTGATTGAAGGCGCTGTGTGTGATCGGTCTGGGTTGGCGCCGAATGATGTTTGCCCGGTGCATACCGAACTGTTCATGGAGGGAACCCAAAGCCTTCCGCGCGATACCTATTGGCAGTTGGTCGAAATTAATAACCAAACAGGTCAATTGGCAACGGCGAACACCCCCGCAGGCTTACGTTCGCAAGTGCGCTACTTTGTCCCACCAACAGAAGCGCGTGAGTGGTGGGTGGCGAATAATCAACCGTTACCGCCTGAAGATATTGACACGATGAGTTTGTCACAGTCGATCACATCGGTGGATTTACAATCACCGATTGCTTACAGCTATGTAGGCGGGGAAGTCGAAATTCGTGGACAGATCAACACGCCGGATTTGCGTGAATATCAACTGTCGTATGGGCAGGGCTTGAACCCTTCTTCGTGGATCAACATCGGCGAAGCGCAGACAACCGTCCGCACAGATGACCTGTTAGGGGTATGGGATACCCGTAATTTAGATGGCTTGTACAGTATTCGTTTAGTTGCTACCCGTCAGGATAACTCAGTCGAGAGCGATTTGATCCAAGTCACAGTCGATAATGTCGCGCCGACGATCACCTTAAATTCAGTCGAGCCGGGCAAACTGTACCGCTTCCCCGGGGATGAAAATGTCCAAATTCAAGCGGATGTCAATGACAACTTGGCGATTGAGCGCGTCGAGTTCTTCCATAACAGCGAGTTCTTAGGCGCAGACCCGTCATGGCCTTATAGTTTTGAATGGGCGATTCGTGGCCCGGGCGTCGAGACGTTCACCGCTATTGCCTATGACGCGGTAGGGAACTCTGCCCAAGTGGAACTTGTAGTTCAGATCGTGCGCGACGGCTCATAAGTGGAGATACATTCTATGACAGCGATTGCTTGCCACTTGAACGCGATTCCTATTGCTGAACGGCCTGCGCACCAAGCCGTGACCGAACAACTTTTCACAACGGTTGAAAACGTCGAAGAACTGACGGACGGTTATCGTTTCCATTGGAACGCACACCGCGATGTTTTGCCTCAACTGGCACGGTTCATCCAAAACGAACGGCTATGCTGTCCGTTTTTGCAGTTTGAAATCCATGTCGTGTTGAACGCCGAAACGATCCGCTTGGTGTTGCGGGGCGCTGAAGGGGTGAAGGACTTTGTGAAAGCGGAATTTATCCAGCGGGAAGCGTGACCTCAGCGCGGGTTATGGGGTCAGCTTCATGTGGACCAATACCCGTGATGGGAGAAATTGATACTGCTGCATGAGCGTAGTGGTGAACTCGTCGTCGGTTGGGTGTTCCATCGTGATCGCACTGGATGCAAAACGACGCACCGCATAATTGAGTAGCGCCTCATCATATAACCCTTGATATTCAGGCGCGGTCATCAAAACCAGCGGGGTGCTTTCTACCCCGAACGCGGTATCTATCCACAAGGTCGCTTGTAAATGCCCTTCTTCGTCATGGATGGCCAAGCGTTCATGATTGCGCAGATTGAACATATCCCCAATTTGTTTGAGTAACGATGTGCGAAATAGGGACTTGCTGAGCGGACGCATCCAGCCGATGCCCCCACGTTCGTTCGGGCGTAACCTTTCGGCCAACGCCATTTCTTCGCGCCATTCAGAAGCCCGCCTGCGTGTGATGTAAGGGGGATTTTCCAATGGAAGCGGTAAACGGCGGTTGGGATGTCGTCGCCATTGGGTGAATGTACGTTCTTCGTGAAAGCCCAACTCTAAATACAGATGGCGAGCAATCTCGTTTTGTGCTTCAACCTGTAACACGATGGTAGGGGATGTCTCTGCTGAGCGTTCTTTAGTGCGCGAACGGATCGCTTCGATGCTGGCGACCATGAGCTGACGGGCAATTCCATGACCGCGAAAGTCGGGATGCACCGCTACGTTGGCGATGATGAACCCCGTTCCATACTCGCGGGGCCAACTGGCGGGGTAGATCGAAACATTGCCGACCAAGCGCCCATTTTCCACCCAAACATAGCCTAAGCCGATGCCTTGAATCATCTCGTTCAGACCGGTGATGATATTCAAGCCCGACCCAAGATGACTGAGCGTTCGCATTTCACGAATGGCCGCCCGCCCACCACGATCCATCGAGTCGGCAAAGGCCGTCTCGATTAGGTCGGCCAAAGGAACCAAGTCCGTTTTGAGGTTGACAGGACGGATTTGCACGCCCTTTGATACTGAATGAGTTAATCCAACGCTAAGCACTTTTATCGCACTTATCCATAAATTCTTTGTATACTGAAAAGCGTAACCATCTTTAAGCTGATGTCAAGAACGTTAGGGAAGCTGCTTGTTGAGGGTTATGTATGTTCGTAAATGTGGATTCCAGACGTTTGTTTATACAGGTTTTTAGCGATTGTGTACTTGAAATGGCGAATACACCTGTTTAGACTACCACAATATTACAAACAGTATTCACTTCATGAAATTGCAAATTAGATAAAATGTAGAGTCAATATGCTGACCGTCTTATCATTTATATATATGGTTTGTGCTATAGCTCTCACTGCTTATGCAATTGGGTCTGTAGTATTGTTACTCACGTATTTGCGCTACCGCCACATCAAACTGAAATCCCCAACATTAAAAGAGTATCCCACGGTTGCGGTGCAACTGCCAATCTACAATGAATATTATGTCGTGGAGCGGTTATTAGAATCCGTCGCGAAATTGGATTACCCCTCGGATAAGCTCTTTATCCAAGTGTTAGATGACTCGACCGACATCACGCGCGATAAAGTTGCCGAGATCGTCGCCCGTCTGAAACAAGCGGGCGTGCAAATTGAGCATGTATGCCGTGAAAACCGCGAAGGCTTTAAAGCGGGGGCGC
The DNA here is from genome assembly GCA_934216615.1 of uncultured Anaerolineae bacterium. Classification (GTDB taxonomy): domain Bacteria; phylum Chloroflexota; class Anaerolineae; order Aggregatilineales; family Phototrophicaceae; genus Flexifilum. The sequence goes on along the minus strand of CAKQCB010000012.1, from coordinate 23,360 downwards.
TGGCTTACGGCCTCACCTTGCTGAATGTGAAATACGTCGCGGTCATTGATGCCGACTTTGTGCTTCCCTCACATTTCTTAAAGCGCATCATCCCTTACTTAGAAGGGGAACCGCGCATCGGCATGGTGCAAACCCGCTGGGGACATTTGAACTCTGAAAGTAATTTACTCACACGCGGGCAGTCGCTGGCGTTGGATGGTCATTTTGTGGTCGAACAGACCGCGCGTAACCGTGCCGGTTGGTTGATGAATTTTAACGGCACAGGGGGCGTGTGGCGCGTCAAGACGATTGAACAAGCGGGCGGTTGGCATGATGATACGCTCACCGAAGACCTTGACTTGAGCTATCGTGCGCAGTTGATCGGCTGGCGTTTCTTGTACCTGCCGGAAGTTGTGGTGCCGGGTGAACTTCCCCCGAACATTTTCGCGTATAAACAACAACAGGCGCGCTGGGCAAAAGGCGGATCACAGTGCATGAAACTGCTCTTAGGCCCGATCTGGCGTAACCCTGACCTGTCACTGGCTCAAAAGGTGATGGCGACATTACATCTGTGCCAATACACGGTTCATGCCGTGATCATTCTGCTCTTATTGCTCACCCCGCCGTTATTAATCACCGGGGAATTACAGACGATTCCGCTAGGGTCGTTGGGGTTGTTGAGCATCGCCCCGCCGATTATTTTTGTCCTCAGCCAATATGATTTGTACACCGACTGGACACGTCGTATTTTGTCCCTACCCGCGCTGTTGATGATGGGTATGGGCATGGCATGGACGAATGCGCGCGCGGTCATGAGTGGGCTTTTTAGCAAACGTAAAGAAGAATTTAAACGCACCCCCAAATATGCGGAACAACGTTCTCATTCGATTTATAAAGTCAAGTTTAATAGCAATATTCTTTGGGAAGGTTTCTTGGCGGTGTATTGCATTGGCGGGGCGGTGGTTGCATGGCATTTAGGGGGGGCGTACTTACCCTATTTGGGATTGTATGCGCTGGCGTTCAGCATCATGACCCTATGGGGCGTGCGCGACTATTTGCAGTTGCGCCGTCAAACTGGGGTTGAACGGGTGGTACAGCCCACCGCCTCATCTTTGTGAAATTCACATGATGGAGTGAAGCCCGATACGCGGTATCATAGAAGTTGTGTTGGAACATCAACACCTTTTAAGGAGGCGTAGTGAAGCGTGCATTGGTGGTGGTTGGGGTGGTGCTTCTCAGCATCATACTCGCCTTATTTTTTACCGCATCTACGAGTTCTACCCGTATCGTCGCCCAACCTGCTACGCTGGCTTTGATTACCAATACCCCTGTTGAATTACGCACCCCAACCCCTGTTTGTCCCAATACCTTAGTCAGTCGGTTGATTTTGAACCAGCGCGGACGTGTGAGCAACGATGATAGTCGTGTTTTGAATGTGCGTACCGAGCCGGGAACGAGCAGCCGCATTTTACATACGCTGCGCGTGGACGAAATCTTTTTTGTGATCGACGGCCCTGAATGTACAGAGCGTTATTCTTGGTACCGTATCGCGTTCACCGACGAAGAAGGTGAAACCGTCATGGGGTGGATCGCGGAGGGGGATCCGTTTGCGCGTCTGTATTTTGTGGAGTTGTACCCCCTCGGGTGGTAAGCGCCACGATGTTCAAATCTCTTTCCTCTTTTTCGGTCATCGTATAGGCGACGTTGTGAGGAAGCGAAAAGAAATTCAAAAAACGTTCGTACGCTGATTCTAAGTTATTAAACAGCGCCATCACTTGATCGTAAGTGATGTCATCAATGACGAGTTTATCGGCATAAGCTTCGGGCGATAACCCCAACGTTTCACTCAAAAGTAGGATCGGCACTTTTTCGCTCAGAATGTAATGATTCCCCATCTCATCGAACAAATGAAGCATGGTAGATTCATCCCAAGGGTAGGGGCCTAAAAGGGGATGGGTTGAAGGCAAAATGTATCTGCCTTCCCCTCTAGGTGGTGGGCCATCTTTGTACGTTTCATAGACCATTTCGTAATCAACTTCGTCGGTTTCAAAATCAGCATTTTCAGATTCTATTGAGGCGCGTGGCGTCGCGGTGATGTGTGCGGGTAAAAAGGCGATTTGAATGTAGGTATGCCCTTCTTCCACTGCGAAATTTTTACACGGGTCATTCACATCTTCACGAATGATGTAGTGTGCATAGGTTTCGGGCGAACGCCCTAACGTCTCGGACAGATTGAGAATCGGCGCATCTTGGCTGAGATCAACAAATGTCCCGCGATAAAAATAATGAATCATTATGAGCCTTCATGATGCTTCAATAGCGTTCATGATATATTAACACGACTTGGGTCAACTTGTGAATACTGAGGGGATAAGCGGAAGTTGGCAGGTTGTGGAATGACATGCAGGTGAGACTCATCTTGATGGCTCACCTGCATTTTATTTTTTAGGCGGGCAAGATGGGAACCTCGACACCCTCTTGAATCATTGTCGCTTGGGGTGTGACAAAACCGTATTGATTGAAGAATTGCTCGACTTCGTCGGCCAGAATTTCTTCTTTGTCGAGCAAAAGGTCAACCAAGGCTTTGATCATCACGTCATGTTCACGCAGGGCGATGCGTGTTTCATTCAACACGCGCAAGAAGGTTTCATCCATCGCTTGGAGCATTTCGGGCGGGATGCGCGACGAAACACGCCCGTTGATCACTTCCCAACCAAGCGTTCCGCCGAGTGGCCCTAACATCCCCGCTTGTGCCATCATGGTCAAAATGTTACGGATGCTGGTAAAGTCACCCCCGACGCCCAACGTCTGTTCGCCCAACCCGCAAAACTCGACTTCGGCGGCGCGTCCTGCGGCGGCCACACGTAAGCGGTTCATCCATTCGACGTTGGTCATCAAACCGCTGTAGGCTTCACTAGCGGGATAGTGTGAGACATGCCCATAGGCTGACCCCTGCCGAATAATCGTGATGCGCGCAATACGATGGTGTTTCTGGAACAAGCGTACAGCAACGGCATGCCCCGCTTCGTGATAAGCGATGCGTCGGCGGGTTTCTTCCGTCTGGTGTTTGATGGGCGCACGCATCCCCATTTCATGTTCAGGCTTCGCCAATTGAAAATCGCGATAGGTCATGTAGCGCCGTCCATCAAAGAGGGCATAGCGTAAGGACTCATTCAGCAGATATTTGATATCGGCAGGCGTATAGCCCGGGGTTTCGCTGGCGAGAATCATCGGTTGCATGGATTCATCATGCGACATCTTGGAGAGATAATACGCAAAAATATCATGGCGACCGCTCATATCCGGCGCGTCCACCCGTAATTTTTTATCAAAACGTCCCGGCCGTAACAACGCGGGGTCTAACGCTTCAAGCCGATTGGTCGCGCCAATGGTCAGCACCCGTTTGTGATGTTGGGGTGGTTTCTTCCTCAAAATGGTTTTGTACCACCATGTGCGCCAGCGCGCACGCCATCCATGTTCTAAGCTGAAACCGCTCATCTCGATCAAGAGGGTGGAGAGTAAACCCATGCTTCCACCCATTGAACCTCCGCCTAACGGGTCTTGAACTTCACCGCGTGCGTTGCGCACGCCACCCCGCGCGCCGATGGAGTCGATCTCATCCATGAAGATGACCGCCGCGCCATAATCTTTAGCAGCGCGACGTGCTTTTCCGTACAGGCGTGAAACTTTGATTGCGCCCATGCCCATAAATGTGCCTTGCAAAGAGGACGCATCGACAAAGAAGAAGGGAACCCCCGCTTCGGTGCTGATGGCTTGGGCTAACCACGTTTTCCCCGTCCCGGGTGGGCCTTCTAAAAGCAGACCATTGAGCGGTTCACCGCCTGCTTTTTCAAACGGACGCACCCCGCGCAGAAGCAACACAATCTGTTGGGCTTGTTCGAGCAGTTCCGGTTGTCCACGATAATCTTTAAAACTGACCCCTTCCTGCCCGGGCCAGATGGTATACATGCGCGTGCGCGCACCTAACCAGAAGAAGATGACAAACTGGAACAGGAACGAGATCACGATGATGACAATTTGTAAGAGCAAGCTCACAAATTGCAAAAAGGATGAGTTGCCAAGTTGAGGCGGGGTGAAGGCCGTTTCGACGATGCTAAAGAGGGCTTGCCCTACCGAAATCACCGCGCGCATCACCGCCGCGTTGAACAACGCCGCAACGAGGATGATGCCGAGAATAATGAGCCAACGCCGTTCACGGAAAAAACGGTTGATACGTGCCAGCGGTTTATTACGGCGGTCTACTAAGGTTTCTTCGCTTTCCCACTCAAAACGGGCGCGGGTGTCGATCATCGGTGGCTCTTTTGCAGCGTGTTTTGTACTCATTCGCTATGTCCGTAAGTTTTTTCTGAAAGGAACACATCGGTGACACGGTATAACTCAAACTGATCTTCACCAAACCCTTTAATCGGCGTGCTGAAGGATGTGACTTGATACTGTGCGGGGTTTTGATAGATCAGCGCGTTGACTTCAGGGCTTTCGAGCAGGGTATGTGACAAAATCACATCTGCCCCCGTTGAAAAATGTGAGATGCGCGCCGCGATATTGACGGTGGTTCCAAAATAATCTAAGCGTTCATTGAGTGTTACCGCAATCGATGTCCCACGATGAATCCCGATTTTGATAGCGACAGCCTGCTTATTCACGGGTGGGTTAGCGAGAATCTGTCTCGCTTTTAACATCGCTTGGACTGCGGACGCAGAATCTCGAAAGACCGCCATCACCGCATCCCCCATCGTTTTGACCACTGCGCCCCCCGCTTCGGCAATACAGTCGCGCAAGACATCAAAATGGTCGAGGACGACGCCGAACGCGGGCGCGTCGCCAATGTCGCGGTACATTTGGGTTGAGCCTAACAAGTCGGTGAAAACGACGGTCAAACTGCCTACTGTCATTTGAATGTCAGGGCGTAGAATTTGGTTCGAAAACAAATCCCGAAAGACTTGTAAACTGGTCACTTCGGCGGCGGTCACGGCGTTGTCATTCCAGCGTAAACGCTCCAAGATGAACGTCTGTGTTTCTTCGGTTTGATTGTTCAGCAAAAACACCACGTTCGGCGGGATGCTCTGTTCTTCGTTTGCCCATCCGTCCGGTTGTGCGGTGATGGTGATGTCACCGAAGGTACGTTTTGCATCCACGATGAAATGCGCCCCGCCCCGTAAACGAGCGGTTCGAAAACGGTAACGTCCACTTTCCAAACCCGCGATCATCACTTGACGTTGTTCGCCCGCGCTGAGCTGCTGCTGAATTTCGATGTGTGGGGTGACCTGTGGCCCGCCGATGCAATAGGCTTCTGTTTCGACCTGACGAATACTTGGGTTGACCGAAAAGACCACTTCGACATTCAAATCAAAGTTGATTTCATAATCAATCTGACAAGAATCACAGTGATGGGTGGTGTTGACGTCGCCCAACTGGCGCGTGACTTCTTTTGCGCCACGACAGAGCGGGCATAATAATTCCCAACGTAAGTCGAGGATGCCGAGGCGCGTGGCGTACAGGCAGGCATCAAGGGTTTCACGGCGGGAAAATTTCCATAAATCAGCCAGCGCGTAAGGGCGTATTTTGCGCAAGCTCATGGTGTCGGCGGTGCGCACAAACGTGAGCAGGGCATCGACGATGGGGGCCGGGATTTTCTTTGCGAGCAACTGTTGTCGCCCTTTTTCCAGCGTGATTTCGGCGGGTTTCGAGAGCCGTACCGAGACGGTTTCTTCTTCCGGCGTTTTGTTCGCTTGCACCCAACGATCATATTGTTTGAAGGTGCGCTTAAAATCTTGTGCGCTCAACAGCCCAACTTGTAAAACAACGGCGGGGTATCCCAACCAGCTTGAAGGACGAATCCACACCTGATAGGACATGGCGGTTCCGCCTTCAGGAAGTGGCTCTAATTCACAGGCTACCCGCATACTTTTGACAGGGCCTTTGATGTAATGGCGTATGACATCAAAGCGTTTATCTTTCACCCATTCAAACGGTTCTTCATACCATTCGATAGGCACGGCTTTTAAGCCGAGCACATTCAGACGGTGAAACTTCAAATGGCGATAACCCGGGATAGCGTTGGTCGCTTCTGTTGGCGGAAGGGTGAGCGTGGGCAGGTGGGTGTCGCGGTTAAAACGGTCGGTATTGGACACCCAAGGCCATAGTTTTTCGGGCGGGGAATCGAATTTCCAGCGCCAATGATAATGAAACTCACGGTGTTGACGTGTGTAAGTTGGCATTTCATCGGTGTGAGGGGCTTGAGGTAAATTCGGCATATATGATTATTCTCGGGTGATCCCCTGTATATTGGTGGTTTCTTCGGCATGGATCACGACATCGCTTTGTTTGGCGCGGTCACGGTTCAACTCGACTTTGGGCGTGTACAAACCATACTGGTCAAAAAAGGCTTCGACTTCGTCGGCGAGCAGTTCTTCTTTTTCAAGCAATAGTTGGATCAGCGCTTCGCCCATTTCGGGATGTAGACGCAGAGCCATGCGCACTTCATCTAAAGCCATGCGGAAGGTTTCTTCCATGCGTGCGCGTAACTCGCTCGATACTTCACTGCTGGAGGTCATGCCCATCGTGCCGACGACGCCGAACATCCCCGCGTCTGCCATCAAATTGAGGACGGCGCGCACATTGGCAAAATCCCCGCCAACGCCGAGTGTTTGTTGATCGACCCCGCAGTATTCGATTTCGCCCGCACGCCCCGCAACGCTCACCCGCAGTTGGTTCATCAGGTGGTCAAAAGTGCCTAACGTCATAAATTCCTCAAACGCAGGGTAGGACCAAACATGCCCTAAAGCGCGTCCTTGGCGAATGATGGTGATGCGCGAGATACGGTAATTGGGGCGGTAGATGCGGATCGCAATCGCATGTCCCGCTTCATGGGCTGCTAACCGCCGTCGCGCTTCTTCGCTCATCGTTTTGATGGGTGAGCGTAACCCCATCTCATGTTCGGGTTGGGCAAGGCGAATATCGCGATAGGTGATGTAGGTTCGCCCATCGAATAACGCATAGCGGAGCGATTCATTCAACAGATATTTGATATCTGCAGGGGAATAGTAATTGGTTTCGGACGCCAAAATTAAAGGATCGACAGTTTCATCATGCGCCATCTTCGACAGGTAATATTCGATGATGTCACGGCGACCTTCCATATCTGGCACGCCGACATGAATCTTTTTATCAAAACGGCCGGGACGTAATAAGGCGGGGTCGAGCGCGTCAATACGGTTGGTTGCGCCGATGGTCAACACCCGTTTGTGATACATGGGCGGGCTGCGCCGTAAAATCTTTTTGTACCACCATGTGCGCCAGCGCGCGCGCCATCCATGTTCAAGGCTGAACCCGCTCATCTCGATGAGCAGGGTAGAGAGAAGCCCCATCCCGCCTGCGCCCCCGCCCCCCATAATCAACCCTTCGATGTGGGCTTTGGCGTTCAAGGCGAAGTTATTCTCAACACGACTGACCCCACCCCGCGAACCGATGGAGTCAATTTCGTCCATGAAGATCACCGCCGCGCCATACTCTTTTGCGGCTTTACGCGCACGGCGGTAAACCCCCGCCACTTTCAGCGGGGCGATGCCGACAAACGCGGCTTGTAAAGAGGACGCATCCACAAAATAGAATGGGACGCCAGCTTCTGTGCTGATCGCTTGAGCAAGCCATGTTTTGCCTGTTCCGGGCGGGCCTTCTAAGAGCAACCCATTGAGCGGTTCACCCCCTGCTTCTTCAAAGACGCGCACGCCCCGCAACAATTTGACGATCTGCTGGGCTTGTTCGAGCAGTTCGGGTTGACCGCGATAGTCTTTGAAGCTCACGCCTTCTTGACCGGGCATGATTGTGTACATGCGGGTTCGGCTTAAAAACCAGAACATGGCGAGCATCTGCATGCCGATCAAACTGCCCGTCAAACACAGGCGAAAGAGGATATACGGGATGAACTGGATCGGCCCACGCACCGCCCGCGCAACATCCTCATTGAGCAAGACCAGAAGAATGAAGCCTGTGATTAGAAGCCACAACCAAAAACGGCTGAAAAAACGCTGGATGCGGTAGGGCAGTCGTTTACGCTGGTCCACCAACGTTTCTTCGTCCTGCCATTGGTGGTGACGAAGGTTCGGGTCAAGTTCGTTAGGGGTACGGTTTACTAAGGACATTGAGCGAAAATCCTATAACAACCTGAAAATGATTTTAGGGCGCTGATGCCGTTTGTAGCAACGACAGCAGGTACATGGGATGGTTGGGCGTGCCTTCATATAAGATGAAACTGGTCGGTTGTTCGTACTGCATCGTCCCGCCGGCGATCATGTCGAAGAATGTTGTGAGCGAGCGGTTGCCCGCTAAGTAGCTGGCGGCGACAGATCGTTCAATCGTGCTGTCTGCGACGATGTAACCGATATAGCTACTGCCGTTATCTAATGTAGAGACAGGTTGAGGCGCAAGCAGGATCACGCGGAGCAGGTCGTCATTGGCACTTTCACGCATAATGCCCTGCCAAGTGAGTTCAAAGGTACGGCGCATTTCATCAAGTTGGGCGAGCTGGCCTTCCATCGTTTGGGGTGTTTCAGAGGGGATATATAACATGCTCACGGTGAAGATACGGTTGACCCAATCCTCACGAATTTCAATGACGTCGATGCGGTTGCTGGCCGACTCGATGCGGTTGGCGGCCGCGATCAAACTGGGTTCGGTTGCGCCTGTTTTATCTGCCATGACCAATTCGAGCGCTTGCACTGCCGTATCTTGTACCACCGTCTGGTCAGATTCTGTGGTGAGGACGCGCAGGCCGGGCAAACTATCACAGCCAACTAATCCAAGCACAAGTGTGGCGATGAGCAGAAATTTCGAGAGGGCGTTTTTGAGCATACGACTATTTCCTGAAAATGCAGACCCGCGTAAACCCGATGTTTCATCCGATATTAAGAGAATATCAGGACGTATCTTAGACACAAAAAACTAAGCTTAACATACTTTAACCTTGAAACTGCATCCAATAGAATGAGGATATAAGCCCTTTTTTATTGGGGGGCATAAATAAGTTTGATGCGGTATGCTTAAACAAGGTTATTGTAAGTACAATCAAACCCCAAAAAGGGTTGAATTGCATTGGATGATTTGCTGGAGATATGGCAATTTTATCTGTTCAGAAAGTGAGTTGGAGGCATGTTGAGGCTTAAAAGCTTCCAAATGAAATGGGTTCTTTTGGTAGTGGGTATTCTGCTCATCACTGCGCTTGGCGTCTCTGCACAAGGGAACGCTAAAGTCGCGTTTGTGAATACGTCCGGTCAATTGATTGTGAGCAGTGCGGACGGCAGTTATCGTTGGATCGTCACCAACCCGGGTGAAGCGCTCGTTCGAACGTTAGGGTTTACATGGGCGCCGGATGGCAACAAGATTTTTTTTGCCGTCAACACAGGCTATGAAGTCAGCCTGCGGGTGGGGGACGTAAACAGCCAACAACATATCGAAATTGGACGCGCTACAGATAACGGCGCGCTTTCCGGCGGTTCATGGCTTCCGAATAGCAGTGCGGTCATCATCGGTTTAGGCGACCGTATTCTGTATGTGGATGCGAATGGTGGCGGCGCGGCAGAATTGATCAGCGGGCAAGGAAGTGTCGCTATCATTTCGCCGTATCTGAATAACCGCCCGAATTTATCTTCAGGCAGTAGTATGTCGAATGATGGGCGAAGTTTATTCTATCAACAAGGCGATGGACGGTATGCTGTCGCGGCCTTGGATGGTAGTCTCGCGCTTCCCCTTCCCGGTTTAAATGACACAACTGCACCGCTCAATGCGCTGTGGGCGCAAAACTCGCCCTTCGTCGCTTTTTGGGGCTTTGAAGGAAACAGTGTCCTTTCGGTGACTAACACCCAAAACGGGATGACCGTCACGTTAGACAGCGGACGCAGTGCACCCATCACCCCGTTAACATGGGTGATGAACACGACGTTGGTCTATCGCGATCATAACGGCTTGATCAGCGCGGTGAACTTGGCGTGTTTAGCGTCGAGCTGTGATGCCAACATCTTGGCGACAGGCGTGGAAATCATCCCCGCAACCGCAACCGATGTCCTTTCCCATAATGATGTGATCTTGTACCGCGACGGGACACAAATCAACGCGATTCAAAGCGCATGTATCGCCAGCGCTAATTGTTTGAACAGCGCCATCGTTGTTGGGACGAATTCCGCGCCTAACACGTTGATCGATGTGGGGGGCAACAGTCTACTCTACACGGGTTATACCAGCGATCCTAACAATCCCAGTGATCGGGATGTGCGTTGGGTTGATCTAAGCTGCGTGAATGGTGGATCATGTGCGTCGTCGGTGATCTTAACAGGCGCGTTGAGTGGGTTGGTGTCCCCGCGTGGAGATGCCGCCATTGTAGAACAGGCCGGCACAGGTTTAAGTGTCTTGACTTTCAGCACTGGCGCCCTGACCTATCTTTCGGATTATTCGGGTGGTCAGCTTCTGGCTTCGGCACGTTGGGCTGAATAACAGTCGATTCATCAAATCGTATATTTTCATCAGCAATGCCCTCTCATTCATGAATGAGAGGGCATTGTTTTTCTGCAAAGTATCCCCTAATTCCACTCACCCCCACGACGATTGCGCCCCATACGTGGGTCGTCGTATTGAGAGCCACCGCCGGATATCGCCCGTTTCGCTTTTTGCACGTCACTTTCATGTTTCAACAAGACGGTGAGCGTATTTTCGAGCGTTTCGCGGTCGAGCGTGTCGGCATTCAACATGACGAGTGCGCGTGCCCAATCGATAGTTTCGCTCACGCTAGGGCTTTTCTTCAAATCCATTTGGCGCAGGCCTTGCACAATCTTGACCGCTTCTTGCGCGAGTTTGGCGTTCAATTCGGGAACGCGCATGCGCACGATGTTGGTTTCTGTGTCGGCGTTGGGGTAGTCCACAAACAGATATAAACAACGGCGTTTCAACGCTTCGGAAAGCTCACGGGTGTTATTGCTCGTGAGCAAGACAATCGGCTGGTGCTTGGCTTTGATCGTGCCAAGTTCGGGGACAGACACTTGAAAATCGCTCAGAATTTCCAGCAAGAACGCTTCAAATTCTGCATCGGCACGGTCGATTTCATCAATCAACAAGACGACGGGTTCTTCTGAGGTCAAGGCTTTTAACAGGGGACGCGCGAGTAAAAAGCGTTCGCTGAAGAAGGCATCTTCTTGTTCGGCAAGGCGGTCTGCCGCTTCTGTCAACGAGGATGCATCCGCCAGAAGTTGGCTCAGTTTGTCGCGCAGAAGTTGGGTATAGAGCATCTGCTTGGCATATTCCCATTCGTATAACGCTTTGCTCTCGTCCAGCCCTTCATAACATTGCAAGCGGATCAACGGCTTATTGCTGATTTTTGCCCATGCTTTGGCCAGTTCGGTTTTGCCTACACCCGCAGGGCCTTCTGCTAAAACAGGTTTGCCAAGACGTTCTGCTAAAAACATCACCGTCGCAATTTCATCGGTTGCGACATATTGCTCACCCCGCAGTTGATCACGCACGGTATTAATTTCGTTGGTCATGATTCATCCTATCAATCTTCATTACGCAAACCGACGTTGGATAAAATTGCTTCATCCGACCTAGCGCTCAATCTATATACACAGTCTACACGCATTCCCTGAGCAGGGGATGATTTTTCCCAAAATCAGTGACAAAATGAGGACGCACCAACGCCACACTTTTGAAAAATAGTTTATATGGATAGCGTATGCGTTCCTTACCTCAACAGCGGTTGGCTCACCTTAAGATCAGTACACAGACAGCACAGACACCGCACCAAGTGGTGCATCATTTAGGGGCATTACAAGCGCAAGATTATCTCAGCATGTTATGGGCGGTGGCATTACGCACACCGAACGCAACTGAAGCGGATATTGAACAAGCGATTGCTGACCGACAGATTGTGCGTACATGGCCAATGCGTGGAACGCTTCATCTGGTGACGGCGGAAGATCACCGTTGGTGGGTGCAGTTGATGAAACCGCGCATCCAATCTGTGATGTTGAACGAGAAGCGCCTCACATCATGGGGGTTAGATCGCGCGCTGGTCTATCAAGCGGTGGATGTGATTGTGAAGCGCTTGCAAGGGACACAACTCACCCGTGAAGAATTAGCGGACGCGCTGACACAAAACGGCATTGATCCGTCGGCATCACGTTTATCGACCTTCATCAACACGACGATTACTGAAGGTTGGGTTTGTTACGGTGCACGACGTGGTAAACAACATACGTTTGCATTAGTGGATGAATGGTTAGCGCCTGCGCCTCTCCTTGAGCGCGAAGACGCATTAGCCGAACTGACAAAACGCTATTTCACTAGTCATGGCCCTGCAACCGAACAAGATTTTGTCTGGTGGACAGGGCTAACGTTGTCCGACGCTCGCTTGGGAATTCAACTGGCAGGCGGGACGTTAGAAAAAGTCACAGTGGCGGGCACTGCGTATTGGATGGGGACGGATCATCAAGATGTTAAACCAGAACCGCTGTCGGTTCATCTGTTGCCACCATTTGATGAGTATCTGCTCGGCTATGCCAAGCGGGATGCGGTGTTAAATCCTGACCATGCGACGAAAGTTGCGCCGGGGAAAAATGGGATTTTTAACCCGATCATCGTGATTGATGGGCAAGTCGTCGGGCTGTGGAAACGCACTTTAAAACCCAAGAAGGTGATCGTACAGGCCATCCCCTTTAGCCTCTTCACCGCTGAAGAAGAGGCGCGCATCCACGCTGAATTTGAGCGTTATGGGAAGTTTCTAGGCTTACCCCTTGAGATTGAAAGATAAAGGCGAAGATCACCTCACCTGCTGCGCTTCGCTTAGCCGTCCTCTCCGTGGGGAGAGGACAAATACAAGAAGATGTCATGGATGGCTTTTGCCCTCTCTTACGGAGAGGGCGCGACTCTGTCGGGGTGAGGTGTTTTTAAATCCTCACCTACTTCGCTTCGCTTAGCCGTCCTCTCCGTGGGGAGAGGACAAATCAAAACAAGTCATAGATGGCTTTTGCCCTCTCTCATGGAGAGGGCGCGACTCTGTCGGGGTGAGGTGCTTTTAAATCCTCACCTGCTGTGCTTCGCTTAGCCGTGTAAACGCCCCTCTGTAAGCTGACGTTCTTGTACGCGCACCGCGATCACATCGGCGGTGACGGTTTCAATTCCCTCGACGCGCAGGCTGGTGTGGATAATCGCTTTACGGGCGTGAATTTCTTTTACAGTGGATTCTAATGTGAGTACATTATCCATGTAGGTCGGTTTCAAATAGCTGATGTTTAGATTTCCTGTTACACAGGTGATGACTGGGTCTGATTCGGGTGGGCGTTCTTCAAATTGGTACATCGCGGCGATGGCTGTGCCGATGCTGTGACAGTCGATCAAACACGCGATCAAGCCCCCATAGACGACGCCGGGGAAGGCGGTGTGCTCCGGTTTGGGGGTGAATTCACAACGGCCTATTTCGCCATCCCACCATGTTTTGATGTGCAATCCGTGTGGATTGTGACGGCCACATCCGTAACAGATAGCCGTGTCAGCGACATAATATTCTTGGATAGGGAGTTTGTAAGCAGGCATTTAAAATCTCTCAGAAATAAACATTTTAAAAAGATGCCCTTATTCTAGCGCATAAAAAAATACAATATCGGTTGGTTTGTCTTAAGGATACCTCACCCCGACGGGGTCGCGCCCTCTCCATGAGAGAGGGCAAAAGCCATCTATGACTTGTTTTGTATTTGTCCTCTCCCCACGGAGAGGACGGCTGAGCATAGCGAAGCAGGTGAGGTTCAAAAGCACCTCACCCCGACGGGTCGCGCCCTCTCCGTGAGAGAGGGCAAAAGCCAAACCTGTCCCATTCTTGTATTTGTCCTCTCCCCACGGAGAGGACAGCTAAGCGAAGCGCAGCAGGTGAGGTTCAAAAGCACCTCACCCCGACGGGGTCGCGCCCTCTCCATGAGAGAGGGTAAAAGCCATAGATGACTTGTTTTATATGTGTCCTCTCCCCACGGAGAGGACGGCTAAGCGGAGCGCAGCAGGTGAGGTTCAAAAGCACCTCACCCCGACAGGGTCGTGCCCTCTCCGTGAGAGAGGGCAAAAACCATCTATGACTTATTTTTTATGTGTCCTCTCCCCACGGAGAGGACGGCTGAGCATAGCGAAGCAGGTGAGGTGCCCTATACCCATCTGCATCACGGATGGTTTATAATGCAGATCAACGCTTTTTCTGATCGAAATGGCAACCGATCAAATTCATTTTTACGAGACAAAATGACTGGTCTTTCACGATATCGTTCTTTCTACGAAACGAAGATACTCCCGCGACTGTTTCACACCAGCGCCATGGAGACCCATCAACAAGCGCTTCACCTTGCTCAACGCTTCGACCATTTCCCCACCCCGCTTCACTGGCTTCAGCAACTTGTCACCCCACAAAATAACATCACAGTGGGCAGGGTAGATTTACCTTCACCCTTTATGTTGGCGGCGGGTTTTGTCAAGGGGATGGGCTTCGCAGACGAGCAACAAGCCCTTGATGCCATTGAACAAGGCATCAACATCATTCCGGGTTGGCGTAGTGTGCCTGCTATCACGGGTGTGGTGGAATTTGGATCGTTCACGCGTTGGCCTCGTGTAGGGAATGAAGGCGTTGTTTTGTGGCGTGATGTTGAATATCACAGCCTGCAAAACCGCGTCGGCCTCAAAAACCCGGGCGCCCGCGCCGCTGCCGTTTTCTTGGCGATGAAAAAAAACGAACTGCCCAAAACTTTTGGTCTCAATATCGCTGTCAGCCCGGGCGTGACCGACCCACAACAAGAAGCGGATGAAGTCTTAATCAGCATCCATCAATTTTTGGATCGTGGAATTCATCCCAGTTGGTTCACGCTTAATTTAAGCTGTCCAAATACAGAAGATGACCCACAGGGCAACCAAACCGAAGCCAAAGCGCGCCATTTATCCCAAGTAGTGCGCCAAGCGATTGGCAAGATTCCGCTGTGGGTGAAAGTCAGCCCTGCATTATCGGAAGCACAATATCACGCCTTGATGTCTGTTTTTGCTGAAACGGGCGTTGATGCGGTGATCGCCACCAACACGCTTGGGCAACCTGCTCCCGATGGAACGACCGCAGGCGTCAGTGGAGGGCGTTTGTTCCCTTCCGCGCTTGAAGCCGTGCGCACCTTGCATCAGGCCAAAAAAGCGCTCAATGCGCCTGTGGATATTGTCGCCTGTGGAGGTGTCTTGAGCGGGGCACATGCCGCGCAAATGTTAGAAGCGGGCGCGTTAGCTATCCAATACTGGTCAGCGTTGATCTATCGCGGGCCACTCGCCGCCGCCGTTTTGCAAGATGAGTTATCCGACCATACCTTACGTACCCTCACAGAGGCTGAAGAAACTGAATGACCGCACCTTCACCAGAGCATAAAATTGCGCAAGCCTTGCTCGACATCCAAGCTGTGGGGTGTAATCCCCAAAACCCCGTGACGTTTAAATCTGGCATCGTTTCTCCCGTCTACATTGATAACCGCATCTTGCCGTTTCACCCCAACGCATGGCAAACCGTGATCCATGCTATGAAAGAAACATTGGAACGCGAAAAGCTGGCCGTAGATGTGATTGCAGGCATGGAAACCGCAGGCATCCCACACAGTGCGGCGCTCTCATTCAGCACTGCGATCCCATCTGTTTTTGTGCGTAAAACGGCGAAAGAACACGGCAAGAAACGTCGTGTTGAAGGCGGTGATGTCAGCGGTAAACGGGTCATCCTCGTAGAGGACACCGTGACCACAGGGGGCAGTAGTTTGCAAGGGGTTGAAGCCCTGCGCGAAGAAGGTGCATCAGTGACGGATGTCCTCTCTATCATCACGTATGATTTTACGGAAACGCGTCAAGCATTTGAAAATGCAGGCGTTCGTTTGCATACCTTGACCTCATTTCCAGCCATCTTATCGCTCAGCACATGGAGTACTGAAGATCAAGCGATTGTCAGCGCATGGTTGCAAAACCCAACCCAGTGGCAGACTTAACCCACACGGAGAATTACGCTTTATGTCGATCATGCAACGGATACAGCATCGGGTTCAGCAGGCCAATTCGCTCGTCTGCGTAGGCTTAGACCCTGACCTTGTGCACCTGCCACGTCACACTGACCTCGCGAACACAATTTTTAATTTCAACCGACGTATCATCGACGCGGTGCATGACTATGTGTTGGCGTTTAAGCCGAACATCTCGTTTTATGAAGCGGCGGGCATCGATGGGATGAAAGCGCTTCAGCAAACTGCCGATTATCTGCATGAACATCATCCCGACATCATCACCATTTGTGATGCCAAACGCGGGGAAATCGCCAACTCTAGCAGGGGATATGTCAGAGGCATCTTCGATATCATGGGGTTTGATGCTGTCACGCTCAGCCCTTACGTGGGACAGGATGGACTCAGCCCCTTCTTAGAGCGCGAAGATAAATTATCCATCATTTTGTGTCGTATGTCGGATGCGGGCGCCAATGAATTTCAAACCCTATCTGTAGATGGGCATCCTTTGTGGTATCGCGTCGCAGAACGGGTAACGCAAACGTGGAACACACGTCAAAACTGCGCGTTGGTGATGGGCGCAACTTTCCCGGAAGCGATGGCGCAACTACGCCAATTGGATGCTCATATTCCATTACTTGTGCCGGGGATCGGCTCACAAGGCGGAAGTATCGAAGCATCAGTGCGGATGGGTCAAAGCGCGGATGGCGCGGGGCTATTCCTCAGCGCATCCCGCAGTATCATCTATGCGGATGATCCTGCTCAAGCCGCGCGTCAACTGCGCGATGAGAGCAATCGATATCGCATCAAATAACCTCACCAGTAATCTTTTTGCCCTCTCTTATGGAGAGGGCGCGACTCCGTCGGGGTGAGGTGCTTTTAAATCTGTCTTCTGAACCTCACCTGCTTCGCTTCGCTCAGTCGTCCGCTCCATGGGGAGAGGACACATACAAAACAAGTCATAGATGGTTTTTGCCCTCTCTTACGGAGAGGGCACGACTCTGTCGGGGTGAGGTGCTTTTGAACTTCACCTGCTTCGCTATGCTCAGCCGTCCTCTCCGTGGGGAGAGGACACATACAAAACAGATCATCTATGGCTTTTGCCCTCTCTTATGGAGAGGGCGCGACTCTGTCGGGGTGAGGTGCTTTTAAATCCTCACCTGCTTCGCTTAGCCGTCCTCTCCCCACGGAGAGGACACATACAAAACAGATCATCTATGGCTTTTGCCCTCTCTCATGGAGAGGGCGCGACCCCGTCGGGGTGAGGTGCTTTTAAATCCTCACGGTACGGTGAAATCGAACACCCATGATCCGGCGATGCGCTGTTGATCGGCGCCACCGCCACTGCCGAACCCGACCAGCTCAGTGACTTCTAACTGCCATGTGCCGGTGTAATCGTACATGCCTGCGTAGTACGTGTAATCTTGACAAGAACGCCCCTCAACCATGGATGGGTTCACACTGCCCCCGCCCGGCACCGCGCCATTTTCATCACGAAGCCATACAATCGCTGTCCATGAGCGATCTTCGGCAGGTGGAGTGAAGCATAGATACACGCGGGCTTGGGATGGCGCGACAGTCACACGTTCTAAGGTGAGGGTGATGTCTTGATCGGTGACGGAAAGCGGGGATTCCCATACGCGCAGTTGAGTATTGATAGCATCCAACGGAATGCTGAAGGGAATACTAAATTGTTCGCCTACGATAAAGCCATCAGAGGGCGCATCATCCCCTTCTTCGGTGACAAAAAACTCATGAATACTGTAAGCGACCACCCAAATATCCAACTGGAGGGGAAGTTCAGTCGCGTCTTGTAAGCTCAATGCGGACGCATCGTACTGATTCAAGACCTCGGTAATGGTGCCAAAGCGATACCATGCCGCCCCTAGGCTTTCACGGGTAATGCCCTCAGGATATTCTTCGCTGTAATCGGCGATCATGTTACGCCCTTGCACAAGTTGAACCTGCTGATTTGAACTTGTGGCCGTGAGTGCATCCCCCGTTTGGAGGGTGGTTGCGCGCGTATCGCCAAGTAAACGAACGGTATAGTGGATGGCGATGCGGTTCGCGTCGGCATAACCCCAATCAAGCGTGACGCTGAAATTCTCGCCTGTTTGGGTGATGTTCAGGTCACGGCGCAGGCCTTCATCGACCACTGCCTGTAACCCCGGGTCTAAATAGCCCATCCATTGTAATAACGCTTGGACGGCGAACGTCCCCCCTACCACCACGCCGACTAAAATAGCGATGAGGGTTGCGACGCGTTGAAATGAATAAGCGCGCGTTTTGGAACGCGATGTTTGTGGGGATGGGTTTGCAAGTTGGGATTGCAGTCGCGTCCACAATTCGGCTTCAAATTCAGGGCGTGATGTGGGCATCGACTGGGTTAATTGAGTCTCAAAATTTTTATCTAGGTTGTGCGGAAGGTTAGGTGTCATGACCGACCACTTTCTGCTCATCGTCTTGTTTGGTTTGAGCGTAACTTTTCTGGAGATCATCAAGGGCACGGCTGAGGGTAGATGAAACGGTGGTCTCAGCAATATCGAGGACGGTGGCGATTTCTTGGTTGCGTAAGCCCGCATAATAACGAAGATAGACTAGCTCACGTTTGCGCTCGGGCAAGCGTGTGATCAATTCACGCAGTAAGGCTGATTCTTCTTGTTTGATCAGGTGATGATCTGGCTCTGGAACCTCTGAAAGCGCATGCGTCGCCTGCTCAAATGGGATGATCGCCAAGTGGGGTTGCCCCCGATAATGATCATTTGTGACATTACGTGCAATTGTGAATAACCACGCGGCAAAGCTAGGCTGATGTTGATTGCGAAATTGAGGCAGGTTTTTGAGCGCCCGTAAAAAGACATTGGCAACCACATCTTCCGCATCTTGCGGTTGGGGAATACGCGCCGCCACATAGCCATAAACCCGTTTGAAATAGACCGCATAAAGCTGATGAAACGCGCTTGCATCCTGCTGGGCACGGGCAATCAAGGCGGTTTCGTTGTGTTCATCGTGCATTGCTACTCCTTTCTTTATCTATTCATAAAGACGGAAAGCATGGCGATTTACTGCTTTGGGTTATAAGGTTTGATTCACCGCCTGCCCAAAACCGTCTTCGACCAGCACGTTTTCTCCATCAAATACCTTGACGCCACGAATCCATACTTCGCGGATTTTGCCCACGCCGTTCATGCCGTGAAACGGTGTCCACCCACAGGAGGAGCGTATCTGCGCGTGGTCGATGACGTACTTTTCAGAAAGATCGATCACGGTGAAGGTTTCGTCGGGCAGTTGGATGCCAAAAATCCGTTGGGGCGCGTCGGCGACCAATTCTTCTAAGCGGTCACGGGTGAGGCGTTTTTCTTCTACCGCGTTGAATAAGAGGGGAAGTGTAGTTTGCAGGCCGGGAACGCCAAATGGAGGTTCGGCGCTGGCTTTTTCAGCTTGGGTATGGGGTGCATGATCGCTTTCGACAAGGTCGATCACATCTTCTTGAATCCCACGCCAGAGCGCATCTTGATCGGCTTGAGTTTTGAGCGTGGGTTTCATCATGCCGTAACTGCCCAGATGAGGCAGATCGGCTTCGGTCAAAAAGAGATGATGGGGACAAACCCCCGCGCTGATCGGCAACCCTTCCGCTTTGGCGGCGCGGATATACGCGACTTCACGGGCGGTACATACATGACAAAAATGGGTCTGTTTGCGATATTTGCGGACGAGCGCGATGATTTCCGCCATCGTTTCTTCTTCAGCATGGACGGCGATGGGTTTGCGATTCGTCCAATGCTGGAAATGATGTTCGCGAATGTGCGGGTTTTCAATGAGCAAATCACCTGTGGTGGCGTTGCAGTACATCTTCATGCCGATGATGTCAGGAAGCAGATCATCGTAAGTGTCGAGTTGAAGTTGTGAAGCGCCGACATACAACCCCCAATCACAGATGGCTTGGGCGCGAATTTCGGCGAGTTTTTCATCCAGCGAAGCGCGGTTGATGGTTGATGGTGGTGTGTTCGGCATGTCGAAGATCGCCCAATAACCGCCTGCCAGCGCAGCTTCGGTTTCGGTGCGGAACGTCCCTTTGTGCGCCCAGCGTAAACTGCGTAAATGCGTGTGCGGGTCAAGCATTCCATGAATCGTGAATAACATGAGCAATGGCCTAAAAAATAGCGGGTGGATTTGAGCTTATTTTTAGCGCACGAATCGCGTATCAACAAATGCAAATGGTTTATTTGAAGTGACCCTTTTGGAACATTTGCTCGTTGTTCCAAGCCATCAAAAATGCTAGACTGATAGGGATGGATGAAGGAGATTTTTGTGCCTGAACAAGCATTGTATCTACGCTGGCGACCCACATCATTTGAAGAATTTGTCGGCCAAGAACACATCTCTCGGACGTTGCGAAATGCGATGAAGACGGGGCGTGTGCGCCACGCTTATTTATTCAGTGGCCCACGCGGAACAGGGAAGACCACGACGGCGCGTTTATTAGCCAAAGCGGTCAATTGTTTGAGTGACGACCCTGATCAACGCCCGTGTAATCAATGTGCCAATTGCATCGCGGTGAATGACGGGCGCTTTCTTGACCTGATCGAGATTGATGCGGCGACGCATACAGGGGTTGATGATGTGCGCGACTTGCGCGAAAAGATCGCGTTTGCGCCGGGCGAAGGGCGCTTCAAAGTCTATATCATCGACGAAGTACATCGTTTTACAGGAAATGCGTTTGATGCGCTGTTGAAAACCTTAGAAGAACCGCCTGAACATGCCATGTTTGTTTTGGCGACGACTGAGATCGACAAAGTGCCACAGACGATTAAAAGTCGCTGTTTGCAATTTGAGTTTCGGCGTTTTTCCGTGCGCGAAGTGGCCGACCGTCTCGAGACGATTGTTCAAGGGGATGGTCTTCAATACGAACGCGCCGCGCTGGAAATGATCGCTCGTCAAGGGACGGGAAGCATGCGCGACAGCATCAGCTTGTTGGATCAGATTGTGACCGATCCCGATCAAGGGGTAACCGTCGAATTGGTACAGCAGGTATTAGGCACCGTGAGCACTATCGCTGTGCGGGAATTGGTCGATGCGATTGCCGCAGGGGATGTTGGCGCGGGCTTGCGCATCATCAACCAAACGATTGATATGGGGTCTGACCCACGTCAATTCGGCCAACAAATCATCGAATATTTACGCGCTGTACTGCTGACGCAAA
This sequence comes from uncultured Anaerolineae bacterium, assembly GCA_934216615.1. Lineage (GTDB taxonomy): Bacteria > Chloroflexota > Anaerolineae > Aggregatilineales > Phototrophicaceae > Flexifilum. The sequence continues at coordinate 2,129 of CAKQCB010000012.1, read as the reverse complement.
CCGCAACTGCCGACTTGGTCGAGGCGTCACAGCAAGAACGCGAAGTGTATCAACATCAAGCGCAAGCAATTCCGCGTGGGTTGACGATCCGTTTAGTGAAGAATTTTAATGACGCGCTCGCCAATTTTAGAGGGGGATGGCAGCCCCAACTCACGTTAGAACTGGCGTTGGTCGAAAGTATGCGTTCGCTCGAACCTGTGGAAGAAGCGCCTGTACGTCACAGCCCTGCGCGAACCCAACCCACAGCCAGCGTGCCTGTACCTTCAGCACCTCCAGTCGCAGAATTAGAACCTGCGGAAGAGATGCCGAAAGGTTCCCCACCCGTGATCAGCTTAGCGAAATTACGCGACAATTGGACGGAATTTCAGCGCTTGGCTTTTCAACTGAATAAACAACTGCCTGCGCTATTGGAACACTGCCAAGTGCGAACGATTGATGGCAACGTTGTCATCATCAACACCAAATCGGACTTTTTCCGCCAGAAGTTGGAAGCGCCGGATAAACGTAACGCGATTGAACGTGCCCTTTCAGAAATGTTTGGCGTGCGCTTAAAGACCCGAATCGTCGCGCAAGGTGGCGATATTGTAGATAGCAGTTCAGATTTATATGACAGTGTTGATCCTGATGATCCTGTGCAATCGCAGGGGATGGAAATGGGCGCACGCATCAAGCCGATTGATCATTCTCAGTCGGATGCGTAGTCCCATCACAGCAGGTTCAATGTTAAAATAATAAATGATCTACCCATTAGTTCAGAGATAAGGTGAATTGAATGAGCAAAAAACGTGGTGGTTTTCCCGGTGGCGGTGGTGGTCTTCCCGGCGGTGGCGCAGGCATGATGCGTCAATTGCAAAAGATGCAAGAAGATATGCAAGCTGCCCAACAAGCGTTGGAAACCGAAACGGTTGAAGTGAGCGTGGGCGGTGGCGCCGTAAAAGTGACCATTACAGGACACCAACGTGTACAAGCTGTGACCATCAACCCTGATGCAGTGGATACCAGTGATCCCGAATGGCTCGCTGATTTACAAGATTTGTTGGTCTTGGCGATGAACCAAGCTGTCGAACAAAGCCAAACCATGGCCGCTAAACGCATGGAATCGATCACCGGTGGTTTGGGTGACATCCCCGGTTTAGGCGGTTTGCTCGGGTAATTCCGCGCTTCAACAACGAAAAATTATAGAGCGCACAGGAACATCGTGCGCTCTGTTTGTGTACTGAGGATAAACACATGAGCAGTGCTGTTCCTGAACCGGTGACGAAATTGGTGGAAGCCTTTTCACGCTTGCCCGGCGTTGGCCCTAAAACCGCATCCCGTTTGACGTATTATCTGCTTCGTGCGCCGGATGAGATTTCCGAAAATTTGGCGGATGCGCTACGCGACTTAAAAGCCGAAACGCGGATGTGTTCCAGCTGTTTTAATATCACGGTGGATAATCCTTGTCCGGTTTGTTCCGACCTCCAGCGCGACCAGAAAACCATCGCCGTTGTTGAAGAACCGCTCGACGTTTTAGCGTTAGAACGCACAGGGGGATATCGTGGTGTTTACCATGTCTTGCATGGGGCAATTTCACCTGTCAATGGCATTGGCCCTGATAATTTAAAGATTCGCGAATTGGTTGAACGCATTGATCGTAGTGACATATTAGAAGTCATCATCGCGACTAACCCGGGCTTAGAAGGGGATGCCACCGCCATGTACATTCAGCGTGAACTGGTGAGCAAAGGCGTTCGTATGACACGGCTGGCGCGAGGTCTGCCCGTAGGCGGGGATATCGAGTACGCTGACACGGTGACATTGATGCGCGCACTGCAAGGTCGAAGCGAACTTTAGAAATTGGTTGAAACTGGGGCTTTACAGGTTAAAAAGGCGCGTTATATAATCCCGCCTCGCTGTCAAGAACAGCACATCAGCACTTTTAGAACATCGGAAATAATATATCCCAAATATACCAAATGACTTTTCCCAAATTGAGAAAATCATAAGTAACAGGGATTGACAGCCGATGAGGTGACTGATAACCTAGATATCCACGTCACCAAGACGTAATAAGCACCTTAACAACAGAGATGTGAGAGAGAGAAGCAACAAGCGAGCGACCAGAGAATCCAACTCAAGACAGGAACTCG
>CAKQCB010000011.1 GCA_934216615.1 uncultured Anaerolineae bacterium | reverse complement strand
ATCCTGTTCATAGATTTGAATCACCGTCGGCTGAATCACAATAGAGATAGGTTCGATAATACGGCTAATGAGTTGAGCGATATCTAACCCGACACGATATAAACCAACTTGGGTAGGTGTACTTAAAATAGCCATCAATGGAATAAATGTTTCTAGCTGTAGCCCTTTTAAAGTTCCTCCCAGCCAAAGATCGCGTAAAGTTTTTAGATTATCAAATAATACTTGAGGCGTATCAAAACGGAATAAAGGTGTTAAAGGGCCGGTGTGTTTCCGCCAAACATAAATGAGCAATCCCAATAACATAAAGGTGTTAAAAATTTCCCCGACAATAGCACCGATTAAAATACCCTCTATTCCAAACCCTAAAAATGCAGCGCCGGACATAAGAAGAAGACGAATCACAGCATAGAAGATGGATTTTACAGCTAGCCAATTATAGTGATTGTAAAGACGTAAAATAACGGTTGGAACACCTGCGGAAACTAAGCGAAATGGAATAATCAATGCAAATAAGCGGATATCCAAAACTAAATCTGGAGCTTGGACAAGCCTATCCGCAATAAAATTTGCAAAGAGAAAAACGACCAGCACCCCTATCAATCCCGCAATTAGATCAACCAATAAATACCATGTTACTGTTCCCGCTAACAATACATGGTCATCTTGTTTTTGATACCTAGCAAATAACTTTGCGCAGATCTCCCATGTACGAAAATCTGCAAAAAGGAGAATTAAAGCATTGCTTCCTAAAATGATCGCAAGTTGACCATATTCAGTCGCGCCAAGTAAGTTCGCGGTTGTTATTTGTTGTAGAAAAGTCAATCCAATCGTGATGATTCCAGCTATATACATTAAGCCAGCACCACGCAGGAGCGATCTTAAATTGTGATCATTACGCAAGTAATTCTTAAGCGTCTGAAGGTACAAAATATGCCTACTTATCCATCATTTTATTGATTAGTAGGTTTCTTGCCGCGATAAAAAATTACATTTATAGATACTGCTTTTATAGGGAGAAAGTAACCCTATGTGAATTTCTTCAAAATCGCGCATCCAAATTTGCATGCCTTCTGGGGTAACACGCCAGTAATCTTGTGGGCTGGGGTGATAGGGTTGATTTAAGGGGATTTCAATCCAAACTTCACCGTTAGGCTTAAGCAAGCACAAAAACTCAGCAATTGCTTTTTCGAGGTAGGGTATATGTTCTAAGACAGCGTTACAAGCAATGAAATCAAAAGATTCATCCTCAAATGGCATATCTTGAACGTCATAGTTAAAATCAATATAGTCTGCGGTATCAAAAAGATCAACGCTCGTCCAATGAGGGGCATATTTCTGATTTCGCACCCCAATTTGTAGCGAAGGATGCCCTAAACTACGCTGAACCATTTCATCAAATAGTTTCTCTCGCTCTTGAAAATGATTGCCTAAAAGATGATTTGTAGCATGTCGATATTGTCGCCAGTACGCAAGTGATTTGTACTGGTTAGGAAATAAATACCTCAGAATTTTTTTTAACATTTACACAAATTCCATTAAATATCCCAGTTAGGAATTACGCATGACCCATTACCCGTTTGTCTCCATCCTCATGCCAATTCGTAATGAAGAACATTTTATAGAGCGGTCACTAGGGGCCATTCTAGCACAAACTTATCCGTCAGATTGTATGGAGATACTTATTGCCGATGGTATGAGTACGGACAATACGCGCACGCTCATTCAACAAATGCAGGGCAAACATCACATCACGATTATAGACAACCCAGAAAAAATTCAAGCCTTCGGCTTAAACCATATCATCCCGTTGGCAAAAGGTGATTTTTTAATCCGCATCGACGGTCACACGGTCATAGCGCCTCACTATGTTGAAAAGTGTGTGGAAACCTTGCAAGTAACTCAGGCGGATAATGTGGGCGGGCCGATGAACCCTGTCGGGATCACAACCGTGGGAAAAGCTATCGCCAGCGCGGGAAAATCTCCCTTTGCGGTTCCTACCGCATTCCATGTGAGCGCAACGCCTCAATGGACAGATACGGTTTATCTCGGCGCATGGCCTCAAAGCGTGTTTAAGCGAATTGGACTTTATAATACACAGGTCGGTGTGAATGAAGATTATGAGCTGAATGTGCGTATCCGTAATACCGGCGGAAAAATCTACTTTACGCCTGAAATTCAGTCCGAATATTACGGACGCCAAACACTTTCTGCACTTGCGAAACAATATTATCGGTATGGGCGAAGCCGTGTACGAACGTTAAAAAAGCATCCGCAATCGCTCAAACCACGTCATCTGATCGCGCCATTATTTGTGATTGGGCTTCTCACCGGAGCAGTCTTAAGCCTTGTACACCCGTTGTTTTTTACGTTGTGGGCGCTTGGGATTTTAGCTTACAGCGCACTGAATATAGCCTTCTCTATCAAAACGATGTTGAAATCTCAGTTATCAGTTACAAGCGCAGTTTATTTACCGCTTGTTTTTTTAGTCATTCATCTGACTTGGGGAAGTGGATTCCTCATCGAATGGGTTGCACCCAAAACTGAGTTTTGATCCCCCAAACAAAAAACCCCAAGTGCAGAGTCAACTCCACACTTGGGGCGAGGGGGAATACTCACAGCGCGATTATTCGGCGCTGGTTTCGACGCTCACCTCAATCGAAAGGGATGAGTAACTGTACTCACTGATCGTCACGATGATTGTGCCGTCCATTTCCGGCACAACTTCGACGCTCGCCGCTGTCGCATAACTCACGCTGAGATAGGACACGGGATTGGAGAATTCATCGGTGAAATCAATGCTGGGGGACATGGTATCGCCATCCACAACATCAAAGTGGATCGTGACAGGCACGCCTTCTTCGCCAGTGAAAGCAATTGATTGACTTTCCGACGACGAACCAAATTCTAAAGTGATCGGGCCATTATCCAAGTTATCCAGTTCACCAGCAGACACGTTCAATTCCACCGTGACCGAAGTATCCACGTCTTCGGCTTCAGGGGTCGCTTCCGCGTCAACAGTCGCGCGGGGGTCTTCTAACAGACTGACCGCAATCAGATACGTGCCGTCGCTGGTGATGCGGTAATTCACGATGGTGGGTTCATCACCTTCGTCGGATGCCAAGATGTAGTTATACGGGTCTAAAAGCTCAACCCGTGTTGGCACATCCGCCGTCACGACAATATTGATGAAATCGGTACGGGTGGCTGGCAGTTGGAAATAGGCAGGTGAATTGTATTCAACTTCAGCAGTCGCCACGTCACCAATGTTTATTTCATTGGATGAGGCGCGGTTGAGCGTCAGTGTGTATTCACCTTCAGATGACCCGCTGAAACTGCCCGCGACAATCGTGTAACGGTCGGTATAAGGCAGGGTATAGAAAATACGCGAATTGCGGTTACCACCGCCATCATCGTTGGTGGTGAGTTGGTATCCGCTCGAATCTTGTAATGAGAGATACGCATCAAAGTCAGTTGAGGATTGGGTGATGATGACAATATCGCCCGCTTGCCCGCTAAAACTGAAGTTTTCGGTGGTGTTTGCGCTGGTCAGTTCGCTCTCAACCACTTGGGTATATTCAATCGGTCGAATTTCATATTCCCCGACACTGAGGGTGAAATCCCCTTCCGAGTTGGCATCGCCCCAACGGTTTTGATAGCTGGTCGCCACAATGGTGTAATCGTCGGTGACGAGCGGGATAAAAATGACTTCAGCATCCAAACTGCCCGCGCTGTCATCGTCAGATGCTACTTCTTCACCGTCCGAGTCGAGAATGATCAGATACGAGTCAAAATCTTCGGAAACGTGGGTGATGACCACGCCTTGATCACGATCTAAGTGGAGCGTAAATTCAACCGATGCGACACCGCGTTCTAAAGTGGCATCGACCACATCGCCAATTTCGACCTCAACCGCGTCTTGGGCTGAAACCGACAGAGGTAAAATACTGAACGCTAAAACGCTTGCAGAGAGTAACTTCCATTCTTTTCGCATAAGGTTCAATCTCCTTTTTTGATGGATAGAGTCAACATCATTACTTAGCATTGTAGTACAAAACGAAGAACAAGGGGGTTCCCTGAACTCATTTCTACGCATCGTATATAAACCGCAGGGAAGCCGACACGTTGTGATGAAGCATAGATTCACATCAACACAATATAGGTTAAACTTCTTAGATAACGATTATTCATGCTGATTGGATCCATGACACCTTTTCTTAAATCTGTTTTCTACATCGTCACTTTCATCGTAGGCGTGAATTTTGTTGTTCAAATTACCGCTCAAGAACAAATCCCATTAGACGCCAATGCCCAGCCAAATCATGGAACCGCCACCTTTGCCGCTCCATCCCCAGACCCCTTACGTATTTCGGCGTTAGAAGGGGGTGGCCCTGTTGATGCCATCGGCCGTAATTTGGGGTTGGATTGTACGGGCTTCATCGATGTCGTGCCGGACTTCCGCATCACCTTGACCGAGGCACAGCCGTTCTTGCGGTTCATCTTCATGGCCGACACCCTCACCGCCGACCCTACGCTGATCATCCGCGACCCGCAGGGGAATTTCCGTTGTAATAACAACAGCACGGGCATTTTAAATTCCCAAGTCACGTTTGAAGATGCACCGTCTGGTGATTATGTGATTTGGGTGGGCGCGTTCACGCCGAACGTGTACATCTACGGCAGTTTATACATCACCACCAATTCGTTGATTTCAGCAGGCGCAAGTAGTTTAATCATCCCGTTAGCGACGGCAACGTTGACCCCACTGCCGAATCATCTGGTCACGCCGACATCGATCAGCGGGACTTTTCTGGATGCCAGCCAACCCGCCGCGCACGGCAGCGCTCAACTACAAGCCGGATTTTTACCCGATCCGTTTTGGCGTGTGGTGATGGGCGGGGGCGCGCTGTCCGTCCCTGCGCTGGATGCACAGCGAAATTCACTGGAGATTGGCTCATTTTTGCCAGATACACAGTGCGCGGGGTTCACTTCATCCCAGCCTGATTTTTCTTTATCATGGGGCGGTACTTCGACCCGTTTGAATCTGCTCTTTCGTGCCAGCACGTTAGAAAATGCAGCGCTAACCGTCCTCGCGCCCGATGGATCATGGCATTGTAACCGTGACTTCGCGCCCGGGTGGTTTGACCCGCAGGTGCAGATCATCAATCCACCTGTAGGGACATACGCCATTTGGGTGAACCATGAAACGATCAGCAACGCGCCTTTGATCGGCGTGCTGTACGCTACCGAACGGAACATCTCACCCGAACAGATCAGCCGTGCAGACAGCCTCTCCATCGCCAATGTGATCGGCCTCGATGTCAATACGCCTTCGGCTCAACAAGCCACGTTACAAGATTACACCACCGAACCGATTAACTTGGGCGCTCACACAGGCGGGGGGGCGACGACCGTCACCGTCGATGATGATCTACTCTATAATCCCTTTGGCATGTGTACGGGTTATTACACAACACAATCAACCTTCTCGCTGAATATCCCTATCCCGCAAGCCTATCTACGCCTTTTCTTCATCAATGCGTTAGAGACAGGCGATCCGACGCTGATCGTCCGTATGCCCGATGGTCACTTCTATTGTTCGGATGACTCCTACGGAACCCAAAACCCAACGCTCAATATCATTGGCAATACGTCGATAGGCACCGCGCAGGTTTGGATCGGCAACTACAGCGAAAATGAATGGGTGAACGGGACGCTCATGCTTTCACGCGGGGATGCGAACCCTGCGCAACCGAACGCAGGCCCTGTTTTTGTCGGCTTAAACATCCAAAACGCGGCAATTTTAGTCACCCCGCCGTTGCTCAACGCGTCGGATTTTATCGCGACCTCCACACCTGACCCGAATATTCCTGACGCCTTCATGGCGCTTCCTACGGCCGTCCCGTATGAAGGTGATATCGCGCCTCTGGTGATCCCGTTACTGGCGACAGCCGCCCCGCCCAACCCCATCGCGCTGGATTTATTCGGCATCCCCAATTTCGGAAGCGCGGTTTTAAATACAGGCTACGGACGGCTGGATGTTCAGGCCAATGGCGGGGGCAATATTGAGGCCAGCCCGTTAGGGTTTGCGATTGGCACTCATTGCGCGGGCTATCTCAGTACCCAACCCGATTTTCGCCTGACGCTTTCGCAAGCGGGGTTCTTGCGCATCTTCTTCAGTTCGTTGGGTGACAGCACGTTATCGGTGCTGGGGCCGAATGGTCGCTGGTATTGCAGTGACGACTGGAACGGCACCCTCAACCCGTTGATCGACATCAGCGACGCGCAAGCGGGCGATTATGTGATCTGGATTGGTTCTTTTGAGCCGAATATGGCGTTTCAAGGCACGCTCACGTTGAGCGAAAATACAGCCTTCGCTCCATAAAGCGTGTTAGCCCACATCCTGACCTAGTTGGGGGGATGTTACAATTTGACGCAGTTTAACGACAGCACCAGAGGATATGTCGATTCATGGGTGAACATTTGACCCTACAACAAGCCATGACCCTGCGCCAACGCCTGAAAGCGGAAGGCAAGACGCTGGTCTTTACCAACGGCCATTTTGATCTGCTCCATGTCGGCCATCTCGACTATTTAGAAAAAGCCGCCGCGTTGGGCGACGCGCTGTTTGTGGGCATCAATGGTGATGACAGCACCCAAATTCTCAAAGGGGTAGATCGTCCGCTTGTCCCTGCCGACGAACGGGCGCGTTTAGTCGCCAGTTTATCCCCCGTCACCGCGACGATCATCTTTGCGGAAACAACCGCAGACGGGTTGATCAACACACTCCAGCCTGAAATTTATGTCAAAGGGGGCGACTATCACAACAAGTTTTTGCCCGAACGCCCCACTGTAGAAGCCTACGGCGGGCGGATTGAGCTGATCGACTATTTGCCCAATCACAGCACAACATTACTGATTGAGAAAATTCGCAAAGGGTGTCCGTAACCTTTCGGCAGCTTTAAATAAGACATCGCTTATATCCCACGAATCATCAAGATAAACGCTTAATCGGATAAAATAGGGGATGTGCAAATGAGTATTCAAAAGCGAGATACACCATGTCGCCATTACTCCAACAGATTGAGAAGCGTAGAAAAAGAAAAACCCCGCCGAAGCGGGGTTCTTCTTTGTATTGCTAGTAAAAATTAGAGAGCGTTGACAACGTTGGAGAAAATGTTACCAATCGCCGGGCCGAGCAAGGAGAGGATCACGATAACAACGACTGCAACCAAGACGAGGATGAGTGCGTATTCTACGAGACCTTGACCTTCTTCACGTGGCATGTACAACATAATGATTACTCCGAATTAGAACTAGGTTAACTAAAACTGAATCTCCAAATGAAACTCAGTACATATATTATGCTAGCATGTTTTTCTGTTGCCACAACATGACTTTTATCAAATTTTTGTGAATTCCTGTTTGAACGCCTTAACATCGTTTATACAAATCTATATAAAATGAGATACTTTCTTTTAATTTTTGTGGGGAAACATCGTTCAAAACGGCAACTTTGTAACGGAATGTGCGTTAAAATAGAAATGTATCAATAGTATTCGTATTCGTGAAATCATGATGAAAGAAACTGAAGCACTCGTCAGCCGTGTTAAAAAAGTGAATGAAACGCATCAGCATTTACATCTTACCGTAGATGAATCGCTGTTACAGATCAAAGCAGGACAGTCGGTCTTGGTGCGTCCACAAACCGCCACCTTGAATCCCTATCTACGCGAACAATGGTTTCCCGTAGGCATCACCAAAACCGCGCTGATTATGGAGCTTCCCCTCCATTACAATGTCGAGCCGGGCCGTGATGTCTTTAGTTTGATGGGCTTGATCGGTCAGCCGTTTAAGTTTCGTAAAACCCTGCGCAGTGTGTTGCTCATCGCTGTTGATACTGCACCGACCCCGCTCACGATGGTGATTGCGCCCTTGCTCTCAAATAATGTGGCGGTATCGCTCATTTTGTTGGGCGAAGCGACACACTATGGTACGTCCCATCTACCGCCGGAAGTCGAGGTGTTGACAGGCGGTGAAGATTTAAACTGGACGAACCGCGTCACGTCGATTGGATGGGCGGATCAAGTGTTTGTGTGCGTGCCCCCGGGCGCAGAAATGCCCTACTTTGAACGGATATGGACGTTGTTCAGTGAACTGCGCTCACACATTGACCCCAATTATCTTTTTGGGATATTTCGCCCCCCGCTTCCCTGCGGAACGGGCGCATGCCAAGCCTGTATGCTGAAAAAACGCGGGAATAAAACCCTGCTCTTATGTGAAGCTGGCCCTGCAATTGATCTTTCTGAGGTGAGATTTACATGACGATTCGATCTGTAGTGGGGTTTTTTGCCCACCCCGACGATGAAACGATGTTAGTCGGCGGGATGGGCGCGATGCTGGCACAGCAGGGCATCCGCGTGACGTTTGTTTCGGCGACGCGCGGTGAAGGTGGGGAATTGGGCGAACCCCCCATCACCACCCGCGAAGCCCTAGGCCAAACCCGCGAAACCGAGTTGCGCGAGGCGGGAAAAGCGTTAGGCGTTCAGATCGAGTTTATGGATTATATCGACCCTGTTTGTGAAGTCGGCGGGGAATTATTTCCATTCGCCTGCTCGCCCGACGATTTAGCGCGACAAGCGGGGGAAATCGCCGTTCGGCTGGAAGCCGATGTTGTGTTAACGCACGGCATTGATGGTGAATATGGACATCCGGCGCATATCCTGTTACATCATCAAGTGATTCGGGGCGTACAAACCTACAAGCCGAACACATTGATCTATACCGTCGCGGCGCGGGTTCCCACCATCGAAGATTTTTTGTGGAACGCACACGAATTAGCCCATTTTGCGCTGAATATTCAGCCTTGGGCGGACGCAAAAATCAGCGCGATGGAATGTCACCTCACCCAATCCGCGGTGTTCCGTCGCAAAAATAACTTGCCCGCCGTCAAAGATGCGATGCGGGTGGTCGAGTCGGTGCGTCGTTATCATCCTGAAACTGACGTCGATCAAGTGCCAGACGACCCTTTCGCCCAACTTTTGATCGCCGCTGGTGCTTGGTCGCCAGCGCCAAGCGAGTAACCGCCCATGACTATTTCCATCACACGCGCCATCAAACCGCCGATTGTCCTCGAAAGCCCCGTGATGAACGCTTCAGGGACGATGGGCTTTGCAGACGAATACGCAGACTTGATCAAGTTTGAAAAATTGGGCGCGTTCGTCACCAATCCGGTGACATTAAACCGTCGGGACCCTGCCAATTGGCCGCACATCATCCCGCTGGATGGGGGCATTTTGGTGCATACCGGTCACCCCAACGATGGTCTTTATGAGACGGTGTCTACCCATCAACAGCAGTGGGATCGCATGCCTGTGCAAATCCTCATGCACATCCTCGCGACGACCCCTTTTGAAGTCAAAACCTGCTTTGAATATCTGGAAACGATTGACGCGGTTGAGGGAATCGAACTGGGATTGCGCGACGACATCGAAGACGGCGACTTGATTGAGTTTGTCAAATTGGCGACGCGCTGTGAAAAACCTGTGCTGGTACAGCTACCGTTCAACATCGCGCCGAATTTGGTGAAGCGCATTTCTGATCTTGGCGTGGATGGCTTGGTTTTATGTGCGCCCCCGCGCGTCACCGCGCGCGATTCGATTGGCAAACTGGTCGCGGGGCGTTTGTACAGTCCCGTCATCAAACCGATGATGTTACGCATGGTCGGTCAGCTTGCGCGGGAAATTGATGTCCCGATTGTGGCGTGCGGGGGAATCCACTCCACCCAAGATGCCTATGACTTTCTCGAAGCGGGGGCGAAGGCGGTTCAAATCGATTCGCTGGTATGGACACACCCCGCAAAAGTTGAAATTATCGCCCGCGATTTAGGGGGCTGGGTCTTAACCCAACCGAGTGGCGCCATGCCCGATGAGTGGTACCCGGGCTTTGGCGAAACAGCGCGTTATGGGCCAAATGACCCTTCGGAATCACAGAAAGGTCAACCTAAGCGATGACGATGACGACACCGGAAATTATCGCCAAACTGGTGTGGGATGTCCCACAAGAGGAAACTCATCAAGAGTTTTTGCTCACCGAGGGGTCTACAGCCAGCATCGGACGCTTAGAGATGAATGACATCTGCATCAAAGAACAGCACGTCTCGCGTCAACATGCGGTGATCAACTATCGCGATGGTGTTTTTCTCATCAATGATCTAGGCAGCGCAAATGGGGTCTGGGTGAATGATGTCCGCGTGAAAGAACCGTATCCGTTGATCGCGGGGGATTTGATCCGTTTGTATGTGCCGGAATTACGCTTTGAAGCGACTAGCACCGAAGAAGACCAAATCAACGCGACGTTACACGGCACGCTCATCACACCGCTGGCGCATACGGGCGCGGGGCGCTTGGTCATCACGACAGGTGAACAAGAAGGCGTCAGCATCCCGCTCCTTTTGAAGAAACTCACGGTAGGGCGCGCCACCAGCACCGCCGATTGGGAAATTTGTCTGCGCGACCCGTCGGTATCGCGTCCACACGCTCGTTTAGAACTGCATACGGGGGCGTGGGTGCTGATCGATCTGGGCAGTTCAAACGGCACGTTTGTCAACACGACGCCGGTGACCGAAAAAGGACGCGCCTTGCGCGATGGCGATGTCATCACGTTCGGTTCAACGGTCTGCTTATTTCGGTCGAGTTAAACCATGCCACCTGCGCTTGTTAAAACGTATCACAGGATAGTGATCATCCTGCCCTGTTGCATTGGTGATGTAGTCATGGCTACCGCGGTTTTGAGCGCCTTAAGACGGCAGTACCCTAACGCGCACATCACATGGGCGGTGGGGAGTTGGTCAAAGGCGGTGTTGATCGGGCATCCGTATGTAGATGACCTTCTCGACACTGGGCCAGAAGCAAACCCCGCGAAGTCTGTGCGAGGATTATGGCGCCTCGCCCGTCAGTTACGGGCAGGTCAATTTGATCTCGCCGTTTCGCTTTCGCGTTCGCCCGCCATCAGCGCGGCGGTTGCCCTTTCGGGGATTCCGACCCGCGCAGGGTTGGATAGTCGCGGGCGCGGGTTTGGTTATTCGGTGCGCGTCCCCGTTGACCCCTTCGCCCCTGAGCATGAAGTCGATATCTATCTGCGGGCGGTGAAGGCGTTAGGCGTTGACGTTGAAAATGCCGTCCCGTTCTATCAGGTTTCAGAAGCGGATCAGGCGTTCATCCAAGCTCAGATCACGGCATGGGATGATGCGCGTCCTTATCTGGTGGTGAACCCTGCGGGCGGGCGTAACCCAGGCATGACGATGGATCATAAACGTTACCCCCCGCAACAGCTCGCCCAAATCGCTCAGCACGTCGCAGACGATATCAACGCTCAAATTGTCGTCGTGGCAGGCCCACAAGATACGGCCTTGATCGAGTCGGTCAGTCGCGCACTTCCCAACCCTCCACGCACATTTGGGGGCACACTGAGTTTTGGTCAAATTGCGGGGCTGGCAAAATATTCAATGCTCTATCTCGGCAACGATACAGGGCTTACCCATCTCGCGGCGGCGTCTGGAGCGCCTACCGCGATGATCCTCGGCCCAACCGACCCGCGACGGTATCGCCCCTACAACCTCAACAGCGTGGTCTTGTGGAAACCTACCGCACTCCCTGAAGGGGGTGTTTCGTCAGGCATCCCTGCCGACTGGGATTGGGCGCACGATGGAATTTCCGTTGAGGCGAGCGTGGAAAAGATTATCCATTTTTTACAATAATGCTAACGTAGTCCTTCACGAAACTATGTTACGTTTAACAGTAGCAAGTGCTATGGAATGATTAGAGGTCGTCACTATGGGGCGTGAAGAACGTATCCAACAACTTTTAAAAGATGCGGAGAAGGCATTTCTGAGTGAAAACTTTGACGATGCCCGACGCGCTTATGAACAAGTCACACAATTTGCCGCGCCAGACGGCGAATCCTATAAAAAGGCGATTTCTGGCGTCGCGTTCACAGCGGCGATGCAATCTCAATTTGAAGAAGCGCGGGGCATCTATGACATGCTTCTGAATGTTTCGCGCATGGACAAGCACCCCCAAACCGAAGCGATGATCCTGCATCAACTCGGTATCGTCGAGCGGTTAGCGGGCGATCATATTGCCGCGCTGGATTATCTCCAACAAGAAGAAACCGTCTTGCATGAAAAACTGCCCGACTGGGTAGAGGGACTTGCCGCCAACAGCTATGAACAAGGCTATGTCCACTATAAGCAAGGTGGGGTGACGCTGGCGAAAAAATTCTTTTTGAAGACGGTTCATGAGGCGGCGCTCACGGTCAACGATGCAGTGTATCATCTTTTAGGGGCGGCCTTTCGGGTGTTGGGGGAAATCGCGCAGAAAGAAGGCACGATAGAATCCGCCCGTGAATATTACACCCGTAGCATCGAAGCCTTCCAAAATGACGAAGACTCACAAGCGGTGCAGGATGTGCAAAAACAACTGGATATGCTGGGGTAAACCGAACAAATTCAAAGAGAAATGTGTAGTGTGTTCAAAGCGTAGACATAAGGAACACACCCATGACGAGATTCGCATTTCTATTGGCTACTTGTTTAATGCTCTTTAGCTTGCCCAGTTTTGCCCAAGACGTTACCGAAGAACCGACAGCCGAAGTCACCCCAGAAACGACGGCGGAAATAACGCCAGAAAGCACGCCCCTTAGCAGGTTTGATGGTGCGGGTGACTTCATTGTGCGCCTCACCGTTCAGAACACGAACCGCGCCATTAACGTGCACATCCCCGAAAGTTATGACGGTTCAAGCGCTGTCCCGCTGGTAATCGTCTTGCATGGCGCGTCTGGAAATGGGCGCATGATGCAAGCCTATGTTGGGTTTGATACGCTTTCGGAAGCGCATAATTTCATTGTGGTTTACCCTGACGGGCTAGGCTTTGTTTGGAATGATGGACGCTCGGGCGACCCGCGTATTCGCTCTGAAATTGATGATGTTGGGTTCATCGCCGCGGTGATTAATTTCATCGGCGTGAACCTGAACATTGACCCCACCCGCGTGTATGTCGCAGGCCACTCGATGGGGGGCATGATGTCGTACCGTGTTGGATGTAATCTGTATGATCGTGTGGCGGCGGTGGGTTCGGTTGCGTCGCCGATGCCGATTTACATCATGAATGAGTGTAACGCCAGCAGGCCGATTCCCTTAGTCATCGTTCACGGCACAGATGATCTGGTGATTCCTTGGATGGGCATCCGCGATGCGTTCCTCTCCGTCAACGATACGATGCGTTATTGGGGACAACACAATAACTGCGAAACCTATCATCAACCGGAAATGATGTCTGACGCTGACCCTGAAGATCACACATTGGTGATTCGGCAGGGCATTAGCGATTGTGCGGACAACGCCAATATTTTGTTGTACGCCGTGTACAGCGGTGGGCATGGATGGCCGGGTCAAACGGGGGGCAACCCGCAATTGCGCATCTCTCAAGACATCGATACCGCAACCGCGTTATGGTCATTTTTTAACGATCATCGCTTGAGTACGGAATAACCTACATAAAACAATGCCCTCTCGTGTGGAGAGGGCATCAAGATCAAAAGATGATATCTGTTTCGAGGTCGCTGTTTAATCCACGCCACGCATACGCGGGTCGAGCGCGTCGCGCAGACCGTCGCCCAAGAAGTTGAAGGCAAACATCAAAATAGCCAGCACTAACGCGGGGAACAACGCCTGATACGGATAACTGCCGATGCTCCGCGCCCCTTCCGCAATCATAGACCCCCAGCTTGGCGTAGGCGGGTTCACGCCCAAACCGATGAAACTCAAGAAGGCCTCATACGAGATATAACGCGGGATCGCTAACGTTTCCGACACCACCACTGGCCCTAAAATGTTGGGCAAGATATGTCTGAACAAAATTCCACGTGTGTTTGCGCCGAGCGAATTTGCCGCCTGAACAAATTCTTTTTCGCGAACGGATAACACTTGACCGCGCACCAGACGCGCCATATCCATCCATGAGGTGAGGCCGATTCCGATGAAGACGAATAACAGCCCACCCATCGACGCATCGGCTTGGCGCACCGCCCGTACAATCGGGTTCATGTCGGGCGTGTTCGGAATCGAACGGAACACCGCTAACATGAGGATGATGAGCAAGACGGTAGGAAAGGCATACATCAGGTCTACAAAACGCATGAGAATGTTGTCGATCCGACCGCCGACATAGCCAGAGATCAACCCGACGGACATGCCGACAAAAATCGCCACAATCGGCCCGATGAACGCGACAGCCAATGAGATGCGCGTCCCGTAAATCAAACGACTGAGGATGTCTCGTCCGAGGTTATCCGTCCCCAAAGGATAGTCAGAGAACGGGACTTCATTCACAAACCCGCCCGGCTCGCCCATCAATTTGATGTTGGGAAAGACATTGGCGATCCAGCGCGGGACGCTGTTGGTGAGCGTCAGGTCTTGGCGATCATACGGACGGGGCGCTAATTGAGAAGCAAAGATCGCCACAAAAATGGTGATGATGATAATGATTAGGCCGATTACCGCAAGCCGATTTCGACGCAAGCGACGCATCGAATCTTGAAAAAGGCTTTCGCCTTTTTTCCGCTTCTCAATATGCGAAACATTCCCTTGAGTATTCTGTCCTTGTTGTGCAACGGTCATAACATCACAGCCTTTAATCTAGACGAATACGCGGGTCAATCCACGCATACAGAACATCAACAAACGTATTTGCGGCCACTAAAAAGCCTGCATAAAGCAACACGGTTCCCATGATAACGGGATAATCTCGTGATTGAATACTGGTGACAAAGAACCGTCCCATGCCGGGAATTCCAAACACGGTTTCGACCACGAAGGTGCCAGTGACCAGCGCCGCAAATAACGGCCCCATCACGGTGACAATCGGGATCAAACTGTTCTTGAGGACGTGAACGATCACAACAATCCGTTCCGACAACCCTTTGGCGCGGGCGGTGCGGATGAAATCCTCATTTAAGACTTGCAGAATACTCGCACGGGTAAGGCGTGCCACAATGGCAGAGTTGGCAAAACCCAGCGCTAATGAGGGTAATATCATCTGTTGGAGCGTACCCCAACCTGTTACGGGAAGTATGCGAAGCTGAACGCTAAAAATGTACTGCAAGACGGGCGCTGTGACGATGACAGGAACCGACACGCCGATCAGCGCGATGCTCATACTCAAGTAATCCAACCCTGAATTGCGGTTGAGGGCGGCAATGATGCCGGAAGGAAGCCCGATGACGAGCGCGACTGCAAAAGCCGCCATCCCCAATTGGAATGAGATGGGTAAGTTTTCACGGAAACGGTCATTGACCGATAAACTGCGGGAACTATATGTGGGGCCAAAATTAATCCAGCGGACAGCCGCGCCTTGACCTTCTTCATTGGTGATGAAGGGAAGCTCGACATTGATAAGATAATCTTCCGACTGTGAAGGGGGAATACGCCCGTAGGTAAGGCGCGGGCCAATGATGTCGCCAATATAATCTAAATACTGCTCAAATAAAGGGGCATCCAAATTGTACTTTTCATTGAGCAGGGCAATAGTCGCCGCAGGAAGCGGTTTTTCACGGTCAAAAGGGCCACCGGGTACAGCGTGCATCAGCCCGAAGGTAATGAGCGAGACGACTAACAGGACTGCAAGCATCCCGATAAAACGACGAATTATAAATCTTCCCATCCTGAAAGTGCCTCAAACTTGACTGATCAAAGATGAATGATGACAAAGAGCCATTAAAAAATAAGATATGAGCCGCCCGTTTTGGATGGCTCATATCTTATCTTAACGCATTGAATCACTGACTATTGAGCCAATGACCAGTCATAGTAGGTTTCGTTGCCAGTGATGGAAACAGGGCGTTCCACAGTGTCTGAAACCAGATAGTTTGTTGCATAGAAGTAGATGGGCGCGACGGCGGCAACTTCGTCAACCAGAATTTCTTCTGCTTGGACGTAGATTTCACGACGGGCATCAACATCGGTCATCAAACGAGCTTCTTCAACCAAGGCATCATATTCAGGGCTGCTGAAACCGGTATCGTTTTGGCTAGATGCGCTGTGGAAGACGTCGAACAAGAAGTTGTTGACATCACCATAGTCTTGGCACCAACCCGCACGGTATGCAGGAGGCGCATCTTGGCTGATGGTCGCGAAGTAGGTGCTGGAATCCATTGGGTTCAACGTCACCGTTAAGCCGAGGGTATCCGTCCACATTTGTTGAACAGCTTGCGCAATTGCAGCGTGACCGGCGTTGTCACCGTAGGACAGGGACAAACCGAGACCGTCAGCGGTGGTGCCCAATTCTTCCAAAGCAACTGCAAATTCAGCGGCTGCTTCTTCGGGGTTGTGGGTGATACCAGCATCGGGGTTGAGTTCTGGGGTCAAAGCGGCATTCAAGCCCGGGTAACCGAACCATTGAGCGGCTGTTTGACCACCACGGGTCACGTTGGTGACGATGGATTCACGGTCAATGGCTAATGAAAGCGCACGACGTAAGTGAACGTTGTTGGTTGGGGCTTCAGTGGTATCAAAGCCGATGTAGTAGGTGCAGGGGTTACCGCCAGTGACATATTGTGCGCTGAGAACAGGATCGTTCTGGACGCGAACAATTTCTTCAACTGGAATGGTAGACGCTTGCAAGGTTCCCGCTTGGAATTCAGCCAATTGAGCGGCGGGGTCCAAGAAACGGAAAGTCACTTGGTCGAGCGTGGCGGCGGGGATCGAGTCTGTACCGACCCAGAATGGGTTACGGACGATGACAATGCTTTCGTCGTGGTTCCATTCCTTCAACGCAAACGGCCCGTTGGTTGCAATATATTCAGCTTCGGTCCAGCTATCGCCACCTTCTTCAATGGCTGAAGCCAAGACTGGACGCGCCATCCACAAACCATAAATGGCGGGGGCAAATGCTGCACCATTGGGGGCGGTGATCGACAAGGTGAGGTTGTCAACCACTTCAACCGCCAAAGCGGATGCGTCGGCTGTCCCACTGTTAAATTCTGTTGCGCCCACAATGTAGGGTAACAAAACATACGAGTAGGGGGATGCAGTCACGGGGTCGAGCGCACGAGTCATGCCGTACACGACATCTTGCGCGGTGACGGTGAGCGCGTTGCCATCGGCATCGGTTAATTGTTCAACCGCATCAGTTTCTGCGTTGTAACGAACCCATGCAACACCATCTAATAATGTGAAGGTATAGGTGAATGTACCATCCTCATTTTCAGTCGTTTCATAACCGCTAGCCAATCCCATTTCATTGGTACCATCCGTGTTTTCTTGTGCGGTTAAGCCCAAGAAAATTTGATTGATAACATCAATGGATGAGGTGGTTTCTGCCAACTGAGGATCAAGGGTAGGAACGTCGCCCCCAACCATGTTCAACCCAGTGACAATTTCGGCAATCTCTTGTGCTGCAACGCTGCTGCCGATGGTACCCACCATCACAGAAGTTACAGCAAGAAGACCTAAAGAACGAGAAATCTTCTTCATAGCCATCGAAGCCTCCTAATGCTTCCCTCTTAAAGAAATTTTTTTGCACAGGTTGCAATTTCCCTGTCCAACATCATGCAACCTCTACTACACGAAAAATTAGCACTATGTCGTTAGAGATGCAAGGTGAAATGTATGTGTGAAATCACCAAGAAACCTCCAAAGAATGTGGTAATTTTTTGCAAATCCAGAATGTTGTTTCATTGGGTATTGTTTATGAATAATCAACTAGGGAATGTGCAACGCTGTTCTAGTTGAAGCTACACCATAAGCATCAATTTGGTTCAAAACTCTATGAAGTGTAAAGTTTCAAATTGGTCTTATAGGGGTCTTGTTCTCTTATTTTATTGTGCAGGAAGTTTTTTTTGCTTGAAATGTAATACTCCGTCATAATCTACAGTGAAGTATTAAATTTTGAGCCATTTTGTTTTAACAAAGTCATTTTTGGAGGACCTTTGTATGACTCAAGCAAGTAAATTGTTACGTTGTACCATCCCATTTGCATTAGCAGCTGGGGTGTTGGTTGCGCCCGTTGCTGCGCAAGATGTTCCCACACTTGATGTCGGTTTCTCTCAAGAACCAGACAGCATGAACGGCTTTTACAGCAGCATGGCCTTTGCACAATGGGCAAATGACCTTGTCATGGCTAGCTTATGGGACATCACCGATACATTAGAAGCTACGCCCGTATTGGTCGAAGAAGTTCCTTCTGTTGAAAATGGTGGTATTAGCGAAGATTACATGACCTATACCATCACCTTGAAAGAAGGCTTAACTTGGAGCGACGGGACTCCATTAACAGCCGCTGACTTGGTCTTCACTTATCAAATGATTGAAGAACCTGCCAATAACCTGATCCAAGGTGGGGCGATTTCCGAAGCGTTGGAAAGCGTCGAACAAATTGACGATCTCACTTTCCAATTGACCTTCAATGCACCGAAACCCTTCCCCGAAGAAATGGCTGGTTCCAGCGGTTTGTCCACCATTTTGCCTGCACATATCTTCCAACCGATCTATGAAGCTGAAGGTTCGATTGAATTTGCAGCCGAAAACTTAGATCCCACCGTCTTCAGCGGCCCCTACGTGTTGAGCGAATGGCGTCGTGGTGAACAAATGGTTTTTGATGCGAACCCCAGCTATGTTTTTGGTGCGCCCAACATCGGCCGTATTGTTCTCCGCTTCTTCCCAGACACTGACTCTCAATTTGCCGCGTTAAGTGCAGGCCAATTGGATATCGTCCCGAACATCAGCGAAGGCGACATCCCCCGTGTTGCAGCCAGCAGTGAAGACATTGTGATCACCTCCGTTTTCGGTGGTTACATTGAAAGCCTGTGGTTGAATGTTCGTCCTGAAGATGTTCCCGAACAAGGTCACCCCGCATTACTGGATGTGAATGTCCGTCGTGCCATCCGTTACGCAATCAACCGCGACGCGTTGACTGTGGACCTCTTGGCTGGTGCAACCACCCCAACCGACAGCATTTACTCTCGTTCTCCATTTGAAGATACTTCCCTCGGCGTCACAGCATACAATGTTGACGAAGCCAACCGTCTGTTGGACGAAGCGGGTTGGGTTGACAGCAATGGCGACGGCACGCGCGATATGGACGGCGTTGAACTCGTCCTGCGATACGGCACCACCAACGCTCAATGGCGTACAAACATCCAAGCTGTGGTTGCTCAAGACTTGGCCGCAGTCGGTATCGGCACTGTTCAAGAAGCCTATCCTGCTTCTGAATTCTTCGGTACATGGGCCAATGGGGGCATCAACGCAGTTGGCGCATTCGATATTTCTCAATATGCAAACAACACCGCGTTGACCAACCCTGCAAACGTGACCGTTGTTGAAGCCTTGAACTGCGAACAATTCCCAACTGAAGAAAACCAAGGTGGACAAAACTTCACCGGTTTCTGCAGTGAAGAAATGGATGCTGCTGCACTCGTCACAATGACCTCACTCGACGCCGCTGAACGTCAAGAAGCTGCGAACACCATTCAAGCGATCATGGCTGACCAAGTGCCTTTGGTAAACCTGTTCCCCCGTGGTGACAACTATGCTTACAACGCATCGAGCTTCGCTGACCCAATCACATTCGGTTCCGGTGTTGGTAACATGTGGTTCGACATTATGAACTGGGAATTAAGCAACTAGTTCAACGTCATTTTTGAGTAGACACTTTAAGGACGGGTGGTTCACCCGTCCTTAAATCACCAGCACACCCATCAGGCAACCCGCATGACTAAATACATCATTCGTCGTCTTATCCAATCGATTCCCCTTCTTTTCGTCATTAGTTTTATATTGTTTGCCTTTAGCACATCACTCGGTGACCCGCTCGCTGTTTTCGCAGAATCACGTCAGCGCCCCACCGCCGCACAACGCGAAGAAATGCGCCGTCGTTTAGGGCTTGACCGTCCTTTATTTGAACAATATCTCGTCTGGCTCGTCGGCAATGATTGGATGATTGTCGATGTTCGGGGGGATGGTTCCGTGATGGAACCCGGCACACGACGCGGGGTTTTGCGCGGGGACTTCGGCCTTTCGTTCGTCACCCGTCAACCCGCATGGACTCGTATTGAGGAACGCCTACCGTCTACGTTGACGCTGATGGTTCCGGCATACACGATCACGCTGATCTTAGCGGTCGGGATCGGGGTATATTCGGCGATTCGCCAGTATTCCCTTATAGATAATATCATCTCTGGGATTTCGTTTTTCTTGTATTCAATGCCTATCTTCTTCATCGCGTTGATTATGATATATATTTTTGCCGTTCAGTTTACGCGGTGGGGACTACCAGCATTACCCATCGGCGGGACTGGAAACGGCTCTTTCTCAGACCTCATCTTGCATATGATCATGCCTGTTTTCTGTTTAGTGTCTATCCAGCTTGCAGGTTATGTGCGCTTTATTCGTTCCTCAACTTTAGAAGTGCTCGGTCAAGATTTCATCCGTACCGCACAATCGAAAGGTTTGAGCGAACGAACGGTTGTCCAAAGACACGCTTTAAAAAACGCCGCGCTGCCGCTTGTCACGTTAGTCGGGCTGGACTTGCCCTTCTTGTTAGCAGGCGCGGTGGTCACAGAACGTATCTTCGCATGGCCCGGAATGGGACGGTTATTCATCGAAAGTTTCGAACGTGCAGATGTTCCTGTGATGATGGCAATTTTGATGCTGCTGTGCGTTTTGGTGGTTGTTTTCCAAATTTTGACCGATGTGGTCTATACGTGGTTTGATCCCCGTATCCGTTATTAAAGGGAAGAAACTTCGATGAGTACAGTCGGTAATGTTCAAAACACTTCAGAAGTCCCTCAACTTACGCGCACCAAAAGCCAATCGAATTTTGCGCGAAGTTTCGCACGTTTAAGACATCATCGCATGGCGATCATCGGCGCAATTTTGCTCTTGATCGTGTTTGTATTTGTGATTTTGGGGTCTATTTTAATCCCCTATTCTCAATCGACATTTAACAGCCCTGCGCGCGGGTTGCAATATCCTTCGGTTGAATTCCCATTCGGCACAGACGTGATCGGGCGTGATCTTTTAGCACGTGTGGTTTACGGTGGGCAAATTTCGCTCTTTGTCGGCATCACCGCGGTGATTGTGCAAATGTTAGTGGGGACTGTCGTCGGCATGGTGGCAGGCTATATGGGGGGATTTATCGACTCTCTCTTGATGCGCATTGCCGAAGCCATGTTGAGTATTCCCCAACTCTTTTTAGCATTGATCACGTTACGTTTGTTTTCTGACCCGACCCAATTCCCAGACTTCCGTATTCTAGGGCGCGACTTCAGCAGTACCATGATCGTCATCATTTTTGTGATTGGTCTTACCAGTTGGATGCGCGTTGCGCGGATCGTCCGTTCGGTGGTCTTGGCGTTGAAAGAACAAGAATTCATCACGGCGGCGCGTTCCATCGGGGCGAAAGATCGTCATATTTTGATTCGTCACGTCTTGCCCAACTGTTTTGCGCCCATCGTCGTGGCCGCCACGTTAGGGGTCGCTTCGGCCATCTTGCTAGAAGCCTATCTCGGTTTCTTGGGCTTAGGGGTGCGTGCGCCAACGCCGACTTGGGGCAATATCATGGGGGATGCCAACAGCTATATAACCCACTGGTTCTACTGGTTTTTCCCAGCTCTGTTTATCATGTTAACAACGTTAGGGATCAATTTCTTGGGCGACGGCCTCCGAGATGCTTTTGATCCTCGTTCGTTACGATAACAAAACCGTTTTATTTGCCCGAAGCAAAAGAGGCGGTTTTTGTACCGTCTCTTTTTTGTTACCTAGTTTTCATGACTACTGAAAGGCGTTCGACCATGTTAGATTTCACTTTACAGCTTGAAAAAATTGAGCAGGCGATTAGCATTTTGCGCGAGCAAGATGTTGATATATGGCTCACCTTCGTGCGCGAAACCGAGCATAATGCCGACCCCGCACTGCCTTTGATCTGCCCATCCAATATGACGTGGCACACCGCCTTAATCATCACCAAGACAGGGTATAAAGTGGCGATTGCAGGGCGCTACGAAATCGTCAATTTCCAACGCATGGGCGTTTGGGATGAAGTCATCTCTTACGATCAAAGCATCCAAACCTCATTGGTCGATGTCCTAGACCGTTTAAGCCCCAAACAAATCGCGGTCAATTACTCAGAAAGTGATACGGCGGCGGACGGCCTTTCACACGGGATGTATTTGACCCTGAAGCGTTATTTGGCGGGCAAGCCGTATGAATTGATCTCGGCTGAAAATATCCTGAATCCATTACGTGGACGCAAAACCCCATCCGAAATTCAACGGATTCGTGAAGCCGTCGCGTTAACCGACCGCATCATTGACCGCATCACCGCATTTTTGAAACCCGGCTTGAGCGAACTTGAAATTGCCAATTTCGTCCACAGCGAATATCACAAAGAAGGCGTCGTCCCTTCATGGGACCCGGGGCACTGCCCTACCGTCACCGTCGGGCCAGATTCGCCAGTCGGTCATACGTCGCCTTCAGATCAATACGTGACCAAAGCGGGCTACTTAGTCCGCATCGATCAAGGTGTGATTCTGAACGATTACATTTCCGACATTCAACGTGTCTGGTACTTACAACCCAAAGGCGAAACCAGTATTCCCGAACCTGTCCAACACGCTTTTGATTCCGTGAGGGGCGCTATTTTGGCGGCAGGTGAAGCGTTGAAACCCGGCGTTCAAGGCGCAGTCGTCGATGATGCCGCCCGTTCCTTCATCGTCGCGGCGGGCTACCCCGAATATCAACATGCGGTTGGGCATGGGATTGGGCGTACCGTCCACGATGGCGCGACCTTGTTAGGCCCACGTTGGGAACGCTACGGCAAAACCCCATATGGCCTTGTGGAAGTCAACAACTGCTTCACGCTTGAATTGGGCGTTGAAGTCCCCGGCTACGGCTTGGTTTCGCTAGAAGAAGATGTCGTCGTGACAGAAGATGGTTACGAATGGTTAGGCAAGCCACAAACTGAAATCATCGTTGTGCCAGTAGAATAACTTCTGAAGTTTTCTGAGCAATGCAAAAGGGTGATTCATACGAATCACCCTTTTTTGTGGTCTAAACTTTCGTCGCTGTAAAAATCCGCAGTTTGTAAATTTCGCACTATTTTTAAATTTTCTAAAGACCCGAATTTGTTAAATCCCACTACTATATAAAAATGTAATTCTTCATCGGGTATAACATACCTTTTAATAGAGACTTTAGAACCTTATTTTCTGCATCACGTAATTATATCTCTGAAGGGATATTATGAACCTAGCTTCGATCTTTCGTCTTAGCTTTCTGCTGTTCGTGTTCTCTGTTTCATTCATCCCCATCCACGCTGCTGATTTTACGCTGGCGTGCAATCCCACAGAACTTACTGATGCGATCTTAACCGCAAATACCAATGCCCAAGCCGATACCCTCAATCTTGCATCAGGCTGTATTTACACGCTGGGGTCTACGCTCCACATCCAAGCTGATGGGGGCAACTCCCTTACAATCAATGGGAATGGGGCAATGCTGGACGGCAATAACGCTATCCGTGTGATGGAAATTCATCCAAGCGCAAATGTCGTCCTCAATAACCTCACTATTGCCCGAGGCAATCTTTCAAATAGTGAAGGCGGTAGTGGGATTTATAATCAGGGGACGCTCACTGTGAATAACACGAGCTTCACACTGAACACCGCGGGTTATGGCGCGGCAATAGAAAATTTAAGCATCCTCACGGCAAATCACAGTACTTTTACACTGAATAATGCTCCAACGGGTGGGGCAGTGTTGAATCACACCATGTTCACTGTCAATAACAGTATCTTCTCTATGAATAGCAGTAACAATGGGGGCGCGATTCTTAACTACAACACACTCACGCTGAACAACACAACTTTCTCGGGGAATAACTCGATCAGCGGTGGTGGGATTTATAATCAAGGCACTCTCTCTATAAATCATAGTATCTTCTCGGGGAATATCAGTAATGTCGGGGGTGGCATTTATAACGGTGGCCCCGCCATCATCAATAACAGTACCTTCTCTGGCAATTCTGGGACAGGTGGCGGGTTATTCACATTTATGCCGCTTACGCTGAATAATAGTATCATCGCTAATTCAGTCACTTCAGATTGTTATTCTCCGGGTGGCGATGCTCCCATATTCTACTATTCACTTATTGAAGATGGCAGTTGTGGCGCCACCGCGGGCAGTAATGGTAACTTGAATGGCGACCCTTATTTCAATAGTAACCTCACCCTGTCGTCCATAAGCCCTGCCATCAACGCGGGAAACAACGCGCTCATCCCCGCGGGGATTATCTCTGATCTGGCGGGTAACCCTCGTATTCAACAAGGCACAGTCGATATGGGTGCTTACGAGTCCATTTTTTCATCTGGCGGCGGGGCAATCACAGTCAATCCAAGCAGTGGCTTAACCACCTCTGAAAGTGGGACGACAGCCACATTTACCGTCGTTAT
Source organism: uncultured Anaerolineae bacterium (assembly GCA_934216615.1). Taxonomy (GTDB): domain Bacteria; phylum Chloroflexota; class Anaerolineae; order Aggregatilineales; family Phototrophicaceae; genus Flexifilum. The sequence goes on along the minus strand of CAKQCB010000011.1, from coordinate 53,607 downwards.
CGAAGGTGGACTTCCCACTGCGGATGTCACCGTCGCCCTCACCAGCAGTAACCTCAATGAAGGCGCGGTCAGTCCAGCGTCGCTCACCTTCACGCCTGCGAATTGGAACATTCCGCAGTCTGTGACCGTCACAGGCGTGGATGATACGCTCATCGACGGCGACCAGACCTATCAAATCATGTTTGCCGTCGCCAGTGCGGATGCAACTTACAACGGCTTCACGCTTGCTCCTGTGACGCTCATAAACACGGACGATGATACAGTCCCGCAGATCACAGACATCACCGTTGCCCCGTCCAGTGTGCTCGTCAGCGAAGGCAGTTCAGCGGAATACGTCATCACGTTGGGTTCGGTTCCTTCAGGCGCGGTTTCTCTCGCCATCCAGTTTGACCCTGCACAAGTCACCGTCAATGGCGCGACGACCTCCCCCTTTGTGTTAGATGTCAGCGCGGGCGGTTTGTTTTACGTAACCGTCACCGGCGCGCAGAATTTGGCCGAGAATACGTCACGCCAAACGCTGATCTCTCACAGCATCAGCGCCAGCTCTGCGTCGGAATATCCGCTTGACATGAGCATCACCAACGTGACGGTCTTCCTTCAGGACTTCCCACCGCCACCGCCCACCCCGCTCTGTGAAGATCATAACTTTAGTGAAAGTGGTGTGGTGCGCAGCAACACCTCCGACGCGCTCGGCTATGCAATCAACTGCCGTATTTTGTATCAAAACGGCGCGCCGACCACATGGCTCGGCAACAATCTGTATCACATTGGCAGTATCGGCATCGAAGGGCTTGAAGCGCTCGGTATTCAGCAAGCGATTGACATCTTCAGTCCGTCAGGCATGACCTACTTTGAAGGCGGTGCGGTGTTCTGCGTGAAAGGCAGTGGATCGCTGATTTGGCTCGCCGCCAGTCAAATGCCACGCCATCCCGAAATCATCGGCAGTTACACCGTCCCCGAATTTCAGGGTTTCACCTGCGCCACATTGTTTGAGCCGGGCACCTTGGTGATCGTCAGCCAAACCCCGAACTAGCGGTTCACTTGTCAGTAATTCAGTAATAAAAGAGGGCGATTCTCGAACAGATCGCCCTCTTTATTTAAAAATTTAAAACAAATAAACGTTGATTTTTAGCGGGCGTATTCTGTCGCGATTTTTACCGTCTGCACATGGATCGCGACAATATCTTCTACATCGGGCGAATACCCGCCTGCCATCGCAATCGCCACTGGAATCCCCGCTTCCTGACACAGCCTTAATACAATATGATCGCGTGTCGCTAGACCGTCCATCGTCAAGGCCATGCGCCCTAAGCGGTCTTTGTAGTACGGGTCTGCGCCCGCCAAATAAATTGCGATGTCAGCATTGGCGGCGGCCAATGAGCGCGTCACCCCTTCTTCAAGTAGGGCGAGATAAGGGGCATCTTCGGTTCTATCCGGCAGTTCGATGTCAAGATCACTCTTTTCTTTGTGAAAAGGGAAATTCTTCGCTCCATGAATCGAGAAAGTGAACACGCTTCGATCTTGCGCGAAAATCGCCGCTGTGCCGTTGCCTTGATGCACGTCGCCATCAAGGATGACCACACGACGCGCCAACCCCGCATCTTGCATGGCGCGGGCGGCGACTGCCGCATCATTAAAGACACAATAACCTTCACCATGATCGGGGTAGGCATGATGCGTCCCGCCCGCCAGATTGACCGAAACGCCCTCTGCAAAGGCCGCGTGACACGCCTGAATCGTCGCACCCACTGTTCGCACCGAACGGCGTACTAATTCCGGCGACCATGGAAACCCGATGCGACGCTGTTCAAATTTGCTGAGCGTCCCTTGCATCACCTTGTCGATGTATTCAGCATCATGACAGCGCAAAAGCTGTTCATAGGTGGCGGGGGTGGCCGTGATCACCTGTTCCGATGGAAGGATACCCAACTCAAGGATACGGTCACGTACACGATAATATTTTGCCATCGGAAAACGATGATCTACCGGTAAGGGAAGCACGAACGTATCAGAATAAAAGGCGCGTAACACAGCGGGGATACTCCATTAATGAGAGGGTTGCTTCGACGGGGTTCGTAACCAAAAGAGGACGCCCACCAAAAGCGCCACCATCCAAACCCCCGCGCCTAAAATGAACAGATGAGGATACCAACTCGGTTGATAGGTGAAGGTGACGGTACTCGTACCTTCGGGAATCATCACCGCGCGGAACATGACATCTGCCCGATATAACGCTGCGGGTTGATCGTTCACACGCACCTGCCAGCCCACATCATACGCATCGGTGAGTAACAGCCACCCCGCCTGTGTCGCATTGTCCACCTGTAACACCACCCGTTCATCATCGTATTCGATCAGGGTGACATCGGCTTGGCTGGCGTGGGTGGGCAGAGAAGTCTCATCACTATGAATCACCAGATCACGCGCAGGGTCAAAATCGGGCTGTGCCATCAGGTCTAAGGCATCTTCTGAGCCTTGCCATGTGTTCGGCATCACATAAATTTGACCGGACATCACTTGGGCGCGGGGTTGTGTTTCCGCGTATTCGTACAGCTTGATGTCGCTGGAGAGCAGGCGATGCCAATGCGCGGGGGTCAACGGCTGGAATAAATCCGCCCGTAGATCGACCAGTGTCACGGCTTGCAGGGTCATCGGCTGTGTGGATGTCAGTTCGACATTGGAGAGCGCTTGCGGTTCACTCAATGTGAAGCGCGCCAACGTAAACGGGGCAAGCGTGTCCAAAATCACAAACTCATCTTCTTGGCCGACCATGCGCGGGGGATTGCACATCACCCCTTCCGCACAACTGTACAGCACATCCACAGCGGTGGTGACGAACGCGCTTCCACTGGCATACAGTCGGCGTTCATCCGCTGTGATGGGTTGGGCAAATTGGGTGTCGTAGGCGATATTTTCACGCCATAGGTCATGTACTTTATCCGTGAGTAGATACTGCACATTCATCAAGCCGAGCCAGCGCAACTCAGGGATACATGCCCCGCGACAGGCTTCATCACGGGCGAGGATTTCGCGCAAACGACCATCGACGGTGCGCGTTTGGTCGCCCGTCAAAAGCGAGGTAAATTGTGTGTAATACAGGGTAGGAAGCACCCCGCCATCATAGCCATCGACTGAATAAATGCCGTACATCAAGGGCAGGTTCGCGGTCAGCGTCTGCTGCATTTTGATGTCTACTAACGCGGTACGGATTGCGGTTTCGCTCAGTCCTAACGCTTGATAGCGCTGTACCAACGTCGCATGGTCGCCCGGGTCAAAGAAAATATCGCTGATGCTCAATACGCGCCCTGTATCAAGGCGTTCGGATTGAAGTTGTTCGACAAAGTAGGTTTCAAAACGGCGAGTGTCGATCACTTCTGGCGCGGTGACATCGTTATAGGTTTGCGCCCGCGCTGTAAAAAAGAGTTCCGCGCCGATTGCGACGACGATCAACGCCAGCGCGAGGCTAGGATAACGGCGGGCTATCGACAGCAGGAAGATCACGCCCGCGCCTGTCAACGCCCACATCAACCATGTGATCGGCTCGGCGACTGACGCGCTAATTTCAGGTGCGCGGGTGACGAGCAGGCTCAGACCCGCCAGCGCGCCTAGTCCAAGCGTCCAGCTCAAGATGCGCCGTACATCCCATTGAAAATGACGACGTTGAACGGCATATAGTCCATACGCCGACAGAACGGCGCAGGCGATGGTCAAGAGCGCCAGCCAACGCGAAGGAACACGAAACAAGTTAAAGCCGGGCAAAGACGCGAGCGCGTAATACAGCGGGTTATAAAAGCCCAGCGCGAAGCCGATGCCGACGATGAGCAGAAGCATCCATACAAATTCAGGTCGTCGCCAAAAATGACGGACAGACCGTTTCAGCGGAATTTGAGCGAGAGCAAGCCATGTCAGCCCAAGCGCAAACACGCCGACATACCCGATATATTCGCTGAAGATATACGTATCGTAACTGGGAAGTAACCCGCGTCCGAGCATCAACGGGCTGAGCGAAAACGCCGTCGCTTCATTGGCGTTTAAGCCCCCCCCACGATTAGAAACCCGCGTGAGTTCCATTGTGGGAAGGATTTGCGGTGAAGCTAAGATTAACGCGAGGATGCCCGCAATCCCCAAGCTGAGGAGCATCCGTTTTCGCAGAACAGGTTGGGATTGTCCTAACGCGAGGATGCCTGCCCCTACACCTGTGATGAAAACGGTTTGGGTATGGCCGATCAAAAATTGAAGCGCGAAGCTGAAGGCCAACAGCAGAATATAACGTTTTGGTTGTTCACCGCAGTAGAGGAGCAGGGCGAATATCCACGGTAGCCATGCCAAGCCTTGAAATTGGTTGATCTGTTCGATGTGTGCGCCTAAATGCCCGCTGAAGGCGTAGATCATCCCCCCTGTGAATGCGGGAATCCATCCACTTTGCGGAAGCAACTTGCGAATGAGGAAGGCCGTCCCCAACCACGCCCATGTCATGTGAATGACAATGCTGATTTTGACCCCTACCGCAGGCGTAAACGAAGAAACCATCCAATTGAGCGGGTACAGCGTGCCCAATTGACTGTTCGCAAGCAGAGGCACGCCCATGAACAGATGCGGTGACCACAGTGGGAAGTGCCCGTCTAAAAGGGCTTGATTACGAATATCCCAATACGGATAGAAGTAGGCAAACGTATCCCCACGACCTAAGACGAGGTCGCTCAAAACAAGCCGATTCAAAAAAAGCGTCGTGAGAGTAATCATCACGACGATGAATATAAAATGTCGGAAAAAACCTTTGATGTGGCTCAAGAGATCAATGCCACCTTTAAGTTAGGTGCGCAGTAGTGCAAAGTGCGCATGCAACGCCTTATTCATTTTGAGATGTTTTGTTGTCTGTCTTTGACGGGGGAATAAAGTGTTCCTCATGGTGTTGGGGTTCGCGACTGACGAGCACCATCATGGCCACGATGATCGTGATCCCAATGCCACCTAACAACAACATAAATACGACATCCATAAAAACTCTCCTTTGCAAACACACATAAAGCTATTGTAACATCAACCCTTTGACAGGAAAACCTATATCACATCAATATACAGATGGAGCAAGGTGATTACGCTTATGACAAAGAATAATCGCGGGACCCAATCAAGCCGAAAACGTGCCGAAGCACGCAAACAAGAAGCGCTGGAACAGCGCAAAAAGACGTACATGATTGTAGGGGGCGCGCTGGCAGCCGTCGCGCTCATTATCGTATTTTTGCTGATCCAGTCACAAGGGGGCGGCACAGCAAACCAGCGAGAATTTTTGATCAACAACCTGAATAACGAAGGGGTTCAGCAGACCGCCAGCGGTTTACAATACCGTGTCGTTACAGAGGGCAGTGGCCCCCGCCCCACAGCGACCGATACGGTCACTGTGCATTACCGCGGTACGTTCATCGACGGCACCGAATTTGACAGTTCTTACTCACGCGGTACCCCTACGACATTCTCTGTGGGTGGGGTGATCGACGGTTGGACAGAAGGCTTGCAATTGATGCCCGTCGGTTCGACGTATCAATTCTTCATCCCGAGTGAATTGGGTTACGGCCCGAATGATTATCCCCCCGGACAAATTCCTCCAAACATTCCGGGTGGTTCTACCCTGATTTTTGAAGTTGAATTGTTAGGCATTAATTAGTCAGAAGCGATCTCAAGCGCTGGATCATCAGGTCTCGCGCTTAAGAGCAATTAATCTATTTAAGGATCAAACGTGACAAACCAACAAGAATTTTTGACCAACAATCTCAAGAACGAAGGCGTTCAACAAACTGCCAGCGGTTTACAGTACCGTGTCGTCAACGAAGGCAGTGGCGCACGCCCTACCGCGTCCGATACGGTCACCGTGCATTATCGTGGCACCTTGATTGACGGCAGTGAATTTGACAGCTCTCATGGAAGAGGTCCCGCCACCTTCCCGCTCGGGGGTGTGATCGCGGGCTGGACTGAAGGCTTGCAATTGATGACCGTCGGCTCTACGTATGTGTTTTATATCCCCAGTGACTTGGGCTATGGCCCGCGTGGATATCCGCCTGTAATCCCTGGCGGCGCCACGCTGATTTTCGAAGTCGAACTGCTGAGCATTCAGTAGAATCATTTTTACAACAGGGCTTGATCATCATGACCAAGCCCTGTTGTGATGAACATATCCCCGCGACAACTCAACACCAACAACACCGATTTTTAGTAAGGTATAATCTCTCCATAGCAAGCTGATCTAGGAGGGAGTCATGTTGTCCACCCGTAAACCTCTTGTCCGAGCTGTTTTGGGGAGTATCCTATTGAGCATCTTGTGTGTGAATTTTGCTTCTCCACTTTTAGCGCAAGAAGAAGTCGTCGCCGTCTTTTTTGGCGATAGCATCACCGAAGCGCATGGCGCATCAACCGAAACAGAACGGTGGGTGAATCAAGTTGCATCCGCGCAGGGATGGACGGAATTCATCAACGCGGGAATTGGCGCTACAGTGCTTCAAAACACCCGCCAACATACCGTCCCTCGGCTTGGACGCGCCGCCCTCAACAACGGACGAGACACTTTCTCACGACGCATCTTGAGTCATGACCCCACGCATATAATCTTACTGTACGGGGTGAATGATATTTTATTGAATGATCCCGCATTTACTGCCGAGCATTTTGAGAATGATCTGGGGGAGATCGTCGCCCGTTTGATCGATGCAGGCGTTCCCGCCGCCCAGATCGTGATCGGCTCTGCACCGTACATCAACCCCGATTTTTATACCGTCTATCCTAACTATGACAGTGGGAGTCTGAGCGAGCATGAAGCGTATGTCACAGCGGCAGCTCAGGTGGCGCAGACGTATCAAACCCGCTATGCAGATGTGTATCAAGCCATGCTGACGCAGGGCGGGAATGCCCTTCTGCACGAGGACGGGTTGCATCCCAACGACGCAGGGAATGATGTGATCACGCAGGCAATCTTGGAGGCACTTGGGGGGGAAGAATAACCGTATCAAGGGCACCTCACCCCGACGGGGTCGTGAATTGAGGATTTTGTAGGGGCAAGTCGGTGACTTGCCCGCAACATATAACCTAACCTGTTCGCGTTCTTGTCCTCTCCACACGGAGAGGACGGCTAAGCGTAGCGCAGCACGTGAGGTCTACCCCACCTCCAACACGGATTGATCCAAATGGGATTGATAAATACGCGATTCACCTTCTTGCCAAACCAACGTCAACAAGCCCATCTCCACCATACGATCAAATTTTTCGAGGCCTTGCGCGTTGTAATAAGCGCGTTCTAATCGCCCGACAATCACATAATCGACATGATAGAACTGGATTAAATCCCACACTTCTTCAATATGGGTCGATTCATACAAGGCGTTGACATTGGCATGACGCACATTCACCAGCGCGCCCAAGGGGTCGAGCGTGCGCTGTTGGGTTTGATGGAATTTCCAGCCGAGAATGCTCGGCAGGCCGGTATAGATCGAGATGCGCCCCACCCAACGATAACGCGGGTCTGGCCCTAAACCTTCGACAATCGTCGGCGTCCCTTCGACGTGGGTCTGTAACCAGCGGATCATGGCGTGATCTTCAGACAGCGGGAAGGGGACAAGTGTCGGGTCAAGCATGACGTTATCTTCATCGCCTTCCGCACGGGTCGCCCATAACATAAAGTCTTGACCGTCGAGCGTCAGCGGATATTCATCCCCTTCGGCCATCGGCATGCGGTAGACGGCCTTCCCTTGAATAGCAGTGATGGGGAACAGCGCGGCAATCCCGACCAAAATCACCATCGCGGGAACCCAGATCAAACGCGGTAAAAGAGGCCATTCGCGCAGGCTTTGGATGAGCCACGCAAACGCCACCCCGCCGACAATGCTGAGCATCAACCACGCCTGCAAGTAGAATTTGAAGACGGTATTTTGCCGTCCCACGTCGCCATCCAAGACGACGAATTCAACGCCTAACGTTAAGCCGAGCGACAAGATCACCAGCGCCAGAACAAACTGCATCGTCCGACTTTGACCCGTGCGCATGAAAAGGATGACCGTCCAAATTAAGAGCGGGATGCCCACCAGCGCGGCTTGATAGCCCATCGCGGCGAGGATGACCGATGCGCCGATTGGGACTAAGAGCAAGAACAGGTTGATTAAGCGGTCTATTATCGGATGCTCCCCGCTGAATTGGTTGTTGCGAAGCCAGCGTGAGGTATCCCAGATGAGTAGCGACACGATGAGGAATAAGAACAGCCCCCAAATATCCAGATACGCCCAGAGTGGAGTGCGGTTTTCTTCCCACAATTTCACACTGTTATAGGTGCTGGTGTACCAGTGTGTGTAAGGCCACACGGCGATCATTGATAACACGATGAACCCGCCAACGCGCATCACCCCATTGGTGACCGATTGATAACTGAACCAGTGTTTACTCTTGTGCCAGCGCACCCACCACGCGAAGGACAACCCCGCGATGCCAAATATGAAATAGGTGATCCAATCCCATGTGTTGGTCGCACGAAGCATCCCCACCGCGACAGCGCCTAGCCCTAAAGCCAGCCAGCGCGTGCGACTGCCCCGCCGTTCTTCACCTGCCAGAAGCAGTTCATTCAGGCCGAAGGCGATGATGAACAACTGGAGGGGCATCGAAATCATGTGGGCGTGCAAGTCGCCATAAATGAAGGTGAACGCAGGCATTTCGACAATGGCGCCTCCAGAGCTGACAGGTTCTTCAGCAAGGATGCGCGTCGGTGCCCAGAACCAACGTTCAGACGAAACATAGACTTGTTCGCCGTTTAGCATAGATTGGAAACCACGCCCCAACGCGCCAAAAAGTTCGGTCACGTTGTAGATTTCATACCGTAAGCGGTCATTCAAGCGGTTTTCTTCCGCTTGCAAACGCAGTTGATCCACCGCCATGCTGTCCGGCACAATGCCCGCTTGCTCGGTAGATTCATGAACTAAGAACAGGTGCAGGCTGTTGATGCGTTGATCGTCGCCGAGGTTCGCCACGCCTGTTAAAGCGACGCGTGGCGTATCCAGATTGCCTAAAACGACGGCCAACATCAAAGCAGCGATCCCTGCCAACCACGGTTTGCCTAAACGTTTGAATGTACTGTGTGGCAACCGTTCATGTAAGGTGTGGACGGTGCTGTATGCCACGCTGAACGCCCCAATCGCCGTCATGGAAAACAACATCGGGATGATCAGGTTATAGGCGATGGATGGTGAAATTTTGAGCAGGAGCGTGGGCACACCCACGATCACAAAACCAAAATAATAGTAGTTGATGTATCCGTCTACAAACCACGGGTCATAGGGCGGAAAGACGGTACTGCGCAAAACTGCGTTGAAGTAAGCGTAGTCCATCGGCTTTTCGCCACCAAAACTATCATGCCACAGGTCGGGGTTGCTCAAGCGCACGAGCAAGAACGCCGCAAACGCGAGGATCATAATGATTTCAATGAGCACCAACCGGCGCCAATACTGACGCAACCAGTCGATGAATTCCCTGCGCGCTCTCCAAAGCATGTACAAGCCGACGAGGAAAATCACCCCCAACGCGCCCAAAATCCCCGTTTGTGACCAGACGGGAATCTGCAGACTCGAAATGAACCATGTGATCCAGCCTGCAAGGAAAATGCCGACAAATTTCGAGAAGGCGTAACCACGATCTGCCAGCGCGGGGAACATGCGGAATAAGAAAGGCCATGTCACCCAGCCGATGACGATGATCGCCAGCCACCAGACCGCGACGGCGAGGCCTTGATTTTGGTTGATGGCGCTGGTGAGGTCAAAACGGGCTGACCATGTGCCATTGTCGTATTGCACAGTGCGCATGAAGTCGGGCAAGAAAAGCATCGTCGATGCCTGCGCGACTTGGGGCGTGCGCGACACCGCAACGCCGGGGATCGTCGGGTCACAGGTGATGACTTCCGAACGTTCGATGTTGGGTGGGCTGTCGGGACAGTTATTGTAAATCTGCACGCTGTAGACGTTCGTCAGCGGGACACTGCCCAAAATTTCGGCCACGAGTGCGGGATCATAATCCGTCCGTTTTTGGAACACAAACACCACGGGATGATCGTACACCGTGAAGGCTTCTTCCGACTCGAACTCATTCAACCATTGAGGCGTGTCGGTATACGTCGGCAGGTACTGATCTGAAACTTGAAGCGGGCCAAGCTCGAACGATTCTTGGAAGGTTTCAACCAGATCAAAGCCCAACTGTCCGCTGAATAAGGCTTGGTAATAGTGATTGGTCAACGGCCAGCGCAAGGGGAAACGCGACTGCGAATCATAACGGCGGTTCGTGCCAATCATGATGTAGTCGGTGGCGTTGAGCACATTCAGCATTTCCGTGAGTTTGGATTCTTCATCATCACGGTAAAGCTCTAATTGATTGGTCGTGACCAGCGTTGCCGATGCGTTGCGACGGTTACAATCTTCGATGCTCATCAAGCCCGGCGGAGGGTCGTCGGCTAAGGTGATGCCAAAAGGCAGCGTACAGACTTGGGGCGGAACGGGTTCATCCCATGAACCTTCCCATGTCACTACGGTGCCTGTCGTCGCCACCGCCCCGCCTTCGATCACCTGAACGGTGAACAGGTAACGTTCGCCTGCGGTGACGGTGAGGGGCACGTTCCAATCAATGGTGTAGGGATTGCCGACCCGATTGGTGTCATAGATAAACGTGTCGGACAAGAAGGCTTCGGTCAGTATTTCAAATCGTTCGGTATCGAGAACGGTAAAATGGAGCGTCGCGCTTGTTTGTGCGGGGTCCACAGCGCCGATGCGCGGTGCAAAAAGCGACGTGACCGTTCCCGACGCGGGCGCGACGAATTCATGGCTCACTTGGAAACCTGTGTTGATGTGCGTGGAATTGCTCAACGTGACGTTGCGCACGCCCCATGTATTCGACAGGGCAATATTGATGCGTTGCTCACCTTCGGGTGCATCGTCTATCCTCATGGAAAAGTCGCCCGAAAGGTTTTCCCATGTCCACTGCCCCACTTGGACATATGTTGTCATGTGGCGATAGATGTTGGTGAACATCCCCGCCCACAATAATGTAAAGCCCACAGCCACCAGCGCCAGCATCACGCTGGCGAACTTGAGGATGGGTTTCAACTGTGAACGACTGCGCCATGCGCGTTGTATTAGTTCGGTCAAAGCCCATGCGCTAAGCACCACAAACCCCGAATACAACGGCAAGTAATAGCGCATGGACATGACAAAATTGCCACCGACCCACACAAAATAGATGCCGATCCATAAGACAATCGGGGCAAACTGCATCCCACCCGCTTTGAGGCGGACTAAGCGCCACGCGCTCCAGACCAACCCAACCCAACTGAGGATGCCCAAAGCAATTCCCATCCCCCATAAAATCATATTGCTGAGGGCGAACACATACGGAATACGACTGACCCACTGCCAATTGGGCGGGGCATCGTTGACCGAACTGGTCTCTGTGCGCGCAGACAGCAGATCATCTAACCAGCGGTGATTGGGGATAAGCCCGAAAAACCCTGGCCCTTCAAAGGCATAGGGATTGAAGATTCGGAAGACCAGCAGGGTAAAAAACCCTGCGACGACCAATTTCAAGAAGTTATTGATGAGCAGTCCCCGCCGAATTGACGCGGGAACGGTTTTATCAAAGGCGGGGGCGGCACGGATCACCGCAACCGCGATGATAGCGATCACCAACGGGAAGATATTAAAACGACTTGCCAGCGCCGCGCCAAAGGCGATCCCCGCGCCGATGAAGGCGAACCAACCGCCTTTGACTTGAGCGCGGGCGACAAAATAGATTGTGAGCGCCACCCAAAGCGACGTCATCGCGTCGGCGGTGGCGAAGTGGGCAACTTGGATGGGCAGAACCGCCCCTGCGTAGAGCGCCGCCGCGATCAGGCCGACCCATTTACCGCGTAACTGAACGCCCGTCGCAAAGACGATCAAAATCACCAGCGTATCGTAAACAGCCGATAACAAACGCCAGATCAACGTGATGCGATCTGCGTTGGTCCAACTGATTTGAGATTCAGGCCCGCTCAGTTCATTCAGTAACTGCCCCACGCCATAAGCGGCGAAGGGTGGAAGGGTACCATATACAAAATGACCGTTGCCGATGTTGTGCGGGTTAAACGTCGAACAACGGGCATCAAAAAAGTCGCCTACGCCGTTGGTTTGCGGGTAGTATTCTAAACAATAGGCGGCCTGTTCTTCTTCATTGCCATCGGTGAACGAAAGCCAGTTTCGTCCTAAATTCGCGGCGACATACGACGTTAAAAAGCGTTCGTCGGGGTGAAACGAGACAAAATCATCCCAGTTGGTGGCGACAAACCGAAACGATGCGCCTAACCCAATGATGATGAGTAATAATAGGGCAACAAAAAAATAACTTTGCCAAAAAGACGTTGTTTTCTGGGTATGGGGTGTATACGCCGATGACGTTGTTGAAGCAACTGATTGCATCCAAAAGCTACCTTCCCTGAATCAACAGGCTGAAAACGAATCTCCTGTAAAAATACAGGTAAACCGTTTAATAGTATAGCGATTCGATGCTAGAAAAAAGCAGGGTCATTCCAAATGGCTATGATAACCCCCTCACCCCTCCGACTTTTAACCCATATTTTATTCCGGTATGCCTTTGCCTCCTACAGGCGTAACTTCAATTCTTTGGGTGATGTTAGAGATCAGTGGTCGGGCTACCACGATCAATTTTTGGGTGGCTTCTAAAGCGAGTGATGCTTGATGATCTTCTTTGCTTTGCCAGACCTCATTCACCCAAATGCCATTGGGGTCTGTAGGGTCTACGCTCACGACATATAAATAACAGGTTGGATATTCTTGTAAGCCTTGCGCGGCTTCAAGAAGGTAAGCGAGTAGGGTATCTCGCTGTCCAGAAATACTTTCAAACTTACCAAATACGCCATACATTATTTTTCTCCTTTTCATAGGATCATTCAATATCATATTTTCTGTTGATGATCGCTTGATGAGAAACTCCCCTAAAAAGGAACTTTTTTCTGACAAAAAACGTCCAATATAGGATAAAAGCGCGCATATGAGTTAGAGGTTAACGTTTCCTAACGACTCCCCTGCGCTTTATGAACCATTGATCAACCTATACTGTCACTTCAGCGTATAAAAATTGTACTATAGGACATATGTCCGCTCTCTATTGATTCACTGTATTTTAAGGGAAAAGGTATGAACACAGTACCAGTGGGTAATCACTCACTCGGATTTTCGGGCATGTCTCGAACCCCCTCCCGTAGCTTGTTCAGTAACATCATCATGGTGTTCACCCAACCGACAGCCTTCTTTCAACAGCTGCCGTCTTCGCGACAATGGATATGGGTGGCGCTGTTGTTGTTATTTTTGATGGGCTTCGTCAGCGTTCGCCACCCGAACAATGCCAGCACAGCGGGTGATTCTTCCTCCCCGCCGACAATGGGGGGCGAAATGTTCATAGACCCGTCGATGAGCGGGAATTTTGACGGTGGGGGAATGGGTATCGATTTAGGGATGCCCCCCATGCCAACCGACGGTTTGGGCGGGGATGTCGGCAGTTCAGGCGGAAACGCAGAATTACAAAACACGCTCACCACAGGCTTGATCGCCGCCAGTGGGTTACTTTTAACATGGTTCATTCAAGCGTTTTTATTATGTGAAGTCACATTATTAAAAGGACAAATGCCCTCTTTAGGGCGCAATTTACAAATCGCAGTTTGGGCCAGCCTGCCCATCGGCATCATGTTGATTTTACGGCTGTTCTTCTTCTCATCAGGGGGAACGCCCGTCGCGCCCGGCCTCTCTTCTTTATTAGCGCATTGGGACGTCTACCCCACACTGTCACCGCTGGCACAAACCATCGTGACGAGTTTTTTCATCCAACTGACCTTATTCGGCTTATGGAGTTGGTTCTTATTGTATTTGGGCGCTCGTCACAGCCTGAGAGGGCATTTCATCGGCGCGGTGATCGTCGTCTTGGCGTGGCTGTTCGTCATCACGATGGTGCCGGTTTTTACAGGACAAGTTGAAGCCTTCGGCACGCCTGACGCAGAACTCTCCACCGGATTTGAAGACCCGATGCAACCGCCGATGGGCTTTGAAATCTCGCCAGATGCCCCGTTGACAGAATCGATGGAGATGGAGATAGAACAAGGGAATTTTGAAGAAGGGAATGTGGCCGAAACCCCATGAGCGTACACCCTTTGATCCAAATTGAAGACTTGTATAAATCCTTTGATGTGGGCGGACAGCCTCTCCAAATTTTACGCGCCATCAACACGACGCTCTATAGCGGGCAGTTCATCAGCATTATGGGGCCAAGCGGAAGCGGGAAAAGTACACTGCTTTACCTGATGGGTGGCTTAGACCGCCCTAGCGCAGGGTCGATTTTGGTGAATGGACAGTCCATCACCACCATGAACAGCGCGAACCTTGCGGCGTTTCGGCGGACGATGGTCGGCTTTGTCTTTCAAAGTTTTCATCTTGTGCCCACGTTGACCGCGCTGGAAAATGTCGCCCTGCCCGGCATTTTTGCGGGGATTCCCGAAGATGTGAGCCAACAGCGCGCGTTTCAGCTTTTGCGCAAGCTCAAAATGGATCAACGGGCTGACCACCGTCCGAACCAACTTTCAGGGGGGCAGCAGCAGCGTGTAGCGATTGCGCGGGCGCTCTTTAACGACCCGCCCATCATCATGGCCGACGAGCCGACAGGTGCGCTCGACAGTCACACCAGCGAGATTGTCTTGAAGATGCTTCGCACGCTCTGCACTCGTTATCAAAAAACAGTCATTGTCGTCACTCATGATGCGTCGATTGAGCGCTACGCAGACCGCATGATCCAACTGCGCGACGGGATGATCATTGATGACTATGTTCCTAAAAAGGAAAGAACAACTGATGTCTCATCCATTGAAACACCTTAAACACCGTTTCGGGGGGGCTTCATCGAGAGGGACCCTGTTGGCGCTCGTGCTGGTCATGCTCATCAGCGGGACGTTATGGGCGCAGGCGCAAGAAGTCACCCAAGACCCCTCACAGCCGACAGCAACAGCCACCGCGACGGCGACATTCACGCCGACAGTCACCGTTCAAATGCCGATGACGATGACGATCAGCGTGTTTGAGCCGAACCAAATTATTGAGGGGCAAGCAGGCCGTTTGACGGTCTTTGGTACGAACTTCACCCCACAGACAGCGGTGCGTTTGGTCGGGTTTGGGTTACTGACGACGACCTTTGCCAGTAACACATCCTTGATTGCCGACATTCCCGCGAATATCCCAAGTGGCGGGTATGGCGTGGAAGTGGTTGACCCTGTGAATGGTTCTGCGATGAGCGGTGCACGTTTCACCGTAGTCGCGCCCACCGCTATGCCTCAACCGACGATGGAACCTTTACCACCGACGATCACGCCACCCCCGCCTACACCGATTCCCGGCCAACCGTCGTTGACCATTCGCAGTTTTCAGGCGAGTTCCCCGCGTGTTTTACGGGGTGGCGTGGTCGGCTTTCAATTTGAAGTAGTGAACCAAGGCAACCGCACCGCGCAAGGCGTGATCGTCACACTGGCGAGTGGGTCGAATTTCACGCCCGCGCAAGGGGTTGCATCCGTCACCTTGCCGGATATCCCTGCGGGTGGAGTCGCCATCGGCGCGTTATCGGTGAATGTGGCCGAAGAAGCGGCATTAGGGGCGCAGAACATCCCCTTGAGCATGGCGTACCGTGACTATGAAGGGCAGACCTACACAGCCACAGGCGCGTTAAGCACGTTTATTGAAGACAATAACAGCACATCCCAGATTGTGGTATCTGCTTATCACATTGAACCGACACCCGCCGTTGCGGGGGAATTGGTCAGCATCACCTTGAATTTGCATAATCGAGGCACACGTTCCGCGTCTGGGGTAATGGTGCAGATCGCAGGGGAAGGAAATAACCTACTGATCGCCGCTGAAAATGGCGACACGTTCACCTTTGGGAATATCGCGCCCGACGCGCGCAGCATGGTCACGTTCACCATGCGTGTCCGCAGTAACGCCACCGCAGGCCCACAGTCACAGGCGATTCGCATCACCTACTTGCAAGACGGTGAAGAAAAAACGTTGAACACCAGCATAGGCATCAACGTGGTGATTCCCGAACCCAACCAGCCGTTGCTCTTGCTCGAAAGTTATGAAGTTGACGAAGAACTGAAGCCCGGCACACGCTTCAATTTCACCTATACGATTCGCAACGCGGGCAGTTCTGACGCCGAAAATATGTTGCTCACATTTGGTACGCTCGATGTGTCCAATACCCCACCATCTGACGGGGGCGGGTCGGGCAGTGATGGTGGGACAGGCGGCACTGGTGGAACGGGCGGGACAGGCGGAACGACGACCAGCACGAACCCCAGTACGGTTTTTGCGCCCGTCAATTCAGGCGCGACGATTTTTATTGATTCGTTGGCGGCGGGCGCGTCGATCACACGGACGCAAGAATTTATCGTCAATTTAAACGTGACCAGCGGGATTCAACCGCTGCCGATCAGTATCAATTACCGTACCGAAGAAGGCGCTACGGGGCAAACCAGTTTGCCCGCCAGCCTCTTGGTCACCGTCCCGCCGACGTTACTCGTGCAATTGGCAAGCCCATTACCGCCGGTCGTGAATGTCGGTGAACCGTTCACCGTCGCGCTCACGTTGATCAATATCGGCACCAAGCTCCAGATCATCGACCATGTGGATTTGATCGTTGATAACGCGGAAATTTTAGACGGCGCAACTACGGCTGTCGGCATCATCCGCGCAGACAATGAGACGACTGTTAGCGGGACGATGATGCCGTTAGCGGCGGGTGAAGTGAAATTCATCTTCCAACTGATCTATATCAATGAAGTGGGACAGGAACAAAAACTGTCGTATACGTACACAGTCACGGCTGAAGAAGCGCCTGTCATGCCGACGCCGGACATCGACTTCAACATCACGCCTGAGCCAACGCCCGAACCCACGCCAGATCGTGATCAGATTTTGGGTGAAGCCCTGCTCGGATTTTTAGGCTTGGGGGACTAAGACGATCATGGTTGTTCGCTTGGGAAAACTTGCGGTTCATAACTTACTGCGGGCGCGGGCGCGTCTGATCATGACGGCCAGCGGGGTCTTGGTCGGCACGACCGCCGTGATTCTACTGGTGGCGTTGACCATCGGTTTACAGGACGCGGCGGAAGCGGGCATCGGTCAAAGTGGGTCGCTGACCGAACTTTTTGTCACCCGCAGTTATGATTTTATGGGCGGTGGCTCGAGCAGTGGCACAGAACGCCCTGAACTGACCCCGCAAGCTGTCCGTGAGTTTTATTCGATTGACGGTGTGCTGGCTGTCATCCCCTTCTTCAGCTTGCAATCTTGGATGGAGATTCGCGCGGGGGATTATAGTGGCGGTGGGCAAATATTGGGCATCGACCCGCGTCTACTGCCCTATTTAGGCGTCACCGTCACCGAAGGCACTTTGTCGCTCGAAAGTGGGCAAATGCTCGTCGGTTCACAGGTGAGCAATAATTTTTATGACCCCACCGCCGAAGAATATGCCCCTGTGATGGTCGATATGCTCAACACGCCCCTGCAAGGTCGGCTGTACAGCAACGATGGGATGAACAACCGTCGGCTTGACCTTCAAGTTTCAGGCGTGTTAAGCCCTAGCTCAACGCTGGATTGGGCGATGATCATGCCGATTCAAGACGTGATCGAGATGTCGGAATGGACAACGGGCAGTTCGCTCAACTCTGAGACGTTTGTCTACGATCAAGTTTTGGTGCGCGTGGAAAACCGCGAAATGACCACCACCGTGAGCGACGCCATCAAAGAGATGGGCTTTAACACCAGCGGGCTAGGCGAGTTTATCAACCAGCTCAACGGGTTTTTCAGCACGATGCGCTTGGCTTTGGGCGGTGTGGGGGGCGTCGCGCTGTTAGTCGCCGCGTTTGGCGTGGCGAACACCATGACGATGGCAATTTTGGAGCGCACGCGCGAAATCGGCCTGATGAAGGCTGTCGGCGCAACCGATCAAAACGTCCTCACGATTTTTTTGATCGAGTCGGCCTTAGTGGGGTTATTCGGCGGGTCGGCAGGAGTGGCGCTGTCCTATTTAATTCAGAACGTCGTCAATCAGGCGTTGATCGCCGCACAAGCGGCGGGCGGTGACCCAAACATGGGGGGCGGAATGATGTTCTTGCCGTTTGACCTTTCCCAAGCGCAAAACGGGATTCTCATCATCCCCAGTGACCTTGCGCTTTTTGGGTTGGTTTTATCGACGGCGGTAGGCGTGATGGCGGGGTTGGTTCCAGCCTTGCGCGCATCCCGCATGACCACCGTCGTCGCTCTCAAGACGGATTAGGTCATTTCGCACTTCATGTTAGCAAGGGTTGACGTGTGCCCTGTCCTGATGGAGAGGGCACACATGTATCGAGGAACTGCTTAGAATTCGGTATCGAATGCAAACCACGCGCTGTCTTGCGACAACATCATATTGCTGAGCAAGCGATACAGTATACCGGGCATCACAGCCTCTTGTGGATTTTGTGGCGTATTAACGAGGATTTGTTCAACCGTCGCTTTAGGTGTCGTCAGCAGAACTAAACCAATCACATGATTTTCCCCTTCAAAAACTTGGGTTGAGACGGTAGCACTACGAGAGGCGATGATCTCAGCATACGTTTGAAGAGACATGATGACGCTGGGCGTTGTTTCGATACGACGCACCATTTCGGCTAAGGATATTTCTGCATCTTCTACAGAATCAAACGCAAAGGCCATGACGCCTAATTGTGCATCTTCCGTCACGACATCCGCTATCGTCACCATGCTGTAGGGGGAAATGGTCGGGGCATCGTCTAACGCTAATGCCTCTCTGATCGCGTCGATTTGTTCCGGTGTGAAACGGGGATTCACAAAATTCATCACGCCAGCCACGTCCCCGTCAAACATCGATACTTGAATGACGGTGCCTAAAGCATGGAGGGCATGAACGGTGTCTACAATGTCGGTTTCTTCGGCTAAAGTCGTAAATTCGAGCGCGCTTCCTTCGGCATCATATCCTAATTGGAAAGGCACTGTTGAACTCGCGATCATCCCTTCTTGGATGAATGTGGGTTGGTCACGACCTAGCTGGCCCCCAAACGGGTTCGTTGGGTTGATATTGTCTACCGAAACCGCCATGCCAGTGGAACAATCGCCCTCAAAACACCAAAGGTTGCCCACTTGTTCATAACCTCGGTTTGCAAAAGCAGCTTCGGCAGCGGTTACGCCAAACTCACCGACCAAGATCAATCCGCTTTCAGGGGGAACGCCATACTGCAATTCTTGATCGATATCGAAATAATCAATCCCTAGCACTTCTGGCAGTGTGTCCATGAAATTCATGTACTGTGCTGTGGGGATATACACATTCATGACGGATTTAAACCATGCTTGCCATGCCCGTTGTTCGTCGGTTGCGTCGGCTGAATCCGAACGGTTTTGAAAGTCGGCAAACGTGGGGGGCACTTGTACGCCCGTATACGCTTCCTCTAGAGCCTGACGGTCGGCAAAGTACAAATCTCTACGGTTATTTTCTGCCGGGATATATGCCAGCAGTTCCAGTAATGGCGATGTGTCCGCGTCTTGTGCATGCAGTTGAGGTTGTGTTTGCAACCCGAATAATAAAAGCCCTGCGACGCCGACACTCACGCCTTTATTCCAAGCGTTCATTGTCCATTCCTCCTCGTTTTAAATAGGGTTGGCCTTAGTTGTTGGTCAAGATTGTTGCGTTGTAGGCAAACCATGCGGTATCGCGAGAAATCACCATACGATACAAAGTGCTGTAAAGAAGGCCGGGTCTTAATGTAGGCGCTGTATTGGAAGTCGAAAATGCCAATAAATCATCCACTGTTGGTTTATCTGTGCTCAAGATCAACAGGCCTACCGCGTAGTTTTCCCCTTCAAAAACTTGGGTGCGGATGGTGGCATCCCGCCCTTCAAATTCTTCACGGTAAACGTCACTGGTGCGCGTACTGATGAGCGTGTCGAGGCGACGTTGCATTTCATCCAATGCAGATTGGGCTTCTTCTGGTGTTTCAAAAACAAATGTCGCGGCGGTCATCTGCTCGTCAGTGCTGACCACATCCCCGATGACGAACAACGAATACGGGGCGATGGGGGGCAATTCTTCAAAACTGAGCGTGTCACCTTCGATATTCGAGCCTAAGACATCCCCAAAATTTTCATAGATGCCGACCATTGTCCCATCCCACATCGCCACTTGAACGATAGTGCCGAGCGATTCAAGCGCGTGGATGGCATCTACAATATCATCATGGTCGGCAAGGCTCACCCCTCCAATGTGTTCGCCCGTTGGGGTGTATCCCAATTGTACAGGGGTGGTCGAACTCGCTAGCAAATTTTCTTGCACTAAGATCGGTTGGAAACGGCCGAACTCGCCCCCGAACGGGTTGGCAAGATCACGGTCTGAAAGACTCATCGCTTGTCCCGTTGTACAGTCTCCATCCAAACACCAAAGACCGTCGCTAACTTCTTGATACTCTCGAACCCCTAAGATGACTTCAGGCCCTATCGTTTGAAATTCACCCGCAAGAATCAGACCGCCATTGGGGGGTGTCCCGTACTGCAATTCTTGGTCGATATCGAAATAATCGATCCCTAGCAGGTTGGGCATCGTCCCCATTTGAAGCAAGTAACGCCCTGTAGGGATGTACATTTGAAAAATCGCGTTCCACCAAGCCGCCCCTGCAGCCTGGGTTTCCGTCAGTTCACTGGATGCCAACATGCTGTCAAAGGCGGCAAAGTTAGCGGGCATTTGTGCGCCCGGGTACGCCGTTTCGATGGCACGACGGTCTACAAAGAGAACGTCGTTACGGTTTTCTGGGGTTCCGGGTATATGGGTCAACAATTCGATGAGTGGGGTGGTCTCTACGTCTTGCGCGTAAAGTTGGAACGTGGATGGAACACTACACAATACGAGTCCTGTAATCCCTACAGACACCCATCGACGTAAAAAATTCATTCGTTAATCTCCTCAATAATGAATATCGTGCACCTATTTATCGCGGTATTCGCTCAGGAATATTTCAATAAATATTACATTTAGTATAGCTTCTAGAAACGTGTTTCAGGTCTAAAACCCATTCTATCTTAATAAAAATTTATAAAAATTCGGTTTTTACGAGAAAAAATTTTTAACAAGCGTACCTTAAGTGAAAGAAGAAAAAAACTGCGTTATCATACATAAATGTCTTTTTCATGGAGGCCAACACGATGATTAACGAATTTAAAAAGTTTATTCTGCGCGGTAATGTAATGGATTTGGCAGTCGGTATCATCATCGGTGCCGCGTTCACAGCCATTGTGAACTCGCTCGTCAACGATGTGGTGATGCCCGTGATCGGTTTGGTTGTTGGCGGAATCGATTTCTCCAACATCATGATTGTTCTGAAGGCGGGTGTCGTGAATGGGGTAGACACTTGGGGACCCTTCGCAACGCCGGACGCCGCCGCTGAAGCAGGCGCAGTCACGCTCAATATCGGGCTGTTCATCAATGCAGTGATAAATTTCTTGATCGTCGCATTAGCGGTCTTCCTCATGGTGAAAAGCGTGAACTCCTTGATGGAACGTACCCGTCGCGGGGAAGACAAACCCGTTGACCCCACCACCAAAGATTGTCCTTTCTGCTATTCGGTCATTCCGATCAAAGCCACCCGCTGCCCCGAATGTACCTCTGAAGTTACAGCGTAAGCTCACCTTCTCAAATGACCCAAGACCTGATCGCTAGAGGATCAGGTCTTGTTGTTTTTATCACCCCTCGCTTTTTTCGACACTTCAAAACAAATGTTCTATACTCTTGGAATTGATATTCCATATTGAGGACGAGATCATGACACAATCCCCGCCCCAAGGACACTTAGCCCTTCCCGCACAAGCAAATGGACAAGCCATTTTGTTATTGCATGCGTGGTGGGGGTTGAATGAAACGATCAAAACACTGGCACAGCGCCTCGCCGATGAAGGTTTTACCGTCTTTGCGCCCGACTTATACGACGGACAAGTGACGGATCAAATTTCAGAAGCAGAGAAACTCACCCAAGCACTAGACGGGGACGTTTCCGAAGCAAAGCTGGCGCTCTCTCAGCATCACCTGCAACAACAGCCGACTGTCACACAGCCGCGCATCACCGTGATCGGCTTTTCTTTGGGGGCCTACTTCGCATTAAGAATGTCACAATCACAGCTTGAAGCGGTGGGAAAAGTCATCCTGTTTTATGGGACTGGCCCAACAGACGGCTATGCGCACACAAACGCGGATTATCTCGGTCATTTTGCCTCTGACGATCCATTTGAACCCCAAACCAGCGTCGATGCGTTAGAAACTGCGCTTCGCGAGGCAGGGCGTTCGGTGACGTTTCATCAGTACCCGAACACGGGACATTGGTTCTTTGAGCCAGACCGTGCCGATGCGTATCAAGAAGCGGCATCTCAATTGGCATGGGAACGCACACTCGCATTTTTAAACCGTTAAATCCATTGCAAGCATAAATCGCTGAATGAAATTAAACTCATCCTTGTGAGGACGCGACAAGGAGAGATTGCAATGGACTATGTGAAGTTTGGGAACACCGGGTTGGAAGTATCCCCCATCAGCCTCGGTTGTATGAGCTTCGGCAGTGCCGAAGGATGGGGGCATAACCCGTGGGCGCTCAACGAAGAAGACAGCCGTGCGATCATCAAACGCGCGCTCGATTTAGGCGTAAATTTTTTCGACACGGCCAATATCTATGCGTATGGGGTCAGTGAAGAATTCCTCGGGCGGGCGTTGAACGATTATGCCAAGCGCGATGAGGTTGTCCTTGCCACCAAAGTGTTTATGCCCATGCGCAAAGGCTCTAACAGCGCCGGATTATCGCGAAAAGCCATCTTGACGGAAATTGATCACAGCCTGAAGCGACTGGGCACGGATTATGTCGATCTGTACATCATCCATCGGTGGGATTATCAAACGCCTATCGAAGAGACGATGGAAGCCTTGCACGATGTCGTCAAGGCGGGGAAAGCGCGCTATATCGGCGCATCGGCCATGTATGCGTTCCAATTTCAGAAGGCGCTTTATGTTGCAGAGAAAAATGGCTGGACGCGCTTTGTCTCGATGCAGAACCATTACAACTTGATCTACCGCGAAGAAGAACGCGAGATGATGCCCCTATGCGTCGAAGAAAAAATAGCGGTCACACCCTATAGTCCACTGGCATCAGGACGGTTAGCGCGCGATTGGTCGGAAACGACGACCCGCCTTGAAACGGACACTACGGCCGTGAGTAAATATGGAAGCACAGCCGACGCGGATAAATGGGTAGTGGATCGTCTCGCGGAAGTCGCTCAAAAGTATGGGGTGCCCCGCGCTCACATTTCGCTGGCATGGTTGCGCCAACAAAAAGCGGTGGTCGCGCCGATCATTGGGGCAACCAAAATATCTCATCTTGAAGAAGCCGTTGCCTCATTGAGCGTCCATTTAGAAGCAGAGGATATGGCTTACCTTGAGGAACCGTATGTGCCTCATGGACTTATAGGGTTAATCCCCTACAAAAAATAAGCTGAGGGACGCGCTCAGCTTAAGAGAATAACAGTTTAAGGGGCGCTGATGCTACAGACAGCGCCTTTTGTCCGTTCTTAACCCTGTCTTTCGTCACAAATTGAGAGAAATTCCTGCGCATTAACTCACTTGCACCACAAGAACATCTGTGCTATTTTTCATGTAGACTCTTTGTTCAATCACATGAAACATGCTCAGGAGAAGAATCGTGAAACTGCTGCTGACGTCGGGTGGTGTCAGAAACGAACGGATTCACAGCGCCCTGCTCGACCTGTTAGACAAACCGATTGCCGAATGCAACGCCCTTTGTATCCCGACAGGAACATATGCTTTTCCGGGCGGGCATGATGGCGCACTCCGCGCATGGGAATTCATCAGCGGGTCGAGCTTGACCACCTGCCCCATGTGCGAGCTAGGCTGGAAGTCCGTAGGCGTGTTAGAATTGACCGCGTTACCAAGCCTCGGCAAAGCGCGTTGGGTGCCCATGCTTCAAGAAACAGACGTGCTTCTCGTGAACGGTGGCGATACCTTATACCTCGCTTACTGGATGCGAGAATCAGGGCTGGCTGATCTTCTACCGTCGCTTCGTGCGGTCTATATGGGGTTGAGCGCGGGAAGTTTAGTGATGGCGCCACGTGTCGCGGATTATTTCGTCCATTGGACCCCGCCATCAGGTGGAAATGAAACGTTAGGCTTCGTCGATTTTGAGATGTTTCCGCATCTCGATTATCCGACGCTTCCTGAGCACAGCTCTGCTCATGCAGAAAAATGGGGCGCGGGCTTGCAGGGAATAGGCTATGCAATGGATGATGAGACGGCCATCAAAGTACATGATGGCGTGGTCGAAGTCGTTTCCGCAGGTCACTGGAAACAATTCACACCGTCATAGAGCATGATAGAGATTCGATAAAAAAAGCCCCTCATCAGTACCGATGAGGGGCTTTTTGCAACTTAGTTCGGGGTGTTACGAACAAGTACCAATGACGCGGGTTCAAAGATCGTCAAGCAGGTGAAATTGGGGAACTCTGGAATCGTGTATGTGCCCACAATTTCGATATGGCGAGGCGCGTCGTTCGCACCTAAATAGAGCATCGACCCTTCACCACGCAAGCAGGCGACAATCCCGCCCGCAAAGGATGTTTTCCCTACGGGACTGAATAAATCTACGGCTTGGATGATGCCTAGATCATCCACCCCTTCAATGCCAATGTTGGCGAGTGAGGTCAACTGCTGTCCTCTATAGCGCAGATAAGCACCATTGCGAACGAAGATTTGACAGCGTATGGGATCACCATTGGCATCCGTCAATTGGAAGAACAATATGCTGGTTTCAGGGTCGTTGATTTCTTCCTCACATGCAGGTGGGGGTGGGAATGTGGGTTCCAGCGTAGGCAGGATCACAGGGGCCGTTGGCGTTATACCGGGAGTGACAGGCACAGTTTCGGTAGGGGGCGGGGTAGGTACGACAAGTTCAAAATCGACCGAGTTGGTGATGCCCGCATACGTCACGCTGAAGTTATCCCCATAATGAACATCTGTTATCGTCCAGCCACCGCCGCCTTGCAAGCGCATCGGTGCTGCCACAGTTGCTAAGGGAAAGTCAGTGATAAACTCTGTCAATGAGCAGACGTTGAATGACACATGACGACCATCATCACATTGACCTGAACCCATGATATCTGGATTGACTTTAGCGGTTGACCACCACCCTTCAGTGCTGGCTGTAATTGAGATGTGACGCCATACGCCGGGCGTGAGCGGTGGGTTGCCGATAGAAGGCGTGTAGACAGGTTCATAAATCAGCCAAGTGGTTCGACCTGTGCCATCATTCAACGCAACAGAGATAAACACCGCAAGCATATACGCTTGTGGAGTTTGTGTTGCGGGAATGGCGGCATCATAGCTGATGTTGGTGATGTCTGAAAGAAGCGTGCCCACCGGCAAAAAAGAAGGGCTGGAAACATGCTTGGCGGTGTCAATATTAGAAAACCGTAGTGAGGCTGCCCCTCCGTTTGGATCGGGCATTTCTGTTGAAAAAATCACATTTGACGGATCATTGCGTATCCAATCTGGGTTGGATGGTTCCACGACGACATCGGCGGCGGATGCGAAAAAGACGGCACCGAGAATCAGCGCGGACAGGGTAGAGAGTAATAAAACTGCGTGTTTACGAAAAATCATCACTTCCCTCGACTATGTGATCTATTTTTTTATGAATACATATTAGGTCGTTAGGAATCAGTATAGCACTGTTAGGCGTTTCGAGTTTTTTGGGGAGGCGGGGGATAGTGTAGAGATTAGACCTTATTTTAGAGAATTCAAGCATAATGTTGATGATGTAATGCCCTAAACAATCAAGCTATACATGCGTATTTTCTGAGACATCTTGCTTAATTCTTCTTCAACTATCCCAACGTTATAATTTATTGCAACAACGAGTAACGAATGCCATACTAAATATATGATTAGGTTATCTACGTGAGGTATGATCGTGGTAGCTTGTTATAAGGATATTCATTGAGTAACAATAATAATCAGTCTATCTTTCTATATCCAATGATTATGTTGACAGGTGTGATCGGTACTATCCTCACATTTGTAAGCAATTTGGAAGCGATTGTTGCAACACTTGGATTGGCTGTATCGCTTATCTTGATCGGTATTGGTGTTTTAGGTTGGTTTGTAAGCCAGAAGAAGATCAGCTTAAGTAACGGTATTCAATATAGTATCATCTGGATGCTAGTTATCTTATTAGCAGGGGTCGGATATTATCTGCTTGTGAGTCGTCCTATCGTGATTACTGGTTCATTGATGGATAACAACCAGACTCGAAACCCGATTACAGGACACGAGATACAACTCTATAATTACGAAACGGGGATTACATCAACTGTCAGAACAGATGCACAAGGTAATTTTAGATTTAGTGATGTGCGAGAGGGTGAATACGATCTTATCATCAATGGTATTACTGTTCGGTCCGAAGAAGCTTCTTCTGGTATTCAAAAACTGATACAAAGTGACATCAGTGTGGGACGCTTTTATTTAGATAGTTTAAGTTCAAGCATTGACATCGCTCTATTACCAACCGAAACAGTCAGTATACTAACTGTTAATCCGCTACCGTCATCAACTATTATACCTACAGTAGTTCCTAATATTGATACCAATACCCTTGAACCAACATTAACGATGACCACTGTAGCAACCCCTACTCCAACACGTGAATTGATTAGAAGCTTAGTAATGGAAGAAGATTTTGAAGATGGTATTGCTAATGAATTTAGACCTAATCAATACCATAATTGGCAAGTAATAGAAGACACGGATGGTAACAGAGCATATCTCGGACGATCTACCTGGATTGTAAATTTTGGCTCACTAGATTGGTCAGACTATTCATTTGAAGTCAACATTAAACCATTAACGGTAGATGGCTTTTTTGCCGTGGGCTTTCGCAGTAGCCCCATTCCTGCTCGTGATGAGCAGCATTATTTTATAGGCTTTGACCAAAATGGTGAGATCACACTTCAGAGAGCTGTAAACTCTTCTGTGTGGATTCATCTACATAGAACAAGACGTGTTCAACTGGACATTAATGAATGGAATTTATTGCAAGTTACTGTACGCGGGGAAACTATTATGGTAGCGCTCAATGGGGTGGAATTCCCACTAATTTATGATTATGAGTTAAGCAGTGGAGCTATGTATTTTGTTATTCATGGTGGTACTACCCAGATACTGTTTGATGATATTCGAGTCTGGTTATTAAGCGATTAGTTGCATTCTAATATACCTAAATAGACAATATTTGCCTTCATCGATTGAAAGGGAAATTAATATTATTTCACCTTCCAATTGAGTTGGTTACCTGATCCTTTTACTCCATTAGGTAGAAGCTTGACACACCAATAAAAAGAGGATACCTTGGGGGCATCCTCTTTTCGTTACAACGTGATTGTGACCCCGATAGGACTCGAACCTATAACCAATTGATTAAGAGAAAAGCCCTATCTGCTGCGCTGGGTACATTCTAACACTTCTATACTTACAAGAAAATCCCTATTCATTAATCTGTCGATCGATCCTAAGCTAAGAAACTAGGAATTTGTGATCTAATACCAGCTCTGCAATGAACTTCGTGAAGGCAGGTGGGATTCCTTCTTCAATTCCACTTCTACCGCTAGCCCTTCCCCACAAAATAAATCGAGAAGTTTAAATGAGTATCTCGCACATGTCTTATAAATTGATCCGGTACTCATTTAAACTCCACCTAACAGGCTTTTTAACGGTGAACGTTCCTCATGCAGTTCTGCTAATTCGTCACTGCTGAATAGCGCGTACATTTTTGCCGTAGTGTTCACGTCCTTATGACCCATCAGCTTGCTTAGCGTGATGTCGTCGCCGCCATTTTTCAGGTACTCCAAAGCGAACCTATGGCGGTAGCTGTGTGGATTTACTCGCCCTTCAACCCCTGCGGCTTTTTTAAGTCGTGTCAACGCCTGTTCGATGCCGCTTGCAGTGAGCTTCTGTCCGGTTACTGTCGATGTAAAAATGTACTTACTGCCAGAACTGCGAACCAGTAGATAAGCACGGATCAACTCTGCAACGGCATAGGTATAAGGAACAATCCTTGTCAGATTCCCTTTCTCAGTGACAATGGCACGTCGCTGTTCCAGATTGATTGTTTCCTTTGTGAGACTCGCTAAACCAGCAAGCCGCACTCCTGTATCTGCAAACAATGCCAGCATCGCGCGGTTTCGGTATCCAGCTTCATCGTTACTGGTTGCGTTAAACAACTTCAAAAAGTCGCTACCGTCGATTGCTGACGGTTGCGGTTGTGGGGGACGGATGCGCTTGATATTGCGCATGGGATTAGGAAAGTCATATTCGATAGAAACCCACTTCCAGAACGCATGGAGCGCGGTACTGTGCGCTGTGAGTGTACTATCTGATAGCTTGCCGTCTTGCGCCTTGCGCTGTGGGGCGTTCTCATAGCGTGTCGATTTATTCCGTAAGTCCACGATGTATTTGCGCAGATCATTTGTTGTGACTTGCTTCACATCACAATTAAAAGAGCTGCTTAACGACATGAGCAATGACCGATACCAGCGGATGGTTGTTTCTGCCAACCCATTTGCGTCACAAGCAAGCAGGAATGTTTCAATAGCAGTCACAACATCAATCGACTGCCCTACCCCACTATCTTGAGCCGCCGCCAATGCTTCTAATTCCCTCATCGTAAGTGTCATGATTCATCATCCTCGGCAGTGGGGGAGGGTGGTACAGCCCATTGATAGGTATCTATTGGTTCTGTGTCATCATCCGACATGGAATCAATAGTTTTAATGCTCTCTACACAAACAACCTCGACCAATTGCAGACAGACACGAACCTGACGATCTGTAAGATGTGTAAAGGTGGCGTATTGAAGGATGTCCCATAGTGAGCAACAAGCATCAGTAAATTCAGGCTCTTCACACTCTTCATAACGATCCATGTTTCTATTCACCAAATCCAGAAAGGTGCTTAACATCCATTTTCTTTCTGGATGAGGCAATTGCTTATATATGCTGTATGCCATCCTCCGCCAACCGGACAGAAGCCTGCGTTGGTTCTCTCGCCTTATCTTAAGTTTTCCCATCAAAAAATGTTCTTGGTAATCGTTCATGTGTAGCCCCCTACTGAGCCTTTTTATCATCAGAAAGCATGACGAGAAGTTCTTTAAATTCTTCCCAGCTCGCACGGATGGCAAGCAGTTGCCCATCGTAGGCGCCCATAATTTCATTGATGTCTTCTAACCCCTCCAGACTTGGAGGGGTCAGCATAAAGTCGATTGACGATGCAAGTAAGATCATGCGTTGCAAAATTGCTTGAGCTTCATTCTTATTCATTAGTCCCCCTTGTACAGGAACGATTTACGGCACTTATAGCAGAAGCAGCCCCATTCATCGCCATCCCCATTGATGTCTACCACGCACTCAGTGGCAAGGCTGTTACAGTTGGGACATGGTGTTTCCCCTTCAATCTCGTCAATCTCTTCCCCTGTGGGTTCGTTGTAGAACTCATAAAAGCTCCATGGGAAATCGAACCACTGCCCATTTTTTAGAAGACGACCAAAAAGAATGGTGACTTCGTGGAAATCAGGATCATCAAGATCGGCCATTGAATACGTAGCCACGTCCCACTGATAGGAAGTCATTCCCCAATCTTGACCAGCAAGGCGATACCCGGATACCTCATGTACGAACAATCGCCCTTTTTTTAACGACTTGCAAACTGAAATGTGGGACGAATTTTCCTCAATCCCGCCATACTCATCTTCGTAATCGTCTTCGTACCATTCATCCTGAAGGTAAGGAATGTCACCCTCGCCGTCACATTCTGGGCATATGACTTCTCTACATTCCCGATCACCCCACACATACCCCTCACCGCCACACCGTCCGCATCGTTCCATGATTTAATTTCCCCCTTCTTCGAAAAAGTGACACACCACACAAACACCGTTCATTGTTCGTTCCCCGCAACGGTCACAAACTCCATCCTCGACTTCATCCCACCAGTGGGATTCGATAGGCTGAGTGTCTTCATCCCCAGATTCCATTTGGGCCCAAAAAAAAGAATAGTCCGGGGTGGAATCGCAAAAGTAACAATAGCCGTCCTCTGTAGTTGCATAACAAGTTGTGCATTCAGTGTTCATTTCAGCCCTCCAATGGCTGTTTTGTGATTCAAAATAAAAAGTGACTTCCGTGACTTCCGTGACTTCCAAAACGTCCCTTTTGAGAGAAGTTACAAAGCCTAGCATTAGTTTTTGACTTCCAAGTGACTTCCAAGTGACTTCCATTTTTGGAAGTCTGGAAGTCTGGAAGTCACGATTTTTTATTTCTGAAAATTTGATCGAAGTTGTAATCCATGCCACCAAACCCCGTTTGAAGTCCGATTGATAAACCCGAGCCGCCGCCATTCCTTCGCAATTTGATTGCGATTTTTTGGTTTAAAACCGTTTTGCAAGCACCATTCCACATATTGGGGATACAAAACACTGCTCTGGACTTTGTAGCTTTCATGGACATCTGCCATTTCTTCAATGAAGGTGGCTTCCGTATCGTTTTCCATGATGTACTGCTGGAGAAGATCGTCTGACTGTTGGCAGTAGTCAAAGCCGTTTTGCTTTTTTAGGCGCCACATATAATGAATAAGCAGGTTGAAAATGCCACTGCGCTCTTTGTAGAGCAGCGCCTCCAGATTGTGAATGCGTTCATCAGCAGGGATAGAGCGATTAAATGGGATGATGACAATACGGCGTGTTGTGGCACCGGAGCGGTCAGAAATGCGTGGCATTTCATTCATGGCCCACCACACTTTAGCTTCTGGGCGAAAGACGATAGGTTCTTTGTTCTTTCGGTCTGCGTAGATTTCATCAGAACCCCCGGTGAGCGCTTTATAAAGCGCGTCCGGTAGCATCATGGATGAACTCGCCTCGGTGAAGGTCACTACACGTTTGGACATGATCGACGCTAACAAGAAACGATTTTCACCTAATTGAGTGAGATCAATCGTGGTGTGCAAGTCTCCCATAATCGCTTTGATAAGGGCGATGAAGGTTGACTTCCCACTGTCCTTTTGTCCAACGAGCCAGAAACTTGCTTTTAAATCGGTTCTGGCTGTCATTGAGTAGGCTAACGCCTCCAGAACCAACGTTTTTAAACTGTGATCTGGTCTGCCATCCTCAAAAACTAAGCTGGAAGTGAGGTATTTCTCAAATGTGGGACATTCTGCGTCCGGATCATACGGAAAGCTCAACTGGTTTGTGAAGTAGATGTCTGGACGGTGTTCTTCCATTTCCATTGTGTCCAGATTAAAAAGACCGTTGGTGAGGTTCACGTACCTCACCTGTTCCTGCTGTTGTTTCATGATCCTGCGATCTGAAATGAACAGCTCATCTTCGAGCATTGATGCAATGGATTTAATCCTCGCTTGGTTCACCTTCACTGCATGGCGACGGAATTTCCGCAACTCACTTTTGACATAGCGACGCATTTCGTAGTTATCGCGGGATTGCCAAACGCCATACTCATACATCTTCCACTCTGAATGAAAGAAGCTGAGCTTGCCCCGTAAGCGTGGGGCAAGCACAAGCGTAAGTTGGTCGTCATCAGGATTGGTGACATCTTCAGAGAGTTCAAGTTCATCAGGCGCTGGTAACAGCCTTAACTCATGCTCGTTTGCGATCACGGCTAGACTCCATTCCTTTATTAATTCCTGAATTGATGGTTGACCGGGTTTGACGTTCACCGTCGTCAGCCACCAGCCCATTCCAAACCGATGCCTCGTACAGCTTCGCTTCGACATCCGAGCGGTGCAGATGCCCCGACGCACAAACCGAACCCATTTTTAAACTTGCTCTATATAAGGTGTTGTTGCGTGAGTTCTTAGGCGCGTGTTTGACGTTGGCGGCTTCTGCCTCCAGCGCGGCCGCCCAGTAGCGCGTTACCATGCGTGGAAGTGGGCGGTTCGAGGGTGGTGGCATTACACCCCCATGCTTTTCCTTAATGAGAGATTTGATCCATGCCACTTCATTTTGCATGTGTGGTAGTCTTTTAATCGGAGCGGGTTTGATCACGCGATAGAGGTATTTTGTTATGGGATGTGTGCTTGGCGGCGCGACCACGTAACAACCATTTGAGCGTAATTCAAAATTCGCTCCACCTTCAATTGCAGTCGCGCGGGTCGTCGGTGGAAGATTCTCTACCTTATAATAGAGATGCAATCCCTCGCCGCTTCCGCTCTGTACCGTGAAGGTGTCAAGATCGTGCGGAAACGCTTCTTGCCAACGCTTTACCGCATTCATTGAGTCAAGGTCGATCACCACCAGATTCCCGCTTACCTTCCCGCAGATAAGCCCGATATTTTGAAGAACCCCGGAACGGTGCCAACGCTCAATTGTCGCTTGATCCGCCCGTTGCTCTGTAAACCGAGTCCACGACGCAAGCGCGGGACGCTTGCCCTCTGTGGGGATGATTGAATATCCCCGCTCCGCGTACAAAAGCGCGGCATCTAACAACTTCATGCTAGGCATCATTTCTCCTTTTCTTATGCCAGTCGTACAAGCATCCACCGACGATCCACAATATCGAACAAGATAGATTCCAGATGAGCGGTGCAAGCACTAACCATTCCGCTTCTGTCATTCTTCTTCGTCTAACAAAAAATCTATGCCCAAAACCGCCCCCATCCCCAAAAAAAGTAAAAAGAGACAAGGCAGGATAGGTAATATCCACCCCATTGCAGTCAATAGGGTATGCCATAATTTCCCCCCTTCATGGGCGAGGAAAACAACAAATGCGCCAATGAACAGCCCCACTGTCGAAGCGCTTAATGCACTTTGTTGGCGATGTGAAAGCTTGTTCATGAAGCCTGCTCCAAGTCGATGCTGATCTCCCACCCGGATAACTCGTTGTTCACCGCTTGATCCAGTTCGCCAACGGTGACGCCTTCAGCGCGCGCGATCTGGACAAATTCCATGATCGCCAGTAGTTCTGAAAAACCGATTTGTGCTAGATATTCTGATAATGCGTTCATGTGTAGCCCCCTGTTTTCGATATGATATAAAAATTTGTCGGTTAAATGTGGTACAAACGTTCTCTTTTTTAGACTTCACCTCCATTTTCGGATACGTTATCAAACTGATTTCGGATATATAACATATCCTTTCCTAGCAAAAAAAGAGACACAATCGTGCGATAAATATCACTTTCTGTGACTTTAACCGAATCGCTACTACTTGATGTCGCCAAATGTTTGGCTTTGTCACGCAATTCCTGCGCAATCCGAAATTGGACGACGCTATTGGTTTGATCACGCTTGTACTGTGCAAAATCTAACTCAGTCATTTATTCCTCCCGTAATATAGTTTGCATGCAAAAAAGAATACAATTTGTATTCGATTTTGTCAAATAAAGGTATTCACACAATGGGAACATTCAAGGCTACAATTTGTATTCAGAAAAGGATGACCGAATACACCACAATGAAAATAAGTGAATTGCTGAAAGCTCGACGGAGCGAACTGCAAATTAGTCAATCTGAACTAGCAGAGAGATTGACGAGGTTGGGGAAGAATACTCTAAAAGCAAGCGTGGGTCATTGGGAAACAGAACGTACTAAACCCTCATTAGATGATCCAAGCTTTGTTTTAGCTTTGGCAATTGCTCTGGAGATGGATGTCAATTCCATGCTTCAACAAATGGATTATCATGTAGGCACTGAGCAGTTTAGTCCGGAAGCGCGACGTGCCGCAGAGTTAATTGAACACTTAAGCCCAGAAAAACGAGATTTGGCATTACGATTAATTGAACAGTTAATACCATAGTAGGGACAAATCATGTTTTGGACAGTGGCATTGCGTGCAATCGGAACCGTTATCTTTTTATTAGGTAGCCTCGGGGGAACGTGGTATTTAACCCAACTCGGTGACACTGTTCAAACACTGGCGGATGCCTTCCCAGCCATCATCATCATTTTCTCAAGCATGACCCTCGCTGTATTGTGCTTTGCAGTTGCATCCATTGGAAGCCAACTTCATCAGGTCAACGAGCGCACCGCAAAACATAGTGCCGCGTTCCGTTATTTGTTGAGGCCCAGCGCGACCACAGCCCCCCCCGCTCCGGTTGCAGTTTCACATCCTCAACAGAAAACAATTCATAAAGATTTAGCCCCGGTAGCACCAAACTGGTCAACGCTACCAGACCCGCTTTTTGAAAGTATGGAAGAACGTAAACAGTGGGAACGCTTGATCGCCCATCGCAAAGCGATGATGGGAGAATAGACATGTACCAATCCCTAAAGTTATTAAGTGGAACTTTTAAGATTATTTCCATTTGTGGCGTTATTGGCTTACTGATATGGGTTACCTCTCGCATCCTTGCATCTCGTGAAGTTTTAAGCACAATCCCCGATTACACACTCCAGACTGTTTGGGAACTGTTCCGGTTAGATTTAGTCATTCTCATTCTGGGGATGTTTGGCTGTTTAATGAGCTTCGCTTTTGGCACTTTTATCATGCTCATCATTGATATTGAAGAAGGTATCAGAAATATTGATAGCTGGTTTAAAAAGCGAGATGCTGAAGCAAGTACCCGCGCATTAAAGGCGGCGATGAATCCTAAGCCAAATTCCCAAACAGCCGTTGCTACACCAACCTCATCACCGCCAAAAATTGAACGTCCTCGACAGCCAATCCGCACTGAAACCCCACCGCCACCGTCTTCTGTACGGCCAACACCGCCTAGCCGTAAAAATGGCGGTTACGATTAATCCGCTGCACCATCCAGACCTTGATCCGACACGCTATCTTCAGTTTCTAGGGGTTCCGTTTCGTCTGTCTGGTCGGGTTCGATTTCAATCAGATGGTAGCCTTTCCCTTTCTTCTTGATCTTGTAGAGTTTCTCGCCGTGTTCCAGAACGCCCCCGGAAGCTTCAGTTCTGTCGATGATCTTTTTACACAGGGTGTTGAGTAAGCGTTCGCCCGGGCTTTCATCCCCTAAGAGTTTGTGCATTTTCTGCCCACCAAGGTGGCCTAGCGTCAGCTCCAGCGCGAGGTTGATCACAGCCGTTTCATCCCACACTTTCAGCACAGGTGCATTGACCATTTCTGCCAGCTCGTCACTGGTATTGGCATAATCATTTTTGCACTTACTCACAACCCATGCAATGTCTGCGTCCGTAATAAAAGGAACCTGAACGGTGATGGTCTTGAGACCAACAACGGCGATGAATCTCCCACTAATGCTAGGCAATCTTGCCGCCTCGGGATTGTCGAGAATGATTTGACTTGCCGTGACGCTAGGCATTGGCCCCGACACGCGCATGCTCATGTTGGTCTTGATGCGCCCGGGTATCACGCGCACCTCTGGATGTTGGGTGGCGGCGATAAGATGAATCCCCGTGGCACGTCCTTGGCTAGCGATCAATGCCAGCGCGGTATGAATATTTTCTGTGAGCGCGCCCAGTCCGGTGACAGCGGCCAACTCGTCAAAGACACATAAGATACGTGGCAGCTTCTCATCTACTTTCTTATTGTAAGCGTCGATGTCTTTGGCGCGTACCTTCTCCAGAAGCGCCATGCGCTTCTTCATGACGATCACAAGCCTGTCCAGAACAGGCAATACCTGCTCTGTGGTCTTTGCCATTTCCCAAAGCAGATGAGGAACCTCGCTCCAATGCGTGAACTCAATCCCGCCTTTTTGATCAATGAGAACGATTCTGAGTTCATCTGGCGTGTGGGTGATCAAACTCGTGGCGATGATGCCGTTGATCAGGTTTGATTTCCCGCTTTGTGTTTTACCCGCCACGAGCAGGTGCGGTTCTGACGCAAAATCAAACCATTTGAACTTGCGCTGTTCTGCCGCGCCAAGGCAGTAGGGCAATTTATGTCTTTGGGCTTCAGGGAAGTAATCGCGCGTGTCGCTCCACTTCACCAATTTGGGTAGGGCGTCGGGCGAATCCAGACGCGACACACGGAACACGAGCTGCCCCTCATTTGTCCACTGTGCGGTAACCTCGCGCTTGGTCGCCGCGTGCATGTTTTTGATGACTTCCTCGCTTATTAAGTCGTCGATGGTCACGCCATAGGGCAACAACCAGCGATAGCCAAAGAGCACTTTCTTGCTGGCCGCCAACCAGAAGTAATGAGCGTCTGGGCCAATCTGACGCTTCATGAATTTAGGCACCCGGGTTCGCGTTTTGCCTTTTCCGTCTGTGGTGATGTGATGGCATTTTGGGGTTTTGCGCCACACATCCAGCAAGAGCGACTCGAGCCACTTGGACTCCTTATCCATTTCCGCTCGGATGCGCTTTTCACGCTTAGATTCGCGCTTCAGCTCAGCTCTGTTTTGGCGTTCGTATTCCAGCCACCCCTCATAATGCTTCCAGCGTTCCAGATCAGGCAAAAGAAATGCTAGGCTTTCGTTCGCTTCCCGCCCAGCACGAATCACGCTCTTCACCGCAGGCGCTAGTTGGCGCCTCTGCTCCGGTTCCTGTTCCCAGCGCGCCCTAAGCGCTGTGTACTCTTGGAACAGCTTTTCACGCTGGATGACCAGCGCGTTGTATTTTGCTTTTTTCAGCTTTTGGCGCAGACGACGCGCTTCGCGTTTTAACTGCCACCGCTCGGCCCACGTCAGAGCGCGGTACCGCATCCGTTCTTCTTCAACTATTTTTTGGTTGTCGGGGTGGATGCGGTCTTTGGTGAGGAACTCAAGAGGGGGGGCGAGAGGTTCTTGATCAATCAATTCGAGCGCCATGCTTCACCTTTTTTATATGTATTGGGCAACCCTAAGCACTCACGTTCATACTCAATCACTCGCATTGCCCGTAAGCGGTTCATTCCACGTTGTACTGTGCGATATGACATTCCGCTACGCTCTGCAAGCGTTGATATTCTTATAGTGAGTTCGTTGGATTCCCCAAATTCTTGCTTAAGAAAATCGCAAAGAATCTTATCGCTGAATGCCATATAAATTCCCAACATACGAACCCCCGTTCTGATATTAAGACGCATTATACCGCTACTAACGTCAAACTGGCATGGGGTTATGCCACAGTGACATAACCTACAACAACATAATCTTTCTACACTTAAAGCAGAAAGGAGATGACATGCCAGAAGAAACACCCACCTTGACACCTACAGCCACTTTAACACCTACAGTGACACTTACCCCCACACTGGAGTTTATACAAGTGGTTCCCGTGGGCGATCACTATGGTGCGCACATAGAAAGAACGGTAACTGCTGGCGATTTTGTCATTATTCTTCTGTTGTTTTCTGTATTGCTCTCGATGTGGGGAATGTACGTTTTAAGTCGTTTAGGAAACAAAAATGATTGAAGCGATTTTCCTTCTCATAGGGGGCATGGTTCTATTTCTGATCGTTGTGGATGGCGTCCTGCAGGCGTTATCTAACATGATCGAACAAGCCCAAAGCGCAGCGTCGCGGTTTTTAGAGGGCATCAACGATGACTGATATGCAATGGCTTATTGACCTGTTCTTTCCATCGTTCGCCGCGCTCACGACTGCTACCACTGTGTTGATTTCCGTCCTTTATGTTGTTGTCAAGTTTAAGAGGTGGTTGAAATTATGAACGCTCGTGGTGTTTTGCAACGCCAATCCTTCTATATGGTTGCCGCAATCGGCGCAATCGCAACGGTTATTCTCTTTTTCGTCGCGCCGCCTATCACTGCAGAAGGCTATACAGATGTCTTCATGTCCTTCTGGGCAAGCGTTGGAGCATGGCTCACCGCTTCAGTTATCGGTGCGCTTTATTACATTGTGAAAGTCTCTGGGCTGAATAAGGTGCCTCGCGCCTTGGGCAGTGGCGCAAACAAAGCCTTGCTGGTTGCCGCAGTTTTGGCGAGCGGGTTGTTTCACAGCTTGCCCTCGTTCGCTCAAACCCCTGTCCCTATTGACATTCCTACAGATGTCATCTTCTCCGAGACCAATAACTGGATCGCGACATTTGCTCCGATTTCAGCGATTGGAATTGGGATCGCAATCGCGATTGCTGTCCTTGGCTACATTGGCAAGATGATTGTCTCTGGCTTCCGGGGATAATTTAACAAATGGCTAAGCGTGAACACGTTGGCGCTGGCTACGAACCCCTCCTTGACCGTCGTCAAAGCGAGGGGTTTGGCTGTGGCAAACTTTTTTTCCTTGTGCTATTGCTTGTGGCGATCTTGGCCGCACTTTACTTTGGCGTAACTTCCTTTATTGAGGCCCAGAACACGGAAGACCCCTTACCCCCAACGCTTGCCCAGCTTCCCAGCGCATCTCCCACCTTCACGCCTAGTTCTACCCCCACCCGTATGCCCTTCACTGTAACCCCTGATAGTTGGGGGGCAACGGGTACCGCAATCTTTCTAGGCACCCAACCGCCCACGCTTGATTATTGCTGGTGGCTGACGCCCTCGCCTACGTTCACGCCCACCCTTCCATACACTCCAGATGCGTGGCAAGCGACTGGCACCGCGGTCTACATGGCGACGAATCCCGCAGTAAGCCCTACATCTCCACCGCCGCGCGAGTTGTGTACGGACTATCAGCCCTTCACAGCGACCATCACACCCTTACCACGTTATAGAGGTGAGGACGCTGAAGGGGGTGTGAAATCTTCTATGGATTTCGGGCCAACGCCAACCTTCACCATGCCCCCTGCAATTGAAACCTACTTTGTCACATCAATGGCGCCCAGCCCCACGCCTTATATTGTGATTCAGCAAGTAGAGGTTCCAGTAGAAGTGATTCGTGAAGTTCCGGTAGAGATTCCGGTTGAAGTTCCTGTTCAGATCATTCTGACTTCGCCACCGCAGATCATCGAGCAACCTATCTATGTTGAGTTGCCACCGATCATCATCACCGCGACGCTCACCAATACCTTAACCCCAACGATGACATGGACGCCCAGCGCGACCTTCACCGTCACACCGAGCGCAACCGCAACGCTTACGCTCACCCATACGCCTAGCCCAACATCAACTTACACAACTACTGCTACGCCCACGCCAACGCCCACTGAGACGGAAACAGAAGAGCAGATACCATGAAACGTATAGGTCTTTTATTCATTCTGATACTAGCGATTTGTGGTATCTCTTTTACTGCGATTCACGCACAAGGTGCATTGGAATATGACTGGTGCGCTGGAATTTATTTTTGGCAGTCCCCACCAGATGTATCATTCGTTCCATATAATCTTTACGTGGGATACCATTCAGATTCAGGGCCATCCGAATCGTTTCGCTGGCAATTTTCACAAGGTTCAACTTTAATTAGTTATCCTCCGACCCATATCGTATATTTTGGTGAAGAAGGTTCAGAACTTGCCTTCAGCGCTGATTTCGGGTTCCCAGTTTCAATTAAAGGCTATCGAGCATGGTTCCATTACTATGAAAATCTCTTCATGGCCGATGAGTTTCCAAATATTAATTTTTCTTACAACGTGGAAGTTATGGGTTTGCGCAGTGCGCAATCATTTGCTTTACAACGCCCCGGTGGAATAGATTTTTCAATAGAAGATTTTCGTTATATTCCTTCTGATCCATCCGCAACTATTAACTTCACAGTGTTTGCAGAAGACCCTAGCGCTGATAACCCTGAAACACGGCATCGGTTCTCTTTTGTTGCTCTCTCAGTTTACGGAGATGGTCAAAACCCATTTCATATAACGTCATTTGGCAATGATTATTGGATCAATGGAACCGCGCCTTGTGAAGAATTTCCAGACCCTGTTTCTACTCGTATACCGGG
This sequence comes from uncultured Anaerolineae bacterium, assembly GCA_934216615.1. Classification (GTDB taxonomy): domain Bacteria; phylum Chloroflexota; class Anaerolineae; order Aggregatilineales; family Phototrophicaceae; genus Flexifilum. The sequence continues at coordinate 13,682 of CAKQCB010000011.1, read as the reverse complement.
TACGCCATTGCCACAGTTGCCTAGCCCTACGCCTACGATCACTCCAACCATCACACCAACGCTGGAACTCTCTCATACCCCGTCACCAACCACAACTGCAACGACTACCAGCACATCTACCCCCACGCCAACCCCGAGCTGGTCACCGACGCCTGAAACTCATTGCTCTACATTTGGAGCATTAGACACATTGCCATTCCTCACGATCATTCGTGGCACACGGGTGGGGGTAGGCTTGGACAGCCATACCTATGATTCGGGCGGGACGACTCGGCGCGCTGCATCATGGGCTTTAGTTTTTCCTCAAAACGTGACGATTGTATCTGTGAACATAGATTATTTTTCGAGCGTTAAGCACTCGGTTGGGGTATTTACGACGAATTCTACTGATCCCTTGGTCTCCGCAACTCAACGCGCGGTATGGGGAAATGTAACCGCAACTGGTGCAAGAACAGTGTCTGAAACAGGTTCTTGGGTCGCCCGATCGGCGCGTGTTGAGTTGGGAATCGCGTCGGATCAGAATTCTGCCACCGCACTTGGCGCCACTATGCGCTTTGATGAAGTTGAAATTTGTTGGCGGGGGGCTTTTCTACCATCGCCTACTCCAACACCATCAACTACAGCCACCCCAACCGCAACCGCGACAATGGGCACACCACCGCCAACTAACACAATAGATTGGTGGCTGACGCCCTCGCCAACCAGAACGCCTTACCCAACGAATACACGGCCGTGGTGGTGGACACCACCGCCCACACAAACACCACTCCCGCGCTTCTCACCGATTGCGCCAACACAAACGCCATTGGCAACCACAACCCGGGTGCCTATTCTTCCACCGCCCAGCCCTTTGCCCACAGCGACGGTACAGATTTGGCCCACATGGACGCCCAGCCCCATGATTTCATCAACGCCAATGGCCACCACAACCGGAACCGGTACCCCAATGATGGTTGTGCCTTGGGAAGGTGGAGGTGGTGACGGTGGATTGAACAACATCACCGACGGGATTGGCAGCTTAGGAGGTGGCGTTTTAGGCGTGATGAGCAACTTCATGCAACAAAGCGTCAGGTATTTAGGTGAATTTCGTACCCTTGTTACCCGGGTGTCTACAACGTGGGTCAATTCCCCCGCGGTTGCCATCCCGGGCATGCCTGATTGTGTCAATTATCCGTTTGCAAGCCAGCTTTGTGCAATCTGGTATATCGTGCGCTGGACAATATTTGGGGCACCCCTTGGCGGTGTGATCAGCCTCATTATGACAATTATTGTCGATCTCTTTATCTTGTTTGAATTTATCAAACTCGTCAGGGCAATCTTGTCCCGCGCTAAGGAGATATTGAAGTCATGAAAATAATTATCATCTTTGCGACTTTGATATTTTTCCTTACGAGTTGTGGCAGTGCCGCTCCTGACGCTGGAGATTGGTGCTATCGCTTTGATTTTACGATGTCTCAAGCAGGTGCAAGTATCACTCATGGGGTGTGGGAATCTGGGCGCGGAATCAGAACCGATTCTGAAGGAAGACTGGACGTTATCTACACTCACAGCCAGATGGTTATGCCAGCCAATTTTAACGTTTCTGCCTCACGCGGTGAAATTGTCGCACCTATCAATTTAGTTGTTTATGCTCAGGTGTTTGGACTCGTCATTGATACCGTGGTGACCACGATACCCATCACTGAAAGCGAGTATACAGGGGGCATCACCGGAACGGGCGGCGGTGAGCAGGGTACTGTGCTGAGAATAGAAGCTGAAGCGTCAGCTCCACTTTATCTACGCTGGATTGAAGTACGTGGATTCAATCCCAATCCATTTGGCTCCAATAGCTGTCACAGCAGTTATGGGGGCGATACAGGCAGACCCACTCCAACCGCCATCCCCTTACCAGATTTTGAAATGCTTGAAGACCTTCTAGAAGTGGACATCGATCTTGCAGGCATTGACGGTTCGCTTCTTGCACCCAATGGCTCTCCGCTCTTGCCCGGCGAAACAGGCGCGGTTGTCTTTTCTTATGCGAAATGGCTCATGTCAGCAAATGCAGCCAATTCGATTTTTGGCCCATTTGCTCCGGTGATTTCGCATCTCTCCATTTATATTGCAGCGCGGATGGCGCTGTTCGCGGTTTATGTCGTCATTTATGCGGCGGTTTACATCATTAGGTGGATTGTGTGGATATTCAAACTCGTTATGCAGATCATCGCCACCATCGCCTCTGTCATTGACACGATAGTAGGCAAAGCTCTGAGCTTTGTCTTTAAATTCTTTGGAGGCTAAATGATTCCAACACCAACTCCATACCCCCCGGGGCAAATGCGTTTCGTGATGCCAGAGGAATATAACTTGTGGGGTGCTACAGACATTGCAATCCAGACTTGGAACTGGGCAGGCAATTGGGGCGTGATTCTACAAGTTATGTTGATTGTTCTTTTGGTCGTGATAGGGGTTCATTTGTTGCAACGCTTCGTAAGCCAATTCACCAGAAAGGATGCTGAAGATTGAACCTCATCAAATATTTACGCCACGTTAAAACGGTAGACAAGCTCCCACGCTTGCCCCGCATGTACAGCACTGACTACGAGACATCAGAGCTGGAGGAAGAAGAAGCTCAGCTAATGAAGATCACAGCGGTTAGAAGTCCCCAAGGCGCGCGCATTTTGGAGCGAAAATTCAAAGCGGATGCTAAATCCCTCGCCTCCAGTTTGCCTATTGTTCCGTTCCGTAGAAAGCGTGACCGGGTACTGCCTCTCATAAGGAAGATATTGGGGGTGTTGCCTTACGATCCACTCCAAGGCGACTATAGACGTCACCGTGCTAGAGAGAAAAAGAAGTAGTTGACACAACAATAAAAAGAGGATACCTTGGGGGCATCCTCTTTTCGTTACAACGTGATTGTGACCCCGATAGGACTCGAACCTATAACCAATTGATTAAGAGTCAACTGCTCTGCCAATTGAGCTACGGGGCCATTGGCGAACTTGCATTATAACAAACCCCTTTTACGCGTCAAGGTGAGGTTCAACGCAAGAGTATAAAAACTTGTTCCGAAACAGTTGACAGCCCTCACATCATCGTATACAGTGATGGCATTCTTGATAAGACAAACTCGAGAGAAAATCCATGTTGGTTGCACTTTGTTGTTGCTGTTTGAAGAAAGGGCGTGCGTAAACTTCAGACAGTGACGAAACGATAGACATCACACCACGTAAATTGACGTGATAAGCCACTTGAAGAAGGGCGTACCGCTCGGCAAAGCTGCCGAATGTGTTGCGCTTTTTTTGTTTCAAGTGGCTTTTTTTATGCCTGTGAACAAGTTGAGAACCCGAGTAAATAACGATGACATTGACAATCGAACCCATCACCGCACCGTTGAAGGTGAAAGCCCATCATATTGACCGATTGATCGGTAATACACCGCTGTTGAGCTTCCGTGAAATCACCGCGCATTTGCCTGAGAATATTCAGATTTTTGCCAAGGCAGAATGGGCGAACCCGGGCGGAAGTGTGAAGGATCGCGCGGCATCACGGATTATCCAAGCAGCTGAAGAAGCCGGGCAATTGGGGCGTGGGCAAATTTTGTTGGATAGTACCAGCGGAAATACTGGCATCGCTTACGCCATGATCGGCGCAGCCAAAGGCTACCGTGTCAAATTGTTTGTGCCTGCCAACGCCAGCCCAGAGCGCTTGGCAATTTTGCGGGCATATGGGGCCGATGTCGTCCTCACCGATCCGCTTGAAGGGTCGGATGGCGCTATTCGCGCGGTGCGTGATCTGGTAGCAAGTGATCCGCAGGCCTATTTTTACGCCGATCAATACAATAATCCTGCCAATTGGCAAGCCCATTACGACGGGACAGGAGTTGAAATTTGGCGACAAACTCACGGAGCCGTCACTCACTTTTTAGCAGGATTGGGTACCAGTGGCACGTTGATGGGCACGGGGCGCCGTTTAAAGGCGTATAACCCAGATATTCAGATCGTCGCGCTCCAACCAGACTCACCATTTAACGGGCTTGAGGGCTTAAAACACATGCCTACGGCGATCAAGCCGGGCATTTATGATGAGTTCTTCCCTGACCAACAGGTCAGTGCGACGACAGAAGCCACCTATGCGATGGCGCGACGGTTGGCGCGCGAAGAAGGCTATCTGGTGGGGATCAGCGCGGCGGCGGCGATGGTCGGATCATTAGCGCTGGCCGAGAAGCTTGCGGATCAAAATCAGCCCGCGCAAATTGTCACAGTGTTCCCTGATAATGCGTTTAAATATCTGAGCGAAAGTTTCTGGCACGAGTAGAGAAGACTTCATGATGTGTAGTGACAATGCAGGCTTTGTCCGTTTAAAAGTACCTCACCTGCTTCGCTGGCGCTCAGCCGTCCTCTCCGTGGGGAGAGGACAAAAGCGCGAACAGGGTCAGGTTATATGTTGTGGGCAAGTCACCGACTTGCCCCTACAAAATCCCTGATTTCGACGTAATTCTTTTCTCGTCCTCTTCCCACGGAGAGGACAAAAGGCAAAATAAGACAAACCTGTAGGGGCAAGGCGATGCCTTGCCCCTACAAAATCCTAATTTACGACGTGATTCTTTTCGCCCTCTCCCCACGGAGAGGGCACGACCCCGTCGGGGGGAGGTGCCCTTCGCAACCAGCCCCCTAAAACTTCCGCTTGATAAACGTGTAGTAAACCGCTGCGCCGAGCATCAAAACCGCCAACGCGGACCATAACAATGCCCAAATCACGGGCGGGATAATTGGCGCGACTTGGGCCGAAAACGCGACTGCATCGTTTCGTACACTGCCCACAGACATATGGATCGAACGCGACAAAGAAAACAGGTCTAAAACCGCATTCAACCCTGTGATAATCGCCAGCACATCCAACACCAATAGAGCAATGTCCTCGTGTGCCTTGATACCAATGCCGATTAACAAGGCAGCAATCCCTAAGCCGATCAAAAAGGCCGTCGAGAGCAAATTTGTAAATAAGATCGCTACTAACGCTGTCAAAATCCCCAGCACAATGCTGATGCGCTTCACATTTCCAAACCGATTAATCACATAAAACAAGCCCGCGCCAAAGGCCGCCGCTCCTAAATAACCTGCTGGGATGATAATCCAGCGTATGCCCCCGCGCGTCGTAGCGACCCCTGCACCATTGGCAAATACCTGTAGACGATCAATCTGTCCACCCGTGATGAGCGCCGCCAAACCGTGCGCCGTTTCATGCACAAAGGTGACAAATAAGCGCAGCGGATACACGATAAAATCCAACTGCGGAATGTTCCACAACACATACACAATCACCCCTGCGATGAGAGCATAGATCAAGGTGCGACGTTGGGTTAAAAATGAGGGGCGTTCGGTTGTAGAATGCATAAGTGTTATCCCATAGATTGAATTACAGGCGGCTTTGCTGGTGTGATTCTTTGCTATCCTCTACACCATAAACCAATTCGCCATCATCCCCTAATATGACGTGCGCAGGTTTCTCTTTTTCAGTGAAACCCTTCGTTTTTTCTTGCCGACTTTCCACAAAATGCGAGACCATAAAAATAAAATGTAATGCTAAAACCCCGCTCCATGCAATCAGAATAGGAAGTGCAAAACGGGGATTAAGGACGACGAGCAAAATCACCACTGTCGCGAACAAGACCGCATTTACCAAAAATGATTTTAAGCTAAAAACATACGTGTGTTTTATCTGTTGAAGACTCATAGGACATACCTGCTCTCAAAACATTTGTTCGTTTATACATCCCAAAATATCGCGGATGTATGTTAAACTTGAGGGTAATTCTAGTTCATCCCCCTATACGTATTTGTGATAAGGATCGTTTCGTGGCTAAAGAAATCAAGCAGTTAGATCCCCTGCGTTTTGGAACGGTGGGTTCTCCCCAAAGTGCGCCAACCAGCGGAACGCCGGCGGCAATCGAGCATATTCGCATCTTAGGACTTGACCATCTTGAAATTGCTTGGGTGCAAAGCGTTCGTGTGAGCGACGAAACATGCGCAGAGATCAAGGCCACCAGTCAAAAGCACAACGTGAGCCTCAGCATCCACGCGCCCTATTACATCAACCTGAACAGCCAAACAGCCGAACTGATGGAAAAGAGCGATCAACGTCTTTTGGCGGCGGCACGAAAAGGATTTTTGGCCGGAGCGCGTGATATCGTGTTTCATCCCGGGTCGTATCATAGCCAACCACCGGAACAGGTTTACGAACGCGCCAAAGAAAAGTTGCTCGAACTCACAGGGATTCTGCGCGAAGAAAAGGTTGATGTCATTTTGCGCCCAGAGACGATGGGCAAATCTGCCATGTTCGGCACCTTAGATGAAACCATCCAACTGAGCAAAGACGTGCCAGGGGTTTTGCCTGCCATTGATTGGGCTCATCTTCATGCTCGTACAGGGGATGGGTCATTCAACAGTTACGAGGAATTTAGCGACGCGCTCACTCGCCTACGCGATGGTCTCGGCGACTACGGCATGAAAAATGTCCATTTTCATCTCAGTGGAATTGAATACTCTGCAAAAGGTGAACGCAATCATGTGCCCTTGAATGAGGCCGACATTCGCTATCGCGAGTTATTGCAAGCTTTCAGTGATTTTGGTGTCGAAGGAACGGCGGCTGTTGAAGCGCCTCTGCCTTTCCATGTGGCCGATGCGTTGGTGATGCAAGCGACCTATCGCCGTTTACGCCAAAACGAAAGTGAAAAAGATCAAGCCGAAGCCGAAATGGCCGATTAAATCGCTTTGGCAAGAGGGGCACCTCACCCCGACGGGGTCGTGCCCTCTCCATGGGGAGAGGACGGGAAAACTAAACACATCACAAATCAGGATTTTTGTAGGGGCAAGTCGGTGACTTGCCCACAACATATAACCTACCTCAAAATGAGAAACGTCCTTTGTCCTCTCCCCACGGAGAGGGCGGCTAAGCATCAGCGTAGCACGTGAGATGTCTTTAAAAGATATCATCTCACCGCCTCAACACTGGCGAGGGCAACCACACCGTGAAAGTTGATCCTTGACCTGCGTCGCTAGAAACGGATACCTGCCCTCCATGTGTGGCGATGATCTCGCGGACGATAGCTAACCCTAAGCCTGTGCCACGCTTCGGCCCACGAGCTTTATCGACCTGATAAAAACGTTCGAAGATGCGGGGCATTTCTTCTTCCGTAATGCCAATGCCCGAATCGCGCACGATCAATTCCACGCCTTGATGTTGCATGCGCGTTTGAATATGGATTTCGCCTTCTGGCGGAGTGAATTTGATCGCGTTGCCGATCAAGTTGGTGACCACCTGCGCCAAACGATCCCCATCCGCTTCGACGATAGGCATGGGCGATAAATCGGTTTTCAGGGTGATACTTTTTTCTGCCGCCACAATCGCCAACCGCTGGCTGATTGCACTGACGAGTTGGCTCAGGTCGATGGGCATTTTTTGCAGGGGCAAACTGCCCGCATCTAACCGCGCAAGGTCGGTGAGTTCAACCACCATACGGTTAAGGCGAGACGCTTCATCATAGATAATTTGAGCGGCTTTGGCTGGCTCGGATGTAGCGCCATCGACAATCGCTTGGGCGAAACCCTGAATCGACGTGAGTGGGGTTTTAAGATCGTGAGAGACATTCACCAAGAAATTTTGTTGCGCTTTGCGTTCAGACTGAACCTCGGCACTCATCTGATTAAAGGCTTCAGCGACAGCGCGAACCTCCACTGGCCCCGCGACGGGCACACGATGCTCATAATCACCATCGGCAACGCGGTCTGCGGCATACACCAAATCTTTGAGCGAACTGCCAATATTGCGTGAGATGACCACCGCGAGGAAAACGGCAATCGCCAATCCGCCTAATGTCACTTGTAAAATGAGCGGGACAATTTCAGTCCCGAAATCTTGTAGGGCATCTTGCAGGCTTTGCGAAGGGCGCGGTTGCGCAAAGATCAGCGCATACTGCTGGTTGCTGATGCTCAAGCCTTCGAGCGCGAGGTACAGCCATTCGGCATTGGTTTTATCAATGAAAGCGCCCGCTAAGACATTTGATCTTGGGCGTGTGTAATTGGTGATATTGGAAGGAAGCGAATACTGACTGTAGGTTGCCGTCAGTGTATCGCCCGTCGCATATTCGTCGGCGCTGTCGAATAGAACAATGAGCTGAGGCATGCTCATGATCAAGATGCGCACGCTTTGCTGTGTCGCAATCGTATCTAATTGGGCATATAACGCTTCAAAGTCCGGCTGGCGAAAACGAATAATGCCCGTGCGTAATTCGGGTAAGATGTTTCTTAAGTTGGTGTTGAGCGCAATCGTGGCGAGTTGACGGTAAGTTTGTTCAGGCGGTGCAGGGCGTGTATTTAAAATCACCAAAAGCGAGATGGTTGTGACCCCAACCAACAAGACTAAAAGCAAAACATAACTAAGAAGCAGGCGAGCGCGAAGCGTAGAAAGCCAGCTCTTAGTTGGTGATTTTTTCACTTCTGATGGTGTCACGCCATCACCACCCCTTACACAGTATCAATGCGATAACCGACACCCCACACGGTTTCAATGGCGGGGTTCATGTCTTTTAATTTGTGCCGTAAATGGGCGATGTGTACATCTACGGTACGGGTTTCGCCTGCAAAATCATATCCCCACACCACATTGAGCAGTTTCTCACGACTGAAGACGATGCCCTTATTTTCGGCCAGCGTCAATAAAAGATCGTACTCTTTCATGCGCAGGTCGATGGATTTGCCATTCACGGTGACTACCCTGCGGTCAGGGTAGAGCGTCAGGTTGCCGAGGTTGATGATACGGTCGCTGGAGGAGGATGAATGATCACGCTTTTCGACCCGCCGTAAAATTGCTTTCACGCGCGCCGTCAGTTCACGCGGATTAAACGGCTTCGTCAGGTAATCGTCTGCACCTAGCTCTAACCCGACGATGCGATCAATATCTTCACTGCGAGCGGTGAGCATGATAATCGGCAGGTCACTGGCGGCGCGCACCCGACGACAGACTTCCCAACCGTCAAGTTCAGGAAGCATTAAATCCAACACAATCAAAGCAGGGGGATTATTCAGGATTTTTTGCAGGGCTTGTTTGCCATCCAGCGCAAAATCGACCTGAAAACCTTCCGCTTCTAAATACATGCGCGCAAGATCAATAATATGATTTTCGTCGTCTACAATCAGAATCGTATCACCCATACGTTTTTACTCAGTTAGATTTTCGCTTGTACCGCCAAAGTTCGCTTCATCCGGCAACGACGTCGCGCGCGATGCTTCATCGACCGTGTTTTCTGTGATGCGCGTCACGGCGAGGCGGTCAATACGCCGTCCCTCAATTGCCAACACTTTAAACTGATAGCCCGCCCATTCCACCGCGTCATTGACTTCGGGCAGTTTCCCAAGCAGAAACATCATAAAACCGTTGACGGTTTCATAGCGTTCGTGTTCGCCCGGAAGGTCGTCCAAGTACAACATATCTTTGACTTCATCAATCGCCATAAGACCTTCAAAGATATACGTTCCATCTTCTAATAAAGTCTCGGACTCACCTTCGACATCCCCCACAATGGCTTCGAGGATGTCTTGCATGGTGATGATCCCTGCGAGACTGCCATACTCGTCGAGGACGACGGCCAAGTGCGTGCTACTTGTACGAAATTTATCCAGCAGTTCAGAGGCATTTAGGTTTTGTGGCACAAAAATGGCGGGCTTCACCGCTTTGCGGATATCAAAGCGTTTACCGTCTAACATCGCTGATAAAATATCTTTGGTTTCGACAATGCCCAACACATGATCTAACGTCTCATCACACACGGGGAATCGAGAGTAATCATGGTTGCGGATGGTCGAGCGGTTCTTGCCGTCTTTATCCGTCACATCGAGCCAGATGACATCGGTACGAGGCGTCATGAGCGAACTCACGCGCGCATCTCCAAAACGGAAGATACCCGCGACCAAATCATGCTCACTTTCTTCAAACACACCGGCTTCGACCCCTTGCTGGATCATCGTCTTGATTTCTTCTTCTGTGACGGGCGCTTCTTGGGTATTCCGCGCACCCAAAACATACAAAACCGCTTCGGTAGACACGCCTAAGAACCAGACGAGTGGCGCGGTAAGACGCGAGAGAAACGCCATGAACGGCGCAATCAGGACGGCGATCCGTTCGGGTGCGCGTAACGCGAGACGTTTCGGCACAAGTTCGCCGAGGATGAGCGAGAGATAGGTGGTCAATAAAATGACCAACACAGAGCCGAGCGTGGTCGCATAAGGTGCTAAAAACGTACCTCTGAGCAGATCAGCAATTTGAGATGAGATTGCAGCGCCACCGAAATAACCGCTGATAATGCCGATCAACGTGATGAAAATTTGTACCGTCGAGAGAAATTGGTTGGGATTATCGACCAATTTAAGAGCAGCCTCAGCATTTTGGTTGCCACGATCAGCAAGCTGCTGCAAACGTGCCCGACGTGTAGCGATCACGCCCGCTTCGGACATCGAAAATAAGCCGTTGATCAAGCTAATAATGACAAGGATTAAAATTTCCATCCGCTCTTACACGCTCCTTAAAGGCTTGATAAGAAAGATATCCCCAATCATTCCATATGAACTGCATCGAGTTTGAGAAAAGTGGGGATTTTTATACAGGGTTAAAAGGCATAAGGAGTAACTGTTCCTGAGCCATAATCCTACACCAAAATTATAAAAAATGAGTTTCTTTAAGACATCTCTGAGGTTTAGGCCTTACCCGACGCCCCGAAAAAACGCAGTCGTTCTTGAACGGCGGCTTGCATGGCATCGCGCCCTGCGGTGAGGTATGGACGCGGGTCGGAACGTTTTTCATCAGCTTGTAAGGTTTTTCTCACGGCGTGGGTAAAGTGTCCGTTCATTTGTGTCGCGACGTTGATCTTGCGTAATCCCAAGCGAATCCCCTCTTGGATGTGGACATCTTCTACGCCTGATGATCCATGCAGTACCAACGGAATATCCACACGATTTTTAATGCTTTGTAAGCGATGCAGGTCGAGCGAAATCTGTTTTTCTTGAACGCCGTGAACCGATCCGAGCGCGACCGCCAAAGTATCGATGCCTGTCGCGTTGACAAATGCAGAGGCTTCTTCAGGGTCGGTCAGCGCCTCTACATCATGCAGTTGATTCGGGTCATGTGGTTTGGGGACTTCGCCCAGTTCTGCTTCTAAACAGACATTGGCGGAACGTGTGATTTCGGCAAGGCGTTTTGTGATGGCGACATTTTCTTCATAGCTGAGCAAACTGCCGTCGAACATCACAGACGTGAAACCGAGCGCACACGCCATGATCACTTCTTGTTCGGTGGCATGATCCAAATGCAACGCGACCGGAACCCGTACCGATTGCGCCGCCACTTTGCCAAAAGCGGCCACGTATTGCATGCCGACGATCTCATTTCCACTGCCCATATATTGTAAAGCGCGGTGGCTCACTTGGATGAACACGGGCGCGTTTTCCGCTTCGGCGGCGTTGACAATGGCCTGTGCCTGTTCGATGGTGTTGGCGTTAAATGCGCCAATCGCAAAGCCTTCATCTTGGGCACGTTTTAACCAGTGTAGAGGATTACAAAGAGCCATGCGCCACATTTCCTTCAGTTGTTTTATGAGGTCATTGATTGAGTGTATCCAAGTGTACTATCACATCAAAAATAAGGCGTTAAAATAGGGGCATTATTGCAAAATATTTTGTTGAGTAGGTTAAAGGTCATTTATGTACACCATTGGAATTGATTTTGGGACGTTATCTGGACGGGCACTGCTGGTCGATGTCAAAACAGGCGCGGAAGTGGCGACTGCGGTCTATGAATATCCGCATGGGGTGATGAGCGAAACGCTCACGGCGAACGGTCAACGACTCCCCCCTGAATGGGCCTTACAAAATGCGGCCGATTATCTACAAGTCTTATATGAAACCGTGCCCGCCGTTCTGCAGCAGAGTGGTGTGGACCCCGCGCAAGTCGTGGGGATTGGGATCGACTTCACCTCAAGTTCACCGATGCCAACGTTAAAAGACGGCACGCCTCTGTCTTTTGTACCTGAATACGTCAATGAACCGCACGCGTACGTCAAATTGTGGAAACATCATGCCAGCCAACCGCAGGCGGATCGCATCAATGCGGTTGCCAAAGAGCGCGGGGAATATTGGTTGGCGCGCTACGGGGGGAACTACTCATCAGAATGGTTCTTCAGCAAACTCTTACAGATATTAGATGAAGCGCCTCATATTTACGCCGCTACTGAAGTGTTCATCGAGTCTGCCGATTGGATTGTGTGGCAGTTGACGGGCAATTTGGTGCGCAGTGTGAGCACAGCGGGGTATAAGATGCTGGTTCAGGATGGGAAATATCCGACCCCTGAATATTTCGCCGCCCTGCACCCCGATTTCCGTGATGTGGTCGCGACCAAAGTTCACGGTGAGTTTGTGCCCCTCAGCACCAAAGCGGGTGAGCTACAACCCGAAATCGCGTCAAAACTCGGCCTTCCCGCAGGCATCGCCGTGGCATCCGGCAACATTGATGCACACGTCGCCGCGCCTGCTGTCAAAGCCACCCGCGCCGGTTCGATGGTCATGATTATGGGGACATCAACCTGCCAAATTCTATCCAGCCCTGTCATGGACCTTGTGGAAGGAATTTCCGGCGTCGTTGATGGCGGTGTGGTCGATGGCTTGTACGGCTATGAGGCAGGACAGCCCGGCGTTGGCGATAGCTTTGCATGGTTTGTCGAAAACGCCGTGCCTCAAGAATATTATCAAGCGGCAGAACGGGCGCGTCTACCCATCCAAGCTTACTTAGAACAAGAAGCATCTAAACAAAAAGTCGGCGAACATGGCTTACTCGCCTTAGATTGGTGGAATGGCAATCGATCTACGCTCGGCGACAGTGAATTGAGTGGGTTACTCGTGGGGATGACACTCGCCACCCGCGCGCCCGACATCTACCGCGCCTTGATCGAAGCGACCGCGTTCGGAACCCGTGAGATCATCGAAGCCTTTGAGAAACAAGGCGTGCGAGTGACTGAATTGATCGCGGCGGGCGGTCTGCCCGATAAAAACGCGATGCTTCGCCAAATCTATGCAGATGTGACCGGACGTCCCTTGCGTTTGGCGGGGTCTACTCAGACCCCCGCTCTAGGCGCAGCGATTCACGCATCCGTTGCGGCAGGGGTGTATGCCGATATTCACGAAGCCGCTGATGCGCTGGGTAAATTGAAAGAGGAAATTATCCAGCCGATTCCGGAAAATCAGGCGGTGTATCAAGCGCTCTATGAGGAATATCAACGCCTGTATAACACCTTTGGACGCGGGGCAATCAACGTGATGAAACGCTTGAAGCAGTTGCGGAATCAAGCCTTGGGGTTGGGGTGAAGTCCCCTGACCGTTACTAAAAACACCTCACCCCGTCGGGGCGGGAAAACCAAACACATCACAAATCAGGATTTTGTAGGGGCAAGTCGGTGACTTGCCCTGTCCGCGAAACATAACCTATCGCAAAATGAGATGCGTCCCTTTGTCCTCTCCCCATGGAGAGGACGGCTGAGCATCAGCGAAGCAGGTGAGGTGTCTTTAAAGCCGTGTCCTTATGGTGGTTGTGATTTTTTAAAAGCACCTCACCCCGACAGGGTCGTGCCCTCTCCATGGGGAGAGGGCGAAAAGAATTACGTC
>CAKQCB010000010.1 GCA_934216615.1 uncultured Anaerolineae bacterium | reverse complement strand
CTAGTAAAAAGGTGGTCATTCGTATGTTGAACCCACAATTTCCATTCGAAATTCCTGAACTAAGGGTTGTCGATAAACAGGTATTGGCAGATTCTTTGCAACCGTTAATTCCTGCATTAGTCCTTCTTCCTTCGCCACGCGAACGTATTCTTGTTTTTGAAAAATTCATCGTCGAGTCTTTTTCAAAGGTGATTTTGCAGAAATATCTGCCGGCTGTGGGATGCTACACACAGCTCGTGTTGAGCAATTCCCCAGCCACGCAAGAAATGTTGGTCAACCAGCTAGGCGAACTGGGGATTAAGGCGCTGGCAGGCGTCGTCGCTGTGATGTGTAAATCGTTTGATTCGGGTGTTGTGCAACAGGCAATGCCGGGAATTTACACCCTATTCATGCACCATCTACTAGAAGTGGTGTCAGATAAGTTGGGCGGGCATCATTTGGCGACTCAATTGGCGATCCCGCTCGACTTTGTGGATGTGTTTAATACCTACGCATTACAAATCATCTCTGGGGCATCTTTTGTCTCGGTACAATCTGCATTTTTGCAATATCTGAGCGAATCTTCCCTCCAAGAACTGGATATTACGCAGTTCCATCCCGACATGCTTGGGTTGTTGAACGATTCGGCGATTGCTTATGCAGGCAGTGTAGGCATTGATACCCACGAACTCAAAAAATTCTTTGAGCATCCTGTGAAGTATATGCTCTTGTTGAATTTGCTCGTCGTTGAAATTGCCCGTGACCAAGTGAAGGAAGGATGGGTTTTTTCTGACTCTGCGCAGGCGCTCATCCCAACAGGCAAGACGATTTTGCACGACTTTACGATGCACGCTTTGATGAAACGGTATGAGTCGAGTTTGTTGATCCACCGTAAAGGGTATCAAGCCTATGGGTTGGATAAAGCGCTGGCTTTACGGGCGGACTCTATTCTCACCGATTACACCATGTCCAAGATGATTTCTTCACTCGCATCGGTGGATGCCGATTTACATGCGTATGTCAGTGCTAACCACGAAACGGTTGAGAAATCAATCCGCATTGCGACAACATTGATCGGCCTTGCGAACGACTGTGGGAGTCGCATTTTGAGAATGTCTTCCGACGCTTTAGGGGCTATGCTCAATGAACTGAGCACGGACGCACAGGCACAATCTCTTTCTCCACGGGAATATCTTGCATTGGCCGCGAAATCATGGCCGAAGGATTCATTTGAATATCGCGCACTGTTTCCCTTGCTCAAAGATGCGACCAAACAAGAGGCGAATTTGGCGTTTGATCTGCGTCTTATGGGACAGGAAGAGTTGTGGTCACAGTTTCACTATACTGTGTTTCACCTGAGCGCAAGGTTCCAAGCGCTCGAGGATCAATTGTATGAAATGTTCACGCGCTTTCCATCCGATGCGGTGACCTCGATCATCACAAACTTTGTGCACTACAACTATCAAATTTACGATGCAGGGGTGGATTACGACAATCAAACACCCTTGATCGACCAATTACAAGTTTTGGACTAAACAGTTGATGCAAAGGAGTCTTTAACATGTCATCTGTTACAAGCCCGATAAACCTGAATGCCATTCCTAAAATTGATGGTATTCCTGTGGTTGAATTTGCAAAAAATGCAATCGCGTTCAGCTCGAGCACTTTGCCACAACATTTGTTGGCGTGGTGGAAAACCTATGGCGCGGTCTTTCGTATCCCCATGCCGGGGGTGCAAATGGTGGTGTTCAGCGAAGAAAAGCTGATCAAAGAAATGTTATTGAACCACAAGGTGTTTGCCAAAGGCCCGTTGTTCAAGGGCCTGCGCGATTTGTTAGGCGAAAGTGTGTTGATAGAAGATGGCGACCATTGGCTTCTGCTTCGCCGTATCATCAACCGCGCCTTTGGCGACCTTTCCAATGACTTATTGAACCAAACCTTTGCCGAACAAACAGCCCAAATGACGCAGTCATGGACGGAAGGTAGTTCGGTCAATTTGTTCGAGCAAACCAATCACATCGCTTTAAACATCATGTGGAAGCTGATGTTCTTGGCTGACCGTGACCCCGCTTATAAACAAGCGATGTCAGAAGCGTTTGTCACGTGTGTGAAGTTCTTGAACCGCGGCGCGATGATCCCGTTACCACAACAGTTCATGCCCGGTTACGGTGACTACAAGGCGGCAAACAGTCTGTTAACGCAAGTGTTTGACTCACTGCTTCATGAGACAGTCGAAAATTCATCACCAGAATCTGAGACTATCACCAAGATTTTGGTCGATGCCTACGGCAGTCATGATGTTGCTATCGCTCAGTTGAAAACGTTGGTTTTGGCGGGGCATGAGACCACACAAATTAGCCTGTCGTGGATTTTGTATCACATCGCAGAAGACCCTGCTTTACAAGAAGCGCTCAAAGCCGAGATTCGTGCCAACTATCAAGAAGGCAAACCTTTAGCAGATGCGCAGTTCCCGCTGCTCGTCGCGACCATCACCGAATCTTTACGTTTATGGCCTGCGACATTCATCATTCCACGCCAAACAACCGAACCTGTCGCGTTAGGGCCATATCAACTACCGGCGGGGGTGATGACGATTGGCTCGACGATGTTGGCGCACCGTGACCCCATCTTCCACAACGCACAAGGAAACTCGACGGTAGAGGATTTTGACCCGTATCGCTTCATCAACAACCCCAATTTGTATTTGCACACCCTCAGTTTTGGGCATGGCCCGCGCAAATGTTTAGGGGCGAATTTTGCGATGGAAGAATCTAAGCAGATTGTTGCATATTTGCTCAGTCACTTCACCTTAAAATCGACTGGGCAGAAGCCGATTCCCTTCAATGTCGGTGGGATCATTCGGCCTAACCCTGCACCAGTCGTAACCGTTGAGCGAGCTTAACGAGAGGTCTTATTAAGAACCAAGTTGACGAGCGTTTGTACGCGCGGTTCGGGGTCATGCGTCAGCGGTTCTAAGTTGTCTACTAAGGTTTCATCTTGATATTCCGATAGGGCAGTGACGGCGGCAAACCGCACTTTCCAAGATGGATCGTTCAACGCATCGAGAAGTGCTGGGATCGACTCAGCACTTCCGATCAACCCTAAAATATCGACGACTTGTTCACGTACCGCATCATTTTCATGATGCGCCAATTCCATCAAATAGGGGATGGATTCAGCTTCAAACCGCTTGAGCGCAAAATTCACGGTTGTTTGTAAATCCGCTTCTGGACGGCCGATCAGTTTGATCAATGCAGGGACAGCGCGCGCATCCCCCACTTGGCTGAGGACAAAAATAGCTTTGCTCAAAACCAGATGTTCAGGGTCATCCAATGCGTTGAGTAATGCGTTGAGTGCGCGGGGGTTTCCAATTTTGCCGAGGGTATGCGCGGCATGATGGCGCTGTTCAAACATGCCGTTTTTTAAAAGCTCGATCAGTGGATCAATCGCCACGTCTTGAAATTTTACCAATGCCCATGTGATGTCTTCGCGCACAAACAGGTCTTCTTCCACGCCAACCATATCCACCAACCAAGCTAAAGAATCAGGGTCGGTCAAATTCCCCAGTTCGAGTACCGCTTGGCTGCGAATATTGCGATCTTGGCTTACAAGTTGTTGTTTTAGAAGTTGTAAATTCTCGTTCACACGAATACCCTTCATTGAAAGTGAAAGCTAATCCTAAACCATTTAAACGATTTGAGTAAGTGGAAATGGTGGATATATCTTCCCCTGCGAGTTGTCTATAAATCAAGTTACAATAAAGTAGTTGATTCGATAGCTATCATACATAGACGAGGTGAACTCATGAACCCTTCTGCGCTCTTTGTTGCAGGGGGATGGAACGGACATACACCGTTTGAATCTGCCAACTTAATTGCTTCTCTACTTCAGGCGGAAGGATATACAACCGAGATCAGCGATACGCTGGATATATTTTTAGATACCGACAAGTTGCGGACATTTGATGTGATTGTCCCCACATGGACGATGGGTGAAATTACCCCACAGCAGGAACAGGGTTTATTAAGCGCGGTTGAAAGTGGCGTTGGCGTTGCGGGCTGGCATGGAACGATGGGCGATTCATTCCGAAACAGTTCACAATACCAATTTATGGTCGGTGGGCAGTTTGTGGCACATCCGGGCAATATAATAGAGTATACGGTCAACATCACGCGCCACGATCACCCAATTACGCAGGGATTACAAGATTTTTCAATCCGTAGTGAACAATATTACCTCCACGTTGACCCGTCCAACGATGTCCTCGCAACCACCCGTGTGAGCGGGGATTCTGTCGCATGGGGTGAAGGCACCCTCATGCCAGTGACATGGACACGACGATGGGGGCAGGGTAAAGTGATGTACTGCTCAATTGGGCATACCGTTGCAGATTTTGATGTTGTTGAAGCGCGTGAAATGGTTAAGCGGGGTTTAATTTGGGCAAGTCGTGCCCGATCTGAAGGATAAATCCATTATGGTGATGAGAATTGGTATTGTTGGGACGGGAAATATTGCACCTGCCTACATGACAGGGTCAGAAAAATTTCCTGATGATATTCAAGTGGTTGCATGTGCGGACATTCTGCCCGAACGCGCAAGCACTTTTGCGTCAACTTACAACTTGCGTGCATTGACTATCGAAGAACTGTTGGCTGACCCTGAAATTGATATTGTCATCAATTTGACGGTGCCCGCTGTTCATGCTGATGTCAGCGTCGCAATTTTGAAGGCAGGCAAGCATGTTTACTTGGAAAAACCGCTTGGCCTGACTCGTGAAGAAGGTGAAGCAATCCTCTCTGCCGCACAAATCCGTAATTTGCGTGTGGGTTGTGCGCCCGACACCTTTTTGGGTGCGGGTGGGCAAACGGCTCGTCGCGCTATTGATTCCGGTTTGATTGGCAAACCCATCGGCGCGACTGCATTCATGGCGGGTCACGGCCCTGAATCATGGCACCCGAACCCCACCTTTTTCTATCAATTTGGGGGTGGCCCGTTGTTCGACATGGGGCCGTACTATCTCACCGCGTTGGTGAATTTATTAGGGCCGATTGAGTCAATCGCCGCGGTGACAACACGCGGTTTTGAAACCCGTTACGGTGACAAGATTCAGCAAGATATTCCGGTCAATGTTGATACGCATTATTCAGGGTCACTGCGTTTTGTCGAAGGCGCAACCGCCACTGTGATGATGAGTTTCGACGTGTGGCGTCACCAACTGCCGATCATCGAAATTTACGGTACGGAAGGCACATTAAGCGTTCCCGATCCGAACTCATTTGGCGGGGATGTGAAATATTGGAAACCTTCTTCGGAAGATTGGATCGTCGTAGAACCCGTCGGCCGTTCAGATATTCAGCGGGGTGTTGGCGTTGCGGACATGGCGCGGATGATCCAAGCAGGGAAACCGCACCGCGCCAGTGGTGATTTAGCGTTCCATGTCTTGGATGCGATGGTCACGTTCGGGGAAAGTTCAAATGCTAAGACTGAACTGGCTCTAAAGAGTACCGTCAACCGCCCAGAAGCCCTTTAAATAAACAGGGCACGCTCTTTATAAGCAGGCAAGAGGCGGTGGTTTTTATCGCCTCTTGCTGTGCTAATCTTCAGCTTCGGGGGTATACCCCAATTCATCTGCTTTTCTGAAGTCGATGATGGCGAGGCCCATATTTCCCATCTTTTGATGAACCAATCCGCGTGTGTAGTAAGCGACCCCCAATTCTCGATCCAGCGAAATCGCGATGTCCAAATCTTCGATGGCGGCTTTATACTCTCCGCAATGATACTGGTACGACGCAATATCATGGTAAGGTGGGGCATATTTGGGGTCTACTTGGGTTGCGGTATGCAAATCGTAAAGGCCACCTTGCGCATCGTTCCTTCGTAATTTGGTTTGTCCACGAAAGTGCAGAAAATGGGCATTATCAGGCTCGTGTTTCAGGGCATCATCCAAGTCTAAAATGATACCTTCCCAGTCCTGTACGCCCCTTTTGGCGCTGGCTTGCATATAAAAGTGTTGAGCGAGTAAATGGCTTAGGGGATGCTGCTCAAGTTCTTCATTCTTTTCGCGCATTTCCTCTACTAATGCAAGGTCATTTTCCGTTTGGGTGATGATCGGGATGAGCTTTGTGGTGGTGAAATAACGCTTGCATAAGCGGTCTATGGCTTCTTCAAACCATTCATGATGAACGGCAGGAACGCTATTGACCGTTTTGATGTGTTCAATTCCTGCTTTTTCTAACTGTGCTTCAATTTCTGCTGTCCAAACGAAATCATGGGTTGCAAAAGGGACGATATTCCGCTCCCTCGCGATCGCTTCTTGAATCTCTCGACACACCCAATCATGAGGCTCGTTAATACGGTCTAACGCACCCGGACTTAAAACCAACACAAAGTGCGCTCGCGACGGAATTTGTCGCAAGATTTCTTGGGCAAAAGGGCCATTGCCAATATTTTCTACATCTAAAAAAACATCATATCCACGTTCTTTTAAGGCTTGATAGATCGCCCGTGCAATGTATGACGAAGTTGCGCGTCGGTAAGAAATGAATACAGTGTTCTGTTTTGGCATAATGTTATATTTTGGTTTGTGTAGTGTAAGTATATAGATTGTATAGAGATTTTTGCAAAACAAGAATGAATGTTGCAAAAGTGTTATATCACAGTCAGATTTTTGTTTTCATGGCACACTCTCACCGTAGTCCGCGAGGTCTATTCAGGGGAAGTGAGATAAGCCTCTGCAAGGATGGGTTGTACCGCCCGAAGCATCTGTAACCCTGTCAAATTGCGGATGACGTACCCTGCCCAAAGGTTGGTTTCAGAAAGATGAAATGCGGCATTTTCGGCGGGTGAGCTGGGATGAATCCCATCTTGGGTGAGGCCACCTTCGGGAAGTAACTGCATCGCGCTGTGATAATCCCAAAGTGGGATTTGATGCGTATGCGCGATTTCGCTAATAATTTGATTGAATATGGGCACCCGATCCGTCACTTCAGGGCGGTCTAGGCGGTTAGGGATAGTGCTCAAGATCGGGATGATCCCTCTCTCCATACTGAACTCGACGATACGGTTCAAGTTGGTTCGGTATTGAGCGACATTCACATAGCCGACATCGTTGGTGCCCAACATGATCAGCGAGACTGCGGGTTGCATGATGCGGTATTCACACTCAAGCGGGGTTTCGCCCACAAAACAGGATTCCGTCGCTTCTTCAAAGCGGTCTAATAGGGTGAACGCGGCCCATCCAACCCCCGACGCCTCTGATCTGCGTGTAAATGCGCTTGGGGAAAAGAAGTCAATGACCGGGTGTAATTGATCTTCGTAGGCTTCTAAACGGACTTGGCGCCGACCAAACCCCACCATAAAGTGTGTTGAGACGGTGATGCTGTCGCCGACCTTCGCAAAAATATCCGCGTGCTGACCGCGCGACGCCCCAACCAGTGCAATTTCCCGAATCGAATTTTGAACCTCTTCAGATAGAAACTGCCCGTAAATGAGCTGATCAAACCCTACGATCACAGGTAAATTTTGTGTGTTGATTTGGGTTTCGACATAACGCCGATACACCCATCCGACAATGTGTTCAGGGGTTTCGGCCTGTAACCATAATTGATCAGGACTGCGACCTAATAACACCAACGGCGTAAAACTGGGTATTTGGATGATGGCATTCGCTTCAACATCTGGCAAGACGCGAACGTTAAGTTCTCCATCCTCACCCAGATCAGCGACGAATGCAGGGAAGATTTCTTCCTGAGCTTGGCTTGGCATCACCCATCCCATCCCTGAGAGGACAGCCGAAAACAGCGTGTAGAAAACCAGTCGAATGATGAGCGGACGAATACGCAATCCTTTTCACCCGACGAGGGTCGCTGTAGGTTCAATCGGCATGGTCGCTTCAGGGGTGATCTCTGGCGTTGCTTCTGTGGGAATATCTTCCATCGAAGGCTCGATTGTGAGCCGAATTTCATCCAACATGCGGATGGTGAGCAGGTTGCGTAACGACGCGCCATAAAATGCTTCAAGCCCGCTGGCAAAATCAAGCGTGGTCATGCCACTGCGGAGCATGTGAATCCCATCTTGGTCGAGGCCATAATTTGAAAGTGGACGGGATGCCACGAACAAATTGATCAGCGGAAGTTGATATTCAGTGGCGATTTCGATAATACGATGATTGTATTCCACTGCGCGTGTGAAAAACTCGGCATTGGGGTTGTAGCTGAAGGTCGAAAGCACCGGAATGATGCCATGATTCAGCGTCTCCTCGACGATCAAACGCATCTGCGTTTCGTACTGATCCGCATCGACACGAATCACATCATTGGGGCCGAATAAAATAAAAGCGATGGATGGGCGACGTAGGCGATATTCGCACTGGATCGGCGTTTCGCCGGAAGCGCACACTGTGCCATCGGCCCACTGCGGGTCAACAATGCTGAAGGTGTTCATGCCCACGCGGGCGGCTTGGCTTGCCCCTGCGGTGGATGCCCCATAAAAGGCGACGGTATAACTCAAGAAGTTATACGGCCCTAACTGGATTGGTTGCAAGCTCATTGGCCGTAAGAAGGTTTCGTCCGCGCTTAAGCTGTCGCCCACTTTGGTGACGACATTTGGCAGGTTGCCCAACGCCAACCCCCGTTGATACACCTCAATCATGGCAGGGCTGACGGTAGAAATGACAGGGGTATTGTACAGCGCGCCGACGGCCATCCCCGCGACATTTCCCGGAACACCATCGCCTAATTCAGTGTTGATGGGAACGTCGCTCAAGCGTAATTCAGGGCTTACGCGCAGGTAGCCCAACATCACCCAACCGCTGTTGAGGACGTAACGGTCAGCGCTGAGGCGTAACACGCGCACCCAATTGCCGATGTAATTTCTTTCTGCAATTTGGGCTAATTGGCCGGGTTGTAACTGTGAGACTTGAAAGTAACTGCTTCCTGGGCCTTCGTACATCGTAGCAATGGTATGTGCGGTGACATCTAACGCGCTGTTTTCAGGGATCGGCCCTTGTTGAAAAGCGTAGGTGATCTGCGACGAGAGGGATAAAAACAAAAAGCTGACAACGAGGATCAACATGCGTTGTAAATTGAGTTTCGGCAAAGCACACCATTTCCACTTCATAACGAATCGTTCAGCACTAAATATACTGGAACGTGCAACGGCTTTCATAGATGAATTTTGCGAACTCACTCAACATTCACGTTCATGGAGGCGGGGAAACAGGGATATTCAAGCGCTGGCCGACATAAATCAAGTTGACATCACGAATCGCGTTGACTTCAAGTAACGTGTTGATGCTGACCCCGTAGCGCGTAGCGATGATGAATAATGTTTCGCCGACGTTCACATTATGTATTTGAGTAGTGACTTCGGTCATAGGTTCAACGGCATCTTGCGGTGGTTGCTCAATGGGTTGTGTAGATCCTTCCGTATAGACAACGGCCGCTGCTTCAATGTGTGTTTCTGCTTGCAGAGCGTTCGGGTCAAACGCTTCGGCAAACACAGTGACATAAGCGATGCGGTAACCGTCGCTCGACATGCCTAACCCCATGTGTGTGAAGTCACGGTGTAAAACATTGACGACGTGACTGGGACTCCAGCGCCAAAAATCAAAGACCATGTCGGGGGTGGCATCAATGCTCATGTAATAGTTTTCACCACAACACCAACCGGTAGTGACAAACCCTGTTTCGTGGATGCGTGTGCTCGGACGGCTTCCGTCGGGGCGGTAATGTCCGCGTCGCCCTGTGCTGACTAAATACTCTGCTTGGCGTTGAGCCGCAAGATCAAGCTCTGGACTGCGGATGTAGTGATGACGGCCATACCGTTCGCGTAGGGCATTGGTGCGCACAAACAAATCCTGCAAGATGATCGGATCAGGCGGGATGAGCGCTATAGCTTCGGCAGGGTCTTGTGCTTGTAAGCCGTGAATACTCACCACACAAAACAGGATGAAGATGAAGATGATTTTTTGCACAGAAAATTCCTTATGAGGGTGACAGAATAAAAACCGTAGAGCAATCGTTTACCAGTCATCCTGAAACCCGTGAAAATTCATTTATACTGATAATATCCAATTCAGTAATTAAGATAGCACTCGTAAAAAAGTTCTATCAAAAGGAACCTATTCCTTTCTCATGAGTCAGAATATTAAGTCTCGTCGTTCGCCACAACCTATGCCTCCACGACCTACGCCTACAAAGGCAGTTGCTTCACCGCGGGCAAAAAGATCGCGCAGTCGGTTATCTTCCGCGTGGGTGATCGCCGCTATTTTTGTCATAGTTTTTGCAGGGTTAGCGGTGGTGATGAGTGGGATTGCACTCTTTTTTGTGATGACAGGCAGTACCGCATTGTCGGGCGTGAATATTGCAGGTATCCCTGTCGGAGGCTTATCCGCAGGTGAAATCGAATCTGAGATTTCCGCAGTTTGGGATGGATACTCAATCGGCTTGAACGATGCGGATCGTCAATTCACGATTGCGGCTTCCAACCTCGGCATCAGCATTGATGCGGCCGCGACCGCACAGCGTGCGGTGGATTATGGTCGGCGTGAGGGAAGTCTGGCAGGGGTTTTATCCGCGTTGTTTTCCGAAGTGAATATTTCCCCTGTATGGCATGTGGATGAGACAGCTTTTGCCACCGCGCTTGAAACGCTACGAGATCAAATTGATATCGCGCCGATCAACGCGGGGGTTCGGGTGAGTGCGGGCGAAGTCGTTCCGCGTCCTGCGGTGGATGGTCGGCAGATGGACGTAAACGGCACATTACAGATATTGATAGCCGACCCTGACGCGCTTTCTGATGGCCGTCTGGATTTGGTGATGCACACGATTTCACCCGCCATCACGCATGCAGATGGTTTGGTCGAAGCGGCGCGTTCTTTGCTCACCTTGCTGTTGGTGATCGACGGGTACGATCCAATTTTAGATGAGACGGTGGTTTGGGCAGTTCCCCCCGAACAGTGGAGCGAGTGGCTGACGGTGAGCGAATTCGCCGAAAATGCCAGCGGGATTCAGTTCACGGCTGACGCCTCTGCTTTACAAACCTATCTGCAAAACCATGTGGGTGACTTGGGCGCGACGCGCTATCTGGATATCGAAGCGAGCGTGAGCGCGGTTCAAGCGGCGTTGAATCGGGGTGAAACGCACACGACGGTGCGCGTCTATCACCACGATACGCAATACGTGGTTCAAGACGGCGACACCTTCATCACCATTGCCTATGATTACGGGATTCCATATCCGTACTTGCAGAATGCAAACGCGGGAGTGAATACGCTCTCTGTCGGGCAGACGATCACGCTGCCTTCTCGGGATGTGATGCTGCCAGAAACGGTCATCTTTAACAAGCGCATTGAAGTGAGCATCAGCGAACAGCGGGTGCGTGTGTACGAAAATGGAAATCTGATCTGGGATTGGGTCGCCAGTACAGGCATCAATTCTAGCCCGACATGGCCCGGGGTGTATCAAATTTTATCCCATGAGCCGAATGCTTACGCCGCCAACTGGGATTTATGGATGCCGAATTTCATGGGTGTGTACCGCCCGATCCCCGGCTCTGACTTCACCAATGGCTTTCATGGGTTTCCCACGCGTGGCGGGTCACAGTTGTTATGGACGAACAACCTCGGCACACGTGTGACTTACGGCTGTATCCTGCTGGGCACAGAAGAGATGAACCTGCTCTACAACTGGGCAGAAGAAGGCGTTGTTGTTGAAATTACCGGCTAGGGATGATTCCCTAGCCTTACGGGAGAGGAGGCAGTTCTTCAATATAGATATTGTTGAAGACTGCTGACGTCCCATTCACATTTAGCCCAACATAGCCTTGCGCATACGTATGATCTGACGCGGTGATGAGAAGTTCATTGTTGAGATAGATATTAAAGTTTCCCCCAACCGATTCGACACGAATATGATACGGGGTCAGTTCTCGAATGGGCAGGTTGACCCGCGCAATTTGATTGTATTGACGCACCGGATAGAAACGGGTGAGGGTGATTTCACCGCCGTTATAAATGCTGATTCGGACGAGGTAGTGCCCGCCCGTAGCGGCTTCGATATTTTCTTCTGTAAAGTGGAACACCACACCTGCTGCTGCCGTTTCTGACCCACCTGCAATAATGGTGATATCGGTCTCAAAGATAAAGTCGCGATAAGTTTTTTCTTCAGAGACGTAAACCCCATCAAACCCTTGTTCGACTGAGCCGACTAAAGCATTTTCACCACTAAAAAACCCAGAAAAGAACGTCCCTTCATCGCTGGAGAGGTTCCAGTCATAAAGATTGCTGTTAAAGCCTAACGTTGCGAAAGGTTGTGGCGTTGGTGATGGTGTGACGGGACTTGTCGAGGCGGTGGCGAGGAAGATCGCCGTTTCCAGCGCGGAGAGTGTCCCCGCGAAATTAAACGTGGGTGTGGGCGTCACTTGCGGTGTTTGCGTCGCGTTACGGGTGAGCGCAAACGGAACCCGCGTATCCGTCACGGCCACAGGCGTGACAGGGGTTGCCGTTGTGCGGATGAGCCGAACCGCCGTGGCGGTTTCGGTGGGGGGTGTTGTCTCGGTCGGTTCGGGCGTGGGCGTCATCGACGGTGTGACGCTGAATGTCACGCTTGGGGTGATCGTCGGCGTGAGCGAAGGTGTCCGCGTTGTCGTCGGGCTTGGGTTGGGTGTTTCGCTCGGCACTGTGGTTTCGGTGGCGGTGCTAGTATGTGTCGATGTCGCCGTGACTTCTTCGGTCACGAGCAGAACTTCCGCTTCTGTCGCTGTCGGTTCAGGGGATGCGGTTTCTGTCGGTGGTCGTTCAGTTTCTGTTTCCGTCGGTTCTAAAGTGGACGTGACCGAAGGTTCTTCGGTTGGGATGATGTCTTCTGTGACCAGCGCGACAACGGCTTCTGTCGCGGTAGGCGTTAGATCAGTTTCTTCTTCGGTAGGTTCACTGGTTGGCGTGAGCGTCGCTTCTTCTGTGGTGACGACGGCGACTTGGGTTGCCTCCAGGGCGGTTAACGTTGGCGTAGAAACTCCATCCGACGGGTTGTTCCCCTGCGAGAGGATAAAAATCACACCTAATAAAATCGCGGCGACTGCCCCGCCGGTGATGATGAAGGGAACCCACGAGCGCGTGTTTTGAGGTTGCTCTTGCGCTGGCGTGACAAATTTAGTCTCTTGTGGGCGGGTATTGGCGGACTTGGTGCGCGGGGGTTCAGCGGGCAGAGTGCCTACATTATTTTCTGGGTCTTTCGCTAATTTCATCCCACCCGTATGACTTGCTAAAGGCGTGGGGAATGGGGTGGATTCTAGTTCAACGGCGGTTTCATCGCCCAGTCCAGCTTTTTCGGCACGCTTAGCGCGAATTTCTTCCGCACATTGACGGGCATAATCTCGTAATGTGTTGGGACGAATATGAGTGCTGATTTTGTTCGTGATGCGCATGATGTCGTCGGCAAATTCAGAGGCGCTGTCATAACGATCCTCTGGGCGTTTTGCCATCGCTTTTTGCAGAGCGTCATCGAGTTCTTCAGGTAAATCAGGCTTGATGGAGCGGATGCTCGGCGTGGGCGCGCTGATGTGCTTCATCATCATCGCCATCGGCGTGTCGCCCGAAAAAGGCAGTTCACCTGAAAGAATACGATAGATCAACACGCCAAGCGCGTAGATGTCAGTACGGTTATCAATCTGATCGGTACCCATCGCCTGTTCAGGCGACATATAACCGGGCGTGCCGACAGAGAAACCTGTTTGTGTCAGTTGTGTTTTTTCGACGGAGATATTGGCAAGACGTGCGATGCCAAAATCCATCAAAAAGACATTCCCGCTCTCATCCAACATGATGTTGGACGGTTTGATGTCGCGGTGAATCACCCCTTGCCGATGGGCATAGTCGAGCGCTTCGGCCAGACTGCGTAATAGATGGGCGGTATCCCCAAGCGGTAAGGCGCCTTTGCTCAAAATATCTTTGAGCGTTCCCCCCTCAACATAACGCATCACAATATAGGGCGGGTTATTCGATCCATCATAGTCATAAATGGGGAGTAAGTGCGGGTGTTCTAAGCGAGCGATCAAGCGCGCTTCACGTTCGAAACGGTTGATGCTCGTTTGATCGATCAAGAAGGCTTGTTGAATGACTTTGATGGCAACGTATCGATCAACATTTCTTTGGTAGGCGCGGTAAACGGTCGCCATGCCACCATGACCGATTTCTTCAACAATCAGATAAGGACCAAGATACGAACCTATCATATATTTTTTTGCGCTATTTCATGTACATGAAAGCAATAAATCGATCATAACATGATACGAGAAATAGCGCTTGCCCCACAAGATGAGGATTTGTTACGGGATTAATTCATCAGGTTCGCTTTTCAGCGCGACGATCCACACGGGCAGATCATACCCGTTTCGCTGAAATTGGAAACGATGATACAAGTGTTGTGAAATTTGGTTTGTTTCTTGGGTATTCACCGTCACGGTGAACACGCTGCGTCGTTGAAAATGCCGTAAAAGTTCATGGACAAGCGTGCTTCCTAAATGCTGACCCTGCGCATCGGGATCAATCGCAAGGCGCGCCAAATGCCCGCCGTCAAAATATAACGTGCTGATCTGATAGCCCTTGATTTCGCCGTTGCTTTCGATCACGGTGCTGTGTGAAGCATGGCGCAGGGCGGCGCGAATATCTTTGCTCGACAACTGCCACGGCGGGGTGAAGGCGGCTTGATCAATTTGTGCCATGAAGGGAATGTCTTCAAGACGTGCACTGCGCACATTGACGCTCGTCGGCGTGCTGATCTCTGCGAGGCTCGACGTGCTTCTGCGTAATGTAATCACCTGTTCTAAGGGGGTGAACCCCAATGCACTGATGCTAGGTTGTATCCAGTCGCGGATCATCAACAGCGCCACCATACGCACATCTAAGCGCAGTAGTTCTGGGTAGAGATGTCTCCACAACGCAGTAATGAGCGTTTGTGGATCGGTTTTGTCTAAGACAGCGGCTAAGCGCACCCATGTGGCATGATGGAGCGGGGGCGAAAGCGCCAAGATACCCACAACTTGGTTATCTTGCCACGCTAAGCGGGCGGGAACATTTTCCGAACTTAGCCACTCGTCACTGTCGTACCAGTCTAATTGGGCGTGTACGTAAAAATTCTGTGCGAGTAACTCTTTGACCGCATTTCGATAGGTGCGTTCGTATGGGGTGAAGATGATGTCTGCCACAGCAAATAAAATCCCCTTTATTTGCGATAGGGTCGGCTAGAATAGGCAGGGGCGGTGATGGCAAATGCCATACAACGACTGCGATCCATGAAGCGGGAACGTAAGCGTTCGTCAAGCTCGTCGGGTGACTTTGCGGTAGTCATCACAGTGGCTTGGCGCGTAACGTAACGATGATTGAGAATTTGGAATAATTTTTCACGCGCCCACGCGGAATTACTTTGTGCGCCAATGTCATCGAGGATGAGCAGTTGGGCATTCTTCACGCTGTTAAAACGTCGGTCAAAGTTGCCGGAACCATCAAAGGTTTGGCGTAATTGATCGAACAAATCCGGCACGGTCACAAACACCACGCTGATGCCCCGCTCTAACGCATAATTGCCAATGCTGGCGGCTAAATGGGTTTTGCCACAACCGTAATGCCCTAAGAACATCAGCCAGTTGGATGGACGTTGTGCGTATGCCATCGCAATGTCACGCGCACGCCCTAAGTTCTGACGATCTTCTTGGGTGGCGGCATTGTCTACATCAAAGGTTTGGAAGGTCATTTCATGGTACAAGTCCAGCGTCGAAAGCTGATCGCGCTGAGGCTCATGGCCCGTACGATAGTCGGGCGCAGAAATGACCAAACGGCGTATGATTTGCTCGTCCAGTAAGCGACTGCGAATACGCGGGTCAAGCGTATCAATGTCGGCGTTTGTCGTGATGATCGTCGGTAAACGGTTCACATAACGGTGATTCAAAAGCTGGAATAGTTTTTCTTTTGCCCATTGGCTGGGGTTTTCAACGCCGAGATCATCCAAGACCAACATCGGGGCGTTGCGCATACGGTCAAAGACTTCATCGTAACCGACTTCTGACGTAGGGCCGAAGGTCGTGCGCAGATGATCTAATAAGTCGGGCGTGGTGACGAATAACACCGCGTCATCATATTCCAGACGTAAATTGGCCGCTGCCGCTGCTAAATGGGTTTTGCCACACCCATACGTGCCAATGAGCAATAACCAGCCTTGCGGGTTTTGTGCAAACCGATAGGTGATTTGTAGCGCCGTCTCTAAAGATTGACGTTGAGAATCGGTGAGGATGGGCATGTCCACATAGAAGTTATGAAACGTGCGGTCGTTGAGCGCCTCTAAGTTTCCTAACTTGCGCAAAATTTCGCGTCGTCCTTCAGTGACGACTTGGTAATTAGGACAGCGGAACAGCTTACCGAAGTCTTTATGCCCGACCGGTAAGTCATAACGGATCATGCCGGTGCCACCGCATACGCCATCTCGACCACAGATGTGGCATAGAACTTCTTCATTCATAGGATCAGTGTTCGATGAAGTCGGCATATTTTCCGGAGATGTATCGTTTCCCATCCCGTTGATCAGATTTTGCATCGATTTCATCTCGTTTACCTTCTTTCTGCCAACGTGTGAGGACAGATTGAACATAGCGCCATGTGAGCGCATTATTTTCTACTGCAATACGGATTGCGTCTTCGATCCAGCGCACACCATAATCCCGTTCTGCATCTTTTAGCGATTCGGCAATCATCGGTGTTAATGGGCCGATATTTTCTTCATATAGACGATAAATTGTAGGCCGTTCGGGCAAAATCTCAATTGGATTTTGAGCGGTGCCGGGCTTCCACTCGCCTTTGCGAATTTGTTCCACTGCGACCCGACCGGGTTCAGCGTTGATGAAATACAAGTGGGTGGTTTCCCCTTCGATATTCACATCCACCGAGAGGAGCGTTTCACGTTCCACCGCGCGGGCTAGCGCGCGGTCTAGCTGATCGTGGGCATGGTCGTACGACTCCAATTGTCCGTCCATCATGCCTAACGCACGCATCAAGTGGGTGTCAGCGATAAAATCTTCCAAGCGCAAATAACGGTAGATGCCTTCGCGCTGTTGTACCGCCCAGAACATGAACAGCGTCACTTTTAACTCTGCGAGGTCGTCGATGAGCGCAAGCAACTCGGTCACGACCAACGCCGGTAACATCAAGGTATGGGTTTTTCCCGCAGGAAAGCCTCCAAATTTTTGAATCGGTTCGGTCATAGACTGCTCAAATCAATCGTTTGGGTACGGGCATCAGTGAATTTGGTCAGTGAGTTGTCGAAATGGAGCGAGACCACCCCAGTCGGCCCATTACGATGTTTCGCGATGATAATATCCGCGCGGTTTGGAAATTCAGTCGCCTCGTTATACACAATATCGCGGTACAAAAAGGCCACGATGTCGGCGTCCTGCTCGATACTACCGCTTTCACGTAAGTCGCTAAGTTGGGGACGTTTGTCTTGACGTTGTTCGACTGCACGGGATAACTGCGCGGCAGAGAAAATCGGCACATTCAACTCACGCGCCAGCTCTTTCAAGTTACGGCTGATGTAGCTGATCTCTTGCACACGGTTATTCTCATAGCCGCCGCCTGCGTTCATCAACTGCATATAGTCCACAATCACCAAATCTAAACCGTGTTCGTGCATCAAGCGACGGCATTTGGTGCGCATTTGAAGCGGGGTGATGGCGGGCGAATCGTCGATGAAAATCCGCAGGCTGCTCAGGCGGTTGGTCGCCTCAACAAACCGATTCCATTCTTGTTGGTTCAGTTGGCCGGAACGCAATTTCTGCGTGTTGATCGTGGTTTCCATCGACAGGAAACGCTGAACGATTTGGTCACTGCCCATTTCCATCGTGAAAATGGCGATACGTCCCCCGTACAATTTGGCGGCATTGAGCGCGATGGAGAGCAAAAAGCTGGTTTTACCCATCCCGGGACGGCCTGCGAAGATCAGCAGGTCGGAGCGTTGTAAGCCCCCCAGTAGTTTATCAATGTCTTTAAAGCCTGTGGGCAAACCGAGCGGTTCGTTGGGGTGCTGCATCAAGTGTTCGATGCGGTCGTAATAATCGCTGACTGCTTCGTGCATCGGGACGATATCCCGCCGAACATTCCGTTCTGTGACCCTGAACAGGCGCATTTCGGATTCGCTGGTCACACGCTCGATGGGCAAATCTTCTTGCACAGCCAACGATTTAATTTCATCGGCAGCGGTGAGCAAACGACGACGCAAGGCCGCCCGTTCCACCACATGCCCATAAACTTCGGCGTGGGATGAGGTGGGGGTGTTGTTGATGAGGTGCGTCAGGTAGGCAGGCCCGCCAATATCCGTAAGGCGGTTTTGCGTGCGTAATTCTTCAATGACGGTTAAGTAGTCAATGCTGTCATTACGTTCGTTCAGGCGCAGCAGGGCTTCCCAAACATAACTGTGACGCAGAATGAAAAAATCTTCCGCGACGAGAAATGAAGCGACTGCAAGAAATTGCTCTGGGTTGACAAGGATAGACCCAAGAAGCGCTTCTTCAACATCTTGACTATAAGGGGCTTGCCCTGTGTATGAAGCAAAATCGGTCATGTTTGATGAATCGGCATCCAAAAATAGGGAACAAAAACGGCGTGTTGAATTTGCATCACCGCCGTTTTTAAATTTCAATCATTATATACAAAGTTAATCGTTATTGATGGTGGTGAGAGTTGAATCAAAATTACCAGAGGGTTTAGGTATCCTCTTCGTCATCAAGATCATCTAAGTCTAATGAATTGACAAAATCGTGGAACGCGCTGAGGCGATCCCCTTGCTTTTCTTCGCGGTTTGATTCCGGCATGTCCCCTAATTGGGTGGTGACATCTTCTTCTGGTGCAATCGACGCGCGATCCATGACGTGATCTTCAACGAAGATCGGCACGCGTGCGCGAACCGCAAGCGCCAGCGCGTCACTGGGGCGAGAATCGATCTCGACTTGACGCCCACCCACATCGACCACAATCCGCGCGTAGTAGACATCACTGCGCAGGTCGTTGATGAGCATGTGGACGATCTGCCCTCCCAACTCCCGAATGATCGCTTTGAGTAGGTCATGGGTGAGTGGGCGTTTGGGCGGCATTTCTTGTAACTCTACCGTAATGGCATCGGCTTCACATGGCCCAATCCAAATGGGGATGTAACGATCACCTGTATTATCTTTGAGAATGACCACGCGACTTTGAGACATCAAACTCACGCGGATACTATCAATATGAACCTCAATCATGATGGTTTATCTTAAAACTCGTCAGTAGGCGGAATTTTCAAATTGCGAGGCTGGTTTAAAACCATCAACCCTAAACATGGATTATACCTCGCATTGTAGTCTGGGCAATGTGCTGTTAAAAATCTGATGAGATTTCAGGCGAAATTCTGAACAATAGCATACCCTAATAATAAGATAAAAAAAGTAGTTTAATCAAATTTCAATGAGTTCTGTGACCAGATTAATGATAGCGCTTTTATTTTGGGGATGTTTAGGCTGTACGCAAAACCCTCAATTACAGTATGAAATTGGCGACTTGTTGGTGTACGAGTCTTTCGAAAACCCCTATGGCTGGAATGAATACGTCAACGCAGCGCAAGGGGTCGATTTTCGGATTCAAGATCATGTCTTTCGGGCGCGGGCTTGGGATGGCACGTTCACTTGGGCGTTGAATAGTGTGCGCCATGCAGACGTCGTGATTGAAGTGGACGTGGTGCAGAATTCGGTCGGGCGGGACAGTGCCTATGGGGTGATTTGCCGCGCATCGCCGACCAATAATGGGAATGGCTATTATTTTCTCATCAGCAGTAATGGGGATTATTCGATTCGACGGGGCGCGGGGCAGGCCGTGACACCGCTCGTTCAGTTTGCAGGCAGTCGCGCGGTTCAACAGGGACAAGCGATCAATCACCTGCGGGTCGCTTGTATTGGGGATTATCTGTCGTTGAGCGTCAACGGCACCTTATTGGCTGAAACCTATGATTCACGCTATCACACGGGATATGCGGGCATCGTTGCGGGGGCGATTGATGATGGCGAGGCAGATATCAGTTTTGATGAATATCGAATATGGACTGCGTACACAGTCAGGAATGAATAAAAAATGGAAATCTCTCCTCTACATGAATGGAACCTAACGCCAAGAGAAGCGTTACAACTGCAAAAAGATTTAGCATCGCAAGTGAATTTGCAAAATCCGCTCAAGGTGGATGATCTTCACCTTGTCGCTGGGGTTGATGTCAGCGTTCGGCGGAATAGCGAGAATGTGGAAATGTCACAGGCGGCGGTGGTGGTGATGCGGTATCCCTCGTTTGAAGTAGTGGAAGTCGTCCGCTCGTCGATGCCTACTCCCTTTCCCTATATCCCGGGTTTGCTCTCATTTCGAGAAGGGCCTGTATTGGTCAACGCATTTCAGCAGTTACAAAATGTGCCGAATGTCTTTATTTTTGACGGGATGGGCATCGCGCATCCGCGTCATTTAGGGATCGCGGCGCATTTAGGTTTGTGGCTGAAAAAACCCACGATTGGTTGTGGCAAAACATGGTTGTTTGGCCGACATGACCCCGTAGGCGAAGAACGCGGATCATTTTCGTGGATGATGGACAAAAATGAAAAGATTGGCGCGGCGGTGCGAACGCGCACGCGGGTGAAACCTGTGTATATTTCACCCGGGAATTTAGTCGATATTGAAAGCGCAATCGCGGTGGTGTTTGCTTGCACCCCCCGTTTTAGACTGCCGGAACCAATCCGCGCGGCGCACAACGCGGCAGGGGAAGGGATGAATTTATGAATGACTTTATTCCGCCGGATGGCATGATTTATGTCGATGTTGATACTGGACGCGACGACCTTTTTGGGATGATTGCAGAAGCCGCCTTTGTCGAGAGCGGGGGAAGTTCGATTGAGATTGAGGTGATTTTAAACCCCGAATACGATCTCAAACTTCGCTTGGTGTTTCCCGATGGGTTTGTCTATTTTCGCTACCGTATTGATGTCTATATGCCAGACGAGAACTTTGAACGTCAAGTGGATGTGATGAGTAAGCTGTTGTATATGTTCTGGTCGTATGGTTTTCCGGCAGTGGCTGGCTTTTCTAATGAAGAGTTATTGCCCGAAAAGGGGGGCTATAAAAACCGTAATGTGCCGTGGCCGATGATCTAGGTCAAATTCAACTGCCAATCTTGGATGAGCGCTTCAAGGTTTAGATAACTCTGCGTCGGTTGTGTCAGGCTTTGAGCCATCATGTCTTCTGTCGTGACGCCCGAAAACACCAAAGCCGTTTGAATTCCTAACGCCTGCGCGCCCAAAATGTCGGTATCCATACGGTCACCGATCATCAGCGTGTTTTGGGGCGCGGTTTGAAGCAAGCGTAACGCTGTTTCAAACATGGGCGGGTTCGGTTTCCCGATGATGCGAGGCGTGCGACGGGTCGCCGTTTTGAGCGCCGCGATGATACTGCCTGCGCCGGGCGCTAACCCTTCAGGAACGGGAAGGGATGCATCCTCGTTGGTGCCGATGAATTCGATCCCTGTTTGGATGAGCAGGGCTGCCCGTTTAAGTTTGGTGTAGGTCAAATCAAGGTCGATGCCTACGATCACCGCCGACGGTGTGCACGGGCGTTCGTCCGTATCCAAAATATAACCCGCGTTCTGAATCAGATATTTGAGGCCAGCCCCCCCTAATACATGCAGGCATGTCCCCTCTGGAAAATGATTTTTGAGATAATCGACTGTCGCGGTGGACGATGTGATGATCTGTTTTTCTAGGACGCTGTTCACACCCATTTTGCTGAGTTTGGTCACATAATCGGACGGTGATTTGGCGCTGTTATTGGTGGCTAAAACATGGGGGACTTCACGGTTTTGAAGATGCGTAAAAAACTCTGTCATGCCGAGTAAGGGAATATCCCCACGCCACAGCACGCCATCCATGTCCGAAATGATGCCGTGAATCGCTGACCACTGGATGCTCACGCTGGATGCTCCTTAGAGAAATGAATCATCACCGTATCGCAGATTGGAGAGTACCCTATAGCCTGATAAATCTTATTTGACGTCGGGTTAGCGAGGTCGGTATATAAAAAGCACATTGTATACCCGAGCGATAACAGGTGTTGGCTCAAATGCGCGACCAACGCGCTCGCATAACCATGTCCACGTTGGGCAGGGGGCGTATAGACGGGGCCAATCCGTATGCCATTGGGGGTAGGGCCTTGATAGCCCGCAAAAGAAACGGGCACACCGTCTATTTCTAAAATGGTTAAGCCTTTTTCGGATGTGCTGGGAAAACGGCTTTGGATCACCATTTCGACTTTATCGGGTGAGGTCGAGTTTTCAGGCATCGCTTCGATGATAAATTCATACATCCATTGACGGATGAGCGGTAAATCTTCAGGTTCAACCGAACGCATTTGGGCAATCACCCTTTGCGCAGGCGTGACTTCCGTTAATTGATAGATACGCTGATCCATGCTGGGATGAAATGGCCGATGCGTGAGCCGTTGCCAAATTTGTGCGAAGTGTTCGGTCTCTTTGCGTGAACCTGTAACCCCGCTTAAGTTCGGGAAACGTTCAAGCGCATCTTTCGCGATGATCTCCAATGCATCCAGATCAGAACCATCCGCAATCAGGATGTTCATCTCCTTCGTGCGCCATGCCACCGCCACCACTTGATCCTGCGCATAGACACATCCTATGTAATCAATGTCACTTGGATTCTGTAAACCTCTGCTGATCAGCCCTAGAATCAAGTTATTTGCGGCCTCATTCCGCATTAAAAGGGGCGTAGATGCCTCTGCATACGCGCTGACATCCGTAAAATGAGCGAGATGAAACATGGTTATTGTGCCTTCATTCTTTTCAAGTGTACAATCCATTAAAATAATGCCAATAAGTTGTTGGAATTAACATGAATCAGAGTAGGTAAAAGGAAGATAAGGATGACCTTTTCCATTGTCGCTTATGACCCCCATGATAAAGCGTGGGGTGTGGCTATCGCAAGTAAAATTTTAGCAGTGGGTGCAATTTGTCCGTATGCGCGTGTGGGCGCAGGTGCTATAGCCACTCAAAGTTATTCCAACGTGTCGTTTGGCCCCGAAGGATTGGATTCAATGGCGCGGGGTTACAGCGCGCAAACCACGTTAGATCGTTTGCTTGCAAATGATAAACGGGCCTCTTTTCGCCAGGTGGGGATGGTCGATGCGTATGGCGGTGTGGCGACGCATACAGGTGCTGATTGTGCCTCATGGGCGGGCAGTGTGGTCGGGGAATATTTCGCCATTCAAGGGAACATCTTGACGGGTGAGGAAGTGATCTACGCCATGCGCGATGCGTTTCAATCGACTTCGGGTGATTTAGCCACGCGCTTGTTCAACGCTTTGCAAGCAGGGGATGAGGCGGGCGGGGATTCTCGCGGTCGCCAATCCGCCGCTTTATTAGTGGCAAAATTGCATGGTGGGTTGGGTCGGTTAGAAGATCGCTTTGTGGATTTACGTGTAGACGATGACCCTGCACCCAGTAAAAAATTATTTGAATTGCTGATGATTCATCGCCTTTATTATACGCAGACACAACCGCAAGATATATTAGAAATTGATACCGATTTAGCCCATGAATTACAGCTAGGCATGCAACAAGCTGGCTTATTAACATGGATCGATGCACAATGGGGTGAAGTGGGGATTCGCGCTTTTGAGAGCTACTTAGCCAAGGAAAACCTCTCCGCTTGTTGGAATGTCAACGAACCGCATCGAATTGATCGGAAATTGGTGGATTATTTACGGTTACGATTTAAAAACTAAACGACGCCTTCTTTTTTTATGGAGCATCGTTGCCATACTTTTTATCAGCGTCGCGCTACGATTCCACCACGCGGTTGCTGACCGACGCTTTCACGGTGATGAGGCGTACTTTGGCGCATTTGCTCGACGTGCCGCCGTCAATGGCGATTGGCTTCTCTCTGGTGCATTGGATAAACCCCCGCTGACGATTTATCTCAACGCCTTGGGGATGATGTTTTGGGGCGTTCAACCTCAAGTCTCGGGCGTGTTAGATATCCAAGTACGCCACGCCGAATTTGCCATCCGCATCACTCAGTCTTTTTTAGGCATCCTCACCATCGCGGTCTTGATCGCTATCATTCGCCAATTGAACGTAACAACTCGATCAACCTTGATCGTAGGGCTTTGTGTCGCCTGTTCACCGTTATTGATCGCATTTCACGCCAGCGGGTTCACCGATACCTTGCTTCTGTTGTGCCTTTCGTGCTCAGTCTGGATGGCGCTGCGCCTCCAAGCGGGATGGGCAGGGGTATGGATTGGAATAGGGTTTTTAGCCAAACAGCAAGCGTTACTAGCGATTCCGCTCATTCTTGGGATTTTATGGGTGACGGGGAAACCCCGTATTATATCATCTCAGTTCACGTTGAGCGTGCTCCTTAAGCGGGGGATGCGGTTTAGCGTTGGGCTTGGACTCGGGATGCTCATCTTTGTGGTGTGGGATGCCGTGCGCAATATTCAGCCGGGGGTTTTGACGTTGGCGGTACAGCATAACCCTGTCGGTAGTTGGCAAACCGAGCATACGTTGTTTCAGCGACTGGAAGTATGGGGTCAGTTTTTTAACCTTGTCTTTGGCGTTGTGATTTGGGCGTTTTTGGGCTTGCTCATCGTGCGGTTTAAAAAGTTATCTCTCAACCAACGGCGAATTGCTTGTCTCATGGTGGCTTATGGTGTGGGCTATGTGATTTTCCATGTAGGGTTGGTTTTGAACACCTATGATCGTTATGTGTTGATGCTTGTACCGTGTTTTGTGGTGATCTGTGCTTTGGGTTTTGATCAGCTTCAAGGACGGGCTGTATTTGGGGTGGGGTCGGGCGCTTTGATCGTGTCGATCTTAGGGGTGAGTTCAGCGCCGTATCAACAACCTGCGGCAGTGAGTAGTTTCGCCGTTTATGACGATCTTCAAGCCGTCAGCGCGTTTTTGGATGCTCAGCCGACGGCATCCATTATTTATGACCACTGGGTGGGCTGGGAACTCTCATTTTATTTAGATACGTGGTCGGATAAACGCCTTGCGTATTACCCAACACCTGAAGCGCTGACTGCTGAGCTATCGCTCAATGCAACCACCGATCCGCGTTTTATGGTTGTCCCTCAAGAGATTGATTTTTCGGCGTGGGAAACGGCTTTAAACGCAGAGAATTATTGGGTTATCCCCGTGTATTCTGGGACAACCCTCACTGTCGTTCAGTTGACCGCTACGGAATAAAGTCGGTTTCACGCGGGCGGGTGAAAATGACGGATTCGATCTTACTCGTCGCCGTGTTTATCGTGAACTGCATGTCGATGTGATACGCTTGCCCCAACAACCTGACCCGCGCCTTTTGCTTGCCATCACCTTCCAGCACATTCCCTAAACGCAGTTTTCCATATTGTAATTGAAGCGTGCTAAACTGCGGTTGATAGGCTTGTGGTCGCGCATTTCGGGCGAAGGTCTGGCGTGCAAGGACATCATCCCAGCGATTGATGAGCTTGACCAGACGCTGTACCGCTTGTTTTTGAACTTTGCTCAGCGGTTTTGCAGGCGTCAAAGTTAAATATTGCAAACGCGGTGGAACTGTCGGCGCTAAGGTGGCAAAGACTTCAATTGTCCCTCTTTGACACTGCATGATCCAACGTCCACGCAGGGCATTTTCAGGGATCACCGCTGTGACGCTTTTGCAGGGGCCAAATTCACGGCGAAGCTGTTGAAATTGAACGCGCCGACGTTCTAGGGCAAGGTCGAGAAAAAAGGATTCAGTTGCCAGCGCCAGCGCGGTGTCATCATCCCATTGATTGAACAAGTTCATCAACTGTGTTTGGGTCTCTATCAGCGCTGAGGCGACAGGTAGGGCGCGTGGTTTAAGCGCGTTTGTGGCAAATAATAGACTCAAAACGCTGTTGATGATCTGCATGTTGGGTGTGTACGTTTGGTTCGCGAAGCTCACCACGCCTAAGCCATAATCTGGCAAGAGACGGTAATACGTGCCATAGCCGGGTAGCCCACCGCCATGCGAGACGGAAAGCCCAAACGAGGAATCGATCATCGAAGCCAAGCCGAATCCGTAAGCATCGCTTGAGATATATGCGGGTTGGTCTGGGGCAGTCCGCATTGCCGTGACAAAACGGCGATTATACGGCTGTTGCATTTCCCTCAACGAACTTCTACGTACAGGGCCTGTTTCTTCATCGTCGCGGGCAGGGAACGCCGAGAGCAAAAACACCATGTATTTGCTGAAATCATGGATGGTTGTGAACAACCCGCCAATCGATGCAAACGCGCCATCTTCCAACGGTGGACGCGGTGACCATTCGCCCTCTATGGGGTGATAGCCCATCGCTAGCCGCACAGGGTCTACAGCGTGAAGATCGAAGGTGCTGGATGTCATCCCCAACGGCAAGAGGATTTCCTCTTGAACATAGTCTTGATAGCGTTTGCCTGAAGCGTTGGTCACGATGCGACCGAGCAAGGCATAGCCCAAATTCGAGTATTCAAATTTGATGCCGGGCGGGTTTGAGAAAGAGAACCCACCTTTGAGCCATTCCGTAAACGCTTCTTCAGACAGGGCAAGGTTGCGGTCTGCCCAAGGGTCATCTTGGGGAAGCCCCGCGTGCATGGTCATCAACTGCCGTACCGTGATGGGCGCGCTGTCACGGGTGGGGTATTTTAAGTGGATGAGTTCTGGAATGTAATCGACGGCGGGGGCATCTAACTGGAGTTTGTTTTCGTCGCGCAGTTTGAGGAGCGCCATCGTCGTGAAGCTCTTGGTCATAGAGGCGATGCGAAAAACCGTATCGGCATTCACAGGGCTTTGCTGTTCGACATTGGCGAACCCGATGCCGTTGGTATGGATCAATGCCCCGCCTGCAACGATGCCATAGGCTAGACCAGGGACGTGATGTTGTTGTGCAAAGGCTTGATAGAGCTGATCAATCTTTGGGAAGGCCGTCACAAGCTGAGAGAGATCATCCGAAGCAAAGAACGGGACTGGAAACGTGGTCTTGTTTTGAGTAGTCATGACTGTCTTTAAGGTTTGATAAGCGGTTCAGGTGTTAAGCAGTTTTTCGCCCAGTACGTAGAATTTCCTGTACTACTGTGATTAAGTTGTTGGCGATGTACGGTTTTGTGAGGTAACGATCTGCCCCCGCATTGAGCGCTTCACGGATATGATCAGGGTCTACTAAGGCAGAGAGGACGAGGACCGGAAGCTCATCAAAGGTTTTGCGAATGCGCATTTGTTTTAGGAAATCGATCCCGCTGACATCCGGCAGCATCAAGTCAAGGATGACGAGGTCGGGCAAAGGTTGTTGTTTAAGGACTTCAGCTGCTCTTGAGGCTGTTTCGACCGCAATAGGCGCAACATTGATACGGCTGAGGAGAACAGTCATCAATTGGAGTAAATCAACATCGTCGTCAACGATGAGTACACGTTTCTTCTCTAAAGCCACTTCTTTAAAAGCCTTTCCCGCATAAACATTCATACAACTGAAGATGCTCAATGATAAAATCAAACTCGGAATTTCTCCATGTTAATCATACTTCAATTGTTGTGAACATATACATTTACTTGTTCCCCTAATGGTGCTATTGCATTAGAAGCGGTTGTGTCATTAGAAATAACTCGCACGTTGCGAAACTTTTGGGGACATTGTATTCTGATAACTCTTGGTAGAGGAGGCATCGTTGATCAATTACGCTAAATCTTCTTTTCAATCTCGCATCATGGGTTTGATGTTAGGGGTTGTGGTGATGGTTTCTGCAGGGGGGTGTTTCCGCTCTGTCAGTGAAACCAGTGTTTCGCCAACGGTGGCTGTTGAAAGTGACCTTTCACCCACGTTGGATGTTTCGTCCTTGGCGACGGATGAACTGCTTGTGGTGACCGAAACAGTTCAAGATTTGGCGACGCTCGCAAGCACGATTTTGCCCCAGGTGACTGACCTTGTGAGTGGGGTTGAACCCACGATTGCCAACGGTCTTGCGGTGACGGTGTTAGCGCCGGATGTTCAATTGCCAACACAAACCTCGATCCAAGCGACGTTTGCGAATGTGACCCAAGCGCCTCGGTTCATTACGCCGAATAGCCCCATCGGGCCGATTACGCCTGACCCCACTTCGACACCGGTTGTGGTGGGCGCACGAACCGCGACGCCGTCCGGTTTGGTGACGCCGACATCGTTACCCGGAACTGAAGCGAACGATTGTATTTATGTCGTACAATCGGGCGACAGCTTGTATGCAATTGCGATTGCCAATGGCTTTACATTGGAAGAACTGCTGGCCGCAAACCCTGACTTGGTGGGCGACCCGCCTGTATTACAGATCGCACAACAACTGAACTTGCCTTGTGAAAGCGAAACAGGCGCGCAGGTTGCCCCGCCGACGAGCGTACCGCCTACCAATGCTGCAGGGGGCGCAACGGGGTCAACTTCAACCTATACCGTTCAATCAGGGGATTCGCTTTATACCATCTCGTTACAATTTGGGGTGACGATTGAGGCGATTGTTTCGGCAAATAACCTTGCTAACCCGAACAGTCTCGATGTCGGCCAACTGCTGATCATTCCTTCGCCTTAGCGGTTGAAGCTGTGTCCATAAATCAAAAGGCGCATTCTCGAGTCAGAGAAAGCGCCTTTTTTATGTCGATCTTCTTGTAGAGATGAAATGACATCGGCTGTGTGAGAACGATCACACATGGCATTATCCTTTAATCT
Organism: uncultured Anaerolineae bacterium; assembly: GCA_934216615.1. Classification (GTDB taxonomy): domain Bacteria; phylum Chloroflexota; class Anaerolineae; order Aggregatilineales; family Phototrophicaceae; genus Flexifilum. The sequence continues at coordinate 85,384 of CAKQCB010000010.1, read as the reverse complement.
ATAAGCGAGCTGAGTCAGTGATTATGCGGTTATTCAACCTTTTCTTGAATCGATCACAAAGATGGTACAAGTCCGAAAATGAAGGTTCTGTTTATTTGAATGGTGTTGCTACTATATAAGACGTTCAAAATGCCAAAAAGTTTCGCAAAATATAGGTTTTTTCGGAAATTGATCGAAATTTGATATGAAAGTGTAATTTTAGAGGGTTCAAAGGTACTGAAATAAAAAGTGGCTGTCTATTCGACAGCCACTTTTTTGATTGGAAATTTGACCTATTTAGCGGTCGTCACTCATGCCGAGGTCGAGCAGGGCAGTGCTAGGGGCTTTGGGTTGACGTTGTTTTTCATCTTCTTTGCCGAAGCGAACAACTTCACCTGTTTCGCCGATAGCTTCAACCGCCAAGCCTAAACTTTGCAATTCTTTGACGAGAACGCGGAACGATGTTGGAATTCCGGGTTCTTCAATCGGTTCACCCTTGATGATGGATTCGTAGGTCTTGACACGACCTTGAACATCATCGGACTTGACGGTGAGCATTTCTTGCAAGGTATACGCCGCACCATACGCTTCCAACGCCCACACTTCCATTTCACCGAAGCGTTGACCACCGAACTGTGCTTTACCGCCCAACGGTTGTTGGGTGACCAAGCTGTAAGGCCCAGTAGAACGGGCGTGAACTTTATCTTCGACCAAGTGCGCCAACTTCAGCATGTGGATTAAACCCACTGTGACAGATTGATCGAAGGGTTCACCGGTACGACCATCATACAAAGTTTGCTTGCCATAAATCGGCACGGGGAACCCTGTATGGAACATGGCCTTGTCTGCATATTGCATTAAATCTTTGAGGCTCAATTCTGCTGGAACCTCAAGTTCAGGATCAACAGAAGTGATCCACATGCGCAGTGCGAGTTGTAGTGCATTTTCGTCGCGGGCTGCGCGTTCTTGGATTGTGAGACCGCTGGTATCGAACAGCAGGATCGATTCAGGATCATGACCGAGTTCACGAATCCATTCGGCAGTGACCGCACGGCGTGACAACACAAAGTCAGAGAGGACTTCGTCAAGGTCATAACTGCTGTCGTTGAGCCAGTTGTGGATGTAGAGACGACGTACTTCGTTATCGTCTTCTAATTCATCTTCGCTGTATTCAAATTGTTGAATCCATTCCCAAGCGCGGGCTGTGATTTCTTTCCACGCTTGTTCCATCAACCATGCACGTGCCATTTCTGCTTGGATTTCTGTTTCTTTCGCACCATCAAATACAGGTGTGATCGCGCGGAAACCCAAACGGTCAGCGGCATAGCCGAGGTGAATTTCAAGAACCTGACCGATATTCATACGGCCCGGAACACCCAACGGATTCAAGATGATTTCGACGACGCGACCATCTTTGAGATAGGGCATATCTTCGATGGGAACGATCTTGGAGATAACGCCCTTGTTCCCGTGACGGCCTGCCATCTTATCGCCAACGGTCAGCTTACGCTTTTGAGCGACAGCGACGCGGACGAGTTTTTCGACACCCGCGGGCAGATCAGGGTGTTCGTCACGGGTGAAGGTCTTGACGTCCACCACTTTGCCTTTTTCACCATGAGGTAGGCGTAAGGAGGAGTCTTTCACTTCACGCGCTTTTTCACCGAAGATCGCGCGCAGTAATTTTTCTTCTGGGCTTAATTCTTTTTCACCTTTAGGGGTGATTTTACCGACCAAGATATCATTCGGGCTGACTTCCGCACCAACGCGGACAATCCCGAATTCATCCAAATCTTTCAAGGCATCTTCACCGACGTTTGGAATATCGTAGGTGATTTCTTCGGGGCCAAGTTTGGTATCCCGCGCTTCCACTTCATGCTTTTCAATGTGGATACTGGTGAACTTGTCGTTGCGCAGCATGTCTTCGCTGATGAGCAACGCATCTTCATAGTTACCCCCATCCCATGAGAGGAAGGCGCCCAAAACGTCGTGACCTAACGCGAGGTTCCCCAAGTAAGTTGAAGAACTGTCAGCGATCACTTCGCCACGATTGACGGTTTGACCCTTACGGACGATGGGACGTTGATCGACACAGGTCGATTGGTTGGAACGGTTGTATTTGCGCAGACGGTAAATCCGTTCGTCGCCGTTGGTGGTGCGGATGACGATACGATCCCCTTGAACGCTGGTGACTTCGCCATCGACGTCGGCCAACAAAACCTGACCACTGTCATAAGCCGCTTGGCCTTCCATCCCCGTGCTGACAATCGGCACGTCAGGTTGGAGAAGGGGAACAGCTTGGCGCTGCATGTTCGAACCCATGAGCGCGCGGTTCGCATCGTCATGTTCAAGGAACGGAATCAACGCGGCGCTAATCCCCACAATTTGACGTGGTGCGACGTCCATGTAATCGACACGGCGTGAAGGCAAGAGCAAGAATTTCTGGTTGTGACGCGCAGACACACGTTCGTTGACAAACTCATGTTTTTTGTTCAAACGAGCGTTCGCTTGCGCAATCACATAATTGTCTTCTTCGTCTGCCGACATGTAGAAGCTCTCGTCACTGACAAAGGGGATGATCGGCACAAGCTCGATGCCTGCCTTGGTCAGGCGTTTGACGACATTGGCATCAATTTCAGTGCCTTCTTCAACAATCACGTTGTCGTTGGCGTCGAGAATATCTTCACGGATGGTACGTCCGATAATTTCTTCAGAATCCGGCGCAAGGAACTTAATCACCTTACGATAGGGGGTTTCGACGAACCCATATTCATTGACACGGGCATAACTTGCCAAACGACCAATCAAACCGATGTTCGGCCCTTCAGGGGTTTCAATCGGGCAGATGCGACCATAATGGCTGTGGTGAACGTCACGCACATCGAAGCCCGCACGTTCACGGCGCAGACCGCCCGGCCCTAACGCGGAGAGCGTGCGTTTGTGGGTCAGTTCAGCCAGCGGGTTGGTTTGTTCCATGAACTGCGAAAGTTGGGACGACCCAAAGAACTCGCGGATAGACGCGACAATGGGGCGGATGTTGACCAACTGCATGGGGGATAAGTTTTCAGATTCACGAATGGACATACGTTCTTTGACCACACGTTCCGTGCGACGCAGACCGATACGCAGTTTGTTCTGAATCAATTCCCCGACTGTTTTCACACGGCGGTTTCCAAGATGATCGATATCATCTGGGCCGACTTGTTCGTTATTAATCATGATCATACGTTCAACCAGCTTGATGATGTCGCGCTTGGTGACCGTACGAACTGTACGGGGGATCACCGAATCCAACTGTAAACGTTGGTTCAGTTTGTAACGTCCCACCCGTTCAAGGTCGTAACGACGTTGATCGAATAATTGGCTTTCGAGATATTCACGGGCATTATCCAATGTTGGCGGATCGCCCGGGCGCATACGGCGATAGAATTCGATCAATGCCGCTTGTGCGATGGTTTGTTCTTTCTTCAATTCCCAAACGGGTTCATTCTTGATGGTGCTGGTGATGTAGCTGTGGTCGGGATTGGTATCCACACCTGCGTACAATGCCAACAATTCTTCATCACTGCCTGTTTGGATGGGGGAATCACCCGTGTGGTCATCTACTGCGGCAAGCGCGCGCAAGAGAATGGTCACAGGGATGGTGCGTTTACGGTTGAATTTGATCGTCAGATAGTCGCTCTTACGGGTTTCAAATTCCATCCACGCGCCACGATCAGGGATCAACTTGGCGTTGGATAGTTTACGACCCGTCGTACGGTCTTCATCTGCATGGAAGTAGACGCCCGGTGAACGGATCAACTGGCTGACGACAACACGTTCCGTACCATTAATAATGAAGGTGCCTTTTTCAGTCATCATCGGGAAGTCCCCTAAGAAGATGTCTGAAACTGCCACTTCATTACCCGCTTCTTTATTCACCAAACCCACACGAATATACATGGGGGCGGCATAGGACATGTCGCGTTCCAAGCATACTTCTTCGCTGTATTTGGGTTCTTCGAACCAGTAACGAAGGCCTAATTCTTGAGCTTCTTTACTGTGTCCGGGGAAATACAATTTCAAATTGCCGTTAAAACTTTCAACAGGGCTGATTTCGTCAAACAGTTCGGCTAAACCATCTTCCAAAAACCAACGAAATGCATTGAGCTGAATTTCAATCAGCGAGGGCAATTCCTGAATGTCATTGGTACGGGCATAATTTTTGATATGCGTTAATCGCGGCAAAGCAAGACTCCTCGACTCGTGGGGCTGAACAAGGGGCTAAAAAACGTAAGACCGAATAGGAATTTAAATATCCCAATCGGTGAATGGTGTTGGATAGTCAATTTGGGTATAGTATTTGTGCCATGATTAGGCAAGTCTATATCCGCGCGAACGAATATGATACTGCAATGCGCATGACGCTGTCAATATAGAGGGGGTGGATTTGTATTAAATTACAGAAGATGATCCTCACAGATCGTCTTCTAACATCATAACAAAAATATGATCAATTTTGCAAATTTCATATTTTTAACCTAGCGATTACGTGGTGTCCACCAGAGGAATGGGCGCGTTTGCATCCCTGTGACAGGCACAAAATCATAACCTTCGATTTCGACAGGCTGAGGTTCATAATACGTTTCGAGCGTGTCCTCATAATGTTGATGTAAGAATGGCGCGTTATCCGTGATGATGACGGCATAACGCTGTTGTTCGAGCGCCTCGCGTACATTTTCATCGAATAAACCGCGTTCCCCTGTACGATCTCCATCGACCATATTCATCAACCAGCCAGACTCTGCCCCGTCAACGCCCGCCAATTGTGGGTAATATCCATGTGCAAAAAACATGACTGTGCCTTCAACTTCGCTCAACTGCTGGATGAAATGGTCACCTGCAAGACGGTCTGCCTCCGTCGGAATTTGTTCTGCGACATCATAGCTGAGCGAAATAAATTGCAACGCAACGACAAGCCCTAACCCGATGGGGATATATCTTTGCCACTGACTAGAAGACGAACTCGCTTTTTGTACGAGATGCTGCAACCCCATCATGCCCACGATGCACAAGACGGCGTAAGCGGGCATATTCACATTTACATAACCGCCAAAGTGCATCCGCGAAAGCCATGCCGAAATAAAGATGCCTAATGTCCAATAGATATAAAAACGAAACAGCTTGATCTTGCGCGTTCGCATAAACTGATAGAGGGCAAAAATCGACAAGATCAGCAGAAGCCAAAGGCGAGGCAAGTCCTCGATCCAGAAGATTGACCAGTCCAGCGCACTTGTGATGGCGTCTTGGCTTCGTGCCATCACCCAGTACAAAAACCATTCGCCGAAGAACAAGCTGAAGATGCCTGTCGTCACCGCGCCGATGAGCGCTAAGCTGAGCACCCATATCCATGTTTTTTTGCCGTAAGTTAAAAGGGCGTAAGCGAATAAAAAGCCGAAGATCATCACGGCGTTGATTTTGATGAAGGTGGCAAATGCAAAAAAGACCGCGCTGAGCAGTAAATCTCGTGTTTGGGTATGAAAACGGATGAAGTACGACCCTAACAGGACAAATAAAAGATAGATCGAATCCACGCGCGCAAGGTCAAACCAGTGACCGAGCGCACCGTAAGAGGCAGCAAAAAGTCCCACACCTAAAAATGCGAATGGCTTATGGACCTGTTCGCGCCTTGCCCAAAGATAGATTAAGCCGAAGATACCCAAGATGGAGAGAAACGAGATCATCCGCAAGGCGAATAAGTTCGTCCCGAAAATGGCGCTGAACAGCGCACCGGTATAAAAATACGCGGGGCCATAAATGGGCGCGATGTAGTCAATAGTTGGGGCGGTGTAGAGCAGATCACCACGTAAGATGCGCGCCACCGTATCGACCGATGCGCCTTCCATCCATTCCAGCTCGTAGGGGTAATTGATCCGTGATAACGAGATATAGAAATAGACACTCAGCGCGATGACGCTGAGGATCACACTAATCATGAAGAAGATATTTGTGATTTTAGAAGGCGGGGGCTGTTTGACAATCATTCAGTTTATCACTCATGGCACCAATCTTCTGCCATTATGCCAGAACTTGGTGCCATAAAGTGTAAACAATCTGTGTAGGTTTTAGTTGAGTGAGACGTTATTGGAGAGCAATTCTTGCGTGCGTCCCACTAAATTGATGGGTTTACGCAGAAGGATGAGCGCTCCAGCGATCACGGCGATGATGGCGGCAATTTGTACGCGGGCGGGCAAAAAACGGATGCGTGTGATCACGTTCATTTCCATGCCCATCAAGTCGCGCTTGAGGCGACCCACATAACGGCGTTGCGGTTTAACGGGAACCAGTGTTGTGCTTAACCGCTGGATGATCCGTTCATACGCAGAATATTCGGGTTGTTGAATCCCGTACTGCGCATATAAATGAGAATAGGTAGGCTCCCCGTTATGAATGCTGTCGGTGAGCGCCGACAATAAATTCTGAACAGCGAGTTCGGATTGAGAAAATGTCATGATGAAGTGTGTTTACCCTTTACTTGACAGTCTGCTGGCAGTTGAACCGGATGCTGAATTTGGGGGTTCAGAATATTGCGATTCCAGATCTTCGCGCAACGCGAGCAGCGTGCGATGATATAGTGATTTCACTGCACCTTCGGTGCGTTCCATAATCTCGCCAATTTCTGCATTGGAGAGATGTTCAACAAATTTCAACGTCAAAAGCTGTTGACGTTCTTCCGGTAAACGACGAATTGCCGCTAGTAAAACACGTTTTTCTTCATTACTTTCCGCTTGATGATCGGGTGAATCTCCCCCTAAACTTGAGGTGATGAAATCATCCAAGGGAATGATTTTGCGCCGACCCCGATCACGATGCCAGTTGGCAACCAAATTATGGCTGATGCGGTACAGCCACGCTTGGAAAGGCACCCCACGGTCTGTGTATGTTTCGATATGACTCATCGCCCGAGAGAAAACCCGTGCACATAGGTCTTCAGCATCGTGATGATTGCCTGTGCGGTAATACACGTAGTTATAAATTTTTTCGACATAGCGTTCGTAGAGTTCTCCAAACGCGTCTTTGTCGCCACTGCGTGCTAAATCAACCAATTCCAAATCATCAAGTTTGCGTAACTGGCGAAGTCGTAACAGTTTAGTGCGGTCTTTAAGTCGTTGTTTGATGTTCATAATTACAAAAACACATCTACTTAGGAAACGTTACGGAAATGCATCCATATTGAGGCGAATTTCGTGATGCAGGATGATTCTGCTGAAGTTTGAGGTGTGCGTATTTTTGCGGATGAGAAGTTGCATCATAGTTTTCGATTGAAACCCATCTTATACGACACTATAATCAGCAAGCACTTTCGAGTAAAAATTTGAAAAATTATCAATCTGCTCGACTATAAATGGAATGACTTATGACGAAACCGCTTACCTTTCAGCAGATTATCATGAAACTGCACGAATTTTGGACAGCCCAAGGGTGCGTTTTATGGCAACCCTATAACATCCAAGTTGGGGCAGGTACGGGGAACCCTGCGACGATGTTACGCGTGTTAGGCCCTGAGCCTTGGCGTGTTGCCTATGTTGAACCTTCAGTGCGTCCTGATGACGGTCGTTATGGCGAAAACCCGAACCGTATGCAGTATTACTTTCAATACCAAGTGATCTTGAAGCCAGACCCGGGCAACCCTCAAGAATTATATCTGCAATCTCTCGAAGCGATTGGGATCAACCCGCGCGAACATGACATCCGCTTTGTCGAAGACAACTGGGAAAGCCCCGCGTTAGGCGCATGGGGTTTGGGTTGGGAAGTTTGGTTGGATGGGCAAGAGATCAGCCAATTCACCTACTTTCAACAAGCGGGCGGGCTGGAAGTGAACCCCGTATCTGTAGAAATTACCTACGGTCTGGAACGGATTGCCCAACCGCTGCAAAGCAAAGATTCTGTTTGGAAGATCGACTGGTTACAACACGGCGATACAACCGACGCGCTCACCTATGCCGATGTCCTTTTGCAAAGTGAGATCGAACATTGTAAGTATTATTTCGAAGTGGCCGATGTTGAGGGTCTGCGTCAAACCTTTGAAGTGTACGAACACGAAAGCAAGCGTGCGCTCGAAGCGGGGTTGGTGGTTCCGTCTTACGACTACGTTTTGAAATGCAGTCACTTATTCAATGTGTTGGATGCGCGCGGGGCGATTGGCGTGACGGAACGTGCCAGTTATTTCCGCCGTATGCGCGATATGACCCGCAAGGTCGCCAAAGCCTATGCAGATCAACGGCAGACGCTGGAACACCCAATGCAGCACATGGCCTCATCATGGGCTGTGCAGAACGATGTCTTGATGTCGAGCGCCCAATCTTCTGTGCCTGTGCCATTAGGCCCGTCCGATTTCATCTTTGAAATTGGGGTCGAAGAACTGCCCGCGGGCGATGTCGATGCGGCGTTAGCGCAACTGCGTGAACGCGCTCCTAAGTTCTTTGAAAACTTACGCTTAACCCATGACGGTTTGGACGTGTATGCCACGCCACGCCGTTTAACGATCTATGCAAAAAACCTCGCGAATCGTCAAAGTGACCTGACCACTGTAGCCAAAGGGCCGTCGGCAGACCGCGCCTTTGATGCCGATGGCAAGCCGACCAAAGCCGCCGAAGGCTTCGCGCGGGGCAAAGGCATCTCTGTAGACGCTCTGCGGGTTGAAGACGGTTATGTGGTGGCTGATGTCCATGAAGTCGGCTCGGTCGCGATTGAAGTGCTGGCCGAACAGTTGTCCAGTTTGATCAGCGGAATCAAATTTGGGAAGTCGATGCGCTGGAACAGCAGTGGGGTGACCTTCTCGCGCCCCATCCGTTGGTATTTGGCGTTGTTCGGCGAAACCGTGATTCCGTTCACCTATGCCCAAATCAACAGTGACCGCATGACGCGCGGTTTGCGTCCGTATGGATCACCCGCGCATGAAATCCGCAGTGCGGGGGATTATCAACGGGTCTTAGAAAATCAGGGCATCATCTTAGATTACGAGAGCCGACGTAACGACATTAAGACCCAAGTCTTAAAATTGGCGCAGTCCGTGAACGGGCTTGTACTTGAAGACGAAGCATTATTTGATGAAGTCACTAATCTGGTCGAAGCGCCAAAAGCAGTGATCGGCCGTTTTGAAGAAAAATATCTCCAATTACCGCGCGAAGTCCTCGTCACGGTGATGCGCGACAAACAACGCTATTTTTCTCTCGAAGATGCTTCTGGCAAGTTACTGCCGTATTTCATCACGATTCGTAATGGTGACGATCAGCACATGGATAAAGTCGCGTATGGCAATGAACAGGTTTTACGCGCCCGTTTCTCCGATGCTGACTATTTCTTCTCGCAAGACATCAAGAAACCGTTGCAAGATTTCCTGCCTCGCTTGAACACGCTCACATTCCAAGAGAAATTGGGATCGATGCTCGATAAAAACAAGCGGATTGAAAAGATCGTCACGCCTTTAGGCAAGCTCATCGGCTTAGATCAAGGAAGCATCGAAACGGCTCAAACCGCCGCCTCAATCTTGAAGGCCGACCTCGCCACGCAAATGGTGGTCGAGATGACTTCATTACAGGGGACGATGGGGCGCGAATATGCCAAGCGCAGCGGTTATAGCGACGCGGTGGCACAAGCCGTATTTGAACATTGGTTACCCCGCAGTGCAGAAGGCGAAGTTCCGACGAGCGAAGCGGGCACCTTGCTCTCTATCGCAGATCGTCTAGACAGCTTGACAGGGTTGTTCGCCGCAGGTCTTGCGCCTCAATCCACCGCTGACCCCTTCGGTTTACGTCGTGCCGCACTCGGTATTCTGCAGGTGTTGATGCGCAAGAATATCAGCTTTGATATTGTCAAAGCACTCGATGTTGTGGCGGAAGCGCAGCCGTTACCGGTTACGGATGAAGTGAAAACCCAAATTTTGGACTTCATTTCTGGGCGTATGCGTGCATGGGCCGAAGATCAAGTATGGGCGCGGGATGTCAGCGCGGCTGTCTTGGCTGAACAAGCGCTGAACCCTGCACAGGCGCTCATCGGCATGGATCAATTGACGTTGTGGGTTGGTCGTGCGGATTGGGAAGCTTTGCTAGATGGGTTTGCGCGCTGTGTGCGCATCACCCGAAACGAGACAACCCAGTACACCATCGACCCTGCATTGTTGGTTGAACCCCAAGAAAAAGCCTTGTACGAAGCTTATCAAAGCGCTGAAAAAGTGCTCCAAGCAGAAGCCAATGTCGATGGGTTCTTAGGCGCGTTTGTGCCGATGTTACCTACCGTGACCGCATTCTTTGATCATGTTTTGGTCAATTCACCCGACCCCGCTGTACGTGCTAACCGTTTAGGGTTACTGCAAGCGGTCAGCGCGATGCAAAAAGGCCGTGCGGATTTGAGCTTGCTCAGCGGGTTCTGATCGCAAAATTTAAAACGAACTGTCGTATTCAGGCACGATCTTTTCGTGCCTGATGTGTTTCTAGGGATGGTAGCCCACCATGGCACAACGTATCTTTGTGTTTGTCGAAACGGAATTACAAGAAACACACCATGCAGATATTCCCAGTCTGTTAGAAAGCGACGCCGTTTTTTGGATCGACATTCATCAACCTTCGATGGCAGATTTCCAGCTTTTAGAATCGACGTTTCGCTTTCACCCCCTTGCTGTGGAAGATACACGCAACGGACGACAGCGCCCCAAAGCCGAAGATTACGGCGAGATGTTATTTGTCATCTTGAATGCGATTCGTAAAACCGACACCGATATTTTCTTTGATGAAATCGATGTGTTCATGGGGAAGAATTATGTCGTGACCGTTCACGACGACGCCTTGCCCCTGCTGGATCAAGTGGTGAGCCGTTGTAATCGTTTTATGCACCCACAAATCAGAGTGTCGTCGGGCTATCTTTTGTACGTCATCTCAGATGTGATTGTCGATGGGTATTTCCCCATCTTAGAAGCGATTGGCGACGAGCTGGATACCGTGATTGAGAATGTGCTCAAAGACCCACGCCAAGCGACTTTAGAACGTGTCTTCATCCTGCGCCGTATATTAAGTGAGATGTGGCGGGTTGCCAGCCAAAAACGTGAGATTTTTACCACCTTAGCGCGTAAAGAGGTGACACTGCTCGATGATAAAATTCTGCGGTATTACCTGCGCGACGTCCATGACCATCTCATCCGCGTGACCGATCAAATTAATACGTTTCGGGATACAGTTTCGAATATCGTGGACTTGTATCTGTCGTCAGTCAGCAATCGGTTGAATAATTTTGTCCAGCGGTTGACGATTGCTACTGTGGGGATTGGCGTCATCGCGGCGATTGGTGGGTTTTATGGGATGAATTTTGAACATACTTTTCCCGCTTTTCACGAACCATGGGGGGTATGGTTTGCGTTAGGATTGATGGCCTTGACCATTCTTGGAATAATTTTTTACATACGGCGCGTCAAATAGTAAGTCTAATTACAAGGTGAGTTCAATAGACCTGATATGTCGGCTACTGAAGATATCAAATCGCGTTTAGACATCGTCCAATACGTACAGCAGTATGTGCCTTTGCGCCGTGCCGGACGTTTATATAAAGCGCCGTGTCCTTTTCATCAAGAAAAGACACCGAGTTTTGTCGTAGACCCTGACCGTCAATCATGGCGGTGTTTTGGCGCGTGTGCGACAGGGGGCGATATTTTTGGTTTTGCCATGCGTCAACATGGATGGTCTTTCCCCGAAGCGTTAGAAGAATTAGCAAAGCGGGCAGGGGTAGAACTTAAACCGCAGACCGCAGAACAAAAGGTTCAAAACGAAACTGTAGAGCGTTTGCGCGGGTTACTCAAAATTGCGGCGCAGGCGTTTCATGAACATTTATTTGCGACGGATAACCCCGACTCTGTCACTACATTAGAATATGCGCGCAATAAACGCGGGTTTACGGATGAGACGATCCGCACGTTTCAATTTGGCTATGCACCCCAAGGGTGGACGCATCTGATCGACTATCTCAAGACGATGGGTTATAGCGATGATGATTGTGTAGATGCGGGCGTTGCCATCCGTAACGATCAAGGGCGTGTATACGACCGTTTTAGAAATCGCTTGGTGGTCGCCATTCGTGATGAACGAGGGCGCGTCGTGGGGTTTGGCGCGCGCGCTTTAGCCGCTGAAGACAACCCGAAATATCTGAATTCACCGCAGTCGGTGGTGTTTGATAAAAGTCGATTGTTATTCGGTCTCGACCTCGCCGGAAAATTCATTCGCGAGAGCGAAACGGCGGTGATCGTCGAAGGGTATATGGATGCGATTCAAGCGCACCAAGCGGGCTATCAAAATGTGGTCGCGCAAATGGGCACGGCCATCACCGAAACACAACTCAAACTGATTGCCCCGCGTTGGGCGAAAAAGATCGTCTTCGCGTTGGACGCCGATGCCGCAGGTCAAAATGCGACCTTGCGCAGTTTAGAAGTTGCTCGTCAAGCCCTGCGTGCTGACTATACTGGGAAGTTATCGGTTGACATCCGTATTTTGGAAATCCCCTCAGCAAAAGACCCTGATGATTTAATCCGTGAGTCTCCACAGGAATGGGGGCGGTTGGTTGAAACCGCGCGCCCTGTGGTCGATTTTGTGATTGATCTGGAAACGAAGTCACTTTCCTCACAAGCCTCCGTCCAAGAGCGCGAGGCGGTTGCGCGTCATCTGCTTCCTATTTTGAATGCGTCGGAAAATAATCTTTATAACCGTGACAATCTTCAGAAACTCGCCTTGCGTTTACGTATCAATGAGCGTGATTTGTTGGGTTGGGCTGATGAAGAACAAAAGACGATCCGCAAGAACGAAGCGTATCAACGCAAGCAGACCCCATCACCCCCTGTAATCAGCGAATCATCGCCTGAGTTTCCACCTTTTGAACTGGGTGAACCTCCCCCGCCCGAAGATGATTTTGGGTTTGATGTGCCGTTAGACCTTCCGCCTTTGACGGGGCAGCGAACGCCGATGCCCGCGCCCAAACGGACAGTGACCATCATCAAGCCTGTGCCTGAACAACGGTGCTTACGCGCTTTGTTCAACCAGCCAGACTTGTTCTATCACATCAACCGTAAATTGCGCGAATTGGCGATGAACAAACCGGAATTGGGCGAAACCGTATTGGCAGACTTCAGCGCCGACGACTTTTCCCTAACAGAATATAAAGCGTTGATGTACGCTTTTGAGCAGTCACTCCAACAGGATGATTTGTTGCCTTTAGATTATATGCGCACGGTTTTAACGGCAGAGCTGGTTTCGGAAATTGACAGCATCATCTTAGATGTTTTCGAGAAGCTCGCGCCACGTCTAAATGCTGGACTGACGGCTGATCTTGAGGTATCCATCAAAAATACAACAAGATTTCAACAAAATGTTGATCCAGTGGTTGAATTCATCAAAGAAGCGTTATTGTTACGGCAGAAGCGCCTTGAGCGAGAAAGAGAAGAAATTCATTACTTACAAAGAGAAGACCTCGATGAAGAGGAAAGTCAGCAGTATCAACGTTATATTATGTTATCTGCACAGGCGAAACGGTTAATTGATGAGGAATTGAAACGCTTATCACGACTTTCCATTTAATCTGCTTCATGGTTGTGTATAATAAACCTCTTTAACCGATTTCGTTCCGATCAACCCTTCCCTGTAATAAGTGAAAAGCGCAGATCAAAGGTATGTCAAAGAAACGTAAGCGGAGTGAAGATGCCCGTCCTAAAGTGAAATTTTCTGATGGCGTGGCAGATGACGAACTAAATAGTGATTTTGATGAAGATGGGGACTTTGAAAACGACGATGATTCGACAGACGAAAGCGCTGTTTACAGCGAGATTGATCTGAAGAACAGCGTCGGTTTTGACTCCATACTCGATGAAGACGAGCTTGAAGAATACGATGAGGATTCAAGCGAAGAAAGTAATCGTGCAGATGCGTACGCGCTGTCTGATGATCCTGTTCGCATGTACCTCAAAGAAATTGGTCAAGTTCCTCTCCTGAACACCAACCGTGAAACATGGTTGAGCACCCAAATTGCAGCCGAACGCCTGTTAGAAGAACTTCGCGATAAACTCTCCTCAAGCGAAAATGGTGAAGAAGTCATCCTCAATGATCCCGCTATTGCTATAGTGACGGCGGCCTATGAGTTCTTGCAAGAACACTGGAATCAATTACTCACCTTAGCGGCGAAGTTTAAAGTAGACCCGCCGAACCTGAAACAAATCATCACCGAAGTACAAAACATCACCGAAGATTGGGATGTGAGTGGGGAATCATACCTGCGAACCTACTTACGTCAGCGCGAATGGGGGCGAGATGAAAGTTGGAACAAACTCGCTCATGAATGTTTAGATGTCGTCCATGCGTTGTATCTGTTGCCTTTTGGCGAACAAGTGAAACTTTCGCGCTATTTTGAACAAAATAATGTATTACCCGACAGTGAAACGTTCAATGAGTGGCTTAAAGAAGATACTTATGGTTTAGAAGACCTGCCGGACTTATTTACGCGCATTGAAGAACGCGCCACTTTAGCTACCGAAGCATTGACGCGCGCGAATCTGCGTTTGGTGGTCAGCGTGGCAAAACGTTATATGGGGCGCGGGATTAACTTCTTAGACCTCATCCAAGAGGGGAACATCGGCTTGTTGCGCGCGGTCGCCAAGTTTGACCACACCAAAGGCTTCAAGTTCAGCACGTATGCCACTTGGTGGATTCGTCAAGCCATCAGCCGTGCGATTGCCGACCAAGCGCGTACCATCCGCATCCCTGTGCACATGGTCGAAACCATCAACCGTTTGATGCGCATCCAACGCCAGTTGACCCAAGAATTGGGCGCTGAGCCGAGCGCTGAACAGATCGCCTTAGATATGGATTTCCTCACACCGGAGGAAACCGAAGCGATCAAGATGATTCGTCGGGATGGTCAACGTATGGACCCTGGCTTAACCCGTAAACTGCGTCGTGCCGCTCAAAAAGTGCGTCGCATCATGCGTTTAAGCCAAGAGCCGATGAGCTTAGAAATGCCCATTGGACAAGAAGATAACAGCCAATTGGGCGACTTCATAGAAGATGATAAAGTACCTAGCCCTGTGGATGCCGCCAGCAAACAACTGCTGAAAGATCAAATTCGTAATGCGCTTGACGTGTTGAGCGAACGCGAACGTGAAGTCTTAGAACTTCGCTTTGGGTTGAGTGATGGTCAAGACCATACGCTGGAAGAAGTCGGCAAACACTTTGGCGTCACGCGTGAACGCATCCGTCAAATTGAGGCCAAAGCCTTACGTAAACTGCGCCACCCCACCCGAAGCCGTCAACTGCGCGACTATCTCGAACTCTAACGTTAAATCATACCCGCTGTATTCACCGATACAGCGGGATTCCTCTGGATAAAACCCATGTTGAATAAACCCGTCGTGATTTTGGATGCCCCTTCAAACCTCGGATTAATGCAGTTAAATCCAGATTTTGAGCCGGGGGTCTATCAAATGCCGAATGCGCTTCGTCGTGCAGGGCTTGTGGAACGGTTATCTGCAGTGGATGCAGGCGCTGTTGAGCGCTTGCCGTATACAGGTGCAATCGACCCTGTGACACAAGTGCGCAATGCCCCCGCGCTGGCGGACTATGCCCAGACTCTCGCCAGCGCCATCACCGATATTCTCGAAGCGGATCAATTTCCTTTGGTGCTCGGTGGCGATTGCAGTATCTTGCTCAGCGCGGGACTCGCTTTGAAACCGCGTGGGCGTTACGGCCTGTTATTCATCGATGGCCATGCCGACTTTCTACAACCTGAAACCAGCATGACCAAAGGCGCAGCGGGCATGGATTTGGCGCTGGTCACGGGTAATGGCCCTGAGCAACTGACCAATATACACGGTTTGAAGCCGTATTTTCGCGAAGAAGATGTGATTTTATTCGGCAATCGCGATATTGATGATGAGGTGTCTACGCCTCAAAAACTGCTCTTTTCAACCGATGTCACGTTTTACACGTTAGCTCATCTGCGCACATTTGGGTTGGTCGAATATAGCCACGCGGTGCTGAAACAATTTGCCGATCTGGATGGGTTTTGGGTTCATGTGGATTGTGATGTTCTTGATAGTGACCTGATGCCTGCGGTGGACTCGCCCATGCCTGACGGTTTCAGCTATGATGAACTGCGTGATGTGCTGTCGATTGTATTAAAATCCCCGCATGTGATGGGTTTGCAACTCACGATCTACGATCCAGATAAAGATCATGATGGGCGTTATGCCCAAAAATTAGTTGAGGTTTTGAGCGATGCCTGTACGTAGCGAGCTTACTTTTTGCCCGATCTGTGGGCATAAATTGGTCTGGAAAACCGAAGGCGGAAGACAGCGACGCGCTTGTGAAAACTGCGGTTACATCCATTACGTGAACCCCGTTCCGGCGGTGGGAATCTTGATCGAAATGGACGGCGGGGTTGTGCTCATTCGACGCAGTAACCCGCCCCATAAAGACGAGTGGACTTTACCAAGCGGTTATATCGAAGCGGATGAGAGCGCCGAAGAAGGGGCGATTCGCGAAGCGGAAGAAGAAACCGGTTTGAAGGTCAAAATTCTGGGTTTAGCTTCGGTCAATTCATTTCCAGAAGGCCCACCTTCAAGCGGAATCATGATTTTCTTCCGTGCCGTGCCTATTGGCGGGACGTTACAAGCGGGCGATGATGCCAGTGAAGCGCGGGTATTCCAGCCGGAAGAAATTCCTTTACTGCCGTTTCGCACCCATCGCGAAATGATCGCCCAATGGTTGGAACTGAAGGGACAGCAGGGGCAAACCGAAGTTTCGCCTGAATCACAATTGGTGTTTAAAGAGACAAATTTCACCATTCGCCCGTATGAAAACACGGATTCTCAAGAGATTTTCGGTCTGCTCGCGCTGATTCCAGCGAATCGTCAAAGCACGGCTGAAAGTCGCCAAGAGATTTTGTGGCGGTTGCGCGAAAGTAACGATCTTGAAATTTTTGTTGCCGAAGCGAATCAATCCCCGCCCATCTTGATCGGTTTCATCACGCTATCGGTGGTGCGCACCTTGACGGAAGGCATCGGCATGATCCATGACATGGCGGTATTACCGACCTATCAACGGCGCGGCATTGGCGCGGAATTACTCGAAGCCGTCTTACGCCGTGCCGAGCGTTTGAACCTACGGCGTATCATGGTTCATTCTGAGCGGGCATCAGAAAGTGCGCGGGCATTTTATGCCACCTTGGGCTTCAGTGACGTGCAAGGTTTGATGGAGCTGAAACTCAAGAAATAAAAAAACGGTCACAACATTTGTGACCGTTTTTCTTTGTATTGGGGTTACTTATGAGTGACTTCGATACGGCGCGGTTGACCCTTAAAGTGAACTTGGAAGCTGACTTTGTGCCAATGTTCGGGTAGGTTGGGCGCAACTTGTAATTCGCCATGGTCATCAATGTGCAAACCGCAGAAACCGAAAATTACGGCTTGGATCACACCCCCGCAGGCCGCGCCATGAATCCCATCGCGCACGTTGCCTTTATTATCTTTCAAGTCAATTTGTGAGGCGTGTTCAAACATGTGATAGGCGATGTCATCCATGCCCAGTTTGGCGGCCACCCACGCATGAATCGCAGGGCTGAGCGACGAGCCGTGATCGGTACGGGGATAATACGTGTTGAAGTTATTGATCATCACGTCTTTGCTGACGTTGAGTTCTGAGCCTAACAGCGCCATCAGCATGACGACATCGGCTTGTTTAATCACTTGGGTTTGGATGCTTCGATAGTGCCCTAAAATTGCCTGTACACTCACGGTGCGTGGCTCATATAACGGCACAGGGATGAATTCCATATCGAAGAAACCGGGGAATTGGATGTGAATCTGTTTTTCTTCGTCGAAGGGGATGAACATGCGTTGAATCACATCTTCCCAGTGTGCCAAGCGAGTAGGGGAGAGATCAAGCTGTTCGATCAAACGGGTTGCATCTTCTGGCGCATGGGTTTTGAGCCAGCCCAATAACTGAACTGCTTGTTTCAAATGCCATGCCACCATTTGATTGGTGAACACGCTGTTATCAATATTTTCGTGGTACTCGTCGGGGCCAATTTGCTGAGAGAGTTCAAAACGTCCGTTCCGTTCTTCGACGCGGCTTCCCCAAAAAACAGCCGTATCTAAGACGATTTCCGCGCCATGCTTCTGTAAAAATTCGTTATCACCTGTCCAATTCCAATATTGCAAAATCGCATACGCGATATCGGTGGAGATGTGTTGTTCACTATCGCCCGTCCAAATGCGGATGCGCGAACCATCAGGTTGTGGGTCACTCCATTGAGGGGTTGTTTCTTCGCCTGTATCGGTGCTTTCCCATGGGAACATCGCGCCTTCATAGCCGTTGGTGATGGCTTTATTGCGTGCGCCTTGAAGTTTGTTGTAACGGTACATCAACAAGTTTTTGGCAAGCTGAGGTTGTGTCAAAGTCAGCGGTGGGACGATGAATAATTCTGTATCCCAGAAGACATGGCCTTTATAGCCATAACCGGAAAGGGTCTTCGCGCCGATGCTCACTTGATCGTCATGGCGTGGGGCGGCAATCAAAATGTGATACATCACAAAGCGTAAGGCGTTTTGAGCAGATTCATCCCCTACAATTTGGATATCGCTATGTTCCCAATATTTCGCCCATTCCGCTTGATGTGCCGTCTCAAGCGTGGTGTATGTGACTTGCGTCGCTTCAGTAACTTTGTCGCGGGCGGCGGTGAGGGGGTCTTCAACATCACGCGTGGTGTAGAGCGAAGAAATTTTTTCGACTTCCACGCTGGTTTGATTTTCGAGCGTGAACTTCGTCGTCACTTTGGGTTGGGTTCCGCTGGCACTGACTTGATGTTGACCCGGCGCTTTTAAGCGTGACGCGACGGCGATGCCATAGCCCGATTGTTCGGTGGTCGCCGCTAGAGCAATCGTGTGACCTTCCGCGCTGGGGGTGATGCCCGTCCAATGTTGAACGCCTGCATTTTGCACGCTTCCGTCAATCCATGCACTGACCTCGATTTCAGGGTTTCCGTCCACGGCAAACAGCGTGACTTTCTGCGCGAGAACATGCACATCATCTAAGCTGGCGAAGCGTTCGTACACAATACGGACGATGCTTCCGCTCGAAGCGCGGAAAAGCACTTCGCGCTTTAATGTCCCTGTTTGCATGTCCAGCACACGACGATACCCTAAAAGCGCACCTTCCGTCGGGTTGACCGATGTCGTGTCATTTTGATGGATCATTTTTACAGGCGTGCCATCGACTACAATTTCAATCGGAAGCCAGTTCGGGGCATTCACCAATTCAGGGACGAGTTTGCCGGGCGCATGGTTGTATACCCCATGCACCATTGTCGTCGGGGTGTTGTTCGGAAAGCCTTCTTCAAAACTGGCGCGGGTTGAAAGATAGCCATTCCCAATTGTGAGGATGGTTTCATAAAAAAGTAATTTTTCAGGGTGAAAAGGGAACTCTTCAATTTGCCAAAGTTTTTGTAGCATGATGTTGTATCTTCTCATACTTGAATTTACTGTATCTTAAACGTTTAATTTAGCGATCCTATGGTAAATTTGCAACCTCTAAAGTCAGGACTTTTAGACGATTTTTTGTTAGCTTATTCACGAGTGCGTTAGTGGCTTGATGATAAGGGGTATGGGCAGTCATTGAAACGGCGCTTGCTTGGGGCATAATTCATCATTCAAGGACAAATTTCACAGGGAATAATAATGCCAACGATTAGAGATGTTGCACGCGAAGCTGGGGTTTCCGTCGCAACGGTTTCCTATGTTTTAAATAATAAATCTCATTTTTATAGCGACGCAACACGTGACCGCGTGCTGGAAGCCATAAAAACAATTGGCTATACGCGAAATATCAACGCTCGAAATTTAAAAGCCAACGAAACCCGTTTGATTGGCTATGCTTGGCACCACGCAAAAGAAGATGAAACAAACCCCATCTTGGATCGGTTCATCTACAGTTTGGCGCAGTACGCGGAACAAGCGAATTATCATATCTTGACGTTCACCCATCCCATTCATGACCCCTTGCCTGTATATGATGATCTGATTCGTACCCAGCGCGTGGATGGATTTGTCCTTTCCGGCACACAACGGCATGATGTGCGTATCCATCATCTGCGCGAAGAAAAATTCCCGTTTGTCACCTTTGGTCGTTCTAACTTGGATGGTGATTATACGTGGGTCGATACGGATGGATTTGATGGGGCGTTTGAAGCGACGAAGTATCTGATTTCGCTTGGACATCGGCGCATTGGGTTTGTCGGCTGGCCGGAAGAATCAATTTCGGGCAGTTTCCGTCTCGACGGCTATCGCGAAGCACTCGCACAAGCGCAGTTGGAAGCCCGCCCAGAATATCTTTTCAGAGGGGAACAAAGCGAGGAAACAGGACGCTTAGCATGGGATTATTGGTCAGGTTTACCGGCTGAACAACGACCGACTGCCACCGTCGCCGTGACCGACTTGATCGCGATTGGCTTGATGAAGGCGATTGAAAATGCCAATTTGCAAGTCGGGCGTGACTTCTCTGTAATCGGCTTTGATAACTCACCGATGAGCCAGCATCTACGCCCATCACTCACCACAATCCAACAACCGATAGATCAAATTGCGTATCAACTCATTCAACTGCTAGAGGCGAGGCTCGTCACTGGTGTGGAAGAAAATAAACAGATTCTCGTCAAACCTCAGTTGGTGATTCGTAATTCTTGCGGGGCGCCATCGTTACCCTAGCGGTTAAATTGTTCTAGCACCGTTTGAGGCGTGATCGATCCTAAACCCTCGGCGGTGAGGTGCGCATGTCCAACATCTGAAGTGCCAATGCCGACGGTATAAAACCCACCTTGTAAGGCCGCCGTCACACCGGCCTCTGCATCTTCAAAAACGACGCCTTCTTGTGGGGGGATATCCAACCGACCTGCAACCCAGACGAATAAGTCAGGGGCAGGTTTGCTGTTGACGACGCTGTACCCATCGCCAATCGCATCAAAAAACGAGAGCAGTTCAAGACGGGTAAGCACATCCTTCGCATTTTTACTAGCCGAGCCAATGCCGAGTTTCATGCCAGCACGCTTCGCGTCGGTGAGGAATTCTGTGACGCCGTGCAGTCGATCTTCAGGAGTGATCTTTTCCAACAATGTGCGGTAATACGTGTTTTTACGTTCCATCCATGCTTGTGCAGTGTCTTCGCTGACGACTTTCCCCTTCAGCATACGACGTAAACTTTCACGTCGTGAAACCCCGCGTAGCTGCTCATTGTCTTCACGCGTAAAAGTGATGCCTTCTTCATCTGCCAGTTGCTTCCATGCGAGGAAATGAAATTCAGCGGTATCGGTGATCACACCATCAAGATCAAATATGAAGGCTTTGATGCTCACGGTCAAATTCCTCAGTAGTTCATATTAAAAAGGGCATATTAAACGATTCAGGAAAGGTTCGCAAGCACCAGCATCACCACTTAGTAGAAGTCCTTTTGCAGACAGTTCTACTAAGCGATGATGCGTGAAAACCTATTTGGCGTGTTCGGTCAAGAAGCCTTTGATGGCGGCGTTGACTTGTTCGGGGTGGGTGTAATTGGAGGCGTGAGGCGCGTCGGGAATACGGACAAACCCGACTTTGTTACTGAAGGAATTAAACAGCGCTTCGCCTGCAGCGGGGGGAATTCCATTATCCGCTTCACCATGAATCACCATGACAGGGGCTTTGACCAAATCGACTTGATCTTGGCTCACTTCATCACGATCAATCAGGTTATTCATTGTAGCGGCGATTTGTTGGGCTGTGTGTGCTTCCCAACGGGGTTTCCACACTTCCCAGTGTTTTTGGTTGGTTTCTTCAGGGCCGAGGAATAACGTGAGCAACGTGTTGACCACTTGCGCCGGGCCAACATCACGCCATGCGTCGCGCATAGAACGGTAGATTTCTTTAACGTCTTCCGTGTCGATGCCATTATACGTATCGATGAAGATCAACCCGTTGACACGTTCGGGGTACTTCAAAGCGATGCGTAAAATTGCGTAGCCACCTTGCGACATTCCCACAAAGACCGCTGTTTTGATATTTAAATGATCTAACAGGGCGATTGCGTCTTCTACGGTGTCCCACAAGGAAAACGGATTTCCATCCCATTGGGTTTGACCAAACCCGCGTGCGGTAAAGCGTACACAGCGGTATTGCGGGGCAAGCGCTTCGACTTGGGGAACAAACAGATCATGGTCGAACATGAAACCATGTAAGAACATCACTGCTGGGCCATTACCTCCTGAATCTTCATAAGAGATGCCTTGATTATTAAGGTGTGCAATTGGCATGGTTGCTCCTATTTCTATTATAAAAAAGTTCAAATTTTCTTGATGCTACGATGTAATCTTTAAATCTTCTAACTATTTTACTTGAATTTTCGCCTTAATTGAGTAGGACATATAGTATATAGTTAGGCTGTAATTATTCTAACAAGTGAACTGTGTGCTGAACAGAAGTTGCACTTCTCAGCATAGGATGCCGATGATGTTTGTTGACCGTAGTAATTTGTTGCTCTACAACCCCAATCAATTGTATTACGGCATGGCTGTGAGCGATATTGATGGTGATGGTCAATTTGAAATTTTAGTAGCCGGCTTCAATAGCCCTAACTTAGTTTTGAAGTGGACAGGGCTGGGTTTTGAGAATGTAGCGTCCGAAGCGTTGGCTGATGTGAACCGCCATGCGATTTGTCTCGTTGCAGCCGATATTGATGCCGATGGTTTAGAAGAAATTTACGTCTTAAATGCCGATACATTTTCAGGAAAAAAACGCCAACCAGATCGCCTATTTGATTATGTCGATGGGGAATGGGTGGATTTATTTTCTTACCAAATGCACCGATCTGTACGTAATTTGGTGGCTGGGCGTTCTGCCGCTGCGATTGATCGCTTAGGCGCAGGACGTTATGGGTTTGTCATTGCATCGTATGGTGGGGCGCTCCGTTTGTACGAATTAGACGAAGATGGTCAGCTCCAAGATGTGGCAGGGGAGGCGGCTTTAAATTACGTTGTGAATGGGCGTAGCTTAATCACCGCGCCGATTATCACATCTCGCATGGATATTTTTTGTGGGAACGATGTCGGTGCAAATCTGCTGTTCATCAATAACGGGGATGGGACGTTTACCGAGGTGGGTACTCAAGTTGGCATTGATGACCCGCTCTATGATGCGCGAGGCGCGGCCATCCTAGATGCAAACCACGACGGCATGTTTGACATTCTCTTAGGAAATTGGCAAGGCCCGCATCGTTTTTTTATGCAGAAATTGGGTAATCAATTTGTCGATTATGCCCCGCTGGATATGGCGCGCCCTTCAAAAGTGCGCACCGTTCTGATTGCTGATTTTGATAATGACGGCTACGACGAAATTTTTTTTAACAATATTGGCGAACCCAATCGTCTTTTCGGCTATCGCGACAAAGAATGGCTTCCTTTAGATTCAGGCGCGGCTTTAGAAGTGGATGCTTTAGGTACGGGCGCCATTTGTGGTGATTTTGATCATGACGGGCGCTTAGAATTGTTAATTTCACATGGCGAAAGCGCGCCGAGTACGCTCTCTTATTTCAAAGGAGTCGCCAACAAAAATAACTATTTACGCGTGTTACCGCGAACGCAGTACGGCGCACCAGCGCGTGGCGCATTAGTCACCTTACATGCCGATGGCCGAACCCGCCGTAAAGTGATTGACGCGGGGAGTGGGTATCTATGCCAAATGGAACCAATCGCGCATTTTGGCTTAGGGACGATTACAGAAGTAGATTATATTCGTGTGCAGTTTCCCGATGGCCGAGAAGTGAAGGTCAATCAACCTGAGATCAATCAGGTGATCGAAATGAATCATCCAGATTCTTAGCGCGTTAAAAGTTTATCAAAGCGGATGATTATGTATAACCAATGCAATCTCATTCTTTTTTGGAATTGTGAATTTGCGCACAATGTGGTTAAATATGCATCATCTTTATGAAAGCTTGTCGGGTTTGTTCCCTCAGTTGCGTAAGTTGACACTCGTATATCTGTGGGCTATACTACGGTCAAGCTAATTGCTCCAATTTGTACAATCGAATTTTCACCCAGGTTAAGCCTATGGCTGCATTCCAAGAATTTGCTCCAATCGGAGCGTTAATAATCATCGCGGTTCTGGTTTCAATATTGATCCTTTTTATCTCGCGTTTGTTCGGCCCTCAAAAACCAACATCGCGTAAATTGGATCCTTATGAAAGCGGTATGAAACCGATTGGCCCAGCCAACCGCCGTTACTCTGTAAAGTTTTATTTAGTTGCGGTGTTATTCATTCTTTTTGATATCGAAGTCGTATTTTTCCTACCATGGGCAGTTATCTTCCGTGATTTCGGTTTATATGCCTTTATCTCGATGGGTGTTTTTATCCTCATCCTGACCATCGGATTAATCTACGAATGGAAGATAGGAGCATTAGAATGGGAGTAGTCTCATCTAAGTTAGGTGAACTTGGTGTTGTCACCACAACGCTTGATACAGCAGTCAATTGGGCACGTACCGGGGCTGTCTGGCCACTCTTGTTTGGTTTGGCCTGTTGTGCTATTGAAATGATGGCGACGCAAGGCTCAAACTACGATTTGTCTCGTTTTGGTATGGAGCTGAATCGTGCAAGTCCCCGTCAGGCAGATTTATTGATTGTTGCGGGTCGTTTGACACGCAAAATGTCCCCTGTTGTGCGTCAACTTTATGATCAAATGGCTTCACCCAAGTATGTGATCGCAATGGGTGATTGTGCTTCTTGTGGTGGGGTTTACAACAATTATGCAGTGGTTCAAGGGGTTGATGAGATCATCCCTGTTGACGTGTACATTGCGGGTTGCCCTCCACGCCCTGAACAACTCATTCACGGTATTTTGACACTCCACGAAAAGATTAAGGGACAAACCTTGTCTGAGTGGGTGAAATAAGCGGCGAGAGGCGAGATATCAATTATGCAAATTCCAGCAGCTCTCGATCCATTTGTGAGTTTACAAGAAACGATGCCCAACATCGTTTTTGAAAAACACGAATTTCGCGGTGAAATGACAATTTTGGTTTCACCCGAAAACGTTATTTCTGTTTTACGTCACTTGCGCGACACCAAAGGGTTGATCTTTAACTACCTTTCGGACATCAGCGCGGTGGACTATTACCCCGAAAATTCTCGTCCAGAACGGTTTGCTGTTTCCTTCCATCTCTATTCCATGCTGTATGCCCGTCGTATACGCGTCAAGGTGTTTGTCCCTGAAGATGAACCCTCGTTGCCCACTTCGACTGGCTTGTTCCCCGCCGCAAATTGGTTGGAACGCGAAATTATGGACATGATGGGTATTGTGTTCACCGGACATCCAGACCCACGCCGTGTCTTGATGCCTCAGGATTGGAACGGACATCCTCATCGTCGTGACTACCCGCTTGGCTATGAGACCGTGATGTTCTCGTTTAATGTGGAAGAAATTAGCAAGCATAAACCGTTTGCGAAGGAATAGGGTAGAGGAATTTTATGGCTATTTCACCACGTCCTATTGAAAGTCACGCTAATTCCACAGATATGTCCCAATGGCAGGGTAGCCTAGATCAACTGCGCGGTCTTGTTAGCGAACGCGCCATGACAGGCGAAACGCTGCTTTTGAACATGGGGCCGCACCATCCTTCTACGCATGGTGTGCTTCGTTTGCTTCTCGAACTCGACGGTGAAGAAATTGTCACTTGCTTGCCTGACGTGGGCTTTTTGCACACCGGCATTGAAAAGAACATTGAATCCAAGAGTTACGATAAAGCGCTGACACTCACCGACCGCATGGACTATCTCGCGCCTATGTCAAACAATGCCGTCTTCTCGATGGCTATTGAAAAACTTGGCGAAATTGATGTTCCTGAACGTGCGCAGGTGATCCGCGTTATTTGCTTAGAACTCACACGCATCAACAGTCACTTGGTGTGGCTTGCGACCCATGCGTTAGACATGGGCGCGATGAGCGTGTTCTTGTACTGCTTCCGCGAACGCGAAAAAATCCTTGAAATGTTTGAAATGCTGAGCGGTCAGCGGTTGATGACCAGCTATATCCGCCCGGGTGGTGTTTGGCGTGACCTTCCGCCAGAATTCTTGCCCGCGCTCGATGAGTTCGTGAACAAATTCCCCTATAAGGTAGATGATTACGAAAGTTTATTGACCAGCAACGCCTTATGGATTGACCGTACCCAAGGGATCGGTGTTGTCGAACCTGAAGACGCAATTGCTTTAGGGATGAGCGGACCATCACTGCGCGGGAGTGGCGTGAACTGGGATATTCGTAAAGCGACCCCTTATAGCGGATACGAAAATTATAATTTCTATGTCCCGTTGGGCGAACATGGCGACGTTTATGATCGTTACTACGTCCGCATTTTAGAAATGCGCGAAAGTGTCAAGATCATTCAACAAGCGGTGAAACGTCTACCCGGTGGACCTTTCCGCTCAGAAAACCGTAAGTTTGTTCCGCCTCCCCGCGCTGAATTAGGGCGTAGCATGGAAGCTGTCATTCATCACTTCAAACTCTGGACAGAAGGTTATTCACTGCCTGACGAAGAAGTGTATATGGCGATTGAAAGCCCACGCGGTGAGATCGGTTGTTATCTACACGGTACAGGGGGTAATAAACCCCGTCGTGTTCACTTTAAGACTCCATCATTTATGCACATTAGCGCGCTTGGCAAAATGTCCGAAGGCTATATGATTGCAGACTTGATCGGCATCGTGGGTAGTATTGATGTCGTGCTTGGGGATAGTGATCGTTAATATCTGGAATTCAATGCTGAAATAAGCACTTTTGCTTGAAATATACAGTTGGTTTAGGACGCACAATGCTTGCAGAAAAATATAGTAAGCAAATTGAAAAGACGCTCTCAAAATACCCATCTCGCCGTTCGGCAGTGATGCCATTGCTCTATATTGCGCAAGAAGAATATGGTTGGGTATCTCCAGAAGCGATTGATGAAGTGGCTGCAATTTGCGAGCTGGACCCCACCCAAGTCAAATCCATTGCTGGCTTTTACACCATGTATTCGGAAAAGCCAAAAGGGAAGTATTGGTTGCAGGTCTGCACAGATCTTGCCTGCGCACTCAAAGGTGCGGACAAATTCCATCATGATCTGCTCGATCATTTGGGCATTGAAGAAGGTGGAACTACGGAAGACGGTATGTTCACGGCTGAACATGTCATGTGTCTTGCCGCATGTGATAAGGCACCCATGTTGCAATGCAACTTCCATTACGTTGAACAACTTGATATGGATAAGATGAAAGAACTGCTTGAGCAGTGGCGCAATGAAGTGAATGCGCAAGTCAATAAGCCCTGAGCAATATAACGTTCAGGCATTTATCTTTCTTAGCGCGAATGATCCGGCTGTTTAAGGGTGAATCGGTATGTCAAAGCAAGTAAATATTATTTACCGTGAAAGGGACGTTGAGAATATCCGCGAGTTTGATGTTTATACTCAACACGGCGGTTATGAGGCTTTGAAGAAGGCGCTCACCAGCAAACCAGCGGAAGTAATCGACGTTGTCAAAGC
Organism: uncultured Anaerolineae bacterium; assembly: GCA_934216615.1. GTDB lineage: Bacteria > Chloroflexota > Anaerolineae > Aggregatilineales > Phototrophicaceae > Flexifilum. Next base: position 57,808 of record CAKQCB010000010.1, on the reverse strand, counting down.
ATCTAATCTGCGCGGACGCGGTGGCGCAGGCTTCCCCACAGGCTTGAAGTGGAGTTTTATTCCACAAAGCGAACCTGTGAAATATGTCGTAGTAAACGCTGACGAATCTGAAACGGGTACGTTTAAAGACCGTCAGATTTTGGAGAACAACCCTCATCAATTGATCGAAGGCGCATTGATCGCCGCGTGGGCGATTCAAGCAACCGCCGTTTACATCTATATGCGCGGTGAGTTCTGGGATGTCGCGCCGATTGTGGACAAAGCCATTGATGACGCGCAAGCGGCTGGGTTAGTCGGCAATAATATCAACGGCAGTGGTTTTAATTGTATGGTGTACACCCACTTAGGTGCGGGTGCTTACATCTGCGGTGAAGAAACAGCGCTCCTTGAAAGCCTCGAAGGCAAGATGGGACAGCCACGTATTCGCCCACCATTCCCCGCCAATAAAGGCGGCGGTTTATACGGTGAACCCACGGTCATCAACAATGTCGAGACGTTGGCAAATGTCCCTTGGATCATTAATAACGGGGCGGATGCTTATAAGCAGATGGGGACTGAGCAAAGCACAGGTACCAAGATTTTCTGCTTGAGCGGGCATGTCAACAAGCCGGGGAATTATGAGGCTATTTTCGGCACCATCACCTTGCGCGATTTGATTTTTGGCGAAGAATTCGGCGCAGGTGTTCCAGAAGGCCGTTCTGTAAAAGCAATTTTGCCGTCCGGTGGTTCAGGGCCCATCATCCCCGCAACCGATGATGTCTTAGATGCTCCTTTAACCTACGAAGACATGCAGAAATTTAGCACGATTCTAGGGTCTGCATCCATCATCATCATGGATGATACCGTAGATATTACGTGGGTCGCTTCTAAAGTCATCAAGTTCTTTAAGCATGAAAGCTGTGGTAAATGCACACCATGCCGTGAAGGAACGTACTGGTTAGATAAAGTTGTGGATCGTATTATGGCGGGTGATGCGCGTGAAAGTGACATCGACCTGATTAATAATGTCGCGAAGAATATGCAGGGAGCAACGCTTTGTGCGTTGGGTGATTTTGCCGCCAACCCGATTATTCACACCATCAAGAATTTCCCAGAAGATTTCAAGTCGCACATCGGCAATAAAGCAATGGCGGCGACTGGGGGAGATTAAGCACCAATGGCTGAAGAATATCCACCCGTAGAAGAAACTGAGGTTGTGTTGGCTGAAGAAGGTTTAGAAAGCCAACCTGAAGAAGTTCTTGAAGTGGAGCAAGTTTCTAGCCAACCGATTGCAGTAGAGCAAAAAGACAGTTGGGTGAGTGGTGAAGGACTGCGCAACCGACTGAATGCGTTGAATACTGCGATCAAAACATACCCCGATAATGCGGCGAATTATGTCCTTCGGGGTGAGATGTATTTAAAGATGGGCGAACCTGTCTTGGCGGAAGAAGATTTTCGTCAATGTGCAGAAAAAGCGTCAAAGAATATGCAACAAGCGCGTTGGGGCTTTGTCGATCAAGCCATTTATGATCGAGCGTTGGTTGGCCTTAGAAACGTAGAAAAGTTGCGTAAATAAATTAGCAAAATTGTTCGTTAATTGGGTCAACAGCGCAGTAGACGTAGCAGCAAAAGCGAAGCGGAAACAAAGACTGTTGAAAGTAGTCAGTAGGTCCCGAATCGTCTAAACTATCTGCTGCATGAACAGCGGGAACACATTCAATGACATTGAATACAACCACTAAAACTGTGAGAATTTACATTGACGAGCAGGAGTACGAGCTACCTGCTGGAACGAATCTCGTCGATGCGGCAAAATGGATTGGGAACGACATTCCGGTGTTCTGTTACCATCCTAAGATGGCACCTGTAGGCATGTGCCGTATGTGTCTGGTGGAAACAGGCAATATCATGACCGATCGCGCAACTGGTGAAGTTCAGCGCGATGAAAGTGGTAACGCCCAAATCCGCTGGATGCCCAAGCTCCAAACCGCCTGTACGATGACGGTCAGTGATGGATTGGTGATTCGTACAAACACCGACCAAGTGACCAGTGCACGCAAAAATGTAATCGAATTTTTGCTCACCAGTCACCCCCTAGATTGCCCTATCTGTGATAAGGGTGGTGAATGCCCCCTCCAGAACTTGACGATGGAACACGGGCCGGGCACTAGCCGTATGATTTTTGAAGATAAACTGCGTCTCGAGAAGCACGTTCCTCTAGGTGACTTGATTTACCTGGATCAAGAACGCTGCATCCAATGTGCGCGTTGCATCCGTTTCCAAGATGAAGTTGCGGGCGACCCTGTCATTGGCTTCCACGAACGTGGACGTTATTTGCGCATCGTCACTCTTGGCGATCAAGGTTTTGATAGCTACTTCTCTGGTAACACAACCGATATTTGCCCCGTAGGTGCTCTGACAACCGAAGATTTCCGCTTTGGTGCCCGCCCATGGGAATTGACCAATGTCCCAAGCATTTGTCAGCACTGCCCGGGCGGTTGCAATACCTCCTTGAGCACACGTCTGGATCGTGACTTTGGTGGGCGTGCGGTGATCAAGCGTGTCATGCCTCGCCAAAATGAATCGGTCAACGAAATTTGGATCTGCGATAAGGGTCGTTTCGGCCACCACTATACCCGCAGTGATCAACGCCTCACCGAACCGATGGTGAAGGGTCACACCACCTCATGGATTGAAGCTATTCGTCAAGTTGCGGACGTGTTAAAAGCCGCCAATGGCGATGTCGCGGCGATTGCCGGTTCCAGCATGAGTAATGAAGACTTGTGGACACTCAAGCAGTTGGTATCTGGACTGGGTGGCACACGCTTAGGCGCTTGGCGTCCAACCCATGCAGGCGCTGAACAAGTAGCTCAAGTGGGTGTGGGTAAGGGAACGAACCTCAGTAACCTCACCAAAGGCGATGCTGTTCTCATCATCGCGACTGACCTCGAAGAAGAAGCCCCCATGTGGCGCTTGCGCTTGAAGCAAGCTAATGATCGTGGGGCGTATGTGGTGGTCGCCAATGCGCGTCCCACTGACATGGATAAATTCGTTAGCGAAACGGTGATCTACCCAACGGGTGCGGCCGCTTCATTCATGGCGAATTTGACCACTCAATATACTGATCTCGCTCAAAAGCTGAGCGGTGCAGAAAACTTGATCATCGTCGCTGGCGCTGAAGGACTCACCCTTGAAGGAAGCAAAGCGTTGGCACAGTCTGCCGCAAACTTCCTGATCGAAACCAACCATGTTGGCAAACCACAAAATGGTTTGATGGTGGTTCTGCCCGGCTCCAATGGCATGGGTCAGCACTACCTGGGCTTCACCCCAGACCACACTGTGGACATCATCAATAACCCGCCGAGGGTCTTGGTTGTGGCGCAGGCCGATGTGCTTTCTGACGATCCATCCGCTTCAACATGGTTGAATAAAGTGGAAACTGTGATTGCCTTCAGCTTATTCCCTGATGCGTTGACTCAAAAGGCCGCGTTCGCTCTGCCCATCCAAAGCTACGCCGAACGAGATGGCACCGTCACTAATGGTGAACGTCGCGTCCAACGCTATTACACCGCGCAAGGCCCCATGGGTGAAGCATTACCCGCGTGGCAAGCCTTCAGCCGTATTGGTGAAAAACTGGGACAAGGCATGGCAAAAGTTTCCGCCGCCGCCGTGATGTTAGAAATCACCCAGAACGTCCCCGCTTTCGCTGGCATGCGTTACAGTGAATTGGCTAAAGTGGAACGTCAATTCCCCGAAGTTGGCGGGAATGATCTGTACTACGGCGGTACTTCCTATAAGAACTTGGGCGGTTTAGGGATTCAAATTCCTTCTGCTGCTGACGGTGATGAAGCTGTCAAAGCTGTTGCAACTCAAACCCCCGAAGTACCCAAAGTGAATTCTGGCGAATTTGTGGTCGTTCCAACCACACGCTTATATAACCGTGAACGCACTTTCCGCCCTAGCATTGAGAGAATGATGAGTGGTTGGGTTGAACCTGCCTACGTCGAAATCAACAGTGTGGATGCCGGAAAGCTGAGGATCCAAAATGGCGACTTGGTTCAAGTGACCGTCGCGGGTGAATCCATTCGAGTGACGGCGCATGTGAATGGTGCTGCACCTGAAGGAACTGTTTTACTGCCTCGTCATCTGTCAGAAACGGCTACCCCGTTATCGATTACAGTTGGCGCTGTGAGCAAGGTAGAGGGGTAATAATGGCAACTATTGCTGAAAGCCAGAATCCGCGTCGTGTCCCTAAAAGACTGATCGCCGCTGGTATCATCATCCTTATTCTTGTAGTAGGGGCGGTGTTGGTTGCAACAAATGTGCAGACCCTGTTTAATGCGGGCGATTCCGCGCTCAATTTCATTTTCAACCCAGAATCACGGGTGAACCCCAATGAAATTGTTCAGTGTCGCTCTGAGTCGGGGTGTAGTACGATTCAAGCAATCATCTTTTCGCTGATCTTCTTTATCATCGTGTTGACGGGCTTTGCCTATACAACACTGCTGGAAAGAAAGTTCATCGCGTTTTTCCAACAACGTAGCGGGCCGAACCGTGTAGGCCCTAACGGGTTGCTCCAACCGGCTGCCGATGGGGTGAAGTTGATCTTCAAGGAAGACATTATTCCAGCAGGGGTTGACCTTCCTGTTTACCTCATTGCGCCTATCCTCAAGACGGTTCCGAACATCATTCTCTTGGCGGTGATCCCGTTTGGGCCAGACCTCATTATGCCGTGGTTTGATGGACGTTGGTATCAAGTTCCGCTCGGCCTTGCAGACCCCAATGTCGGTGTTTTATGGCTTCTCGCCATCACCAGTATTGGCACCTACGGCGTGGTGTTAGCAGGGTGGGCGAGCAACAACAAATATGCGATGTTGGGCGGTTTGCGCGCAACAGCACAGATGTTGAGCTATGAACTCAGCCTCGGTTTGACGATGGCCGTTCCTGTCATCATCGCCGGAACCATGAGCATCGGTGATATCATTCGTCAACAAGTCTACTTCCATGAGTGGTTTATTTTCCAAAACCCCTTAGCCTTCGGGATTTTGTTCATCGCGTTGCTTGCCGAAATTAACCGTGCTCCATTCGACTTGCCCGAAGCGGAACAAGAATTGACCGCAGGCTTCATGACTGAATACAGCGGTATGAAATTCGCCATGTTCATGATGGCTGAATACCTCGGTATGATCGGCATCAGTGTCGTGATTAGCAGTTTGTACTTGGGTGGCTATAACGATGGTTTCGGCCTCGTCAATGCCTTACCCATCCTCGGCCCGCTGGTGATGATTGGTAAAGTCGTCCTGTTCTTGATCCTCTTGATCTGGATTCGCTCGACCTTGCCCCGTATTCGTTACGACCGCCTGATGTCTTTCGGTTGGAAGGTGCTTCTGCCTCTCGCCATCACTGCCGTGATGTGGACGACCATCGCATTACTGATTATCGATTCCACTGGCTCTGATTGGACGATGTATTGGATCGTCGCCTTCTTCCTCTTAGGCATCATGTTGATAGGGGGCGTCGCTGCTTTTGGATGGAAGAGCTTAGTTCCACTCGGTCTCGTTACCGCGGTTTGGGTGCTCATCTCATCGGCTGTGATCAGCTCGTCACCCAGTTCGATACTGGTGTACGCACTGCTGTCAACGCTGTTCCTGTTTGTCATCGTAGTAGGTGGATATTTCTTGTTGAAACGCAATAATGTGATCAGTACAGCGCCCAATGATACGTATGAAGATGATCCGATAATCACAGGTGAAAGTCGTGGTTTTGGTGCAATTGCCCTTCAGGTATTAGGCGCTTTGATCGCGATTCCGTTTGCTTTGTATAAGTTCACATTAAGTGCTTTGGATGGTCTGGCTCAGTTTGCGCCGGAAAATAAGAATGCAAATAATGATGAACAACCGAATGCGTAATCTTTACGGGAGCTTTAACCCATGAACATTCTGCGTGGTTTTGCAACAACTTTCAAGCATGTGCTTGAAGAGCCCGTGACGATTCAATACCCAGATGAAATGCGGCCTTTTGCGCCTCGGTATAAGGGTCGTCATCACTTGCGTCGTTATGAGAACGGTTTAGAAAAGTGTATCGGCTGTGCCCTTTGCGCCGCGGCTTGCCCTGCGGACGCTATTTGGGTAGAAGCAGCGGAAAACACAGACGAACGCCGTTTCAGCCCGGGGGAACGTTACGCTAAGACATATGAAATTAATATGTTGCGTTGCATCTTCTGTGGCTATTGTGAAGACGCATGTCCTACCCAAGCGATTCAGCTTGGACATGAGCATCAAATGTCGTTCACGGATCGTCGTGATGCGATCTATGTCAAAGAAATGTTGATCGATGCACCGCCCGAAGGGAAGCCAGCAACACCGCAACAGGTCGAACCCGGGAAATTTAACCGATCCATTCCAGACATGGACAATCCGTTATAGTGAGAGCACGAACTTATAAAAGCACCTCGGCTGGTGTGTCAGGTGCTTTTATTTTGTGCGATGAAAGTAGAGGGTTACCTATTTGACTCCATATCATCCTTCAGGGAAATTCTCAGTGGCGGGGCTTATCATCGGCCTTATCGTCATCTTGTTAGTCGCAGTCGTGTTAGGTGTCATTGTTGCGATTGTGGGGAATTTCTTTTACCTGATTCCGTTGTTCCCAATATTGATGGCTGTTGCGTCTGGTTTCTTAGGATCAAAAGCTGTTGCGATGGGCAAGGTGCGGGGATGGTTTTTAGCGCTCATCATCGGCTTATTGGTCGGCGCGGCGCTTTATGGAGCATATCGAGTAGGGGAGTACGGTGTAGCACTGTATAATGTGGTTCAAGAAGATCATTTGGGTGGCAAAGACAATGACATCCTTGCGGGCATGCAGTTGGCACAAACGCGTTATGACAGCTACTTGCGTCGCAATTTTGGACAGACTGGCTTTATCGGGTTTGTCCTCGACATGGCAGATCAAGGTCTTACCATCACCCGAGGATCATCGTCCAGTGGGACGAATCTTGGCACAGAAATCACCTATATTTACTGGGGACTAGAAATTTTAGCTGTACTGGGTGTCGCTGTTTACACGGCGATATCACAGTCAAACGCCCCCTATAATGAAGGTGAAAACCGTTGGGTTGCTAATGAGGAATTTACGCCCATTGGGGTTGTGACTCGGCAACAAAGCAAAGCATTTATCAAGGCTTTAAGCAATCAAGACGTAAATATGGCCGCTTCGATGATGTCTTTACCGACCACCGGCGGTATACAAGTTTTGATCGCTAAATATAAAGAAGAAACACGCGAATTATTTATACGCTTATTGGATGTGACCGGAAGCAAGCCTGTTGTTATACGAAATGGCATCATTTCGGTGCCCGTGTATCAACATTTGGTGATGCGTGCGCAAGAGAACGCGACACTTCAAATGGGGACGAATCCTCAGTAAGCTTCAGGGAACTTCGAGTTTTGATGTCTGCTCATGCTTGTGTTAGACTGCACACAGTTTGTGCTGGCAACTCCTGTATAGGAAAGAAATACCGACGATGACAACAGAGCTTGTTCTATTTATTATAGTCGGCGCGTTAGCGGTAGCCGCCGCCATCATGATGTTACTGAGTAACAATGCTGTTCACAGCGCATTGTTCCTTGTCGTTACGATGGCTTGTCTCGCCTTTTTATTCCTTTTGTTGAATGCACCCTTCCTCGCCATGATCCAAATTACCGTCTACGCGGGGGCGGTCATGGTGCTATTCCTCTTTGTGATTATGCTTCTGGGGTCAGAAAAGCTCGATATTGGTGAACCAGGGGCAGCCCAAGGGCGTCAATATCGTTGGTACATGCCTGTGGCTTTAGGGTTAGTCCTCGCTTTACTCCTTGCAGCGGGCTTGACCGTCATTCACGGACGGGTGAACTTGGTTGAAGTGGCACAGTCGCAACCGCTGGTTCGCGTGGTAAACGCCGATAGCAGTAATCAACCTGTTTCCCTCTATGCGAATGGTAGCCCTCTGGCAGAATCACTTGCTTTTGGTGAGAGTACCACGTTTTCCTCTATGCCTATGGGCGATTATGTCTTATCAACGGATGCCAGTGCCACTGAAGGCATGACGGTATCCTTATCGGATGCAACCGCTCAAACGATCATCGTTTACGGTGATGAGGGTGCGCAAGCGATTGCCATTGTTGGGGATAATCTCAACGCGCTCGAAAATGAACGCACAGGGCGCTTGACATTGTTCAATGCGTTTGAAGGCGCAGAATCGGTTGCATTGGCTGATCTTGGATCAAGCTTCGTAGATGACGATACGTTTGTCCTGCTTGAACCTGTGACGTTAGGAAATGCTTCCGGCCCAATCATTGTGCCTGAACAAACGATGGAAGTGAGCGTCGTGGATGGGGCGGATGACGGTCGCGTGTTCTATAACCTGCATGGGTTTGAACTTGCGCGCAATTCCGTGAATTTACTCGTCGTCACAAGCCAAACCTTAGTGGATGAAACTGTTTCACCTTTCGTGCTTCCTTTAACGATTGCGGCTGACCATCCCTTTGGTAGCCCTTATGCAATTGGTGAATTGTTGTTCACGAATTATATGTTGCCCTTCCAATTGATGGCGGTATTATTACTTGCAGCCATGGTTGGGGCGATTGTTTTAACCCATCATGAAGTGGATAAATCACGGCGCAAAGATACTGGACGGCGTAAAGTGAGCCGCCCATTGACAAACGTGATCGCGTCCCAAGTGGGGCATGAAGTTGTTGTGGAATCGGCTACTGGTGCCGAAGGAACTACCAGCGCTGAATCATTACCCCCTACGACTGACGTAGCGGGTGATTAGTCGGGCTGTAAGGAGCATTTAGGAATGCCGCAAGTTCAAACTGAAGCCTATATCATGTTGAGCGCAGTGCTCTTTGTTCTTGGAACATTTGGAGTATTGCTGCGTCGAAACGCGATCTTGGTCTTTATGTCTATCGAATTGATGCTCAACGCAACCAACCTCGCGTTAGTCGCGTTTGCACGTCAATGGGGACATGAAGATGGTCACTTATTTGTTTTCTTCATCATTGCGGTAGCGGCGGCAGAAGTCGCGACCGGGCTTGCGTTAATCGTTACCATCTTCCGAACGAAACGCAGCATCAATATTGACGATCTGCATCAAATGGAAGGTTAGTCCAACAGCATGGAAAGTTACGCCCAGTTGGTCAGTCTTATTGTTCTCATCCCTGCGGTTGGCGCTATCATCAATATTTTTTGGGGCGCTAAACTCGGGGAAAAGGCATCTGCAACACTTGCTACTGCTGCATCAGCGTTAGCGTTTGCAATTGCTGTGTTACTCCTGTTCTTCTTACAGGGTAATCATTATCAAGGGGCAGTCATCAACTTCCCGTTCTTTGATGGCTGGATTCGTTTAGCGGACGGAAGCATCGAAATTCCGTGGCAAATGCGCGTCGATACGCTCAATGTAACCATGATGTTGGTGATTACAGGGGTCGGTACGCTGATCCATCTGTATTCGATTGGTTACATGCACGGTGACCCACGCTTCTCTCGTTTCTTTGCATACCTGAATATGTTCCTTGCGTTCATGTTGATCCTTGTCACAGGCAACAACTTCTTGATGTTGTTTGTCGGTTGGGAAGGTGTAGGGCTTTGCTCCTTCGTCTTGATCGGCTTCTGGTTTGATAAAGCGCATGGTGTCGGTTGGCGTAACAGCCTCGCCGCTCGTAAGGCGTTCATTTTGAACCGTGTCGGTGACTTCGGGCTGTTGATGGCGATGTTCCTCACCTTCTGGACATTCGGCACGCTCGACTTCTACAAGCCGGGTGAAATTGCCAACCCGCATGCGCTGGAAGTGTTAGTCAGCGGTGGCGGTCATGGTGATGAAGCCTCTCACGGTGAAGAAGCGACCGACGATCACGCAACGGATGAGCACAGCTCAACCATTGTCTTGGTTGCTTTCCAACATGGGGAAGAAGAAGGCGCAGAAGATCACGGAACTTCAGGTGTCGAATATCTGAATAATGATCATATCCCAACCGATCAATTAGGCGTGTTTGGACAAGCAGAACGCTTTATGGAAGAAGGCCGTGAAGTTGATTTTGGCCCCTTCACCTTGCCCATCCAATCCGTCATTACGATCATTGGTTTATTCCTGTTCTTGGGCGCGGCTGGTAAATCCGCGCAGATTCCGCTGTTCGTCTGGCTTCCAGACGCGATGGCAGGCCCGACCCCCGTTTCCGCGTTAATGCACGCGGCAACCATGGTCACGGCGGGTGTGTATCTGCTTGTGCGTAGCAACGTCTTCCTCGAGTTTGCACCCACAGCTTCCTTAGTGATTACATTGGTCGGTGCCGCGACTGCATTCTTTGCAGGCTATATGGCAATGGGCCAATGGGATATCAAACGTGTGTTGGCATATTCTACGGTGAGTCAGTTAGGGTTCATGGTGACTGCTGTTGGGGTAGGCGCTTATGGTGCGGCGATGTTCCACCTTGTGACCCACGCATTCTTCAAGGCGCTCTTGTTCTTGGGAAGTGGTTCGGTCATTCACGGGATGGAACACGGTCATCATCACGCTTCACACCATCACGGGCATGATGACGATCATGGACATCACGAAGAATTTGATGCACAAGATATGCGCAATATGGGCGGGCTTCGTCGCCGTATGCCAATCACCTACCTCACGTATGTGGTTGGGACATTGGCGTTGGCGGGTATCTTCCCATTTGCAGGCTTCTGGTCGAAAGATGAAATCCTTGCGGATTCATGGGTCGCGGGCTTGAACTTTGACGTAGGCGGTTATATCGCCTTCGGCATCTTGCTCGTCTCTGCCGCGATGACCGCTTTCTATATGTGGCGTCAAGTGGTCTTGGTGTTCCATGGCGGGCCACGTACCGAGGCTGCTGACCATGCCCCCGAAAGCGTCTGGACGATGACAGTTCCTCTCATCATCCTCGCGGTTCTGTCTTTCGGTGCAGGGTTCTTGAACACTCCATCCTTCCTTGGGCTGGACAACATTTTTGGTGCACATCGCTTCACGGACTGGTTCTCTCATTCCGTTGCGAACGCGCATGCTGGAACCTTCCAACTGCTGATCGCGCTGCTTGCAACCGCGTTGGCAGTCGCGGCGATGGTCGTCGCGAACCGCATCTACGGTGCCAAGAGTGCAGATGTCATTCTGGAAGGGAAAGACCCGCTTGAAGTCAACCCAAGTACCAGCGCAATTTGGTCATTTGCCAATGCGCGTATGTACTGGGATCGCACCTATAGTCGCTTGTTTGAACAACCTTTCAACAAATTGGCGGTGTTCTTTGCCGACAAATTGGATTGGGATTTCTGGCACGACTATGTTCACGACACGGTGATCTGGAAAGGCTTCAACTCGGTTGCGCATTTCTTGAGCAACCCCGTTGATCTTGGCTTGATTGATGGTATCGTGAATGGGGTAGGTCGTTTAGCGCAGGGCATCGCTGGGCGCTTGCGTCATACGCAAACGGGCTATGTACGTATGTACGCCGTCACCTTAGTATTGGGTGTGGTTGTTGTTATTATTCTGTTGCTTGTGCCGCTGTTACAGCGCGGCTAAATCTGGGAGTGCGTAAAAATGGGTGAAACCGGACTCTCGCTCATCACAGTGGTTTTATTTCTACCGCTGATTGGGCTGGCGATCCTCCTCTTCTTAAAAGAAGGGACGCAAGCGAACCAAATTCGCTGGACTGCGTTCGGAACCAGTGTTGTGACCTTTTTGGCATCACTGCTTTTGTGGGTTGGCTTCGACCAAAGCAATCCCGGACTGCAATTCGTTCAGCGCTGGGAATGGTTGCCACAATTTGGCATCAGTTTCTATTTAGGAATTGACGGTTTAAGTTTGCTGTTGGTCATTTTGACCACGTTTATTATGCCGTTGGCAATCATGTCTTCTTTCCGTACTCATGTTCTGCAAGAACGTGGACGTGAAAAACTGTACTACATCTTCATGTTGTTGCTCGAATGGGCGATGATTGGGGTGTTTGTCGTACAAGACTTGATCATTTTCTATGTTTTCTGGGAAGTCACCCTCGTGCCAATGTACTTCTTGATTGGTATTTGGGGTGCCGAAAAACGGGTTTACGCCGCGGTCAAGTTCTTCTTGTACACGATGGCAGGCTCCTTATTCATGCTTTTGGCGCTCCTGTATGTGGGTTCCCAAGCAGGCACATTTGCAGTTCCCGAAATCTTGGCACAAATTCAAAGCGGTCAGTTGGTCTTCCCATTCGATGGGTTGTTCAGCCCGCAGTCCTTGTTATTCCTCGGCTTCTTAGTCGCCTTCGCGATCAAAGTGCCGATCTGGCCTCTGCACTCATGGTTGCCCGATGCGCACGTTCAAGCGCCAACCGCAGGTTCTTTCATCCTTGCAGGTGTTCTGCTCAAGATGGGGACTTACGGTATCGTCCGCTTTAACTTGCCCTTGTTTCCTGAAGCCAGCGTCGCATGGGCGCCGATCATCGCCGTGCTTGCGGTGATTGGTATCATCTACGGCGCATGGGTCAGTTATGCCCAAAGCGACATGAAGAAGCTTGTTGCTTATTCATCCGTTAGCCACTTGGGGTTCGTCGTCCTCGGAATTTTCGCGCTCAATGCGGCAGGGATTCAAGGCGCGATTCTGCAAATGGTGAATCACGGTTTGAGCACTGGTGCCCTCTTTGTTTTGGTGGGTTTCCTGTATGAACGTCGTCACACCAAAGACATGAGCGCTTACGGCGGTATCTGGAAAGCGATGCCTCTCTTAGGGGCGCTGAGCTTGGTCGCGACGATGTCGAGCATGGGCTTGCCCGGTTTGAACGGCTTTGTGGGCGAGTTCACCATCTTGATGGGCGCATTCGATTCCAACGTCTTAGGCTTCTTCTATGCGCTGTTTGCCGCAACCGGTGTCATCCTCGCCGCAGTCTATATGTTGGCGATGTTCCAAAAAGTCTATATGGGCGAGTTGGATAAAGAAGAAAACAAGAAACTTGAGCCGCTTCATTGGCAAGAGTTGGCTGTGATTGTTCCGTTGATTATCATGATTTTCTGGATCGGTTTACAACCCGCGCCCTTCTTTGCCACCATGGACGCTAGCGTGGGAGAACTGGTATCGCATGTGAGCGAGTATGTCCCTGCTGTCGTACAGTCGATTCCGTGAGGTCTGATTAATGTTTCAGCTTCCGAGTCTTGAGGATTTTAATCTTGTAGGCGCATTGCCCGGCCTTATTGTTGCAGGGTGGGCATGTATCCTGCTGTTGGTGGACTTGTTCATTCCAAAGAACAAGAAATCAACCACTGCATGGTTAGCCGCGTTAGGGATTGTGGTCGCGTTTTTCGTGAACATCTTCACCTATAATTTGCCAAACCAAGAATCGTTCTTGGGTATGTTTCGGGCAGATGCGTTTACAGGTTTTGTCAATATCATTTTGCTGGTGACGGGTTTCATTGCCATTCTGATGAGCTTGGATTATCTCAAGCGCATCGGCATTGAACGGGGCGAATATTACATTCTCATGTTATTCAGCCTCAGCGGTATGATGTTCATGGGCAGTGCTAACGATTTGGTGTCGATGTTCATCGCGCTCGAATTGTTGAGTATTCCTTTGTACATCCTCTCTGCCTTCCGTTCACCAGACCTGAAATCAGAGGAAAGTGGTCTGAAATACTTCCTTTTGGGAGCATTTGCCAGCGCCTTTTTCGTCTACGGCTGCGCTTTAATTTACGGGGCTACCGGCACGACCAACCTGCCGGAAATCTTCGGTCAGGTACAAGTTTCGCTCACAGGGGAAAGTGGTTCAATCTTCTTACTCGTGTTGGGCGCAGGGCTTGTTCTGGTCGGGTTGGGCTTCAAAGTCGCTGTTGTGCCGTTCCACATGTGGACGCCCGACGTGTATGAAGGCGCGCCTTCATCGGTTACTGCGTTTATGAGCGTCGGCGCTAAAACAGGTGGTTTTGCGGCCATGCTTCGGTTATTGATTGTCGGGCTTTCAACGCTCGTTTTGACCGATGTGGCTACGGCCACGCTTTGGCAAAATGTCGCGGTGGTGATCTCTATTGCCACTTTGATCTTAGGGAACTTCGTCGCCATCAGCCAGTCGAACATCAAACGGATGTTGGCCTATTCATCGATTGCCCACGCGGGTTATATCATGATTGCCGTCGCAGCAAGCGGAAGCGCTGGCATCGCGGATGAAGCCGCCCGCGCCGCACTCTTGTACATGCTGGCCTATGCGTTCACGAACTTGGGTGCATTTGGGGTCGCCATGGCCGTTGAAAAGAACGACGGGACAGGCACCAGCCTAAGTGATTTTATCGGCTTGAGTAAGCGTCAGCCGATTCTTGCCTTCATGATGTTGGTCTTCATGCTTAGCTTGATCGGGATTCCTTTAACCGCAGGGTTCATTGGTAAAGCCTTTGTTTTCCAAGCAGCATTGAATGCAGATTTAGGCGTTCTGGCTGTTGTAGGTGTGATCACCAGTGCCGTCAGCGCTTTCTACTACATCCGCATTGTGGTGAATATGTACCTGCACGACAATGAGAATACAGAAACCCCCGGCGACACGCCCTATCTGCGGTGGGCAGTGTATATTGCCTTCGCAGGGACGATTGTCTTAGGGATTCTGCCATTCTTGCTCTCTGACCTCTTGGGTGTGGTCTCCTTCGGCTTAACCGCGCTGATCCCCTAAGTTCTTTCGTACCAAATCAAGTCATCAAAAGAGCGACACTCATTCACAGTGTCGCTCTTTTATTGAGTGTAGGCCAGTCTAGGGTGGTACTTACCTTGGGCTGGCCTTTCTACTACAATGATCGCCATAATCTTACACGTTGGGGATGAGTGCTTTCTTGGTTAAAAATGCTGAGTATCGACGCGGTTTTTTATTTATTTGTCTGGCTGTTTTGGGGTATTCCATCTTGCCCCTTTTTTCTGCAAATTTAACCGCTGAAGGGCAAGAACCCCATCACATCGCCTTTTGGCGCTACGCGGTAGCAACCCTCTTTTTCTGGTTGATCATTTTCAGCATGGGCAAACGTTCTTCGCTGACGGCGAAGCCAGAGAAGCCACTTCCCACCGTCAAACTGCTCTTGATGGGGATTTTATTCGCCATCGCTGCACTCAGCGCGTTTCTAGGCTTCGAGCGTATCCCTGCGGGCACATACACCATCATCTTTTACACCTATCCGGCGATGGTCGCGTTAATCATGCTGACGTTAGGCGAACGGTTATCCCATTGGGGATGGATCGCGCTGGCCTTGACGATTGTCGGGGTGGTGATGACCACGCCCGATTTCGGCACTGGCCTTGTAGGTTCTGACCTGATAGGGGTTTTACTGGCGTTGGCAAATGCGCTTTTAGTCGCGGTCTACTACGTCATTAGCGGACGTATCCTCAAAGGACATCAAGCGATGGCGCGCATCAGCGCATGGACGGTTACAGGGGCATTCCTTTTTCTGTTGGGCATCTCTGTCATGACAGGTTTTAATGTGCCGACCACCGCCAGCACATGGCTGAATTTTATAGGCATGGCACTTTTTAGCACCATCATGCCCATCTTCGCCGTGAATATGGGGATTCAAAAGGTCGGCGCATCACATGGGGCTATTTTAGGTAGTTTTGAACCACTTCTCACTTCATTTTGGGTGACCTTATTCTTAAGCCAACGCATGGAGCCGATTCAGTGGGTTGGCGGGATTGTCATCGTCATCAGCGTGATTTTGTTACAAGTGCGTGGGCGTAATATGGAAGTGAACCCAATCCCCCACACTGAGGATGCTCATGCAACGGTTTAGCGCACAAACAGGCGTGTTATACATCATTCTGGCGATGTTGGGCTATTCGTTTTTGCCCGTTTTCTTAGATAACCTCACTAAAGAGGGTTTCATCCCACAGCAGATTGCGGCGCTGCGCTTTATCGTGGCAACCCCCGCGTTTTGGGCTTTGATCTACCTCATCGGTGATCGTTCGCTTGCGACCCGTAAACCAGAACGTCCTCTGCCTTTACTCGCCTTGTTCGGCTTTGGCGTGATTATGTCTGTTGAAGCTATTTTATCATTCATCGGCTTCCAGCAGATTCCTGCAGGCACGTATGCGGTCATTTTCTACGTGTATCCTGTCCTCGTGGCTGTATTCTCTTTGTTCTTTGGCGAACGGTTATCCAACTGGGGATGGCTGGCGTTAGGGCTGACGTTTATTGGCATCATTTTAAGCTCACCCAACTTTAGCGAAGGCTTCCAAAGCGGATCGTTTTTAGGAGTGGGGATTGCGCTGTTCAACGCCTTCATGATCGCGTGGTACTTTATCTTAAGTGCAAGGGTGCTCAAGGTACATAAGGCGGTGGCACGCATCAGCGCGTGGATTGTGACCAGCGCGGGAATCATCCTCTTTTTTTTCACGTTACTCACGGGGACATTCGCCATCCCTCAAACAGCCAGTGCATGGTTGAATGTGATCGCGCTTGCATTCATCTCAACTGTATTCCCGTTTTTCTTACAAAACACCGGTGTAGAGAAGATTGGCGCGTCACGCGCTTCGATTGTCGGCACGATTGAAGTGCTTCTCATGGCGATCTGGGGGCAGGTCTTTCTCAGCCAAGTTATTCTTCCTATTCAATGGGTGGGCGGGGCGCTCATCTTAGGCAGTGTGATTTTGTTACAATTGCGTGGGAATATAAAATCATCATCTGAAACGCTGATTATCCCTGAACCTTCAGGAGACTCACTATAGATAGACTTATGGAAAAAAAGAAACGAGATGCTGTTTCTGCCGAAATGGTAGACAGCCTCAAGGCAAATCGTGAAGGACGCTTGACGGTCGATCAATGGCTGCGTGAAGTCACACGCCCGCTCATCATTGGTATCGCATTATACGGCGCGGGGATTCTCGTGTTTGGCCCGCGTCTCCTGCTCTTAACCGCACGTGGGTTATGGATCGGCCTTTTAATCGCCTTCATCGGCTTGATTGTCCTGCCGTTGATCTTCCGTGCCAGACGTTACGCACGCATGCCCATCCACTTTAAGCGGATGTATGGGGAAGGGGTGACGTTATTCACACGGCGCGCTATCTTCCAAGACGAAGACCGCACAGAGATATGCTTTGCCCGCCGTTTAGCGCCTGCTAACCCCATCCTCCAAGATGTAGAGTATGTGGTTTATTATCTCCAAGACAATCAGCAAAAAATCCTCTTAAGTTATGCCCCTGCCGACCATGCGGATGTAAAAAATTGGCTGCCCACAGAAAAATTTGATAAACGTTTTCAGAGGCGTAACGATCCCCCTGCATCGACTTAACAGGAAGAAGTGTTTTGCATGAATTTGTCTCGTCACCGCTTTATCGGGTTTGCAACGCTGATCCTGCTAGTCGCTTCGGTACTTCGTTTCTGGCAGCTTTCTACCTATCCCTACGGCCCGCATTATGATGAGGCTGTGAATCTGCTCATCTCGCGCAGTATCCTCAACGGCTCGACATTCTTCCCGATGGTCGAAGCCTATCAAGGTCGCGAACCGTTATATATGTACCTCAATGCCTTCTTACTTCCCTTCTTGGGCGACCGCATGTTCACCTATCATGTGACGAACGCCTTTTCAGGGGTGTTGATGGTGGCTGGCGCAATCGGCCTCTGTCGGGCGATGTTTCGTGGTTCACGAGGCCTATTGATCGGCTTGGTGGTCGGCCTGCTCATCACCTTTAATTTCCCGTTGTTATGGCTGTCTCGGCAGGCTTTTCGCGCCGTCTTGCTCCCGTTGATGCAGACCTTCGCGCTATTCTGTTTGTGGCGTGGGTTGATCACAAAACGTCACGCATGGCGCTGGCTGATTGCGGGCGGGCTTTTAGCGGGTGGCGCTGTCTACACTTATAATTCTTCGCGGTTATTTCCTTTCTGGTTAGCGCTGAGCGCGCTTGTGCTCTTGTTTGCTGACCGCTCACAGTGGCGTTTGCGTTTACAACAGGGCGCTTATTTTTTCATCCCGTTATTGATCGTCGCGTTACCGATGGGGGTTTACGCGTTCCAACGCCCAGATATTTTTTGGGGACGGTTGGAAGAAGTCACCCAAGCCGATCAATCAGTGAGTCTTGCTGAGAGCATATGGCTTCACCTCAAGATGTTTTTCCTGCAAGGTGATCCGTATTTTCGTTATAACATCTCTGAACGTCCTTATTTCACGTTCCTCGAAGGTATCTTTCTCATCATCGGGTTTTTGATCGCGGGGGTAGGGATCATTCGGCAAAAACAGTCCCTTACTCGCCTTGCGTATTTCATGGCGTTGATCTCCCCGCTGATGATTATCCCTAGCGTGATTTCAGTGGGTGGGATTCCACCCAGTCACATGCGTTCGTTAGGCATGGTTCCACTCATCTTCATCTTGACCGCGCTTGGCGTCGAGTTTGTCTACAAAAAATGCTTTCAACCCACAGCCAGAGGCAATACAGTTTTCCAGTGGGCGTTGGTGATAACTTTACTGGTTGGGGCATTGAACGTTTCGCGAGAATATTTTGCGTGGGCTTCTTCATCCCCGCTTTACTATGAAAGCCACCAAAACTTTGCTGATGCGGCGACATGGCTTTTGAGCCGAGAAGAAATTCATGATGCGAATACGCATCTCTATATCGCTTCTTCTGACCGTAACCACCCGACAATAGAAATTCAAAATTTACCACGTGTGCATTGGCTTGGGACATCCACCTTGTTTCGCCCGCCACAAGGTCAACAGGCGATCATTCTATTCATTGATGTGTCGATTCCGCCTGATTGGGCCTCATGGCTTGACCAAACGGCGCACGCCTATTCGGACATCCCCCAAGACCCTGTAGGCGACCCTGCATTTCGTGCGTTTCTAGTGGATGGAACAGCGGACTTGCCCTCACTTTCCCAGCCTAGCGCACCCGCTTTAGGCAACTCTTTTCTGGGCTATCTGGGCTATCAACAGGTGGAAACGGCGACTGGCATTGATGTTGTCACTTACTGGAACGTTTTAAATACGCCGACAGCTTCGGACTTAACGCCCCATTATCAACTGTGGGATGAGGGAGGGAATCTCATCCAGCGTGGGGATGTGTTCAGCCGTAATACAGACACATGGCAGGCGGGTGCTGTATTGGCACAACGGGTGTCGCTGACATTCCCGCCAGACCTGCCACCGGGGGATTATCATTTGTCTTGGGCATGGATCGCCCAAGCGGAAGATCATTACGTGCATTACATCCGTGACGGACAAGACGGCGGTCTATGGACGCCCGTCGCTGAGATTGATCTTTCATGGGAAACCCCTCGACAAGACGAAGCGTTGGTGATTGATAGGCCAGAGGCACATACGTTTGGGGATATCGCTCTCTTAGGGTGGAATGACTTCTCGCTCACTTTACGACAAGGGGAAGTATTACCGCTTCAAATCTTCTGGACAGCGCTCATAGAGAACCCATCATTGGTTGAGTATTCGATCCAGCTTACACAAGCGGAGAATCAATTTACCTTACGCCCTGAATCCCCCTTACTTGATAACTCATTCGACATGACGCGCTGGCCTGCAAATGCAGTATTGGTAGAGCGGTTACGCCTTCCTTTAGATCATCATCTGCCTGCAGGGGAATATGCGCTTGAATTCGTAACTACAAGGGGTGAGGCGGTGCATCTAGGACAAATCACTGTCCTCGACGTTGAGCGAAATTTTGAGATGCCCGCTGTGCAAATCTCAGAAAGCGCATCTTTTTCGGATGAAATCGCCTTGCAAGGGTATAGCCTGCAAACCTCACCTGAAGGGTGGTCAATTCAACTGGTGTGGCAAGCGTTGACTATCCCGCGTGAAAATTACACTCAGTTCGTCCATGTATTGGATGCTGATGGCAACATCTTGCAACAAAGTGATCGTGAACCTCATGACGGGCAGTACCCTACGTCTTTATGGGCGACGGGGGAATATGTGCTAGAGGACTTCACTTTTACAGGCGCATGGGATGATGTCGAGCGTCTGCGTGTAGGTTGGTATCTTCCTGCAACCGGCCAACGACTGGGCGAAGCTGTCGATCTTGTTTTGAATTAACCTAAAAATACCAGCAGGTGAAACGTACCACCTGCTGGTATTCGAGGGGATCGGTGGATATTTATTGAGCAGTATATCCACCGTCAACGGGGACGACGATACCTGTGACAAAGCTGGATGCTTCTGAACATAACCAGACGGCTGTCTCGGCAACTTCGTCCACCTGTCCAACACGTCCAATAGGGTGCGCACCGACCGTTAACTTATAGGCTTCTGGCGAATCTTCCGCAAAGCGTTCAACCATGGGGGTCATGATGACTGCGGGGCTGATCGCGTTTACGCGCACGCCTAATTTGGAGTATTCAATAGCGGCTGTCTTGGTTAAGCCCACAACGGCATGCTTACTCGCGACATAAGGTGCTAGGCCGTTAAAGCCAACTAAACCCGCAATCGAAGATAAGTTGACAATCGCGCCACCTTGCTTGAGCAAGTAGGGGAGTTCGTACTTCATGCAGAGCCAGACGCCTTTGAGGTTAATATTGATGACTTTTTCGAATTCTTCAACAGGGGTTTCTTGAATCGTCCCCATCTTGCCTTCTACGCCAGCATTGTTGATTGCATAGTCGAGACGGCCAAAGGCTTCAATCGTTTTTTCGACAAGCGCTTTCACTTCTTGTTCTTGAGAAATGTCCGCTTTTACAAAGATCGCCTTCTCAGTGCAATCTTTGACCATGCGTAGTGTTTGTTCGCCACCTTTTTCGTCGATGTCACTCACAACAACAGCTGCACCTTGTTCGGCAAATTTCATGGCTGTTGCTCTACCAATGCCTGAAGCTGAACCGGTGATTAGGGCGACTTTCCCTTCAAATTGCTTTGTCATGGTCTTTTACCTTTTTGATTGTGTAATTTTTCACAAACTTAATTTAAGTATAGAATCAAACGTGAATAAAATAAGTGACATTTGGCATGACTTAGGGTGATATTGATTATTTTGAGCGAGGAGAATTGTTTAATTTTTCAGACAACTTTTGTTTTCGCTGGACAATAAATTATACTATTTCGTAATAATTCACTGTTTATAAAAGACGCAACTATGGATATTGAACTACGGTTAGAATCAGACTACCGCGTGGTGATTCGTGTGCCCAGACCTGCCCATACGGGATTTATTGTGGGAAGGTTCGACGAGGAGAGCGACTTTCTTCCAGATATTGACTTGTCTGAATTAGGTGCCCGTGATGAAGGGCTTTCACGTCGTCATGCTGCCTTTGTTTCGTACCGCAACCAGCCACATCTACTCGATCTAGGTTCTTATAATGGAACCTATATCAATAATGTACGTCTACAAGTGGATAAACCTTATCCGATCCATTCTGGGGATATCGTAAAATTTGCAAATCTCTCATTTATCATTAAATAGCGCTTAAGCTGCATCATGAGTTTTTAGTGATAAAAGATAACCATCTGCATAGCATAAATTTTCGAGTATGTTATTATCCCAGAATTAATTCTTTCAAAATCTGTAAATTGGAAATGACGAACAAAATTCAAACTACACTACGTTTCAAAGGCTCTGTTTGGAGCAATGTTGATGTGACCTTACGCAATTTGGACCAGATATTAAATCAACTGATACAACCGACAGGTCTAAGCCCGATAGAATGGTACATTCTCCGCGCACTTTATGAACAAGATGGACAGCATGCTTCACAGTTGGCGAGGGTGGTTGGCCGTGCCGCAACCTCATTCACGCCGAATTTAGATAAATTGGAGCGTAAGCACTTGATCGAGCGTCGTTCTGACCCGACTGACCGCCGAGCCGTGCGCATCCATTTGACCAAACAAGGAGAAGAACTCCGCAGTATTGTCACCGCAAGTGCGAAGTTGGTGGATACGAAAATCAAAGCGCTCTTTTCTGTGGACGAATACAATACGTTTTTACAAGTATTACATTCCTTGCAGAACGCGGTTGTGGATGAAACAGGCGAAGTTCATGTCCCTGAAAAAGTCCAATAAATACGCTCTCAAAGTTGGTCATAAAAAAATCCCGTGATACGGGATTTTTCATTTCAGCACAAAGTGATAACATCCAAGTTTCATCAATAGGAGGATTGAATTTGGAACCCTTAACCCCTGAACACGTAAAAAAAGTATTTTCTGAAAAGGGCGTCGAAATCGAACTTCGTTTTTTTGAAGCCTCAACCGCAACCTCACAGCAAGCGGCGGATAACATCGGCTGTGAATTAGGGCAGATCGTCAAGAGCTTATGTTTTATGGTAGAGACTGCGGAAGGTACTGTGCCGATCCTTGTTTTAGCCAGCGGGGATCAACGCATAGATGATCGCAAACTGGCCGAGTATTATCAAGTGAGCCGCAAGAAGGTCAAAGTCGCCACGCCTGAAGAATGTTTAACAATTTATGGCTATATCCCCGGTAGTGTCCCCCCGTTGGGGCATCGCCAAGAAAACCTGCCGACATTCATCGACCTGTCCTTGCGTCGTTTTCCTCAGTTGTACGCCGCTGGTGGGGCGCATAATGCGATTTTTCCCATTCAGTTAGACGTGCTTCAACAAGCGACACAAGGCCAGATGTTCGATGTGATTCGAGATGTCACCGCTTAATCTATAAACCTGTATGGTGTTGTAGGTTTTGCGCCAACGTGGTCAAGATTTCGACCAAGCGCGGACGCCAATCTCGCGTTCGTAATTCTACGGCGGTGCGCGAAACCTGCACATCTTCGCCTAAACGCTGTGCCAATGCTTCACGGTTCAATTCCACAAGATAAGGAAGCCGAATTTCGATGCGGTCTGCGCGCGATAAAACGCCTGTTGCATTCGCACGTTGGCCTAACAGCTTGATCTCAATTTGGAATAACATCCCTTCCACCGCGGCGGGCAGAGGGCCAAAACGATCTAAGAGTTCGGCGCGAATGGCTTGGACTTCTTCGAGTTTAGAAAGACTGCCGATGCGACGATAGATTTGTAAGCGTAGCGCCATTTCTGGAATCCAATCCAATGGAAGATAGGCGGGCATGGGCAAGTCGATCAGCACCGTGTTTTGACTGATCGGCGGGGCAGGGGGCAAGTCTTCTATCATCGGTTTGCCAGACGCGAGTTTTTGCGCGCTCTTTAGTTCTCGAACCGCTTGCGCCAATAATTGGGTATATAAGTTCAGACCAATTGCCGCCACTTGACCAGATTGTCGCGTGCTTAAAATATCCCCCGCGCCCCGAATTTCTAAGTCCCGCATCGCAATTTGATAGCCTGAACCTAAGTCAGTGTATTCGGCGAGTGTCTCTAAACGGGCGCGTGCTTCTTCTGTTAAGCGGTTCGCGGTAGGGTGGAAGAAGTAGGCATAGGCTTGTTGCGCACTCCGCCCGACACGTCCGCGTAGTTGATACAGTTGTGCTAAACCAAACCAGTCTGAACGGTCTACAATCAACGTGTTGGCATTCGGAATATCCAACCCGCTTTCGATGATTGAGGTCGCCAGTAGGATGTCATATTCACCTGCGGCAAACTGCTCCATCACGTTTTGCAGGGCGTGCCCATCCATTTGTCCATGTCCGACCACAATCCGCGCTTCGGGGACGATTTCGGAAAGTTTCTCATGAATACTTTCGATGGTCTGTACGCGGTTATGTACGAAGAAGATTTGTCCGCCCCGCTCAATTTCGCGAATCACCGCTTGGCGTACCAAGCGCTCATCAAATTGCCCCACATGCGTGATGACCGGAAGGCGTTCTTCTGGCGGGGTCTGGATCATACTGATGTCGCGCACGCCGGACAAACTCATATAGAGCGTTCGCGGAATCGGCGTTGCGGTGAGCGTTAACACATCGACTAACGTGCGCATCCGCTTGAAGTGTTCTTTTTGTTTGACCCCAAAACGCTGTTCCTCATCAATGATGACCAGCCCCAAGTCTTTGAACGTGACATCTTCTTGAACAATGCGATGTGTGCCAATCATGATGTCGATGTCACCACTAGCGAGCGAGGTCAATGCCCGCGACTGCTGTTCTTTGCTGCGTAAGCGCGAGAGGACTTCCACTTTGACAGGGAAGGGACTCACCCGCCTGCTGAACGTTTCATAATGTTGTTGGGCAAGAATCGTCGTCGGCACCAAGACCGCGACTTGTTTGCCGTCCATCACGGCTTTGAAAGCGGCGCGTAAGGCAACTTCTGTCTTGCCAAAACCCACATCACCACAGACCAAGCGATCCATCGGATGGGATTTTTCCATGTCTTGTTTCACCGCTGACGCGGCGCGTAGTTGATCTTCTGTCTCCACATAGGGGAATGACGCTTCTAGCTCATACTGCCATGCTGTGTCAGGGCTGAAGGGTTGTTTTTCATGAGCTTCGCGTTCGGCATACAAGGCCAAAAGTTCGCGTGCTTCTTCTTCTGCGGCCTTTTGCGCCCGTGAGCGCACGCGCTGCCAGTCCTGCATGCCTAACTTATTCAGCGTGGGTGGTTTGTCATCAGGGCCGATATAACGGGTGAGACGGTCTGCTTGGTGGATCGGGACGAACAGTATATCCGTACCACCGTATTCGATGACCAAATATTCATGTTCGATGTTTTCGAGCGTGCGACGCTTCAGCCCTGTGAAACGACCGATGCCATAATCAACATGGACGACAAAATCCCCTTCTTTTAAGTCTGCATAAGCCATCTCTGGGGTGCGGGCTTTGCGCATCGGTTTGCGACGGCGCGGTTCAGGGCGTGACCAGCCAAATATTTCAGCGTCGGTGTAAAGGTGAGTTTCGCCCGCAGTCGTCCGTAAACGCCAACCTTCGTGTAGGGTGCCATCAATAAAAGCGATACTGCGCGGGGGCGGGGCGGTGATGAGCGTATCCGTATGCTCTACGGGAACTTGTTCTTGTTCAAGCCAAATTTCGCTCAAACGTGGGGATTGAGCCGTGACCGCGATCACACGATCTCCGCTGTTGCGCAAGGTACGCATGTGCATCAGCAGGTCTTTGACCTTGCCCCCAAAACGATTTTCGGGCGACAATAGTCCACGAAACGTGTCTTGGCTAGTCAGTGTTTGGTCAAGCTCATCTGCCGACGCCATGATGACCATGCGCCGTTCTTGAATCGCCGTGTGTAAACTTTCCCAATCTAAATAGGGGATAGGGAAATCTGGCGGTAACCACCCAGAACCCATCTTCTCTTGCCGAGAGAGTTCCGCCGTTTCTTGAATCCCTAAAATCGTGTCGCGCAGTTCTGCAAGGTCTTCGACCACAATCAGCGCGTCGGCTGGCGCATAGTCTAAGAGGCTGACTTTATAAGGCGTCAAATAGGGCAGGTAATATTCAATAAATGGGAAGACGCTGTTTTGCTCCAGCGCCACCATATCCGCGCGCGGAGAGGTCATATCTACTTCGATGGTGGGAAGGTTTTCCGCCCAAGTTTTTAAATGCTCAGCGAGAACAGGCATCCCATCCGTGAGTGCTTCGCGGGCAGGGGTGATGTGTAATTGGGTGATGCGCTGTTGTGAGCGCTGGGTCGCCGCATCAAAAGGACGGATGCTCTCGATCTCGTCGTCAAAAAATTCGATGCGAACGGGCTGGGCTAACGCCGGTGGATAAATATCGAGGATGCCCCCGCGACGGCTAAACTTTCCCGCCTCGACCACCAACGTAGAAGGTTCATACCCCATTTTCACCCATTGATCTAAGAGGCGCTGAATGTTGTGACGTTCGCCTACTTTGAGTGTGATCGAGCCATTCCGAAATTGATTGACGGGCATAGTGCGCTGCATGAGCGCCCGTGCTGAAGTCACGACAACGGGCTGGGTCTTCGCATCTGTAGGTTGATCTTCTGCGTTGAGCAGGGCAGAGAGCGCCTCAATACGGGCGCGGATGGTCTGCTCACCCCATGCGGAGCGTTCGTAAAAAAGCGGCGCAGGTTCCGCCAGCCGAAAGACCGGATTTTCTGACGTGAGCCACACTGGAAGTTGTTCGCTCACATTATAAGCGCGGTCAATGCGCGCCGTGATGTAAATCACAGGGGCGTGCCAATCTTGAGCCAACGCCGCCAAAACATACGGACGGGCAGAGCGCAGTACCCCTAGCGCGTGGATACTGCCGACACTCTCACCATCGCGCAGGTGATGGATGAGGTCGCGATAGGCAGGGCTTTCACGAAGGAGATCAAGGACACCCGAAAGATTCATCATGGTAGGCTGTCATTTTTGGTGTCGGCGGTTGAGTTGTTCTTCTGGGCAGGGGTGGCTGAACTGTTAAAGCGATTCATCGCCATGTCGATGCCTTCCCGAAGCCACATTTCGATTGCATCTGCCGCGCGGTCTGCCGTTTCAATCGCCAGAATTTGATCATCGCCTTTTAACTTGGAGAGGACATGATCAGCGGGGTCCATTCGACCCGGTGGCCGTCCAATCCCCATGCGGATGCGCGGGATATCCTGCGTGCCCAGACGTTGCAAAATATGTTTTAATCCGTTTTGCCCGCCTGAACTGCCGGATTTGCGGATGCGTAATGTCGCCATTGGAATATCCATATCATCACACACGATGATGATATGGTCAGGTTCAATTTTGTAGAAATGCGCCAGTGGGCCGATGGAATCTCCACTGACATTCATGAAGGTCATCGGCTTTGCGAGGATGACCCGCTTGCTCTGAATCAGTCCGCTGGCAGTCTGTGCCCGATGTTCTGTTTTATTAAACGTCAAACCGTGTCGTTGGGCTAAACGCTCTACCGCCAAAAAGCCAACATTATGACGTGTGTTCTCGTAACGAGCGCCCGGGTTTCCTAGCCCAACAATGAGGAAAGTTTCTGCCATAAGGTGTATTGCTCCAAATTAGCGATGAGGACTAAGCATGACATTTCCCCACAAAACTACGTCCATCAGTTTTGTAGGGAAGCACGATCATGTTATTTTACCTGCATTTTTGGATGAAGGAACAGTCGATGTCACTGATTCATAACGGTTTTCTAAGCATCTTATGTGATATTAGCGTTCTTCAACCCGTGTTTGTGGTAAGGGTGCAAGCAACTGCTGTTGAGCGAACTGGGTTTCATATAACTGTGCGTATAAGCCCCCTTGTTCTAACAAACTGCGATGCGTGCCTTGCTCGACAATCTGCCCGCGATCCATCACCAAAATCTGATCTGCGGCGAGGATGGTGCTCAAACGATGGGCGATTACGATGCTGGTACGCCCTGCCATGATCTTTTCTAAAGCATCTTGGATCAACGCCTCACTTTGGCTGTCGAGATGGCTTGTAGCTTCATCTAGAACCAAAATACGTGGGTCTTTCAAGATGACACGCGCCAGCGCTAAGCGTTGTTTTTCACCCCCGCTCAAGCGGTAGCCACGTTCACCCACCACCGTATCATAGCCGTGAGGTAAGCCCATGATGAAGTCGTGGATATTGGCCGCTTGTGCCGCTTGTTCGATCTCTTCTTCAGTGGCATCTTCACGCGCATACAAAAGGTTTGTGCGGATGGTGTCATGGAAAAGATAGGTTTCTTGGGTCACCATGCCGATGCTTTCCGCCAGTGAATCCAGCGTCACATCGCGTAAATCGTGCCCGTCGATCAAAATACGGCCTTCTGTGGGGTCATATAAACGCGGGATCAAATACGTCATGGTTGTTTTACCCGCCCCACTGGGGCCAACCAAGGCCACCAATTGACCGGATTGAATATGAAAATTGATGTTGCGCAGGGCGTTTTCACGTGCTTGGTGATGACGCTGTTCGGTATTTTCGACCGCTTTGGAGGCAGTTCCTTTAGGCGTAGTTTTTGCATCTTCAAGCGACAGGACAGCGCGCACATTATCAACTTTGCCCACCCGTTCAACTTCGCGCAGTAAACCTTCTGAGCTGGAATCGTAACGGAAAGACACTTGATCAAAGACGATATCCCCCGAAACATCGGTGAGTGCGGTTGCATCCGGCTTTTCATCGACTTCAATCGGAAGATCAGTAATTTCAAAGACGCGCTCAAAACTCACAATCGAGGTTGCGATCATGGCGGGGGTATTGCTCAGCGATTGCAACGGGCCATATAACCGCCCCAGATAGGCAGAGAATGCCACAATTGTACCGATGGTGAACACCCCATCAAATACCAAATGCCCACCGATCCAATACACAAGCGCTGTGCCGACAACGCTGATAAACCCAAGCGCCACAAAAAGCTGATTGCCCAAGACCGAACGACGAATCCCGATGTCGCGGACTTTGCCGGCGCGGTCGGTAAAGCGCTGTACTTCATTTTTGCGCCGTCCGAATAACTTGACCAGCAGGGCACCGCTGATGTTTAACGTCTCGTTCATCATGGCGTTCATTTGTGCATTGTATTCCATGCTAGAACGGGCAATCGCCCGTAACCGCCCGCTGATTCGACGTGCGACCCAAATGAAAAGCGGAACGACCAATAACCCCAACAGGGTTAAGCGCCATTCGAGCGTGAATAACACAATCAGCGTTGCGATCACCGTGAAGATATTGGTGACGATGTCCAAAAACATATTGCTGACGACATTTTGAGCATCGACCACATCACTGTTCAAACGGCTCATCAATTCACCTGTTTTGGTGTTGGTGAAAAACCGCAGTGACATGCGTTGTAAATGTTCGTAGAGGGTTGCGCGTAAACGGAAAATGATCCCTTCACCAATCGTCGAGTTCAGCCAACGGCGGATGATGCCGAGAAGGCTGGTCGCGATGGGGATAGCGATCATGCCGAGCGCGATCAGGTCAAGCCCGCGAATGTCGCCACCGGGCAAAACACGGTCGATCAAGTCCCGCAATAAAAGCGGTTGTAAAAGTTCTAACCCTGTTGTGATTAAAATAATCACTAGAGAGAAGATGATATGCAAACGGAAGGGTTTGGCAAAAGCCATCACCCGTTTGATCAATTTCCACGTTATCGGGGGTAATTCAGGGTTTTCTTCCCCTTCGATCATCGTCCGCCAACCACCCCCACGGCCACCGCCACCGCCATACATTCTTGCCATAGAGTCTCCTTATTTTTTATAGTCCCTTAAATCATATAGTGAGATTCAAGGTTTGAGACCTGCGCTTATGGGTAGGTGGGGTCATCCGTTTGGGGAGCTAGCCGGATGGAATAGGCGTAGGGGGTTCGTTGAACCCCGCGCTTGCATTCACATCATCGCCCATGACGGTGAAACTGATAGGACTGCCTTGTAACGCTCCATCCAGCAGAAGCTCAACCGTCCATGCCCCCGCCGCAAAATCGACATCGCTGGTGGGAAGGTAGAACCAGATGCACGCGTCCGCGATGGCAAACCCGGGCGACCAGTCGTAAGTCATCATGGTCGTGCCGTTATAATTCCAATGAGAGATGATCGTCGCTGTGTCTGGCAGGTTGGTCGCACGTGCTGACACATACACGCCGTCAATAGTTTGTGAAAAAGACTGACGGATGTCGAGCGGGCAATCATCTGTGCCGACATTGGTAGATGTCGCGAGGTCTTGTAAACGCGGGGTGTTCGGGTCAAAGCCCACGTTAGGCTGTAAATTCGGCGTGGGCGGAATGGTTGGCGCAAGGGTGCTGTTGCCGGAAGCACTGCCTGAAAAAGTCACCATTGGCGTGACCAACAACTGCGAAGAAATACTGGTGGGCTGAAGGAAATTCACATTCGGCTGGGCTGTGACGGCAGGCGGTGTGATCAGACTGCTATCTGAACTTGAGCCTGTGGCAATCATGGTTGCGGCGATGCGTGTGCCTAAGTTATCGACATTACGCACGGCTGTACTCGCGTTTTCGAGCGTCAACATGAGCACGTCAGCGCGGGCGGTTGCGGTCGCTTGAGCAAACGCCAAACTGGTCACGGCTAAGGCATGATCCGCTTGTAACGTTTGTTGAGCAGGGGCAGGTGCAAAGAAGTTACATGCACTGCAACATAAAAGGACGAAGATAAACAGTAAGCGTTGCATAAAGGCTAGTTTTGAAAAGTCGAAAGTAAATAAAGACATCTATGTAGTATCAAAGAATGTGATGACAGGTGCAAGGGATGAAGTGGGAAATTCTAACAAAAAACCCTGCAATTGCAGGGTTTTTCTTTACATCATTGGAGGTGCAGGACACTGCCATCCTGGTCCGCAAAACTCGACACAATGCTTCTACAGGCTTAGTTGACTATTTTATCTCAGTAAGAACAGCCCGGTCAACACGGTAAGCTCTTACCCAGCTCGATGTCTCTTTGACTCCATTTATCGGCGTCATGGCAGTCGCACTCTCTCATTGGTGACGCCCTAACACAACCGGAGAGAGCCGATTATGGTGGACGGCTGGGTTACTATGACCCAGCACCCTCATTTAATACAGACTAGGCTGCGTAAGCGAGAGCAGGTTGTGTGTTTTTGCCATTTATGGCTTTGCCCATTTTAGAGCGGCTGGGCGCCGCTGCCTGCCACAAGGCATCATCCTCTTACGTCGAATCTAGTTCACCCCCGTGTTAAGGTACAGTGATAGTATATCACACTCTCAGGCTGTGAAAATATCAGAGTATTCATAGAATTTTTGATTTGAACACATTTTACAGGGGAAAATCCTCTATCCCTCTCTGTGATATTACAAGAGGGATAGAGGATGAGGCGTAACTTATTTCTTACGCGCTTTGATTTCGGCTGTCAGTGCAGGCACAAGTTGATACAAGTCACCGACCAGCCCATAACGCGCCATTTTGAAGATTGGCGAATCGGGGTCTTTGTTGATGGCGACGATCACTTTGCTGGAACGCATACCCGCTTGGTGCTGAATCGCTCCACTGATGCCCACTGCGATGTACAGGTCAGGTGAGACAACTTTACCCGTTTGCCCAACTTGATGAGCATACGGGATGAAACCCGCATCCACAGCGGCACGGCTTGCGCCCACTGCACCCCCCAGCGCGTCAGCTAACGGCTTGAGGACATTTTCAAAACCCTCTTGGGCTTTCCATACTGTTGCGTCTGCTGTACCCGCAGGCGCTTCTTTAGGATTGTTTGCCATACCACGTCCGCCTGAGACGATCACCGCGGCATCGGTCAAATTGACAGTGCCTAACGCTTCTTCAAAACTCACCACTTTGGTGGTGATCTGGTCTTCGCTCAATGCAGGTGCAGTTGATGTTGTAGAGATGGTTTTGTTGGTATCGGGCGTTTGTGCTTTGTAAGCACGAGAACGTACAGTGACATATTGTGTCCCTGCCCCTGTGATGCTGGCGCTGCTTAAGACCTTGCCTGCATAAACGGCACGTTCAGCGTTCAATTTGTCGCCATTCACAGAAAGGCTTAAAACGTCGCTCAACATTGGGCTGTTGGTATCGGCCGCGCTCGAAGCGATGAGTTCGCGCCCTCGGCTGGTGGCGGCGGCTAAAACCACCGCAGGGCTGTGTTCTTGCACCAATTTTGTCAACAAGGACGCATACGGTTCCAAACGATAATCGTTCAGCGACGCATCATCGGCAGTGATGGCGCTGTCTGCCCCATAATGGCCTGCTTCTGTAGCTGCGCTCGTCGCATTTTGACCGAACACCAACGCAGTGACGGGCAAGTTGAGAGAGGATGCTAAGGCACGCCCAGCGCTCAAGGCTTCTAATGAGGCCGGAACTGCTTGCCCATTAAATGTTTCTACCCAGACAAAAATTGCGCTCACAGTACCTTCTCCTCAATCAAACGGTCAACCAGTGTCTTTGCCATTTCTTCGGGTGTGCCTGTGATCATTTCTGTTTTGGTTTCACGGGCGGGTAAATTCTTGAAAGCATCTACTTGGGTGCTTGGGGCGGGAACTTCAACGCCGAGGTCGGCCAGCGTCCAAACGGGGATTTCGGCTTTTGCAGCTTTACGAATTCCGATGAACGTTGGGAAACGGGGTTCGTTGATGTCTTTCATCACGTTTATCACGGCAGGAAGTTGACTGGTGACGACTTGCTTACCTTCTTCTAAAAGACGTTCAACCTTGATCGTCTTGGCCGCATAATCTACTTCGATGATCTTCGAGACATAAGAGAGCATCGTCCAACCGAGTTTGCGCGCCGTTTGGAACACGTGTTGGTCACTGCCCACGTCGATGCTTTCTTTGCCGAAAATGACCAAATCTACATCGCCTAATTTTTGAACGGCGGCGGCCGCGGCGGTGGCATAGCCTAGACTATCTGCGTTTTCAAGCGCAGGGTCTTCTACGCGGATTGCCGCATCTAACCCCATCGCGAGGCTGGTTTTTAACGCCTCGTTATGAAAGTCAGCGCCGATGGCAACAGCGGTCGCTTTGCCACCAGCATTTTTTGCTTGCAAGATCGCTTCTTCAAGCGCATATTCATCCCAGGGGTTGACGATGGTTGATGCGCCACCCCATGTGACTTGACCGCTCGAATCGACTTCTACTTTTGCTTCAGTATCGGGTGTACTGCGGGTAAATGCCACAACGTGCAAGGGATTACCTCCTACTCTGAATCCGAGAAAGTGTCATTTAAACGAATGACTTTTGCAGGTGATTGTATCCTATGCCTTCACTGCTTCT
This sequence comes from uncultured Anaerolineae bacterium, assembly GCA_934216615.1. Lineage (GTDB taxonomy): Bacteria > Chloroflexota > Anaerolineae > Aggregatilineales > Phototrophicaceae > Flexifilum. The sequence goes on along the minus strand of CAKQCB010000010.1, from coordinate 25,377 downwards.
CAAGTAAAAATCGAATCTTGATTTGATTATTTTGAACAAACTTTAGACTTATTCACTCAAATTGCTGATGCGTGCGAGTAAGTCGATCACCGCTTGTGAGGTTTGTGCCTGCTGTTCTTGAGGGGGCATAGTCGCTGGATTATCCCGATCTTGCGGGCCGTACCATCCAAACTGAGCGTGGTTTCCACCCTCTAAACGGACCCAAACAGTATCTTCAGGCAGTTTCGCGCCAGAGGCTTCCACTACGGTAGGGATTGCTAAGCCATCTAAAGTGCCATAAATGCTCACGACTTCAATATCAAGTGGACTGAGATCAATGTCAGGGTAGGATGCCAATAACGCCAGCCCAGTCACTTCATCACTGTGAGCGTTGATAAACCGTGCTGCCATCGACCCGCCAAGCGAATGACCGCCCACCGCCCAATGCTGAATGTCAGGATAGGTATTGATGATAGGAAGCGCCGCTTCGATCTCAAAAATCGCGAGGTTGAGAGGGACCGAAACGATCACGGCCAAATAGCCCGCTTCTGCAACATCATACGCTAACGGGGCATAAGCACGCGGGTCTACCCGTCCGCCCGGGTAGAAGACAAAACCCGTTTGAGAGGGATTATCGGATGGGGTGAAAATCCAATTTCCAGAATCTTCAACGACTTGAACGGACGCATCCCCTTCAAGTGCGGTGAAGGCTTCCGCGCTAGGTGCAGGGATGAGCGTTGCCCAAGCGAAAAAACCGATGCAAACAAGCAGTAAAAGGACGATGAAGCCTAGAGATAAACGTTTCCAATAGCGTTTGAGCAAATTCATAATGTTCTCGCAAGATAGGTAAAGTGCCAGTAGATAGGTATTAGATCATCCTTGTGATTATCACAAGGGTAGAAAATTAAAAAGTGATTTTAATCTTCATGTTTTTTGAGTGATGAGGGGAATCTCAGTCTTAAAACAGACGGCCTTGAACGAGCGGGCGTTTGCCGTCTATCAGCACATATGGCGCGACTTGTTCCGTCGCACGAATCCCTAATTTGCGTAGGTCATTGAGCGAAGTGAGTGTCCCTTGCTGGCGGGCTTTGAGAATCTGGTCAGCACCTTTCGGGCCGATGTTGGGAATACGCAGTAATTCAGCGCGGTCAGCCGTCATAAGCTCGATAGGTTGATGCGTCAAATTTTCTTGCGCCCACGCTTTTTTAGGATCAATATCTAAAGGAAGGTTTCCCGCATCCAGATACGGCAGTTCTTCCGAAGACCAGCCATAATCGCGCAGTAAGAAACTGGCTTGGTAGAGTCGATGTTCACGACGGCGGTCTACAGCGGGTAAGTTTTCAAAGGGCGTCTGGATCACAGGGCTGAAAGGGGAATAGTACACGCGCGAAAGGTGTAAGTACTGATAGAGCTGATCGCTCAACGTCAGCAATTCTATATCGGTATCACCCACTGCACCTACCACAAACTGCGTCACCATGCTGGCTAATTTTTGATGCGGGTTTTCACGGCGTAACTGTTCGGCCATATAAAGCATATTCACCAATTCGCGGGTGAATTCTTTTTTGGGTGCAAGCCGCGCCAATCGTTCTTGGGTTGCGCCCTCTAAATTTACAGAGATGCGGTCTGCCAATTGCATCGCGCGGTAAATCTGATCACGTTCTGCGCCGGGCATGATTTTGAGGTGTAGGTAACCTCGATATTTCATTTTGTGGCGCAATATCTCAGCGGTATCAAGAATTTTATCTTGAGTGGTGATGCTTCCCTTAATGATGCCTGAAGACAAGAACATCCCCTGTACTTTATTGGCTTGGCTTAAAGTCACCACAGCTTTGGCTAATTCGTCTGGCTTAAAGGTGACCCGTTGGGTTGATCCACGTCCTGCGCGAAAAGGGCAGTAATAACAGTTGCGCTCGCAAGCCGTGGTCACCATCGTTTTGAGGATGGGTTTTGCCCCGCGTGGGGTTTGTACATGGGTAATGCAGTTGGAGAAGTCAACCGCGCGTGAATGCTTCGCAGGCTGAGTACGCTCGTTTTGAGGTTGATCCCCCGCAGGTTCATACAGGGTGACATCTCCAAGTTGGGTGAGTTTGGTCAGTGTGTCAGGGGCGCGTTGAATGTTCATAGACATAGTATATAGAACACTTGATCTATTCGTCAAGCGGTTGCGCACTCATGATGATACGGTTTTTTAAGAGAAGCTATTCATCCCCTTCATCGACGTTATCCGTCACCATATCAGATGCGATCCCATAATTTGGATGTTCGGTATGGGTGAACTGTGTCATATCGGTGGCTTCGCTCCACGCTTCCCCATTCGGCAAAACCGTTGTTTCGTCAAAATACGCGCCTGTCAGCTCGGTTTGATACAGATTCGCGCCGATCATCTTGGCGCCTTCTAAGTGGGCAGAGGTCAAATTAGCGTTTTGTAGATAAGCGCCTTTGAGAATGGCGCGATAGAGTTTTGCCTCAAACAGATTTGCCCCACGCAGATCAGCACCTGCGAGGCGCGTAGTTTGTAAGTTGGCTTGGGTGAGGTTTGCGCCTGCTAAAGTCGCGCCGTTCAAGTTCGCCCGTTTTAACCGCGCCCATTGAAGGTTCGCACCTTGAAAATCTGCTTTCCATAATTTGGCATCTTCAAGGTTGGCGACGCGCAAATCTTGCTCTTGCAGGCTTCCATCGGTAAGCCAACCGTCGGCGCGTAATTCTTCAGCGGCCCGTTTGGCAACTTCGTTCAAGCTGCTGCCCAATTGACGTACAAGACGCATACGCTCGGCATTTTCTTCTTTGATCGCGTCACGACGACGGCTCAGCGCATCAATGATCAACACGGTGATGGCGATACTGAACAATTCCGAACTGATGTTGGCATAAAAGTCACCTGCAAAAGTTCGGAAATCAAACCCATCTGGGTAGAGGGTGATATAGCCAATGATCGCGCTGGCCAGAGAGAGGATGAGTAATAAAACGCCGACTTTTTGGACGGTGAAAAAGTCTGTCCAGCGTCGGCGTTGATGATTTTTATGAGGTGATGAATCCACGATTGTCGTCTCCTTTAAATCCGATGTGCTGTGCGTAACATGCCAAGCATAAACGGATTATGACAAGGAAGCCAACCTAGTTTAGTGGGTGTCTAGTAACGATGTTTTTCCGCCTCCATATAGTTCAGGATCAAGGCAGCCAAAACACCGGGAACCCATCCCGCAATGGTTAAGAGAAGCACAATCAAAATCGTGCCACAGCCACGATCAATCACAGCTAACGGTGGAAAAATGATACAAAAAATCGCGCGCATACATCCCATGGAAAAACTCCTACATCTTAATAAAACATCCTTACTCATTAATACGAGGGATGATGTAAAAAGTTTTAACTGAGATGGGAAACCCCTGAAAAGTGAGGCTAAATATTCTCTTTGATGAAGGCCGCGATGATTTCACCCATCTTCTCGGCGCTTTCGTTCGTTAAGTGAAGCCCGTCAAAAGTGAACGTGAACCCTTCTTTTTGGCGCTCAGTTTCGTAATCTTTCCATCTTTTGGCGGTACGACTGCCAATGGTCAAGATGGTGTGCATCCCCAGCGGATCACGCTCTGGTAACGTGTCAGGCTTAAAATTCATGCTGAGGTCTAAAAAGGGGATGTTGAGCGCTTTGGTAATTTTTTGAGCCACTTGGCTGTAACCGCGCATAGTATCAATCAAGGTGGTGTTATGCTCAATCGGCGCGAAGCCTGCTAAAACCAAAATATGATGCGCTTGTAACTGCGTCAATAAATCACGGTAGGCGCGCTCAAACACATCAATATCAATCATGCCTTCAGGGACCGCTTTGCTTTGACGATAATATTGGCGTGTTTTGGGTTGGCAGTAAGAGATGGCATCATTCCCGCCGACCATTACATAGACCAGATCAGGCTCAAGCGCTAAGATGCTTTCCAACCGCTCTAATAGATTGAGGGTGGTATCACCACCGACCCCTTTATTGATGATTTCATGTTCCGGCAGTAATTTTTGTATTGTCTTGATGTAATTACCGCCGTAAACCCCTTCAGTCAGGCTGTCGCCAAAAAAGATGATTCGCATAGTGAATTTTAGGTGACTTGCTCAATGGACATTAGGATTGAGTGTAAACAGGTTCGATGCTTCTCGCTAGGGAAAATTAGTCAGATGTAAAGAGCGTCGGCTACAATAACACGCATAGTTTTTAATAATGTGGCGAATTGGAGCATACGCTATGACAGAACCTCATGACTTGCAAGCTCAGCTTTCAAAAGTACAGGGGAAAATAAAAGACTTTTCAAACGCGCTGGAACTACCTGATATTGAACGTGATATCGCATGGTTGCAGGACAAAACCAAAAATATTCCTGAAGCTCTACAGAAATTACGCGATCAAGGCTATCGTTACGCGGGTGATTTAGAAGAAAAAGTCACTTCTGCAACGGCACAATGGGAACAATTGAAAACCAACCTGTCGATGGAATATCAATCTTTGCGTAAGACCTTACGCGGTGAATTGGCCGATGTTTAAAAGTTAGAAGGGCTTGCGGGGCAATATTTACAATCCCCACAAAAATTACAACCCGCGCTAGCGCAATTAGAGACGACCCTTCAAAACTTTGAGACGCGGGTTAAACAAGCCCAATCACAGATCAAGACGCAGTACGAAACCTTGCACCGTGACATGCAACAGTTGACTACACAAGTTAGCAAATTGGAGTGGATGTTAAAAATCCGCGATGAGGCGGGTTTTGCTTTTGCCCATGATGAAAGTATGTATCTGGTTGCCGAAGCCGAATGGGTCAACAAACAAGATAACCCGAATGGCTTTCTCTTTGTCACCAACCAACGGATTGTCTTTGAGCAAAAAGAAAAGACAGGCAAGAAGTTTGGTCTATTCGGGGGTAAACAAACTCAAGATGTCAAACTGGATTTTCCGCTCTCCAGTGTGACCCATGTCGAACCTGAAAACAAAGGCTTCTTAGGGGGTAAAGACCTGCTCCACTTGAAGTTAGGCGCACCCGCTACATTTGCAGATGTCACAATTGAAGTGAAGGGTGGCGTGTCTGCGAAAGACTGGGCAGAACATATTCAACGCGCTGTGCGTGGGGATATTGAAAGCGAAGTTGTGCAATAAATCGCTTTATGCACTAAGCACCGTTGAGAGATAAAAAAACGCCCCTTGTTGAAATTTCACAGGGGGCGTTTTGATGAGTTAATTTTGCCAGAATTCAGGATCGTATGCGGGCAGTTCTTTACGCAGTGGGGCATCCTTACGGAAGCCGAACGCATAATCTGCTTGCATCAATTGGTGAATTTCGCTGGTGCCTTCGTAGATCACCGCGCCTTTACTGTTGCGCAAATAACGCTCTACCGAGTATTCATCACTAAAGCCATACGCGCCGTGAACCTGTACAGCTTCTAAGGCGGCCTTCACGCTGTGATCAGTCGCGTACCATTTCGCGAGGCTTGTTTCACGTGTATTGCGGATGCCACGATCTTTCAACGAGCCTGCTTGTAGATACAGTAAACGAGATGCTTGATACCATTGGTACATATAAGCGATCTTTTGTTTGATGAGTTGATGTTCGGCAATCGGGCGACCTTGTGTGGTACGTTCCAGCGCATATTTGATGCTGTCTTCGTAGCAAGCGCGGATCAAGCCGACGGCGCCCGCGGCCACAGTATAACGGCCGTTATCGAGCGAACCCATCGCCACTTTGAAGCCTTCGCCTTCTTCACCAATGCGGTTTTCTACAGGCACTTCGACATCTTGGAAGGCGATCCAGCCGGTGGAGCCTGCGCGCACCCCCAACTTGCCGTGAATATCTCCTGTCGTCACGCCGGGCATATCCCGCTCAACGATGAAGGCGGTCATGCCTCTGTGACCAGCATCGGGGTCAGTTTTGGCAACGACGAGGAAGTTATGCGCTTTGGTCGCAAGGCTGATCCACATTTTTTCGCCATTGAGGATGTATTTATCCCCGACTTTACGGGCGGTGCTTTGCATGTTGACGACATCACTGCCTGCGTTAGGTTCAGTTAACGCAAAGGCGGCATATTTTTCACCTTTGGCTTGGGGTACTAAGAACCGTTGTTTTTGTTCTTCAGTCCCCCATTGTAAGAGCGACAAACTATTCAACCCGAAATGAACCGACATGATGACGCGCAAGGTGGTGTCACCGCGTTCCAGTTCTTCGCAGACCAGCCCGAGGGTCGTGTAGTCAAACCCTTGCCCACCATATCGTACAGGGATGCTGATTCCCAAGATGCCAAGCTCAGCCAAACGGGGCAGGGTTGCGGGGTTCAATTCCTGTTTGCGATCCCACTCGCCAATTACAGGAATGACTTCTTTTGCAACATAATCGCGCACCATTTTCTGGGCATGTAATTGTTCATCGGTAAAAGTAAAATCCATTTTTAACCTCTACTTTAATAAAGTGCATTTAGTTATTTAGCACATTCTGCCGACAGACATTAGTCACTTTTTGGAAGTTTATGACAATGAGTTCTAAACCCAAATTATAGACAATGAATAGTGTCAGATTATAACATCTCCAAAGAGGTTAGATAGTGTTCACCACCACATCCCAACTTCCAAGTCAATCTACCCCTGATACTTTAGTGACAACTTACCTGCACATGACTGAACATACTGCATTTTCGCCGTCTTTTATTGACGTGTATGGTGTGGAAGTGGTGCAAGTGGCCAAAATCAGCGTAGAAGATTATTTGAAGTTATATCTGGGTGTGGGCGATCAGCTTCGCTGGCGGGATCGTGTGGTGATGCACCGTGAACAACTCCAAAAGATTATTGATTCACCTAACACCATCATCAATGTGCTTTATGTGCATGGTCGTGAAGCGGGCTATGTTGAACTTGAAGTGCAAGGGGATGAAGTGGAAGTTGCCTACTTTGGCCTGTTTGAAGAATTTCATGGCAAGGGATACGGCAAGCACCTGTTAAGTTTTGGGATTCAAAAAGCGTGGAATTTAGGCGCGCGCCGTGTATGGGTTCACACCTGCAACCTTGACGGTGAATTTGCGCTGGCGAATTATATGAAGCGCGGGTTTGAAGTTTACAAAGAATTTTCTGAGCCGATGCCCGACCGCTACCGTCAATAGTCGATAAACAAGCATAAAAAAACGAGCCATTGGCTCGTTTTTTGTTAGATTCTATAACCCAAGGCGGTCATCACAACGGTGATTAACCCGAAGATCAGCTCTTGAATACCGATGATCTTCACTGGGACAGGTTTCCGATACCGAGACAAACCATGCGCACAACGGGCGAGTAAAATCACCATCAGCACCACCGTGAGGAACGGCAGGAAATTCACACTGGCTAAAATGAGGACGATCACCAGCGCGACGATATGCGCGCCGATGGGCAGTGCGATATTGGCTTCTTTGCCTTTTTCTAAACGCAGGCGTGAACGCACATATAAAATTGACGTTGCGCTGCGCAAACTCAGCACAATCCATAACCCCATCGCCGTGCTGACATCCCAACCGCTGGCAACGGCAATCGTCGGCGCTGTGATCGCCAGTGCCAAAGCCCCTGCGATTTCAGGGGTGGCTTCACGCCCTTTGCGCTGTGATTCATAAAATAACTGAATCAAGGCGAAGGGGACAGCAAAGACGAGCGGTATCCAAAACGGATGTGGGGTTGTGACCAACGCGAGGATAAAACTCACCAGCGCGACGGTTCCATACGCGATTGTGAAACGTTCCGCCAAGCGGGTTCGCTTAAAAACACGCCCATTACGCCGATCTTGCATCGTCACCTTGAGTGGTTGATGAATCAAAAAGACTGCACATGCGGCGATGCTGAGGAATAACCCCGTAAAGGACGGCGCGATTAAGAGGCCCAACAAAATCGGCTCGACCAAGAAACTCCAACCGCCGTGTTCAACGGGAAGCGCGACACCGCGCCACTGCGGGCGCGCTTTTGCAGTATCTACCATTACTCCATCACTCCTAAAAATGCTTTTACATAGTATGCACGAGTGTACAAGATATTCACGGTTACACATGGGCTATTTGTTGGACCCCGTTAAAAAAAACACCCGCTCAATTTGAGCAGGTGTTTGAGAGTTATGGGAAAGCGTTGTTTTTAGTATACGGGCATGGTGTTGTCGATTTGTTTCGCCCATGCCAAGATACCGCCCTCAAGGTTGACGAGCTTCTTGGGATCATAGCCGAGTTCACGTAAGACATGGATCACGTCTGTACTGCGAACACCTGAACGACAGTGGACGATGATCTCACGGTCGCGAGGGATGTCTTTTAAGATCGATTCCTCGAGCGTCGTGCGTCCCGCGGCAATTTCTTGAGCGGCCAACAAAATTTGTGGTTTAGGAAGTTTGACCGTGTTTTCTAACACAGCGATTTCAAATTCTTCAGGGTTACGCACATCCAAAATGTACAGATCGTCTTGGTTATCGTAACGGGCTTTCAGCTCTTGCACGTTGATTTGCGGGACGGGTGCATTGAGATCCAAAGTTTCTTCGCTCATAACAACTCCTGTGAGGTCAACAATAGGTGATGCCACCTTATTATCGGTCACATGGTCGTGTGCGGGAACCCCGCAAAATGCTTCGTAGTCGATGAGCTGAACGTCTTCATGTTTCACACCGCAGACAGGGCAGTTCGGGTTTTTACGCACTTTGATGGTGGTGAAACTCATTTCGAGCGCATCGTACAATAACATGCGACCTACCATCACATACCCTACACCAGTGATGATTTTTACGACTTCTGTCGCTTGTAACGTGCCGATGACGCCGGGCAACATCCCTAACACGCCTGCTTCAGCACAATTCGGAACCAGCCCGGGCGGGGGGGGTTCGGGGAACATACAACGATAACACGGGCCTTCTTTGGCATAGAAGACGCTCAACTGGCCTTCAAAGCGCAAAATGCTTCCGTACACGTTCGGCTTGCCCAGTTTCACACAGGCATCATTGACGAGATAGCGTGTCGGGAAGTTATCCGTCCCGTCGATGACAACATCATAAGGGGTGATGATTTCAACCGCGTTTTCAGAGGTGAGCAAGACGTTGTATTTATCAATCTGCAAAAATGGATTGATGTCGCGTAGACGTTGTTCAGCGCTGTCAACTTTCAGCGCGCCGACGGTACTTTCACCATGCACAATTTGGCGTTGCAGGTTGGAGGAATCGACAACGTCATAATCTACAAGGCCGATTCGCCCCACGCCAACGGCGGCCAGATAGAGCGCGAGCGGGCTTCCTAAACCACCTGTTCCGACGATCAGGACGCTGGCGGCCTTTAAGCGTCGTTGTCCTTCCATGCCAAATTCTGGAATGATGAGCTGGCGACCATAACGCCCAATTTCTTCTTTATTTAAATCACCGAACTGTGAAACAACGGGTTCCATAGCGTTTTCTTTCTTTATGTTGATGTTCTAAGATGTTTGTGCGGTCAAAATTTGGGCGCGTAAAGTTTCTTCGTTGACCACCCCATGATTGATTTGAATCGCGTCATTCCGCTTATTCAAAATGAACATCGTGGGAATCGAAATCACGCCCCATCGTTGGGCATCATTTTGATTTTCGACCGCATCAATTTTAACGATTTGCACCCTGTCTTGAAACTCGTTTTGCAAGCGTTCTAAGGCGGGGGTGACCACCGCATTACACGGCGCGCAAGACACTGAGGTGAAGTAAACAACCGTCGCCACCCCTGATTTCAGCCCTGTCAAAACGGGGTCGGCGGACGCCAGCGTGCTGATTTGCGCTATCTTCCGCTTGGTATAGACCCCATACACCAGCCGACCCACAACAAATAGGACGATTACCAATAGAATACGTTCGATCATAGCAGGACCTATTTTTGTACGGGGCTATAGATAAAACCCGGAATACCGAGTTTGTTCAGTTGGTAATACATCCAGCAACCCAAGCAAAAGTTCAACCAGAAATTGAGGTTGGCGAGGATGATCACCACCCAGACCAAACCCCATCCGAGCGCTGGCGCGCCGGATAACAGCGCAAGCGTCGCGACGGTGTTGAACAGCGCCCCCACAATCAAGGCAAACCGATGTGGTGCGCTATGATCAGGTTGAGGGTTAGGTTTCACCCATCCACGCGGTTTGATGAGTTTTGTGTAGAGCAGTTTATACGGCGCAAATGGCAGATCAAACCCGCTCAACCATTGGGCGAGGGCGACAAATGCGACCAAAAGTGTGCCTAATGTGTCTTGTACGATAAATGCGAGGACAAGCAGTAAAATTGTCGCTGCTTGTCCCACTTTCAAACCTGAATGATCGACCACTTGCGTAGAGGTGGACATCGCTGCTTTACCTTATGGATGTGATTAAGTTGAACGGTTTTGATGTTTCAGGCGAGGTTACATGCCACCTGCAATACTTGGGATGATACGCAGACTATCGCCTTCGCTGATTTCGGTGTCGAGGCCGTTCAAGAAGCGAATATCTTCTTCGCCAAGAAAGACATTGACGAAACTACGAAGTGCCTCGCCATTAAAGAGATGAGGGCGTAGTTCTGGATACTGCGTCGTTAAATCAGCCAAAACTGCGCGGATGGTATCACCCGTCACTGACACTTGAGCATTGTTCCCCGTATAAACACGTAGTGGAGTGGGGATTTTGATATTGGTCGTCATCGACTTCATAACTCCTATAGTCTTGAATGTACCTATTTGAATTCAGAGACGTAGACGGGAGTCGAACCCGTTTGACCGCCTTTGCAGGGCGTTGCCTGGCCGTTTGGCTACTACGTCATATTGGGTAAGGTGAGGCCACAGGCGAAACGCTGTGGCTCCTCACCTGAGTTGATATAAAGATTAGGGGTTTTCCCCCTTACGGATGGGAGCGCCGATCAAATTTCCCCATTCAGTCCATGAACCGTCATAGTTACGCACGTTTTCAAACCCTAAAATATATTTCAAGGCGAACCATGTGTGAGAGGAACGCTCTCCAATACGACAGTAGGTAACGACGTCGGGCAGGTTATTGTGAATGCCTTTGACGCCATAAATTTGTTCGAGTTCTTCTTTGCTCTTGAAGGTGCCGTCTTCGGCAACTGCCGCTGCCCAAGGGATATTGGCCGCGCCGGGGATATGCCCGGGACGTTGCGCAGTTTCGCTCATGCCGGGAGGTGCGATGATGTCGCCGACATATTCTGCTGGCGAACGCACATCCACCAAGCCGAAACCGTCCGCTTCGAGGCGTTGTTTGACATAATCGCGGTCAGCGCGCAAGTCGGTATTGATTTGGGCGACTTTATACGCTGTAGCGGGGTAAGAGGGTTCTTCGGTGGTGAAGGGGCGACCTTCCGCTTCCCATTTCTTACGACCCCCGTTGAGCAAGCTCACGTTGGTGTGTCCGTAGTAATTGAATAACCATAAGGCATACGCCGCAAACCAGTTGTTGTTATCCCCATAGAGGACGACGTGCGTTTCTGGCGTGATGCCCGCCTTGCTCAATAAACTCTCAAATTCTTCTTTAGAGAGGATATCCCGCGCGACATTATCTTGAAGTTGTGTTTGCCAGTTGAAGGCGATGGCCCCTTCAATATGCCCTGTGGCGTATTGGGTGGTGTCAACATCCACTTCAACCAAACGAATCTTGTCTAAATTGTTTGCAACCCATTCTGTGCTTAACAATGCTTCGGCCATTTGTTCCTCCATAAGAATTACAAAATCAAATTTAAAGACTAGGCATCATGTGTTGGAATTTTCAACGATGTGTAAGGTGTTTTCGTCAAACTGTGAGCGGTCGGGACGCAAGCGCCAGACGCGCATTTCGCGGGCTTCTTTATAAACGGCGGTGATGATATACGTGAAATTCGGCAGGGCATGGTCGCGGTCATAGATGGATGGGATAGCGGGGGAGTCCGGATGGCTGTGAAAATAGCCGACCAGCGTCAACCCTCTATCATCTGCTTCATCTTCGAGCTTTGCCCAGTCGAGCGGGGTCATGGCGTAACGGTGATATTGTTCTTCTTCAGCAAAGGTATTGGTCACGTCTACCGTGTCCACAATACGCACGGTGTTACCGTCTATCGAACCTAATAAGAAACCACCGCCTTCATTGGGATAGGTTGATTCCAAATGATTGACGATTTTGTCTCTCAGTTGGGTTGGAAGCACAATATTTTCAATAGCAACCGACATGACGACGCATCCTAGAATTTACAAGTAAACAAAAAAGCCAGTCCGACTCGGACTGGCTTTCGCGCATTAGCTGGTTTGATACGGTCGCTATCTACGCCGTATAATTCCTCGTCCGGGTCATGGGTTCAGTATTCAGACAACACATCATACAACCACAGGTACACAGGGTTGTTGTCATTGAATAAGAGGGGGACACGGACTGAATGTTTTTCATAGTTCGTAAAGCGTAGCATGTCGTGTGTCGATCTGTCAAGTAGAGAGTCGTGTATGGCAGAAATTATGTTTAACCTGATCAAACAAATAAGTTGCACCGCGTTTCATGAAGATTAATAAAAATGAGTTATAGTGCATATCTCTTGGGGGCATGTTTTGGTGCAAGATGTCTAAAATTTCACAATACCTTCATTGTGAAAGGTCAATAACTATTGCATTGATACTCTCGAGGACTATAATTTGCTAGGCTAAATAGCACATGAAATGATCTACTTAATAACAACACCCTTGTTTGTATCCGATAAATTTCTTCGGTAGAAAAAAACTTTTTTCAATGTTCATCCGCGTTATGGGCGGCGGCCATCGGCCCGTATATATTCATATTGCTCTAGTAAGGAGATAGTCTACGTGACTGAGCAGAAGATTCATAAAGGTCTGGACGGTGTTTTAATTGACGAATCAAAACTGAGCCTCGTCAACGGCACCGAAGGTAAATTGGTGTACAGCGGTTACAAAATCGAAGATTTAGCCGCTCATGCTTTGTACGAAGAAGTTGTCTTCTTGCTCTGGGAAAAGCGCCTGCCTAATGCTCAAGAATTAGAAGCGCTGCGCGCTGATATTGCTTCCTCTGCAGCGATTCCTGAACCTGTGTTGAAGCACCTGCGTGAATACCCACACGATGCCGACCCTATGGCGGTTTTACGTACCGCTGTGTCTATGTTGGCTTTGTATGACCCCGACAGCGAAAATTACACCCCTGAAGCCAACCGTCGTAAATCCGTTCGTTTGAATGGTCAGGTCGTGTCGATTGTGGCAACTTGGCCCCGTTTGCGTAAAGGCTTGGAACCTGTTGCCCCACGCAAAGATTATACGTTAGCTCAAAACTATGTCTATCAATTGACAGGGGAAGACCCACAACCCACCGCTGTGGATGCCATCAACGCATTCATGGTGTTGTTGACCGAACACGGCATGAACGCCAGCACGTTCGTTTCACGCGCAACGGTCAGCACTGGTTCTGACTTGTACAGCGGTATCGTCAGCGCCATCGGCACGCTCAAAGGCCCCGCACACGGTGGCGCGAACACCGAAGCCATGAAGATGTTCATGGAAATTGGTGACCCTTCCAACGTCCAAACATGGTTTGATGAAAATATTGCCAGTGGCAAACGCCGTATCATGGGTATCGGTCACCGCATTTACAAAGCGCTTGACCCCCGCGCTGGCGTTTTGTATGACCGCGCTAAAGCATTGGCTGAAGCCAGTGGCCCCGAAAATGCAAAATGGTTCGCGATTGCCGACCAATTGGCACAATTGGCACGCGCCAACGAATACTTCATTGAACGTAACCTGTACCCCAATGTGGACTATTACAGCGCGATTGTTCTGTACACACTCGAAATCGAAGTGGATATGTTCACCGCGTTGTTTGCGATGAGCCGTATGGCAGGTTGGACTGCGCACATCATGGAACAAGCGTCGAACAACCGCTTGATGCGTCCCGATGTGGTGTATACCGGCGCAGTAGACCTTGAATGGGTTGATGTCGCGAATCGCTAATCTTAGAAATTAAGCGTGATTAAAAATCTCCCCTGTCACAGGGGAGATTTTTTTTATTCGGTCTGGAGCACGCACACACTCAAAACCAGATATTCGGTGCGTTCCGCTTTGATCTGGCTGAGCATCTGCGCGCACTCTTGCAAGACACGGATATGGGGTTCGGCTGTTATAGACGGATCACGCGGGTACAGCGCATGGATGATCTCGCTGAGTAAGACCGCGCCTGCGTCGAGTTCATTTTTTGCAAACAGATTGGCCGCCTCATCAATTTTTTGTTTGACCTCTGAAGACGTAGTTTTGTCAAGTTTACGTTTTAATGTATTCAACGCTTGGAATAAATTTGTCCCTGGGTCTTGTCGAATATTTCGCAAAAGACGGATGAAATAAGGCTCGTCACCGACAACACGCGCAACCGCCAATGCCAATTCCATTCGCGCCCCTTCGTTCTGCATCGTCTTTAAAACTACGAGGAGAGTGTCTAAGGCGTCTTCGTAATGGAGATTGCCCAACGCGGAAGAATAAGCGACGATCAAGCCTTTATCTTCTTCTTTCTGCAAACGTTCCAAAAGCAGAGGTGCAACCGTTGTATCCCCTAATGTGCCAAGAGCGCGGGCACAATGTGCCTGCATTGACCGATAAGACGAATTCAGACCATCCCGCAGAACGGGCAGGGCATTTTCATCATCCATACGACCGAGCGCCCAAGCAGAGACGACACTCAATGAAATTTCGGTGCCATCCACAATCTGCGCCAAGGCTTCGATCAAACGCGGGTCAGAGCGCATACGCGCAATGGAAATGATGGCTTCAAAACGCACGTTAAAGCGTGGGTCTTTAAGTGCTTCCAGCAGTTCATCGACGGTGAGCAGGCTTTTGGTTTGTCCCATGCGTTCGGTGGTGACGACAGTTGCCCGTTCGTCGGTGATGCGGTGATAGCGCACCAGCGATTGCAACGCAATAATTGGGTTGCCGTGCGTGAACATCCCCGCAAATTCACCGACGCTCAAACTGGCTCCGACTTTCACCCGCGAGAAGAAGATGATGGCAAAGACATTGAGAAGGATCGCCATGAAGAATAGGGGCGCGAACGCATCCAGCTCGATGCCGAGGAAGTTTCCAGAAATGCCAGAGAACAAGTCGAGCAATGAACCACTTCCGATTTGGCTGATCCCGCCGATGAGACCGATACTTGCATAATAAACGGCCATGTACTCGGTCTTTTTCTCGGTGGGGACGACGTTGACATAGAGCATGCGCCCAGAACCAATCGCCCACGCAATTTCAAAAATTCCCCAAATGAACCAAATGCCCAATGCGATGGGTAGGCTCAGTTCAGAATTTCGCGGGATCAGAAAAAAACAGAGGGGCAGTAAGGCTTTGATATACAAACCGCTGAGCATGACGGGTTTACTACCATAACGATCCGATGCCCAGCCGAGTAAATACGTTGCGGAAAACCCGCCGATGATCGAGCCGATTTGGAGTAATACAATCGCGCTGTCGCTCATCCCTACTTGGTTTTGTAAGAACAACGGAAGGAAGCCGAGCGGTGCCCCCGCGACCGTCACCAGCGCTAAACCCGCAATATAGCCCATGAAATTACGGTCGCGCAGGGCATCAAAAATATGACGATAGGCTTCGCTGTTACTCTGTGAATTGGGGTTGGGAAGCCCGCCCGGTAGCTGAGCGATAGAATAGGCGGCGAAAAATTCAGCGATGATACCGATGGCAAACAGGATGATGAACCGTTCGATACCGTCGGAAAGCCCTAAGATATATCCCGCCACGATGACGGTGGCGATGCTGGTCACCCGCGACACCATATCGTTGATCGCGGCATGTTTACCGCGAATCGAGTTCGGAATGTATTCCTGTCCCCACGGGATCAGGGCGGTGTCGCCAATGGCGCGGAAAAATGCGAACCCCATGATAATCACAGTCACGAGGGTGACGCTCGCATCTGCGCCAAAATGGGTCATCACGGTAGGTGTGATCAATAACCCCATCGTGACGATGTTTCGCAGATTAAAGGTGATGAGATATGTGCGTTTATAGCCAAAACGCGCGACGTAAGGGGCTACGAATAACGCGATCACTCCAAAAAAGGGCATGATCGAGAGCAAGAAACCGATTTCGGTATTGCTCAGAGAAAGCGAGCTGAGAAATAAAACGAAAGTAGGGCCGAAGTAGATCAACTGAGCGAATATGTTATTGCCCGCGTTAAAGCCAATATTCCACGGGAGTTTTCGAATTTTCTCTGCATTTGTGATTTCAGCAGTCATAGATAACTCGCAATAAAACGAAGCTCAAATTTAAAGTATCAGTTTAACAAGCTTTTGTGGTTCAGATAGGGTTGGTATCACTCAGCGGTGATGTGATTGTGTTTTTTTGGTGTGTGAGAGGTTTTTTCGCACAGTATAATAAGGCTGAATCGGACGGTACTGTTCAAAAGAG
This sequence comes from uncultured Anaerolineae bacterium, assembly GCA_934216615.1. Lineage (GTDB taxonomy): Bacteria > Chloroflexota > Anaerolineae > Aggregatilineales > Phototrophicaceae > Flexifilum. The sequence continues at coordinate 9,012 of CAKQCB010000010.1, read as the reverse complement.
ATGGGCGGATATGTTACCCCTTCAAGATATAAACCCTCGACGCAGTTTGCCCATTTTGACGTGGGCATTTATCGCCATCAATATCTTTGTGTTTATTTGGGAGCTGTCACTTTCTGACCGAGCGCTTCAACAGGCATTTATTGAATATGCGGTTGTGCCCAGCAGACTGCTTGCTGCACCATTTTCTTTAGAAGCGTTCTTAGATGTCGTGCGGTCGATGTTCTTACATGGTGGGTTTGAACACATCATCGGTAACATGCTTTATTTGTATCTTTTTGGCGACAACATCGAAGACCGCTTAGGGAAAATTGGCTTTTTAGTGATCTATTTCGTCAGTGGTTTTGTCGCCGCATTCGGGCAAGCATTGATCGACCCCACATCCAATATCCCGATGATTGGTGCTTCTGGCGCCATCGCAGGGATTTTAGGCAGTTATCTCGTCTTATTCCCACAGGTCAAAGTGCGCGGGCTGATCTTCTTTGGCTATTTTGCTTCTGTACGCGAATTACCTGCGATCATTGTCTTAGGGTTTTGGTTCGTGTTGCAACTCCTCAATGGGTTTGGGTCGCTTGGTGCGACGTCTGAGTACGGTGGTGGGGTCGCCTTTTTCGCCCATATTGGAGGCTTCATCGCGGGGTTGCTCATCACGCAGGTGTTGATGCGCCTCATCCCGCAAGAAGAAGCCCCGCAAAGGAACCAATGGGCATATGATAAACGTAAACGTTCGCCTTGGTATTAGTCGATGAATGATTTTTCAGACTTGCAAGATAGAGCCATTGCGCGGGTTGAACGCTCTGACTCCAACAGTCTATTTGATCTTGCACACGGGCAAACCTTTAATTTGATGAAAGTCCTTCCCGGTCGTGCCAGCAGTGCGCATACTCAGCGTGCTTATTACCGTTGGATTGATAGTTTTCTGGTCGCCATCGCGGGTTTGAAGCCGACAACGGGGAAGATGCGCTTAGAGCGGATGAGCAATTTGCCCATTCAAGTGCTGATTCAAAGCCTCGGTGCACCGCAGTTACGGGCGTGGTTAGGTCAACTGGCACAGGAAGGGCACGGCAAACAGGGGATTGGTCAAGCGCGTGCGTCCATTGTGACATTAGCCGACCTTTTAGCCGAAACCCAGTGGGTCAACGAAATGTTAGGCGCGACATTAGCGCGGGTGCGCCCGCCACGCGCTGAAGAAGGTCAGCGCCCTGGTCGATGGTTGTCTTCTGCCCAACTGAAACAACTGATCCAAAGTAGCCGTGAAATCGCCAACAGCGACCCACAGAGCCTACGAAATAATGTGCTGATGTCGATGTTATGCACGATGGCGTTACGTCGTGAAGAACTCGCCGCGGTGCGCTGGAATGACTTTTCTCAACAAGGGGATGATCGTATTGTCCTGCGGGTGCATGGCAAAGGGCGTAAAGTTGCCATGATTGACGTTCCGCGTTTTGTGTTGATGGCGGTACAACAGTGGGAGCGCGCTGTCCGCCATGATGATCCACAGTTTTCGCGTTCTAGCCCGCTTCTTCGGCGTTTATGGAAAGGGGGACGTGTGAGCCGTCAAGGGTTGACGAGCGACGGCATCTGGCTGATCGTGTCTGATTCGGCGGCGCGCGCCGGAATCGGCCATGTTGCCCCGCATGACTTACGCCGTTCGGTTGCCGGAACGTTACTCCAAGCGGATGTGCCGATTGAGAAAATCAGCAAATTACTGCGTCATGCCAATGTGATTGTGACCGAACGCTATCTAAACCGTCTGCCCAAGAGTAATGAAGGCGCTATCTTGATGAGCGATGTCCTCGGCTTTGGCGACGCGCTTTCCGATGAAGATTTGACGCAGTTCCCTTAGTCGAACGAGATCAGCGCTTCGATTTGCTCAATCGTAGATGGCCCAATCCCATCAATTTCATCGAGCTGTTCAATGCTCAGAATACGCCCCGTGTTTTCTCGATATGTGATGATCGCCTGCGCGGTGACTGGCCCAATGCTAGGTAAGCTGTCCAATTCTTCTAACGTCGCTGAATTGATTCGAATCCGCTGATCTGCGGGTTCAGTTGTAGGCACAGGGGTTTCGTGGATGGAGGGAATATGGATGTGAGCGCCATCTTGTACAAAGTCGGCTAAATTGACGGTGCTGGTATCAGCGTCGCTTGTGAAACCCCCCGCCAGCGTGATCAAGTCTTCAACACGGCTTCCAAAAGGCAGTTCAATCACACTGCCAGAATGAGTAATCGCCCCTGTGATCTGAACTCTGAGCGGTAATGCGGTGGCGCTGGGTGCTGGCGGTTGGATGATGATCGTCGCCGGTGTAGGACGGCTGACTTGTACCAGAACAAGGCCGATGATCGTCACGATAATGAGCAAGACGACCGCAAATACAGACAGGCGTGATGGGGGACGTGGTGATTCACTCATCAATTTTTATTCCGCGTTATAAAAACCAGCGTCCTTCTTTCGTAAAAGGACGCTGGCAAATGAAACCGTGTGTTTTTAATAGCGACGAACAATGGATTTATAAACAGTGGGCTGTCTATTTTGAATCAACTGGAATTCTTCGCGGTTATGACGAACCTCATCAAGGTCGATGCGGGTGACTGCAAAACCTTCTAATGGTGCACCCGTGTCGGGGTCGGTATCGTTGGCGAGTGTGGCGTAGATTTGTCCACGTGGCCCCACGACCATGCTTTCACCGCCAAAATTGATGGTGACATCTTCGCCAATACGGTTCGAGCCAACCATAAAGACTGAGTTTTCATAAGCACGCGCGCGTAGATAGGTTTTCCACTCATCGATAGCGCTGGCTTCCCAGTTCGCCATGACCGCGATGATCTCTGCACCATCCAGCACTAAACTGCGGGCGACTTCAGGGAATGCAAGATCATAGCCGATCATCAGACCGATGGTGCCTACTTCAGTTTCGATCACAGGCAGTTTAAAGCCTTCACGAAACGCCATGCGTTCTTCACCGCGTAAGTGAACTTTGTTATATACGTCAACCAGTTCACCATCTGGCCCAACCAACACGGCCGAATTGTACAAAACAGATTCAACACGTTCTTTAGAGGCCATACCAAACGCGATGTAAACCCCATACTCGTTCGCACGCTGAGCAATTAAATTCACCGTGGGACCCGGAACACGCTGGGCAAGTTCGGTAAAGCGTAAACCTAGCTCATAACCACTGGTGATCAGTTCGGGAAAAACAATAAGATCAACTTTCTGTTGGGACGCAATGCGCGAGATCATCTCGCTCATCTTGACCAGATTTTCTTCTGGTTCACCCAACTTAGGTTTCATTTGCACAGTTGCTACGGTAATTTCACGCATTCAGTTTGCCCTCTGATGTGTTCAAGTACAACATCACTCATTTTAGCTGATTGTACCGAATTTATCGACTAGGTAATGATCCTGTTTCACGGCGTAAGTCTGCCAAGATTTGGCTCAGGTTTTCTGGCAGGGGGGACTCGAAGCAGACACGTTCTTGCGTTACGGGATGGTCAAAACACAGTTTGGTAGCATGTAAGAACTGCCGACGTAAAGGTAGGCGTTGTTTGCGATGCCCATAAACAAGGTCACCCACTAACGGCGCATTGATGAACGCCATGTGTACGCGAATTTGGTGTGTGCGCCCTGTGAGCAAGTTCACGCTGACCAGCGCGCGCCCATCTTTAAAACGTTCAATCACTTGAAACTCACTCACCGCAGGGCGACCATCCCGCCGTACAACCATCTTCTTACGGTTGAGGGTGTCGCGCGCGATGGGTGCGTCCACACGGCCAACCATCGTGGCGGGCGCTTTTTCGCACAGGGCGACGTAAGTTTTATCGACGGTACGCTGTTGAAACTGGGCGAGTAATTTCCGCAAAGCGCGTTCGGTACGCGCAACCAGAATGAGGCCACTGGTATCTTTATCCAACCGATGGACGATCCCGCGTCTTTGGGGGGCATAATTCATCAGGGAAATTTCAGGGTAGCGGGCGAGAATTGCATGCGCTAAGGTGCCTTTTTCGCCACCTGTGCCCGGGTGAACCACCAGCCCCGCAGGTTTGTTAATGACCGCTAACGATTCATCTTCGTAGATGATATCTAAAGGGATGGGTTCGGGTTCGATCACTTCTGTCTGTTCTTGGGTGGTGACGGTGAACTCGATCTTTTCACCCCCTTTAAGTCGCCAGCCTGCTTTAGCGGTTTCGCCGTCCACTTGTACCACGCCCGCTTTGATCAAGGCTTGGATTTGAGAACGGGAAAAGGCATCACCCACATGGTTGATAATTACTTTATCCAATCGCTCGCCACTTTTGGCGGGTTCAACGGTAAATTTTACATGCGTATTTTTTTGCATGAGGCCCCTCTACAGGTTCAAAATGTGTCGCATCATAGCATAGCGATACAGCAAAGTAAAAAATTCATCATAAACTCTTTAAAAAGCGCTCTATGAAAAGTAAGGTGTGATACAATGATCGTATCATTTAAAGGTGTATCCATTGGATAATTGAAGGAGGCGGGTTCTGGATCAATTAGAAATTGCCCGCGAAATAGTAAACGCGGTTGAAGACAAAAAAGCGGAAAATATTGTTTTGCTGGACTTACGTCCGGGAAGTGATATTGCTGATTACTTTATTCTTTGTAATGGGAACAGCGACCGACAACTTCGTGCATTATCAGATGCTGTTCGCGAAGCGATCAAAACTCAATATGGGAAATTGCCTGTTTCGGTTGAAGGCGAATCTTCCAGCGGTTGGATCTTGATGGACTACGGCGATGTTGTCGTGCACATCATGACTGAACAGCAGCGTGACTATTATGATCTTGAGGGACTTTGGAAGAACGCTCAAGTTTTAGTGAGCATTCAATAACAGAGTTTTAAACCTAAATTGATAAAACAAAACGGGATGAATTTCATCCCGTTTTGTTTTGTTGGACCCATTAGCGTTTTTCAAAAATCCAAGCGTCGGTATTACGTTCCCACGCAAATAATTCTTCTTCTTTGAACCACAAGGCAACTTCTTTTTCCCCGTTTTCAACGCTGTCTGAACCATGAACAAGGTTACGGCCAATTTCCAACGCAAAGTCACCACGAATACTACCGGGGGCAGATTCGTGTGGTTTTGTGGAACCAATTGTTTGACGAGCGGCAGCAACCGCGTTTGTGCCTTCAAATACGATTGCGATGATAGGGGATGAAACAATATAGTTGACCAAGTCGTTGAAGAAAGGGCGTTCACGGTGTTCGCCATAATGGGTTTCGGCTAATTCACGCGGGACACTTAAGAACTTCAGACCAATAATGCGCAAACCACGTTGTTCAAACCGTTTGATGATTTCACCGGTCAGGCCGCGTTGAACACCATCAGGTTTCACGAGAATGAGGGTACGTTCCACGTTATTCTTCTCCAAGAGTTATTCATGAAAACTCCTGTAGTATGACTTACAACGTGTTATGAAACAAGCGCGAAGTCTGCTCATTTTTAATGAAATTTAAAAGAGCGCGAGATTTTTCTCACGCTCTTTTAGGGACGCTTCGTGGGCTGTTACAGTTGGTTCAACGCCGCTCGGTAGGTATCTAAGGCTGCTTGGAGCTTGCCTTGTTTCATGAGACCATCCCCCAAAACGCGGTACACAATCGGGTTATTTCGATGGAGTTTCACCAACGTAGAGAGGTCTTCAACCGCTTCATCGAGGTTTTGATTGGCGCGGACGAGTTGATCATAATCGTTCAGGCTTAAGTCTACTTCCCCTGCCTGAGCTTTGGAACGTGCCGTTTCTAACGACCAATCCCCTGAATGTTGTGGTTTTGGCGCAGGCGGTGGTGTCGTTGCAGGAGGTGGTGCTGTCGGTTGTTCAGCAGGCGTTTCTACAACAAAGCTGACTGCTTCTTCTACCGCAGGTTCAGCAAGCCAAGTTGGTTCGCTTTCAGATTCTTGAATTTCTTTCAGCCAGTCAGGGAACTCGTCATCATTGATCGCGTCCGCATCCAGAAGTTCAGGTTCAGCAACGCCTATACTTTCAGCGCTTGCCGTTGTGGTGTGAAGTTCGCTCAACCAATCTGGGATGGCTTGTTCTACACCCGCTGTCAGGTTTGTTTCTTCGGGTAGGGTGCTGGTTGGCATGGAGAGACCTTGAATCTCTGCGAAGAGATCAAGGGGCGGCGCTGTGAATTCTTCTGCGCTAGGCGTTTCAATCGCAGCGATACGATTCGGGTCGTTTAGATTGCGCTCATACCATTCTGGAATATCAGTTCCTTGAGGTAGTTCTTGACCATACTCAAGTTCAAATGCTTCTACCCAAGGATCGTCTACGTCAATATCAAGATCAATCGGCGCGATTTCGGCGATTTCAAGCTCATGATCGGTTTCGGATGGCGTATGTTCGTCCGATAACTCGGCAAAAATATCATCAATGGCGAGCTGATCGGGTTCATCCCCTTCTAACAACCAGTTCGGGATGTCTGAAGTGAGTTCTTGTGCTGTGGGCAACGCTGTATCAACAGGCGTTTCACCAAATAGAGATTCTAAGCTGGGACGGTTATCCGTCTCTGCTTCGGCTTCGATACTAGGTGGCCCGCCAGAAACTTCCAGTAACCAGTCGGGAATTTCTGCTTCGAGCAGTTGATCTTCATCGGCGGTTGCTTCTGCTTGCTCATCCGTCTCGATATAGTCGGGGACATCTGTGCGTTCGAGGCCGCGTTCCATTTGGTGTTCCATCCAAACTTGCATTTGTTCTGGGGTGACTTCTCCAGACAGTAATGCTTTTTCGATATCACCAATGGCTTCGGTCTCAGGTTCAACCACAGGGTCAGGACGGCGGGTTGCGGTTACGCCGTCTTCATCAATGCCTTGTTCTGCGGCCAGAGATTGTAACCATTCAGTGGGGTCAGGTTCGGGCGTAGGTGTCGTTGACCGCGCTGATGGGGTTTCGCTTGTGACGTGTGACCGCGTAATCGGCGGGGTATCAAACCCAAACGGTGTGTAATTGGGCAGTTCAACTTCGCGTGAATCAACATCTTCAATCGGGATGTCTGCTTCTGTTAGCAGTTCTTCCGAGTCCGCGCCTTGACGTTTAGCCAGCGATTCGAGCCAGCGCATAGCATCATCGTCACGCGCACTTTCTTGTGTTTGAGGCGCAGAGGATTCTATTTCGCCTTGTGAACGTGCAAGGTCTTCTAGCCATGAGACGGGATCAACCGCAGGTTCACTAGTTTGAGGTTCATCTACCAGAGAACCAATATCAAGATTGAACAGGGCGTCATTTTCACTTTGGTTTGCAGCAAGGCTTTCCAACCAAGCTAATGACCCTTCTTGTTCCGCTACGGGTTCTGGGGTGGTCACTACAGGCGCTGACGGCGGTGTTATAGGTTCTTGGGGCGGCGGTTCTGGGGTAGTGGCACGCGCAGGTTGATTAAACTCAACAGGCTTGTCCTCCCCATAGGGAATATACCCGGGTTCATCTAAAACCACAGAATCAGGATCAATTTCTTGCACATCCATATCTGCGGTTGTCAGCAATTCTTCAGCATCTGCACCTTGCCGTTTTGCAAGCGACTCCAGCCAGCGCATCTGCTCTTCAAAAGACATATTTTCAAAATCCGGCATGTTGTCTGCAGGAGCCATCCATCTACCTTTCAGCGCAATTTCGCTGCTGCAAAGAAATAATTACTATTCACTTTGACCTGAATTGTCTTTACGGAACCATGCAGGTCTCTTGGTGAAAGAGAACCTGCTTGGGCGTGATGATTGTGTCTCAAGCGGGCGAGATTCTTCGTCTACAATATCCGTGAGCCAATTGAAATCTTCTTCAGCGACGGGCGCTTGTTTTGTATTCTCGTCTGCAAATTCAGTTTCTATAGGCAGGTCTTCTTCGGCTTCAGTGTCTACGTCAATGCCGGGGACCATCGCATTCAACCAGTCGGGCGCGTTTTCTGCGGGGGTTGTTGAATACTCGCTATAAGAATCTGCAACAGGGAAAACATCATCGGTTTCGGATGAAGTTTCTAAGGCTGGTGTTTCTGTCCATGCGTGTGCTGAGGGTGTTTCGCTGGTGAATTCTTCAATTTCTTGTAAGAATTCCGGCTCATTTTCTTCAGCATTGTAGATGAGTGGTTCATCATTTTCTTCTAGCCATGAGAATTCGTCATCTTCTTCGGTGGTATTCAGCGTAGGTGGTTCAGCAATATATTCGCTGGTTTCGCCTGTATTCTCTGCTTCTTGGCTATCAAAGGCTTGATGAAGCGCAACAGATTCTTGTTCGCTGGTTTCACTCGCAATCCAGTCGATATCCTCGGATTCGCCAATGCCTTCCAGCGTGAATTCTTCTTCTGTCGCGTTGACCGTTTCCCCTTCAGGTTCGAGTGATGTGAGCCATTCAGGGATTTCTTCTTGTGTGAATTCACTTTCAAGAGAAGTTTCTTCGATCACGGCGGGTTCTTCAGAAACAGGGTCTACGTTAAGCCACTCTGTTTTTTCTTCTGCACGGGGCTGATCTTCATTTTCAGCATCATCGGCTGGAATTTCATTCAACCAATCAAGGTCTTCATCAAGGATGGATGACGCTTCTTCAAGCGTAAATTCTGAAGTTGGCTGGTCTTGAAGAATATTTCCTTCACTCACATCTGTGAGCCAACTCATATCTTCCGGACTTAATTCTTCTGCGGCTGTTCCACTTTCGAGAATGATGTCTTCTGTGGCTACGATTTCATCAATCGGTGCGGAATCTTGTAACCATTCAGGAATCGCATCTTGAATGGCGACATCTTCCTGAAGGCTGGTCGGTAGTTCGCCGATCAGGTCATCAATGTCTTCTTCAGAGACGATGCCACTGTCTAGGAAATCATCTTCAGTCGTTACACTTTCATCGACAGGCGCGGAATCTTGTAACCAGTCGGGGATCGCATCTTGAACGGCGGCATCTTCTTCAAGGCTGGTCGGCAGTTCGCCGATCAGCGCATCAATGTCTTCTTCAGAGACGATGCCACTGTCTAGGAAATCATCTTCAGTCGTTACACTTTCATCGACAGGCGCG
>CAKQCB010000009.1 GCA_934216615.1 uncultured Anaerolineae bacterium | reverse complement strand
ATGTCTTCTTCAGAGACGATGCCACTGTCTAGGAAATCATCTTCAGTCGTTACACTTTCATCGACAGGCGCGGAATCCTGCAACCATTCAGGGATCGCATCTTGAACCGCGCCATCTTCTTCAAGACTGGTGGGCAGGTCGGTGACGGTAGTCTCTTCATCCAACCAAGCCAAGTCCTCTGCATCGAAGGTGGCATCTGGCGTTTCTTCTACCGCATTGATATCGGTTGGGGCAGAGCTGAGCAGCCAATCGGGAATGTCACTGGTCGGCGCGGTAGGGGGTGTTTCCGGCTCGGCGAATTCGGGCAGGTCATTCCAATTAAATTCATCATCTGCGCCCGTTGAACTTTCAGGTTGTGAAAGCGAAGGTTCAATTTCTGGGTTGAGGTCATCCACTTCCATTTCAACCAGCCATTCAGGTGGAACTGACCCTTCTGGCTGATCATCTTTTGGGTCTTCAAGCCATGAAAGATCATCTCCATCAGTGGGGGATGAATCATGGGATGTTTCTTCGCTATCTTCCGGTTTAAGTTCGCTGAGCCAGTCGGGTGTGTCGGGTGTTAACTCGCTATTTTCGCCGTTGATAAATTCATCTTCTTCATCATGCGAATTCGGTGTGTTTTCGTTCATAGTATCCCCGCTGATATGATGTAACCAATCTGGTTCCTTCAAATTTTCTTGTTGTGGTTCGGAAGACGAAACCCCAAACTCTGCAAGCCAATCGTCATCTACGTCCAGAGTCTCAAGAAGATCATCTTGTGTTGATGCGGATTCTGGTGACTGCTCAGTATTGTTTTGAGCGCCCCATTGAATATTGGGATCATTTAAACGCGCAGTTAACCCGCGCCGAGGCGGTGGAGATGTTTCAGCGCTTTCTGTTGTGGACGGCTCAGAGGGGGATTCAAGCTCATCAAACAAATTTGCCCCTGTTGAAGCGGAAGCAACCTCTTGTGTTTTGATATAGTCTTCTAAAAACTCTACAGGGGGATTGTCCGCTGTATTTTCCTCTTGGAATGGATTTCTTATGACGGTGATTTCATTATCATCAATGGGGGTGTTATCCCATTCCTGAACGCTTTCTTCAATCATCGATTGTAATGGAGGAGAAGTGTCCTCTGGTTGGTCGAATATCTCTATGTTGTGTTCACCAAGCCATGCCAAGGGGTCGGTTTCATCAGTGCTTGGCGCTTGTAATGCGGATGATGGGGGGTTCTGAATCGACATATCTTCAGGCGAAGGCTCCACAAGGATGTCCTCGTCGTAATTATTCAGCCATGCCAGCGGATCAGATTGTTCAACCTCTGGAGTGACCAGTTCATCATCCCGTTCGTGACGTGGGAATAACGCTTGTTCGCCATCATCAACTAACTCAATATCATGATCGTGAATCCACGCATTGGGGTCTTCCGAATCTGACCCCATCAATGGTTGATCTTCAGCTTGTGTTTCTTCTAACCATGGAAAGGTCGGAACCTCCCCACCATCAGAATAGGCAGTTGCTGAGGGGACTTCTGTATTTTCTATATTTTGGGTGGGGACGTCTTCTTCATCGGGAAGATCAAAGTCGCCAAACAATTCTACTGCGGGTAATTCTTCGCTGTATTGTTGAGCAGATGGTTTTTCTGTGTCGGTAAAATCCATGAAGATGTCAGGGATTTCTTCTTCAGTAGAGGGAGTCAATGAGGTTGCCGAATTGTCAATGTCGTCAAATGAAAAATCAAGCGTGTTGGCTTCTGCGACTTCATCGGTTTGGGTAGGTTGTAAATTGTTGGTCACCCATGAACGCGGTTGCGTGCTCGTTGGCTGAACAACCTGTTCTGAAGTGGAGGTTGCTATCGCGGTATTCTGGTCAATTTCTTGCAACCAAGCCGGACGTTCACTCACCAGTTCGCTCTTTGCGGAAAGTTCGTAGTTGAGTTCGTCGAGTCGGAAGGTGTCGTCTGTGGGAAGATTTCCCTGAATAATTTCCACTGCCATATAAGGGTCAATGGCCTCAACTTGGTTGAGATAGCGCTGGGCATCGCTAGGGCGACCTTCTTCTAACCACAGGCTCGCCAGCATTTTATTGGCAGAAAGGCATGATGGAATCACTTGTAAAACGTCGAGCGCTAATTCTGCCGCATTTAATTTGTTTCCACTTGCCCAAAGGGTTTCTGCCAGTAACAGGCGCAGATCAACACGTTCAGGGGAACGATTGAGCGTGGTGCGCAAAGTTTCGATCGCTTTGGCAAAATCGTTACTCTGGAATGCTTGCCGTGCGATTGCGCTTGCGGTGAGTTGTATTTTCGGTTGAGAGACATTTCGATAACGCTGATAGAGCACGCGCGCTGTCTCGATCAAGGCGGCATTATTGGGATACTGCTCTAAGGCGCGTTCCAAATGCCAAATCGCCTCATCACCTTGATGATGGTGATCGTAGATTTCTGACAGGCCGACATGCGCAAAAACATCATCTGGAATGACACTCAGCACGCGACGAAATGCGGCGCTGCCTTCTTCCCAACGCCCAACCAATACAAATGCACGCCCAATAGCGCGGTACGCATCTATATTTCGTGGGTAATATTGTAAGATGTGGCGCGCGTGATGAATGACTTCATCTGCCGCATTTTTATTTAATAAAGTTTCTAAACGTTCTAAATAGGCTTTTAAGCTAATTTCGTTCATTGCTGCTGAGTTATCCTGTTCCAGCAAGCCAATCCTAACGACAAGAATACCACGAATCGAGCAAATTCCTAATCGTACCTTTCGGTAAAGCCGTATAGGACATTGGTGTTAGCGAATCATAACAAACGGCGCTTTGTATCGGTTATTTGTGCCCACATTTCTTTATTAAATGATGATCTAAAAAGAAGCGGGCTGACTACAAAAAATTTAACTGTGCAAAGCTTGATAATTTGGGCGAGAAGTGTTCCGATACAGGTGATTTTAACGAGGATAATGCAAGAGCGAAATATAACTTCTGGAGGTTGCTGAGTTTATTTCAAGATTCATATTTTTAAGTGATAATCAAAAGTGTTAAAAAATACAAGTGGGGTGTCTACCAAAATGATCCTCTGTAGACTTATGCAAATTATTGCGTTCATTTTTCGCAATCCTCGCTACAATCGTGCGCTTCAAACCTCATAAACTTAATAGGTTGAGGCGAGCAGCAGCCCTATGAAAATAGAACTACAACATATTCAAAAACGGTTTGGCTCTACCCATGCAAATAATGATATTTCCCTCATCTTTCCAGCGGGGTCTATCACAGGGGTTTTGGGTGAGAACGGAGCAGGCAAATCCACGTTGATGAAGATTCTGTCAGGCTATCAACCCCCAGACAGCGGACAAATCCTCATTGATGACCGTGTTGTGCAGTACTCCACCCCGCAAGGCGCTATTGCCGCTGGCATCGGCATGTTGCAACAAGACCCGCTCGACGTTCCCGCTTTCACTGTGCTTGAAAACTTCATCTACGGACAAAAAGACGGTGTAGTGATGAACCGCCGTTCTGCTCGTAAAGAATTGACATCGCTGTGTGATCGGCTTGGGTTTGATATCGATCCAGACATGCTGATCAGCCAGTTGAGCATGGGACAGCGTCAGCAGTTGGAAATTGTCCGTTTGTTAAGTCTGGGCGTGCGTACGCTCATTCTAGACGAACCCACCACCGGTATTTCCGCAGAACAAAAAACAATTTTATTCGCCTCTTTACGACAACTTGCCGAATCGGGCATGTCTATCCTGCTGGTGTCTCACAAATTAGAAGATGTGATCGTCTTGTGTGATGCGGTGGTTGTTTTACGCGCTGGTCGTGTAGTCGGCACGGCATCCATGCCTGTGACTACAAGCGAACTTGTCCGCTTGATGTTTGGTCAAGAACTCGCGACACAGGAACGCCCTATGGTTGAAATTAAACAGCCTGTGGTCACCTTGAACGATGTAACACTTTCGGGGAAACGGGTCGCGGTTGAGCATTTGAACCTGAACATCTGTAGTGGAGAAGTCATCGGCCTTGCGGGCTTAGACGGCAGCGGGCAAGAGCTGATCTTGCGGGCGGTTGCGGGACTGGTCAAGCCCAACAACGGGATGATCAAGCTGGGCGAAAAGGTCATGACGGGCAAGCACTATCGCGATTTTATGGCGCAGGGGGTGGCTTTTGGCGCGGCGGGACGGCTCGAAGAAGGGCTGATTTCGGGTTTGAGCATCACTGAACATATCGCGCTGGTGACAGAACAGCGTCGCTTGGTACGTTGGAAAGAAGCAGAACAGCGCGCCCAAAATCAAATTGCGCATTATAACGTGCGTGGTCGCCCGTCGGATAAAATTGAGCGGTTGAGCGGGGGTAACCAACAACGGGTATTGATGGCGTTATTGCCTCAACAACCCCTTTTGATGGCGCTTGAATACCCCACACGCGGTTTAGATGTCGATTCGGCACGGTGGATATGGCAACAGCTTCTCGAGCGACGCAGCAGCGGAACGGCAATTTTATTCACCTCACCCGACCTTGATGAACTCGTCGCTTACAGTGATCGAATCTTCGTTTTGTATGCGGGGCGGGTATTTGAAATTCCCGATGCTCGAAAAACGACGATTGAAGAACTTGGGCAGTTGATCGGCGGAAATTACACGGCTCAAGCGGTGGGGGAGTGATCAAGGATGCAGATGAATAAACGCACGTCACAATTTTTACTCACCTTACTGCCTATTCTCATCTCTTTCGCCATTTCAGCAGTCCTCATTTTGATGGTGGGGCATGACCCGCTTGAAGTCTTCAATACCATTTGGGCGGGCGCGTTCCGCAGTTCAACATCGGTTGCAGGTGTCGTGAATTTTTGGATTCCGCTGGTGTTATGTGGGCTAGGTTTAGCCATCACCTTCACGGCGGGGTTATGGAACATTGGCATTGAAGGCCAGATGATGGCGGGCGCCATCTTCGCAAGTTGGGCGGCATTGTACGTCGAACTGCCATCCCCTATTTTGATCCCGTTTGAAATTTTTCTCGGCATCCTCGGGGGCATGGCATGGGCGTTGATCGTCGGCATGTTGAAGACCAAGTTTGGCGTGAATGAGATTTTTGGCGGGGTCGCCTTAAATTCACTGGTGAATGTTTGGTCGATCTATCTGATCTCTGGGCCGTGGCAACCCGCGACAGGCGGAAGCGCCCAAGCCACCGCGCCGTTCCCACCAACTGCGACGTTGCCCAGCATCAGCACTGAATTTCCGGTGAGCTTACTCGCGCTGATTATCACGCTCATTGCAATCGTCTCAGTCATCCTTGTGTTGAGGCGGACACGTTGGGGCTTAGAGCTACGCGCCACCGGAAAAAATGCACGTTCGGCGCTTTTGTTAGGCGTGCCGACCACGCAAAGCACGCTCACGGCTTTTCTTGCATGTGGCGCTCTCGCGGGGATCGCGGGCGCATACCGTGTCTTATTCACCTATAACAGCTTACGTCCGCTTTCTTCGGGGGGCATTGGCTTCTTAGCGCTCTTAGTCGTCTTGATCGTCAGCAACCGCGCTGTGTGGATTCCGCTGGTCTCTTTTGTGTTCGCGGCAATTTTAGCGGGCAGTACACGGTTAAGAGTCGCTTTGCAGTTAGATCCTTCTTTAGCGGGTGTGTTGCAAGGGCTATTGGTTTTGCTCGTCTTGTTCTTCAACGGCTTTCGCCAGCGCTGGTTTTCGCGGTCTGGGAACGCCCGCGGTAGCGAAGAAACTTCTGCTTCAACCGTCTCGCCGAATCTATCACAACAACCCTAACGTCTGTTTTGAGGACATCGTATGAATCAAGAGTTGATTAATATTCTCGGCAGCATTGTGACCAATGCCACCCCGCTCGTCATTGCAGGCATCGGCGAGACCATCACCGAACGGGCGGGTGTCGTCAACCTCTCGCTGGATGGTAGTTTGACGCTGACCGCGATGGTCGGCTTTGTTGCGGGGCTTTTGACGGGCAGTATTTGGATTGGGCTTTTGGCGGCGATGCTGGCAGGGGGGATTGTCGCGTTTTTGATCGCCTTTGGCGACATTCATTTGCGCCAAGACCAAGTCGCGATAGGCTTTATTCTGACGTTATTATGCGCCGACCTCGCCTTATTCCTCGGCCAAGATTACACACGTATCCCCGGCCCACAAGTCCTCTCTATGCCCATCCCCATTTTGCGGGATATCCCCGTTGTGGGGACGATCTTCTTCAATCACTCTCCATTTGTTTATTTCAGCTACATCTTAATTTTTGTGACGTGGTTCTGGCTCTTTCACACCAAAGGCGGGCTGGCATTACGCGCCATTGGCGAACGCCCCGAAGCGGCCTTTGCCAGAGGGACAAACGTCAACCGTATGCGTTATTTCTACACGGTTTTAGGCGGGATGTTGGTTGGCGTGGCAGGTGCGGCCTATTCGTTATCGATTAAACCCGGCTGGGCAACCCCACCCGTGATGCGCGGGGATGGCTGGATCGCGCTGGCGATTGTAATTTTTGGCGGGTGGCATCCGTTCCGTGTGGTGTTGGGAGCATATCTATTCGCAGGACTTCGGGCGCTCTCCTCGGCGATTCAGCGCTCTCCAGATGTGAATATTCCGCTGGTGTTATTAAATGGCCTGCCGTGGGTTTTAATGATTGGTACTTTGTTACTTGTGAGTACAGGGGCATTAGAAAGATTGGTTCAGGTTCTGCCTCGCCCGTTTCGTAAATTTACGCGGAACGTCCTACGAGCGGATTCACCTGCGGCGTTAGGCACACGCTTTGACCCAGAATAATGTTAAAATGGAAATACTGTAATATGAGGAAGGTCTAAAGGCTTTAAAGACATATGAATCATTCGCGGACTGATCGTTATATCAGTTGGATGTTGGGCGCAATCGCAGGGGTGAGTATTGGAATATCGATCTTAGATGTGATTGGTATTGCGCCGGGCTGGGCCGCAAAATTAACACCGTTTTTTGTTGGGGTTTTATTGTTATATGTCGTCCTCGAGCGTGACCGTATGGACAGCATTAAATATATTGTGCGCCGTTTAGACCGTTCGTTGGCGAGTATCCGACGCAGTACCCGTTCAAGCGCACAACCTAAAAAATACGTCAAGGAAGCAGAACCTTCATCATATCGTTCTATTCCATGGAAAGGGCTGACTTTCCGGTCAAATACAGAAGTTCGTATTGCAAAAGCACTTGACCAATACGATCTTTTTTATTACGGCCCCGCAAAATCGCGTTTGACCATTCGCAAAGAACGCGAAACGCGCGAGATTGATTTTCTCATTTTTCACAATGGACGTTGGGGGATTTTAGAAGTGGACGGCCCGCATCATAATGTGGCGTATGACCAAGCGAGAGATGAACACTTACGGGCACACGGGATTTTGGTCATCGAACGTTTTGATGCTGACGCCTGTTATCACAACCCGCAAGGGGTCGTAAATACGTTCTTAGAGCGTATGGGGACGGTTGAACCCAAACCCGCCGATTAAATAAAAACAGCGCTGATGAGAAACCAGCGCTGTTTTTTTGTTTCATGTGTTATCGTCTATCCCTAGTTGATCAAGTCTAACAGCTTCGCTTCGACGTCGGCGCGTTCACTGAAGGGGTAGACCTGACTCCATAAAAGCACCCATTCATATTCTCGTTGGGCTTCGGTTCGGTCATTCATCGCTTCGTAAATTTGCCCGCGCACATAATGACCCATCAGGCTGTCTTCATTGGCAAGGTAGATGTTGACTTGGTTTAGTGCCGCATCACGATTTCCTAATGCGAGATTCGCCTGCGCCAACGTGAGATTGATCCTTGCGCGTTGGTTGGGGGTGAGATTGCCATTGGCGTTTACGGTTTCAAGCGCGCCGATGATCGGGTTCAAGTTGGCGGCATTTAAGGTGTCTGCTTGTACCATCAGCTCATAGTTGATTTGGGCTTGGATCATCCGAAGCTCATCATCAGAAAGGGCATTACGGCCTAACAGATCATCAATATCGGAAAGGGCGGTTTGATACCGTCCCGCTCCAAACGCTGCCTGTAGGCGTAACGCTTGGATCGCATACGTCTCTTCTAGGTCATATGCGCGGGTGAAATCATCCAATGCCGCGTTGTAATTTCCCGCATTCAAATACAACGTCCCGCGAGAGATCAACGTCTCTACATAGCCATCCGCTGTCGTATCCCCCTGTAAACCTTGAGAATAGGCCAGCAATGCGAGATCATTATTGCCTTCTTCAGCATGGGCATCGCCTAATAATTTGAAGGCATAGGTACTTCCCGGGTAATAGTAGAGATACGTTTCTGCGTCCAGTACGGCTTGCCCGGGTTGATTCGCCTGCATCGCCGCTGTGATGCGTAATTGGTGCGCTTCTTGGCTCGTAGCATCGACGTACAAGGCTAAGAACGCTTGATAGCGCGCTAAATCATACTCTCTTTGGAGCAGGTAGACGTGACCTTTTTCGGTGATCAGGTTGGTATTGCTTTCAAGCGAGGGGACAGCCAGCCCACGATCAAGAATTTGGATCGCTTCATCATAATTTCGTTGGGCGGCTAAACTACGCGCCAGATAGATATATGGCGCTTCTAATCGTGCATCTCGTTGGATGGCTGCTTCTGCACGCTCGACCAATTGTTCATAAGCGAGGTTGGCACCCGCAGTATCACCCTCTGCCAATTCATTTTGTGCGATCTGCCAATAGACTTGTGCAAACCCACTGTTGATGAGCGCGTCATAATTTTGGTTCGGTGCTTCATCAAGGCGCCCTTCGGCGACTTCTAAAATATCCAGCGCAGAATCGACATCTTCTTCACCCAAATAGGCGATTGCTTGCCAGTAGTAGGGGTTCGGGTTGAAGTTGTTGGCGATGAGTAATTCTTCCGCGTGTAATGTGGGAAGCGCCACGGCAAAGAGTCCGCTGTTGATGGCGGAAATCGCATTTTGTTGAGGCACTTCAAATACCGCAGGGTAAATTGTGGTGGGCGTTGGCGCGGCATACGGGTTATAGCGCGTGAGGAAAACAGGCGCTGCATCCGTCGGGGTAGGCGAAACGCGCGGTTGTGTGGATGGCGTAGGCGTAAACCCGGGCGTGTTGGTAGGTGTGACGGTGGGTGTAAAGGTAAAGGTTGCAGTTGGGCCAAAGACGATCCCGCGCACATCGTCGTTGGTGGCAACAAGCACGACCCCCGCAATGATGAGCAGGGCAAATAGCCCACCCACTGCCGCCATAATGGTGAGACGCAGACGCACAATATCGCCTTCACCCGCGCGCCGTTTGGTTTTGTGAACATACTTAATATCGCTCGACGGCGGTTGTGTCGCCAAGCTGATGATGCTTTCCGCGCGTTTTTGTGCGGTTGCAATATCTTCTGTAGAAGGGAGTGGCACCCCGGGGGATTGTGTCATCAAGTCTGCGGTTGTGCGGAATTTGGGCGCGCCCGGAAGTTTCTTTAAGCCGATGGATTGAGGCGCTTCGGTTTCTGGGGGTAGGGTACTCATCAACCCTTCCAGCGCACGTTTGGCCGTTTCGTTGTGTGGGTTGATTTCCAGAATTTGCTGTAAACAAAAGGCGCGTTCTCGCGCATCCCGTGCAACGCTGGCTAACCATAACCAAGCCGCTTCATTTTGGGGTTCGAGGCGAATGGCTTGTTGAAGGAGCTGACGCGCCTCATCTTTGCGTCCTGCTTTGGCTGCTTCAATTCCTTTTTGACGTAATTCACGCGCTTGACTTGCCACTTGCATTCCCCCAATAGTTGATACCTACGTATACTACGTAATCAATGTAGTCTATGCACATAGGATTGTATATCAAACCTACGGGCTAGAAAACAAAAGGACGAGGGACATTATACCCACCTCGTTCTTTTGTTAGTGAATTTATACGATAGCCGTGTTCGTGATGGCGTCTGATGCGCCCGCGTAGTGAGCTGTAAATATCGATCAAACCGGCGGCCAAGGATAGTTGATGTCACCGCGTGGAAGCGGGAATTGATTGCTCTTGAGTAAGCGCTGAATACGCACGACAAACGCCTCAATTTCACTGATGTGAAGTAACTTGTCGAGCGCTTGACGATACACTGATTCTAGATCACATAACTTTTGAAGAAGCTGTTCGAGTGGTTCCCGTTCATCGTTTGAAAGAGGCTGTTCGACAAAATCCCAGATGACGGTGCGCAATTTATTTTGAGCGTGGAACGTAATTCCGTGATCAATGCCCCATAAGTGATTTTCTGCATCCAGCAAACAATGCCCGCCTTTGCGGTCGGCATTGTTGACGATCAGATCGAACAGGCATAACCGTCGGAGTTGAGGGTCTAATTCCGCTTTGAGTTCCTCATCCCATGTGAAGTAATGGATGTTTGGATCATGGGCGATGAAAAATTGCAGTGTGCCCAGCCCATAATTAAGCGTGCGCAGGGCAGTCGGCGGAACCAACTGCCAACCCAGCACTTGGGATGTGAGAAAGGAAGCATATTCGCGTAAACATAAGGTGCCTTCGCGAAAGTCCCACAGCGGACGTTCACCGCTTTGGGGTTTATACACACCTTCGACGGTGACCTCTTTATGTTGAACCGTGAGCAGGAATGCGCGGTTCGAACTCCAACGGAGCATGCCAATTTCAGTTTCTATTTCGCCTTCATTCAGCGCAGTGATCACCCGCTCCATGCTGATATGAGGCGGGTTTTCATCGGTATTTGGCGGAATGCTCATCATGGTTTATGTCCAGTAGTACACCAAACGACCATTTTGTTTCGGGTCTGGACGGCCACTTTGCACCACTGCGATACAGCGCTCACTTAAAGCGCGCATTTGTTCACGACTGCTCCAAAACCGAACTGTGCTGGGTTCTTCTTTGTCGCCTGTTGCTTCGGCGTCCGGCACATCATCAATGTCGATGTCGGGATCATCGTTGTCTAAGTCGTCCTCTTCTGCTTCGCTGAATGTGTCGGTGCGGATGACTAATTCTTGAGCCACGAGGACGACCAGATCAGTTTCTTCGTCGTATCCCAGTCCCATTTGTGCCACCCGAAAAAGCGGGTCAATTGGCTCGCGCAGGTCCATGTTGGTTTCTTCGAGGGCTTCTTGCTTGCGCGGATGACGCTGATCGAGATCATCCAACATTTCTTTAATGGCTTCGCTTAATGCCCACGCTTGTTCTTTTTCGATGGTCAAAGAAACAATCTGATCCTCTTTTACTGCTTGCAAGTGGAATTTGCGTTGTCCCTTTGGCCCCACTGTTCCTACAGTGATGAAATCAATCGGTTTAAGTTCCATTTCCATGTTTGGCATCGTGCTTGTACGCTCTCAATGTGATGAGGATTTTGGTTTGTGTTTGCGTTCTTGTTCCATTTGCTGAATGTGCGCCGTATCGTTCATCGTGATCAGGTACGGGCGACCAAAACTTAAATGGAAAAGCGTGATTGACGCAGGTGAAACGTGAATCCGTTGAAAATTATCTAAATGTATTCCCAGAAAATGCGCCGTCACCATCTTGATAATGTCTGCATGTGAGACGATGACGATCAATTGTGACGGGTGGTTTTCGACCAGTTGTTCAACTGCATTGACGGCGCGCGTTTGTACCCCACGCATCGTTTCGCCGTTGGGGAAGTAGGCGCGTGAAGGATATTCTTGAACGATTTGCCACATTTTTCGTGAACGCAGTGAAGCAATTGATTTGCCTTCCCAATCCCCATACCGTACTTCGCCCAATTCCGTGGTTTGAGTAATGGTGAGGTGGGATTGATGTTTTTGAATCGCTTCCGCAGTTTCCATTGTACGTTCTAGCGGGCTGGCGTAGAGGTGATCAATTTTAGTTGTTGCAAGCCGACTGCCCAACGCTTCTGCTTGAGCAATCCCTTCCTCATTCAGATGGACATTGGGTGTCCACCCTGCCAGCTTACCAGTTTTAACAAAATCATTGACTGCGTGGCGCACGAGCATAATTTGCGTCATGTGTCGCCTTTGAAAACTTTGCAATAAAGTAAGGAGAACGCTATTCAGTGATGATAACATAACCAAATATACAGCGTATTGCTAAGTTTTTTATGAGATTCCTATAATTCTGTATTCCCTTTGGAATTCGGTTTGTATGAAGAATTGCCGTCGAAGCGATAGTTCGAACCTGTTATAATAGGCTCCACTTCGACACGTTAGGAATTTAGGATGAAACTTGGTCTTATATCAGATATTCATGGTGATTACGCTGCTTTAAAAACCGCTTTAGACCGATTAACTCATTTGCATCAGGTGGATCATATTTTATGTGCTGGTGACTTGGTAGGCAGAGGCCCTGAGCCTGACCAAGTGGTGGAAGCCATTCGTGCTTATGATATTCCAGTGGTGCGCGGCAATCATGATGAATGGAGTTATCACCTTTCGAGTGAAAACAAACTTTTTTTACGTTCGTTACCGTTAGAATGGCGTGGGGAATTTGAAGGCATCAAAGTGTTTATGTGTCATGGCAAGCCCGGAAATAACCTATGGGGTTTGTACCGTGACCATGTTTCAACGACGCTTTTGAATATGATGTTGGGTTCTTTAGGCGTGCATGTGTTGATTACGGGTCACACCCACATGCCTTTGTTCATGCGTGTGAACAATGGGTGTGTGGTGAACCCCGGGTCGCTGTACACGTTTCAAAATGTGAGAGCCACTTCACACACGTATGGGGTGCTTCAGTTGCCCGAAATGCAGTTTGATCTATATGATCTCACCGTAAATTCGGATCAACCTGTCATGCTCTCTGAAGGTTCTTAGCTATTTGGGCGTAATTTTCCACTGTGCCACAAATCGATGACAAGTTGTGTACTGGTGAAGGCGATGTCCGGTAGGGCATCTGCACGGAACCAGTTCACGGCTTGGGCATCATCCCCTGCGTGACAGTCCCAAGAATCGGAAATCCCTGTATAGATCATCACAATGTCGGCCATGCCATTCGCGTCAGGACGGTGCAAGACGTTCACCAGTTTTAATTGGTGTATGTGTAACCCTGTTTCTTCGTATGTTTCGCGGATGGCCGCCGCTTCCGGCGCTTCATCATATTCGATAAACCCTGCTGGAAGTGCCCATAAGCCTTTGCTAGGGTCGAATAAACGCTGAATGAGCAGGATTTCCTCATGATGTTCATGCGTCCGTGTGAGGCATACCGCAACCGCGACTTTAGGATCAAAGTAAACGACCTCCCCACATACTGTGCAAAGCGGGCGTTCGCGTCCATGTAAGGCGCGAAGTTCAGTCTGCCCACCACACGATGGGCAGTACGGAGAGGTGCGTTCTACGGGCATCGCTTAAGATTTACGGCGGTAGCGCTGGATGAAACTCACGCCTGCGAAGACGAGAAGGCCAACCCCAATCAGCAGAAGGACGTAGCCGATCAACGGGCGATCTACTTCTGATGGAGACGTTTCAACTTGACGCATCACTTCTGTTGGGGTGGGTTCTGCGGTCGATGTCGGCTCTAAGGTCGGTTCTGGTGTTTCAGTCGGTGTTGATGTCGCCGTTCGCGTCGCTGTAGGTTCTATGGTCGCCGTGAGTGACGGTTGAACCATCATCGCGACTTCGGGCGAGATGATCGGCGCTGCTGCCATATCGCTAACGGCATCTTCTGGAAACCTCTCTCGCGTCAGCATGCTACTGTCTGTGAGTTCAGCAGGTTCTTCTTCAAACTCGCTCATAACCGCGCTAGGCGCTTGGGTGGTCATAAAGCCTAACGTAGTGCTGACTTCTTCACTATCGAGGGCATCTACCCCCGCCATCTCAAATAAGGCTTGGCTTTCGCCAGTTTCTGCGAGCACACCCCCTGACATCGTTTCGCCGATGGTTGTCGCAATTTCATTCATCACTTCGGCAATGTCTGTCGATGATGTCGTGTCTATGATCTCTGTCTCCAATGTCTGTGACCGAGCGGCCTCATCCAATGTGGGTAAGGCGGTGACGGCAAAGGCTACTTCAGGGGCAACTGTGTCGTGTGTCACCTGTCCAGAACCCGCTGACTGTGGAGAAAAATCTGACCGAAGAAGCAGGCTTGCCCCAAAGACGATGAATAAGAGCGCCGCCGCGACGGATGAGAGGCTCGTCCACAGCGGGATGATTTTGTGAGGCTTCGATTGTTTTGGCGTTGGGAGTGCTTGCCCAAGCATCTCTGGCGTGAGCACATAAGCGCGTGGAGCTTTGAGCGTCGGTAGCTTGCCTAAGAGCGCGACCGTTGCTTGTAAACTGGCAAGCGTCTTTTGTAGGTCTGGCTCGTTTTGCAACCGCGCCAACAACATATCGCGCTCAGGTTCGCTCAGTTGGTTATCAATATAGGCTGAAAGCAGTTCGATGTCGTGTTCGTTCACTGTATTATCACGTTCTGACGGATTTAAAGTTCGATTCGTGTTGCTTAGAGTGCGTCAGCTTCATTCCAAAGACGAAAAGCTGATGGTAAAAGTTCCTTATAGCCTTGCAAACAACTGCGCACATTGGCGCGCGCACGGCTTAAACGAGATTTTACCGTCCCTAAATTGATGTCTGCTTGTTCGGCAATTTCGCTGTATTCAAAACCTTCGATGTCGCTCAGTACAATGACAATGCGCTGGTCTGCCGAGAGGCTTTCAATACAGTGTTGAATTGCTTCTTGAAGTTCGCGGGTGGTCGCCACTTCTTCAGGGGTTTGACCCGAGTCGGGAAGGGCGGGGCCGTCGTCATGGTCGGCATCGGGCAATTCTTCGATGCTCTGCTGCGGTTTGCGTTTATAGCGACGCAGTTCATCGTAGCATTGGTTGGTTGCAATGCGTAATAACCATGCTTTGAAATGCCCCCCGCGATAAGTGTCAAGGCGACGAAAAGCTGCGAGAAATGTCTCTTGCGTCATGTCATCGGCAATTTGAGGTTCGCCCATAATTCGATAGGTTAGGGTATAGACATGGTCTTGATACCGACTAATTAACTCGTTAAAAGACTCTAAACTCCCTTTTTGCGCACTCTCTATCAGGAATATTTCGCCTTGATCTGTGTCATTTTGAAAATTGGGTGTACTAGATTCTCTGCCTACCATTGACAAGTTGCGTTTGCCTTTTTAAGATTAAGCGCATTCACAAATGAGTTTATCCTACTAACGGATTATACTACATAGGAAAATGCCAGCGTGGCGGAATTGGCAGACGCACGCGACTCAAAATCGCGCGCCTTCGGGCATGTGGGTTCGACTCCCACCGCTGGTACTTAAAAAGTTGGAATCATGATTCCAACTTTTTTTATTTCTCAAAACCTACTTCAAAATTCCAACCCACTGGTATAATCTGTTTTTTTGTGATCTTTGCAATCTTTGAACAGGGCTAGGCATGTTACGTTTTTTGCTGTCATTGCTGGTGACTCTGGTGATTGGCGCGGGCATCGGCTTATATTTGGGGTGGGTTCAGTTTCCACTGCAATCAGTTGATCGTCCTGCCTCAGCATTAAGTTCAATTTACCGAGATGAATATGTAGTTTTGGTGGCCGCTGGGTATACCCGCGACCAAGACCTGAATGGCGTGCTGGATCGTTTGCGCGTGTTGCGCGTGGAGAATGCCCCGCAGTTGGTGCAAGAAGTGACCGAACGTTACATCACATCCTCGCGGGATATTACCGAAATACGTTATCTCGTCACGCTGTCCGAAAGTCTGGGACGGTTGACGCCGATCATGCAACCGTATCGCAATGTCTCTGTTCCCGGCGGTGGCTCGTGAACCCAGATCAATCCCCGATTGCGAGCAAATATACACGTTCCCGCCGACGCGTCTCTCTGGTCGGTATTTTCATCGGTCTGATCGTTGGGGTTGCGGGCGGGCTATTTTTTGCGTGGAACGTCAGCCCGCGCGAAGAAATTGATATTGCCCCTTGGCAGTTGAGCGTTTCTGATAAAGATCAGTATATCGTGGCGATTGCTTTGCGTTACGCACAAGATAATGACCTCACCCGCGCGATTAACAGTCTGGTCAACTTGCGTGTTTCAGGTGACCCCATCCAAGCCGTTGCGGATACCGCGTGTCGTTTGGCCACCAGTGGATATGTGAACAGTACAAGCGGTTTGAACGCGGTACGCTCGATGATCGCGCTCTATCAACCGCAAGCGCGCGCTGGCTGTGCGGATGAAATCATCCCTGCAATGGCGCAAGAACCGACGATGGTCGTCGAGATCACATTACCGACGGCGACTAATACCTTACTGCCACCGCCGACCAAATCGCCCACCCCTGCGAGTGTCAATATTGCCACGTCAACGCCAGTGCCGATTGTGATTCCCACCAGCCCGCCACAAAGTAACTTTGAGTTGATCTCGGTCACGACGGATTGTTCCGTGACTAATTCGGGTTTAATTCAGGTGTATGTGTACGAGGCGAACGGCTCGACAGGTGTGCCTGCTCAGCAGATTCGTGTGCGCTGGAGTGGGGATAGCAGTATTTTCTTCACAGGCTTAAAACCGGAATTGGGACGCGGTTATGCCGACTTCTTGATGACGGAAGGGCAAAATTACATTGTGGATTTGCCCGGTCAATCCGACCCGATTCGGGAAGCATTAGCGCCTGTGCCGTGTAATACCGAAACGGGTGAGCGTGCGCTCATCACGTATCGTGTGATTTACCGACGTAGTGGTTAGACGTAATCTATAAACGGCTGAACGCATCTAAGTTTATATATGCAGATTGGAGATAAAATCATGATACGTACAATTAATCAGGATGCTGTCAAATTTGCTTTAGAACGTATGGATGCCGGGTTCTACGGAATCAACACGGTTTGGAAAATTAACGCGCCCACCCCAGAAAAGATCGATAGTTTCAAGGCGGAACAGGGCGAAGAAGCGCTGTCAAAGTGGTTCCTTGTTGTGCAATCGACCGATCATGGCAACGAATATCTATACCCGATTGGCGACTTTCGGAATGTGCATCGTAGTGGGGTGCAGGTGGCAAAACAAGAAGCAGTGCGCGACGGTGACACTGAACTGGCTGAAGCGGCAGACACTATCCTCGATATGTTTGACCGCATGAATGCGTGCTAGTGGATTCAATAGAGTTTGACGAAATTGAAAAGAGGCAAATTTCTGCAAAGAGATTTGTCTTTTTTATTGTCAAAATTTAGGATTCTTACTCATTATTAAGGATGTTTGTCACTTTTGGTGAGATGCGAAATCGGTTACATTAGTGAGTAAGTAGTAGAGAATGTTAGAGCATTCAAAACTTACATTTCATAAAAAATATATTTTGTGACAGCTTCCCTTCATCCCCGGGAAGCTGTTCTTTTATGAACCAGAAATGGCCGTCGTCGCAAAATAAAGCCGATCTTGTACGTTCACTTCGCTTTCCACCCACGCAAGATATAAATTGCGCGTTCTATCCGTTTGGATATGTGGTGTAAACAGACCGTATTCTAGATCAACCACCGCTTGTATCGCGCTGACTTCACCCCCGCTGAAATAGATGAGTTGTATTCCTTCACTGGTGAGCGCTGCGAAGGGGACGGAATCCGTCACACTGCCGATGAAGTTTCCCGCGTAAACATGGATTGTATTTTCGTTTGTAGAGAGGGTGGCGCTCTGCGCGTCACCACCGTTAAACCCTGTCGTGACAGGGTGATCTTGAAGGGTAAGTTGGAGGCGGGCGGGCGGTGACCAACTATTTTGGAGCGCCCCCGCGCTCATCCATACTTCAGGTGATACCCCCGCACGGTGGATGTTCCACATCGCATAGTCATGATTGCCATCACTACCTACTTGGAATGACTCGAGGATATCGGTTGGGGCTTGGTAGGGAACCGCGCCTAGAAAAAGCGTATCTGGTCTGAAACCGTCGCGAAATGTAAAACGGATCAACTGCCCTTGTTGTGAAACAGCATAGATTTTGATCTCTGGAGTATTGAGGCTCGAGAGGATCGCCGTCTCTGTGATCTGGCTCATGATGTACTGCGCTTCTAACGGACGGCCAAAACTGTCAATCATTTGCTTATAGAGATTAGGTTCTGGGCTTGCGCCCCCTGTCCATGCAATTTGAAGTGTGCCGTTGGGCAGGGCGATTGCAGAAAAATTTCGCGTGTTGACGGTGGTGATCTGCGTTGGCCCGCGCTCAACTTGAAGATCGTGTGTGATCAGCGCGTGAAACAAACAGCGGATATCGTTGCTGGTCGTCTCTGTGATCGGGCACATATTCAGCCACAATAAATGAATGAACGAGGATTGTCCTAGATAGGCTGTGAGATGGCTTGGGTTTTGAACGGGCAGGGGAAGCACCGTCGTCTCGGCAAAACTGGAACGCGGATTTAAGCGAATTGTGCTTGCATCCATGTGCACGCCTGCATTGTCGCTGGCGATCCAAAATGCGTAGACCTGTTCACTGGTGCTCACCAGTGTAGGGGCGCCTACGGCCTGCGTCTGCGCGATGTCTTGTGCGTCACCCCATATCGTAGCGCGGATGGAAGTAGCAGGCTCGCTTGGTTGACACGCCGTAAGCAGGCTAAAAATCAACAGACCTGCCAGCCATCGTCCGATCAATTTTCAGGAACCGTCCCTAAAATATCTTCAGGGCCTTTGTACTGAATATTGTGACGTGCGTAAAACGCAATATTGCGGACGATATATTCGGCGAGCGTGCGGTTAATGTTGGGCAGAACTTCTTCAGCACGCCCAAAATAGATGCCGACATGAAAACGCTCATCCCCACCAAACAGGATTTTGCTCACGAACCAACCCGCGGGTGACTTTTGCCGTGCGGCGACGGCAACTTCGATCTCATCAATGTGATGCAGTTCGATTTCGCGACGGTTGACCGTCAAAAAGGCGTTATTCGCATCAAAGTGTTTGCGGATGTAAGCCGCGTCTTTTTCAGAAAGCGATTCGATTTGAGGGCGGTGTGTTAACTGCGGTAAATATGACATTTTCTAACCCTAACTAAGGCTCAAATACTTCTGTCGCCATAGGCGTTTCTGAGAGCAGTCTATTTTCTGCAACTTGAACGCGGATGGTGACAGTACTGCTTGCGGTGCCATCTTCACGGTATGCGGTGGCGCTAAAGACATGAAACCCGACGGATTGTGCTAACCAATTCATTTCGACGGTGAATACAGGGACAGTCGTAAATTCTACGGGGTGACCTGTTTGATGGTCAATGCCATCAATCATCAGTTGAATACTGGCGATGCCCGCGCCATCAGGGTCACGGCCGACCAGTTGAATCTGCACATCACTGCCTTCAGCCACAACGGTATCATGGGTGGGGTAGACAAATTCAACTTGTGGCCCTGTTGGGGTTGGCGTACCAACAGCGCCTGTAGTGAGGTTACATGCACCGCACAATAACAAGATGACAAGGCTTAGACATCGGCGCATACCACACGTCGCCCTGCTTCTTCTTCACCGATCCAAGAGTTGAAGGTGAACGTCCATGTTCGCCCGTCGCTGCCTTCAATGCGAACATTGTTGACATACCAACCGCTGTCCACACTTTCATCATGCGAAAGACACACGCGGGTGGGGTCGCCTAAATCTGGCAAGTCCAGCAAGAATTTATCGACGGCATTTTCTTCAAACGCAAACGCATCTTCGGCGGGAAGCAAAATCCAATCTGTTCTACCCTGCGTTCCATAGAGCATGATATACACATTGGAATCGGTTCCAGCAAGAGGTTGACTGCCTGTATGTACCCAAACTTGATATTGGGGTGTCGTCATCGTTTGGTATCCTTAGAACACCTTCTCATTACTCGGTGTTTAAATTATGCGGTTGATAGTCACGCTGTGCAAGCTAGAATCAGTGCTGGTTTTCTGAAAGAAAGTGAATTTCTATGCGGATAGACGTATTAACCCTGTTTCCAGAAATGTTTGAAGGCCCGATGACCCAAAGCATGGCATGGAAGGCGCGCGACCGACAATTATTAGACCTGCATCTGCACAATTTACGGGATTATTCTCAGAATCGTCATAAATCGGTCGATGATATGCCGTATGGTGGTGGGGGTGGCATGGTGATGCGTGTCGATGTCGTGACCCGCGCCGTTGAAGATGTCTTGAGCCAATCTCACGCTGAAAAACCTATCCCTGTCATTATGATGACCCCACAAGGGCGCGTTTTCTCGCATGAAATCGCCGTTGAACTTTCCCAACATGAACAGATCATCTTATTATGTGGTCACTACGAAGGCATTGATGACCGTGTGCGCGATTTAGTCGTCACGGATGAGATCAGCATTGGTGATTATGTGCTGACCGGCGGTGAGCTGGCCTCTATGGTCATCATTGATGCGGTGATTCGGCATATCCCCGGTGTGTTGGGTTCAGAAGGCGCGGCTGACCGCGACAGCCATGCCGACGGCATTTTAGAAGGCCCGCATTACACCCGTCCCCCTGAATTTCGCGGGTTACAGGTGCCAGATATTTTATTAGAAGGCAACCACGCACAAATCGTCCGCTGGCGACGACAAGAAGGCTTACGACGCACGTGGAAACATCGGCCAGATTTATTGATGAAACAAAAACTAGAGGCTGAAGACGTCTATTTCTTAGCCCAATTGGCGGATGAAGATGCTTTAGAACGGGCACACCGCGAAATGGCGTAAATCCATCGGTTCGTGAAATAAGTCACGTTGAGTGATCTGCAATTCTTCGGTATACTGCCATGCATCCGTGTTTAACCTTTGAGAATAATCCATGCGTGAGATTGAGATATCAGCATGACGCAAGAATATCGCAGTGAAACCCTTGAACGTGCGCTAAAGAAACTCCACATTGCAGTGGATGGCGTAAAGGCTTCAGTGATTGTAAATATCGATGGTTTATTGGTAGCGGCTTATCCTTCAGGGGATGATGATCCCCTTGAAAACCCGACGAGTAACCCCCAAGTCGCGGCGATGTCTGCTACGTTAATTGCGCTGGCAGAGCGTACCTTACGCCGTTTAGCGCAAGGTGAGTTAGAGCGCCTTTTGATGGAAGGTGAAGATGGGGTGATGGTGGTCTTTCCCGCCGGACGTGCCTCACTCGCTGTACTGGTCGAAAAAGGGGCGCGTTTAAGCCATGTGCTGTATGCCGCAAAACGAGCCGCGCAAGAAGTCACCGAGATTTTAGGCCAGTAGCTTCGGTGCAATCATCGAGTTGAATATGTGAAAATACCTGCTGAAACAGGTATTTTTATTTTCTATCTTCGTAATGTGTCTTGCAACAATGACGCAAATCCACTAAAACTTTATTATCTTCAAACTTAGATTACGGATAGCTTCAATGTTTAAATTTTTGACGCGTTCTATCGTAATTGTGGGTTGCCTCATGATGGTAAGCGCTCCAGTGCTTTTTGCGCAAGATGATCCTGATCATCTGTGGTATTGGGCTTACGATGATCTCGAAAGGACGTACACCGCATTTGACCTTGAAGGGAACAGCCAAATCATCGGCACAGAAATGCCGTTACCAGAAAATGGATGGCGCATTTCGCCTTCACAAGCGATGGTTTTTACAGACGATTCTGAGCTTGAAATCTATGCTTTAACGGCGGATACTATGACCCCCGTCACGCTGGATGCAGAGGTGCAAAGCACGTTTATTTATTTAGACGGGACAGAAGACTTCAGCTTGTTAAATTCCCCTCAATTTAACCAGATCAACGGGTTTATCACTCGGCCACTCTTACTGATCGACCATGCGAATTTAACCGCTCACTCTCTGCCAACTGCCTATATGCAGAGTGCTGTGTTTTCAGAAGATGGGTCAACTGTCCGCTATGTTCGGGTTGATACGACAGATGCCGATGAAACAAGTCTCGTTGCGACTGAAATTGATTTAGCAAGTGGTGAAACCCGCGATCTTTTCACTTTCCCTGAAGATACTCGGGCTGTGAGTGTCGGGGCGTATGGGGATGATTTTCTATTAACAATCCGCACCTCAGAATCACCTATGTTGATATTTTCAACGGCTGACGTGTCGGGCACTATCGAAACGATTGCCCAAGTCACCGCTGAAAGTGAATTGCTGTTTAATGCGCGTATCGTGGAAAAATCCCCCATGTTTTACGCCTTATTTCCGATGAACTGTTCTGAAAATTGCTCTATTCAAGTGTCGCATTTTGGCGAAGCTGAATCTACCGAGTTCATCTTACCCCGAAGCAGCGGTAACGTGATTCCGCTCACTGTATACGAAGCAACGGAAACTTTGCCGATGCGTTTACTCGTCTTAGATGATCGTGATGTGTGGGTCATCCATGCAGGCGGGGACGCTGAATTATTAGGCGTCTGGGACCCAATCCAAAATACCATGATCGCGACCGCTTTATCTGACGATGGGCGTTATTTGATGGCGACGCATACAAACCAAACTGAGGATGCCTATACTGTATGGGATATGCAATCGGAGGAAGTTCTTGCTGAAGAAACGATTGAACGCTTGCGGCTTATGGGAACAGACTTCACGCAATCAGATATCGGCTTTATGGTGACCGCCAATTACGAGATATTTAATGTTTTTGTGGATGGAGATTTTCACGCTATTTCTGAGCCTTTTACCTACGGCACGCTGACTTATACGGGGGATGTTTTGCTCAACCAGTTAAGACCGACAGGTGAAATTGCGCGTGGGGTGTATCTTTATGATGTGGAAACACAAGAAACCCATTTGATTTTGGCTGATACAAGAACTATCCCATTACGTCAGTAATGGGATAGGCTTAGGGGGTGCGTCGCAGGGGTTGTTGGAAAGAAATACGGATGTTCATCTTGCCGAGCGCGAGTTCATCACCGTCACGGAGTAATTGAGGCCGATGAGGTAACAGGCGCAGGCCGTTGACGGTGGTGCCGTTACTGCTTCCAAGATCGTAAATTTCTAGCCGATCTTCTTTTTGACGTAGAATCGCATGTTTACGGCTTACCCCAAGGCGGTAGGCGGCATACGCGGTCAGATCAACGTCTGGCATATTTCCAGCCGCAGGGTCACGTCTACCGAGCGATGTTTCTGATTTGGGATGCACTAAAATAGGTGTTTCTGTGCCTTCAATTTCTAAGCGCAAGAGCATTGCTGCGGTGAACATTTGCGCAGAGTTGGAAAGGGCAGAAACTTCTACAACACGTTCATGCTCCCCTGTACGGCGGACTTTATTCACCAGAGGCCCAGTGCCGTTGGATGAGATTTGGCGCGTGCCAATCACGACTGCGCTTCCGATGACAAGATTGGCACCGCAAGATTCGCAAATGAGCACACCGACACGATTTGTTTTTTTACAGACAGGGCAAGAATTTTGTTTTGCCATTAGGTTTTCTGACGTTTTGAAGGGTGCTGTAATATGTTGGTCATCCGTTTCACGCTCTGTGGATGAACTTGAATGACCTTGTTGTATATTTTTTGGATTTTGAGAATTATTTGATTGCATTGTGGTCAATCATTATTTATAAACTGTCATTTTACTAATTATCGTTCATATTCTAATGCGTTTTTGTTACTCTACGCAATACATTG
Source organism: uncultured Anaerolineae bacterium (assembly GCA_934216615.1). Lineage (GTDB taxonomy): Bacteria > Chloroflexota > Anaerolineae > Aggregatilineales > Phototrophicaceae > Flexifilum. The sequence continues at coordinate 107,223 of CAKQCB010000009.1, read as the reverse complement.
TGTCTTAATTCAAGGCGAATACTCATTAGAAATGTGCGGGACTGAAAAAACTTCGCTCATAAAATGAGTAAAATCTAATATGAATTTGTTATGAATTTTTCTAACACCGTATCGGCACCATCGTAAAAGGGATGCTTTTGGCTTCTTTACAGCGGACATCAACGTTTAAAACAGGCGGGTTGTGGGTCGGTATCGCCCTCTGGTTGATGGCCGTCGGTGTATTTCATATTGGCACACAAAGTATTTGGTTTGATGAGGGATGGTCGGCGTTTGCGACTTCCCAACCCACGTTTATCGATGCACTGAACAGCGATGCGACAAACCCCCCTCTGTATTATGGGTTGATTTACCTTCACTCGCAACTGTTGGGCGATAGTGAATTTGCACTACGTCTCTTTTCATTGTTCTGCAATCTCTTGTGTTTGGCGTTGGTATTTCGGCTGGCGAAGCGCTGGTCTGGGGATAGAGCAGGGATTCTCGCTTCTTTATTTCTGGCGCTAATGCCCCTCTTTTGGTGGTCAGGGCAAGAAGCGCGCATGTACTCTTATCTTGCTTTGATATGTCTGCTGTTACTGAGCGCGTGGCATCACATATTAGATGGAGATGCCGATCTTAAAACATGGCTCTTTCTCATAGGTTCAGAGCTTATTCTGCTTTATAGCCATAACACAGGGCCAATTTTTATAATTTGGGTGAACTGTGTTTCGGTTTTAGCGTGGATATTTCGGCAAAAAGCGCATCCATTTCCATTTGGTAGATGGATGCTTTCACAGGCCGTTGTGGTCGTGTTGTGGATGCCGTATTTCATCAATCGTTTTCTCAATTTGACGTCCGCAAATAACGCGGTTGCCTCTACGCTTGACCTCTCTCCAACATACTTCTACAACTTTTGGCGCGGTTTATGGCAGACCCCATGGGAACGCATCCGCATCACCGATGAATGGGCATGGGTGCCGATCATTGCGTTGGCCGTCTTTGTGTTGATGATCCATCATCGTAACGGACGGGTACGCTGGCTGTTAGTTCATTTTGGGGTGTTGTTGTTGGGGATGATCCTCGGTTTAGCGGCGCTCCAAAATGATGTGCATATTCGCTATTTGGTCGCGTTTTCCCCAATGCTTGCGCTGATCTTTGGCCTCAGCAGTTCCCGTTTTCGTGATGTGCGGTTAGTCGGCACAGTCACGCTGGTTTTTGCGGGAATGTTCCTGTTCAATCTTTTTCTGAATACTGATGCTCCCTACCGTCATGATGATGCACGAAGGATGACGGCGTATTATGCCGAAAACCTGACCGCTGAAGATTCTGTACTGATGTGGTCATACGCAGACCGTTACGAATTTGCTTATTATTGGGATCGTTTCGACGTACATGCTCAGCGAATCACCCTGCCGGAAGGGGAAGATTTAGATGCCATCTTGCCTCTGCTTCCCACCAGTGGTGATGTCTCTGCCAATGTTTGGTATACCCAACGGGCGGATTATCGTGGCATGTTAAGCTGTCTGTTGGGGAATGGCACGCTCAACGAACCTGAAACCTTTACCATACATGGGATGACGGATAATTTATTTCGTTCACCTTCTCTACAAACCCCGATCTTTCGCCCTGCATCATGGGTATTTGACGCTCAAGGCGTTGATCTGATCCGCGTTCAAGAAATCGCGGATATCCCGACAGTTTCGGGCAATCAAGCCTTGTGCTTGCCGATCACGATTGAACTGCTCTCCAACACGTCGTTCGACTTAAAAGCCCTTATCAGCGTGCGGAATGATCTCAATATGGAGATTGCCCGAGCCGACGCTATTTTTGCACAGGCGGATCAGCAGTTGACTTCCCAAGTTTCTGTGGGGGAAACCCTTACCGCCTATCCTTTGATACGCTTACCTATGGGCACGCCAGCAGGGGAATACACGATTTACCTGCGCATCTATGATGAAACATCCGAACCTTCTGGTCTTGTTCCTCAAAACCGTGATGTGACAGTTTCAGGACGAGATTTACAGGTAGGGACATGGACAGTGACCGATTCAGATTGGACATCCGTCACACGCGCTCCATCGGTAGATCAACTTGTGAACTGGCAGATCAACCCTGAATTGAATTTGGTTGGGTATAGCACTGCGCCGACAAACTTCGAGAATATTGCTAACGGTAGCTTTGTTGATCTTACGTTGCTCTGGCAGGGAAGGGGAACGTTACCCAGCCTCCAGTTGGCGCGCCAAGATGAAGCCACGCCCCTCGTAGAAGTCCTACCTGCATCACCCGCCATTGATGATGACCGTCATTTGGAATGGCGACGCATACAAATCCCCGTCGATGCCGATGGGGGAACGTATCAAATCCGTTTGGGGACAGGCGAAGTTCTGACGAGTTTTCAAGTCGAATCGCTGCCTTTACAACTGGAACGCCCTGAGATGGAACAAGCAGTTCAGGTGGGATTTCCAGAAGTGGGCGATTTAGTCGGCTACACCCTTGTGGCTCCTGAAGGGGGCGAGGGCGTTCAGCTCACGTTGCTTTGGCAAGCGTTGGAGATGCCCTCGACGATCAGTTATACGGTGTTTGTACAGTTGATCAATGCTGAGGGGCAAGTGGTCGGTCAAAGCGATCTCGTGCCTGCGAACAATGCCCGCCCAACCACCGGATGGCATTTGAACGAATATATCTTAGATGAGCATTGGATACCTTTTAATTCGATGGCAAGGCGTGAAACCGTACAGCTTATTGTGGGTTTATATGACCCGATTACAAACCAACGTTTGGTACTTGAGAATCATACGAATTTCAGCGTCTTAATGGATATGCTTAATATCGAACCAAGCTCATGAGAATTTATGGCTACTTTAAGCGGCAACCTCTGACTTTTTAGAACCCCTGAATATTTCTTCATTAATTTTTTGTTATTCTTGAATAGAATAAAAGTTGATTATGAAAGATATGCAAATTTTTATTTAACTTTTCTATGAATCAAATGGAATTATCTTGCTTATCGCAAGGCATCGAAGGCATCGTAAGGAGAAAACATGGCATCAATGGATAAGCAATCAAATCACTTAACCAATCAAGAGCTTGGCTTGAATGGCGACGAGCAAGCTTCTCTTAAAGAATCTTCTTTAAGTAATAGTTTACCGGGGGTATTGTATCGTTGTCGCTTTGATGAAGCGTACACGATGATTTATCTGAATGATTATATTGAGACGTTAGTAGGCTATCCTGTAACCGATTTTATCGGAAATTCAGTCCGTACATACGCAAGTGTTATTCATCCTGATGATGTTATGACGGTAAGCGCTGAACTTGAAAAGGCGATTGAACAGAATAGACATTATCAATTTAATTATCGCATCATCCATGCTGACGGCACCATTCGCTGGGTCGATGAGCGTGGGCAGGCGGTAAAAAATCAAAGCCGTATTATGTGGTTAGACGGCATGATCATTGACATCACGGAACAGAAATCACGCGACGTTGCGTTGCTCAACCGCGCGCTTCAAATGAAGACCGTATCTCAGGTATCGGTGGCGACGGCACAAATTTTTGATACTGAACAACTCTTGCAAGAAGTCGTAGACTTAACCCGCGATAACTTCTCTCTTTATCACGCCCATATTTATCTTTTCGACACTGAATCCACCCAATTATTGCTCGCGGCAGGTGCAGGCGAACCGGGACGTTTGATGAAGGTTCGTGGTCACCGTATTGCTCTTTCGCGCGAACACTCGTTGGTGGCGCGCGCTGCCCGTTCGGCGACAACCGTCATCGCGAACGACACGACCTTAGAGATAGATTTCTTGCCAAATCCTCTGCTTCCAGAAACCCGTTCCGAAATGGCTGTTCCCGTTTTGTTGGGGGATCGTGTTTTGGGCGTGCTGGACGTGCAATCTGAATACGTCAACTATTTTGATGACGACCACGTTGAAGTGTTCACGGCGTTGGCCGCTCAGTTGGCAGTGGCTGTCGAAAACGCGCAAGCATTCCAAGAAAATAAGATGTATTCAGAAGCGGCTGAAAAAGCCCGTAAAGAAGCAGATACACTCTTTCAAGTATCACAATCCATCACCCTTGCGGCGAATGCTCAAGATATTGTTAACAGTTTACAAAGCATCCTTAACTTCCCGCGTATTGATCACATTCTGCTTTCAAAATGGGAAAATGACGATTTTGCCATCACGAATGAACTTCAAGTCGCGGGGGAATGGACTGCTGAAGGCACGCCTCAGTTAATGGGGATGACATTCTCGAAAGAGACGATTAACTTCATTACTCTAGAAGAAGCACTCCAAGGGAAAATTCTATTCTCAAATGACCTGACTGTGGATCAAGAACTGAGTCCGGCGGTGAAAGACGGAATTATGAATTTGGGTGCAAAATCGGTCGTCATTATTCCGATTGTGTACGAAAACCGCTGGATGGCGTGGATCAGCCTAATGGGGAGAGAGCCACAGGCTATTTCAGAAGATGAAATGCGTTTGATCCAAGGCGTTCTGCCACAGCTTTCCTCTGTGTACAGCCGTATTGTGGCCCAACAAACCACCCAACAATATTTGAATGAATTGCAATTGGTATTTGAAACCACCACAAAAACAACCCTGCTGCCGGATATTGAAACTCGGCTCCATGACATCGTAAAACGCACGCAGAATACGTTTAAGCTGCATCACACCTATATCTATTTATTGTCGAATGACAATACCTCTTTGATGATGAACGCTGGCATCGACAGCAATAATAATTACGATAAACCGCACAGCCATCACATTGAAATGTCGAATCGCTCCAGCTTGGCTTCATATTCATTACAGGTGAAGCGGACGATGGTGATTAATGATATGCACCATGAGGAACGCTTCTTACCGAACCCACTGCTGCCCCAATCCGTTTCAGAATTAGCCGTGCCGATTATTGTGAATGACCGCATGATCGGTGTGATCAATGCGCACTCTGAACGGGCTAACCGCTTCCTTGCGGGAGATATTCAAGTATTTGAAACCTTGGCAGGGCAGATCGGCGCGTTGATTGTCAACGCTGAACAGCTGACCCATACACAGCGTCAGCTCCTCTTGCAAGAATCAAACGTGCAGTTGATAGAATATATTCAGACTGCCAAAAGTACCGAATCGTTGATGGAAAACGTGATCAATTTGCTCCTCATCAACAGCGGTATGGATACAGGGGCTTACTTCCGCTACAACGCTTCTGACCGTACTTGGCGCGGTGTGGCCGGCATCGGACAGGGGGTAACGACCGAGGCTGTACGACAAATGTCCGAGCCTGAAGAGGTATTCCCGCACGCGTATCATGCGATGACGACAGGGCGTATGGTGGTGGTGGAAAATACCCGAAACTATCCGAATTTCCCTGTAGAATACATTGAAGAATTAGGGTTGAAGTCCGTTTTGGCCTTCCCAATTTACGTCGATGAGAATATTGATGGGGTCGTCTTCTTAAATTCGATTCAGTCTCCACGTCGGTTTAGCGAAGAAGAACTCAAAATACTCAACGATATGGTGAATCGTTTAGCAGAAGCGTTGACTCGTCGTGCAATCAATACACAAGTTCAGCTTTACGCTGACCTTGTGCAAAACATGCCCTCCGGCGTGCTTGTGTTCCGTCTCGAAAACACGAATGATCCCCGTTCCCTGCGGTTGGTGGCGACGAACGCGAGCGCGACCAAGCTGTTAAAACGTGATGAAAGTTCACTCATTGGCCGGCGCGTCTACGAAGCGACACCCGAATTTGAACAGTTCAATGTTGCTGATGTATATCATCAAGTGGCGACGACGAGAGAACCCGCTGCGTTGGGTGAATTTGAGAATTTGGTCCCGAATTCAGATACGATTTTGAGCTTGCGTGCATTCCCTCTGCCAGGCCTTGCTGTAGGGGTCAGCGTGGAAGACGTCACCGAAAGCCATAAAGCGCGCGCGGTTGCTGAACGCGCGGATCAAGAACGTTTCAACGTGTTGAACTCGATTCAAGATGCGTTCTTTGCGACGGACGGTACGGGTAACTTCACCTTTATCAACAAACCAGCAGAGAAGATTTTAAGAAAATCTGCTGAGGAACTGTTGGGCACACCGATTTTAGAAACCAACACGCTGAATATAAATACGGATTCGGTGCAGGAAGTTTACAGTGCCCATGAAGTCGGTGAAATTCCGCGCTTCCGTGCTTATTTGGATTATCTCGATACATGGTATGACGTGATTGTGTACCAAACCCATGACGGCGGTGTTTCGATCTTCTATCGTGACGTGAACACAGAAGTTCTGAACGAGAAAGCATTAGAACAACGCGCTTCCGAAATGGAGACGGTGGCCGAACTCGCGACTTCCGTGACCTCGATTTTGGATGTCGATGAGTTGTTGCAACGGGTTTCTGACCTCACTAAAGAGCGCTTTAACCTGTACCATGCGCACATCTATTTATACGATGAAAAATCACAACAATTGGTGTTGGCGGCTGGGGCTGGCGAAGCAGGCGCGATCATGAAAGAACGCGGTCACCAAATTGCTTTAAGCCGTGAACACTCGCTTGTAGCGCGCGCTGCGCGTTCCCGCGCAGGTGTTCGCGCCAATGACGTTTCGAAAGAACCTGACTTCTTGCCCAACCCCTTATTGCCCGCGACACGCTCCGAAATGGCGATTCCAATGGTTATTGGTGATCAGCTCTTAGGGGTCTTGGATATTCAATCCGATATTCCTGATCGTTTTACGGAATTGGATGTTCAGATCAACATGACGATGGCGTCTCAAATCGCCGTTGTGGTTCAAAACTCGCGACAGGTCAGTTACATGCTCCAACAAGCGGAAGAACGCGCTGAACAAGACCGCGCTACGGCTGAACGTCTGCGTGAAGTTGACCGCTTGAAATCACAATTCTTGGCGAATATGAGCCATGAACTGCGTACCCCGCTCAACTCGATCATCGGCTATTCAGAAATTTTGTTGGACGGTGATGACGGTGAATTGAGCGATGACGCGGTTGAAGACATCAGCACCATCTTCAAGAGCGGGAATCATCTGTTAGAGATCATCAATGACATTCTCGACTTAGCGAAGATTGAATCCGGTCAGATGCGGATTGAACGTCAAGAAACGGACTTCATGAAGATCCTGCGCGATTCAGTTCAAGCCGCAACCATTTTGGCGGAAGAAAAGTCTGTAGACTTGCGAGTGGTGGAAGCATCACCAATTTCTGTGGTCTATGGGGATGCCATCCGTATTCGGCAGATTCTGATGAACTTACTCAGCAATGCGATTAAGTTCACAGAGGGTGGGGCTGTGACACTCACCTACGGGCAAGTGAAACCTTCAGAAGTGTATGTCAGCGTGAAAGATACCGGTATCGGTATTTCCCAAGAACACTTATCCGTCATCTTTGAGCAGTTTAGTCAAGTGGATGGCTCGGCAACACGCCGCGCAGGGGGTACAGGTTTGGGCTTAACGATCACGCGCTACTTGGTGCATTTGCAAGGCGGTGAAATTACCGTAGAGAGCCAATTAGGCGAAGGGTCAACCTTTACCTTTACATTACCTACTTCCCCAGCCTAGGGGAGTAGGTCAAAATAAATGGTTACAAAATTGGTTATATTGATTTTGTACAATTTATGTATTGAATATTAAGTATAAAACAACTAAGTGTCATGGTATATTACTAAATATTCAACAAATTCGTGAGTCCGTAATAAATGAGGAAGCAGCATGCAACATTACAAGGTTCTATACGTCGAAGATAATCCACAAAACATGCGCTTAGTTCGGAAGATTTTAAGCGCCAATGGATACATGGTGATTGAAGCTGTTGATGGGCTTACCGGATTAAGATTAGCAGAACAAGAAATGCCTGATGTAATCTTAATGGATGTAAACTTGCCAGATATCGATGGCTTAGAGGCTACTAAGCGGTTAAAAGAAAATGCGCTTGTACAGCATATTCCGGTCATTGCGCTCACCGCGAATGCGATGCACGGCGACCGTGAACGCTGTTTAGCCGCAGGATGTAATGGCTATTTACCCAAACCCATCACCAAGCATGAGCTGTTAAGCACGGTCGCGCGTTTTTTAACGCAGCGCGTTGAGGCTCAGTGACGCGGATATGGCAAAGATTGTCATCATTGAGGATAATCCAGAAAATGCTCGCCTCGCTGCCCGTTTACTGCGTAAAGCAGGACACGACGTGTTTTTGGCAGATGAAGGCGAAACAGGGCTTATGGCCGTCTTAGACCATGAGCCTGATCTGGTTTTGATTGATTTAGGTTTGCCGGACATGGATGGTCAAACCGTCGTCGCACTGATTAAACAGCAGGGGCATTTAAGCAGTATCCCCATTTTAGCTTTTACAGCATATCCTGAAGAAAAAGCGCGCGAAATGGCTGAAGCCTATGGCTGTGAAGGTGTGATTACAAAACCCATCAATACACGGCAATTTGCAATTCAAGTGAATGACTACTTGACAGGATCGTTAGATGCCCTTGGAAAAATTAGTCCAGTATAGTTCCTCATACTCATCAAAGCCCTGTAATGAATATAGTTTTAAAGAACTGGCTGAAATCTATAACGAAACCCGTATAGATTATATTGTTCCAATGCCGATGAATACGCGTCGTATGATGGAATATGTACGAGATTACGATGTCCATCTTGGCGCGTCTTTCATTGCGTTAAATGAGCGCAATGAAGTGAGTGGCATTGGCATGTTGGGATTTCGCGACGAACGGGCATGGATCACACGGCTCGGTGTGATCCCTCATCGTCGTGGGCGCGGTTTGGGGCAATTTTTGATGGACACGATGATCGACAAAGCCAGAGAATATTGTGCCAAGATGATTCAGCTCGAAGTGATTGAGGGGAATGAACCTGCGCATCAGCTTTTTCTGAAAACTGGCTTTAAAGAAAACCGTACCCTCTCTGTGATTCGCCGTCCCCCGGGCGCAAAATTACCCGAATTATTTGCAGGTGTAAACGTTCAGTGCATCGCCCCTGAAGATATTTCTCTCTACTTGGCCCGACGGTGTGAAACCACTTCTTGGGTGGATGAAAATACGTCGATGATGAATGGGGGATTACTCGAAGGGATGGAAATTACCATGCCTTCTGGTGAACGTGCATGGGGTATTTTTCGTTCGTTACCCTTTCAGATGTCACATTTGGTGACGGGGGATCACTCTTTAGAAGCCATTACCCAACTGCTCATCGCAATTCACATGAAGTATGAGACAAAAGATACTAAAATTGAGAATTTAGAGACCGGAAGTTCTAAATGGTCTGCGTTTGAACGTGTTGGCTATCTTGAAGACTTTCGTCGTATCGAAATGACACTTTCTTTGTAAGTCCCCCTAAAACTTTTTTCTAATAAACGGTCGTTATAATAGTTGCATTTATTGCCGATCTCCAAGGCGAAAACATGCAACTATTACCACCCATTCGTATTCTTATCCTCGCATCAAGCGCGTTAGCACGCGCAGGGATTAGCGCTCTTTTGAACGACGCGGCCCAAGATGCCCGCACCGTCGAAGTCGTAGGCGCTCATAGTGGTGATGAAAATTTAGGCGATGTGATCGACGTGTATCAACCCGAAGTGATTGTGGTTGATGCTGGCTTTGACGTTTCTGTATGGGAAGACCGTATCCAAGAGATTCATGAATTTGCGATTCCTATGCTTCTTTTGCTTGGAGATACAAGCCAGCAAGAGGAATGTATCGCGTTGATGCGCAGTGGCGTACGGGGAATTTTATTTCAAGATACCGAACCGGATAAATGGATTCAGGCTTTGGCGATGATCAATGACGGGTTCGTGGTTGTACATCATGACATGATCCCGAATTTTATCGAAGCCACCATCCCCTTAGGCGATCTGCCCACATTGACCGAAGCGCTCACCCCGCGTGAACAAGAAGTGCTGAATCTTGTTGCGGAAGGTCTGCCCAATAAGATGATTGGCCTACGCTTGAACATCAGTGAACACACGGTCAAATTTCATGTCAACGCCATCTTGACCAAGCTTCAAGCTCAAAGCCGTACGGATGCCGTTGTGCGCGCCACACGGTTGGGCTTACTGTCCTTTTGAGGGTGCATGACCTATCCATAGGTATAGGTCGTTCCTGTTGTAACGATGGATGTTTCAACCCTGCCTTTTCGGGTTTAATAAAAAGCGACCCGTTGATGAGGAGGTTACTGAATGACAGAAAATTTACAAGCATTATCCAATGGTCTCGCTGGACTCGTTGAAACCGTCGGTGCGAGCATCGTCCGTGTGGAAGCGCGTCGTCGTCACCCTGCCAGTGGGGTTATAATTTCGGAAGATGGTTTCATCGTGAGCACACATCATGTAGTTGAGCGCGATGAAAATATCAAAGTAGGTTTGGCGGATGGGCAGGTTTTACCTGCGACGTTGGTTGGGCGTGACGCTTCAACCGATCTCGTCGTCCTCAAAGTGGATGCTACAGGCTTAACCCCCGCCCGTTGGGCGACGGTTGAATCTGCAAAAGTAGGTCATCTCGTTTTGGCGATGGGTCGTCCTGATGTGAATGTGCAAGCGACTTTAGGCGTCGTGAGCGCAGTCGATCAAGGATGGCGCACCCGCGCAGGTGGCGACATCGACGCGTTTTTACAAACCGATGTCACCATGTACCCGGGCTTTTCCGGTGGCCCACTGGTCGCGGCAGATGGCTCATTTTTGGGGATTAATACGTCTGGGATGATGCGTCGCGTCAACTTGACTATCCCCAGCCGTACAGTCAACCGTGTGGTGGATATGTTACGCTCACACGGGCATGTGCGTCGCGGTTTCTTAGGCATTAGCACACAGCCTGTCCGTTTACCCAATGCCGTTGCTGAAAGTGCGGGCCAAGAAACCGGTTTGTTGATCGCTTCTGTGGAAGCCAACAGCCCTGCTGAAAATTCCGGCTTGTATCTCGGGGATGTGATTTTAACGCTCGATGGTGTTAAAACACGTCACATTGATGAACTGCTCGGCACACTCTCTGGGGATCGTGTTGGAAAAACAATCCCTGTCAGTGTGTTAAGAGGCGGTCAAATGAGCGAAGTATCCGTCACTGTGGGCGAACGCTCCTAAAACGGATCACAACTCTCTAAGATGAAAAATGCCTCTCATAACGAGAAGGCATTTTTTAATTCCTGAGCGACGAAAACACGCGCGAGTTTAATGCTTCTTCCACGGCATGAAGATGCGCTGTAACCAACGTTTGAGGATGGTACTACGCGAATCCACCCATGCGCGGTTGGCGACATTCTCTTGTTTTTCCTCTATCGTGCGCCGACCATAGCGTTCGCGCGTGTAGAGGCTGGTGATCGCATTCACGGGCGGTTCTGCGGCGGGTAAATCTTCGACGATCTTCGCGCGTCGTTCGTCCGGTGTGTTCTCGGGGTTAAAGCGAATCCCCACAAGTCCTAGATAGCGCATCAGCCGTGCGTAAGCGCGCGAGACAGGACTTAGCCCGCGCATTCCGCGCCATTCCCACCACCAATAGATGAGCAGTAAGACCATCAAGAAAATGATGGTGAGGAAAACCAAGAGCAGGGCCGTGCCGATGGCATTGGTAATAAACCCAAATGGCTCGTTGGGCGTTGGCCGTGTGGGCGGGGGTTGTGTGGGCATAATCACAGGCGTTGCCGTGAGTGTGGGCGCAAAGGTCGGCGTAATCGACGGTGGAACCCCCGCTTCTTGAGCGACTTCTGTGGCTTCCCCTTGGGGTTCTGGCGTGCTGGTCGGTTCCGGCGTCGGGGTTGGGGTTGGCGTTTGTGTTGGTACCTGTGGTTGCATATCGGGCAAGGTTTCATCGCCGCGATTATCCGCATTGTGTGAGGCGGTAGGCTCAAACTCAATCCAGCCATAGCCGGGGAAATACACTTCAACCCATGTATGGGCATCCCGTTCGCGAACCACGTACGCATTTTCTTGTGGGTCAAACTCGCCTTCAGCGAAGCCTGCGGCCATCCGCGCTGGGATTCCCAAAGCGCGTAACATGACCACCATCGCCGACGCGTAATAGTTGCAATACCCCTCACGATGATCGAATAACACCCAGTCCACAGGGTCTTGACCTGACGGCGGGGGGGGGATCAATTCGTTATAGGTGATGTTTTGTCGTAACCACCGTTCGATAGCGCGCGCTTGATCGTAGGGGGTGATGGCGTTAGCTTCGCTCACAATCATATTGGCTAAGGCCACCGTTCGCGGTGTTGCGGACGGGATCGGTTGGCGATACAGATCATGCACCCACTGAGGATAATTTTCGCCCGCGTTGCGCAGTTGTTCGGCTGTAGCATCAGACATCAGGCTGATCACTTCATAGGTTTGCCCCTCAGTGATGACACGCATCGGACGAATCACGGAGATATTCATGCTTTGGTCAGGCGTATAACTCAGGTCGGTGCGCGTGGGCAGAAAGATTTGTAGAGGTTGTGGCGCGGTGTAGATCAAGCGCGACGCGCCTAACCCCATCGTGAAGGTTTGCGGAACTTCTACCCGCGCATTGAGGGCAAACGGCTCGTAATTCACCTCAAAGGGGGATTCGGGATCGGTCAAGCGCGTATCTGCCGCACTTGTCCAACGCCCCATGTTGTAATGATCGAACGTGCGTGAGCGCCAGTAATATTGGCGACCAAACGGCGCATCCACCACAAAAACCACTTGATCGCCGAGACGAATCGCACCGCCTAAGTCGAGTGAATCACTGCCGTAATAATCGGCTGTGGTCGCGCCTTCAAAGTCGAGCGGTGAAAAGAGTCGGTTCCAAAACTCAGTCACTTCCTGTAAGGGGTCAGACGACATGAATTCTTGAAAACGATCTAAGCGTTCTTGAATATTGTTGATGGGCGGAAGAAAGCCGATCAAGACGGTGGCGATAGTGAGCAGTAACCCAAAAAAAAGAAACTGTGTGCGTAATTGTTTGGGCACACGAATCCCACGACGAAACCAATCATATTCGCGGGCTTCGACGTTTGATCGCACTGTGAGCAGTAATGTGAGGAATAAAAACACGATCAGATAAATATCGAGGTTATTCTCACTGGGGGTGTAAATCTGGTTGATGATTAACATCAGCGCGAGGGGAAGCACCGCCCGCCAAAGTCGGTCAATGCGGAAGATATGCCACACCAGATTGTAGGTCATCAACCAATAGAGCGCCGAAATGAAAACGGTGAAGACCAAATCATCTTGGTTGATCCCGCCTGTCAGCGCGTCGGTGATCCATTCGATGGTGCGCGAAAACACCTCAAATGTCGCGCCCATGATGTCGTTGCCTTGCATAATGCTCAAGGCCGACATGATTAATACCACACCCGCGCCGTACATCATGCTGATGAGGAGCGCGAAAAAGTCACCGTAATCACTGCGTGCGAGGAAAAAACACAGCAACAGCCCGATGATGCAAACCCCTAACAGGGTCTCAATTGAAATAGGCCATCCCGCTGCCTGTAACCCAAGGATGGGGGTGAGGAGCAGGCCAAAAGACAGAAGTAGAGTGAACACGTCACCCGGGAAGAAAAAAGAACGCCAGCGTTTTGTAACTTGTTGTGTAAACCGTTGTAAAAACGGCGGAAATGCGTTGGAAAGGGTAGACATAGGTTCAGTTTCGACTTGTGCAGCAGAGGGGTGAAAGACTGTAAACCGCTCTGCGCATGCGAACATAGATGATGTTTTGGTGAAGTTGATCGTCACCAAAGCGCTCACATATGGGTATTCTAATGGGGCTTCTTCGCGTAAACAACCGTCGATCACGCTACTGTTCCCTGATGATATGGAGTATAATAGAGACATCCTTAGGTTGATGAGATGATCGCGTCGTGGTGTAGATCACGTCGAGGAAAGTCCGCTCTCCACAGGGCGCAGTGCCGGCTAACGGCCGGGCGGGGTAACCCGATGGAAAGTGCAACAGAGAAGTGTATTGCCTGCTGTTTCGGCAGTAGGTGAGGGTGAAACGGTGGTGTAAGAGACCACCAGCGCCTTCAGTAATGGAGGTGGCTTTGCAAACCCCACTGGGAGCAAGGTCAAGCAGGTGCATTGGGGCTGCCCGTCCCGTAAAAAGCACCGGGTAGACTGCTGGAGGTGTAGAGTAATCTACATCCTAGATAGATGGTCATCCGCTCTGTGAAAGCAGAGTGACAGAAAGCGGCTTAACGGAAACCTAAGGAAACTAAAAACGGCGACTTCAAAGTCGCCGTTTTGGTTTTGATGACAGGACTACTGTAAGACATGCTCGATCTGAGCAACCCCTTCACCGCTAAGTTCTTTTTCACGTTCACGACGGAACTGCTGTGTATATAGGCTGTAGTAATGCCCGCGTTGACGGATCAGTTCTGCGTGCGTTCCCATTTCTGAAATGCCCCCATTCTCGATCACCAAAATCCGATCCGCTTTGCGGATGGTCGAGAGGCGGTGAGCGATGATGAATGAGGTACGACCATTCATCAAGGTTTCCATGCCTTTTTGAATGAGCGCCTCGGTCAGCGTGTCTACGGAACTGGTCGCTTCGTCCATGATGAAAATTTCGGGGTCTGCTAAGACCGCACGCGCAAGGCTGATCAACTGCTTTTGACCTGTCGAGAGCAGGTTACCCCCTTCACCGACTTCTTCATCATAGCCGTGCTCAAGTTTCATGATGAAGTCGTGAGCACCCGCTAATTTCGCGGCTTGGATGAGTTCTTCTTCGGTTGCATCTAAGCGCCCGTAAACCAAGTTATCCCGTACAGAACCGCTAAAGAGATGCGGTGTTTGTAACACCATCCCCACTCGTGACTGGATCGAGTGCAAGGTCATGTCGGTATAGTCGCGCCCATTGATGAGGATACGTCCACCTGTTGGCTCATAGAAACGGCACAACAAATTGACAATGGTCGATTTACCCGCCCCTGTTGGCCCAACTAACGCGATGGTTTCACCCGCCTTCACATGCAGGTTGAAGTCTTTCAAGACCGATTTTTCACCTTCATAGATGAAGTCCACGTGGTCAAAAACGATGTCCCCACGCAGGGTATCTTGAGCGACTGCATTCGGTTTATCAAACACATCAGGTTCTGCGTCTAATAACGAGAAGACACGTTCTGCTGAAGCAATCGCTTGTTGCATGCTTGCATAAACGCGGGCAAGGTCTTGCAACGGCCACAACATGAAGGTGACGTATGAGATAAAGGCTTGGATGTCACCAATCGAGATGCTTCCGTTTTGGCTTTGCATCCCACCGTAATATACGATGATGCCCAACGCAATCGCGCTGAGGAACTGTACAACAGGCAAGAATAAAGCTGAAAGCCAAGCCGCCTTAAACGCTGAACGATAATAGTTATCGGTCAAGTTGCTGAACTCGTCGAGGTTGGCTTCTTCACGGCGCAGTGCTTTGACCACGCGCACACCCGTAATATTTTCGTTGTATATCCCGGTAATGCGCGAGTTGGTTTTACGGACGATACGATATTCTTTGATGATCCGTTTTTGGAACCAGATCGCCGTTGCCAACAAGAAGGGCAGGGTGATGAACACCACGAGCGCCAATTGCCAGTTGATCATCAACATGAAGATGCTGGAAATGACGATGTTGACAATACCCCATGTCATGTCGAGCGTACCCCATGTCACCAGTTCGGCAATACGTTCTGTGTCCGAAGTCACACGCGACATGATCCAGCCTACGGGTGTTTTACTGTAGTAGGACAGGGACAACTTTTGTAAGTGATTAAATAGCTTCTGCCGTAAGTCGTATTGAACACGGTCACCCAACACCCCAGTGAGGTAGATGAACGTGAACACCATCGCCGATTGGAACAGGATGATCCCGCCATTGACGGTGACGATTTCAATAATACGATCACGGTTGCCCGCAATAATCCCTTCATCTAACAACAGCTTGTTCATGAAGGTGAAAATGGCTTCGCCTAAAGAGACCAATAAAATAGCAATCAAGAAACCAGCGAACCATTTCCAATGATTTTTGACCTCATGGAAAATGCGCACGATGGTATTGCTATTCATGCTCTCATGAAATTCTTCTTCTTCAAAACCGAAATATTCGTCACTCATGATGCGACCTCTTGGAATCGGCTGTGTGGATGAGCCTACACAGCCGATATTTTGAGAAAGTTATGGGTTGGGTGATAGAACAAATGTACGTGATAAGCTGCTTTTTGAAAATATCCAATCTAGGGCTTAGATCAGGGATAAGTCAGCTTCAAGTTCCGATTCTATCCGCGCTTGTAGATCATAAATCTGACGATAAATCCCATCTTCTTCAAGCAGGGTTTCGTGTGTGCCTCGTTGCACAATGCGACCTTGATCTAACACAATAATTTGATCTGCATCCATCACACTTTGAATACGGTGGGCGATGATGAATGTGGTACGGTTGGCCATCAGGCGGTCTAACGCTTCGCGAATTTCCGCTTCTGTTTCTGTATCGACGGATGATGTCGCATCGTCGAGGAGCAGAATACGGGGATTCTTGAGTAAGGTACGCGCTAGGGCAATCCGTTGTTTCTGACCGCCAGAGAGCGTAACCCCACGCTCACCGACGACGGTATTGTAGTTTTCGGGGAAGGTCATGATTACATCATGTACTGCCGCCGCTTGCGCTGCTTGGATCATTTCTTCTTCGCTGACATCTCGCGTTAAACCATACATGATGTTTTCGCGAATCGTGCGTGAGAATAAGAACGGTTCTTGTTGTACCATGCCGATGTTGCGCCGTAGATATTCGCGCGACAAGCCTTTGATATCTTGTCCATCAATGGTGATCTTTCCGCTGGTGTATTCATAGAAGCGGGGTAGTAACCCCACCAATGAAGATTTACCCGAACCAGTAGACCCCAACAACGCGATTGATGCACCTGCTTTGACCGAGAAGCTGATGTTATTGAGCACTTCTGCGCCATCTTCATAATTGAAGTTGACATTCTCAAACGTAACATCACCTTTCATTGGCGTGGTCGGTGTCGCTCCAGTATCCAGCGGTTCACGTTCTTCACGCATCAATTCCGCCACACGTTCATACGAGACCAACCCTTGAGATGCGTTCACGATCAAGCGTCCCATGTTACGCATGGGTTGGATTACTTGAACGATTAACCCCGCATAGGCAATGTAGGTCCCTACGCTAATTCCACCGTCCAGCACCATCAACGCCCCTGCGATATAGCCCGCGAGCATTTGCACGCCGGTTAAGAGGTCGGTCAACGGCCAATAGTAAGCGTGCATCATGGTCAGCTTACGACCTAATAAGAAGCGGCCATAGTTTTCTTTTTGGAACTTCTCACGTTCATAATCTTGACGGGCAAAGGCTTTGACCACCCGCACGCCAGAGAGGTTCTCTTGTAGCGCTGTAGAAACACGCCCATCTTGTTCTTGATAGTGGTTGTAAGCCTTGCCTACACGACTGAAGAAAAAGATGGAAATCACAAACAGAATGGGCACAACAATCACCGCAAATAGGGCAAGTTGTGCGTTCAATAACAACAGGGCGCCAAAGTTCACTGTAAAGAGAATGGCGATGCGCCCAATGCCGATGGCTTGGTCTGCAAAAAAGCGATTGATCGTTGAAACATCCGATGAAACACGTTGGACCAAATCACCCGTTTTTGCATCATCGTGATATTTAAAATAAAGACGTTGTAAATGGTCAAAGAGATAGTTGCGTAAACGTCGTGTAACACCCTCTGCCGTTCGTGATGCTAAAGCCCCACTGAAAAAGGTGAATGAGCCTTCGATTAGGGCAAGGCCAATAAACCCAAGTGCAATGGAGATGAGCACATCGGTATCGTGATCTTGTAATAGAACATCATCAACCAACTGCCGTAAAAGTAAAAAGGTACCCGTTTTTGCTAAAGCGCTTACCCCTAAAGTGAAAATTGCAGCGAGATAAAGACCACGAAAGCCTTTCATCAAACGCCAAAAACCGATCACGCGGTTTTTGGATGCTACATTGCTGAGGTCATAACGCTTACTGTCTATTGCCGCCAAAGGAGCCTCCACAGGAAACTTTATGCGAAGAAAAATAAGAGACTAAAGACGGACGATAAAAATCCACTCTATATCAAATTTGGAATGAAATCAAGGGGTTTATTTAAATGTATAAAAATCAAAATGGTTTTTAAAGGGTCAAGAGGGGTTGCTTATGAAGTGGTGGAATTTGTTATCTTTTCTATCGACTAGCGTTATACTTAGCCGTTTAAATATGTGGCCTTAGGAAAACGCTATGTCCTCCCATAAAATTCGTTGGACTCTCCCTAAAATTGAGCGCTTATTACAAACGATCGCCCCAACCCTATATCGACGTTCTGTACAGCTTGGAACCTTTCGAATTAAAGCGTTATCCGCTCCAAACGAACCGTTCGATAAACACCCTGACACGTCTTCATGGGATTTATTACCGGATGGCACACCGTGGGGGCCGCGTGATTATAATTTTTTGATGGCCACCTCTTTTCAAGTCCCGTCAGACTGGCCTGAAAATGAGCCGATTGTTTTATTTCTCCCGATTGGCGATGCCGCTGATTTCAGCCACCCCGAAGCGCTGGTTTACATTGATGGCGTGCCTTACGCCGCCTGTGACCGCCATCACCAAGAGATTTATTTGCCGGATGAAGTACGTGATGGTCAGCGTCATGCGCTGCTTTTACACGGGTGGACAGGCGGAATCAGCGGGGATTTTCGAGGTGACTATCGCGGGGTCGAGCATGAACCTCCCCGTTTGCTCATGAAACCGTGTTTTGTCGCGCAGGTTGATTCGAGTGCGCGGGCGTTTTATCGCTTGGCAAACAACGCATGGTTAACCGCGCGGGATATGCCTGAAGATTTTCCCGCGAAACATCGTCTGCTGAACGCGTTGAATCAAGCATTCAACGTTTTAGATTCGCGTGAGCCGCTCATCCGTGATGAGTTTTACGAGAGCCTGCAGGACGCGCTCGAAGTGCTTGAAGACGGGATTGAACGCAGTGGTAAACCGCTCGAATTGAACCTGTATGCTGCGGGACATGCACATATCGATGTGGCGTGGTTGTGGACATTGGATCAAGTTCGGCAGAAGGCCGGCCGGACATTTCACACGCAAGTGCGTTTGATGGAAGATTTTAGCGACTTCACGTTCACCCAAAGCCAGCCCCAACTGTATGACTATATTCGCCAAGATTATCCTGCCTTGTTCGAGACGATCAAAGCGCAGGTGCAAGCAGGACAATGGGAACCTATTGGCGGGATGTGGGTCGAAGCCGACTGTAACTTAAGCGGTGCGGAATCATTGGCGCGTCAGTTTGTCTTGGGACGACAGTTTTTTACTGAACATTTTGGCAAAGATGCAGACAGCCCGATTTTGTGGCTTCCTGATGTGTTCGGCTATGCGTGGAACTTACCCCAACTGATCAAGCTGGCGGGGTTGGAATATTTCTTCACAATCAAAATTGGCTGGAACCAGTACAACAAAATGCCGTATGAATCGTTTTGGTGGCAGGGCATTGATGGCACGCAAGTGTTGACCCATTTCAGTACATCCCCCGAACGCGAATTGTTTAATAACGCAACGTATAACTCCAACCTTGCCCCGCGCGGTGTGTTAGGATCATGGTTGAATATGCAACAAAAAGAAGCTCAAACCGAAGTGATGATGAGCTACGGCTATGGCGATGGGGGCGGTGGCCCAACGCGCGAAATGCTGGAAAACGCCGAAGTCTTAGCCGAATTTCCCGGTATGCCCCACGTCCGGTTTAGCAAGGCGATTCAATTCTTCCGCGACTTGGACGAACACAGCGGGGATATTCTTCCCGTGTGGAACGGTGAACTTTATTTGGAATATCATCGGGGGACGTACACTTCACAAAGTCGTAACAAGCGCGCGAACCGCAAGAGCGAATTTTTACTCCATGATGTGGAATTTTTAGCCGTCGCTGCCAGTTTATTAGATGCGGGTTATGAATATCCACAGGCGTTGTTGACGGAACTATGGCAGTTAGTCTGTCTCAATCAATTTCATGACATCATTCCGGGAAGCAGTATTCAACAGGTCTATATCGACTCGTTAAAACAATATCATTATATTGCAGACCTCGGTGTAGCATTAAAAGAGAAGGCGGTAAACGCCATTGGCGCTCAGTTAGGCGGATCAGCCTTATTGATAAACCCAAGTTACACCACTTCTCAACAAGTGCTTTTGTATGAAGGAGATGTGACTGAAGGGCAAACGCTGATTCGTAAAGACACAGGTGAAGCCTTGCTCACTCAAGTGGTAGCAAACGGTCTTTTAGTGGATGCTGGCACGCTTGAACCGTATGCGATTTTGCCTTTGGAATGGGGCACAGATGAACGTCCTACGCCATCCAATGGGGTCGTCGCCACGCCTGAACTTTTAGAGAATGCGTTCATCCGTGTAGAGATCAACAAGGAAGGCGATATCACCCGTATTTTTGATAAGGTGGCACAGCGCGAAGTCTTAGCCGAAGGCGCGATAGGCAACCAATGGATTGCCTTTGAAGACCGCCCGATGAATTGGGATGCGTGGGATGTCGATATTTTCTATAACGACAAATCATGGTTGAGCGAACCCGCGACTTCTATTCAAGTGCTGGAGCGTGGTGCTTTGCGCGGGACTGTCGAAATTCGCCGTCAAATTTTGAATAGTCCGTATGTGATGCGTATTTCGTTAGAACATCATGCGCGCCGTGTCGATTTTGATGTGGAGATTGACTGGGTAGAACGTCACATCTTTTTAAAGACCGCGTTCCCCGTGAATATCCTCGCGCCGAAAGCGACTTATGAAATCCAGTGGGGGCATGTGGAACGGCCGACACACCACAACACCAGTTGGGATTGGGCGCGTTTTGAAACCTGCGCTCAAAAGTGGGTGGACCTTGCCGAAGATAATTACGGGGTTGCCTTGCTGAACGATTGCAAATATGGGCACGATATTTATGAAAATGTGATGCGTATCAGCTTATTACGCGCGCCAACCAGCCCAGACCCCGAAGCAGATCAAGGGCATCATCACTTTTCTTATCGCTTACTGCCCCACGATTTTGACCGCGCACACGTCATCCGCGAAGCTTATGCGTTGAATGACCCCGCTCAAATTGTGGCAGTTGTACCGACACAACCTTCAAGTGATATAACGAGCTTCAAATTGTTTGAGAATATGCCCGCGGTGGTGGAAACGGTAAAACGTGCGGAAGATGGAAATGGTTTTATCGTTCGACTCTATCAAAGTGAAAGGAAACGTGGACAATATAAGTTCTCTTTTGCAGTTCCAGTACGTGAAGTTTACGTCACTAATCTATTGGAAACGGACGAAACACCCCTCCCGTTAACTGACAGGGCTGTAACACTTTCGTTGAATCCATTCCAGATCGTTACTTTGCGCTTAGTCATTTAGAGACATATGTTTGTTAATTGAGGAGGCATTGTTGTGTCAGAACTGTTGATACAAAATACATCTGTCTTGCAAATTGCGGCAGATGGAAGTTCGTGTTCGATTTTAGAAAACCATGACATCTTGGTTCAAGGGAAATACATTCAAGCGGTACAGCCTACGGGACAAGTCGATGCTTCGCACTTTAAGCAGGTGATCGATGGAAGCTATCTGTTGACGATGCCCGGTCTCATCAACTGCCATGCCCATTCCCCGATGGTTTTGTTTCGGGGTTTAGCCGAAGATGTGAATGTAGCCGAATGGTTTAATGACTATATTTGGAAGCTCGAACATAACCTGAGTGAAGATGCCCAAGATGTCTATTGGGGCATGAAACTCGGAATTGCCGAGATGCTTCGTTCCGGTGTGACCACCGTCAACGAGCATTATTTCTTCATGGACCAAGCCGCGCAAGCGGTGGATGAGATGGGGTTCCGCGCCTTGTTAGGATGGGCGATTTTTAGCAGCGCGGGCGAAGCGATGATCGAACGCTCGGCGGACTTTGCCACTCAGTGGCGCGGGGCGGCGGATGGGCGAATCCAAACCATCATGGCCCCGCACGCGCCTTATACATGTACAGAAGATTACCTGCGGGCGTGTGCGTTTAAAGCGAAGCAAATCGGCACAGGAATTCATATCCATGTTTCCGAAACAGATTTACAGACGCAAAACAGCTTGAAGGATTTTGGCCGAACCCCGATTGAAATCCTCGAAGATACAGGGGTTTTGGATGTCCCGACGGTTTTGGCGCATGCTTGCGGGGCGTTAGATCGAGATATTACCTTGTTATCACGGTATCAAGCAGGGGTGGCACACTGTCCTAAAACCTACTTGAAGCTCGCCCATGAACCGGCGGCGGTGGTGAAATTCCGCGAAGCGGGAATTCCGATGGGTTTAGGCTCTGACGGGGCCGCAAGCAACAATACCCTCAATATTTTTGAGGCGTTACGACTGATGGCGATGGAGCAAAAGCGTCAAACCGAAGATTCGACCCGCTTGCCGATTCCCGAAACGTTATATATCGCGACGCGTGAAGCGGCTAAAGTGGTTGGCAGAGGTGATGAATTAGGCTCGATTGAGGCAGGTTACCTCGCGGATATGATCATGTTGGATTTAAGCGGGTTGCATCATCAACCGCTGCACAGCGTGTCTGCTAGTTTAGTGTATAACACCGAACAAAGTGACGTGCGCCATTCGATCATCAATGGCGAAGTGATTATGTATAACCGCGAAATCCTCACGGCTAACGTAGATGAAATTGTCTACGAAGCCAATAGTCGTAAAAACCGCATGAAGCGACGCGGTGAAGCCAACATCCAAAGCTATAATCCTTAAAACCTAAACGCTTATAAAAAAACATCGCTCTAAGACCTAGAGCGATGTTTTTATGTAGCGTACTTTTTGTGTTTTACAGCGTCCGAACGCCCGCGTTTTGACGTTCTTTTCCCCCTGCAAGATAGGTGATCGCCATCCAGATTGAGCGCGAGTTGCGATAGAAAAGGATGACAAAGAGTAGGGTATAGGTCACCCAAAATAACAGATGCGCTTCAAAGGGGATTTCAAAGGCATGAAAGGCGAGAAAGAACCCGCCAATAGAGGTCATTGATGCAATCCCTAAATTGATATACATTCCGCCGACGGATTCCCCGTCTTCGATTTCAAAATGATACCCGCATGCCTCGCAGGTACGGTTGGCTTTGAATAAGCCTTGAAATGTACGTCCTTTTTCACAATGTGGGCAGCGTAATTTGAACCCCACCCATAACTTGTGAAGAATAGTTTTCCAAGACATGTTTACCTCACAGTCTTTAACCTAAACGTGGGATGAACAGTAAGATCAAGTTCACCACAATTTGACATAACCATGCTGCCGCTAACCCATTACGCGCACGCACATAGCTGTAGAGCATGTTCATCATAATGAGCGCGATCCCTAATATCACCGCGATGAATGGAAACTCGCGAATATTCAGCGTTGGGAACAACAGAAGAACCGACCAAATGCTTGCGGCGATTCCAACCATCCAAAACGGGCGATGCGCTTGCATCAAACCGCGAAAAAATAACGTCTCTGCCAAGGGCATCACAAACACCAATAACATTAAGGCCGTTGCCGGGGGCAGGGGCAGTAACTGCCCTTCGATGTTGGTGCGGAACATGAGCTGAACGGTTGTTTGTAACGGGTTTCCACCGACAAACAAAAGTGGGGTACCCAAGATAATGCCGAATACGATCCCCCATAGTAAATCTTGACTGTTCTCTTTCTCAATCCGTTCCATGCGCCCTAGTAACCATGTATAGACGCTGAACCCACCTAATAACCCCCATGCGAGGGCATATCGCCAATCTGTGTTTGCGGGGGTGAGCGGGGCAAGCCCCAAGACGAGCGCGAGGCCGATGATATAAACAAATGTTGGGTCGGTGTAGGAAGGACGTTGTAAAGGTGAAACCCGCACTGGTGGCGCGATATAAGTTTCATCCTCTCCTTCGTCTATATAATCTTCTTCCTCGTCGTCGTAATCGTCGAGTTCATCGTCATAAGGTTCTGAGTAGGGATAGTCGTTTTGCAAAAGCTGATCCTTCTAAGAAGCACTCCCCAGTTTCGTGTTTGCCACCAGACTGGGGAATGAAAGATAGTAGATTAGGGTGCCGCTGGTACTTCTTCCGACAAGCCGAGCGATTGGCGAACCGCATTGATAATCAACGTCACATGCTCTGGGGTGATCCAATAGTGCGTCACCAAACGGAACATGCGCTCTTTCATATTATAGGGACGCATCAGGATAGCATATTCTTTACGTAATTTATCTGAGAGTTCTTGTAAACCCAGTGGTGAATCTTCTGTGAGCGAGAAATACACCATATTAGTATGAACTTTGTTCAAGTCAATTTCGACATACGGAATACGAGCAAGGCCTTCTGCTAACATCCGTGCGTTGGCGTGATCTTCATCTAAGCGAAGGGTCATTTCGCGTAGAGAGATCAGCCCTGCGGCGGCGAGAATCCCCGCTTGTCGCATGCCACCGCCTAAGCTCTTGCGGATGCGATGGGCCTTGGCGATGAATTCCCGCGACCCGACGATGAGGCTGCCGACAGGCGCAACCAAGCCCTTTGATAAACATACCGAGATGCTGTCTACATCTTCGCACAAGTCTTTGACGGTGGTGCCTAATGCGGTTGACGCATTAAAAATTCGCGCGCCATCCAAATGGAACGCCAAGTTGTTTTCATGGGCGATCTGCGCGACTTCAGAAAAATAGCTCTTGGGGACGGCCACCCCATAGCGAAACCCCTGCGTATTTTCTAAGCAGATCAAGCGCGTGCGTGGGGTATGTGGATCGTTGATGGGGCGAATCGCCTCTTTGATCTGATTCAAGTCCAACCTGCCCGCATCGCTGACTTCCAACGGGTTCGGATGTACACCGCCATAAGCGGCAGCGCCCCCGGCTTCATAGCGGAAGATATGTGCTTGACGGCCGAGAATCATTTCATCCCCGCGTCCACAATGACTCAAGACTGAAATTAAATTTCCCATCGTCCCACTGGCGACAAAGAGGGCGGCTTCTTTGCCAAACATTTCTGCGGCAACCGCTTGTAATTCATTGACGGTGGGATCATCGCCAAAAACATCGTCGCCGACTTCGGCATTTGCCATCGCTTCACGCATGGCGGGAGTGGGTTGTGAAACTGTATCACTGCGTAAGTCAATCATCTTCATGGTTATTTTCATCATTTCTCTAAGGCATGCTCGCTTCAATGCTAGTCAGAATTTGACCTAGATGCAAGGAGGTGGACTGGTAAATAAAAACTGAGTGTCTTATTTGACACTCAGTTTTTATGACGTTAGAGGAGATGGAGATTATTCGGGGACGCAGGTTTGGACGCCGCTGGAGCTGTTGTAACACACTGCACCATGCGGGCCGTCGCTTTCATCCCACCATGCCGAAATGCTGAAGGGGCCAATATCCACACTGCAACCGTGAATCCCACTGCCAGAGGTGCAATGTCCAGAAGTTTCACCTTCTTCGGGGGCAATCCCAATTTCTGGCATGGGTTCGGGATCAATGGGGGGCACGATTTGCAGGACGTCGAAGTGCATCACGACAGACCCATCATCTTCTTGTGTGGATTGTTCGCTGGGGTACAGGAACAACACCGTGCATGGGTCAACGGGAGGTAACATTTCGCCCGCGCTGATTTCGAATTGAGGCATCATGCCGGATTCCATTCTTATACCCGCTTCACGTACTTTTTGAATGGCAGGGAGTAATAAACCTGTATCATCAGGGTCTTGAGGTTCAGGGAGCGAGAACCGATCAATGAGCGTTGGGGATTCACAAATTGCAGGGTTAGGTTGAATCACCAAGCTGAGGATCATACATTCAGGGATTAATCCTGTTGGGCAGGTGGGCGTACGACCGACCAAAATATTGATGAATGGTGCTTCGCTTCTTTCGATTTGATAGCTTGAGATCAACACATCTTCTAATTGGATGACGAGCGCATCTTCATCGGGAGATTCTGCATTCACAAAATCGAAGAATGAGGGTGGGAACACTGCATCAACCCCTGCTGATAACGTATCAATGGTAGGGATTTTGGTTTGGCAATTGCCGTTAGTGCTCACGGCGCCGCTGAAGATATAGCCGTTTTCAACACGGTACCAAGTTTCATAGTCTGAATTCAAGACTTTGAAGATAGCCATGATGGTTTGGTTCGCTTGTAATACATCGACAACGTCGGCATGTGTGCTCGCATATTCACGAATGTTCACATTTTGATTCGATGCGACGAGGCAGAGTTCACTGGCTGGAAAAACAGGCGCAGGAATTGCGATCACGGCTTCTTCGGTCACTTGTGCAGTTTCAGGACACCCGAAGTTAGCGGCATGCCCGCTTTGTGTGGGGCATTGATCTGCCCAGTCGGCTGTGCCATCGCCATCGGCATCATCGGCGGGAGTTGTGGGTTGGGGGGTGCTGGTACATAACGGGCCACCCGGAATTCCACAAGTGGATTGTGCAGAGGTGCTGTTTGGCGTTGATGCCAACGCAACGCTGAGGGCGAAAATACTGCTGAGAAGTAACAAACGAGTTTTCATGAGAATGCCTTTATTGAAACTAAAATCGACGGTTAATGATGAGTAAGTCGATATGGCATTTAAAAAGGGTTGTAAATTTTATGGGCTTGGATAATTTTTTTTGCAAGTTTTTATAAAATGAGCGCTCTGTAAAGAAAATAAAAACGAATTGACTTCAATCAATTCGTTTTTATTGTCGAGCAGTATGCTGAAGCTTAGTTTAGTTGACCACCCTTGAAGGGGTTGGTTAAGCCCATTGAAGGAATAGCGGGCATGTAAACGTCATACAGCCACGTGTCAAAGAAGCGTTCTAAATTCATCCCGCTGATGTCTTGCGCCAGCTCAATAAAATCGCTGATTGAGGCGTTGCTGTTGGCATACTGTGCATAATAGGTGCGGATCAGTTCGAAGAACGCATCATCCCCAATTTCTAAACGCAGAGCATGAAGCGTGAGCGCGCCACGTTCGTAAACGGCGATATTGAACAATTCTTCAGGCGGGGGCGCGCCCGGCGGAACAAAACTGCTTTCGATGATGTCGCGGGCTTCTTGTTCTGAATAGCCTTCATCAAGGAATGCTGAGCCACTCATAAAAGCGTAGCTGTCACGCACAAGCGTATCGAGTTCTTCGGGGCCAACGCTGGCTTCAAACCACAGCCAAGATGCATAAGTGGCGAATCCTTCATTGAGCCAAATGTTGCTCCAGTCATCCACAGAAACGCTGTTGCCGAACCATTGATGAGCAAGCTCATGGGCAATCACGGTGTCGCTGGAACCCGCAGGGCCATATAACACATCTAACCCAAAAATGGACAAGGTTTGGGTTTCGAGCGCAAAACCGAGGCTGGATTGAACGACGAGCGCGCCGTAAATCTCAAAGGGGTACGGCCCAAATAATTCTGAAAAAACGGTGATCATTTCCGCTTGAGCGCCGAACATTCTCTCACCGGTTTCCGCGTAGCTTTCGGGAAAGACGTTACGAATTACAATGCCATTGTCGAGCGTTTCCGTTTGGATGGCGAAACGGTCTACCCCAAGTGTGGTGAGATAACTCGCCATTGGGTAGGCCATATCATAGATGAAGGTGGTCGATCCCGCTTCGGTCACAGTATCGGTCAATATCCCATTAGCGACGGCAATATAATCTTCGGGGACGGTGATCTCAAATGTATAGGTCGCTTTGTCTAAGGGGTGCTCATTGACTGGGAACCACGTCAACGCGCTGACAGGTTCACCCGCAACAAACAGATAATTACGCTCTGAAATCCATCCGTTGTCCCCTAAAAGTGGATGCCGTTCTGCTCTGGGTTGCCCACGATATTCAACCACCACCACAAAATCAGCTTCAGCGTCGAGGGGGGAAGTAGGCGTGATGATCAATTCATTGCGGAGATGGTCAAAGCTGGCGGGCGTGCGGTCAACCAGCACCGAAGTAACGGTCAAACCGCGATTTGAAAAGTCGAGGTTAAAAGACGATAACGCTTGTGTGCTGGTCGCTTCAATGGTGGTGATGCCCACCACACTTTGTCTCTGCATATCAATGTCGAGGTCAACATAATAATGCAGAACATCATACCCGCCGTTGCCGAGGGTGGGGTAAAGGCTGTCTCCAATCCCTTCAGCGCCGGGTTCTTGAGCAAACACTGAAAATGTCGATACACT
The DNA here is from genome assembly GCA_934216615.1 of uncultured Anaerolineae bacterium. Taxonomy (GTDB): domain Bacteria; phylum Chloroflexota; class Anaerolineae; order Aggregatilineales; family Phototrophicaceae; genus Flexifilum. The sequence goes on along the minus strand of CAKQCB010000009.1, from coordinate 79,088 downwards.
CAATAAGATCAAACCCGTACTGATTGCGTAACGCAATTTTGAAATCATCTTTTTCCCTTTTGGGTAGATATGCGCTTGATACACCATAAAATACCCATTCTAGTCAACAAAGGTTCTAGCCTGTCGTTTTCATACCTGCGGCGATGCCGTTGATGGTCGCCAGTACAACGTCGATCATCTCTTCATAAGCATCTGTGCCAACTGTGAGTTCACGGACTTTGCGGAGCAGGGAAATTTGGATGAAGTTGAGCGGGTCTACATACGGGTTACGACGCTCGATCAACCGTTTCATGGTCGGGGTTCTATCTAGCAAGTCGTTGTCGCCGATGATTTCTAAGACCCGTTGTTTGGCAAGGGCATGTTCTTCTTTCATGCGCGAGAAGATTTTTTCTCTCAAATCCGCTTCTTTGACTAACGAAGCGTACATCTCGGCAATTTCCATATCTGCTTTGGCGAGGTCTAGCTCCAAGTTCTGTATAAGCGCTTTGAAAAATGACCACTCTTTATACATGGTCTTCAATAACTCAACGCCTTGTGCTTCTCGTAATTGATTGAGCGCTGTCCCCACCCCAAACCAGCTTGGAATGATGGCACGGCTCTGCATCCACGAGAACATCCACGGGATGGCGCGAATCGACTCAAAACCGCCTTTGCTTCGTTTGGCAGGGCGACTTCCCATCGGCATGTGAGCCAGTTCGTTAATCGGCGTAGCTTGTTGCCAATACTCAATGAAGCCCGGGGTTTCGTAAACGAACGCGCGATAGGCTTTTGCGCCCTCATCAGACAGCTTTTGCATTGCCTCTAACCACTCAGTGCGCACAGTCGTTTTATTCGCACCGCCGACGGTGAGCAAAACAGCATTTAAGACTTGGTTCAAATGCCGTTGAGCAATATTCGCGTTGCTGTAGCGATAGGCGATGACTTCGCCTTGTTCGGTGATCTTGATCGGGCCTGTGAGCACGCCCGGGGGTTGTGACAAGATTGCCGTGTTGGTGGGGCCACCCCCCCGCCCGATGCTTCCACCGCGTCCGTGAAAGAGTTCTAACTCAACGCCAAATTCAGCACAGACTTTTGCGAGTGATTCTTGCGCTTCGTACAGTCCCCAATTTGAGGCGATATACCCGCCATCCTTATTGCTGTCGGAATACCCCAACATGATTTGTTGACGGTTGTTTCTGAGGTCAAGTTGTTTGCGGTATTCTGCGTTTTGGAATAGTTCACGCATTACATGAGGGGCAGCGTGAAGGTCATCAATCGTCTCAAATAAGGGCACAATGTCGATGTCTTGCGCGACGCCGACTTCACGCGCAAATAACAGCATGATCAAGATGTCGCTGGCGGACGTGCTCATGCTGGCAATCGCGGTTTGGATCACCTGTGCGCCATATTTACGATGCGCTTGGGCGATCATACGCCACGTTGAAATGACACGGTTCGTGACTTCAGAAAAATTCGGTTCGATGGGGAATAACGGACGAAGATAATTGATTTCTTCCGTCAACAGCGCTTGTTTGCGCGCTTCATCAATGTCGTTGTAAGCGTCTTTATAACCGTAAGTCGAGAAGATTTCAGCGATGGCTTCGCGGTGCAGGCGGGCATCTTCGCGGATGTCGAGCGGGACAAGATGCAGGCCGAACAAATCCACTTGGCGGATGAGTTGTTCGATTTCACCTTCAGCGACTGCAATCCCTTTGTTTTGGCTTAAGCTCTCTTTGATCAGCCGTAAATCGTCCGCAAGTTCCACGCCTGTTTTATACGCATCGGCTTGTAGTTTGTCGTGGATGGATTGAATCACCAATCGGTAGATTTCATCATTCCCGCGCGTGGGAAAATTTTCAACTTGCAGGTAATCATAAACCGCCTTCGAGACGGGAACTTCATGGGTAGATTGAGTGAGGTGTTCACTCAGAAAGTCTAACTGTTGGAGATAGTAAGTCCGCGCCGCGTTGCGCTGTGCTTTGAGCGTTTCTAAGGTCATGTCTGCGGTGACATTCGGGTTGCCGTCACGGTCGCCACCAATCCACGAGGAATAGCGCAGGATGGTGGGGATATCCCATTTTTTGTCGGGGTAAATTTTCGTCAGGGCATAAAACAGGTCATCATAGATCGCGACTAAATCTTCCATGATGCCAGAGGTGATGAAGTACGTTCCGTAATCGACTTCATCCAATACGGTCGGGCGGGAAGATCGGGTTGGGCGCGTCTGCCAAAGTTCTTCTATTTCTTCTTCTAATTCGTGTTCTAATAAACGTTCTTCGCGCGGGACCAACTGCCCATACTCGCGTCGTGCCATCATCGTTGCAATATGGCGTAATTTGATGAGGATGACTTTGCGTTTCGCTTCTGAAGGGTGCGCTGTCATCACCAGATTGACGCGAACCTGTTCTAAGATCGACTGTATTTCATCGGCCGATACGCCTTGTTGTTGCAAGGTTTGAATCGCTTCTTCAATCGATTCATCAATGCGTCCTTCGTGCTCACGGCTTCGTAAAACACGAACCCGATGTTGATCTTCTGCAATGTTGATGAGTTGGAAATAGTTACTGAAGGCTTTGACCAGCACACGGATTGAATTCAGATCAAGCGCGTCGATTAAATTCTTGAGCGCTTCAGATGCTTCTTTATCTCCATTACGGCGGGCTTTTGCATACGAACGGACGGTTTCTTCAAGCTCAAAGGCCTCAACCCCATGCTGTGCTTGAATCACCTGACCTAATATATTCCCTAAATAACGGATGTCGCTACGTAACTGTGCAATAGGGTCTTCGTTATTAATTTCTGTTGTCTGTTTCATAACAATCTGCCTTCGGGCCAATATAACTATAGGGATTCAATGCCCAGTTTCGGCGAAATGGTAACATACCATCTTGTCCGAAGTACATTGTAAAACCTGAAAACCTAACCAGTAATTTTGCCTAAATGGAGATGAAGAAGCGTTGTCATCCTGTTTTCTCTCTCAAAAAAACAGGGATGACAAGTTGAGGTGAAATTATTGTTCGTTGATGACGGTGAAAACCATCGGCCGACGTTTGGTTTCATTATAGAGCATACGGCTTAAGGCATCTTGTACCCGTTCGCGCCGTTTGCCGTTGCGCGATTGACGGGTTTGTTCAAGCACGTCGCTGACTGTCGCTTTGACGTGGGTGAGCAGTTCGTTCGCGTCGCGCAGATAAACAAACCCGCGCGAGATAATTTCTGGCTCGCTGAGAAGTTCCCCAGTGTATTGATCGACATTGACCACCACCAACATGAACCCGTCACGCGCTAAAACTTCACGGTCACGGATCACGGCTTTGCCAATATCGCCTACGCCACTGCCATCCACGAAGACATAGCCACCGGGGATACGTTCGCCTACGCGCACGCCGTATTTATCGGCTTCTAGAACCGTCCCGTTTTCGACCACAAAAATACGGTCGCTGGAAATCCCTGCTTGTTGCGCTAAGCGCGCATGGGAACGTAACTGGCGTAGTTCACCGTGAACCGGCATGAAGAAGCGCGGGTTCAATAAGTTGATGAGCATCTTCATTTCTTCTTGTGAAGCGTGTCCAGAAACGTGAACAGGCATGATGGGATCGTAGATGACTTCCGCACCGCGTTGTAAGAGGCGGTTGATGGTACGGCTCACCATCTCTTCATTCCCCGGAATCGTATGCGCAGAAATGACGATTGTATCACCCGACATCACATCTAAACTGCGATGCTGTCCCGTTGCAAGTCGTCCTAAAACTGCGGAAGGCTCTCCTTGTGAACCCGTCGCCATAATGACGAGGTTCTGCGGTTCGATGCTGTTGATCTTGGAGAGATCAACCAGAACATCGTCGGCAATTTTGAGCAGTCCCAGTTTCATCGTCGTCTTGACGTTTTCCGTCATACTGTGACCCGCAATCGCAAGTTTACGACCATAGCGCTGGGCGAGGTCGGCCACCTGCTGAATACGGGATACATGTGAAGCAAATGTCGCGACGATGATGCGGTTTTTAGACTGGCGGAATATATCATCGAATGCTTGGTTCACTACAATTTCGGATTGCGTCCAGCCCGGTTTTTCCGAGTTGGTGCTGTCACCCATCAAGAGTAAAACGCCTTTTTGGGAAAGTTCACCAAGTTTTGCGTAATCCGGTTTTTTACCGTCGATAGGGGTGTTATCGAATTTATAATCCCCACTATGGACGATGATGCCATAAGGCGTGTGAATACCAAAACCCACACAGTCAGGGATGCTGTGGGTGACGTGGAAACTATCAACTTTAAAAGGCCCTGCTTGAATCGTATCGCCGGGTTTGAAAATATTGATGACCGTCTCATTGAATAATTTCGCGTCGCGCAGTTTGACTTCTAAGAGCGCCGCCGCTAAAGGCGTGGCAAAAAGAGGCACCCCGCGCAGTTCATTCACGACATAGCTCACCGCACCAATATGATCTTCGTGCCCGTGTGTGTATAAAATCCCGTGAATTTTGAGGTCTTTACGCTCAACGCGTTCAACGAGGTAGCGGAAATCGGGAATGATGAGGTCTACCCCTAACATATCATTTGCGGGGAACATCACACCAGTGTCAATGATAATGGCATCATTTCCCATTTCAATGACTGACATATTTTTGCCGATTTCACCCAAGCCACCAAGGGGGATGATTCGTAGTGTTTTTTGACTCATAGATTATAAAGCGACCAACCATAAAACACGTGGCGCTAAACCGTAACACAAACCAGCGCTAGGGGTATATTTTTGCAACATACACCTGCGTGAATGAGACTTTATACAGTTAACCACAACTCAAATGTGCTGATAATCTTTTGTTTGGGAAGGTCGCCAGAACTTCCTTTCTGAATTTGTTTATACAGTTTATATTGATTGAGTTCAAAAATAATGAGAAAAATTTAAGTTTATACCTCAGCTCTGGCGATGAGTGAGGGCTTATTTAATTTTAGTAAATTGCATTATAGCATAAATTCCCAAACGTATTTGTAAGATGATGTTAAATGAATAACCATCGGTTTGTGAGGGTTTAAATTCACAAAATATTGGGCGAATTTTATGTGAAATTTCCTAAAACGATGGTTATTTATCGTGTTTATTCGCCATCCCAGCCTTCAAAATTGTACAAGGCTTGAATGACCCGTTCTTGCTCTTCGTCGGTCATGTCATTGTAGAAGGGCAGACGGAGCAAACGATCACTCACATCTTCCGTCACGGGACAATCCCCCACTTGCCCACCAAACGATTTCCCCATATCTGAAAGGTGAAGCGGAAGGTAATGGAACACCGCCAAAATATTATGGCTTTTGAGATGCTTAATCAACGCTTGGCGTACTTCTAGTGAGGGAAGAAGCATATAAAACATGTGATAGGCTTGCGCACAAGATTCAGGGATTGTGGGTAACGTCACTTGATGTTCATCTGCCCACGTTTGTAAACGACTTGCATAAACATCCCATAGATGTTTGCGGTGCGCTTGGATTTTTTCACGTACTTCTAATTGTCCGTACAGATATGCCGCCGTAACATCTGACGGTAAGAAGCTCGAACCGACATCCACCCATGTGTATTTATCGACCATGCCCCGAAAGAAGCGACTGCGGTTAGTGCCTTTTTCACGAATGATTTCCGCACGTTCGATATACTCATTCGCGTTGATGAGCAGCGCGCCCCCCTCACCGCAGGTGAAATTTTTAGTTTCGTGGAAACTTTGGGTTGCCATGACGCCAAATGTGCCTAAATAACGGCCTTTATACATGCCATATAAGCCGTGTGCGTTGTCTTCAACAATGGGGACGTTATGACGATTGGCAATCTCCATGATGATGTCCATCTCACAGGCGACCCCCGCATAATGGACAGGAACAATCGCGCGAGTTTTAGGCGTGATGAGCGCTTCTAATTTCCCTTCATCAAGGTTCAGCGTATCAGGACGAACATCCGCAAAGATGGGTTTTACCCCGCGTAACACAAAGGCGTTAATGGTAGAAACAAACGTGAACGAGGGGACGATGACTTCATCACCCGCTTGTAAGTTTAATAACAGGGCAGACATTTCCAGCGCCGCTGTACAGGACGGCGTGAGTAAAACCTTTTTGACGCCTGGGATCGATTCCAATAACGCGTGGCATTTTTTGGTGTAGCCGCCGTCGCCAGAAATATGGCCTGACTTTACGGCATCGGCAATGTATTCAAGTTCACGGCCTAAAATAGCGGGCTTATTGAAGGGAATTGGAGAAGCATTCATAAATTTCACCTGAAATGAATACGGATGATGATTGAAGTCAGCGTGCTATAGATACCATTTATGAAACCACAATTGAATGTGGTTTGGTCGAAAACCATATTTGATATAGATGTTTTGTGCCGCGATGTTTTTTCCTTGTGTCACCACAGAAACTGTTTTGACATGGTTTGTGGAAAAATGGTTGAGCGCAGTCACCAAAAGCTGACCGCCATAACCATGTCCTTGAGCGTGAGGGGATACCCCAAAAAGCCCGATTTCGCCGTGTGTATCGTGGATGTCACAAGTGATGTAAGCGCTGGCGATGCCCGCATGTTCAAGGGTGAAGATCGTACTCGTTTCATCCCGCCATGCTTTATCAATCCATGCTTCATAGAGTTGTCCGCAGCGCGTGCGGTCAAAGTGGAGGTCGGCATAAAACCGTGAATCGGTATGAATTTGATGGGCAATTTGACGCAGTGCAGGTAAGTCTGACTCAATGGCTACACGAGCATGAGAACCCGTGTCTGTAAACGGGGGATTGTTTAACTCGAGCGTGAGCCGAATATCGACCAATCGGAATTGATGATGTTCTGCCACATGAATAGAGGCGATATCATCCACATTGGCGAGATAGTACAGGCCGTCAATCGCATGTTGATGTGCCCACGTATCAATAGAGCGAACATGCTCATCGGTGAGTTGGGCATCGACCACCCGCGCAAGGCGCAGGCCAAAAAAATCACTATCCCACGCGAGAAATTTGCAAAGCGTCATGCGTTTTTATCAGAAGACTCAAGGATCGTTCTTACGGTATAAACAGGACGTTCCATCGTGCGGAAGTGAATTCGGGCAAGGTATTCGCCGATGATGCCAATCGCAAACAATTGTGCCCCCGAAAATACCGCGATGATCGAGGCTAAGAATGGGAAGCCGGGGACGGATCCCCCTTCGATGAGATAGCGCCCGATGACGTAAATGAAGATCAGTAACCCAAACACGCTTAATACAAATCCCAGTAGGCTTGCCAGTTGTAACGGGACGACACTAAACCCGGTGATCATGTTCAGCGCATGGGTGATCAGCTTGCGCAGGGTGTAATTCGAGGTGCCAAATTTACGCTCATCATGTTGAACCTGCACAGCCGTGAAGCGTGACGTTCCCCATGTGAGCAGGACATCAATCGAAACATACGGGCTGTGATATTGTGTGAAGGCTTGGCGAATTTCGGTGCGAAACGCGCGAAACGCGCTCACATTCCGCGCGGTTTCTACGCCCATGCTGTTCTGTAAGGCGATCTTTGTAATTTGTGAAGCGAGGTCACGCAGAAGACCATGCTGTTCATGTTGGGGCGTGCCATACACCACATCGTACCCGTTGTCTAACTGGGCGAGCAACAAGGGGATTTGGTCAGGCGGATGTTGCAAATCATCATCCATCGTGATGATCGTGTCGTAGCGGGCTTGGCGAATACCACATAACAGCGCGTTATGCTGGCCGTAGTTCCGCATTAACTGGATCGCGCGGATCCAATCATGCGTTTTGATCAGCGTTTGAATGACCGCCCAACTGTTATCCGGACTGCTGTCATCGACAAAGATCAATTCGTATTGTTCAGCCAGTGTAGGCAATACGTTGCCGAGTTCTTCTACGACGAAACTCAAGCTTTCCTGACTACGATACACAGGAATGATGATTGAAATGCCTTTTTGCAACGATGTCTCCATCATTAAGTCGTCTGTAAATACCGCGCGATGAGTGCATCATGGACTCGGTTCACAACCCGCAGTACTGCATCCGGATGATGTTCGCCTAACACACCACCTTCTTCAAGATAGGCATTCCGTAAAATAAGCCCCCAATTGCCGGTACTGCGCAGTTTAGGGTCAATGATGAATTCTTCTGGCGTTTGTGCGGACAGCCCGCTGGGCGGTGCTAACATGCGCGATAAGCTGGTATACACCTCATCAATATCGCGTGGTGTGACTTCTGCAATATCGGCTAAAGCGCGGTGCATAAAACGGCGTTTGCGTTCATAAAAATCGCTCAACGTCATTTCTTCGCCTGTCGCTGTGCGGATCATCGCATCCGAGCCTTCACGGTCGCTGCGGTCGTGCATTTCAAGGAAGGTTTCTGCATCTAACGGCCCTAAAAGGGACCACATGGTTTTGTCCTCAAACATCGGCTCAAGGTTGCTTCCGTGTTTGCGGAAATACTGCTCAATGACTGCGTGACTAAACTCAAAGTCTGTGAGGACCGCTGCCAGTCGTGACGCGCTGATGTGAGCGGGCATCCCCGTGCTTTCGACGGTACAAACACGTTTTGTGGTGCTCAGGTCGGGGCGAATACGGCCGATGGGGTTGTGCATGACCGAAATTCGCTCATTGAAAGAATCGTCGTATAACATGGCGCGCCCAACGGCGTTGGCATGTTCCAGTTTGAGCAGGCTTGCGTAGTCGTCAAGGCCCGTCGGCATCAGGTGGGGACTTGTGGGCAGGTCAAGGTAACCGCCCGTGATAGTGGTGCGGCGCACATAATTGCGCGTGCAAAGATATTCAGCATCACAGGTACCGTTGACGAACGGCCCGCCTTTTAATACAGCGGCATTGGCTAAGGCGCTGGCGCTTTTCAAAATCGTGTGAAAGGTGAGCAGGCCGAGCGCTTCAGACCGTCCCGCAAGGTCAATATGGATATGGCACCCTTGAATACGGAACATATTCACATAATGGCTGTCGGGGGAGGTGATGTGATAGCGCGTGTGAGCTTCCTCAAGGCGTTTTTTAAATTCAGGGACTAAGCCGTTAACTTCCAACATCAAATCCACCGCCGTATCGACTTTGGCGTTATCCGTCATTTTGAAGTCAGAGTCGGTGGGATAGTTGGACATGATGGTTGTCACTAACCCCGTTTCTTGGCTGGCTAACGCGAGGGCTGTGAAAATACCATTCAAGGCACTACGGGTTTTGCTGTAGCCAATACTTGGGGCAATATGCGCTTCTACCTGATATTGGCAGGCTTCACGGTCTAAACGTGGATAAATTCCGATGCGCAATGCGTGGTCATAGTAAGCCTGCATATAGGTCTGCATTTCGGCTTCTGTTGGGGAATGTCCATCGCGATGGACAAGGCCGAGTTCGATTTCTGCACCTAAAACGCGCATACGGGTGATGGGGTCTTCTGTTTCAGCGAGATTTTGATGGCTCACACTAGGATTCAAATTATATGGAGCGATGGATTCGAGCAGCGTATGCCCGCTTCGATACCGAGCGCTGACGACACTTCCTAAAACGTATTGACGGCCATTGGCATTCCCAAGAAATACATTTCCCTCATCCAAAGAATCAAGAGGGTAGTAAGTGGTGATCGGCACGCCAGTTGCTTCGGTTAATCGCTGAAGAAGTTCTTCTCCAGTCAGTTCATTTGCTTTAGGATCGTCGCGCAGGGCTTCGATTGTGCGGTTGAAATTGCGCTTTTGCTGCTCAAGTTCATGCCACGAGATTGCATTACTAAAAGCAAAGATAGCATCATTTTGGGGTAGTTCTTTATTCATGGTTTATTCGCCCCCGTGTCAGACGGGTAGTAATGTGAGCACCCTAATTGTGACCTATCGTTCTCATTCCTTCAAGTTCCGAATTGGAATCTTTGTCACTAAGTGTTTATAACAGCGATGAAATGACGACAGAAGGCGGGTTTTCTCTGTTTTGAGTGGTCAATCTCGCCTCATAATCACCAGCATACAAAACTATACATTGAGTCGGGTGATCAATTCGGATATAGGGGGATGATCGGGAATGTGATTCAATATTTGAGAAGTGTGTACAAAACACCGCTTTTCTGAGCGTATATGACAACTAGAAACATCAAAGTTAGTTGATTTTTGTCAAAGCGCTATAATTCGCACTATCATAGAGTTATATTTCCTTCACTGGCAGCGCTAAATGGAGCTACCATTTAAGATGACAACTATCTCGGCTTTGCCTCAAATTGAGATTACGAACCTTTCACAGATTAAAGAGTCACGCCCTGCGGCTGTTTTGACAGGTGAACGTGCATGGGGTGCAGTCAGTACTATTCTTGAACTGCCTATCGTCGTGCAAGCGGAACCTAACCGCGTTGACATTGAATTTTTAGATACTTTAGCCGCTGGTTTACCAGAGGAAGTTGAAGTCATCTACGGTGTGGGCGGGGGCTTAGTCTCTGACATCGCCAAATATTTAGGCTGGAAAAACAACTTGCCTTCTGTGGTGATCCCCACCGCGTTGAGCCAAGATGGTTTTTTCACGTCTTTAGTCGCCGCTCGTACCGGCGGTACTGTTAATTATGTGCATACAGGCCCTGTTGGTAAATTAATCATCGATTGGGATGTGATTCGCGCCGCGCCAACCTCCATTCGTGGGGCAGGCATCACCGAATTATTGACGATTGTGACAGGGTTACTGGATTGGCGTTATGCCGCCGAACGTAACCAAACTACGCCAGACACACGGTTTGTGCCGTGGGCAGCAGGCATCATGGCGGGGATTGCTCAGCAGGCGTTTAAGATCGCGCCGGGTGTGGGCAAGGGCAACGTCGAATCTTTACGCAACTTGCTTGACCTGTTGTGTTTAGAAGTACAGCTCACGAATAACTTAGGGCATAACCGCCCTCAAGAAGGCAGTGAGCAGTTCTTTGGCTATGCCTTTGAAGCCAAGTATGGCGGAACTCGTCCGTATCCGTATTCGGACTTAGTGGGGCCGGGGATTTTGGTCGCCTCTATGCTTCATGGACAAGACGTAACGCCGATCCGTACCACGCTCGAATCTGCAGGGATTCGCCTCAATGCTTTAGACCCTGAACGAATTAAAGACACGATCAAGAGCTTGCCGGAATACGTGAAGAAACATCAACTGCCGTACAGCATTCTGAATGAGCTTGAAATCACCGCTGAACGCATTGATGAAATTATGGCAACCACCAAGTTAGGCGCTGGGGTGTCCTGATCTCAGGATATTTTATCACCGTCCAACATAGTAGAATCTTGTTTTTAAGAGGGACACTTCAAGAGTGTCCCTTCTCGTTCTTATAACGCATGATGCTCAGTAAGTGGATATTTGCATGATTAAATTTGGAACTGACGGTTGGCGTGCGGTGATTGCCGACACGTTCACCTTTGAAAATGTTCGTCTTGTATCGCAAGCAGTGGCGGAAGTTCTACTGAGCGAACACACGGGCGATGCCCCTCCTCAAGCGGTCATTGGATATGACACGCGCTTTTTATCCGACCGTTTTGCCACAGAAACAGCCCGCGTATTTGCCGCAAATGGCATCACCAGTTGGTTGACCCGAACTGATGCTCCAACCCCTGCAATTTCATATAACGTGAAGGCAAAAGGTGCTAACCTCGGCGTCGTGATCACGGCAAGTCACAATCCGCCTCGTTATAACGGGTTCAAATTAAAGTCGCGACATGGCGGAAGTGCACCCGCAAAAGAATGTCATGCGGTGGAAGCGCGTTTAGCAGAACTGCAAGCGAAGCAGATTCAGCCTGCCAAAATGGATTATGAGCAAGCGGTTCAAAGTGGTTTGATTCAGCGGTTTGATCCCTCATGGGCATATTATGAACACCTCAGCACATTGATTGACCTCGACAAAATCTCTGAAGGTGAACTGCGGATTGTGGCCGATTCGATGTGGGGCGCGGGACGCGGTGCTTTTACGAGCATTTTATCTCGCACACGGAGCCGTGTCACCGAAATTCGCGGACAGCTCAACCCGGGCTTTGGTGGGATTCATCCTGAACCGATAGAACGCCACTTGACCGAACTGGCCGCCGCGATCCAGCGTGAACATGCGCAGATCGGCCTGGCGACCGATGGCGATGCGGATCGTATTGGCGCGATGGATGCCAACGGAACGTTTGTAGACCCGCATCAGATTATGGCGCTGGCGCTCAGACACCTTGTTGAAGTGAAGGGTTTGCGCGGGGAAGTCGTCAAGACCGTATCGACGACGCTCATGATCGATGCGATTGCCGCAAAACATGGGCTTAAAGTCCATGAAACGCCCGTAGGCTTTAATCACATTGGCGACTTAATGACCCAGAACGATGTGTTAATTGGCGGTGAGGAAAGCGGCGGCATCAGCATTAAAGGGCATATCCCTGAAGGGGATGGCATTTTAATGGGATTATTGCTCTTGGAAGTGTTGGCTCATGCAGGCACTCCCCTCCATGAAGTGATTCAAGAGATGCAGACCCAGTTTGGCCCCGCCGTTTACGAACGCATTGATGCGCGTTTGAGCGTACAACGTCCTAAAAATGAGATGGTACAGGTCATTTTAGATCATGCGCCATCCGCGATTGCGGGCGAAACTATCCAGCGTGTCGATACGTTGGACGGCATCAAGTTTTATTTAAATGATGGAAGTTGGCTTTTGATCCGTCCGAGCGGGACAGAACCCGTCTTGCGGATTTATGCTGAAGGTCACAGCCGTGAGGCAGTGAAAGCCATGTTACAAGTCGGGCAACAAATGGGCGATCTCATCAAAGAAACATCGCCCATTCATTCCTAAAGCCGTTCAATTTGACGTTAATTACCGCCGCGTGCTAAACGATTTAAGAGGTCGAACCAGAAGGGGGCACCTTGTGAAATGGCGACGGCGGTAATTCCCCACCCAATGAATTTCACAATCAAAAGTGTGAGCCAGCTAGGATTATTGCCCGGCAGGAAATTCCATGCGTTCCGCTTGTCATCACAGCGAGGCGAAACGAGTCCTGCTTCATCTGCGGTGCACCCTTCTTCGACAATGGTAAATTCCCAACCAATCGGCAGGCGAAGCGCCAGCAGGTTATCAATACTACGTTGAACATCCACTGACATCGTGGCTAAATTGCCGAGGTTGCCACTTGCGCTAGGCTCTTGGGTAGACTCCGCTTGAGGTTGCTCTAACGTTTCATTCGATGTTTGTGTACTGCCAGCGGTATTGGTGTTTTGTTGTAAAGTACCGTCAGAAATTGTGGTGATCGCCGCTGTATTGATCGCCGTGCGCACAGAAGGATCGTCCCAAAAACTGCGGGCGAGGTGTAGCGCGTCAATGTTCAACATCAGTGTTAAGAGTAGGCCTAGCCCAAAAGAGAGATATTGAATATTGCGTTTGTAGCTATCGGAAAGCTCTGTCATGCGTGTGGTGAACCAAAAATCAATCTTGAAACGCGCATCATCCACATTTTGAGCGCTCGACAGTAAGGTTTCCATCGCATAGCGGAAGGTATTGTCTTGTATTTGACGCACGCCAGCCAATAAGGGGATGAGCTTACTCTTTTCGTTGTCGGCATTGATTTCTTTACGAATCGAGTCTACACGGCTCAGCGCCGCATTTAATTTTTGACGATCCATCGGGTCTGCAAGCTGGTTGATTTCTGCGCGGAACTCATCAATTCCAATGCCAGAGTTCTGCAACTGACGTGACAGTTCGCGCATTTGGGCTTTTTCTGAGCCTTTGAGGTTGTATTCGATCAGTTCATTTAAACCTGAGTAGATATTGTTTGAAGCATTGGCAGAAAGAATATCTAAGAGGGTTTGTGTGAATAATTCCTTTGGGATTGCCGTGAGCTTAAGCGGTTCGGATTGGGTGGCCGCCACGGCTGTTTGAGCCGAAATCGTGTCATTGGGTGTAATTTCCGGTGGGATCATGCGGATGAGTGGGTGCGCCATGAACTTCGCCTGCACCACAGGGTCCGTGATCATTTCTTCAATCCCGCGTTTTAGGTGTTTTGAGCGAGTATTTAAGAGGCTGGTGCTCACAGTATTGAGTTGGGTGATAATGATACTCATCAAGCTGAAGACAAAGATAAGCCCGATGATGACTTCTATAATTGGCGAGTCAAACATCTTTGATGCCTCATTTTGAGTGGATAGCTACATACTTTGAGTGTAGCACGAAAACAAAATTATTTAGCGAAGTCTCGAACCTTCGCAGAGATGTTTGCCTAATGTTATACTTCGTGATGAGAATTGTTTTTCAACATTTGTTTTAGGAGATTTTTGATTATGGCGTATGAAAAGATCGTCGTGCCATCCGTTGGTGAAAAAATTACCGTTCAGGATGGCAAGCTGAATGTTCCTGATCATCCGATTCTGCTCTTCATTGAAGGGGATGGCATCGGTTATGACATCATGACCGCCAGCAAACGGATTTGGGACGCTGCAGTTGAAAAAGCCTACGGTGGGGATCGTAAAATTTCTTGGATGGAAGTTTACACCGGGGAAAAAGCTGCGGGAATTTACGACGGGAATTATATGCCTGAAGAAACCTTTGAGGCATTACGTGAATTTAAAGTGGGGATTAAAGGCCCGCTGACCACCCCTGTGGGCGAAGGCTTCCGTAGCTTAAACGTGACCTTGCGCCAAGTGTTAGACTTGTACAGCTGTGTGCGCCCTGTGCGTTGGTATAACGGCGTGCCTAGCCCGCTGAAGAACCCTCAAGAAGTCGATGTCGTGATCTTCCGTGAAAATACCGAAGATGTCTACGCAGGGATCGAATACGAAGCAGGTTCCCCTGAAAACGAAAAACTGGCGCGTTTCCTTCGTGAAGAATTAGGCGCGACCTTCTTTGAAGGTTCGGGCATCGGCATTAAGCCCATCAGCGCTTTTGGGACAAAGCGTTTGGTGCGCGCCGCAATCCAGTATGCCATTGACCGCAAGCGCAAGAGCGTCACGCTGGTGCACAAAGGCAACATTCAGAAGTTTACAGAAGGCGCGTTCATGAAGTGGGGCTATGAAGTTGCCGCTGAAGAATTCCCCGAACAAACCATCTCTTGGGCAGATGTCGAAGCCAATCATGGCGGGAAAGTGCCCGAAGGAAAGATTTTGATTCAAGATGTGATCGCAGACATCAGCTTCCAAAAGATGCTTCTGCGTCCTAGCGAGTTTGATGTGTTGGCAACCCCCAACTTGAACGGCGACTATTTGAGCGACGCCATCGCCGCCGAAGTCGGTGGTGTGGGGATTGCGCCGGGCGCGAACATCAGCGACGAAATCGCCTTGTTCGAAGCGACACACGGCACTGCACCCAAGTACACCAACTTGGATAAGGTGAACCCGGGTTCCTTGTTGTTCAGCGGTGTGATGATGCTCGAACATCTCGGTTGGTTCGAAGCTGCTGAGATGATTACTAAGGCATACGAAAAGACGTTGGAACAAAAAGTCGTGACGTATGACTTTGCCCGTCAAATGCAAGGCGCGACCGAAGTTCGCACAAGCGAATTTGCTACCGCCATCATCAACAATATGGAATAACCTCTCAATCTAGTGAGAACAGGCGACACTCTCGATTCAAAGTGTCGCCTGTTTTTATTTTCTTTAAACCTCAAGTTTTTAGGGGGAAGGTCTTGCTATATCCATCGGGTTTATTTATGTTACAATTTTGATACCTTTTTTTAGTTAAGTTTAAAGAATATGATTTTAATCATCGATGACGACGATCTAGTACAAAATTTACTACGGTCGTTATTAAAGCGGGAAGCTCTGGAGACACGGTTTGCCGCGAACGGTACCAGCGGAATTAAACATGCTTTTGAAAAACTACCTGCGTTGATTATTTGTGACGTCAACCTGCCGGATATGTCGGGTTACGATGTGTGTCGCACAATTAAAGCAAACCCTCAAACACAGCATATTCCCATCATTATTTTGAGCGCTTTTGAAAGCAGTCCTGACGAACGTGATAAAGCGTTTGATGCAGGGGCGGCGGCTTATGTGACCAAAGTGAATGGTTGGAAAAATTTGATCGCGCGGGTGCATGAACTGCTGCGCGATAGCTGACGAAACTTCTGCGGTTACCCTTCGTTTTGGCTTCTGATATAGTAATGGGCGCGACTGTGATATAAAACAGACGTGAATGCTCGTTTGCATTGAAGGTGTTGGTATGGGGTTAGGTAAACGCGGAGGGCGTGGCCCTTCACGCCGAAAATCAGAACCGCCAGTGTTACTTATTTTTATCGTGGCTGGAGCGATTGTCTTTGGGTTGTATTATTTGATCCAAGGGGCGCAAACCTTTGTACGCACAGGTGGATTAGGCGTACAAGAATCGACCGAGCGCGCCATCATGGTTAGCTCTGCAACAGCCATTCGCTTCACCCCATTTGCCACCCAAGCCCTGACACCATTCCCAAGCGCTACACCCATCCCTGAATGTCAAGATTTCCGCGTGATTGTGCCGAATGCAGTTGTGCGTTCACAGCCTGAAGGCGCAGTGCTTACGGGGTATTCTCAAGGCGCTGTTGTTTGTGTTCTAGGGCGTGATGCGGGAAGTGAATGGTACACCATCGACAGCAACCCCGAAACCCGACGGAGAGAACTCGCCTACATGCACGAAAGTGTGATCTCGCCCATGAACCCGACGCTGACCCCTAGCACAACCCCAACCCCGCTGCCGACAGTCACGCTTGAACCGTCGTTTACACCGTCTGCTACATCATTGGTTCGAGAGGCAGATTCGCGCGCGACGCTACCACCCAACTTGAACGTCACCCCTGAGCTGACACCAGAAGTCACTCCAGAAGCGACTGAGGAAGATGCTTAGCGCGAGATACTTACAGGCTCGGGTGAAATTTTCGGTTTCTTAGCAAAACGCATAGATTCAGGAAAGATCAACGGATACGCGACAAACCGTAAAGCCCCGCCAATAAACATGATCATCACAAGCGGGATATTCATCGCTGTCAGTACACTGCCAATCAATGGGGCGATGAAAAGCGCCAGCCCGATAATCTGGTTATACGCTACCGAACAAGAAGCCATTTCTTCGGATGGAATACGTTCTACAAAGTAGGCGAACAAACCGACGGATGCGGCCGCTGTCCAACACGCGCCTGAAATGGCCGCGCCAATCAATGTCACATACATATTTTGTGCTACCACAAAAATCAGCGCTGCGATGGCTGTGCCGATCATGCCGAAGGCAATCATTTTGAGATTGCCGATGCGCGTTGCAATTTGGCGCGTAAAAATGGAGGCTAACGCCCCCGCCGCAAGTTCTACCATCGCGAATAACGCGATGAACCCCTCTGTCGCGCCTAAATTTTCAACCAAATATAACTGAGTGAGCGAGACGATTGAGAACATCGTCACGTGCATGACGGCCGCAACCGTCGCGACTTTACGAAATCCTTGATGTTTCCATGGGCTGAACTTGGGTTTTACGGGCAGGACTTCTGCTTGTAACATCGCTTGAGTAGACGAAACAGGCTCCATTTTGATGGCTAAACAATGTCGCCAACTGAGCAAGCCACAAATGAAGGCGAGGACAAACATCACCTGATAGTTGAGTGGGAAGGGGATATGTTCTAGCCACACGCCAAAGACCAATGCCCCAATGGCTACGGTAATATTTAACGCCAAAGAGCGTTTGCTCAGCAGGTGCGTCATCCGGCTGGGCTTGATGGCGTTCAGCATCACCACTTGGAAACTGACCCCCGCAGGGCCTTGAGGAAACGCAGGTATCGAAACGGCGATGATTAACCACAGCGGTTGTAAGTGCATGGGGAAGAACGGCGCAAATGCAGGAAGCAAGAACACCAACCGCATCAACAGGCCGGGTAAATATAAGGCATGGACGGGGTTCTTATAGCGATTACTCCACCACACCCCAAAAGACGATGAGATCAGCAGGATGAGCGCGGGAAGCGCGGAAATCCAACCGAGGTCTGTCGTAGTCGCGCCCACACGAATGGCATAGACCGATAAAAACCGTGTCGTCGCCGCCATTGCCAACCCGAAATAGGCAATATCAAGGACAAGATGATTAAAATTCTGGTCATCGGGTGAAGACGCAGTTGCAGAACGACGCACAAAATTCCCATACGCCATATGATGATTACCTGTTGAGTGAGAATGAGTTTATTTAAGAATCACAAAAAGAAGAATTTATATTGAAGAGGATTAGTTACACCTCTTCAATTGTCTTCGGCTTTTGGATAACGTCAAGTCCCTGATTATGTCCATCCTCTATTTGACGTCGATACTCATTTTTTAGGCGAGTGTTAATGCTTCTCCAAGAGAAAACGGGTATAGTTGTAGCTATGGTAAGCAAGTACAAAATGAGTTCAAAAGGAATTGAACATGTCATTTTTTGGAAATCGTCGTCAAGTGGATCAACCTGCGACCCCTGTCACTCAACCGCAGCCGACACCTCAACCTGTATCTCAGCCCTTATCTCAACCCGTAGGGTTTGAAACTGTTTTGGGCGCGAGTGCTGTGCTTGAAGGCACCTTTAGCAGTGCGGGCAACGTCCGCTTGGATGGGGCATTCACAGGCACGCTCGAAATTGGCGGTAATGTCCTTGTAGGCGAAACCGCGAAGATCAATGCCGATATTAACGCGCGCAATATCTCGATTGCGGGTGCCGTTCGTGGCAACGTAAAAGGCAAGAAAGTGCAGTTACTTCGTACTGGACGGGTTTGGGGGGATATTAATGCCCAAGCGCTGACGACCGAAGAAGGCGCATTCATCGACGGCAAGATCACGATGGCGGGGCATGAAGCTGAACCTGTTCAAGCCCTCGAAACCGTTGAAGATGAGCCTGAATTTGTCGCCGCCCTCGAAGAAGAAAACGACGTGGTGGAAGATAGCACAGAACCCGAAACTCTCTTTGAGGATGACGCTGTTGCTGATGATGGCCCTCAAGATGAATGGGGAAGTGACAACAAGTTGCAAGATGGGTTTTAGGTATGGCGAGTGAGACACCTATACGGGTTTTGTTTGTCTGTGCAGGGAATATCTGCCGTTCACCTATGGCGGAAGCTGTGTTTGCCCATAAAGTACGCATCGCGGAATTAGATCAAAAAATCATCACGGATTCGGCAGGCACGGGCGCATGGCATATCGGTGATCCTGCTCAACCGCGCACGTTAGAAATCTTAAAACGCGAGAAGATTCCTTATAACGGGTTAGCGCGTCAATTCACCGCGCATGATTTGGAATCCTTTGATTATATTGTCACGATGGATGAGGATAATCTGGCTTTCGTACAGAGGCTCACAAAACAAAAACCGCACCATGCGAAGCTCAGCTTATTTTTGGATTTTGCGCGTCAGGCGGGAAGTGTCGATGCAGATCAACTAGAAGTGCCTGATCCTTACTATAACGGACGATATGAAGAAGTTTTCGAGCTGGTGAACCCGGGCGCGGACGCCCTTCTCAATTTCATCCGCCAAGAACATGATCTTTAAAAAACAACACGCCTGAATTCAGGCGTGTTGTTTTAATGGCTACAGAAACTTAGGCTATAAACCTGCCTCTTGGCGCAAGGTTTCAGCTTTGTCGGTTTGTTCCCAAGGGACATCTAAATCATTACGGCCGAAGTGACCATACGCGGCAACTTGCTTGTAAATGGGGCGACGCAAGTTCAAGTCGCGGATGATGGCCGCAGGGCGCATATCAAAGTGTTTACGAATCAACGCTTCGATCTTTTCATCTGAAATCGCACCCGTGCCAAAGGTTTCAACGGCTAATGAAGTGGGTTGAGCAACGCCAATTGCGTAGGAAACTTGCACTTCAAAGCGGGTTGCCAAACCAGCGGCGACCACATTCTTCGCAATATAACGCGCCATGTAAGCGGCGCTGCGGTCTACTTTGGTGGGGTCTTTACCAGAGAATGCACCACCGCCGTGACGGGCCACCCCGCCATAGGTATCAACGATGATTTTACGTCCGGTCAAACCAGCATCTCCCAGAGGGCCACCGGTGACAAAACGGCCTGTGGGGTTGATGAAGATGCGGGTTTTATCATCCAGTAGTTCGGCGGGGACAACGGGCTTAATGATCTTCTCAATGATGGTGGTACGGATGGTGTCATTGTCGATTTCAGGGGCATGTTGTGCTGAAATGACGATGGTATCCACACGGACGGGCTTGCCATACGCATATTCTACGGTGACTTGGCTCTTGGCATCTGGCCGTAACCAGCTGATTTCTTGGCTCTTACGCGCTTCGGATAAACTGCGTATTAATTTGTGAGAGAGGGAAATGGTGAGAGGCATAAATTCTTCGGTTTCATCACATGCAAAACCGATCATCATCCCTTGATCGCCCGCGCCAGTCGCTTCGATTTCAGCTTCGCTCATTTGGCCTTCACGCGCTTCAAGCGCTTGATCGACCCCTTGCGCAATATCTGAAGATTGTTCCTTGATCGATACCATCACCCCGCAGGTTTCGGCATCAAAACCAAATTTCCCACGTGTATAACCGATTTCTGTGACGGTTTCACGGACAATTTTTTCGATATCTACATACGTGTTGGTGGTAATTTCGCCAAAAACAAACACAATCCCTGTTGTTGTGGAAGTTTCACAAGCAACCCGTGCATTGGCGTCGTGTGCGAGGATGGCGTCTAAAACTGCATCTGAAATTTGGTCGCACATCTTATCGGGGTGGCCTTCAGAGACGGATTCTGAAGTGAAGTAATACTTTGGCGACGTCATAAACGTCGTGCTTGGGCGCTGCTGCACCTGCGTCATATGGATAATTCCCTTCTCAGTGAATTAAAGTTGAACAAAAAACGCTTCATCCCCAGAAATGGTAGGGAGAAGCGTCACAAATCAATGATCTTCTCATCTGCCAGAGGGGTTCTCTGACGGAGTTGGCACCTTTCCAATGCTTTGGGGGTTGCCGTGGTTTCAACGAGCCGTATCTCTCCACCACTCAAGATGAGTGCAATGTGCACTATTTAATTGTGTGCCTAAGAATTTATCACACCCAATATCATCAAACAAGATCAAAAAAATTTGATGAGCTGGCTATGTGTGCTTTGATCCACGTTCTAAGTGCGCTAAAAATTCACTGCGGGTCACGTTGTTCTCGCGGAACTGTCCTAACATGGCGCTGGTTGTCATGCTGGAGTCAATCTTTTTAACGCCGCGCATCCACGAGCACATGTGAACACCTTCTGCGACCACGGCAACGCCTGCGGGTTGCAAAACTTGATCGATAAAATCGGCAATTTGACGGGTCATGCGCTCTTGAACCTGAAGCCGTCGTGCAAACATATCCACAATACGCGGGATTTTTGATAGGCCGATCACCTTTTCAGCGGGGATGTAAGCCACATGGACATGCCCGAAAAAGGGCAACATGTGGTGTTCACACAAGGAAGAAAACTCGATATTTTTCACAATCACCATATCGTTGTATTCGACATCAAACAGCGCCCCATTGATGAGTTTTGCGGGGTCGGTTCGGTAACCGCTCAAAAGCTCATCGTACATACGGGCAACGCGGTTCGGGGTTTTTAATAACCCTTCACGGTTAGGGTCTTCGCCCACTGCCTGCATGATGTTGACCGTCGCAATCTCAATCGCATCATGGTCTATAGGGGGAAGGTCAAGTTCAAAACTGGCGCGAAATTCTTTTGTGTTTAACAAATCTAAGTTGTGAGAAATTGTGTTGTGTTCAAATTGATGTGAATCAGACTGATTCATTATTTTCCCCATTCTTGTCGTCAAACTTAAACCGTAGTTTTCAAGAAATGATTTCTTTCACCTTGTATATACAGGGCCTTTTGTAAGGTGAATGCGTTGTTTAGACGCTCGTCATTTTTTAGAACTTACGTTTTAAATTTTAGTTCAAATTGACCTATCCTTGCCCATCATAACCATTCTTGATGAGGGGTTTAAATACAATTCAATAGGGCAGTGCTAAAATTTGTAACTTGCCCTACTTGAAATCAATTTTCATCAGGTACAATGGGCGAATTGAGAATGAACGTCTACGTTCTTTATCTGGTTTCAATGTGTGAAGTTGAGGAGTGAGTCGATTGAGTTTAGTAGAGTATGGACGTATTCTGCTCCGGCGAGGGTGGATTATTATTGTTCTCGCCGTACTAACTGCGGGTGCGGCTTACGTTTTTAGCCAACAATTACCCAAGACCTATCGCGCGAGCCAAATTGTGCGTATTCAACCGGCACGGAATGATCTTGGTCTCACCAACGCAACTTCCGATTTGTTAGAGTCCTATGTCGTCTATTTATACAGCTCATACCGAGCGCAAGAAGTGATCGACAACCTACAATTGGATTTGTTAGCGGTTCCTTTGCGAGATGCAACCACGATTGCCCCTTTCCGTAATAACTTGACCATCCAAATTGATACTACAGGCCAAGATTGTGCGGTTTTAAATTCAATCGTGACCGAATGGGGAAACTTATTTGTCCGCTACCGCAACCAACAAAACCAATTGGTGCGCCAAGAAGACCGTGTTGATGCCCAACTTGCAGATGTTTCTCGCTGCCCAGTTGCAACCACGCCGAATGTCATCATCAATACGGTGGTTGGGGGGATCATTGGGTTCATCCTCGGGTGTTTAATCGTGTTTCTGATGGAATATCTGGAAAGTGCCGTGTTACGCCGTCGTGAAGATGTTGAACGTGCGCTGGATATTCCTGTCATCGCGACGATTCCCTCCAAAGACTAGCAGGATTGTGAAATGACAACATCTCAACTGATTACTTTAAATGATCCTCGTTCTGCGGCTGCAGAAGCCTATCGTTCTTTACGAACAAGTTTGATGTTTGCGAGCGTGGAACGTCCTTTAGCAACGTTCTTAGTTACGTCTGTAGGCAAAGGC
This sequence comes from uncultured Anaerolineae bacterium, assembly GCA_934216615.1. Taxonomy (GTDB): domain Bacteria; phylum Chloroflexota; class Anaerolineae; order Aggregatilineales; family Phototrophicaceae; genus Flexifilum. Next base: position 56,286 of record CAKQCB010000009.1, on the reverse strand, counting down.
GAAGATAAAAGCGCCGTTGTCGCCAACCTTGCGGTGACCTTTGCCCAAGCGGGAAACTCCACCATCATCGTTGATGCCGACTTGCGTCGCCCGAGCCAGCATGAAATATGGGGTATTTCTGGCGAACGTGGTTTGACGACAATGGCTTTGGAAGATGCCGCGCTTGCGAACCCTCCTTTGGTACAAACATCCATTCCGAATTTGGCTGTGCTTCCTGCGGGAACCCTGCCTGCGATCCCTGCGGATGTTTTAGGCAGTCCTCGCATGGAAGAAGTCATCGGCGTTTTGAAGGCGCGCGCGCATTACATCATCTTTGATGCACCCCCTGTTTTAGTGGCGACGGATGCGACGGTGTTGGGTAAAAAAGTTGATGGCGTGGTGCTGGCGATCCGCGCAGGGGCGACCCGCCGTGAACAGGCAAACCGCGCTCGCCAAGCATTGGAACAGGTCAATGTGCGTATTCTTGGCGCCGTTTTGACCAATGCCCAAGAAACCCTGAAGACGAGTTACTAAACGACGCAGATGCCTAAAGACACCCTTCCGCCCGATCCCGATGCGGTTGAAAAGTGGCAGGAACTGCCTCAAGGCACACCCTCCAAACAGGCGATGCCGCCTGCTGCTGGGGGGATATTGTCTTTAAAGTGGCTTTTGTTGGCGATGGGGCTTGTGGGCTTAGTCCTACTCATCGCAGACTATTTGACTTGAAGGAACATTATGACGGAAACTAACGACAAAAAGCGCGAGATTAAACTCATCGCGTTAGATATTGACGGCACCACCTTAAACAGCAAGCATGAATTAACCCCCCGCCTTGAAAAAGCCTTACGCGCAGCGGCGGCACAAGGGATTAAAATTGTGTTTGCGACGGGGAAAACCCGTCATTCACTGGAATACCTACGGGAAAAACTCAAGATTCAAATGCCCGGCATCTTTTTGCAAGGCTTGATCACGTATAACGCTGCGGGTGAAGTTGTGCGTCAGCTTGTGTTACCCAAGCATTTATCACGCCAAGTGTTGACGTTCGGCGAAGATCGCGGGTTTATTCCGGTGGTCTACAGCGGGATGCGGATGTTTGCCCGCCATCAAGATAAAGAAGTCGCCAAACAGTTTGAAGCGTATCACGAACCGCCTGCAGAATTTGTCACAGGGGTGCAAAATCTCCTTGAAGATTTAGACTTCAATAAAATCATTTTGGTAGGGGAACCCCGCGCAGTCAAATCATTACGCTGGCAGTTAACCCATCAGTTGGGAAGTTCTGCGCGTGTGATCCAAGCAGGGTTGATGAACATGCTTGAAGTTTTGCCTGCTGGTGGCTCGAAAGGGGCGGCGTTAGAACTGCTCCTGCGCGATATGAAGATCAGCCCTGAAAATATGCTCGCCGCTGGGGATGCTGAAAACGATCTCGAAATGGTGAAATTGGCGGGGATTGGCGTGGCGATGGGAAATGCCGAAGCTTCTCTCAAAGCGGTGGCTGATTACGTTTGCCCAACAAACGATGAAGACGGTCTGGTTGAAGTTCTGGAGAAATTTGTCTTAAAACAGCCTGAACCGAAACCACAACCTGTTCCCGAAATGCCCGCTTCAAAACCTGCTGTAGAAGAACCGAAAGCAGAACAAAAAGCGACAGACGACAGTAAAAAAGAACCCGTTGCAGAGGTAGCTAAGCCAGAGGAAAAGAAATGAAAAATATTCTTGTCACGGGTGGGGCAGGGTTTATTGGAAGTGAATTTGTGCGCTACATGACGCACAAATATCCTGATTACAATTTCATTGTGATCGATAAGTTAACTTATGCGGGCAACGTCGATAATCTTCTGCCTGTAAGCGATGAACCCAATTATCGTTTTGAACGGGGTGATATTGCGGACCGCGCGGTGATCAAACGGATTTTTGAAGCGCATAATATTGATACCATCGTCAACTTTGCCGCTGAAAGCCACGTTGATCGTAGTATTTTGCAAGCGGATGCGTTCATTCATACCGATGTGGTTGGGGTATTCATCCTGCTGGATGAAGCGAAACAGCATGGTATCGAACGCTTCTTGCACGTTTCAACCGATGAAGTCTATGGCGATGTTGAAGAAGGTTTCTCTGTCGAAACCGATGCTTTCGAACCCAACAGCCCGTATTCCGCCAGTAAAGCAGGTGGGGAATTGATGGTGCGCGCCTATCACGTCACACACGGTATGAACACAGTGGTGACGCGCGGGAGTAACACCTTTGGCCCGTATCAATATCCTGAAAAATTACTTCCGTTTTTCATCACGGAAGCGCTCGAAGACAAACCCCTTCCGTTATACGGCGACGGTTTGCAAGTGCGCGATTGGCTTTATGTGACCGATCATGTCACAGGTATCGAAACCGCCTTGTTTCACGGCAAAGCAGGCGAAGCTTATAACATCGCTGCTGAAGACATCCGCACCAATAAAGAAGTGGTGCATAATATGCTGGGTAAACTCGGCAAACCTTTGGATTTGATCAAACACGTCCCTGACCGCGAAGGGCATGATCGTCGTTATGCGATGAACTGCGATAAACTGCGCGCTTTGGGCTGGAAACGTCAATATAACCTTGAAACAGGGCTACAGCTCACGGTCGATTGGTATAAAGACAATGAGTGGTGGTGGCGCAAGATCAAGACAGGGGAATATCTCGACTATTATAAGCGTCAATATGCGGCTCGTTTAGCCGCCGCTGATGGTGAAAATTAACCCATGCAACAACCTCAGTATCCTCAAATACAGCGACCTCATCAACGGCGTTCGGGTTGGGGAGCCTGTGCCTGCGGGTGTTTAGCGGCGTTTTCAGTCATGCTGGTCTTATTGGTGATTGGGGTGGTACTGATTGCCCCGCGCTTGCCCAATATCGTGGCACAAGTTTCAGGGATGCAGTTGCAAGGCGAAACCGTGACGCAGTTTCAAGCGACGGTCGTGCCGACGCCACAAATTCAAAATGTGGTGATTCCTGATCAAGTCACATTAAATTTGGGCGAGTTAGGGACGCGCTCGGTATCAAACGCGACGGCGGGGGTCACCTTACAAACTGGTTCTGATACGGGTGGCGCGCCACTCGCTATCGTCAGCTTTGATGAAGCGGGGTTGATGCAAATTTGCCGTGAACGAACGACGGCTTGTAACGCGTCTGGCGTTGGCAGTGGCATGTTGAACAATGTGTCCTTAGACCTGAAGCCCGGCGGTGTAATCGTCTATGCGGACGCAAGTTTGCCGGAACTCGCTGGTTTTTCTCAACGGGTTGGCGTTGTCCTTCAATTGGATGGCAGTTCACGAAGTTTCGAATTTGCGGGCGTGGATATCAATGGTAGTTTATTCAGCTTACCGCCCGATAATTTCGGCATCAATGTGAATGAATTTGTCAGCCGTGGCAACGCTTTATTAAACCAAGTCGCTTTGAGCGCAAGCGGAGAGAACTATACGCTTTCTCAAGTGAGCATCACTGAGAGCGAACTCACCGTTATTTTACGTTGATGCTGTGATGAGTCCATATCGTTTAACTGATGTTGAAAAAGCCGACGTAAAAGAAGAAATGTTGTCTTTGATGATCGACCTTGCGAAACATCGTAAGGTCGTTACTTACTCTGAATTTTGTGGTTTGCTTCAAACAGTGACACTGCACCCGCATTCTTTCATTTTCGCGCGTTTATTGGATGAAGTTTGTGGGGATGCTTACGAACGAGGATATGGGATGCTTTGTGCACTGATTGTTTCAAAGGCAACCGGAATGCCTAGCGCGGGGTATTTCCGTCGTAGAATACCCCTTGAAGCGAACGACCGCACCCCTGAACAAATTTGGCAAGAGGAACGCGACAGCGTTTTTGCCCAATGGGAGCAGGAAACTTGAGCGTGCCACTTGTGTTCTTGTTAAACTATGGGCACCTTTAAGCGCTATGTCAACACATGGGTTTGATATTGAATCATTACTGCGTTTTGAGCCAGCCCGCTTTTTATGTGAGCGCTGTTGTGCTTTATTGACGCAGGTCTCTACAACAGGCGGGCGCTTGTTATGTCCTGCTTGTGGAGTGGAGTATGTGCGGGACACCTATCAAGACGTGGATGCCTACTTACAATCACGCGGTTATGGGTTACAGTATCGTGATTTAATTCATCACTCGCGTGAATTGGCATTGATCGCAAAACAGATGCGTGGGGCCTTACACACTCAGCGCGGGGAATATCCCCCCATGCGGGGGTTGTTGGCGGCATTCGCACAGGCTCAGCAGTTTATCCACTTCACAACGTACGGCATCAGCGCACTGCTCTTAGGCGCTGTGAAGATGGCGGCTTTTCATGTTCCTGTACGGGGCATTATCTCTGGCGTGCGAACGGATGCGATGCTTCGCGAATTGACCACGTTTCAGCATGAATCCCCTTACTTGGATTTAAGGGTGATTCAACAAGACGCGCAGTTTTTTCCGCATCAAAAAATCATCGTCATTGATGGGTTACTTGCATTTAAAGGGTCAGCGAATCTCACAGATTTTGGTTGGCGCAAAGCTGAACAAGGGCGTGAAGTGATCGAGTTGGTCACCCAAGTTGCGGATGTGGTCGAATTACATAATCGTTTTTTCAGCCCTGTGTGGGCAGGCTTTGAACCTGTGCTGAATGGCGAAAAAATTCTCATGGCAAAGTATTAATGCGTTTTAGGATGTCGATGATATGCGTGTTCTAGTGGCAGGTGCAAGTGGAAGATTAGGCAGTTTGCTTGCTCAGAAGTTTCATGGGCAAGGCTTGAGCGTGTTGGCCACTGGCACAGAGGATACGCTCAATACAACCGTGACAACGCCATTAGATATTACCGATTTTCACGCGGTTCGCCGTGTTGTTAACGATTTTAAACCCGATATTGTCATCAATTCGGCGGCATGGACTGATGTCGATGGATGTACACGCGACCCCGAAAAAGCGATTCGCATCAACAGCTTTGGGGCGCAAAACCTAGCCAACGTCGCCTTTGAGTGTGGCGCGTGGATTTTGCACATGAGCAGTAATGAAGTGTTTTCCGGCAAGACACAAACCCCATATCACGAATATGACGTGACGCAGGCGATCAACCCCTACGGCTATAGCAAGTGGCTGGCCGAACGGGCGGTGATGGCGGTGAATCCACGTCACATGATCGTGCGTACCGCATGGTTGTTTGCGCATGGCGGAAAGAATTTTATTCAGTCAGTTTTAGGCGCGGTTCGTGCAGGTAAACCCTTACGTGTTGTGACCGATGAAAGCGCGAACCCCACGTACGCCACCGACTTAGCCGAAGCCCTGACGCAATTGGTTCAGCTTCAACGTGCGGGGATTTATCACTTGGTCAATCAAGGATATGCCTCGCGCTGGGAATTTGCGCGCTATCTGTTGGATGCGTCAGGTTTTCAAGATGTCCCGATTGAAAAAATCACGTTAGCTGAATTTGGCCGTCCGTCAACACCCCCTGAATTTTCACCGCTGAACAATACCATCGCGGCCAGTTGTGGGATTCAATTACGCTCATGGCAAGCTGCCGTCGATGCGTTTCTTGAATATGAAAAAGTACATGGTTAAGTAGATGACGTCCCCTTTGTTATCAATCATCATCCCCAATTGGAATGGCGCGCGTTTTTTGCGAACCTGTTTTGACGCTTTGCGCGGCCAAACGTATCAGAACCTCGAAATCATTTTGGTGGATAATGCATCCACCGACGAATCGAGCGAAATCACTCAGGCAGAATATCCTGAAGTCCATTGGTTGGGGTTGGCTGAAAATCGCGGGTTTACGGGCGCATGCAATGCGGGGATCGAACTGGCAAAAGGTGATCTGGTTTGTTTATTGAACAATGATACCGAAGTAGACCCTGCATGGGCCGAAGCCATCGTGAGCGCCTTTGCGCGCCATGCAGATGTTGGTTCGGTCGCCAGTAAGATGCTGTTGTTTGATCAACGCGATCATATTCATACCACGGGCGACTTTTTCACCACCGATGGGCGCGCGGGCAACCGTGGCGTGTGGCAAAAAGACGAAGGGCAGTACGAGCAGGAAGAATATGTTTTTAGTGCCTGTGGGGGTTCTGCGGTGTATCGCAAAACCATGCTGGACGAGATCGGCATTTTAGATGACGATTTTTTCTTCAGTGGCGAGGATGTTGATCTGGGTTGGCGCGCACAATTGAATGGATGGCGCTGTCTTTACACTCCGCAGGCAATCGTGTACCATCATTTGAAAGCGACTGGTGGCGGTGTCACCGCCAGTTATTATGACGGTCGTAATTTGATCTTTATCTTAGTAAAAAATTACCCGGCGGATTTATGGCGTAAATATGGCTTCAGTGTTTTGAAGGCGCAGTGGCGTCTCGCACGAGAAGCAATACGCGCATGGCGTGGGAAAGAAGCACGCGCCCGCTTAAGAGGAATGCTTGCAGGTCTTTTGGGGATCCCTCGAATGTGGCGTAAACGACGGGCAATACAAGCATCACGGCGTGTGAATTTAGATGCACTGGAGCAGGTTTTGACCCCTGCCATCAATGACTAACCATAGGTCGTGGGCGCATTTGTTGCCAATGGAGTAGATTGTTTGACCAATCAGCCAACTTCGACAGTCGCACCGCTTCTGTCGATCATTATCCCCGCACATAATGAAGAAAATCGTTTACCAACAGCGTTGGTAAAAATTGATGCTTTTCTCAAAACGCAGTCGTATACGTATGAAGTCATCATCGTTGAAAATGGCAGTTCTGACCGCACGCTTGAAGTCGCGAAGGCATTTTCTGAAGAACATCCTTATGTGCGCTATTTACAAGTACAAACACGCGGTAAAGGACTGGCCGTAAAAGCAGGGATGTTAGCCGCCCATGGCGACTATCGGTTCATCTGCGATGCCGACCTTTCTATGCCGATTGAAGAAGTCTCGAAATTTTTACCCCCTCATTCCGACAATTACGATATCAGTATTGCGACTCGCGAAGGGGAAGGCGCACAGCGCATCAACGAGCCTGAATATCGTCATTTTATCGGGCGGGTGAATGTACTCATCATCAAATTGACGGCATTAAGAGGTTTTGAAGATACCCAATGTGGGTTTAAGATGTTTAACCGTAAGTCTGCGGAAGATTTATTCTCTGTCCAGAAGATGAGCGGCATCGGCTTTGATATCGAAATTTTATTCATTGCCACAAAACGGGGTTATAGCATTCGCGAAGTACCTATTACATGGTATTTTAGTGCCGAAAGTCGTATGCGCTTGGTGCGAGATTCGATTAAACTTCTTACTGAGATTTTTGAGATACGCCGCAATTGGATAAAAGGTGTGTATGACAAAGTCCGAGGCAAAAACAGCCAGTCTGGAAATTGAGGCGAGCTTACTTCAAGCTGGACATCAGTTTGTTATTGGGCTGGATGAAGTTGGTCGTGGGGCTTGGGCGGGGCCGGTGGTCGCCGGTGCGGTGTGTTTGCCCTTACATGACCCCACCCTTAGCCAAGCGTTAAAGGGCGTATTTGACAGTAAACAATGTACCCCCCGTATGCGCGTGGCCTTGGACGCACAAATTAAAGCGACCGCCTTAGCGTATGGGGTAGGGGTCACCACCGACCGTGAAATTGAGCAGATGGGGATTCTACCTGCAACGCGCCTTGCTATGCACCGTGCGCTCGAAACTGCCCGCAAGATGCTTCCAAATCAACAGGTTGATTTTTTAATCCTCGACAAAATCGACTGGAAGGGTTTGCAATATCCTCATGCGTTTTATGTGCGCGGTGACCAGCGCTCTTTAACCATTGCTGCGGCAAGTATCCTCGCCAAAGTGTGGCGAGATGCGTATATGGTGCAGTTAGGAACTCAGTACCCAGAATATGATTTTTCTCATAATAAAGGGTATGGTACAACCATTCACCAAACAGCGTTGGCGCAGTTTGGGGTTTGTGATGCACATCGCCGTAATTTTAATCCGATGCGTTCAATGCTTCAGGATCAACAAAATCAATTATGGACATAAATTTTAAAACTGTTAAAGCAATCGTTTTTGATATGGGGAATACGTTAATCGGCGAATATGAGGGCACCATGTTAGCACTGCCCGGTGTCGCTGACCTGCTCGCTCAACTGCAAGGCCGTGTGAAAGTCGTGGTTGGGTCTAACAGCCCCTACACAGGGGAACAAGTACGAGAATTTTTAGAAGGTTATGGTTTGACCAACGTTTTTGACGCGGTGCTCACCTCGGCAGATTTTGGCGCTGTCAAACCCAACCGTGTTTTTTTTGAGAAACTTTTAAATTTAATCGACCTTGAACCGTCCACCTGCATCATGGTGGGGGACGCTTATTACAACGATATTCAAGGCGCAAAAATGGCAGGCTTTAAGACGGTTTGGTTAGATATGGAAGTGTCTTCGCGTGAAGATACACAAATGGCAGATGTGATCATTCATTCGATGACCGAATGTTTAGACGCCTTACTGAAGCTGGATGAATGAAATTAGCACTTGTCCATGACTGGTTAAACCAACGCGGGGGGGCGGAAGATGTATTGGATGTGCTCCATGCGCTTTACCCGACCAGCCCCATCTATACAAGCATTTACGACCCTGACGCGATGCCTTCCACGTATCGAGACAGGGATATTCGTACCTTATGGATTGATCGTCTGCCGATGATTCATAACCATCATCAACCCTATCTGCCGTTTTATCCTTTGGCGTGGGGTGGCTTAGATTTATCTGATTATGATGTGGTGTTGAGCAATAAGAGCGGGTTCTGTCACGGCCTCAATGTGGGCGATAAAACCACCCACGTCTGTTACTGCCTTGCCCCAACACGCTATGTGTGGCAGCCAGATGCTTATCTAGCGCGTGAAGGGTTGGGCAGTGTGGTGAAAGGCGCGTTAAAGCCATTGATCGCGCTGTTGAGAAACTGGGATTACCGCGCTGCCCAGCGGGTAGATCATTTTGTTGCCATCTCCAAAGAGATTCAAGAACGCATCAAAACGTATTATCAACGCGACTCTACGATCATTTACCCACCTGTTGATACGCACCGTTTTCAGCCTTCCAATGTTATTGAAGATTATTACCTGATTGTTTCGCGGTTGATCCCTTATAAACGGATTGATTTAGCGATCCAAGCCGCTAACCAACTCGGCTTTCCTTTGAAGATAGCCGGACGTGGACGCGACTTAGAACATCTGCAAGCGATGGCAGGGCCGACAGTAGAATTTTTAGGCTATGTTCCCGATGCAGATTTGCCCGACTTAATGGCGCGGGCGAAGGCGTTCATCTTCCCCGGCCTTGAAGATTTTGGCATTACGCCCGTCCAGTCGCAGGCGGCAGGTCGTCCCGTAATTGCTTACCAAGGGGGCGGGTCTTTAGACACCGTGATCACGGGAAAAACAGGTGTCTTATTCCCTGAGCTTCGTGTGGAAAGTCTGGTCAAGGCGATTCAAGAATTTGAAACGATGTCGTTTGATGTCGCCACCATGCGAACCAATGCCGAGCGCTTTACGAATGAGATTTTCACCGAACAGATTACAAAAACTGTTGAAAAAGCGTGGAATACAAAGCAATATTCGTGATTATCACCAGCACAAGAATGCTTCTTTGTGAGGTCATGTGGAACCAATTCAATTTTTACGTATCCTTTTCCGTCGGTGGTGGTTAATTCTCATCCCAGTGGTGATCGTCGCGCTCATCACCTTGCCTAGCTTACTCAATGGTTCACCTGCTGTTTCGGGTGGTTATTCGGCGCGTCTTCATTACAGCGCGGCACAATCGATGTCGGCGATTCCTCGACAAGATGGAGATTATCAAGATATTTGGCTTTCGTCCGAATTGGCGATCAATGCTTTCACCGAGTGGATTGTAGGCAGTCGCTTTAAAGAAGAAGTGCGCTTCGTGGCGGATGAACTGGGCGTTGAGTTGAATGTCGCGTCATTAGGTATTGGTGCTGATAACGAACGCAGTGTTGGACGCATCGACCTGTCTTACCCCACAGAAGAAGGATTATCAACGGCCATCAATGCGGTGATTCAAGTATTACAAACGCGCAATCAAGACTACTTCGCGCAATTGGGCGGGGTTCCGGCGACCGTCACCATCCTTGATCAAACACTGCCTGCTTCCGCGCCACCGCCCATCGCAGACCGTTTAGGTGTCGTCCTGCGCTTTGGGCTTGCGTTTACGGCAGGGTTGGGCTTAGCGGTGCTCGCGCACTATCTTGACCCGTTTATTCGTCGCAAAGATGAAGTCGAAAAATTAGGCCTTCCGGTAATTTCGCTGATCCCCCCGAGTCGCTAATGTGGGGTTTCAGACGGTTTGCGCTTATTTTCTGCCTAGTTTTCTTCTGCATCCCTGTTTTTGCACAGGGATCAGTTTTGACATTCACCCCCTACACTTGGGAAAGTGAAGATATTGCATTGCTCGTCCCGCAGGGCTGGAGCGTTGAGCCTGAAGAACGGCAGGTGACGTTTCGTTCGGGGGATGAGTTTCTGACGCTTTCTATCCTTGCCGATACAACCACCGACGCTGAAATACGCGCAGAATTTGATGCCTTGTTACGTTCGCTCAACATGGCGACAGGGCAATACACTGCGCCGACCGTGTTTGGGCTTTCCGGTTGGCAGGCTGAAGGACGTATTGGCAACCTCAACGTGTTTGCGACAGCGGGACGTTTTCCAGATCGTCGCGTATTGATATTCGTCTTTGCGGTATCCCCACCGGCTTTAGCGCTTAATACGGCGCAGACTTTGTTGGGCAGTTTAGTTTGGAGCGCCCAAAGTGAACCGCCCGTTCGCGACTATGGTCTGTTGTGGCGCACGCCAACCTTAGCTGATATCGAAGCTGAGATGACCGAACCCTATCTAAATCTCACAGGCATTACGATACTGCCTTCAGGTCAAATCGCCGCGGTGGATATTGATCGGGGTGTGATTTTGCTCGACCCGTCTACAGGCGCGGTGGTGAGTGAAACCCCGTTTGAAAACCCCGCGCAACCGACGGCGATTGTCGCCGATGCCCGCAGTACACTCTACATCAGTGACATGGCATGTCGCTGTTTACGGGTGTTAAGTGGCAACCAGTGGCTAGAAAATATCGGTGCGTTCGGGGGTGGCGCTCCGTTTGATATGGTCATGGATGCCGATGGGATGATCTACGTTGCGGATGTGGTAGATGCGTTATATGCCGTTCGCCGTTTTCATCCCACAAATCCCACTTCTATAGAAACGTTGTCCCTCAATTTTAATGATGTTGCCCCGCCAACGCTCACCGCTTATGCGGGACAGGTTTATGTGGTGCAGTGGCTGGAATCGTTATTGGATGATCAAGTTCATGGCTCGCTTGCGCAACTTGTGGATGAAGGCGAAATGCGTTTAGAAACGCTGGCATGGATGCCTTTCACCCGTGACGAGGTTAAAGACATTGTTTTGTTTCCCGATCATTCTGTTTTGATCTCAACTGCCGATGGAGCATGGACACAATTTAACCCTGATGGCGACGTGAACCCGTGGCTCACGTTAGAAACACCTGCGCGCGGGCTGGTCTACCGTGCGACTGATGGAGCGCTATTAAGCATCGAACGAAGCGGAACGATTTCGGCATGGAGTTTGAATGCCCCTTCCGAACAACAAGGTTCTAGCATCTTGCTTGCTGAAGTGCCCGTTCAAGGGCGTTTGAATGAGAATCTTCTTGAACAGCGTTGGACATTTGAGGGCACGGCTGGAAGTCACATCAGCCTGAATGTGATTGACCCAACGCAGACGCATCAACTGGACAGCGCGGTACGTCTATTTGCACCCGCTGGAAACGAGATTGCCTATAATGACGATCATCGCGGGCAAGATTTGTACAGTTACTATGATGCTCAAATTCGGGATGTGATTTTGCCTGAAAGTGGAGAATACACCATTGTCGTCGAGTGGGTGCAAGGGGAAGGAACGTATACGCTTGCCTTAACCGAAACCCAAACCTTCGACCTGAATACGAGTGGTACATTACACGGGCATTTGATGGATGTGATCCCTGTACAGGGGTGGGCATTTGAAGGGATAGATGGTCAAACCGTCACGTTCACGATGTTTGCTGAAAGTGGCAACCTCGACCCTGCTTTAGAACTGATCGCCCCGAATGGCGCATCTATTGCCTATGTGGACGATGCACTTGACCCTGAACTGGGGCAGAACTCGCAGATTTTTCGCTTTACCCTGCCTTCAAACGGACGCTATGTATTAGAAGCATCACGCTATGATGGGACAGGGCATTATTCGATTGTGGCGTTCTTAAATTAAATCTTGGTCGGTTGATACAGGCGCTTGTGCGTCGCGATAATCTTTGTTTCGGCCTTCTGTCGCTTGAAAGTAGACCGCTGTGCCCAACGTGAGCGCGCTGAATACAATCCCGATGAGCACACCTGTGATAATGGCTTGTATCGCCATATTGCCTTGCGAAAGGCCCATCAACGTCAGTGTGAGCGAAGCGAGAGCGACGCATAAGGTTGCTGTCACCGCAGGCTTCAGCCACTGCCGCCGAATAGACATATAACTGAGCAATAAAATCACCGCGAAGACAGCATATAAAAGGTATGTCATGAGTTTGAATCCACAGATCAACAAGCGCTGATATTAGTGTACTGCTGTTTGATGCAATCGTGGGTGAATATTTATATCTCTAAACAACTGTCGCAAATTCTACGCATCTCAAACGGCGTGAAGTCTGTTTTATCATGCGTTGAGCGTCCTGAGCACAGCGCGCACAGGTGAAGCGCAGGTTTGATCCAATTTGAGCGGTAGGGCGATGAGTTCATATTCTCCATCCGGCACATGACGTAAATCTAGAAATTCTAAATTGACCATGCCCAGCGTCTTCAGCGCGTGGTGACAATCCAACGTTTTGCTCTCGAGCGCATCCACCGAAGGCGAATCCAGCCCGACCAGAACACACCCTTTTGATTTTAACCACGTCAATAACTGGACGCTTAAATAGGGGAATGTTTCAGGGAAGCTGTGATGCGGGATGTCGCTGATAGGGGTGTGGATCAAGAGCCGTTCGAGGGTGGTCACAGATTCTAAGATCGGAAAGTCTGAAGGCAACAGCGCCCCGTTATGTTTATGGGTGCTGACTACATGACAATGCCCGATGTAACTTTCAAGAGGCATCTTTGCGGGGTGTTCACCCTCTTGTTCATAGTGAAAATACGCATCGGCATGGGTGCCTGTATGCGGGCTGAGGTGAAGTTGGGTCAAGTTGACCGAAAACCCCTCTTGTATCTGAAGTACCGTTTCGATTTCAGGGGAAGCAACTTGCGGCCATACCGCCGTCTGTGGGGTGATGGTGCGGGTGATATCATAGAATTTCATCGGTTTTTTTCTCGCTTGAGCAAACTTAGAGACGGACATCAGGACAAGCTATAATCCCGAATCATAAACTAGATTTTGGAGAACTAGATCATGTCCTTATTTGATTTAAGTGGAAAAGTTGCCATCATTACCGGTGGTTCACGTGGGATTGGACAGGCGATTGCCGAAGCGTTCGCACAACACGGGGCAAAAGTCGCGGTCAGCAGTCGTAAACAGGACGGCGTAGAGAGCGTTGCGGAGGCGATCCGTCAACAAGGTGGAGATGCTGTTGCTTTCGCCGCCCATAATGGCGATAAAAGCGCGTTAGCCCATTTAGTCGAATCGGTCGTTGCGCATTATGGGCGCGTCGATATTTTGGTGAACAACGCGGCGACAAACCCGCATTTTGGCCCTATTTTAGATGCCGATGATGGCCTGTGGCAGAAGATCATCGAAGTGAACATCATGGGTACGATGTGGTTGACACAAGCAGTTGTCCCCATCATGCGTTCGCAAGGGGGCGGAAAGATCATCAATATTTCTTCGGTGAACGGGCTACGACCGGGCCGTATGCAGGGAATTTACAGCATGTCAAAAGCGGCCATGAACAGCCTGACACAAACCCTCGCGATGGAACTTGCAAGTGATAAAATCTATGTCAATGCGATTGCTCCGGGCCTGATCAAAACGAAATTTGCCCAAGCGCTGTGGGATAATGAAGTGGTGTTAGAGAGTGTGATGAGCCGTACCCCCTTAAACCGCATTGGCGAACCCGATGATATCGCAGGCATGGCCGTTTATTTAGCCTCGAGCGCATCTAATTTTGCGACGGGGCAAGTATTTGTCGTCGATGGCGGAATGACTGTTCCGAGTTTATAAGTTGATGGAGTGTTTCACCGTTGTACATAGAGTTATATTCCGAAAAGACGTTTGCTCAGTGTATGAGTGAGCTAAACGAGCGTTTACATGCGAAGGGGACGAGTACACGCCCTGAAATGGATGGGTGGATTGATAAAAGTGGAAACTTTCTCTTGTCGATCTCGCGCCCTGTCGTATTGAATATTCACCGCCGTACCAAAGTGCGTGGAAAGGTGGAGCGTAAAAATAACCAGACCATCATCCGCGCTGATGTGCCCAGTGGGGTAAACCCGCAGGGGCAGGTTGTGGTGTATCTCGCGTTTGCAGTGATCATTTTTATGTTATTGGCGAATGGTAACTCCGTCGCGGCATTGCTTCCCGTGCCATTTGCACTGTATTTATATATCCCGATGCGGGGCGACTTTCTGAATAAGGACATCTTGGTAAACGACTTGCAAAAAACGTTGAAAGCCAAAACAACGCCGATCAAGAAAGACCCTGTGCCTAAATAACAGCCTCACTTAAAAATCGTTTTTAGAGAAAAGGATTTTGTAATGTCGGAAAGTTTATTGATCGAACGTCATGACGCGGTGACCATTCTCACGCTCAACCGCCCCGAAGTGCGCAACGCTGTAGACGACGACTTGATGAACGCCTTGCGCGAGGCATTACAAGCCTGCGAGGATGATGGTACGCGCTGTATCGTATTGACAGGGGCGGGGGGCGCGTTCTGTTCGGGCGCAGATTTGAAAAAAGCCTTGTCTGCGGGCTTCACGGCAGATTCGGCCTATCAGCGACTGGTTGAGGTCTACGCGCCCACGCTGAAGGCGATTCGCTCATCTTCTTGGCCTGTGATTGGGGCAGTCGATGGGTATGCTGCCGGAATCGGCTGTGATATGGCGCTGGCTTGCGATATTCGCCTTGTGAGTGAACGAGGAAAGTTTGCTGAATTATTTGTACGCATCGGCCTAATTCCCGATGGAGGCGGAACCTATCTCTTGCCACGTCTGATTGGGACAGGGCGCGCTTTGGAGATGTTATTTACAGGGCGAGATGTTGAAGCTCAAGAAGCGGTTCAGATCGGTTTAGCCAACCGTGTGCTTGTGAACGAAAGTTTTCAAGCAGATGTCTTGGCATATGCCACGCAGATCAGCCGACAAGCACCACAGTCGTTACGATACGCGAAAGCGGCCTTGCTCAAAGCCTTGGATGGCACGTATGCCAGCGCGCTCCAGCAAGAAGCGGAATATCAACGTGCGATCTTCATGAGTCCCGATGGGGCTGAAGGCTTTAAAGCCTTCGTCGAAAAACGCGCGCCTGTTTGGACGCATAAGTGAGGTTTTTGTAACATGCCTATGACTTTTGACAGATTGCCTGTCTGAGATTGTATTTGTAAGCTATAGTCCTGATTCAGTTTAATCCACACACCACCTTTTTTAAGGATATTTCCATGCGGGTCATCAAAGCGCTCGGTAGCTTTCTCAAGAATTTCATGATTATTTTTTCATTCATCGTGAATTTGGTGCTACTTGCGGTGGTGATCGCGCTGGTCTTATTCATTTTTGACATCAAGAATAATATCGTCACACCTTTGGTGGCAGGACTGCACAGCAGTTTTGTCGGCTTGGATGAATCCACCATCGACTGGACGATTCCCGTGCGCGATCAAATTCCCGTTGTGTTGAACATCCCGTTGGAAACCAATACCGTCGTGACGTTGACTGAACCCGTCCCCTTGAATGTGAATGCAAACATCACCTTGCCCGGCGTCGGCCAGTTGAACAATGCGCAGGTAGCATTGTCTTTACCCGAAGGTCTTGAGCTGAACGTCCGTCTTGATTTAGATGTGCCTGTCGATCAAATGTTGGATGTTGCGCTGGATGTGCGGGCGGTGATTCCCATCAGCGATACCCAGCTTCATGATCCGATCAATAATCTACGCCTGACGTTTGAACCGCTGGTGCGCGCGTTGTATAACCTGCCGGGGAATTTCGAAGAAGCCCGCGTGATGGTGGACGCTGTTTTAGCAGGGCAGACGATTGACTTGTTGGCGCAAAATGATTACAGCCTCGACCCATGGCCGGGTTATGCACAAACGGCAGGGGTAGGGTATACCTTGGGCAATATCCCTGTTCCGCAGCAGAATATTCCTCTGGAAACGGGGATGGTGCAACAAGGTGGGATTCCCGCGCTCGATGAACTGTTACGCCCTGAACTGTATCAACAGACCAACCCCACGGAAATGAACGCTCAAGCCATGCAGGCGATGAATGAGCAGGGGGTTGCATCGCATTATTTCAGCGGTGCGTATGCGTTGATCCGTTCTCTTGAACTCAACCCCGCTCAAACGCCGGAAGTCACTGTGCCTGTCGCAGAGACCCCCATCGAAACGTTTGAAGTCGTCGCCACTGAAGAACCTGCAAGCGCAGAGGCTAACATCACGCCGATTTATATCGTCCCTGAAGTGACACCGCTTTCCCCTGAAAGTTTTAATACAGGCGGGTAAACCGCCTGTATTCAGTTTTTTACCTGTACAGCAAGGGAAATCATCATCTACAATGCCATGTTTGTGTTTTGTAGAGGGTGATGGTGCTATGACCCAACCACATGATATTCAGCCCCCCATTTGTGATTATGAAGGCTCTAACTACCGAACCGATTTCTGGGAAGGTCGTGGGCGTGACTATGAAGATCGCGTTGAACGCATCGCCTTAAAGCGCCTACTGCCGGAACACGGCAAACGCCTGCTTGAAGTGGGTGGCGGGTTCGGCCGTCTGACGGAAGAGTATCACATGTATGACCAAGTGGTCATGTTGGACTATTCCTTTTCACAAGTGGAATATGCGCAAAAACAATTAGGGCGGGGTGTGCGCTATATTTATGTCGCGGCAGATGCGTATAACTTGCCATTTAAGGCAGGGGTTTTTGATGGCGCGTCGATGATCCGCGTGATTCATCACATGGCGCATGTGGAACAAGTTCTCGCTGAAGTGCGCCGTATCTTGGTTCCGAACGGAACCTTCATCCTTGAACATGCCAACAAACGCAATTTGAAGTCCGTCCTACGCTACGCGTTAAAACGGCAAACATGGAACCCACATGATTTAGAGCCAATCGAATTTGTGAAGTTGAATTATGACTTTCACCCTGACGATATTCGTCAACAGCTCGTCACCGCAGGTTTTAGAGTGAACCAGCAGGTTCCAGTGTCTTATTTCCGTCTCGGTGCGCTCAAACGCACGATTCCTGCGGGTTTACTCGCCAAAGCGGATAGCCTGCTTCAGCGGACAAACCTGCTATATTCCCCTAGCATCTTCACGCAGAATACCGCCGTGGGCGAATCCCCGCGCAAGCTGGATACGGGCGATATTTTCGCATGCCCTATCTGTAAAGCCGACCTGCGTCGTGAGGGTGATTTTATGGTGTGTACCCAAGAAAACACCCGCTATGCGGTGCGCAATCAAATTTATGACTTTAAAGCGCCTGTCGAATAAGTCAGATCGGTTCGAGATGGGTCTTCACCCACACTTGATACGCTTGCCATAATGCCTTCGTTTTAGGGCCAGGCGTGCCGTCGCCTAGAACAACCTCATCAATTTGAACTACAGGCATGATGCCCCGACTGGCACTGGTTAAAAACGCCTCTTGCATGATCACACACTGATCTATGTGAGGGGCGGTTTTGATCACGGGGATGATGTTTGTGGCGACTTCAAAAACGATCTGCTGGGCGATCCCTGCCAGAACCCCTTCACCCGCTGTAAAAAGCTGATCGTTGATGATGGCGTAAAAGTTACTGCTCAAGCCTTCGAGAATATCCCCTTCAGGGCTGACCAGTAGCGCAGTATAGATGTCTTTCCCCAACTGCGTTTCAACTGCGCGACGGTCTTTCATCCAGTCTGTGGTTTTGGCGGCGGGGTTATGGCGTGCGGTTTCGGTGAGTGTAACCACTTTCACCCCATCTGAATACACCGACGGACTGGGTGGTTGGAAAGGTTCTACAGACATGATCCATGTATCAGGTGCAGATGCGGGTATCGTGATGCGAAAGCGCACATCCTCAAACCCAGAAGCTTCTATCACTTCTCGTAAGGCCTTGCGAAGCGCCTTTTTATCTAACTGGATATCCATGCCTGAACGATGCGCTGAATCTTCCATACGGGTGAGGTGAGCATCCAGCTTGAGGACTTGGTCATGATTGTAGGTGTTAGTGACGGTATAAATGCCCACCGGTTCAAATTCCGCTGCGGTCGCGAGTGAATCCGCTTCGTACTCGACTGGGGATAAAACGCCATTTTGAACTTTGCGAATAAAACAGGGGGACATCATTTCACTCCATACAACGTCCAATATCTCTTACTACTGTAGCGCTTTATCGCCTCGTGTGCGACCACACAAATATTAGATGAGAGCAGCGTCTTGAAGTGTGGAGACGCTGCTCTCATGCTTTAAATGACATGCCATACTTTGACGCCTGCACGCTCAAAAAACGGATCAAGGCGCTCGGCCAACGTCTTGAGATGATGACTGGGCACTTGTGGGTACAAGTGATGCTCAAGGTGATAGGTCAACTCTAGAAAAATAGCGGGGATGATCCGTCCGCGTAGGGTATGAGTTTGGGTGAGCGGGGTGTCGCCAAAATCTTTATGCGGGAAGTAGACGGTGAGCAAAGGGTATACCCAACTGCCGATGATGGCGAGTACAGCATATAACAAAATGTAGGGGGTTTGTTCCCAGAATGAGATGCCGAGGGTGATGATGACCCATGGAATCAGTGCTTCAATCAGTAACCATACGCGTTGACGTCGGTTGTGGTGGCTTTGTCCCCATGCCCAAATCCATAACCGTGTAAGAAAAATCGGCCCGTACAAAACAGCGCCGATCAGTGAGATGTGTGCCGGATAGCCTTCGGGATCAATGTCTTCAGTTTCTGCGGGGAACGCGCTGTGATGGCGATGATGTGTGATTTTGTACGCATGCCCGCTTTCCATCAAGACGATGCCCATCCAAAACAGCGCATGATCGGTCTGCCGTTTGGTAAGCCCTATTGTGCCGTGCACAACATCATGCGTGACGGTGACCACCGCGACAAAGATCAAAAACACGATGAACGGCGTCAACCACCACAGGTCTAAGGCGGCGGCCAGAATATAAAATCCTAGCCCGATGAAGGGACGGGCGAGCGCCGTTCTACGCTGGGATGGGGTGGTTTGTAAAAGGTCTGTGCCAAGTTCTTGTAAAGTGGGCAGGGGGAAATCGGCTTCGTGGTTGTGATGATGATGGTGCGCGGGTTTTGCGGTTGTTTTACGCTCAATTGCAGAGATGCTGTTCATGAATATCCTCCTGAAATGGATACGCTCTTTATACGTTTTTGAGTACACCTTCTGTTACGATGCGACTGCCTAACACCCCCGCAACCGTTCCTAGACCGGGAAATGTCGAATCGCCAACAAGCCAGAAACCCTCAATGCCGATATTGTGAGGAACCGCAAACTGATTGCTGTTGAACCGTGTTTGGCGAACACCACCGACTGCGCCTTGTGGCCGTAAGGCAAAATCTGCATAGGTACGGGGTGTGCCAACTTTATATACCAGCGGGCGTTCCCCCAAACATGGGTAGACACGGCGCGCAAAGTGGATGAGCCGTTCGCCGACTTCACATTTTTTATGCTGGTATTCGGCTTCAGATAAATCATTCCACTCGTCAAGGTTGCAATGAGTTGAGATCATGACGGCGCGGTGATGGGGCGGGGCGCTCAGGACATCATCTTGTGACGAGACTGAGATAAACATATTGTTGCCGTTACCCAACGGGGCATCATAGTCTTGCAATAATTGGTGATGGGTAAATTCTTGTTCGTTCACTTCTTCATCGCGCACGCCTAAAAAGACCACAATCGCCCCGCCAAGATGGTCGGCATCGCGCTGAATTTTTCTTTGCAGGCGCTTGCCTATAATTTGTGGGGCAAGTTTTTCGAGCGCTGAGATAGGAATCCCATTCACAATTTGACCTGCGGTAATGTGAACTTGCTGTCTATCACTACGTTGAGCGGTGATGTGAAACCGTCCATGTTGGCCTTGAATGTCTTGCACTTGATGATTGAAGTAGATTTCACCCCCTGCAGAACGATAGGCGCTCAAAAAGGATTCCCAAAATCCACGCATGCCCCCGAAGTGACGGGTGAGGCCAGCACCGCGAATTGTCACGCCTAACGCTGCGTTGATGAGGGGCGCTTCATCCACCGTGCTATGCACCGTATCTTCGATTAACATCGAGAGTAGGCCAACCAATGGCTTATCTTCGCGTAAGCCATGTGAGCGTAACGCATCGCCCATTGTCCATGTGAGGTAACGGGCGAAGGAGAGGTTTGTCAGGCCGATGGCGTGAATATTGCGGAGGATGTCTTGGGGGGATTGAATGGGGAGTTTGATGCCTTTACGGGTTGCCTTCCAGAAAATTGAAGCGAGATGATCGATCAATGACCAGAATTGTTGATGAGCAGGGGAAGCGCCAAGCTGTTTTAATCGCTCTTTTGACCACAATTCGATCTCACGGTGTAAGGTCACTTTACGGTCAGGAAGCCACGCTACATAGCCGGGTAATACTTCACTTTGAGCGCAGAAGTTTTCTATGCCGATGGCCTCTAAAATGTCGTGGCTCACACCGTCAGGGCTGAAGTCTACCAAAGTCGTCGCGCCGACATCGAATGAAAACCCTCTGCGTCGAAAATAGCCTGCACACCCGCCAATTTTGGAGTGCGCTTCGAGCACCACTGTGCGTAACCCCGCCATTTGCAACCGTAATGCGGTCGCCATCCCTGCAATTCCCGCACCTACAATCGCAACTTCATAATGCCTATCACCCACTGCATGCTTCATGATGATTTACTCGCTTTTAAGTTTTTAATTTATAACGTTTAGTTTTTTATAAACGTTATAAATAGAGTATATCTGAGTGCCATATGTGTCAATTAAGGTGCTGTAATATATTGATTTGGAGATGCCGAGCGGTTCACCTCAGATAAATCGACTTTGTGCTTGACACTTTTATGAAAACAGAATACGATTACCCACAGTTTTGGCGTTGAGAGAACTATTATGAATCTGCTTTCAGCACAATCTATGACTACTGGTATGATGACTATGACTCCACATAAGGGTATGCGGGGATAGTACGCGTTCAGTAGGTCGAAAGAGAAGTCAACCTTAAAGCGTGTGGGAAATCCCCCACACGCTTTTTTTGTGTTTTTGCCTAAATCATAACCATGTTGGAGCGCAGCGATGAGTCAGTTAATCACAATGAAGTTTGGCGGTACATCAGTCGGCAGCTCGGAATCTATCAGTAATGTTGTCTCGATTGTTCAGGATGAAGTCCAGCGGGGGAACCGTGTTATTGTCGTCGTTTCGGCGATGTCTGGGGTCACCGACGCCCTGATCAATTCTGTCCAGTCTGCCGCGCAGGGGAATCGTTGGGGCTATTTATCCTGTGCCCAAAAACTTCGTGATCGTCATGATGAAGCGCTCAATATCTTGACCAGTCCGGGCAATAACCGCCAAGTGGCGATGAATGAAATCGCCGCGCTTTTGGCACAACATACCGAATTGTGTCAGGCGGTGAACATCCTCGGTGAAGAAACTCCCCGTATTAAAGATGCTGTGATTTCCTTTGGAGAACGGATGTCCTGTCGTGTGGTCGCCGCCGCGCTGAACCAACAAGGCGTTCGCGCCAAAGCCATCGATGCAGGTGATTTTATTGTCACGGATGAAGTCTACGGTAGCGCCATCCCCGACTGGCAAGAGACAGAAAACCGCATCCAAAGCCGTTTATTACCTATGATTGAACAAGGTGTTGTTCCCGTAATTACAGGCTTCATTGGCATGACAAAAGACGGACACTACACCACGCTCGGACGCGGTGGAAGTGATTACAGCGGGGCGATCTTCGCGGCGTATAGCAACAGTGATGAATTGGTCATTTGGACGGATGTAGATGGGGTGATGACCACCGACCCGCGCATTGACGCACGCGCACAAGTATTACCCTATGTGTCCTATCAAGAAGTTGGTGAACTGGCTTTTTATGGGGCGAAGGTATTACACCCAAAAACTGTGCAACCGATCTTGAATAAAAATATCCCCATTCGCGTGCGCAACACGTTTAACCCGAAACTGGAAGGGACATTGATCGGCTCTGAAAGCCAAGCCAGTGACACCGTGATCAAAGCCGTGACCGCGGTGAAGAATGTTTGTCTATTAACCGTCAGTGGCAAGGGGATGATCGGCGTTCCGGGAATTGCAGGGCGTACCTTCTGGGCCACCGCGAAGATTGGCGCGAATATTCTGATGATCTCGCAAGCATCCTCTGAGCAAAATTTCTGTTTTGTCGTTCCGTCAGATAAAGCGCAAGAAGCCAAACGTGCGATTGAAGAAGAATTGGCAGAAGAGATCGAACGTCAAAATGTGGATAATGTCGAAGTGCTATCGAATGTGGGCATTGTCACCACTGTTGGCGCAGGCATGAGAGGGACGCCCGGCGTCGCAGGGCGTGTTTTCACTGCACTCGGAAATGAACAAGTTAACGTCATTGCGATTGCTCAAGGGGCGTCCGAGTGCAGTATCTCTTTTATCGTGGACGAAGCCAGCATCCAACGCGCGGTGTTGGTCTTGCACGAACTGGCACTAGAGACTGTTCACGCTTAATTGTTGGTAGATGGAGCCACAAAGTTATACGTAAAGCCTAAGAGCCGACTCATATCATCTCTCACTGGGGTCGGCTCAATATCTTCTTGATTAAGTGTCTCGCGCAGATATTCGGTCGCTTCTTCCTGAAGCAGACGATTAAAGTAGAAAATATAGTGCTTGTTTGGTTGTAGTTCAAAATCACCCTGTAGAAGTCGGTCGATGTGCACAGCTTCATAGTGTGATGGGTAAGTCATAAAGTCGAGTATATAGGGTGTCCAAAACGCATCAGTCGCATTCACCCCCACATAGATGATAAGATCGTCTTCTGAGCCATGAATCACATCAAAAGCGATGATATCCTCGTAACGTGGGCCATAGAAGCGGGGCATCTCTATAAAATAATTATAGAGATTATGAACCATGATGAATCCCACAATAAAGACTGTGACAACGCCACTGAAGACAAACCCAATCCGTTGCGGTGGAATGTGAAGAACCTTTTTGAGAAGGTTTTGGATCAACTGTCGTAGGGCATCTACGAACGTGCTCAACCCCAACGCGATCCAAATGGCAATGACGGGTATCACCGGAACCGTATGCTGGTAGCGGGGCGGGAAGGTATTAATCATGCTGAGGAGCAGGTTTCCAAAAAACCACCAGATGAACAGCAAGACAAATTCTTTTTGGCGGATGTAGCGTACCGTCATCACAAAGCCAACAGTGTAGAATACGACCCCTACCCATCCTGCTAATGGAGAGAAGTTATATAAGCCCATCGTTTGGAACTGCTGATGATACGCAAGGACGGAACGAACCACCCCGCTTATAAGAAAACGTGCGTATAAATCCGCCCTGAAGAAAAAGGTTTGGTCATACACTTGGATGGGTAGGAAATCACGATAAAGTTCGGTTTCTGGATAGACCGACATTGCATAAAAACTATTCGGGAATAAGCTCTCTAAGAGCTTGTAGCGTAATAGTTCTGGAGCAGTGACGTTGGTGAAAATCATGTGGGGCAGGAACGTCATCAACGCAAACACGACAAAAATAAACAGCGCTAAGACATAAATTTTAGTGTCACGCCACGCAAATTTTTTGATGTCGGCATCTTTGCGGAAAAGCCGTGTCGAAAGCGCGCTGCCAATGAGATAGACAAGATACAACCCTCCAATGATTGCACCCAAGCGCCCTGCCGTGTAGGTATAAAAGCCGATCCCCGCGGCAATGCCTGCCAACGCAAGATATAACGCGCTTTTTCGCTGTGCCCCTGTATAAACAAAATAGACGCATAACGCGACCGGAAAGATCGACTGGGCATTGTTATAGCCTAAGCGGGCAAAAGTGATGAAGTATGGTAATGTCACCAACATCAGCCCTGCAAGGACCGCGACTTTTCGATTGAATAGGTCTTTCGTGAGCAAGTAGAGCGGAATCACCGTTAAAACGGCGCTGAGGACAGACGAAAACCGCCACCCAAAGAACGTATCATTAAAAAGTTTAAGAATTCCCGCTTGATAAAAAGAGCTTGCTAAGGGGTATGAATAAACGCCGACATCAAAGAATGAAAGTTCTTCTCGTCCAGAACTAATATAAGACGCGCGCTCGATGAACGCGCCCTCATCGCCTAACAAGTTGTTGGGAATCCTGTCGAGCATATACGCGTTCAGCAATAACCCGCCGACAAATAAAACTACAATCCAAAAAATGTCCCAACGGCTGGTAAAAGGGTTCAGGGATGTTTTCGCGTTGCGGTCATATTTGTAGGCGACAAACGACAGAATGAAAATTGAAAATAGCCATACAAAAAATAGATATGCACTACGATCTGCCCAATGCATTTGCCACAATAAAAACGCGCTGGTCGCAAGGCCGAGCACGATAAACAGGAGATATTTCTTTAAAAACGTGCGTAACTTTGGATAATCATTCCCCGAAGTTGGAGAGGCGATCGCCTCAAGTTGAACACGGCCGAAAGAGATGAACACCAATATCACGCCAACCAGCGAGATTACACTGCCAATGATTGTATTCTCAAGGTTGGGAATATTGATTTTGAACAGTTCTTCTAAAGCTTCTGCGAAGGAGATATTGAAATAATAACTGAATTGGTCAATCAGAATATATTGGCCGAGACAAATTAAAATGAAGCCGATCACAAAGGGGATAATCCGTTTGATCGTGACTGGAAGCAATCTAGTTAGCGACCGTGTGACGCGCTCGTTCACGGTCTGGGTTATGAGAGCAGGAGTATCATTCATAGATTCACCCTATCGAACAAAAGTGAATGAAAATTGGAACATAAATCTCCACGTCGTGCTAAGTAAAGTAATAGGTAGTGATTTTTTATGAATCAGCGTCGATACAATGCTAAAACGACTGGAACTGCATCAAATGAGGGCACGAAATAGTCGATGCTGTTCGTTCTAACACTGAGCAACGTAGACCCTCCACCGTCGAGATTAAGCGCGTTCACAATGTCAAGCTGGCTTTCCACAAGATATTGGCTCATTTCAACCAGCGACAGTCCAAACAGTGAATTGCTCACGATGAGTAAAATTCGCCCTTGGGTATCCTGTGCGACGATGGTTCTGCGCGACGCGCGATCTCCTTGCGTATTAAAATAACTTGCTTGGGAATTTGTCACCAACATCGGAAATGCTTGCACAGCTTGTTCTAGTGGTTCATTTGCATAAGGCTCGAAGATGTTCGAGCGTACACGAACAATCCCATTTTGAACTTGCAGGAAACCGCCGAAGCCATTGTAAGATTGCCCGTAAACCGTTCCGTCGCTCACAATCAACCCTAACGCATTTCCCGACGTATCAAAAAAATTTCCGTTGATGAACAGCGCTGCATTAGGCAGTGCTTCACGCCATTCGGTACCGGTCAGCGGGCGTTGATAATGAACTCTGAAATTGAAGTATGCAGGGTCGATTCTAAAGACGACAAACTGAACAAAGGGATGTGGTGTCCCCGGTATCAAGAAACGCTGTTCAATGCCGACATCAATAGTTTGCCATGTGGTAGGTTGCGTTGTTGAGCCTTGTGTTGAAGGCATAGTCGGAATCAAGGTATTCGGTTGGGTAGCGGTAGAGGTCGGTGTTTGAGTCGGTTCTTGTGGGGGGGGATGAACTATATTTGAGGGCAGTTGTAAATTGCATCCACTCATCAAGGTGATGAGCGTGATGAGCGATGACCAGCGGAAACGACGCATATACTGACGCAAACGCGCCTTACGCGAAACTCGAAAAACAAAAACGGGGTTCGGGGTTTGGCCTTCTTGCATACATTTTCCTTATCCCTTGTGGGGCGTGTGATAAAAGTGTGTTGCACAAGGATATTGATCGACGTTATTGGGTTATTGTATGCCAGAAAACTGCTGACTTCAGTCTTGTGTGTAGAATACCCGCGTGCTATACTCTCAACATCATGTTTTAAGTGAGGGCGTGTAGCTCAGTTGGTTAGAGCGTTCGGTTCACATCCGAAAGGTCAGGGGTTCGAGTCCCTTCACGCCCACAAAGATTAAAGACCTGCATTCAGCGGGTCTTTTTGTTTTATGCCACATTGGATTAGGCAATACCCCTCGTTTGGTGCAAAATCCCCCTCATAGATAGAGATTTATTGAAATATAGGGTGGGATGATGTTAAGCACACAGCAGATTCATGCGATAGATCAACTTTTTTCGGAATGGGCTAAATCCGGGTCACCCGGCTGTGCTCTGGCGCTCATGCACGATGGGGACTTGTTGTACAGCCGTGGTTATGGCATGGCGAACCTTGAATATCATATTCCTATTCAACCGACCACGATCTTTCACATCGCTTCAATTTCAAAACAATTTGCTGCCGCTGCCATCGCCCTGTTAGAACAAGATGGCCTCCTTTCAGCCGATGATGATGTGCGGAGCTATATTCCCGAACTGCATGATTTTGGCAAGACCATCACCCTTCGCCATATGATTCATCATACGAGTGGCCTACGTGACCAATGGGAATTGCTTGTGCTCGCGGGTTGGCGCATGGACGATGTCATCACCACCGAAGATATTTTAGAAATGGCATTTGCCCAGCGTGAACTGAATTTTGAACCCGGCGCGGAGTATATGTACTGCAACACGGGCTATACACTGCTCGGCTTGATTGTTCAACGGGTGACAGGGAAATCATTACGCGAATTTTGCGCCGAACGTATTTTTACCCCTCTTGGAATGAAGAATACCCATTTTCACGATGATTATTTAGAACTTGTGCCTCAACGTGCCTATTCCTATGAAAAACATGATGACGGTTTCCAGCATAACCACTTGATGTACTCGAATGTCGGCGCAACCAGCCTATTCACAACCGTTGAAGACCTTGTGTTATGGGGTCAAAATTACGTGGAGCGTACCGTTGGCGGCGATGATTTATTTGAAAAGATGGTGCGTAAAGGTATCTTCAACGATGGGCACACAATTGATTATGCCTTTGGCGTACTTTCACGCGTTTATAAAGGCTTGCCTGTCATTGAGCACAGCGGGGGTGATGCTGGTTTCCGCACGCACTTACTGGTTTTTCCACAACAGAGATGTTCGATTGCGGTTTTCGCCAACTTGGATTCGATCAACCCAATAAAGTTGTCAAACCAAGTGGCTGATATTTTCCTTGCAGAACATTTAGAAACCCTCGAAAACAAAACGATAGATTTGCCGAAGGATGTTCTGCAAACTTTGGAAGGCATATATTACCGCGAAGAAAGCGCGCTGGCCGTTCAACTGGTTTATGATGAGCACCAAGGTGTCTTGTGCTTATACGATGGGGCATTAGAAGCCGTGGATCAAAATACCCTGCGTCGAATCCCCGCGCCTCACATCCAATTTACGTTTACCTCTGATTCTATTGAAGTCTTGGATACAATCACCGGTTTACCTGTACGTTATGATCGCGTTCCTGTTTATGAACCTACAACCGCAGTTTTAGACGAGTTGGTTGGGGCTTATCGATCCCCTGAATTGCAGAGCCAATGTGCCATCAGCATAGAAAATGGCCTGCTCACCTTACGCCGACGCAAATATGAGCCGATGACATTTCAGCCTCTGATTGAAGATGGCTATATAAATTTTAAATATGGGGTGACACTATTATTCGAACGAGATTCAGAGCAAAATATCACCAGTCTGAAATGGACGAACGGGCGGGTACGTCGCCTGCACTTTGATCGCCTGTAAGGGATTTTGTAAGAGACTCATGACAATCGGTGTCGAACTCAATATAACTACGCGGGCTTGCGTGATATAGTGAGTGACAGAAACCTGTTTTCAAGGTATTTTCGTTTGCATTCTTAAGTTTATATGTGATTTTATACTATCTATAGTATTCGCCAATCGTTTCTGTCATCTATTTGAATTGAAATCGTTTTATGAGCCGTGAACCCCAAGCCTCATCTGTGCGAGAATGGACATGTTGGATAACACGCATCCTTGCATGGGGCGTTTTTGCTTTTGTTGCTGTATTTTTACCTACCCTTCAAGGTGAAGCTTTAAATACTTACACCTTAAGTTTCACGGGAATTATCCTTTTTGTCACCAGTATCGTCCTCATCCCCTTTGCTTATTTTCCCAATACCAGTACGCTGTTTCTTCTGCTGTTAGTGCTAGCAGATATGGCGATGGCCGCCTCATTTGCTTATGTGCGGGGTGGGGATTTTGTTTCGCTTTTGATCGGCCTGCTCTCCCTGTTGATTGCTGGAATCCCTATCACGTCGCGGGTGTGGGGGATTGCGCACTGCATCGGCGTGATTGTGGGTGCTATTGGGGCGCTCTATATACAAAACCCAAGTGCTTTACAAAGTGCTGTGCAACTGCTGAGCGTGCTGTTTGTTTTCTCAGCATTTGTCATGGTGATCCATCACTTGTTAGACAGCCAGTATGGCGGGTTGCGACGTTTGGCTGAATCTGCCAATAAAGCCCGTAATGCGCAAACCTTAGATTTGCAAGAACGCACCCAAGCACTCACGGAACTGGCATTTAACATCAGCACTCGTTTGGATTATTCAAAAGTCTTAACGGCGGCCTTAGATGCAGGGCGCTTAGCTCTACGCTCAAGCGAGATGAATGAATCCCATGTGGTTTCTGCGGTCCTGCTCTTTCATACTGATGATAACGCCCTTCACGTAGTTTCATCACGAAAGATGGGACGCAGTGACGAAAATAGAATCATCGAAGGGCAGACAGGCGCGATTGCAGAAGCACTGGCCGAAGCTGAACCGATCTACAATATCGACCCCTCACAAGACCCTGAATTGCAATATTTTGTTGCGTTTCAGGCCTGTCGTTCTGCGTTACTGATTCCTTTACGGGCAAACTTTGATAACTTTGGCGTGATCGTCTATGCCAGTGAACGCCCGAATGCGTTCACTGGGGACTATCACGATTTGATGAAGGCGGTCGGCATCCAAGCAACCGTTGCTTTGCAGAATGCACTGCTCTATACCAACCTACAGCAAGAAAAAGAGCGCATCATCGAAGTTGAGGAAGAAGCGCGTAAAAAACTTGCTCGAGATTTGCACGACGGCCCAACACAATCGGTTGCGGCAATTGCCATGCGTATGAGTTATATCATCCGTTTGATTCAATCTACGCCGGAAGCCGCCCCTAATGAATTAAAGAAAGTTGAAGACTTAGCGCGCCGTACAACCCAAGAGATTCGGCATATGCTCTTTACCTTACGTCCGCTGGTTTTAGAAACCCAAGGGATTAACGTCGCATTACAACAGTTGGCCGAAAAAATGCACGAATTGCATGGTCAACAGGTGTCGGTGCGCAGCAGTCGTGATATTGATCTGCTTTTGGATATGAACCAGCAGGGTGTTGTCTTCTATATCGTGGAAGAAGCGATTAACAATGCGCGTAAACATGCAAAAGCCCGCCAAATTGACATCACTTTACAGAAACAAAATAATTTTGTAGTCATCAAGATTGCGGATAATGGCGTTGGGTTTGACCAAACGCATGTGAATACAGGCTATGATCAACGCGGTAGTTTTGGCATGATGAATATGCGCGAACGTGCCGCCTTGTTGAATGGACAGTTGACTGTTGAAAGTTCCGTTGGGCGGGGGACCACCATTACCGTGATTATCCCCGTTCAAGATGCGCTCGGAAGTAATTCAAAATCCCAGAAGGCGAATGCCACAAGCGGTTCGGCAGCTCGCACGAAGTTGGCGGTTGTTGCTACGGAACGCTTCCAAAATCGGGATCGTTTGCGCTAACACTTATCACCTTTCTGATCCGTTTTGGAGAGTGCTCATACTATGGTTGATCATACGGATTTAACCGCCTTGCGGGGCAATCCTAGCTCTGTGTGGCGTGCAGGTCAAGAACGTCGCCTGCAAATGATTGCCCGTTGGACCAACTTACCCAACGCGCATGTGCTCATCGCAGGGATTGGGGTGGGGATGTACGCCGCCAAAATACGCGAAAAATATGGCGACCGTATAGACGGCTTTGATATCGAGTATGATCGTGTGATGGATGCACGACATCATGCGCCGGATGCGGTGGTCGCGGCGGCAGAATATATTCCGTACCAGTCGAATCTTTTTGACGTGATTCTTTCGCACGAAGTTCTTGAGCATGTGCAAGATGACCGCATGGCCGTGAAAGAGATGGTTCGGGTCTTAAAACCCGGCGGACGATTGATCATCTTTGTGCCGAATCGCTGGTATCCATTTGAAACACACGGGCATTACTGGCGCGGAAAGTATCATTTTGGAAATACGCCACTCATCAATTATTTGCCCAATGTCTTAAGAAATCGGCTTGCACCTCATGTTAATGTCTATACGGGGCGGGGTTTACATCATCTCTTTGACGGCCTTCCTGTGACGGTGATCACGCATCATCGGATTTATGGGGGCTACGATAATATCATCGCAAGATTAGGGAATACGGGGAAATTGATACGCGATACTCTGTATCGCTTTGAAGGGACACCGCTGGATTTACTCGGCCTTTCCCACATGCTGGTGATTGAGAAAACGAAATAAAAAAAGCGTGCTTTTGAGCACGCTTTTTTGATGTTTTAGGTGTCGATAAAAATAGGTAAATGCCCCAGCGCGATGATATCAATCCATTGAGCGCGGTCACCTTCGGTAAAGATAGCGGCTTCAGCGACCACTTTGGCATTTGCTTTGTCCATGATGAGACGCATCCCTTGTAAGGTGCTTCCTGTAGAGATGACATCGTCCACTAGAATGACGTTCTTACCGTTGATCAGTTCACGATCTTTTTCATCGAGATATAACGTTTGTGGCTCTCCAGTGGTGATACTTAAGGTCTCGGAGCGTAGTGCGTTTCCCATATACGGCTTGTCTGACTTCCTTAAAACCACGTAAGGGACATCCATTTCGACCGACAGGGTATATGCCAACGGAATCGCCTTTGCCTCTGCTGTCACGATCAGATCAAAATCTTTTTTGCGCAGTTTTTCTGCAAGGGGAACACTCACCGCTTTGACGAGTTCTGTATCGCCAAGGATATTAAGAATCGCAATACGGACACCCGGTTTTATTTCAAACAGGCGTAAATCACGTTTAACCCCTGCAACCTCCACGGGATAAAATTGCGCTGATGTCATAATGTAATCTATTTCCTCTAGTGTGACGCTGTCCATGTATCTTTTATTTTAACACAGGGCAGTCAACAAACGTTCTTAAGCAAACTGAAATGCTTGATCCGAGATCAATTTTCCATCGACCAAGGTCAAGACACGTTCCGTTTGTTTCGCAAGCTCTGGGTCGTGGGTGACGATCACAATCGTGGAATGAGATTGGGTGCGAATTTCGCGGAGGGTTTTTAGAACCAATTCGCCCGACTCTTGATCTAAGTTGCCTGTGGGTTCATCAGCCAGCAATAAGGGCGGGTCATTGGCTAACGCGCGCGCAATCGCAACCCGTTGCTGTTGTCCCCCTGAAAGCTCGCTCGGACGATGATTCATGCGGTCTTGAAGGCCAAGTAGATCGAGCAGTTCTTTCGCACGTTTATCCGCTTTAAATTGGGGTTTGCGCGCAAACTGAATGGGTAGCATCACATTTTCTAAGGCGGTGAGCGTGGGAATTAAATTGAAGAATTGAAAGATAAAGCCGATTTTTTCATTCCGTATTTCGGTCAGGCGGTCTTCGCTCATGCGAGAAATATCAATGCCGTCGATGGCGACCGTACCACGTGTAGGAGTGTCAAGCCCGCCAATCAAGCCGAGCAGGGTACTTTTACCACTGCCGGACGGCCCGACAATACTCACAAATTCATTGGGCATAATTTTTAAGTCGATGCCACGCAGGGCATGGACGGTTGTTTTCCCTAAAGCCAATTCGCGATGTAGATCACGGGTTTCAATTACAGGTACTACTTGCATAACAGCTCCGATTTTGTAGGTTCACTATGAAATACATTATACGTAGACCATCCCGTAACAGTTGTATTAAATCCACAATTTCGGCACGATAAACGCGACAAATAGTGTAGGTAGCCAGAGCGGAATCAAAAATTTGAGGAAGCGTGAATGTTCTTGCGCTAAGAATAAGATGCTGGCCAGTAAGATGGGCGTTGCAATACGATAGGCCGCAAATTGATCTTCCCATGAAACGTCGGGCATAAACATAATGAATCCCGCGCTCATCAGGACGAAGGCGGTGTAAAGATGGATTTTACGCGTCTTGTAGATATTCCAAAGCGCGGCAAGCCCCATTACTATGGTTGGAATCCCTATCCATAACGATAAGAGCACAAATTCAACCATATTTTCTTCTGCGAAAAGTCCATTAAACGGAACCCAGCGGATGTTTCTCGCGGCGGGGTAGATGGTGGGTAAGGTGTCGAACGAGAGATATAAAATGCCCCACCACGCTAAAAATGCGCTGAGTGGACTGAGCGCAAACAAGAGTGCCCATCCCCGTTTTTTATTGAAAAATGCGTGAAGCGCGATAGAAAATGCAAAGAGTAAGCCTAATTCTTTGGTGAGTGTGGACAGGATGAGCAGAAGACAGACCCAGCGAAAATTCCCCCGTTGGTAGGCATAGAACGACGCAATCCCTAGCGTAAAACACAAAGGTTCATTCAGGTCGAGACGTAGAGAAAATAACGTGCCGACCCATAGCGGATATAACAGGGCATACCAAGGGCTTCGCTTCGCTTGAGTGAGAAGTTGAGCAAGGAGATAGGTGCCTATCGTAATTGCCAAAATATTGATCAGAATTAAGGCCCAAGGTACAAGATCAGCTTGGCCGAGCGAGATCGCCCGCGCGAGAACGGGATAGACGATGCGTTGATAGCGCAATGTAGGGCCGTCGATATAAGGAACTGCATTCGCTCCATCACGGGCGATGAAATAAGAGAATTGCCCGTCATAACCTACTGTGCCCTGAGGGTCACCTTGAGAGAAACGTGTTCCGATCAGCGCAAATGCCAACGGGTCCCCTTGATTGCTGACCAATACGATCCCTGTAATGCCTAACATCAATGCCAGCGTGAGAAACGTGACAGCTCGTATATGCTGCGAAAAGGTCATAAGTATCTTTCTTTCGAGGAATCACTAGATAAAAAGACCGAGTTTAAGCTCGGTCTTATTGTGTCTATGAAATTGTAATTTAGGTAAATATTCTATCCAAGATAGTCGCGCAAGTTATGGGCTAAACGAGGATGACGTAAGCGGCGTAAGGCTTCTTTTTCCAATTGACGGATACGTTCACGACTAAGCCCAAATTTATTGGCAATTTCCTCTAGGGTGTGAGGCTCACCACCCCCTAAGCCAAACCGTAAACGTAGGATGTGGCTTTGGCGTGGGGTCAGCTCACTTAAAACTTCTTCAATAGTTTCTTGTAACAGATGTTGGGTGGCACTTTCAACAGGGCTTGGGGATTCTTGATCTTCAATGAAATCGCCAAATTCACTGTCGCCGTCATCACCTACCGGACGCTCCAACGCAATCGCATGTTGGCTGGCATCCATCATGGAACG
This sequence comes from uncultured Anaerolineae bacterium, assembly GCA_934216615.1. GTDB lineage: Bacteria > Chloroflexota > Anaerolineae > Aggregatilineales > Phototrophicaceae > Flexifilum. The sequence continues at coordinate 22,451 of CAKQCB010000009.1, read as the reverse complement.
AATGGTATCTGCCGGAAGGTCCATTTCGACGGCAATTTCTTCGGCGGCTGGGCGACGACCCAAGCTCTGTTCCAGAAGCTGCGCGGTGCGGTACATTTGGCGGATGCGTTCGGTCATGTGGAGGGGAATACGGATGGTGCGGGTTTTTTGTGCGAGGGCGCGTGTAATCGCTTGGCGAATCCACCATGTGGCGTAGGTGCTGAAGCGATTCCCACGTTTGTAGTCATATTTGTCTACAGCGCGCATCAACCCAACATTTCCTTCTTGGATCAGGTCTGGGAACGGTAGTCCTTGTCCCATATATCGTTTTGCGATACTGACCACAAGACGTGTATTTGCTCGGCCTAGATGTTCTCTCGCCGCTTGTCCATCGTAAACAAGGCGATCAAGATGTGCGATCCACGCCTCGCTATAATCCTCGTGAGAGGGCATACGTTGGAATGTTTCTCGTGCTTGTTTGCCCATTTCAATCCGTTTGGCGAGGATGATTTCCTCGTTCGCGGTTAAAAGGGGTTCTTGTGCCATTTGCCTAAAATACAAACCGACCGGATCATCGGCAGAAACGGCGCTGATGTCGCCCACTGTAGGATCTTGCAAAAATTCCTCAGGTTCGAATTCAGGTTCACCATCTTCCACCATCAGAAACCGGTCGATTGTCTCAGCTTCTTGGCGCATCTCAATGCCCATTTCATCGAGTTCGTACAAGATTGATTCAATGGCGTTCATATCCTCGCCATCAAGATCAAGTACCTCAAGGACATCTTCGAAGGTAATGTAGCCGCGTTGATCAGCTCGATTCAAGAGTTCTTGGATCACTTTTTACTCTTGCCCCCTTGGATACGAGACGGCTTGTAACAGCCGCTGCATCGATATACGAATTTAAACATTACATTAACGTACTGATAGATTCATATTAGCATACAGTTATTCTTTTTGTGAATTACCGAATTATTGAAATTGGTGTCAATGTGTTGAAGTTGTGACAATTGTCGTCTATTGATGTAAGCAAAATTCGTAAAATAAAGTTGAAGTAGTTATGTTACCATTATTACAAATATTACGAATAGAAGTCATCCATGAAAGAATTGTGATATGACAACCCGCCCGTTGGATAATTCTCAAGAGTCATTTCCTGAAAAACCCCATTCAGAATCTAGTCAGAAGTCTGCAAAACCGAATTTAGTACGCACCCCCGGCAACTTGCCCCGCACATTAACGCAGGTGATTAATGAGGCAAATGAGCGTGTCATGCGTGGGGATTTAGTGGATTACATCCCCTTGAATACAGGGTTTGATCCGTTGGATGGATTGATTGGCGGTGGATTGCGCAAAACCGAATTGGTACTTCTAGGCGGTGCGCAAGGGGTCGGTAAAACCATCGCAACATTACAGATCGCCCGTAATATCGTTGCGTACCGACCTGACCAATACGTGTTTTACCTCTCTTATGAACACACAGAAACCCATTTGATGCACCGCCTGCTGTGCTTAGAGAGCGTCAGCCCGCCCGCGATGGAAACCCATAACGGTATCAAACTGCGGGATTTAGCTCAGATGATTGTGGCGCAACGTGGTAAAGAGTTCATGGGACGGCAAGGCGGGATGGAATCCCTCCAAAGCATCCTGATGAATAACCCCAAAACAGCGCCCGCACTATCACGCATGAGCCAATATTCAGATCGGATGATCCTCAGTAAAGCTAGCCCTGCCGTGACTACACTTCGTGTCATTAAAGAAATGACCTCTCGATTGTGTGATGCGACGGGCGGGAATGTCACCCTGTTCATTGACTATCTTCAAAAAGTGGCTGTTCATCCTGAACGCCCACGCGACGAAAACGATAAAGTGACGATGGTCGTCGAGGGCTTAAAAGATATTGCCATGACGCTCGATATTCCTGTTTGGTCGATTGTGGCGGCAGACCGCGAAGGGCTTAAGAGCAAGCGGATTCACCTTTATCATCTGCGTGGAAGTAGTGCGCTTGATTATGAGTCGGATATTGCCATCATCATGAACAATAAATATCAAGTGATGAGCAAAGATCATGTTTCGTTTAACCCGTATGCGGCCAAACAATTTCGTAATTGGGTGGTGTGGACGATTGAGAAAAACCGCGCGGGACGGGCGATGGAAGACATGGAGTTTCAGTTGTTTGGCGAAAACTTCGCGTTTGATCCCCACGGTCAGCGGGTGCAACAACAGTTGATCGATGACAAGATCATCGAATCCTAGCAGGTATATGAAGTGACAGAATATAAAAACAGCCGTCTTATAGACGGCTGTTTTTTTAGGTGACTGTGATTTATTCCGTTACAGCCGCGACTTCTTCGCTGTTGCGGAAATGATACAGCTTAGAAAGCTCACGTACCTGTTGGTCTGCGCGATAGCTGCTACGAACCAACGGCCCACTTTCAACCCACTTGAAGCCAAGTTCTTTGCCAATTTCAATAAAACGGTCAAATTCTTCGGGCAAGTAGAAACGCTCTACAGGCAGGTGTTGTTTACTCGGTTGCAAATACTGACCAATGGTGAGGATGTCCACTTTGCGCTTGGCCAAGTCTTTCATGACTTCGACCACTTCATCAAAGGTTTCGCCCAACCCGACCATGATCCCGCTTTTGGTGAGTACCAGCGGGTCCATCTTTTTGGCATTTTCAAGCGTGGTCATCGCCCATTCATAATGATCTTGAGGCTGTACCTTCTTAAATAAGCGAGGCACTGTTTCTACGTTGTGATTTAAGATTTCCGGTTGCGCATCCATCACAATTTTGAGTGCGGCGGGGTTACCTTTGAAGTCTGGGATCAGCACTTCGATACTGCACCCGGGTTGTAATTTGCGAATGCGACGAATCACCATCGCGAAGATAGGGGCGCCACCATCGGCGCGTTCGTCACGGTTGACGCTGGTGATCACCACATGGCGCAAGTTGAGCGCTTTGACGGATTCTGCGATGCGGTTAGGTTCTGCCCAATCCAGCGGGCTAGGCCGTCCTGTTTTGATGTCGCAGAAGCCACAAGAACGTGTACAAGTATCGCCCATCATCAAGAATGTGGCGGTGCCACGTCCCCAACATTCACCGATGTTAGGGCACTGCGCTTCCTCGCAGACGGTATTCAGTTTTTTCCCGCGCATCAAATCATAGACGCGCTCATAATTTTCACCGCTTGGAGCGCGCACTTTGATCCACGGTGGGCGACGACGCGGATGATCGGGGTCTGGTTGCCAGCCTGAAGAATCTGTCGTGGAGATTGCATCAGGATTAATGAGATCGGTCACTCTTGAACTCCATTTCTTCATGTGCCTAAATTATAGCGCACGATTTTCAATGAGCGATGCTGTTGGTTATACACCAAATATTTTTTGAATGTGTAACCATAATTTCGAAATAAAAATCTCTCTGACGATCACAAGGACCAAAATCGGCAAGAGAATTTGTAACGTGAGCGATTGAAAGGCAAGATTCACTATCAGGTAACTGCCCACCCACACGAACATACTGACGAGCTGAACCCCGCAGAATGTACCAACCGCATAGACTTGTATTTCTGATTTTCCATCGCTCTCGAGCCAAGCAGGGATGATTAAACTGATCAACGAGGCGAGGACAATGCTTTGGCAGGCAATGATTAAATTGTAGAAAAACCCGAAAAAGATTTGAATGAGGGAATAGCTAATCTGATTGGTGAAAACAATAAACCCAAACAAAATGAAGAAGATGCTGTTGCTGTGATAAAACGTATTCTGAATGATTGCCAGCGAAATGCCAAAAGAACCTTCGGGCGAAACTGCGTAAGTCTCAATACGGTGAGAACGGTATTCCTGCGAGATTTTATGGGTGATGCGTAAGGTCAGGTATATGCCAAACAGCGTCGTTAACCCCAGTGTGATTAACAGCGATGCCAGCGGGGTTTCGCTCAAAGAGCGGATGTAATTTGCAATCAAAATGGGGATGACGATAAACCCGCCGAAGAAGAACATGATCACACCGATGCTAAGGATGGTCTGAATAATCGGCTGGTGACGCAAAAAATGAAGCATTTTGCGCACTTCTTCATAGACGTTACCTGTAGATGTGGCGAAAAAGCGGATGTGCTGTGGCGGTGAGGAAAACAAAATAGGCATAAGATAGCCCGTTGTGAACATGCCTCTTATTCTTTTCAGGAACTGCGCCACAAATGTGATCATGTTGTTACTCTAATATTCCCCACGCCACTACATTCGGCCCGCCCATGGCTGATGCAACCCCTTCGCTCAATGCAGTGAAAATACCCGTTTCGGTATCCAAGGCCAATAGCAATACCGCGCGTTCGTCAGTTTCGACATCCCCCGCAAAGGCAAGGTGATTTCCATCGGGCGACCAGACGAGGCGGGGCGGGTTCGGGGTGTGCTGTGTGGTCACAAATCCGCAGTAAATCGTGTGATCCCCGCTGACGACATCCAAAATATGAATCATGGCGACGCCGGTATTGGCGGTTGGGTCGCTTCCGGTGAGTTCTGTCACCCAATAGGCGATTCGGGTGCTGTCGGGCGACCAACTGAGCCGATCTGGTGAGAGGCCGTTGATGCGTGTGACCCCATAGGTGTCGGTTAATTGTGTCCATGGGCGCGTTTCCCCGTCACGGGCGGAATATCCATAGAGTTCATTTCCAACCACGTCATCATCTGCGTTGAGTGTCGCCACGATATAAGCAAGGAATTGTCCATCCGGCGACCACGATTGATTATTGAAATAGGGGATGTCCGCGCCTAATACAATGCTCTCGTTCACCCCATGGGTGTTACGCGTTCTGAGGTCTAGTAATTCTCGGTGAAATCCTTCGCGATCTTCATTGGGCTGAATCAGCACGCCATACGTTCCATTAGGTTGAACTGAGACCACACTCTGTACATTCAGGTGATCGCGTTCTGTGCCAGCGGCGTCACGTAGGTAGGCCATCTGCCCCGGTGTCCAAATGAGGAACGTATTCTCGCCCCACCACTCCACTTCTGAGGCGCTTTCTGCCACAAGCGCGCGTCCCGTCCCGTTCAGACGCATACGGTTATAGGTGCGAATGAGATAGTTAAAGTAAGTGATTTCGGTGAAGTCTGGGGAAAGATGGCAGTTGCTTCCGCAAGGTGCCGTTTCGGGAAGTGGATACCTTCGGCCAGTGGCAACGTCATAGACCCATAGCGCGGTGCGGTCAAATGCCGTTAGGATGATTCCGCCAGCGGGATAACCACGATTCATCTCTTGAATACCCACAGCCGGACAAATTTCTTGGGAACGGGATTCTTGCGCATGTAGAGGTTGAGACGTAGGGATAAAAAGGATCATCCCTAACAGAAAAAGCAGAATAAGTTTTTGCGCTGTCGTGAAGTGGGCGAAAATTGGCTGAGCAGGTGAGACGGATGCTTGAGAAGACACTGATTTTTACCTATGTTGAGGTGGAGAAGTTCCATAGATGGATTTGGGATGGGCGCGCTGCATCCCCACGATCTGCAATCAGTAACACATCGTTTACGCAAAGACAGTCTGTGGGTTGGTGTAACGGAATCCCATCAAGGTGTGAGATAAACGTTAAATGATTCAAAATGTCATTTTCGTCGGTGACGAGTATAACGCCGTATAGCGCGATTGTATCATAGTCATAGGGTAGGTGATCCGCATCCTGCTGTATCGTAGGGAGGGCATAAGCAACCCGTAGGCGTTGACAGATCATGTACTGCATCCCTACTTTACACACAGCTAAGACATAACGTTCGGCAATCCCAAGAATATGCGGGGGGAGTACCCCTTTGGGAAGATGCTTTTCCGCAAACTGGATTTTTTCAGCGATGCTGAGCGGGAGCACCATATCCCGAATACGGTCTTCCGCCATCAATCCCCGATGCCGAACGCCTAAGAAGTTGAGATTCTGCACCCAATCTGCTGCTATTGCGTGAGAAGATGGAACCGAAACGTTTGGCGGATCGTCTATGGGGTGATGGGTTGCAATAGGTTCACCTTGAAGCGTCAAAACATGCTGAATAGGCTCATCATGCGGGGTGATTTCTTCGGCATAAACGAGCACACCATAAGGGGCAGCGTGTTGTGTTCCCAGAAAGTACACATCGTTTCCATGCGGTAAGGTATAGGATGCTTGATGGCGTAAAGTTGTGATCGTATTCATGAAAAGTTTTAAGCCCATGAACATTAATGTTTTATTGAGGGAAATGATCTTACAATTTGTGAAAAGATCTTACCTTAAATAAAGATATTTTGATGAATGTGTTTGTTCTGTGGATTCATGTTATACTCCCTGCCCAATTGATAGCGTGAGTTAAGAAAATTCATGTTGACGCGCATACCTACAACAATTTATGACGAACGCGCTGAAGGAACACGCCCTGACGAATATGAAAATGAAGATATTCGTGAGCAGGCCTTTGCCCCTTTGACATCGGAAGATGAACGGGCTGCAATGTATGAAACAGGCGTTATCAAGAAACCCTTAATGAAACTTGAAAGACGTGAAGTTGCCGATTTTCAAGACGCTTCGCTTACCATGCATGAGACGCAACCCCAAATGACCGAAAAAGATGGTGATTTAGCGAATATTAAAAATGTCGATTCGTTAGTAGTTCATATTGTTGAAGATATGCAAGATATCGCTCAAATTTTGATGTTGAGTTTATCTCGCATGAATATCCACGCAATCCATGATATGAAAGCGAGTATTGCGCTTGAACGGTTCAACGAGTCTTGGCCTGACTTGATCTTGTTAGATATTCAGTTGCCAGATATGACCGGTTGGCGCTTACTAGACCAAGTGAAAGAACTTGCTCGCAAAACGGGAAATAAAATGCCCGCTGTGATTGTGATCACAGGGCATGGAGACCCCGCAAACCGCGTGATCGGCAAGTTGCATGAGGTGAATGCTTACCTTGTGAAGCCCATGACACAAGCGGACGTTCAGCGGGAAGTGAGCAAGGCTTTACAACAAACCCCTTCATGAGTCGAAAGCAACTCCAAAATAACAGCCTGTATTTCATCAGCTTGGTGACAGGGGTTGGGGTTGTCCTTTTCTTCACGTTTTTGATTGCTTTTCTTACGCCGTCTACTCCAGATGGCGTTTTCGTTTACCCCCAACGGTTGAGCGGACGCCCTTTTCATCAACTCGCTGACTTACAGCATATCACCCTTGCCGATGGCTGGGATGCGAATCGCTTTTTATTGGCGGGGGATTTATACCGCGAAGCGGGTGATCTTGTGCGTGCTACCCAGTATTGGCAGCTTTCATTACAAGCCAACCCAGACCAAGCGGACGTTCAAATCACATTAGCGCGAACCTTATTAGAGCTTGAATTTTGGGCGCAGGCACAACACAGCTTAGAGGTGGTGATTCAGCATGATCCACAGGCGACATGGGCGCAGTATCAATTGGGGTTGGTTTACTTAATCGGCAGTCCGCAACGTGCACTGCCTTTATTCCAAACCGTGATGCAGGATAGTGTGTATCAAACAAGCGTCACGGGGTTGATCTCAATCCTTGAACAAGTCGATGAACCTGCTGAACGCTGGTTACGCTTGGGGGCAGAACTGGCTCAACAAGAACAATGGGCAATTGCCGAGCAAGTCTATCAACAAGTGGCTAACATCTATGCGATTCCTGAAGCCTACGCCTATCACGGGTTGATACGCCAGCGTCAAGGGAAAGATGGACAGGTATCCGTAGAATATGCGCTCACCGTCGAACCTGACAATGCCCGTATTCAATTGATTTACGGCTTATATCTGCGTTCTTTAGGTGAAGACCAAGCGAGTTTGTCCTACTTCCAACGGGCGATTGCCCTTGACCCCGCTAACCCGACTTTATATGCTGAATATGCGATTGCCTATCAACGGATTGGTGACTTGCGTTTAGCACGTCAGTGGTTAGAACAAGCCGTTGAGCTGTCGAATCATGCTGAGCCATATACTGCCTTACTGGAAGATTTTGAAGCTTCGGAAATGCAACTCATCGAGTCGTTTGACGAGTTTTTTAGTGCCGACGAAATGACAGCGGAAGCGACCCCAGAAGTCACCTCTACGCCTGAACTGGGTTAGCTTTGTTTAGGATCACTTTATGACGCAGATTGTCCCTCTACAAGTTCTTCCCATTTTTAACCTTGATGATACTATCCAGCTCGATCATCCGATTTTACGGGATACGTTACGCCGTTACCGCGTGGAGTGGAAACCGAAAACCCGTCGTGCGTTTCTTCTGGGCTATCTCAAACTGATGGGAGTGGCTTTTATCCTTGGGTTGGTCGTCACTTTGCTCAGCCAACAGGTGGAAGACGCGGTGGCGGGGATCGGGTCGATTGCGATGATGCTGTTGCTGGCAAGTCTCTTTCTGGGGCTGGTGATCTCTTCGCGTGCGTATGATACGGCGTTAGGGGCAATTCAATCTGAAATTACAGCCTCACGCATGGACCTCGTGCGGATGTCGTCTATTTCCTACATTCAATATATTCATGCCAAACATGTCGGGGTGATGATTCGTCATTGGCAGTTGACCACCCGCATCGCTCAATGCCGTGTGGTGATGATCGCTTTTATTGGTGGCATGTTGTTTTTTGAGTGGTTCGGCGCCGACCGTTTGCCACTGAATCAACCGTCGCATGTGGGCATGGTGATTTATGCCCTCATCGGGATGAGCCTGATCGTGCTGACTGCATTCGGCGTCATGCTAGAAGCCTATGTACGGCTGGCCTCGGCATCAGCTCTGGGGTTAGGTCAATCGGTTCGGCCAAAGACGGACGTAGGCAACTATGTGGTTGACCAGATGAAATTAATTTCAACCTATTTTGCTCAAGGGGCGGTCTTGGTCATCGGCGCTTGTATGGGAATCAGCATTCTGCCCAGCATCATTTACTCAGCTTTAGCGGGCAGGGCACCTTATTATTTCGAGATTATTCTGCAAGGCTTCACCATGCTCTTGCTCATCATCGGGTTGATGTGTTTTATACATTATCTGGTCTATTCCTTTGGGATGACACGCGCTAAACGTCGCCTTGTGATGATCGATTTTCTGAGCTAGACATGAGTGAACGAGCACCATCTCACTGAGTAAGAGTTTACGCATACAACTGCGCCATGCTAAAATGCCTATGAAGTTTCAACCTTAGAACAAGCAGTTGAGGGTAACCTGTTGAAAAAACGACTTCTCGTTTTGCTCATTGCGGTGATTGTCTTTGGATTATTCTGGTTTTCGCGCGGGGTGGCAGTCACCCATTTTGTGGTGCCATCGCCAGCGGGGGAAGTCCTATACGCGGCAGACTTTGAGCAATTTACAGATGAGTGGCGTTTATATGACGGGCGACTTTCCGCTGAAATTCATGATGGAAGCCTACACATCCGCGTAGATGATGCGAATTCAGCGGCATTTTCGGCCACCCAAGCCTACTATGCCAATTTTGATCTCACCGTGACTGCGCGGGCGGTCGATGGGCCGATTGATAACGGCTTCGGCATCATCTTCCACTTGCAAAACAAAGATAATGCCACGCCTGAAGATGACAGCTATTACACCTTTTTAATCAGCAGTGATGGCTATTATCAGGTCAACCGCGCGCTGAACGGACAGCAAACGATTGTGAGTAATTGGGTGCCTTCTGAGGCGATTCAGCAAGGCCTTGATGCTGAAAACCAGTTGCGCGTCATCTTTTCGAATAATCGGTATCGGTTTTTCATCAACGGTGAGCAAGTCTCGCTGTGTATCCCGAATGATCCAAGCGGGGCAAGCACGTATGCGTTAGGCGCTTGCATCCAAGGGCAGATGCTGGAGTCATACGAAGATGCGTCACTCACACAGGGTCAAATTGGCATGATTGCGCTGGCGACGGCGAGTGGTGGGTCTGGGGTTGAAGTCACTTTTGACAATATGATTGTGCGCGGGCCAACGGAATAAGTTTTAGTCTGAGACAAAGACGAAGGAAGAAATTCAATGAGTGACATTCGTACTCAAATGCAAGATGCGTTGAAACAAGCGATGGTCAATAAAGATAACTTACGCCGTGATGTATTACGCATGGCTTTGAACGCGCTGAAACAGGTAGAAATTGATGAGCGTAAGACGCTCACCCCAGAAGAAGTATTGACGATCTTGCAAAAAGAACTGAAAAAGCGCCGTGAAACGGTGGACGAAGCCCGTAAAGCAGGACGTGATGATATTGCTGACGAAGAACAAGGCCAGCTTGAAGTGTTCGAAATGTTCCTGCCAAAACAGATGTCTCGCGAAGAGATCACGGCGATTGTTCAAGAAGTAATTCGTGAGACGGGCGTGACATCTGCCAAAGAGATGGGTAAAGTCATGGGGGCATTGATGCCAAAAGTTCGTGGTTTGGCAGATGGTAAACTCGTGAACGATGTTGTTCGTGAGCAATTGAGCGAACTTGGTGGGTAAATTCAATATCGTGAGGCTTTGCACGGATGATTGAGCGCGTCCGTAAAATTTTTAGAGGGATTTTTAACCCTAAAACGATCAATGAAAGTGATCGCCGTCGTTTAGCGTTTATCGCTTTGGCGGTTTGTTTCCTTGTTTTTTCGACGGCGATCACCGCCTTAGATAGCCTTTTCCCCGACTTAAGAGGCATTCAATCCATTCAAGAAGGGGGAATTGCCAGCAATGATATTGTTGCGCCATTTTCCCATTCGTATGTCAGTGAAATATTAACTGCGCGTGACCAAGAAGCGGCGGCGGCGTCCATATTACCTATTTTTGACCCGCCGGACCCGAATGTATCGCGCCAGCAGATTCAACTGTTACGCCAAATCCTTGACTTTGTGGACAATGTACGCCGTGATCCGTACAGCACGACCAGTCAAAAAGTTTCTGACATCAGCCAGATTACCGCATTGACGTTAGATGAATCGGTCATCACGTCGATTTTGATGATGGAAAATGACTTGTGGCGCTCTGTCGATACTGAGACCACCAGCGTTTTAGAACGGGTGATGCGCGAGTCGATCCGTCAGAGTGATTTGTCTACGATCATCGACAGCTTGCCTAGCCAAGTGACTGTCCGTTTTGACCTCGATACGGCCAATGTGGTAGTGGCGCTGGTGAGCGATCTTGTCCGCGCAAACCGAAGCCTGAACAGCGTGAATACTGAACTGGCGCGCGAAGAAGCGGCGGCGAGTGTCCGTGATGTGATTCGTAGTTTTGAGCGTGGGCAAGTGGTCATCCGCAGTGGGACGGTGATTGACGAAGTCGATTATGAAGCCCTGCGAGAATTTAACCTGCTCGCTACCAATGAAGTGCGCGGGCAAACGGTCATCCGTGCCTTTTTAGCAAGCCTGCTCATTTTGATCGTTATCACATTCTACATTCTGCAAAAAAGACCTTCCGTTTATAACAACTTAAGTTATTTAGGTTTGCTCACCGCGATTTTTCTCGGCTTGTTATTAGGCGCACGTTTATTTGCGACCGCCAGCCCTGACCAGTTCTATATTTATCCATTGGCGGCGTTAGGCCTTCTGGCTATCACATTTACCTCTACAGAAATTGCCATTCTGGTCACGGCGAGTTTAGCGTTATTGGTCTCGTTAATCACCAACGGCTCTTTAGAGTTGGCTGTGTTAGGGGTCACAGGGGGTGCTTTAGGGGTGCTCTCCATGCCTCGCGGTGAACGGATTAACTCGTATTTTATGGCGGGGATCGCCGTCATTTTGACGAACATCACCGTGATTTTGATCTTCCACCTCGAAGGCACCAGCGAGTTGATGCGCCTTTCTGAATTGATCCTCTATGGTGTGATCAACGGGGTCTTAGCCGCGATTGTGGCTTTGGTGGGCATGTATCTCATTTCATTTGGGTTCAACCTGCCAACCAGCCTCAAACTGGTGGAATTGAGCCAGTCGAACCAGCCTTTATTACAGCGCCTTTTACGCGAAGCGCCCGGCACCTATCAGCACTCGTTACAAGTCGCCAATTTGAGCGAACAAGCTGCCAACGCCATCGGCGCAAATGCGGAATTAGTGCGTGTCGCCGCGTTATATCACGATATTGGCAAGATGTTGAACCCGCTGTTTTTTGTGGAAAACCAAGCCGACGGCGTGAACCCTCACGATGTTTTGCATGACCCTTACCGTAGTGCGGACATCATCATCAGCCATGTGACGGGTGGGGATCGGCTGGCGCGTCAAAACCGACTGCCTGCGCGCTTACGGGATTTTATTCGTGAACATCACGGGACGACGCTGGTTTTATATTTTTATAATGAGGCGTTACAACGGGCGGATGACCCTGAGACCGTCGATCAAAACCAATTCCGCTACCCGGGGCCAAAACCGCAAACCCGCGAAACCGCCATCATGATGTTGGCCGATACCTGTGAAAGTACCGTGCGTGCGCGTAAGCCCACGTCAAAACAGGAAATTAGCGAGATTGTCACGCAGATTTTTGATAATCGCCTACAAGAAGGCCAACTCGACGAATCGAACATCACGCTTAAAGAGCTTGACCGTGTCCGTACGATCTTCATTGAGATGCTTCAGGCGGTCTTTCACCCGCGCATTAACTATCCTAAGATTTCTGTTCCACGCCCGCGTACAGAAGAATTGCCCCCTGTAAAAGTGGAGAACCCTGCGCCGACAGATGAAAGAACATCTACAGCGCCATCCATGCCAAAAGTGGAAGAAAAAATGGGGACAGGTGAAACGCAACGTGTGACGGCAGAATTCCCCGTCCTCGCGATTGAAGAAGATGATGCGCCTTTGCCGGAAGTGCCAAGATTGCGAAAATCACAACAGCGGGTGAACGATACTTCAACCTCAACCCCTGAAAAACCTGAGGATACACCGCCTAAGGAAGAATGAAAATTTACATACGATATTCAAAGAGATGGTTATGAATACAACGGTTGACTTTCAAAATGAGATAGACGCTCCAGTGGAAATCAACCGCTTAGAGCAAGCCATTCAGATAACGCTAGAACGCTTCGCCGGACATGCCTTGCGCGCTGGAATCCCTGCCGACGATCTTGAACTGGCGGTTGTGATCACGACTGATGAGCAGGTGCAGCAGTTGAACGTTGAGTTTCGTCAAGTGGATGCACCGACGGATATTTTGTCGTTTCCCGCTGACCCTCTACCCATCGAATTTAGCGATGAGCCTTATTATTTAGGTGATCTCATCATCGCTTACCCTTACGCTTTAGCACAAGCTACCCGTTTAGGGCATGACCCGCTGGAAAATCTCTGCTTGTTAGTGATTCATGGGTGTTTGCACCTACTTGGCTATGATCATGATACGGTAGAGAACCGCAGGAAGATGTGGGAAGCACAGGCGGAAATTCTACAAGCTCTCAATATTTCAACGGCGATTGTTCCTGAGTTGGAAAGCGCACCTCACGAATGAAACCAAAATGGATTCGTTCCCTCACCGGAACGATGGACATCGACCCTGACGAATACAGTTTGATGACCAGCCCAAACCGCTGGGCGAGTTTAGGTTATGCGATCTCTGGCTGGTTGTATATGCTTCGTCGCCAAAAAAATACGCGCATCCAAGCGGTGGCGAGTATCGCAGTTTTGATCTTTGCGCTGTGGTTACAAATCGACCTTGTGCGCTTTTCGCTTTTGATTATCACCATTACGATTGTTTGGATGGCGGAATTTTTAAACGCCGCTGTCGAAGCTGCCATCAATTTAGGGACTACCGAATGGCACCCTATGGCAAAGGTGGGTAAAGATGTTGCTTCAGCGGCTGTTCTTTTAGGTGTCGTTGCCGCAGTAATTGTTGGGATATGTTTGTTAGGGCCTGCATTTTTACAACGGATCGGTTTTGCTTAGTACATAGAGGATCAAATCATGGCTGAAACTGAACAGAACACTAGCTCCGCATCGCCTGAAACAGAAGTGAACAAAGAAGATGTTTTAGTCACGAAAGATGGGCAAGTCCTTGAACAATCCATTTTAGGAACTGTGAAGATCGACACCGGTGAAGATACAAAAAAGAACAGTAACCGTCTGAAAAGCGCCAAGTTTGCCGTTGCAGGGTTGATCTATATTTTAGTGCGTGAACAGAGTATTCAATTTGCTACTGTCACAACCATCATCACGGTGATTGTGGGGTTGTGGTTGCAAATAGGCACATTTAGTTGGGGGTTGTTGGTCTTAGCTTTGGGCAGTGTTTGGATTACTGAGAGCTTGAACACCGCTATTGAGGCCGCCATCAATTTGGCTTCTGGAGATGACCCGCACCCGATGGCAAAAATTGGTAAAGATGTTGCTTCGACTGCGGCGTTAGTGAGTTCAATAGTGTTTGTCATTATCGTCATGTTGATCTTGCTCCCGCGTTTACTAGATCGTTTGAATGTAGGTTAACAGGATAGGAAACAGACTGGCATGAACGACAAATTTCCGCCTTATGACGGTGATGATTCTTTTGAAGAATATCCATCCCAGCCGAATGAGCCGTATTACGGAAATAGTGACGACTATCTTGATGCTGAAGTGGGTGACGCCCCTTATTATCCCCCTGAATATCAAGAGGATGTGACACGCCCTCTTTGGGAACAAGTACCCCCATATGGGGTGACGACATCAACCTCTATCTGGACACTTCAAGAGGATAAAACCACGCCAGTCGCCATGAGTTATGACCCGTTTAAAGAACAGGATACCACCCCTGTACGTCCTAGCCGACGCGGGAATAAAAAGACAGCGCGTGAACGTCAAAGAGAACGCAGCCGCCCGGGGATGGTGAGCCGTCCCGGGGAAACCAGCGGGAAGGGGGGCGGTAGGTTTAAACCACCTAGTTTGCCTGCGATTCCGAATTTAGACCCGCGTATTCCGCGATACGGCATGATCGTGATCATTTCGTTAGTGCTGATCGTCATCATCGTGAACGTGCTAGGGCGCTTTAGAAATGATCCCGTAGTTGCGATGCCGAACGCGGTTTGGATCGGCACAGAATGGACGTATGAAATCCATACGCCTGAGACGATTGAGGCGTATGCTCAGCACCTGCGTGACCATCAAATCGGTCAAGTTTATGCGTGGGTGAGCTGGTTGCAGGATGATCTTACATGGCGTGGGACGGCGAACTTCCCGCGCGTTCGTGGCTTTGTACAACAATTAAAAGAAGCGTATCCTGAACTCGAAATGTACGGATGGGTGAGTTTCCCTGTCGAAACAGTGGAGTCCGGCTATCGTATGGATAACCCCGCAATTCAACAGCAGATCGCCGATTTTTCGGCGCAAGTTGTGAATGAATTTGGGTTTGATTCTGTATTTTTGAACATCGAAATGGTCTTTACGGGCGATGAGAATTTCTTGAATACCCTGCGTGCGGTTCGCAATACCGTCGGCGAAGATGTGCGCGTTAGCATCGCGGTCCCGCCGGATTGGAGTCCTGTCACAGTAGATATTCCTGTCCCACCGCTGATTGTCCCCGGCACGATTTGGGAATACGACTATAAACAGAGTGTCGCCCTCCTCGTCGATGAAATGGCGATCATGGCTTACAACAGCGGGTTAAGTTCTTCGACAGATTATGCCGAATGGTTCGCTTATCAAGTCCAAGCCTTCGCCGAAGCAGTCGCACCGTTGGGCGGTACCAACATCATAATGGGGATGCCTACCTATGACGCAGAACCCCCGGGACATGATCCCTTAGTCGAGAATATCGCTTCTGCCGCGTTGGGCTATCGTCAAGGCTTACAAGATGCTGGCTCAGCCGCTTCTGTGGTGACGGGCGCAGCCATCTATGCAGGCTGGACGACTGACGAAGATGAGTGGGCACAATTCCGAACGTGGGTTGTAGACGGTTCATAAATCAAAAAAGAGTGAGGGATAGACACCCCTCACTCTTTTTTGATGCGATTATTTTTGTGTGACTTCGTTATAGAAATTGATGGTGGTATCAATCCCTTTGTGGAAACGCTCAATGTGATAGTGTTCGTCGGGGCCGTGTGCGCCATCGGTAGGCAGGCCAAAACCCATCAACACAACGGGCAGATTCAGAACTTTACGCAAGTCGGCAACGACAGGTAATGTCCCACCGCCACGCTTAAAGACGGCAGGTTTGCCGCCCCATCCTTTAGCATACGCGCGTACCGCGGCTTGGATATACTCATTGCTGTAATCGATCACGACAGCTTCGGCCGCGTCGAGCAATTGCAGTTCTGCATGAATCCCCGGTGGGGTGATTTCCGCAACATACGCTTTGATCAACTCGTAAATCTTGATCGGGTCTTGATTACCGACCAACCGACAGCTGATCTTTGCCATCGCTTTGGCAGGAAGCACTGTCTTTCCGCCCACACCCGTGAAACCGCTCAACAACCCATTGATTTCTAACGTAGGTCTTCCGCCAATGCGTTCTGTAATGCTGTAACCTTCTTCCCCCCAAGGTGATGTGATGCCTGTGAGGTTCTTGAGATCGGCTTCGGTCATTTCCGTCTTTTTGATTTCAGCGCGTTCTTCATCACTCAAGGGAAGCACGTCGTCATAGAAGCCCGGGACGGCAACGCTATTATCGGCATTGTGGAATTTTGAGATCATCTGTGCCAAGGCGAGGGCAGGGTTATGTACCGCACCGCCGAAGCCACCACTATGCAAATCTTCTTTCGGGCCTTGAATATCTAACTGCATGTAGGTCAACCCGCGCACGCTGTAGCAAATGACGGGTTCATCCATCGAATCCATGCCCGTATCAGAGATGACGCAAGCATCGGCCTTGAGCAGTTCGGTGTTGGCTTTGACAAACGCGCTCAGGTTTTTCGAACCGCGTTCTTCTTCACCTTCGATCATGAACTTCAGGTTGACAGGTAGTGCGCCTGTTTTGAGGAAGGCTTCAGCCGCTTTGATGTGAGCGTACATTTGACCTTTGTCATCCGAAGAACCGCGCGCGTAGATTTTGCCGTCTACTTCGATAGGTTCAAATGGATCGTATGTCCATCCATCTTCCTCTTTATCCGCAGGCTGAACATCATAATGCCCGTAGACCAAAATGGTGGGCGCACCTTCCGCATGGAGCCAGTCGGCATACACGACAGGATGACCGCCCGTTTCCATCACCGCGACATTTTCCAGCCCTGCGGCTTTCATGCTGTTGGCGACCCAGTCGGCGGCGCGACGTAAATCTTCATTGTGTTCAGGCAAGGTGCTAATGCAGGGAATACGAATCAGATCACGCAGTTCAGCGCGAAATGTTTCCCCATGTTCTTTGGCATATTGAAGTGCGGCATCAACGTGAGCGTTTGTCATACCCGTATCCTTAAATTTAAGCGAGATTACTGTTTATTACTCTAACCTGTGTTGCATCAACCTAAAAGTGCCACTGTATAGGACTTATTTTAGGCAAAGGCTTTGGCCGCCGCTTCCCAAAGAGATTGTTTACTTCCATCTTGGTATTGATAGGGGAAGTAATAACCCACACGATCTAGTAAGCCTTCATAGCGTTCTTTGACTGCGTAGGGCAAATCTTCTTCAGGGGCGATCACCGCAAATTCTTGGAGGATGTCGTCACTAATCAGGTCACCCATTTCAGACCAGCGCCCTTCGCGAGACATTTTGTTGAGCTGTTCGTGTAAATCTTGCCAACCGTGCATCGCCATTACTGGGCTATAACTGGGGGTGCTGGCGTAAAAAGCCACTTGTGAACGGACAAAACCCGTATTGTCGCGAATTTCATCTTGGGTTTTGCCTGTCACCACAAACACGGCGCAGTTGAGCGAAACATCTTTTCGCGTCCGCCCTTGACTTTGCGCGCCCTGTTCAATGGCGGGGATGATGAGTTCACGCAGATAACGCGGTGTATGGAACGAATGGACATGAAAGCCTTCGCAGACTTCACCCGCCAGCCGACAAAGCCCTTCATTCACACCGGCGATATAAATCGGAATTTCAGGATGCTCGATTGGCCCTGGGTTAAAAAATGGGGTCATCAACGTAAACCGATAATGTTCGCCCCCATAGCGTAAAGATGCGTTTTCCTGAAAGGTTTTCCAAATAGCACGCATCGATTCGATGTATTCACGTAAGCGCGGAACAGGCGCGACCCATTCGGTGCTGAATCGTTTGGTGATGTGTTGTTTCACTTGGGTGCCAAGCCCCAATACAAACCGCCCATTGGATTGTTCGGCGAGGTCCCATGCCAATTGTGCCATCACCATGGGACTACGCGGGAAGGCAATCGCTACTGCGGTGCCTAACAGGATGTTTTGGGTGACGCTGGCAGCATGGGTGATGGGGAAGAAGGGGTTATGTGCCGTTTCTGATGTCCATAGCCCGCTAAACCCAAGGGATTCGACATGTCGCGCGATGCTCGCCGCATTGTTTAGATTATCCGGAAATATCGTGACATCAAATTTCATGACCCCTCCACAAAAAGAAAAATTTAAATGGGTAACCTATCTTAAGTAAGCAGCGGGGATTATAACAAATAGGTGAGTATCACGTAGGATTCGATTTACTGCGTTTTATAGAATGTTATAATTATCGCAATGTTATGCGTCGATGAAATTCATGTATTCAAATGTGTAACATTGAGGAGTAATGATGAAACTGCTAAATCGAATCATGGTCTTAATCATTGGTGCGTTATTGGTCATTGTGATTACCCTGATCATTCTTGCGCCAGATACGTTGGCAAATGTTCTGGGAACCATCAATGGAACATCGCCAATACTGCGTTTGATTGCCGTCGTTGTCATTGATGTGATCATCGCGTTATTGGTCTATGCGGTGATTCGCAATGATCGCCATGTCACCAGCGGACTGGTCGTGAAAGCAAGCGGGCTGTTATCCGATATCAGCGTGGAATCTACCCGTGACCGTGTGGTGCAATCCATTGCCGCTTTGCAAGGGATTCAGGATGTGACGGGGGAAGTCAAAGCGCTTAATGGGCGTGCCGATATTGAGTTGAACATCAAACTCGTGAATAACGCGATCAATATTCCCGAAAAACATGCTGAGATTGACCGTACCATTAAGCAGGTGGTCACAAAACAATTGGGGTTGCAATTGGCAGGTCGCCCGCGCGTTCATATTGAATTAGCATCGCAGGGAACCAAGCCCGTTGAACCCTTGAAAGAACCCATCATCGTAACGACGCCGGATGAACCTGAGATAGAGATTGAGCCTGTCGTTGTAGAACCGCCAAGCTCGACACCTGTCATCACACCACCTGAAGATGATGAGAATTTATTCAAGTAATGCGTATCTTTGATGTAATTTGCGTGTTAATCTTCTTGTTAACATTGGAATGGACAAGAGAAAGACCTAAATGACAATCATACAACAGGGATTCTCCTCCCCAGGGGGGTCTACCACACGATGGGTTTTAATTGCCTTTTTGACGGCAATTATCCTCGTCGGTGCGTGGATCGTTCGTGGTGTTTTAATGCTGATGCTGGCGTCCATCATCTTAGTGGTGGTATTTACACTGCCCGTACGGTTTTTTATACGACTTGGCCTTAGTCGAGGGCTGGCGACGTTGTTGTCGCTGTTATTGATCTTACTGATTGTTGCTATTTTATTCTCTGTGGCGTTGCCAGAGCTGATCGCCCAGTTTGATGTCTTACTGACACAGCTCATCCCTGAAGGTTTCCAACGGCTTTTAACGGAATTACAAACTGAGGAAGCACGTCAACAGTATCAGAATATTCCGATTGTTGGAGACTTTTTATTAAATATTAGCGGGGGCGAGAATGCCGCCAGTATCGCTATGCTTTTAGAAGATTTAGGCCCTCAAATTGCGCAATCACTTGGGCAAATTGGCGGGACTGTCATTCCTGTGATCGGCGGTGTGGCGGACGTTTTGTTGAGCTTGCTCGTCGTCGTTTTCTTGAGCTTGTATCTTCTTGCAGACCCAGAAGGCTATATGCGTGGCGCTGTGCGCATGTTCCCTGTGTGGTATCGCCCTCGTGTAGAAGAAATCTTCGGGCGGTTAGATTTAACCCTTCGCAGTTTGATGAAAACGACCATCGTCTCTATGGGGTTTGTAGGCGTAGTGACGTGGTTCTTCTTGGCGATTTTGGGCATTGAGCAAGCGGCTGCATTGGGTGTATTAGCCGGTATCCTCTCGTTCATCCCGAACTTCGGCCCGATGTTGACGTTGATTCCGGCGATTGCGGTAGGGGTGATCCAAGCGCCCGACTCGCTCGGCTGGATCGTGTTGATTGTTTACGGCGCATCCTTCCTGCAAAGCCAAATCGTCTCGCCCTTGCTCATCGCTGGTAGCGTCAATATTCCACCGATTGCAATTTTATTGGGACAGATTATTTGTGGCGCATTTCTTGGCTTTCTTGGGTTGATGCTTGCTGTACAAATCACCGCTATTGTTTTGGTGATTGTGCGGGAAGTATATATCAAAGATATGTTAGGCGATAAAAGTAATGATGTTGTGGTCGTTGAGGAAAAAACGGGCATCCTCACGGACGACGAACTACTACCGGATATGGTATAAAACAATACGCTACATATCTCAAAACCATTTAAAAACGACTTGTTCAATACAGGTCGTTTTTATTTATAACTATATTTTTACAAAAGTTTTATATTTGGAGTAGGAATATAATAGCCATCTGAGTATTGCTGTCTATAATAAGGTTTATGCGCTACTTCGCGTATTTGGCCATTTTATTATGAAATAGGAGCAGCACATAATGATATTTAAGCGTTTATCATTAGTTTTTTTTACACTTTTATTTGCTATAGTTCCATTTATTGCTACTCACGCCCAAAATTTAACTTTACTCGTACCGGGTAGCGCTCAAGTTTCGTCACTTTCATCAGAGTTACCCATCGGAATATTCGCTTTTTCGGGATCAACAGGGGATTTAGTACAAATTCGTCTCGTTGGTTTAGCCTCTGGGATGAATCTATCCGCCTCTCTACAAAATCCTACACAACAAAATATTGCAGTGAGTTTGCCTCAAGTGGATGGAAGCGCACTTGTTTCTGCGCGTCTAACAGAATCGGGTGTGCATAGCATTCTTGTTGGGGGTGGTTTTGGGGATTATTTAATCTCATTTAATTCAGTTAATGCGGCTTCTGCCGTCACGGTTGGGTTAGGTTCGTCCAACCAAATGAATGTTTCTGGATTAACCCCGCAAATCATTCAATTTACAGGAAGTACAACTTCTAGCACCTCTGTCACCATCAGCCGCAGTAACGCAACTGCCTATCAATTTTCATTATTTGATGGAAGTGGAGCGCTGGCAGGGGCAGCCAATAATCTAGACCTTGCTTGTTTCTATATTGCTCCAACGGATTCGGTGATTTCAGCTGTTGTGACGGGTGTCAATCTTGATTCAACAGGTGCGGTCGATGTGAGTTTAGGGACATCTTGCGGAAGTGCGCCCACTATTACAACGATAAACCCACCTGCGCCGACGCAAGTCATTTCACAACCACCAGCGAATACCTGTGTTGCCCAAACGGGTGGCACCGTGAATGTTCGTACAGGGGCAGGGACAGACTTTAACATCTTGGGTTCCTTACCGGGTGGAAGTTCCGTGCCTGTTATCGGCACCACTGGGACTGGTTGGGTTCAAGTACAAACGAACTTTGGGGTAGGGTTCATTTTTCAATCAGTGATTTCCTTAAATGGGCCGTGCGGAAACTTACCCCTCGTTTCTGGTGGCACTTCAGGGCAAGGGCCTGCACAACCAACAGTCGCACCTGTTCAGCCAACGGCGACACAGCTACAAGGTGGTGCTCCAACTGCTACGCTTGAACAAGGTGTTCAACCCACAGCAACTCAACCCATTGCTCCACCCACCGAAACAATTATTCCACCTACAGCGACACAAGCTGCGCAAATTGCACCGCCAGATTCCAACTACGTACTCAACGTCAATTTGGATAGTGCGGCGAGCATCAGCGAAGTGGTTTCCTACCCCGATGGCGATACCGAAGATGTCGTCAGCTACAATGCAAATGGGTTGAATAATAATGCGGCGCTTCCGGGCGGGCTTGCTGATCTCATCTTGAGCTTCTCATGCTCAGGTACTGGAACTGAATACATCCAGTTTGTAGCGAGTGGTCAAACCTTCACTTGTGGACAGACCTACATTCGCCGTGTGAATGCAGATTCTGATACGGGGGCAGTGCGGGTACGTGCAACAGGCGGTTCAGCCACCTATGTACAATGGACGATCAACGCAACACTTCCACGCGCTAACTAAAATCTAACAATACGTATATATTTTAAGAGAGCTTTCGCCCTATGTAATAGGGCGAAAGCTCTTGTGTTTTCACTCTTTTTAAGTAAATCATTGGGATATTTGCGACATATCCCAAATATCCCAAATGAGTTTAAATTTGGTTTGTGAAATTTGTCAGTATCAGGCTTGACAGGCTTTTACAGCCCTGATATCCTGATATACATCGAGCGAACAACCAGTTGGCTTTGTTAAATGCACCTTAACAACAGAGATGTGAGAGAGAGAAGCAACAAGCGAGCGACCAGAGAATCCAACTCAAGACAGGAACTCG
>CAKQCB010000008.1 GCA_934216615.1 uncultured Anaerolineae bacterium | reverse complement strand
TATAACCTGTCTTGAGGTGAAAAACGTATTTGTCCTCTCCCCACGGAGAGGACGGCTAAGCGAAGCGCAGCAGGTGAGGTTGAAACGCACCTCACTCCGACAGGGTCGTGCCCTCTCCATGGGGAGAGGACGGGAAGAATCACGTCACACATGAAAAATTCGTAGGGGCAAGTCACCGACTTGCCCACCAAGATATAACCTGTCTTGAGGTGAAAAACGTATTTGTCCTCTCCCCACGGAGAGGACGGCTAAGCGAAGCGCAGCAGGTGAAGTTGAAATGCACCTCACCCCGACAGGGTCGTGCCCTCTCCATGGGGAGAGGGCAGGAAGAATCACGTTACACATGAAGAATTCGTAGGGGCAAGTCGGTGACTTGCCCACCAAGATATAACCTGTCTTGAGGTGAAAACCGTATTTGTCCTCTCCCCACGGAGAGGACGGCTAAGCGAAGCGCAGCAGGTGAGGTGATTTGTGATGATTCCACTCAAAAATATTCATGCGCAGTTTAAGCTCAAAGAAAGTAATATAGTGAATAAGGAACTGATTGTTCTCTAAGAACAGATATTGAAAGTAGTCTATTCTCACCAAAAGGGAAATCCCGATGCCACCCGTCGAAATCACCGAAACGATCCTTGTGACATCCCGCGTGCAGTGGCGGGAATGGCTCCAAGAGAACCATCAAACCAAACGAGAAATCTGGTTGTTGACGCACAAGCCTGTGACCGATAAGCCCCGCATCTCGTACTTGGCATCGGTAGAAGAAGCGCTCTGTTTTGGCTGGATCGACGGGATCGCCAAGTCGCTCGACGCCGAAACCCGCGCTCAACGGTTTACGCCTCGCCGTCCCAAAAGTCATTGGACAGAACTTAACAAAGAACGGGCACGGCGATTGATCGCACAGGGGTTGATGACCGAACGCGGATTCACCACCCTTCCCGACCTTGCGATAGAGGCCTTTGTCATTCCGCAAGACATCTTAGACGCCCTCCAAGCCGAGCCTCAACTATGGGCATATTTTGAGGCGTTCCCGCCGTTATATCAGCGCATTCGCATCGCGCACATTGATGAGCAGCGCCGTGATGTTGCTGAGTTCAATAAACGGCTGGATAAATTCATCCAATACACGCGTGAAAATAAGCTGTTCGGTCAGTGGGAAGATGCAGAGGATACGGAATAAGTAGTACCTAAAACTGCATACTGCTGGTTTGTATTCAACTGCTAAATCCCCTATAAAATCACCGCCTCTGTACTGTAGCGGTCAGGGGTTCGAATCCCCTCAGGTCTTAAAAAGACCCTGATATGGATCATTCTGGAAATGATTTTTATGTCATGGGTGCAAGAGACAATCTCACCAACTCTAAAAGTGGTTCAATATTTAATAATAAAATTGAATTAAGAAGGGGTATGATATAAAAATGCCTTAAGAATGCATCAATGATGCGTACAACCAATGGAATCGACTAAAATGACTTCCAAAATACATCTTTCATCTTTATTTCCGTCTTCATTTATCTTCAAATTGATTTCCTTTTTTGCCCTGAGTTTATTCCTTGTGATCGGTATTCACGGCCAAGCCCCTACCCCACAGGTATCAAGCACCCTTAACGATACGTTAGCCCTTGATCGGGATGGAGATGGTCAGCTCGATGCGGGCGATACACTTCGCTACACGCTCGAGATTGTGAATTGCAGTTCGACCACCGCAGAAAATGTACAGTTTTCTGTCGAGCGCGATCTCAATACTCAGTTTTTACAGGGAACAACACACATCGGTGCTTTTGAAACCGCACCTGAGTGTGGAGGACAGACCAATCCGCCCTCGCCACCTGATAACACGCAAGTGCCACAAGCGACTGCAACGCTGGTTTCCGCAACAGATATCCCATCAACTGCAACTTCAATTCCCACCTTAGCCCCAACGACTGTCCCCGTAATCCCGAGCGTCAGCAGTGTTTCCCCT
This sequence comes from uncultured Anaerolineae bacterium, assembly GCA_934216615.1. Taxonomy (GTDB): domain Bacteria; phylum Chloroflexota; class Anaerolineae; order Aggregatilineales; family Phototrophicaceae; genus Flexifilum. Next base: position 165,387 of record CAKQCB010000008.1, on the reverse strand, counting down.
ATTCACGGTAGCTCTGTAGCGCTGAATTCAGATATCGCTATTACCTTCAACACGAATGTGAATGTCACTGGGGATTGGTTTCAAATGGTGTGCGCGGTCAGCGGTAGCTTTACGCCCAGTGGAGCAAATATTGCGGTAGCAGGTGGGCCGATCACCTTTAACCTGAACCCGAACATAAACTTACAAGCGGGGGAAACCTGCACCGTCACGATCCTTGCATCACAAGTAACAGATAATACGCCGGATGACCCGCCAAGCAATATGACAGCGGATTATATGTTTTCATTCAGCGCAGACGCTCCACCGCAAATCGCGTCCACCAGCCCAACCAATGGCGCGACAAATATCCCCATCGAAAGTGATATTGTCTTTACCTTCTCCGAACCCGTAAATGTCAATGCCGCCAGTTTCACATTGGAATGCCCGGCAGCAACACCCTTCGCGGGCGGTTTTGCAGTGAGCGGAAGTGGCACCAATCTCATCACGCTGAACCCAACAGGAAATTTACCCGCAGGAATCACATGTCAAGTTTCTATCATCGCCTTCAATATCAGTGATGTAGATTCCAACGATCCGCCAGATTTATTTGATGGCAACGGCGATAATATAGAAGGCGATAATTACAGCTTCACCTTTACAACAATGCCCGATCAAGCGCCTGCGATCCAAGGTATCAGCCCTGCAAATGGGGCGACGGATGTCCCCCGAAATACGACGATTTCCCTCACCTTCATAGAACCTGTCAACATTACGAGCGCATCGAATTTTGAGTTGATGTGTTCGGGTATGCCCCAAGGCTACATAGTCACAACACCTTCAGCACTCCCCGCTTCAACCACTATTGTGGTGATCACCCCTGGGGATCATTTCCCAGAGAACGCGACCTGCACATTCACGGTATATGGGTCTCAAATTAGCGATACTGATTTGGATGACCCGCCCGATACGATGAGCGCCAACTTCGTCTCTACATTTACAACGGGAAGTACGATTGTAAATGTACCCGAAACAGAAATCAGCACATTACTCGCCAACATCTTTGATTTGGGTGGTTCTGCTCTACAAGCACAATCGGGACCTCTGCCCCTCTTATTTGACCCGATTAGCATCGGATCGATCCCGCCGAGCAGTAAAGTCACCATCACGTTTGATGTCGAAATTCATGCGGTCATTCCGCAAGGCACAACCGCTGTGAGCGTACAAGGGATCGTTTCGGGATCAAACTTCGCCACCATCCGCACCGACGATCCACAAACAGGGCAAGGGGGCGATGCAACCATCACGCCATTAAGCAGTTTACAAGCGGTAGGAGCTTTACCTCAAACAGGGGAATCCATTGGCTGGCGTGATCCGCTCATTTGGGGGATGCGATTCGTCCTTCTCGGCGGGGCCAGCATCGGGGTGATCGGTCTACGGCGCAAGTTTTGGCGTCATTAAAGTAACGTGATTTGTGCAGAGAGAGAACATCTTAACTGCACCCGTTATAGATAAAACACTAAGGGCGACCTGTATAAGATCGCCCTTAGTGTTAATGCTGAACCATCATGCGTGTTTTTAGACTGGAAATTAGATTCCAGAACCGTTTTATGAATGCCTCTGGTTTAATATAAATTCACGTAGCATATTTCAGGAGAAAAGACTTAAAAATCCGCTCAATAAGGCAAGAGCACCCCCCGCCAGAGAAAGCAGTGGAATACTCGGATCAAACATCAATTGAAAGGAAACATGGTTCAAAATACTTCTCACCACTTCGATTTCGCTCGGTTGAAATTCCATAAAAATATTCTTCTCTCTGTTGTGAGACGATAGAGTCATCTTCTGCATTATAAGACGATATTTAATGCGAAATCGTTCCCTCTCGAATTACTCATCTTGTGACGTGTCTCTAAGGCGCGAGATTATTCCCCTATCTAAATCTGCAAATAGAAACACTTTAAAGACATTGAATAATTAATAAAAAAACATACAGTAAATTGATATAACATATAAATGTAATAAGTTCGCAATTTTTTATTAATATTTTTACTCACCCGAATTAAATTTTGAAAATTTCGATCATAACCTACCATACCCCCGTGTTTGTGGGGGTGGCCGTATGTAAACTGAATATTACAAGACCATTTTTGAGAACCATACATGATGATTACACGTGATAGAACTCAAGACATCCTAATGCTTTTAGCGGTATGGCTTTTACAGCAAGAAAGCAACCTAAATCATAATAATGTACAACCTGTAAGTATCCTCCATCCTCAAATTAAGCGGGCATGGGAATATATCTGTTTATGTGCTTACCTCAACGGTTTCCAAGCACCTCAAACCATTACCGAGTTTGTTGCTTGGCTTCACGTCCCCGTAGAAGAATGGCCGATTCTTGGCGAACATTGTTTGGAGTTAGATCTCAGCGGGAACATTTTAGAAGAAAATGATCTTTCAAGTCAGTTCCGTGCATTAGCAGAGCCACTTGTTAAAACCTACAGGCCATATCTTGAATTAGAAGATGGGCATTTTCGCCAGATTTATGACATCTGCCAACAAGCTGGTGATGAGCAAAGTTATACAGCGATTCGTCTTTTCCTCAATCAAAATCCAATCCATCATGATCTTTATGCGATAGAAGACCCACCATGGCAGGCGAATTTGGAATCACTGCTTGTCAGATGCTATGAGCCGATTCCGCTGGCTTGTATTCGTAGCACAGGAAACAAACGTTATGTGGTGACCTGCCCTCATTGTGGCTGGCCCCTCTTATGGAATAAGTTCGGAGAAGCCACCTGCCACGAAGGGGGCATTTGCGAACAGCTTTATCATCCACTCGCTGAATATGAAAGTGTAGATAAATACTGTTTCCCTTATACAGACGGCATGGTGCGCACGAAACAGGGAATCCAGCGATATGTTGTTGCCCCAGAAGTAATGCTTCTTGAACTTCACAATGCTCTGAATACAGATTCAAGAGTACAACTCCATCTTTTCCCCGGCTTAGATAGTTACGACTTACTCATCAACATGCCCGATGGGCAGCGATGGGCGGTGGATGTCAAAGACTGGGAAAACGCCGTCAGTTTAGCAATCGGTGTTGTAGAAACGCGTTTTCGTTATTTACCTCCATGGGATAAAGCCTTTTATGTTGTTCCTGATTATCGGGCAAACCCAGCTTACCTGAATGAGTTTAAGAACCGTTGGATTCCACAAAATGGCGTTGAATTCCTAAGCCAAAGTCAGTTTTTACGAAGAGTAAAAGAGGTATTAGGATGACCCATTCTTGGAATACACTTCAGCGTGAATTCAAAAACACCAATGAACCTCCAGTGAGCTGGAAAGCTCAAGAATTCAAACTCTTTTTTGAGGTTGAAAGCCTGCTTTATCTCTATGAACGCCTTGTACCTGTAGCTAATGCTCGGTTTGCTAAACAGACTTGGGCTTTAATTTCTGGGTATTACGTTCCAGAAAGTTTAGCGAACAACCCACAGGCTAAAAAAGAGATTCTTATAGCGCGCGAACGCATACGCTATGTGAAGGCGGCAACATCGTGGAAGTACTGGCTGGAATGGTATCAAGAACAGCCCGCTGTATTACGACTTTATCAATTCACAAATGACGATCACTTTGAACAGCGAGATGGTGTGCTTATCCGCCAAACCCGCTTGGAGAGTTATGAACAGTTTTTCTCACAAACAATCTCTCCCGCCCCAAAACCAGAGTATCAAGTTGCTACAAACGGTGTCTATCATTTTGAATTAGACCGAATGCAGCACAGGGTAGATATACCGGACGCATTTACAGAGTATGCCGAAACAAATACGTCACCCCAACTCATCGAACCCAGATATACCAAAACCCCTATTGAAATTGATTTAGAAGCGCTTAAGAAAAGTGCGGCGGAATTAGATGCGAAAGAAAGCGCCTTGAATTTTGAAACACCTCATCAATGGCAGCGTCGCTTACATTCCTTAGCATTTATTACGGAGGGCATAGAAGATGAGGTTCAAGAAGTAAGACGAATACGTATTGATGGATTTTTCCATCTCGTTGGCGCTCTGGGGGTCGGCAAATCGACGCTGATATGGCTTTTGATTTACCACGTTGCACAGGTAGAAAAAAAACATGTGAGCATTATTGTCAATACGGTGGTGGAAGCTTTTCAGCTCGCGCGTTGGCTTCGTCTTATGGATGTCAAAGCAACCCCCGCATTAGGAAATAATCGCGCGGATCACGCTCGAAAACTTGGCTTTGCCCACCGAGAAATCTTTAACGCGCACAATATTTTTTATCGACCTCGCGAAAATGAGCCGTTCTTTCGTTGGATGCCGACACCCTGTACGTTGAGTGCTATTGCCAATGTATCCATCCCCGCAGGGGAAGAACCTTGTTGGCACTTGTTTGATCATACGGGAAAAAGACATCGTTGCCCGCTCATTTCAGTTTGCCCTGTACATCAAATCTCGCGGGATTTAGGGGAAAGCCAAGTGTGGGTATTCAACCCGGCAAGTTTTCTGTATAGCCGTGCGCCTGAAGGCATTGGAGAACATGCAATGCACTTCAGTGAGGCCGTTTATCATCTGAGTGATTTGCTGATCGTAGATGAAGCAGACCGCGTCCAAGCGAATTGGGATCAGGCATTTGCACCAACGTCTGTTGTTTTAGGAACAGATGATGCCCTAATCGATTGGTTACATCGGCAGTTAGGTAATATCACATCAGGCGCAAACCGCACAAATGCCACACGAAATATTATTAACCGCCTCACCAATATGGATGACCAAAGCAATATGCTCGCCAACCGCGCTTATCGTTTGCTCAATTATGGGCGAAAGCGTAATTTAACAAAGTGGATAGAACATCGCCAGCTTACAAACGTGTCAATTTTCGCATACTTACACACGCAACTGAAGAAAAATTTCCCCAAGAATATGCAAGTTGATGATCAAGAAACACGCCTAAAAAAGCTCCAGAAAGACTTCAAATCTTACTGGCAAAAACCTTTACATCGCGAAAGTGGGTTTCTTGCAGAATGGCTTCATGAGTTTTTAGGGGGTGACAAACTCGAAAAGCAGCTTCGAAAAGATTTAGATGCTTGGTTAATGACACAAATGGGTTGGAAAAGATTAAAACCTGAGTATCGTCTTTTGTGCCGAAAGCTAGAGTTAGCCATTACTTTAACAGCCCTCATCAAACGTATTCATGATATTACCCATCAACTCCCGTGGGCTGAAAATGAGTTAAAGGATGAAGTCCCTAAAGGTACTGCGGTGATTCCTGAACGACTGCGATCAGCGCTGCCTGAATCGCCATTAGGAACCGTTTTAGGTCTCCGTGCAATTTCCTCACCCAAAACCGATCATCGCAGTTTTCACGCGATGCGTTATTGGGGTGTAGGCCGTTGGCTTTTAATTAACTTTCATCACTTGTTCGAAGATAAAACGGGACAGGTTGGCCCAAATGTGCTTTTAACGTCAGCAACCAGTTGGCTACCCGGTTCTGCAACCTTTCATATTGCGAAACTGCCACAAGGCATTTTGATCACAAAAGATGAACGGCGCGTCCCTTCTATTGAACTAAGTCTTCACCGTATAAACATTGACGGTACCGCCCTTCGAGTTTCAGGAACATCTCGTAAAGAGAGCCATCTCAGAACCATTGTTCACAACCTTGCAACGAGCAAAACGAATGGGCCTACCGACTTAGAACGAGAATTAGAATATTGGAATAAAAGAGGCGAAAAGCGTCGTATCTTGTTAGTGGTCAATAGCTATGAACAAGCGAATTGGGTTGCTGACGAACTCCAACATCTTCCGCTGTGGCGCGAGCGTGTACTGCGCCTTTTTCCTGACGACGCTGATCTTTCGCTCTCCGGTATTCGCACCCGCGAAGTAGAGTCATTCTATGAACATAATGCAGATATTTGATCGCACCCCTTATGGCGATTCAACGAGGGTTCAACATCCTAGACGACCTGGGTGAAGCATTGCTCGGTACGGCATATTTCTTAGTTCGTCCGTATCCGCCGCCGGATGACCTCAACCCACAAATTATGAGTTTAAACGCGTGGTTATTAGACCAATTAGAAGCGCATTATCGCATGGTCAAACCTGAGTATGGTACGACGCTCCAAGCAATAGACAATCTGCGTCAAGTTGCCCATAAAAAATGGACAAGACGGTTACGCACGAAAGGCTTTCTCAGCAGTCTCGACGAGTCATCTTATCAAGAGTTGTTACGCGACAGTTTCGTAACCATTTGGCAGACCATTGGACGCATGATCCGATCTGGGCGTTCTGCCCGCGTGATATTTGTAGATGATGCCTTTGCCGACAACAAGGGAAAACGGCATATGCTGCGAGATTGGCATGCCTTACTTCAAACACTATTTCAAACCACCTCACCTTTTGAAAAACAATTAGCGATTGAGTTGTATGGTGTCGCTTGGCAAGCATTCGATACCGCAATGACACAAAGGAGATTTTAAGAGATGGCAAAAACCCTCAAACACCTACAACCTGTGGCGTGGTCCATTGAAGAACTGTCTGAAGATTTGCGTTGGGTAAGTTTGCTGAAAATGCCTATTCGCTATCAGCAAATTCTTGCAGACTTACCGAGACGGAGAGACACGGCTCCGCCGATTCGTAGCTTGCACGACACATTGGCGGCAGCTTCTCACTCCATTATTGCCTTCGCGCCGGAAATCTATAAAAACACCGAATCGTTTCCGAGTTGGCTTTATACCACCGCCGATACCACTTTAGATACAAATAACTTACGGCTGTTATTCAACAAATGGCTTCAAACTGTTGATAATCAAATAAATAAAATTACAGAAAATGCAGGCGAGCATTTTATCTGGGATCATATCGATTTGAACAAAGCCGATTATGCGCTTCAACGAATGATTTTGCCCAATCTCATCGCGCGTAGGCTTGTATCCCAAGGATTCCAATTATCCCTAGCAGGTCACACTTATCCTCTGTACCTCGTCCCCATAATGAGCCAGCGTTATGTTGCAGAGCTGATCACAGCGCCGATTGTGAGAGAAAACGAGAGTTTTTCTTTTGTACTGCGTTTTTGGTTGGAACATCTTCCCTATGAGCCTACGCCCAAACTCTTACATAAAGCGGGAATCCGTCGTTGGGCAGGTGACGAAGTGAAGATTTATTACAACCGTTCCAAAAGTTTATATCTACGACGGGCAGCAGGCTATCTGGAAAATGCCTCACGGTCGGATGTCTTCACCCGCCTCACAGTGAAGGCTTTTTCCTCTAAAGAAATCTCTTATGTGGGAAAACAGGCAGAGATGATCGAACTTCTTCCATTGGAAGGAGAACTCCCTATGATTAAGGATTTCCTCCAGAACCCAAGCGCTTTTCAGGCAACGGCCCTCATGCCAATTGAAGGCCGCGACAGCCAATACACTGATATTAAAAGCGGGCTTGAATCGAGCGATCATCGCGAAATATTCGAAACTTTAAACGAAGCGCTCTCCAGTTTTATTCAGCCAATGCCCTTGCTCGCCCGAATGACAAAGGGTGATTCTAGACACGGTAGCAAAAGAATCCTTACTGAAGACAGAAAAACCGCACTTTTGGCAATGAGAATACGCATCGAAGTTCACAGCCCAAAGCACTTCACCAAATTAGCCAGAAGTATCTTAGAAAACGTCGGTTTCTCTAAAAACTCTGCAAGAGGCCCGCACATTAAAATTCGAAATGAACAGAATGAAATTTGTTTAGAGATTTTCAACGCGAAGGATAAATACTTAACGGATACTCTATCTTCAGCTAACGCAAATGAACAAGAGCGTATTGACTACATCGCAAAAAGCTATCCTGCAAACGATATTCCTACGGGAGTTTTGATAGAACTCAAAGATTATCGGAAAACAAAGTTATGGAAACAAGACCCGAAAAATGCCATCCGACGGGGGATGATTCTTCAAGGACGCCTATCACAATTCTTTGTGCCTGAACATGAATCCTCTATAGATATTAACCATCGCATCAAAAATGCCGCTGCAGACTTGCTCCGAATGATTGGGTATCGACATCGTCCTTTTTATAACTATGAGAAGACACGTCATCTCCCAGAACGCTTAGACCTGCTCACTTTTTGGCTGTTTCAATTGAATAAACGTTCCTCTAACGAGAAAACGGTTTATCTTCCGGTTGTGGCAGAAGTGCCCTTTGGTCATCCTCATTTATGTCTCACGATCCCCAGTGCGTCAGGGCGTTCGGAATGTTATCCATCATTATACGAAGGCATTAAAGCCTTGTCCCGTTGGTCGCGTGATTTTAACGATGATTCGGAAATCATTAGTTTCTTTCGTGCGGCCATTGAGGAACGCCAGAGCAAGAATCCTGCGCTACTCCTGCTGTCAGACAGCAATTTGCAACGTCTTTTCACAGATGAACTGACAAATTTCTCCAACGATACATTGAGCCTATTTGGAATTCTCGATACATCCCCACAAATTCGCGTCGCGCGTCTGCGTTTCTCAGAGAATGAGGATGCTCCATTTTGCGTTCCTCCAGAACCCAGAAGTAAGTATCAGGGCTTATACGCTACCCATCCGAACGTAGGATATTTCTATTCCCTCCAAAATGTCGGCAAGAAACATATCCATAGCACAAAACGCAAAGTCAACGATCTCACCAATGCGTCTGTGAATCCATCGACAGTTCTTATTCAGCTCTGCAACTTACAAAAAGATGACGATGCGGAAGAATGGGCGGGCTTAGTCCATCGCCTACGATTAGGCTCTTTTCATACAGACATCCCTTCCAAGTTACCTCAACCTTTGCATGACGTAGAAGCGGTGAAGAAGTATATCCCCCGTTATCAAGAGGTTTATGAGGAAGAAGATTTGAATGCTTTGGGCGAAGAGGAAAATTAACGCATGGGTGAAAAAAATAATCAGCGTCGTTCGCAGTGGCTCGTTATTAATCGTCGTTTGAATCTTCTGCTTCGTTTGATGCGTGGCCCGGCGACGAGCGATGAGTTGTTAAAAATTATTCAAGAAGACGCACTCCAAGATGGAGAAGAAATAGTCGAAAGCAACGCTAAAAAACGTTTTGAAGAAGATCGAGCGCGTTTACGCGAGTGGTTTGATGTAGAGCTATGTTATAACCGTTCTCATGACGAATATGTTTTAGAAAGCATCGGCCGTCCACTCATTGACCTCCCTGAAAACGCAGTGCAAGGCCTAGCCTTTTTAGAGCAAACCTTTAGCGAGGGTTATGTGCCCATGCAAGAGGAAGTACAACGCTTGTTAGTACATATAAAAAGGCTTTTACCATCTCACACAGCAAAAATCTTGAAGCAGCAACGTGGTTTGCTTCAAGTCAATTTGAAAGCACGGGATAGGGACGTAATTCAAGAGAGCGTCTTTGATGCAGTGCAAACTTCTTGTGCTGAACGTCGCCAGCTCGAATTTGAATATTTATCCCCTCAACAAGATGATGAGAAAACACGCCGTCACTGGGTTGAACCCATACGTCATTTCTTTGATACGACGCGGGGACATTACTATCTAGAAGCCTATTGCATTGAAAGTCGTGGGCCACATGGCGTTATTCCCCAAGACAAGATCATCACTTACCGCTTGGGGCGTATGCAGAATCCCCAAATTTTACCGAAACAGTTTGTTCAACGTAGATTGCCCGAATACTCTTTAGATTATGTATTGAAGGCAAAAGTAGCACGTCTAGGGATCACGGAACATTTTTCAAAGATGCAAGTTTTCCCTCACGAAGATGGTAACGTAACTATTCGTGCTGTCTCACACAACCTTTTCTTCGACTTGCGCACCCTACTGCACTATGCGGATAACTGTCAGGTGATCGGTGGAGAGAAAGCGCTCCATGAAATGCAACAACTTGTCCAGAAGTTAGCCTCACTCTATTTAGAAAAGTAATTTCACAAGAGTTGATGTCACCCCCATGTTTGTAGGGGTGACATCATGCTAAGCTCAAAATAAGGATTAGGGAAAGGAAAACCTATGCATCGGATGATCTTGAAAGCGGTTGATTCGCGTAATGCGACGCTCGAAGAACTCGCCGAAGCAGGCATTGATGACCGTCAAATTCCGAAAGACGCAGATGGCAACCCGTGGAAAATTGCCGCCCATCAAGCCGCCACAGTCAAAGCATTACGACACGGAACTGCCCCCATCATCATCAATGAGGCTATGACGGGTGACGGTAAAACATTAGCGGGGCGCATGCCACTGTTTAATGATCGGCAGCGCAGTTTTGTCATGTACCCCACCAATGAGCTTGCCCATGACCAAGTGCAGAGTTTCAACGAACTGATGGATAGATGGAATCCGCCTGCGTGGGGGACAAGAAGACCCCGCGAACGTCTGATCAATGCGCGTGAAATTAACGCGTTCTCTTTTGGGGATGGCATTGATAGTTCGCGCATGGACGAGTTAGAAGCCATGATGAGACAGAGAGACTATATTCTCACCAATCCCGATATTTTTCATCTCATAATGAATTTTGCGTATAAACAGCCGGGGGTTGCGCCGGACTTTTTAGCGACATTCGTTGCCAACCGTTTTCAAATTTATATTTTTGATGAATTTCATCTTTTTGGTATCGAACAAACGGCATCCGTGATGATTGCCATGCTTTTGCTTCGACGTCTAGCAAATAAAGACCAGCCGCCACGTTTTCTATTTCTCTCAGCGACACCTCAAAATCAACTCAGGCACTTAGCTAAACGTGCAGACTTAAATATTGGAGAATCCATTCAAGGATGTTATGAAGAAGGGCGTTCCCAAACCACTGAAGGGTTCCGACGTATCTTGAGGGAAACCTCTCTAAGCCTGTATTCCGGCAATCTAGAAGATTGGGTCAAAGAACACGCTGACGACATCATCAAAACCTTTTTTCTTGAAAACCAACCTGCGGCAAAAGGGGTAATCATCGCCAACAGTGTCGCGACGGCACACCGCATCTATGCTTATTTAAAAGGACACTTCAGCGGCTTCATCAAAGTAAGTTTAAACACGGGCCTCACCCCCAAAGCCGACAGAACAAACCATTTTGATTTACTGGTAGCGACTTCAACGGTGGATGTCGGTGTTGATTTCAAAATCAATTTTCTGGTTTTTGAAAGTCGGGATGCGGCCAGCCACATCCAACGACTGGGGCGCTTAGGGCGTCATGCAGAAGACACAAATGGAAATAAATTTCAAAGCTATGAAGCCCACGCGGTTTTACCAACATGGGTCATCGAAGGTTTGATGAACGCTTTTCCGCACGACTCTTCGGTTTCACGGAGAGAATATAAGGCCAAGTTAGAAGAATATTTTTCACCCCCACAACAATTTGCAAACTACGTAGATCGGTGGGCAGGAATTCAAGCGGGCAAGCTCTTATCAGAACTCCGAAGCAAGGATATTTACACACAATATCGCATCTCGCGCGAGGCATTGGAAAAAGAATTTAAAGCGATTTTTGGCAACAGTGTCAGAAAATACTTTGATCTTGCCAAAGCGAGCGAAAAAGAAAAGATCAAAGCCGCCTCTTCGTTTCGTGGAGGAAGTGTATTCACAGCGCTGATCCAAGACCCTGAAACAGAGAGTGGTGAAATTGTCAGTTATAACCTCATGACATTACTGCGTCGCGCAGAATTAAAAGCGATCCCTATGAATGTCATGCTTCAAAAGGCTCAGAATCACGGTCAAAATGCAGTTTCGCTTGAGAAAACAAATCCATTAGCAGCTTATGAGTTATTGGGATGGCGTGACGATTATCGCGAGATAAGAATCCGGCTAGATGCTGAGTTAGCTGAAGAAAAAATCTGCGAAGTAATTGAGCAAAATCGGTTTTCCATTGATTGTCAGGGGATTCCAGAATTACAAACCCTTAATGACACCCTTTATCCCCGCCTGTTAGTCACCTTCATCATTTTGAACGTAGAACCGCAAAGAGTCCGTCAACTATTGCAACTCGGCCTTCAGACAGACCTCTTTCATTTTATAGAGAACGCAGGTTTGACCGGCACAGTCGCCTTTGGGCGAGATGCGCTGTTAATTGATTCTGTTTACCGTCGGCGCAAAACACACAATGCAATTTTTTGGTAGTAAAGGAGAATGAGCGTGATTGATGATAATTATTTTGATGAGGGCTTTGAACCTGACGAGAGCGATGAGGCATTTGATTATGACGCTGTTCAGGAAATCGAAGAAGGTGCTCAGCCAGCCGTCCAAGACATTGGCGATAAAGCGCCCATGTTTCAGGTGTTGTTCGCTGGAGCAGTAGCAGGTGATAGTATCCTAGAATCTTTTGCCGAGCATGTGGTTGGAGAGTTATCTGATCGTTTTGCGCTGAAGGCAGCCAAGGGCGGGGCATTTTTTCAAGCGCGTGAAGCAGAAGGGATGCAAAATACGCAACGTTTTCAGCATGACCAAAATTTACGAGCACACCTCATCAATGGCCTACTGCCCGTTCTAAATATCGCTCGGCATCTTGTCGCGTGGAATGCCCCGTATTTCTATGCGTGGGATAAAGAAATTCATGAGCGGTTATTCATTGCGGGCTACGTCCTCCACGATTACACCAAGATCGATACCGTCAAGGAGAGTTTAACGGCGAAAGGCTTTAAAGAATGGGACCCACCCAGTGAAGCGCAGATGCCCTTGTTAATCGAAATTTTTCGAGAATGGTGCAAAAATCTCGGTTTGGACACGTTTTTACAACCCATTGGCGGGGCAGAGCCTTACCTCTATGACTTGATTTATATCGCTTGCAACACACAAGCTCAAAAAGGGACAGCTCGTAGTGGGCATTTATATTCTCAATTCGCCCTCGATATTGATTCGCTTGACTTAATCACCTATTTAAGTCGCTTTGCCGACTTAATCGCTTATATTGCGAAAACCCCGCGTGATGTGATCGCTCACAATACAATCCGTAAAGTCCTCGCCACCAAACTTGCTGCAAATGAAGATTTGGGGCGTCCGGTAGCACAGTTCGTCTATCATCACGTCGCTGAAAATCGCGGTTTACTCCTCAATTTCATTCACAACGCCGTCACTGAAGCGCTAAAAAATGAAGCGCGTATCCCTTTGCTTTATGCACCGAGTGGGGTTGTCTACTTAGAACGCCACGATGCCCCTGAAATGCCTGATATAGATAACTTAGTGTATTTGATAGTTGACAATATTAAACAAACAGTAGGTCAAGAAGCTATCAAAAAAAACGTTGGCAGCCAATTTGATAAAGATGGTTTGAGAGTTAAAGACACATTCCGCGACCTATTTGATTTGCCAGACATTGTTTTAAATAGCCATAAACTTGTAGTGCAAATTCAAAACAATGCTCCCAAATATATGGAGTTTCTTGAAAACTCAGGTTGGCCTCATACTGATAATTTACCAGAATATTCTAAGGATAAGGATGACACTCGGTTACGCCAGATGGCGGAATGGGCAAGTCTTCTCGAAACGCAGTATGAAGGAAGGTTGCCTAGTGATATTAACAATTACATCACCTTTGTTCTTTCAGAATGGGGGATACACGATCTACACTCCCAATTTGAGGAATTACGAAGTTATCAACAGCGTGGCACGGGAATACGTCATCGTTGGTACTGGGCCGCGTCCTTTGCCTTAAACCGTCAAGCAGGGATACAGCCAGATAAAGTGTTAAGCTGGCTACAGGACATTTCCGAAAAATTAGCGAAACAACTACCTTCAGATTTACCTGAATCTAGTAAAGCCAATCAAGTTACATGGAATGAGTTACAGGATTATATTAAGACTGTACTGACTATTCAAAGCACAAAAAGTTCTACTATTTTATCAAAAGATGAACTTAGCAATTATACGCAGGCGAAAGCCAAACGAGGAAAATCTATTTGTTCGATTTGTGGTAGTAATTATTCTACCCGTAAGCAATTACAAAGTGCCGTCGCCTTCCAGCCTGGGGTCTACACTCAGCGCCTCCGCGTGAACGCAAATGAGAATACACGGTATCTGTGTTCCATCTGCGCGACTGAACAACTTTTACGTCAGCTATTCCTAGAGAATCTTAGTACAGGGAGCGACGCCGAATCTCAACGGATTCGCTATCTCTCGTTCTACCCCGCTTATTTCTTCTCACCGGAAACCCTCACCATGGTTCGGCGTGCGTACAATCAAATTGAGGCGCTCCGTCTGAGCGATTGGGTATTAGGGCGTCTCTTGCGTGGGCAAGATAATTTTAAGGATGCGCGCTTCTGGCAGCGCCTAGAAAATTTCCTCTTACGTCCTAGCGAGGGGAAATTTAAAAAAGTCTTGCGTTACAGCAATAATGCCCAAGCCACCTTTTTTACTGTGGGCTTTCGTGTAAAGAAACCCGGAAAGAATGATAGCATAAGTGAAATCGAATCGTGGGTACTGCCTACCTTTCTCGCTTTTGTGCTATCCATTTGTCTCGATGTCAAAATTGTCGTGAGCGATAGCAGTGTACCCTTGGTTTTGGAATCTTCTGAACTGCCTGAAACGCTGTGGTTTGATGGTCTGCATGCCGCGATTCAAGAACTTATCTCCATCAGATACGATCCGAATACAGAACATTGGGGGGTTGAACCCCGTTCAACTATTGATATTGATTCACTGAGCTTTGCTCTCGCCCGCCTGACTAGTGCTTATCTCATTCATCTGGATACCGAATCCAAACGATCCGACGAAAAATGGCAGCGTTTTGTCCCTATCGCCAATGCGCTGTGCGAATCCCCACTTTATGTTTTCCATTATCTAAAGAAACAAGAGCGTGATGATCGCCCACTCACGCCCGAAAAAGTACGCCGTTATATTGATTACGCCAAGTTATTTACAACCAAAGGAGATCAAGATATGTCACATGCGAGCCGATTGGTTACGCTTTATCGCGGTTTCTACCGCGCTAAAAATACCCGAAATGCCAATAGCATCTTACGCCCTCTCAGTGTGGTGAGTGATGCGCTTCTCGCCGCCGACCCGCGCCTTTTTGACTTCAATGACAGTGAGGCGCTCATTGAAGTTGCGTATGGGGAACTCTATCGCTTTATGGATCGAGTCGGGAAAGGTCTGGCTGACGGGCGCTTTCCTAAAGGGGTCAGTGTACAAGAGCGCCAAAATGCAATGCGCGAGTTCAGCGCCTATTTTGTAAAGGAGATTTTTCAAAAAGCGTTCAACAAAGATGTCGCGGCTCTGCGTGGCAAACAACTCAATTTGCTCAAGAGCACCTGTGAAGCGCTTTACAGAGACGCCCAATATAAGGAGTGGGAAGAACGTGGGCGTGATACTGATGAAGTCGAAGAGTTAGAAGAACAATAAATCACCTTATTTAATGAAGCCTAATGAAAGGAACTCATGTCATGTTGAACTTCGATTTTTTTCATAAACAACTGCCCTCACATCCAAGTGGCAAATATGCTCACATCGTGATGCTGCGCGAGACAAAAGGGTATGCTCTTTTTCAGACCGATGGTGAACTGAACCGAGCACGAGTCTCTGCAGGTGTGCCGGGCGTCGGGGATGAAACACCGATGACACGAATCACGATCTTCAAACGTAAACAAACTACACCTGAGCGCCTAAACGGGAGAGAGTTATTAAGACGGCACGGTATATTAGCTGACATGTCAGAGATATTTGAAGGTATACCTCCGAAAAAAGATGGAGATATTAAGAATGGTGTGCAGAACTTTAATAAAGGTCGTAAAAGTCTTCCCTACGCCTGTATTTATAATGTCCGAGCGTGTAATAGATGTCCCGATTGCATTACATATGGTTTTGCTATAGGAGGTGGTAGCGAAAAGAGCAAAGTTTATTCAGATACTGCTTTCTCCCTGACAGATTACGCCGTAAGCCATGAGGTATTTACGCTCAATGCGCCCTATGAAGATGGCACAATGTCCAATAGTGAGGAGGGAATGGCTACTAGTCTTGCTCAGCAGGATCATGTAAAACCACAAGTATTTTTCCCATCAGTAATAACCACGCGCGATTTGACGGCAAATCTGTTCCTATATGTGCTGAACAACGTCACCCGAACCGAACGTTATGGGGCAATCACCACGCGTGGCGGTACAGTGAAAAATCATATTGTCGCCATTATCCTTAGTGATGGCGAAATTTTCAGCAACCTACTGTTTACCCAACGTCTTTATGACATATTAAAACCTGAGGGTAACGACCCCGTGAAATTGAGCGATGCTGTTCACGCTACTAAGGAAGTAATTCCCGCCCTACTCAAAGAGGACAATGTTCGAGAGGAACAAGTTTTGATGGGTGCTGAATTAGGGAGTTTTCTTCAGACATTGCGCGAAACACCGGACAATAAAGTCCTAGATGTTATACAAGGCGCTATGAGTGAATGTGAAGACTACTACCGAAAATATATTAGTGAGGAAAAAACTAAGTAGAGGGAAGCACTGATGCAACTTTATGAATGCATATTAACATTTCACGATAATCTATTTTATGAAACTCGCACAATGGGGCGTTTATACGAGACCGGAAGATTACTGCACAATATTGCACTGTGTTATGCACTGGGTCGAGCAAAGTCAAGTTATTATCACGCCGTCGATGTGCCTAACTATCATGAAGAGTTAGCTTCATTAAACGCTGATGGAATCTATGTTACGCCCGCTGGAGCTGAGGACATTCATTACGTAGTAAATCTCTTTAAATACGGTGATGAGAGTTATAGTCTTGCGCTTGACACAGTAGAAAAGCGTCGGAATGTTAATCGTCCTAACTTTGGATATGCCAAAGAGATCGCCGTAAATAGTCGTTTTCGCTTTGGTGTGCTGAGTGAGCAACCACTCAAATTCCCAACATGGGTTCGTATGGGATTGTGGATGAGTAAAGCCTATTTAAGCGTTACGGAAATCCCTCTCCATCAAACAAAAGGGGAAGAATTCACGGTTTCACACTACCCTTTAAATCCGCAGGATTTGCCAGACAGTGCTGAACTCAAACTCTTTGATTTGGTCTCCATGCGCCCTAGCAGTTTGGTGGAAAATGCGCTTATTCAGGCCGAAACATGGTGGCAGGGAGAACATCCCAAATATGGTCGTTTTCATTTGCCTGTGGGCATGAAGCATCGGGTATGAGAGAGGCTTCTCTAGCATTATGAAAAGAGCGAATTGATGTCCGAAAAACGCTTATATGCCATCGTTTTACGTCTGGCGGCTGCAAGTCGCGGGTCGTTATCCGCAGAACATGGGGATCATGCCCGTGCAGCGCTACTCAACCTGATTCGAGAGGGTGATTCACCGCTTGCACAGAAGTTACACGATGATAACAATGCGAAACCTTACACGATCAGCCTGATACAAGGAGGCAAACGTAGTAAAGATGGGGCACAGCATTTTGGTGAGGGAGATGTAGCCGAGTGGCGTTTCACACTCTTGATTGAACCCGCCTTTGAAGCGCTTCTGCGAAAATATCTACTCAATCGCGCATTGCCCCACATCCGTATTGGTGTCGTACGCTTCGCTATCGTAGATGCCTTTGCCTCTGGTACGGGGCATCCTGATAGTGGCCATATCAGTGTTTCAGAATTGAACGAACGCTGGAACGGTTCGGCAGAGAACCTGCAAAAAAATATAAAGCTCGATTTTCATTCACCGACAGCTTTTAATTTAGGACAAGACCCCGAAACCAGACACTATCGAATCCGCTCCAGTCCCGATGCGCGTACGCTCTTCAGTACATTACGCAAACGTTGGGTCAAACTGGGTGGCATAGATGCGGGTGATGAATTTGATGCGTGGGTTGATCAAAACCTTGAGCAGACGGTCATCAATCTGCAAACGCACACCCTGCGTGTAGAGAAGCGTTTGATCACTGGGTTTATGGGTCAAGTAGAGTATCGTTTATACGGGACAAATTTGCATTGGCTGCCCTACTTGCATTTGCTCGCAAATCTTACCTTCTGGACAGGCGCTGGCTATCAAACAACGCGAGGTATGGGGCAAGTACGTCCGAACAATCTCTAAATAACGTTGGATCATCCCCACGTTTGTGGGGGTAGTAATGACATAGGCTAGTACTAACCCTATGATATGGAGGTACTAGCCTATGGAACCCTTTGATTATCTTCCCTTAAGTTTCTTGAATCAATTCGTATACTGTCAACGCCGTTTCTGGCTCATGTTTTGCCAAAATGAAATGGATATTAATGCTCCAGTCCTAGAAGGAATCTTGCGTCATAAGCATGCTCACCAAGCAGGCCAACAAACAGATGAACGTGGACGCGCATTACGTAGTGTGCATGTTTGGAGTGATCGCTTACGCATCTCAGGGATAGCCGACTTCATTGAAGAACAAAATGATCGGCTTATTCCCTTAGAACACAAGCGGGGTCGTATGGGAAAGTGGCAGAACGATCATATCCAGTTGTGCGCGCAAGCCCTTTGTCTAGAAGAACGGACGGGGCACATCATCCCCTATGGAGAAATTTTCTATTGGGGTACGCGTCGGCGTGAGGAAGTTGTGTTTGATGATTCCCTACGTGCATCTACCGTCGCTACGATTGACCGCGCTTACGCTTTACTTGAGTCCGGAGTGTTTCCCCGTCCTATTGACCATAAAGCAAAATGTCGCGATTGCAGTCTGGAACCAATTTGTTTACCGCATGAAACTTTGATGCTTTTACGAGAGGATGACCTGGGATGAGCGTTTTATATCTGACAGAACAACATGCGACATTGAGTTTAGATAATGAAATACTCGTCCTCAAAATTCCAGAGGACAAATTAACAGGACGCCAAGCCCAAAAAAAGCGGGTGCCTCTGGGCAAAGTATCCCAAGTGGTGGTATTCGGTAACATCACCGTTACGACACCTGCTCTCACAGCCCTGATGCAACAAAACAGCGAAATTTGCTTTCTCACGAAATATGGCAAGTTCATCGGGCGTGTTTCCGGCGACATCCACAAACACGGCCACCTGCGGATTCTACAGAATCGCGCACATGATCATCCCACATACCGCCTACATATCGCCTTTACCTGCGTGCGGTCGAAATTACATAATCAACGCACGTTACTTTTGCGTGCCAACCGCAGTCGCGAAAGTCGGTTTATCGCCGAACAAGCAGAGCGCATTAAAGAAATGATCCAGCAACTTGATGCCTTACCTAAAGAAGATGTCGAACCTTCTAACCCTTCACGCCCTCAAGCGGAGACCGTTCTAGGTCAACTCATGGGGATTGAAGGTGCAGCAGCAGCGGCCTATTTTCCTGCTTATGGCGCCTTATTCAATGGCGAATGGGAAGATATCTTCACTGGACGCCATAGACGTCCACCCACCGACCCGATCAATGCCTTACTCTCTTATGGCTATGTCTTGCTAAATTCACAAGCAATGAGCGCTGCTCAAATCGTGGGCTTTGATCCTTATATCGGTTTCCTACACAGCACTCAATATGGCAAACCCGCCCTCGCCCTAGACATCATAGAGATGTTTCGCGCACCTGTAGTAGATTCAGTGGTGATGAGTCTGCTCAATAATCGGATGCTACAACCTCATGATTTTGAAGAGACATTAGGCGCATGGCGCATGAGTGAGGCTGCAAAACGCCTCTTCCTACAAAAATTTGAGGAACGGCTTAATGAAACGATCACTCACCCGATCTTCAAAACGAAAGTAACGTACCGCCGATGCCTTGAAATTCAAATGCGTTTGCTTTCGCGCTGGCTGTTAGGAGAGCTTCGTTACTTCCGCGAGTTTCACATCCGATGAAAAAGACGATGCTCTATATCGTTGCCTACGATATTTCCAACGATAGACGAAGGACGAAAGTGCATAAAGCCCTTTGTGGGTTTGGTGAATGGACTCAATATAGCCTTTTTGAGTGTTTTCTCGATGCCAAAGAGCTGGTCCAACTTCGGGCAAAGTTAGACACGATCTTGAATTCTGCAGAAGATTCTGTTCGGATTTATCCACTTTGCCAAACCTGCCAAAATCAGGTAAAAACGGTTGGAAGCGATGCTCCAAAAGAGAAAATCACTTATATTTTATAATGCTTTCTTTTGCGAGAGGTGAAGCTTAGGCAGCGCTACGGTAAGCCTCTCGCAGAAATTACCATGAACAATGAAGGTTGAATAGAGAAAGAATTGAGTTAATGACTACTAAGAAACAATTTATTTATACTTATCGTCAATTTCTTGTTGAAATTACTACTTTAAGATACTCTATGAGTCAAATGATGGGGCTTAAATAGCACGATCGCCGATTGAGGCATTGAAACCTACCTCTAGCCAATTCACACCCCCCTAAATAAGACAGCTTAAATAGCACGATCGCCGATTGAGGCATTGAAACTGAGCGAAGCTGGGCAAGCTGTGCAGTAAGGCGCTGCTTAAATAGCACGATCGCCGATTGAGGCATTGAAACCACAGAATAACACTTACATCGGCATTCAAAAACAATGCTTAAATAGCACGATCGCCGATTGAGGCATTGAAACAGCCAGTCGCCCGCAAAACTGGAATAAGTATATCCCTCATTCAGCTTAAATAGCACGATCGCCGATTGAGGCATTGAAACTTTCGCTTAGCCTTTGCACCGTTGGTTTTTCCTCTAGCGCTTAAATAGCACGATCGCCGATTGAGGCATTGAAACACCGGTAATGAGTTGACTCGCCGTCACTAACCCTTGGGCGGCTTAAATAGCACGATCGCCGATTGAGGCATTGAAACCCGTCAACGCGGCGGGCGCGCCTAATGTCATTGTATCGCTTAAATAGCACGATCGCCGATTGAGGCATTGAAACGATCGTCCCCATTGCCCCATCACGGCGGTTTGCTCTCAGCTTAAATAGCACGATCGCCGATTGAGGCATTGAAACTCGACATTTCGCCGTGAGTCAATGTATTTTTGATGCTGCTTAAATAGCACGATCGCCGATTGAGGCATTGAAACTCTCTCAAGGGTTAACCATGGTTAACCCTCACGGGAAGCTTAAATAGCACGATCGCCGATTGAGGCATTGAAACACAATATTCTGTAAGCTGGGAAGTAGCGCGGTGCCGCTTAAATAGCACGATCGCCGATTGAGGCATTGAAACCAAAACAGCAAGGGGACATGGCGCTATCAGAAGGAAGGGCTTAAATAGCACGATCGCCGATTGAGGCATTGAAACTGGATGGATAGCCGACGCGGATGGGCGTTTTTATGTGGGCTTAAATAGCACGATCGCCGATTGAGGCATTGAAACTTGTGTACCAACGGCAAATGGATTCGACGCATAGCGCGCTTAAATAGCACGATCGCCGATTGAGGCATTGAAACTCCACTGTGATAAAGCGGACTTCCATCAACCATTTCGCTTAAATAGCACGATCGCCGATTGAGGCATTGAAACCGAATCTTCGAAAGAGGATGATGAAAATGAGCGATAGCTTAAATAGCACGATCGCCGATTGAGGCATTGAAACCAGCAACGCTAAAATTACAAACCGCCACCCCAGATGCTTAAATAGCACGATCGCCGATTGAGGCATTGAAACCTCTGCCTGCTCAGTCCACAACTCAGGGGTAATGTCGAGCTTAAATAGCACGATCGCCGATTGAGGCATTGAAACGTGATTTTTAGCTAATGAGGAGAATCGAAATGAGCAAAGCTTAAATAGCACGATCGCCGATTGAGGCATTGAAACTTGGGCAATACACAGAAGGTATTCAAACCTTACGGGGCTTAAATAGCACGATCGCCGATTGAGGCATTGAAACATCGGATAAATCAGCCTCCCCCATTGAGATTGCGTCAGCTTAAATAGCACGATCGCCGATTGAGGCATTGAAACACGGGAGTAGCCGCCCCCGCTGCTGATAGCGTCGTCAGCTTAAATAGCACGATCGCCGATTGAGGCATTGAAACATGGCGGTGATGGATCCGCACAAATTCGCACGCTTCTTGCTTAAATAGCACGATCGCCGATTGAGGCATTGAAACGAAAGCCATTGATACGCATCGCGAAATAAGGCCAACGCTTAAATAGCACGATCGCCGATTGAGGCATTGAAACGCCTTCTTGAATGCGCTTCGCAAGATCACCTACATCGCTTAAATAGCACGATCGCCGATTGAGGCATTGAAACGTGGCATTTTCTGCCACAACTGGATTGAACTGTTGGCTTAAATAGCACGATCGCCGATTGAGGCATTGAAACCATCCACTGCTCCTCAAATTCACCGAGCAGGCTTTTTGCTTAAATAGCACGATCGCCGATTGAGGCATTGAAACGCGCCAACTCAACCCCCACCTCGAACAGCGCGATGCCGGCTTAAATAGCACGATCGCCGATTGAGGCATTGAAACCCTTGCTAGGCCGTTCACAATGCCAATGTTCGGGGAGCTTAAATAGCACGATCGCCGATTGAGGCATTGAAACGTTTCAGTCCAGAGCTTTCTAGCCGCTTCATTCTTGCTTAAATAGCACGATCGCCGATTGAGGCATTGAAACTGCCAATGCTGGCGCTTTTGCTCCGGTGGGTTCTCTGCTTAAATAGCACGATCGCCGATTGAGGCATTGAAACATTTTCGGTCTGCTGTTAGCGACTAACTTTTCTGTGCTTAAATAGCACGATCGCCGATTGAGGCATTGAAACCAAATTCCTGATCTTCTGCACCAGTTTTCGGTTTGCTTAAATAGCACGATCGCCGATTGAGGCATTGAAACGAATCAAAAGGCAGTTGGCGCGGTTTGGCATTGTATCTGCTTAAATAGCACGATCGCCGATTGAGGCATTGAAACGCGTAATTTCCGTATCGCGTGGATTGGCGGGCGCTTCGGCTTAAATAGCACGATCGCCGATTGAGGCATTGAAACAGCAATACGTTATATCTTGCTCACAAAATCCGTTTGGCTTAAATAGCACGATCGCCGATTGAGGCATTGAAACTAAGACGATCTACAAGTAGCTCTACCTCTCGCACATATGCTTAAATAGCACGATCGCCGATTGAGGCATTGAAACAACGCTTTGTGTTTAATGAGCCATGTTCGTGCTTCAGAGCTTAAATAGCACGATCGCCGATTGAGGCATTGAAACTGATAATGTGCCTTGACTCGTTTATGAAGGTCATCACGCTTAAATAGCACGATCGCCGATTGAGGCATTGAAACTTGTGTATCAACGGCAGATGGCATCCACACACAGCGGCTTAAATAGCACGATCGCCGATTGAGGCATTGAAACTGTTAAGTGAGAATATTTACACCATTATCGTGGCGGTTTGCTTAAATAGCACGATCGCCGATTGAGGCATTGAAACGAAAATATCAATGGGAAAGTGTCTTGTTAGAGTTCGAGCTTAAATAGCACGATCGCCGATTGAGGCATTGAAACATCCATCACCCTTTGGCGGTAGCGACGATTCCGACAGCTTAAATAGCACGATCGCCGATTGAGGCATTGAAACATGGGGTAACGTTCCTCATGGGGGGCTTTGACAACGCTTAAATAGCACGATCGCCGATTGAGGCATTGAAACCTGTGATTGCTGGTAATTTTCGAGCAAGTCACTTTAGTGCTTAAATAGCACGATCGCCGATTGAGGCATTGAAACAACAAGATCGCTATTACACAGCGCAGAATAAAAAGGCTTAAATAGCACGATCGCCGATTGAGGCATTGAAACATTGCCAACAGCATTTTCTACCCATCCCTTTTCTAAGCTTAAATAGCACGATCGCCGATTGAGGCATTGAAACGGATGCTAGCCGATGTTAGGCTTGGCATCAAGTCCCCCGCTTAAATAGCACGATCGCCGATTGAGGCATTGAAACTACACCCTAATTATATATGGTACAATTAGTTGTAGTGCTTAAATAGCACGATCGCCGATTGAGGCATTGAAACCTAATGCCGTCAACGCAGCTGGTGCGCCTAGCGTCATGCTTAAATAGCACGATCGCCGATTGAGGCATTGAAACAGGAAAGTAGGAACATGGCCTGCCTTCGCCTGAATGCTTAAATAGCACGATCGCCGATTGAGGCATTGAAACTTTGAGGATGCGGAGCGGTGGCGGCATTACCGGTCATGGCTTAAATAGCACGATCGCCGATTGAGGCATTGAAACCATCAAGGACGCCGAAGCCAAGATTGAAGCTCGGCAAGCTTAAATAGCACGATCGCCGATTGAGGCATTGAAACCGTTGATGTAATCGGTTTTTAGTTCCCCTTGATAGAGCTTAAATAGCACGATCGCCGATTGAGGCATTGAAACGCCAACGCAATGTATCAAGCGGGGCTAGAAGTAGCACGCTTAAATAGCACGATCGCCGATTGAGGCATTGAAACGAGTACCTACTTGCTCGCCTTCAGGAATTCCGTATTGCTTAAATAGCACGATCGCCGATTGAGGCATTGAAACATGCCCCTAATCAGAACGGGATTTTCTCTCAAAAGGCTTAAATAGCACGATCGCCGATTGAGGCATTGAAACAATGTCTGTCCAATTGCGATTCCGAGCTTATCCACAGCTTAAATAGCACGATCGCCGATTGAGGCATTGAAACGATTCGGTCAAAGATGCCATCGAGGAATATTCCCTCGAGCTTAAATAGCACGATCGCCGATTGAGGCATTGAAACGGAATTGACGCCGCAACTTACGACGCCATGTTCACCGGCTTAAATAGCACGATCGCCGATTGAGGCATTGAAACCGACGTTGTTGAAGCAGAGTCGCCACTGCTTTGAAACGCTTAAATAGCACGATCGCCGATTGAGGCATTGAAACCAGGTCGCAGTCACCCTGACCCCATACTCAGGAGGCTTAAATAGCACGATCGCCGATTGAGGCATTGAAACGATTGATGCTGACTGATGATATGTTCGGCGATATTGAGCTTAAATAGCACGATCGCCGATTGAGGCATTGAAACTCTTCTCCCAGTCATCCTTGCTATCGCCATAGTCCAAGCTTAAATAGCACGATCGCCGATTGAGGCATTGAAACTGGAATACCAGCGCCTGTAAGCATCGGGATCATGCCGCTTAAATAGCACGATCGCCGATTGAGGCATTGAAACTTTACAACTTCGTAAGTTGCCCCGCCCCCGGGCTGTGCTTAAATAGCACGATCGCCGATTGAGGCATTGAAACTAAACATGTCGAAGATGAATTTGACAGCGTGAGCATCGCTTAAATAGCACGATCGCCGATTGAGGCATTGAAACAATTGAGCGATAGAGATGAGCGATATAGAGCTATATACAGCTTAAATAGCACGATCGCCGATTGAGGCATTGAAACAGCAATCGGTTCAGCAACACAGTGACCAGTACAAGGCTTAAATAGCACGATCGCCGATTGAGGCATTGAAACTTTTGACTCATTGAAATTTCAATATTCGTATACGCGCTTAAATAGCACGATCGCCGATTGAGGCATTGAAACATTGCTCACCGTCATCGACGCGCTGGATCGTTCACATGCTTAAATAGCACGATCGCCGATTGAGGCATTGAAACTTTGTCGCTGGATTTTTCGAGGATCACACTGCTCAACAGCTTAAATAGCACGATCGCCGATTGAGGCATTGAAACGAAGAAGGCGCGGACGGCTGGTACTACGCCGTAAAGCTTAAATAGCACGATCGCCGATTGAGGCATTGAAACAATGACTTGTGGTTGCATCTCGAATGTAATCAGCAAGCTTAAATAGCACGATCGCCGATTGAGGCATTGAAACTCCAATTTGGGGGGCAACGAAGCGTATGCCGAATTGGGCTTAAATAGCACGATCGCCGATTGAGGCATTGAAACATCTACTATGAGCCACTCGCCTTCACACTCGGCCATAGCTTAAATAGCACGATCGCCGATTGAGGCATTGAAACAGAGGCGTTTCATCTTCATCACATTCATAAAAATACGCTTAAATAGCACGATCGCCGATTGAGGCATTGAAACGACAAAACCCTTCCACGTCGCTTTAGCGCTATCGGGCTTAAATAGCACGATCGCCGATTGAGGCATTGAAACATGATCATTCACGTGACGCTATCCTCGTCTTAGGGGGCTTAAATAGCACGATCGCCGATTGAGGCATTGAAACTCAATTCATGGACATCTTCCACGCGTACATGCACTCGGCTTAAATAGCACGATCGCCGATTGAGGCATTGAAACCAGGATTTACGTGCTGAAGGGGTGCTTCAGGTGATGCTTAAATAGCACGATCGCCGATTGAGGCATTGAAACCTCAAAGGGTGGTCGGTGTCGGCCATTTTCCCAATGCTTAAATAGCACGATCGCCGATTGAGGCATTGAAACCGTTCGCGACAATCCCAACCAAGCCCAACCCAGCGCCGCTTAAATAGCACGATCGCCGATTGAGGCATTGAAACGATTGCCCCATGAGGGTGCAATGTCCCTGTGCTGGCGCTTAAATAGCACGATCGCCGATTGAGGCATTGAAACTGCGAGGATTGCACACGGCGCTTTGCGGCAGGGCTAGGCTTAAATAGCACGATCGCCGATTGAGGCATTGAAACAATCTGTTGGCATGGGCGTGAGCGTGGGGGTTGGCGTTGCTTAAATAGCACGATCGCCGATTGAGGCATTGAAACAACCCTGAAACGGGCGAACCTTTGTCCGACACATGGCTGCTTAAATAGCACGATCGCCGATTGAGGCATTGAAACACCGGTGAACCATTCCGTCACGGTATCGCCGCCGCAGCTTAAATAGCACGATCGCCGATTGAGGCATTGAAACTCCTGCCACTGTATTTCCCGAACCCTGAACCCCTAGCTTAAATAGCACGATCGCCGATTGAGGCATTGAAACGTTCGCGCTTTTCTTCAGAAACTTCGCGGAACCACTTGCTTAAATAGCACGATCGCCGATTGAGGCATTGAAACGGAAGCGATTTGCGGAGCGCATTCGCGGAAGATGGGAAGCTTAAATAGCACGATCGCCGATTGAGGCATTGAAACATCTCAGTCCGCGCCAATCGCATACTTGAATAAGAAGCGGCTTAAATAGCACGATCGCCGATTGAGGCATTGAAACAGACCCTCGAACCCCGCCACACGGCCAAACACCACGGCTTAAATAGCACGATCGCCGATTGAGGCATTGAAACTTCCGCGGACAGTGAGCAGATCGCCTACAAGATGGCGCTTAAATAGCACGATCGCCGATTGAGGCATTGAAACTACTCATCAGCCTCGCCTGCGGTCAACATTTGGTAGCTTAAATAGCACGATCGCCGATTGAGGCATTGAAACAAGGGGAAGCAGTCTTGGGTGTAGACGTCGCACGCTTGCTTAAATAGCACGATCGCCGATTGAGGCATTGAAACTTTCATGCGCTCTTCATCTAATAGTCGTTGGTTGTCGCTTAAATAGCACGATCGCCGATTGAGGCATTGAAACCCAGATCGTAATCAGCCTGTTTGGCTTGTCTTTGAGCTTAAATAGCACGATCGCCGATTGAGGCATTGAAACCCATCTCTGCCATCAAGCTGGAAAATTGGCAATCAGGATGCTTAAATAGCACGATCGCCGATTGAGGCATTGAAACGGGTTGATGACGTGGTTGGCACCGTGAGAAGGATTTGCTTAAATAGCACGATCGCCGATTGAGGCATTGAAACTCGCAAGAATACCTGCGCGGCGTCACAGATAATCCAGCTTAAATAGCACGATCGCCGATTGAGGCATTGAAACTACGAGCGTCAGACATTGGTGCGCCGCACATCAGAAAGGCTTAAATAGCACGATCGCCGATTGAGGCATTGAAACTGCGGGTAGACACAAATCTGCTCAATATTGATGGTTGCTTAAATAGCACGATCGCCGATTGAGGCATTGAAACTGTTCTCGATGCATTGATGAACAGCGAGCCGCTCCGCTTAAATAGCACGATTGCCGATTGAGGCATTGAAACAGTGTCACACGCGTGACGTACCCCATTTTTGTCTCGAGCTTAAATAGCACGATTGCCGATTGAGGCATTGAAACATTGAGTTCGTGGAGATAGTCATTATAGTTGATCCTTCGCTTAAATAGCACGATTGCCGATTGAGGCATTGAAACCACGTAGTATTCCAAGCCATCGTGCTGGATTGTCACATAGCTTAAATAGCACGATTGCCGATATCAACAATAAACCCAAAGCGGCATTGCTGAGCGCGGTGCGAAGTTATATTAAGGAGGGTACGGTGACACAACCGCATGACTATGGAGACTTTGTTCCAGTTGCTTCTATCATCATTTCCGACCCGCTAGGTGTGAATGCACGTCGGTTCCCTAATGTGAATGCCGAAAAGGTGAAATTGCTCAAAGGTGGCGAGGTCGTCGGGTACTACCAAAACCCCACTGAAGGCGGTCAGTACAACGGTGGAAGTACGTGGTACAAGATCAAACTCGACGGGAAAGATGCGTTTGTGGCCGCTGGATATGTAGACGGTTTTTCAGTGATTGAGCCGCCAGAGCCAGAAATCCCGCCCGCGATTTATGCGCCTATTACGAGTGATGAATTACAGCAACTTATTGATCTGCATGAAGCTGTTGCTAATGTGTACCGTGAAGTGATAGCGCGCTTGTCCAAATAAGCAAAATTAAATAATTTTTATGCAAACACCCCGCTCGCAATGAGCGGGGTGTTTTTTTGTTTAAAGGTTTATGATTGCATTTGAATAACAATATGTACTATATTCTTTTGGCTATTCTCTTCTCTAACTGTATATCTCTAAAAATTTGTTACAGATAATTACAATAGTTTCTCATCTCTTATTCATTTTAATCTTTTAAAAACGATTGAGATTTTACATTAGTTACGGTCAATAATCCAAATTTTTCAAGACTAAGGTTAAAAATAAATTAAAAAATAATATATATGTATTATAATTACGGAAATGTAATTCTTTCTTAATTAAAAATTCTTTAAAATTAGTATGCCCTTAGCTAACTTTTAAAGAAGGGAATTTTTATGTATATTAAATTTCGCACTCACATACTTTTTAGAGTATTTTTCCTTACTTTTGCACTTTTCATGTCCACATCCTTTGTCAGTGCACAAGACAACAATGAAGAGCCGCTAGGTTCTATAACAAATTCGGTATATTACACCGAATCCACATGTCCCACGGGCCAGATGTGTCCGAATAGTAATGTTCAACAGTCATTGCCAGGTGGTGGACAAGGGATTATTACTAGCGGTTTAGTTTGGTGGCATTTTCGCATAGAAGGTCATGCTAGCACTGAAGTTCAAAGTACAATTTATACTTGGCAAATAACAACTACAGCATATTTGTATAACAACAATTCTTTTGTGGCTTCGGCTGGTCCCTCTTCAAAATCATCTTCGGGTGCTAACGACAGTGTTGCAGCAATGGTTGCTAGAGATTGGCCAACAGCAGGAGCGTATTGGAGTAATGAAGCAATTGGCAGTATAAGTAATCCCTCATTAATGACTTGGAACAATAGTGTAATCGCCGGAGTTAATCTGTAATTCCATGTTCTTCAAAGATAATCTAGCAACTGTTTTAAGTTAACGGTATTAGTTATAGGCTATGTTATGTGTAGTCTACAACTTTTTCTCAATTTGATGATATAAGATGGAAAGTTAATAAGGTGTTTAAACAACTATAATTAGGCAAAGAGATGTTAAATAAACTTACAATTGCTGGAATTCTTGCTATCATTTTTTTTATAGCATATACATTTGTCAACCAAATTTTACTAAATAACAACTACGAAACTATTCAATTTTCTTGGGAAAGTATCGGTCTTACATATCCTTCAGGAACAAGTATCTGTGGGGATTACGTACCGGAAGCTGCACCGTCTTGGGATGAATTTGTATCTTCTACTCCTTTACGTCCTTCGGGCGTTGCTATCAGCATCTTAGAGAACGCTGGCACTCCAGTGGGTGCATATACTTATGCCCTATCACCTGAACAAGAGATTACTCCAAGTTTTCACATGTGGTATCCTGAAACAAGTCAAAACGTGACTACACTAAACGTTCGTTTGATTGCAATTTTAGATGAACGTCAACTTTCAAATGTATTTACTAGCATAGATATAGAACTCCATTCATTCAGTCAATTTAGTGATTTTCAACTCGAGCCGGGCTCAAATATAGAAATTCAATTTAACTTGCCTTCACTCAGTAATGGTGTACATGATTTAATTGTGCTTGCTCTATATAATGTTGAAGATGAGCCAAATGATAGGGGGCATATTGCAAATACTGCAATGCGTTTTACTTTAATTGTTGGCTCGGGTGAAGTCGAAATTATCCGCACTTATGATTTGGCACCAACAATATATCACATGACGGGTGAAGGTTCTTCAATCCCTTTAATTTTAAGTTTGAGTAATCGAGAACTGTCAACTTGGAATTGGCCAAATACAACTCTTCCTCTCACTATTAACCAAGATGAATTGGAATTCTACACTTGGCTTGGGAATTCTGTGATCACAAGAATTTTGCCAGATGGTACAGAAGTAATACCTACTCCTCATGATCAGCCAGTTGCTTTACTTACATTGTTAGATTATCAACAAGAAAATAATTATATTACGGATGCGATTCAATATTTAATGATTTCAAAAGATAGTGAATTTTCTCTTACTGAAAATACAATAAATTTACCTGCTGAAGAGGGGCGGTATGATATAGTGAGTTTAAGAATCAACTATCCAGGAACGCCTATGTGTTTACTTTACGGGGATCAAGATGGCATGAGATTCTATCATAATGTAGACCTACAAAGGGTCTCTATTACAATGAATTAAAAGGTCATTGTAATAGTTGTCAAGGTGTTGCTTATTCTAGTAATCTTCATTGACATGTTCCATTTCCTCACGAATGAATCGAAGGCTTTTAGGCTGAGCGTATTGCCATGAACGACTTTGGGGGGAATCCCTCTCAACGAGAGTTGGATGTAACACATTTTGAACGCGAGGGCATCGACATCGACCGCTTTAATCACGCTATTCACCTTTGAAAATCTGATATGATGTACACCAGTTTTCATGGCATCTGCGAGCTGTTCATATTGGTGCTGAGAACACAGTTCCCATGCATATTCTTCTGAATTGGTTAGGTTAATGATATCCCCATCAGGGGATATTGCTTGCCAATAATCTATTACTTTTCTACGTTATATTGAAGGATTTGCAGCCATTCATTTTCTTTAATTAACATTTATAATCCCCTTTTCCATAAACGACTTTCTGTATCCCCTCTTTAGCGATGGTTAATCGACGTTTGCCAGAAGATACTTTCTATAAACATTAAAGTTAACCCTTCTTTGAGTCACTTTTATTGTAAGTAAAACTCACTCCATCCCAACTCCTAACCCCTTTATAACGTATTGTACCTTGCAAGAAACAGAACAAGTGTTTTAATCATTAAACAGAACGTTTGTTTTATTTCTTTCTTGTAATATAGTCTTGTCATTATGAAAACATTGCAGGTGACTGAACTCGATGATTTGTTACTCAACTTGCAACAACGATGGGGAACACAAGTCATCCAACAAGGCATCCCAACCAACGCGCCTCAGGCGCGTATTTCAAGTGGTTTCTTGGCTTTGGATGCACTTTTAGATGGCGGAATTCCTTCAAGCAAAGTTACTGAAATATGGGGGAAGCCGACTTCGGGAATGACAAGCCTTACCTATCATATTATGGCTGAGGCGCAATCTAATAAACGATACGTTGTGTACATCGACACCACGTCTACTTTTGACGCTGATTTTGCGGTTAGCTGTGGAGTGCAATTGGAACGTTTATTCATTGCACGCCATTTTGAGCCTGTCCCGCGCTAATTCGAGGCGCCGCAGGTTTCCCCAGTTCTCAACCGGAGTAGAAAACCCGACCGATTTGGTAGTACGCCACCCATTCTTTTTCCCGCCACCATAGCTGCCATAGCTTTGCCACGACAGGATGAAAAGTCGGCGCGCACGTTCAAGTGGATCTGCGATATCCAAGTTATGGGCGGCACGCCATTCTTCACGGCTGTAGGGGGTGTTCTTGATGACTTCAATAAGCTCATCGCCACGCTCACGCAGCACCCTGAAGAAGTTCACGATATCGCCATTGAGATCATTGATAACCTCGAGCTCTGAGGGAGGCTTGCTGAAGAACACAGAACCACCACCTGCGAATGGCTCGACATAGACGGTGTGCTTTGGCATGAATGAAACAATCCATTGGGCTAATGTTGATTTACCGCCTGAATATCGTATTGGTAAGGGTATTCTTTGTGTCATTTCCCCTCAGCCTTCCTTGTATTGTTAACAGAATGTGTTTTCTGGTAAGTCTTATTTAGAAGCTTAAATAGCACGATCGCCGATTGAGGCATTAAAACGATAAACAAAAAACGTGTCCAAGCAAGTAGGACACGTCTATTTAAATAATTCGTTGGCCTCTTAAGACATCCCCCCATAACTACCGTAGCAGTGGATTCATCTCGTGCAGGATGCGATTGATCGTCTTCACACCTTCTTGCAAGGTGTTTCCCAGATATATCCCCGAAATCTGATCCGCCAGTTCCGGCTGTTCTACGAACACGCGCCCGCCAAACCCGACGATCGGCCGTTTTGAGCGTGATGTTTCTATTAACCAGTGAGGCCATTCGGCCAGTGTGCGCGCGGGTTCCTCGGTCATGGCAACAAAGACAATGAGCGTCGCTTCGATGTCTTTTACAAAAGAGGCGAGGTCGGATAACGGCATGGTCTGTCCCAAATAGACCACCGGCCAGCGCAAACGGCGTAGCAGCACCGCCAACATGAGCAGACTGCCTTCATGCAGTTCACCCGGCGCACACGCCAACACCACAGGATTCACTTGATACGCGGGCGGGCCAGTGCGCATCCACATGAGCAGATGATGGCGCAGATGATGCGTGGCGAAATGTTCCGTCGCGACATTCGCCCGTCCTTCGCTCCACGCTTCGCCTACGGCATGAAGCGTTGGGCCGATCACATCCAGAATTAAAAATTCAAGTGGATACACGGCCAATGCCTCAGACAAGACTTGATTCGCCTTGTCAGCATCATGCTGAAGCAGAGCTTCAAATAAACGATGGTGGAAGATTTCAAGCGGATCCCCCTCGCCTTCACGTCGCGCAAAAGGCTGAGGAGCCAATGAGGGTTGTAACCCTTCGCCTTCACGTTCGGCGTTCTGTAAGGCGCGGATCGCTTGGCTGATCTGCATCCCTTCGTCAATAC
This sequence comes from uncultured Anaerolineae bacterium, assembly GCA_934216615.1. Taxonomy (GTDB): domain Bacteria; phylum Chloroflexota; class Anaerolineae; order Aggregatilineales; family Phototrophicaceae; genus Flexifilum. Next base: position 132,199 of record CAKQCB010000008.1, on the reverse strand, counting down.
GCTGTTTGACCCACTGGATACGCATCACTTCACGTTGCGAGTAAAGACGGTGTCCACCTGTTGTCCGCGCCGACTTAGGAAAGTCGTAACGGCGTTCCCATACGCGAAGAGTCGTCTCGGAAATGTCAGTCATCCGCGATACAGCGCCAATGTTAAAAAGCGGGTCTTCATTTGCCATAAGGTCATACTGGGACTGGCTCATCTTACTTCCTTAAAGTGATGTCGTCAGCCCTTATCCTACATACAAAATGAAGGTTTGTCCAGTTATCCTCTACGTAATATTGGACAAAACCTTGACATCATGTTGGTTGTGCAGTATTCTTTGTCTAGATTTCTTCTACAAGGAGTACCGCAATGGCCATTCGCATTCAGTCCGCAACTTGGGAGTACCGCCTGCTGGCTTGGGCGCATGAAGCACTCACCAGCCCGACAATTGAAAAAGCTGTCGAGTCGGATGCTGAAGCTCTGGATAGCGCCTACCGTTACTGCGCGCGTGTTACCCAGACGAACAGCCGCACTTTCTATTTAGCATCTCAATTACTTTCCAAAGAAAAACGACGCGCTGTACAAGCTTTGTATGCCTTTTGCCGTTCAACAGATGATTTAGTGGACAAAACGCGCGGTATGGCGGATGCCGAAACCGTGTTTGCTAACTGGCGCACCCGCTTGAGCAACCCGCATCCCGCGGCCCATGATCCGGTGCCATTGGCTTGGGCAGATGCCCAAGCTAGCTATCGTATTCCGAAAGGTTATTCCGATCAGTTAATCACGGGCGTCACTCGTGACCGCACCCAAATCCGTTATCAAACTTTTGCAGAACTGACCGAATACTGCTATGGCGTGGCTTCTACGGTTGGGCTGATGTCCATGCACATCATCGGTTTTGAAAATCGTGATGCCGTTCCGTATGCCATCAAGCTCGGCGTCGCGCTCCAACTAACCAATATCCTGCGCGACATTGGCGAAGATTGGCGCATGGGTCGCCTCTATTTACCGCTGGAAGAACTGACCGCGTTCGGTTTGAGTGAAGCTGATCTTGCTTCGGGACAAGTCGATGACCGCTGGCGCGCCTTCATACGCTTGCAGATCGAACGGGTGCATACCCTCTATGACGAAGCTTTACCGGGGATTGCGCTCTTAAATTCGGATGGACGTTTCGCCATCGCCGCTGCCGCAGGGTTGTACCGCGCGATCTTGGACGACATCGAAGCCAACGACTATGACGTTTTTCGTCGCCGTGCCCATGTAGGAATGTGGGGCAAATTGAAGCGCCTCCCCCGCATCTGGTGGAACAGTCGTCACGCGGGCGAATTATTTTCAACTGAACTTTAAATGAAAGAAACACGCTTAAAAAATCTTATATCAGGGACAGCGCGCCTTGCTGGACAGCTTGATTTGTGCGACAGAAAAAACGCCATCACAACCGACGTTCAGCCCGCGCACCCTATATTCAACAATTCATCATCGCTCTATTCACAAGGAAACCAGAATGTCTAAGATTATCGTTATTGGCAGCGGATTTGGGGGCCTCGCAACGGCCATTCGCTTGGCGGCCAAAGGTCATAACGTTGAGATATTTGAAAAGCGAGATAAGCTCGGCGGTCGTGCCTATGTCTATGACATCAACGGCTTTAAATTTGACGGTGGCCCTACGGTCATCACCGCCCCCTTTATGTTCGATGATCTGTGGGCAACCGCAGGCAAACGCCGTGAAGATTACGTCGAGTTTGTCCCGTGCGATCCGTACTATCGCATCTTCGATCATGAAGGCCGTTCCTTCAATTACAATAACGATGAAGAATACATCCTCAAGCAGATCGAAGCGTGGAACCCAGACGACAAAGTCGGCTATCAGAAATTCATGGCGACCACTAAAGCGATTTTTCAAAAGGGTTTTGTTGAGCTGGCAGACAAACCGTTCCTCAACTTCACCGACATGCTGAAGGTCGCGCCGGACCTGATCAAGATGCAATCCTACCGTAGTGTGTACGGCTACCTATCACAGTTCGTCAAAAATGATTTTCTACGCCAATGCTTCAGCTTTCACCCCCTGCTGATTGGTGGCAATCCCTTTGATACGCCGTCGATCTACGCCATGATCCACTATTTGGAACGTGAATGGGGCATCCATTATGTGATGGGGGGAACGGGTGCGTTAGTACAGGCGATGGGCAAACTCTTTCACGAACTAGGCGGGCGAGTTCGCCTCAATGCCGATGTGTCTGAAATAGTGGTCGATGAGAAAAGCCGTCGTGTGACAGGGATTCGCCTGTCTGATGGGACGGTGCATACTGCTGATCAGGTTGTCTCTAATGCCGATGTCGCCACCACCTATCGCAACCTGATTCCCGAGCAATATCGTCGCAAGTACACCAATAACAAGATTGACCGCATGAAGTATAGCATGTCGCTGTTTGTGATCTACTTTGGCACCAAGCGTCAATACCGTGACCAAGGGCTGGCACATCACAATATCATCCTCGGCAAACGTTATAAGGGTCTGTTGGATGACATCTTCAACAACAAGATGCTGGCCGATGACTTCTCACTCTATCTGCACATGCCTAGCATCACAGACCCTTCGGTTGCGCCCGAAGGCGGTGAGAGCTTCTATGTCCTAGCGCCCGTCCCACATCTTGATGCAGACGTCGATTGGACAACCGCCGCTCAACCGTATCGCAATGCGATCATGCAGTTCCTTGAGGACAACTATCTACCCGACCTGCAAGCGAACATCATCGCCGAACATCATATTGATCCTCTGCATTTCCAGAACGTCCTCAGCAGTTACAAAGGCTCGGCGTTCTCATTCCAACCCGTTCTCACACAGTCGGCATGGTTTAGACCGCACAATCAATCAGAAGAGTTTGATAACCTATATTTCGTCGGCGCGGGAACACACCCCGGCGCAGGGTTACCGGGCGTGTTGTCCTCAGCTATCATCGCTGAAAATTTGATCGGCGAACCTGTGACGCACACAGTGCCGACGCTGTCACCGGTCAGGATATAAACACCCATGACTTACTTTGGCTTTCTGCTTCGTTTTATCGTCATTCCCATTCTTCTATTGGGCGTGGTGAACTTTATTGACACACGTCGCAAGCGCGAGATGCCTGCGTCGTTGCAATCCTTGTCGCCGTGGCTGATGTCAGCCATGCTGATTATGGTCGCGGTGGTTTACACCACCCCTTGGGATAATTACTTGGTCGCCACAGGTGTTTGGGGATATGACCCCGCGCTGGTGACGGGCATCACTTTGGGATGGGTGCCAATTGAGGAATATACCTTCTTCATTCTTCAGCCGATCATGTCCACGTTGTGGCTGGTGTTCTTGGCGCGTCGCATCCATGTTGATGCGCCGTTCACCCCACACAAGCGCATCCGCATCATAGCGACAACCGTCGTTAGCGTATGTTGGTTGATCGCCCTCGCGATACTGCTTTCAGGCTCGAAACACGGAAATTATCTGGCGCTTGAACTGGTGTGGGCGCTTCCGCCCATCGCCTTACAAGTTTTCTTTGGGGCAGATATCCTCTGGCATTATCGTCGGCTCGTCTTCCTAGCGATTGCCTCTATCACCCTCTACTTAGGCGTAACGGATGCACTCGCCATCAACAGCGGAACATGGATCATCAACCCCGAACTTACGACAGGCATTTTGTTGGGTGGCATACTCCCCATAGAAGAAGCAATCTTCTTCCTGCTCACCAGTATTCTGTTGGTGTTTGGGATGGTCTTGGGTATGGCGAAAGAAAGTTTATCTCGCCTGCCCACACAGATCATGCGTCGCGATACGCGCAAAACTTTATGGGTCAATGAGTGATTGTGTACGCATTCAGAGAAACTATAAAACGAAAACACCCCGCTCGTATTGAGTGGGGTGTTTTTGTTTACTGACTAGGAAAACAAGTGAGGCAGATAGAGTAATAGACGAAGAGGCAGCAGATATGTTTCTAAACTGGGTTTACCGGATCATCAGTAATTTCCCATTCACCTACTTAAGCAATGTTCCTAGTAATTGGAATGGCTTTCGCAATCAATCTTGGGGGAATCAAGGAGAACGAACTTACGATGGAGATGATGATTTTTATCCTGGTGATGCACGCTTAGAATGGATGCAAATTGTGATGCAGAATATCTTTGAAGAGAAGGGTTGGTAACATAATGCTTAGCCGAGTCGTCAACTCCCAATATTTATTGATTGTAACTATCTCATTGTTTATTGTGATTATTAACACAAGCATGGTGTGGGGGCAAACAATGTTTTCACCTGTGCTTGATCTTGAATGGAGTCCTAATGGTGAGCTACTGGCAACTCTAGATGCTGGTGGCACACTGAATGTTACTAGGGCGAACGATGGGTATTTACAATTTGAATTTCAGCGTCCACTCCTGTTAATCAAAGCGGCAGTAGTTTGGAGCCCTCAAGGTGATCTACTCGCCGCAGGCATCGGCAATCGTATGTATATCTGGGAGACAACATCGTGGATATTGCTCTGGGAGTATGAAGTTGGCTTGCCTAGTGGGTATTTCACACGGGGACCTATTGAAAATATACCTGAAGGGGTGAGTACGATCAGGTGGAGCCTCAATAGTCGTTATGTGGTGGTAGGAACACATAGCTATCAAACGAGTGTATGGGATACGCAAGCAGGCGAATTGATTTTTCGCGAAGCAGATCTGTCAGGCGGTGGCCCGGGTCGTGTATGGCTCAACGAAGATGGCTGGATGGGGGATGGAGCGAATCAATTAAATGCCTTCACAGGAGAATATGCATTCCCTAACCCCACAGTAAACAACGCAGTGTCTGGTACGGCTGAAGGTGGAACAACTGAACCAAACCTCGACCATACCCGAATTGCCTGGGGTTATTATACAGGCAGTGTGCTCATCATTGACTTGCATGCATCTTTACGTATTCAAGGCTTTAAGGTAGCAGAGTGGGAACCACCAGAAACTCGGCGCGTAATTAGCTCCATATCATGGAATGGGAATGGAGATTTCATAGCAGTCGCTGCACGGGATGGGGAGCTTTACGTTGTTAATCTTGTCACGGAAGAAATCGAAAGCGTCTTGATATTGGATGGTGAGTTAAATGCTATCGATTGGAACCCCCAGACCAATGATGTGACCTATGCTGGCGTCAGCGATACTGGCGAACCTATCTTCAGTACGACCGATGTTTCTGGTATTGCCGGTGTCCCTGAAATTTCGCTGACTCCCACGAGTATGCCAACCGAGACACCGACATTCACGCCTACCTACACGGAAACGCCAACTTCGACGTTTACACCCACCTCAACGGATACGCCATCAGAGACACCGACACCAACCTTTACATCTACCTGTACGCCTAGTAATGATGACACATATCAGGGAGACGCTCGCTTAGAATGGATGAATATTGTTATGCAGAATATCTTTGACGAGAAGGGTTGGTAACATAATGCTTAGGCGAGTCGTCAACTCCCAATATTTATTGATTGTAACTATCTCATTGTTTATTGTGATTATTAACACAAGCATGGTGTGGGGGCAAACAATGTTTTCACCTGTGCTTGATCTTGAATGGAGTCCTAATGGTGAGCTACTGGCAACTCTAGATGCTGGTGGCACACTGAATGTTACTAGGGCGAACGATGGGTATTTACAATTTGAATTTCAGCGTCCACTCCTGTTAATCAAAGCGGCAGTAGTTTGGAGCCCTCAAGGTGATCTACTCGCCGCAGGCATCGGCAATCGTATGTATATCTGGGAGACAACATCGTGGATATTGCTCTGGGAGTATGAAGTTGGCTTGCCTAGTGGGTATTTCACACGGGGACCTATTGAAAATATACCTGAAGGGGTGAGTACGATCAGGTGGAGCCTCAATAGTCGTTATGTGGTGGTAGGAACACATAGCTATCAAACGAGTGTATGGGATACGCAAGCAGGCGAATTGATTTTTCGCGAAGCAGATCTGTCAGGCGGTGGCCCGGGTCGTGTATGGCTCAACGAAGATGGCTGGATGGGGGATGGAGCGAATCAATTAAATGCCTTCACAGGAGAATATGCATTCCCTAACCCCACAGTAAACAACGCAGTGTCTGGTACGGCTGAAGGTGGAACAACTGAACCAAACCTCGACCATACCCGAATTGCCTGGGGTTATTATACAGGCAGTGTGCTCATCATTGACTTGCATGCATCTTTACGTATTCAAGGCTTTAAGGTAGCAGAGTGGGAACCACCAGAAACTCGGCGCGTAATTAGCTCCATATCATGGAATGGGAATGGAGATTTCATAGCAGTCGCTGCACGGGATGGGGAGCTTTACGTTGTTAATCTTGTCACGGAAGAAATCGAAAGCGTCTTGATATTGGATGGTGAGTTAAATGCTATCGATTGGAACCCCCAGACCAATGATGTGACCTATGCTGGCGTCAGCGATACTGGCGAACCTATCTTCAGTACGACCGATGTTTCTGGTATTGCCGGTGTCCCTGAAATTTCGCTGACTCCCACGAGTATGCCAACCGAGACACCGACATTCACGCCTACCTACACGGAAACGCCAACTTCGACGTTTACACCCACCTCAACGGATACGCCATCAGAGACACCGACACCAACCTTTACATCTACCTGTACGCCTAGTAATGATGACGACACATATCCTGGAGACGCTCGCTTAGAATGGATGCAAATTGTTATGCAGAATATCTTTGACGAGAAGGGTTGGTAAACTCCATGCTTAAAAAATTTCTTAAGCTTCAGCTCTTCCTGACAACAATCACACTCCTTATGTTGAGCATCCTTCCTAGTGCCGGGTCAGCTCAAGCAGTTGAGCCTGTAATACTGGATCTAAATTGGAGTCCTGATGGAACGCTGTTGGCAGTGGTGAGTGATGATGGTTCCCTCAATGTGGCATTCCCCAGCCAAAATAGGAATATTTTTCAGTTTATGCGTCCCATCGACATCTTGCCGAAAGCAGCGGTAGTTTGGAGCCCACAAGGTAACCTTCTGGCTGCAGGCATCGGTAATCGCATGTACATTTGGGAAGTGGATTCATGGCAACTTCTTTATGAATACGAAGTCGGCTTGCCCAGTGGCTTTTTTACTTGGGGCAACGTAGACAGTATCCCTGAAGGCGTCCAGACGATCACATGGAGCCTTGATGCTCGCTACGTAGTGGTGGGAACCAACAGTTACGAAACGAGCGTGTGGGACACACAGGCAGGAATATTGATTTATCGTGCGGGTGATCTATCGGGTGGTGGGCCCGGGCGGGTATGGCTGAGCGATGATGGACGCATGGGCGATGGAGCAACATGGCTGAATGCGTTTACAGGAGAACGCACCCGTCCTCCAGTAGAAGATATTCCCAGAAGATTTGGTGGCTCCAACGAAGGTGGTATAAGTGAACCTCGTCCCGATAACATTCAAATTGCTCAGGGAACGTACACTGGTGAGTTGCTCATTATTGATTTAGAGACAACATGGGGTATCGTTGGTTTTCCAGTCACCCCACGTCAAGTGATTGGCGGACCGGGTTCTAGAATCATGGACATCTCATGGGACGGAACATGGAACTTTATTGCCGTCGTCTCCCATGACGGTGAACTCTATGTTGCCAATGTGCTCACCAGCGAAGTGGAGAGCGTTTTGCAGGTGGATGGCACCCTCAACGCCGTCGATTGGAACCCACAGACCAATGATGTGACTTATGCTGGCGTAAGTGATACTGGCGAACCTCTCTTCAGTACGACCAATGTCTCTGGTATTGCCGGTGTCCCTGAAATTTCGCTGACTCCTACTCATACGCCAACCGAGACACCGACACTAACCTTTACATCTACCCGTACGCCTAGCGCGACTCCTAACCTACTCTTCTACAGAGAATTTCAGAGAAACTATAAAACGAAAACACCCCGCTCGTATTGAGTGGGGTGTTTTTATACGTCAATTTTATATCTAGAATGGACCTGAGGGTCTCAGGTACGTTAACTAGGCATATACTCCGGTTTGATATTCCTCTGCCAGTCTCAACCGAAAGCGATCTGCGTAATCCTGATAAAGAGCAGCTCCGCGCTGATATTCTCGCTATGCGGGAACGCGGCATGAGTTACCGCCAGATTGCGCGTGAGGTTGGTCTGCACTGGACGCGGGTGCAGCAGATTGTGAAGAGTGCGGAGTAGGCTCAGGGCTTTCCGTGCTAAAATGATTGTACTGGAATACAGTATCCCTGAGATGAATGAGGTTTACCGGATGATCCCTGATACTCCAACAATGACTGTCCCTCTGCGAACCGATGAGCATGGTGCGATCCGCATCGGCAAAACCCGCGTCCTTCTAGAACTGGTTATTCATGCCTACTATATGGGTGAAACCCCTGAAGGCATTGTTGATAGCTATCCCAGTCTGACGACTGCGGATGTGTATGCCGTGATCGGCTACTACCTGGCTAACCGTGAAGAAATTGATGCCTATGTGCGCCAGCGCGACCAGCAGGCAGAGCAGATTCTGCGAGATATGGAGGCGAATCTGACCCCGGAAGCTCGCGCCCTGCGAACCCGTCTGCGTGCCTATCAGGAACAACAGCAAGATCGCCAATGATTCGCTTTTTGCTCGATGAGAACTTCAACGGAAAGATAGTGCGAGGACTGCGTGCCCGACAACCTGATGTGGATATGATTCGCGTTCAGGATACCGAATTGTCAGGTGCAGATGATCCGGCTGTGCTGGAATGGGCGGCAAGGGAAGAGCGTATTCTGCTCACGCACGATCTTGATACAATGACAAAATACGCGAACGAACGGATCGCCCAGGGGCTGCCGCTGGCAGGCGTGATCTTCGTCCGGGATACGCTCCCGGTTGCCAAAGTGATTGATGATCTGCTGGCGATTCTGGGCGCAAGCGAAGCCAGTGAATGGGAAAACCGGACGGATTTCCTGCCATTGTAAGCCCGAACGCTTTCACTCAAACTCAGATTCAACTCCTTGCGACGCAAGCCAATCTGACATACGTCGTTTTTCACGCTCATCACGGAATCTGAACCAGATTTCCTGAGCTTCGAGATAACGAGACAGCACATCCTTGAAACGTCGAAACGCGCCTGAACCCTGGATAGCGACTTCAAGCAGTTCCCGCAGATGCTCGTCTTCCAGAGACCAAATATATTCCTGCATATCCCGGTAGCCATCGTGCGAATCCTGCTTTGGGATCACGCGATAGCGATTATCAACATCGCCTTCGATCCGTGCCACATCCAGTAGTTGTTGGCGGTCGATGTCGGCCATGTCAGTCTGTGCCTGCAACACAGCTTCGATGTCTTCGCTATCTATGTCGGCAAGCAGTTCTTCCAGTTGATCGGCAACATAATCCTCGACGAAGATCACAGCGCCGGTTTCCATGTCAAGATAGGCAGTCGTCTCGTAGCTGCTCAGCTCGAATGCAGTTTCGAAATTGATGCGATTGATCCGGAGTTTTTGCATGAATATGTTCCGTCACAGGATATAATTACCTTCAGCATTTATTATTGATTTTACCAATTGTGATGAACGAAGAACAACATGCTTGGAATCGAATTTGACAATCTCAAAGAATCTGGCTTTTTTGTCGATGCCCTTTATAAAAGTGGCTCTGCTGGTAACGCGGGTGATGATCCTATTCATAAACTTCTCGGTGTTGCGAACATGGGAGGCTTCCGATCTCGATTAACGTCTGATCGAAGCGGATATGCTTTCATAGCAATCTACTCTGACAATTCAGACCCTGATTGGCCGGATCATATTGATCTGGTCAATGGACTTCTCACATATTACGGTGATAACAAAAGACCAGGTCGTCCATTGGAGAACACGCGGGCAAATGGCAATAGAATCCTAAGTACAGTTTTTGAGCTTGCTCATGGTGGACAAGAAGCAAGGATGCGCGTTCCCCCTTTTTTTGTGTTTACTAAAGGTGCGCAAAGACGCGATGTAATTTTTCGAGGGATAGCTGTTCCAGGAGCAAACTCGGTTTCACAAACGGAAGACCTTGTTGCAGTGTGGAAGATTAAAGAGGGACAGCGATTTCAAAATTACAGAGCAATCTTCACAATTCTTGATATTGACCATGTTCAACGTGAGTGGACAGATGACCTTATGAATTTGAGGCCACTCAGCAATAACTGTCCTGATGCGTGGCGCTTATGGATTGAAACCGGTCACTACACTCCATTGAAAGCCAGCGAGTCGCGGCAATATCGCACTAAGCAGGAGCAGCTTCCATATAACAATCAGGAGGCTATCTTGCTTCGTACTGTGTTTGATTACTTTCAGGTCAGCCCATACTTGTTTGAGCGCTTTGCCGGTGAAATTGTAAAGCTGATGGATCGAAATGTAATCAGCGTGGACAATACCCAGCCTTCACGTGATGGCGGAAGAGATGGCATAGGACAATATCGTATCGGGGTTGAGGGTGAAGGCATTCACATTGATTTCGCAGTTGAAGCAAAATGCTACAGCGAGAGCAATTCCGTCGGGGTTCGGGAACTTTCCCGGTTAATATCACGATTGCGTCATCGTCAGTTTGGCGTATTGGTTACAACATCCTATGTGGCTCAACAAGCCTATCAGGAAATACGAGAAGATCAGCATCCCATAATTGTCATTGCAGGCAGAGACATTGTGCAGCTACTGATGTCCAACGGATTGGGAAATCCTCGTGATTTAGCACATTATCTTCAAGTTACATTTCCATTTGATAATCCGTAAATGCAAAATTTCCTGACGGGACACTGATTACATTGCGGGTTTTGGGGCTTACATACCAAAGCACACAGGTCAAGTAAGGCCAGATTGTATTCTCTTGTTTTTTTGGATGGTAACATTTCTTGGGCCAGATTAATGAGGTGTTTCTTTCGTGCAGGATTTGCTGGCAGAGGTTCATTTATGCCAAATATCCTGTAAAGCAATCTGGCGACATTTGTATCAACTATAGGCACGACCTGCCTGAATGCGAAACTTAATACTGCACGAGCCGCATAATCTCCTACACCCGTTAAAGCCAATAAATCCGCCAAGTTTGCAGGGATTTGACCGTCGTGTCGATCAACTAATTCCTGTGCCAGAAACCTGAGTTCTTTAGCTCTATACAAAAAACCAAGAGGTCTGATGACATCCTCAATATCTCCTATCTCAGCCTGACTAAGGCTGAATGGATCTGGGTAATCTGTAATGAGTTTAGAGTACGCATCAACTACAGTCTGACGTGCAACAGTTTGCTGTAACAGTTTTTCTGCCAGAAGAACATAGAATGGATTTGACGTTCTTCGCCAGGGGAAATCACGCTGGAATTTTACAAACCAGTTGAGCAGATTTTCCTGAAATTGGACTTTGTTTTCCTCAGATAACATCTGCAATTTGGGCTTTACGGGATCTATTTATAGAACTCTCTTCACAATCTTCTCCCAGGAAAGTCATAATACTTTGAGCTAAATGTTCAGCCAGTTGACAGGGAACGCCATTTGTTATCATCTTGAATTTATCGGTCAACGAAAAATCCGGGGGCAATATGTACTCGTCAGGGACTGTTTGAATTCGCAATGCTTCTCGTACTGACAATCTTCGGGGTTTCCATGGATGTATATGTACTTCATTGTTGCCATACCAAGCTGTAGGGCTGTATCTATACCTGTGAAGCCTCTTGAAAGATTTGCCGGAAACATCGCCTTCATCAATCTGCCAGAACTTCTTGGAGTAAGCCTTAAATACTTCATTGCCATTTGGTAAGTCTTCTACATTTCCGCTCAAAAGAGGATTTACGGTCAGTTCAACCGGAATGTTTGCAGGCGCTGAAACGTTGCCCCCAAAGGGAGATACGCCGGGCCATGGATAGTGTTTTGCTCCTGGAAAAACTGGTTCAGGCCATGGAAACCAATTTCCTGCACCTAAAAGTATTTTTGAAAGAAGAGCAGATGAAATAAATTCTTTTTGAAACCCAATTATAAAAACGCGCTCCCTTTCCTGAGGTACTCCAAATTCAAGTGCATTTAGTATTTTGACATCAACGATATAGCCCGCTTTTCCATTGGTGAATTGAGCGAGCATTCGCTTAAGATAAGGTTTATGCTTTTTCTGTCTGAACAACCCAGGTACATTTTCCATTACAAAAAAAGGTGGTCTTATATCGCAGATTAGATTCACAAAAACTTGAGTTAGTTTACCTCGTTCACCATTAACACCTTCATTATTGCCAGATACACTAAAATCTGGGCAAGGAGACCCGCCGACAATACCAAAGAGAGACGGTTTATCGGACCCGAAAGCCATTTCAAAAATTTCATTAGCCTTTAAATTTGTAATGCTGGTACGAGCAGCTACTTTAGCATCTGCCTCAAACCTCCCCTGACTCTTTCTTAAGCTAGATAGACCCGCTTCATACATATCAGCGAATGCCGATTTTATCTCATTCGTCCAAACTACATTGAAACCTGCCTGTTCAAAACCAATATCTAAAAAACCACCACCGGTAAAGAAAGAAAGCAATGGTATACGCATAGTTTACAACTCGCTCAATTTGAAATAGCCCATATCAGAATCTCCCATGCCGCTTATAACTACTGCTCTATCGAGAAAACGGTTAAAGTGTTCGCACGCGGTCTCAGGCACTAACGCACAATTGTGGCAGGCAGCCAAATTACATGAGTCAGGACCTTGCCCACTATGTCCGCCAATTTCCATACATACAGGATCGGCTGAGCACCAGAGGGCATTTTGTAATGCACGGAGAATAACAGGTTCGATATAGCTCGGCTTACCCATTCGCACCAATCCGCCCATTGTACCCTCTGCATCGCCATCAGCGGTATAGATCAATATGCCTGCCATAGGGGAACTTAAGTCGGAAGAAACGTATAACCTTTCACGTAAGGCTGCTGAACTGTAACCACACTCAAAGGTGAGGCGGTTCATAATGAGATGTGCAAGAGTGTGAAGAAGTACAAATCTAGGTGTAATCTGCTGTTGTCTTAGTCTGCGAGACTGTTGAACAGCAATATAACGCCTTTCAAGTTGCTTGATTCGATGTACTACTGTTTCTTGTTGCTCCCAAATCTGTAAACGCTTTTCATCGAGTTCAAAGTAAATGCCCTCGCCGTAAACAACGTACGCTGGCAACCAGTTACTTTCAAATTGATCTCGCCGAAGCATCGCACGCCGATCATCCAAACTTTGTCCATTTTCAGCAAATACACGGGTGAACCCCGCCATCGCACGAGTTTCTCTGAGCCTATCAATAAGCATTATTTTAGAGAAGAATTCAGCTATAGGATGAGCATAATTACTAAGGGGCATTTCTTTTATGTCTAGAATACTACCCTGACGTGGCTTCCGTAGAACTTGATATTCTTCTCTTCTAAAGCGTGTTTCTATGTCCTCATCGTGCTCGCTTTCCATCGCTTCTTGGTTTTCTGCTGAAATTCCCAACGCAATCTCTGCTGCGCTCCGAATCTGTTCATCATTGTATTGGTCTAGCATCAGTGGATACTGTCTGCGTAATCCACTAAGCAGTATCGTCCAACGTGTATCAGGATCTAACGCAGTCGTTGCATCAAAGAGTGTTCTAGTAAGCGTTGAAAGAGGAGGTTGCTCGAACAGTGCAATCAAATCCTGGGATACAACATTACTTTCTCTGGGTAAGTAAATTGCGCTCTTTACTTGTGAAAAATAAATGTTAGAGGCGCTGCGAAGCGCCCCCCGCAGGTGACAACTACACTCCTCGCCGTTCTCGGTTCCTAACCAGGGTTTCAGCCCTCTACAAAAAAATATACTTCCATTGTCCAATAGGGTTTTACTCAGGTACGTCGTGCCATCGGGGTAAGCCTCCATAATTGAACCCAGATCACGAGATAAACCACAATCGCATTTCACCTTCTGCCCAGAAAGGGAGGCGCTTCCCGTAGATATTAGACGCAATTTTTCATTACATTGAGGATGAGCATCTCTATGCACCCATTCACGCCAGGGGAAATCCTGTAAATGACCAGCCTCACACATTGAGACGAACGGAACTTGAAACAAAAAACTAGGCTTTTGGCATTCGGGGCATTTTGGTCTACCACGTTCAGCAAGTGGACGCTCATCTAAACGATGGCATCTCGGACAAAAATGCCATCGAGGGAATCGCAAAAATGGGATTGTCAAACCTGTGTTGGGTATGTCTTGTCCAAGAACTGTTTTTTCTCTATAATCTGGTGGAAGTCGAAAATGATCTACATTTAACAGCCGTTGCAGTCGCCATTCTTCTACTACATATTCATCTATATCGATTCTCTGTGAGTTATCTTCCCGTTTGTACCAGTGATCTAATCCAGCAGTTATCAGTCCAACGCCGCCCTGAACGACGGTCATTGCACCCACACCAAAGGGGGCTATCAATTGTGATCGACGTAATGGATTTCTAGCCATAGTGTTTATCCTGCATTGATTTCTTCATCTTGGAGTAGATATAAAGTGGTGATTTGGGCTTCGCATTCTGCATCCACATTTCGCATCGAGGTTGGTGTAGACCATGACAGTAGTTTTTGCTCTGCACTCGCATAAGCACCAGCAGATCTTAATAAAGGGATGTCCTGCGCCATGCGAAAAGAGGACATTTCACCCCATTCTGTCCGTTGCCAACGTTTCCACTCAGCTGCACGCTCATCAAATACACGCTCAAAGTTGGTTACTTCACCCTCGTCAATTTCACGTACTCTTGGCAAAAGTATGTTTTTTAGGTCATCAATGAGTTTAGTTGGATATGGATATGGTCTCCCTGCTAATGCGGCGTTTCCAGTCTGGCGAACGAATAGAGCCATAATCGCGTGTAACGCACGATCAACAACCGGCGGAGAAAACGGAGTAACACTTACAGGTTCAACCTGAGCATATAGTCGCTCGTGATAGCTTCTGAATTTTTCAAAATGTGATCGATCTCGCGGTTTGGATGCAGTGTAAATGGTTATCACCAAACCAGGACGCTCCCACCATCTCCGTCCAACACGCCCTGTGACTTGAATGTATTGGGAAGTGGATTTCGGCTGACCAACTACCGCCATTAATGATAAGCGGTCAATATCTACTCCCACCTCCAATATGTTTGATGCGAGGCAAACATCTACAGGTTTTTTGTCAGATTTGGAAGTACAACTTATTTCTAGATCGGCTATCGCTTCAGGCACCTCGTCACTTCTCAGGCGACCAGTCAATTCCCTAACACGCCATAAGTTGCGCATTCCGGCAAATGAAATACCTATTCGATTCGCCAGCACCTTGAGATAATCAGGAATGTCTGACTGAAATAACGAAAGAGTTGTGCCAAGTTCGCGTAAACTGTTGAAAAAAATCAAAAGAGTCCACCAAGGATCACGTGCTTTGGCATCGGTTATTGCAACAGGTGCTTGAATCAATGCTGTAAAGGTTCTTACCTGCACTGTCTGTAGCGAACCTAAACCGGGTGCGTGAACACCTACGTACAATCGTCCTGGCAGGAGTTTCCCTTCATCATTCTTGGCATATCTGGCAAAAAATGAATCGTCTGCATCCAATCCCGTGGGTGGAAACAGAACTATATCATTACGTCCGTAAAGAGCTTTAATTTGCTCTGCATAACGTCTGATAGTTGCAGTGGAACTCACTATTTTGGGCGGTATGGGAGGCGTAACTCGCCTATCTGTACAAAGCTCCTCGATGACTGTCTCATAAAGCCCAACCATTGAACCAAGAGGGCCTGCAATTAAATGTAGTTCATCTTGAATGATTAAACCTGGTGGCGAACTCTGCCGTATGCCTTCTTCATCTATTCCGAACAAAGCCCTGGATTCTGGTTTCCAAGCAAGCGTAGCAAACTTATCAACCGTGCCAATTACTATTGAAGGTCTATAAGCATAAATATCCTCATCAATTACATAAATTGGTAGACCATGTGTGAACTGGCACGAATTATCAGAACATTTAAATACAACTGTATTTCCAGCACGAAAATAACCAGCTACTTTGGGAGCTTCTCTCGCTGTTCCTCTCGGATGATTAATTGGTCCCATTTGCGCGCCACACCATGGGCATCGACTGAGGATAAATTTGTTCTCTGTTGATCTATCCCCTTTGTTTAAGCCCCTCAAGGTTTCTAAAGCATCCGATCTCGTGTTAGGAGTATTTGCGCTTCCCACCCAAATTCCGATTGAAAATGGATCCTCGCCGAGTTCAGATACATGAGACCGGCGCAAAGACTCCATCGCACAGATCAATCCTGATGCTCTTTGGAATTGCTGTGCAGTTAACAACCGGAGCGTATACCGCATCAATACATGCACACCTGTGTCCTTTGGATTTATAAGGCGTCGCATGAATATCGTAAATGCCGTTAATCCAAGATATGCTTCAGTCTTTCCACCACCGGTTGGGAACCAAATCAACTCAACTGTTTTACGATCTAAGGCATCAAAATCCGTTGAGGATTGTAAAGACATCAGCAAGAAAGCGATTTGAAAAGCCCGCCATTTCCCTCTACCTCCACTTACATCTGATATCTCAGGTTCTTGGTATGGCTGGGTGAAATCAAAGCGTTTCGTATCGTTGTTATAGATTGCGGATCGAGACTCCCTACGTGAATGAAGTTGCTGCAATAAAATCGCATGATTTGCTAGTTTAAATGCTTGGAGAGCGAGGGGATTGGTATAGAGATAATCTAAACCATTTTTCATTCTATGGGCGCAACGCTCACATTGTTCTAGGTGTTGTGTAGCCGCTTCTTGCAATCTGGCAGCAAGGTGAGGAATCTGTTCTTTCTTTTCCTGTATCCAATCTTCATAAAGGTCTACAATTCTGGTGAGGCTTGCAAATCCATCGTCCTTAGAATCAAGTCCAGCCAAACTGACCATTGAAACATCAACTGGTTGACCATCTGAGTCTTTGATATCTGGAGTGATGCTGGGAGTTTCAAAGTAGGGCAAACATTCTGCTGTTACTTCGGAGACTTTGCCTGCTGAATCCTTGTTGTGCCAATTTGCGGCGCATCCATGACCAACAGCATATGTATCGAAATTCCGATATAGAAGAGACAAAGATGTTTCTTCATTATCCTGAATTCTCAAAGGAGATTCGGGATAGGGCAGAATACAATTTTTATTGGCTGAAGAGCTAATAGTCACCTGGAAAAATGACTGAAACAAACAATATTCATCATTCCTACCCAGCACGTCACTACGATTTACCAAACATACAGTTATTATATGTTCGTTGGTATTGTGAGCGTGGGGGTTAGGACGAGAAAACACTTCAATTTGGAGATCCAATTGTTCCGTGTTTTCTTCATTGCGGAAACTAGACGAGACTCGTTGGCCACGAGTCGAAATCAATGCATTTGCATCGAACTCTTCAACAATAGTAATTGGTCTGCGAAGCCACCACGTCCACTGAGAATTACCAACTCCTATCCCAAAACTTTGATATCTTCCCCCTGTAGCTTTGACTACAAGTTTTGAACCAGGCATGAGTTCAACAAGGAAACTGATACCCATACTGCTAGGTCGATAGGTATTTGATGCAGACAGATCTAGATCGCTTAGGGACTCATCCCCCTGCATGTTTTCTACATTGTGTATAGCCTGCTCTAGGCTGCGAATATAGCTATCACTCGGCTCATTATCTTTGGTAGTTTCATCTTCGTTCGCAAGAGATGTTAAGCCGGTGGCTGCCACACCTGCATCTTGTGCGGTATCTTCTACTATAGTTGCAAAAGGGTACAGAACACCTATCCCGTACCGCTTAGTTGGGGGATCGCGCTGAAGAATTTCTTCTCCAGATTCTTTTTGGACCCACGGACCACGAGCATCATCTGGATTGGCAAATTTGACGGGCTGTGAGCAATCAATTTCTTTTCCTGATGGCGCGGGACCCACTAACTCGCGCCGTAGGGCATATAACATATAATTGCGATCAGTGATACTATCTGCCATTTTTCCCCCAACTATTTAAGAAGCACATACAAAATTTCATCGCGTACTGCCTTACTTGCAAGAATAGTAAGCCACTTGAGGGGGCGTGTCATAGCTATATAGAAAAGTGATGAAGCTCTTTCCCCAGCTATTTGCTCGACATCTGTTACAACTACAGCGAGACTTTCTAATCCTTTAAATGAGTGAATGCTTCCGTATCGAATATGCTTTTTCCCCGCATCGTCAAAAGAACGTAACCGACTTGCCCACTCGCCCTCGATTTTATTTGCGGCGGCAAATGAATTAGATCTGGTTGAAAGTACAACTACATCCGAATACGCGAAGCCCGCCTTCACAAGCTCGTCCAATGTTTCAACAAGATAATGCGCTTGTTGGGTTGCATCGGTATAGTATTTCAATTTTGGCTCAACCTTATCGTCAGGCCTTAATACGCGGCTGTATCCGGGTGTTAAGTTGCCAAGCAATTGCACAAGAGTAGTTATTCGAGGTGTGTTACGACAATTCACTCGTAGCGAGAAAACAGTTGGTGAACCAAGCCGAGTATGAATTGCGTCTTCAAGGGTTATGTCTGTGACCGAATCGTAAATTGCTTGTCTCTCAAAATCCCCAAAAAATCTCCATTGCCCTTTAGACAGCCCACCTTTCAAGCTTAAATCGAGGAAATCAAGGTAATTCCCTCTCAAAATATCTTGGGCTTCGTCAATAATTAGTTCATCATAAACAAATTGCTCTGTATTATGCTGCAATAGTTTCTCAATAGCTAAATTTGGAAGATTTTCTTGCCAATAATCAGAAGACGTTTGTTCTTCTGGTGGATTCTCCCCTGAAACCGTAACCATATATTTGTGTAAATTTGAAACCGTAACCCCCTGTTTTAGCGCCGTAGTATCATCTTCAAGTCTGCGCCCCAGTTGTTTGTTAAAACATAAAAATAGCACCTTGCGTCCCAATAAATAACTGCGCCTAGCTGCTTCAATAGCTAATAAAGTTTTTCCTGTACCTGCTGGTCCAGAAAAAATAACACGTGTGTTATTGTCCATTGCGTCCAGCGCAATAAATTGTTCTTCTGTGTATTTCTTAATTTCGGTATCAAGTTGTTCATGCTGAATTTTGGGAGGAGTAAAAAACTCAAAGTCTGGTCTCAAAAGAGCAGCGATTTGATTACATTGACTAGGCGTTGGCTCCTTGATTTCGGGTCTATACCATCTAGCGCCGTGATTAAGGACATGTTCTCTGGCTTTGTTGAACACACTCAAAATTGAGCGACTTAAAGCTTGTTGGCGGAATGTTGTTCCATTGATTACTTGCCAATCATGCCACTCGTTCGAGCTAATACTTAAATCTAGGTAAGGAAAGACGACAGATGACCAAAAAAGTATTGCACCTAAATCGGGGACTTTACTGACTATTCGATCTCGTAAACTGTGCATCGCTTCCGAGGCTTGCCTAAACGGACCTCTAGCATCTGGCTGTGGGTCAGAGCCGTAATACCATAAACCCTCTTCTCTGCGAATGTGAGATGCTGCTTTAACTTCCAGGCAAATCACACCACGGGAGGGGACTATTATGACAAAATCAACCTCCCCAGCTAGTCGCTTAACGTGTTGAGCGATATCAAGCGAGTGTAATACTATCCAATCAGACGTATTGGGATCATCGCGCAATTTCTGAAATATCTCTAGCTCACCTTTACTTTTTGTCTCGGTATAGACTCTAGCCGGTATCATACGAGCCATATTAGTTGCCCAGTCTAAAAGGAACACCAATTCGTGAAAAAGAGACTTTATAGGTTTTTGCCAGAATATCCTCAACGCGAAATGCAGTTAGTCCTGCATCTTCATCATTTTCCGCAAATTTGAATTCGATCTTCCCGTTCCGCTTAAATTCGTCAGGCGAAATCTTATCAACTTGGTGGAGTAGTACTTCGCGTAATCGATAACCCGCTTTACGATGGGCACTACCAATAAATTCCATGCTATTCCAATATTCTTTGGCTTGAGTCTCAAGTCCTACTAATCGCATTATCGCAAGAAAGTCCTTTTGGCTACGGGTTTTTATGTTTCTGGGAAAAATCCAATTTCTGACATTTATCTCATTGGCAATATCTGACCCAAGATCTAACAGATCAATACTTGTTTTGAGCAAACCGTGTTTGATCACGTACTCTTTCAGGCGACTTTTCCATTCATGCTGCCGTTGACGGACTAAACTCGCCTCTGCTCCCATAATTTGGTCCGCAATAGGAACGATATAATCCCCACCACCACTTGTACGAACTAAAATGAAAGTTCCGGGTTTCAATTCCCACACCGAAATTGGTTTAACCCGATTGTCATCATGTTCATCAAGGTCAATGATCAATACATTTGTTGAATCGTCTGCCTCAACAAATATGGCTTGCTCCCCTTCCAAAACAACACATCTTGCTTCAATTTCTTCGTAATCTCGATGTCCATCTCGACTTGTATAAACTGCTAAAGCCTCATTTTCAATGGTAAGCAATAAACTTTCAGAAGTTATTCCCAAATCTTCCACAGGCTGATGATCAGTAAAACTGGTGCGTTTGGAACGAGCAGACGTGTATTGGGCAACAAACGTTTCAGGCAATTTCCAATAGTCGCGCATCCAACTGAATTGCACTATATGCACCTCATAGGCTCTAGGAGCTGTGTAAATGCTATTTGGAAACCACTTAGGCGAGCCAATCGTGATAACACTGTCAAAACAATTATCAGAAACCATCTGCGTGTAATGAACTGCTTGAACTCGATGTAGCAGGTCAGGGTACATCTGTATTACATCATCCACATGCGGAATTAACCGCGATTCCTTTATGATCCATGCTACACTTTGATACGATCCACTAAGCTCTACAAGTTTGTTGAGCAGGGGATTCATGTCATCCTGATACATTCGCTTAAGTAAATTAAGTAGTTCTAGTGCTGGTTGAGCAAAATCGGGATAAATTGCCCTACAATGTTTTAGATGATTTGATAATCCATCATAGATTTCCAAGATTCTCTGATCACGATATTCATTTAGAAATGGGGCTGCCGTAAGCCCAAATCGGAAGCGACGCAAATCGCTGAAGTATTTCTGCCAATATGGATCGCTCGCCAACTCACCAATCTGATCCTTCAACATATTCAATTTCAGACAAAACTGACCAAATTCACTATATTTGACCCGATGTCGCTGAATCGTATAATGAGCAGCACATTGATAAATGGTGTCTACTTGTTCCAGAGTTGGAAGGCTCATTAAATCTCATCCTGAAATACTATTGCTTCTACTCCGTACGGCAAATCAAAGTTAAGTTTACCGTGCTTACTCTCTGCCCTTCGTGTGTACCTTTGATTCACACTATCCACAGCATCTTGAAATGCTCTCTCAGTACGATCTAGCACAACAATTTGATGACTCATCAACCATTTTGGGTGATGCCTCAGATAGGCATTGGAGCCATCAAAAATAACAATGGGAGGATTTTGGATTTCCAAAGGAATATCTAAATCAGTTTCAGTAGATACAGGCAAAATTTGGCATCGATAAGCTTCATTTGCTCCAAGTAACTGTTCTGCTCGTAAAATATCTTGAGGCTTTCCTTGAAGAATATTTTTACCGTCTTCTAAGGCTAGAATAGTTTCGGTTGCTTCAATGCGAAAGAGTGAAAGTTGAGTAACTATCAAGCAATCTAATTGGGTTTGGGTGACAAAGGATCGCGGTTCCTGAATGCAAGCCTTTATAAAATCAGTTTCTAACTCTACCTTGCTGCCTTTTTGGTAGTTTGGTAGCCTAAAATCTCTTTCAGCGATAAGGAGTTTGGATACGTTTTCTTTTAGCGGAAATTGGATGCTTTCCCGCTTACCCGTTGAAATACAAATATGTATCTGTCCGTCCTTGTCATAAAATCTTTCAATAACTCCACGCAGTTTTCTGTGCTTTGTCTGATATACTACGGACGTTCCAATTGGCTGTGACACAATAAATTGAAAATACTCCTCAGAAATTTGTGACTTGTTTGAATTCGCTAATACGATCCCTAAAGCCACGAACATGCTTGCATAGGCACGCATTGGAATAGCTAAAGCAACGATAGATCTGATTTTTCCCCTTTCAGTTTGAGTAATTTGCATCCCAAACTCAATATATTGGGTACACCAAGTTGGCAGTGGCTGACACCTTCCGCCTTGTATATATCCCAGACTTGAAGGGATGTGTGTCATGCGGCAAACTCTACCCTCTAAAGTACAACGTCTTTTAAATAACAATAGCACTTAAAGTTCTCTGTATCGGTAAAGGTTATGAATTTACCATTTGCAGAAATGATACAGAGATGGATTTGTTTACAAACGACCAATGATTGTATCACAAAAAAAATATGGCTGGCAAACACTCACCAGCCATTAAAATGAAAACGGCTGCCCTCATGCAGTACAGCCATAGACCCGCGCCAGTTCCTTGTTCGCCCGTCGGCGATGGAATTGTAGCGTGTTAATGTTGTGCCCAAACGCCTGCGCCGCCTGCCGTGAACTCTTGCCTTCGATCAGTCCGCGAATGGCGGCATACTTGATGTCATGTTGTGGATGCCGTTCCAGCAGCTTCATCGCTGGCTCGATCTCGCCCGCATCGAACTTCTCGCGCCAGGTCGGTTGTTCACGCTGGAGCGTGCCCAACATCCCGCGAAGCTGATTGCGAATGGCCGCCGTCCGCCAGCGGATGGCGTCTTCACCTTTACCCGGCACGATATACGCGAGGTCTTTGCTGGTAGCCGATGTCGTCGCGGCGTAGAGTGCCAGCAATCCAGCAGGATCGTCCTTCACCTGGTCGTAAACGGTCAATACAGCGCGTTCGATGTCGATGCGGATGTCCGTGAGCGTTGCCCAAGTTGCCCAGCGTTCACCGGCGATCTTGAAGCGCTCCAAGCCACCGATCCGCATCTCTTCGGGATGCTTGAAGTCGTGCTTTGCCCAGAAGTCTTCCATGTACTCGTAGCGAAGATTCTGTTTGCGAATGCTGGTAGATTTTGACCGATAGCAAACGATGACCGCCGCTTCAAACCGACTTTTCTTAGCGAGGAAATCACGGTCAGCGGCGAGCTGCTCCCAGACGTACATCAGCCCGTTTTGCAGGCAGTCATCAAGGTCTTGTGCCCAGACACGATACTGACGCAGGAGCATCTTCGCTGCGCGTGGACGAATGTCCTCCGCGATTTGCTCGAAGGTCATCTCACCGTTCCATGTGGTGGGATAGGTCGCAACACGCGGAAACGGACGAATACCAAAACGGTTGTTGTCACAAGCTGTTAAATCGTGCATGAGGATACTCCCCTCTGAACCGCTGGATGCGCCAGCACGCTGAGCGCTACCGCTCGGCTGAACCGGGGCAGCGCAGAGGAGGGCACCAGTCAAACATGAGCGTAGCGAGAGGCGGTGGTTCGGCAGTACCGCCGGAACGGTGGTACTGGCGTACTGCTGCCGGTGTTTGACTGGGAGGAAGCCCGCGCTGCACACTCGCCGCGTCGGCGGTAGTGCGAGGAGAGAGCGATAATGAACGTCACGCTGTCACAACTGAAACAAGGGGAATTTTGCCATTCAACGCATCATCGGAAACACGCTCATTTTTCAACTTCTACAAGCGCAAAAGCGCCGCTGTGACAGGTACGGCTGTTTCACCTGTGACGCAAATCACCCAGGCGCAGGTCAACCGCCATGTAACCGACGATGCAGAATCAACTTTCATCTGATAGGCTCGTAGCATAGTGTCGTGGAGGTCTGCTGATGCAAAGACTATGTTGGTTATTGCCGGTTGTATTAACTCTGGCAGGTTCTATATCCATCTCTCAGGCGCAAACTGACGATGAGCCGCCTTACCTCTATTACTACTCACGGATGCTAGGCGGCATCATCATCGAGCGCGCCGACGGCACCGACAGCCGCCATATCGGGGCTGAGGTGATTCCACCGGGAATGACGGGGCTTGCTGGCCCTGGTTGGTCACCTTCCGGGCGTTATTTTGCGGCCTTCGGGATGAACTACGGCGATTATTACGTCACATCAGCAGGAGCGTATCTGATGAATAGTCGTGGTGATCCTGCTGTTGAATGGCTCACTCGGTTTATCGGTGGTGTCCATCTCATGGAATGGGCACCGAATGAGGATATTCTGCTGATCGTCGGCAGCATTGGCGGTGACTCTCGCACAACCTTGTCGCCTATCCTCAGCCTGTTCTACTGGTTGATTGATCCTGAGCATCAGGCTGTCGTGGCAGAATTCGGCGCGTTCGCTTACGGCGCTGCCGATATCCTCTGGGAGCTGGAGCAGGATCGTATTCGCTTTTTTGCAGGCCCGCAGGAAGTTCGCTTATCCGATCGCTACTTTGAAATAACCATGATGCTTGATGGTACCGTTCTCCGCTTGCCCGCAACGCGTGAAGCATTCAACTCGCACTATACGCCAGCAGAGCAGGTTTTACCCGACTACTACGCTGCCTACGGCGTGTCGCCCAGTGGACGCTACGAAGCCGAAGGCGCGAGGGATACTGCGTTAACGGACACACACACCGGTGAAACGGTTGAACTTCCCCGGCACAGTCAGGGAACGATCTGCCGGGGGTTTGTGTGGAGCGAGGATGAGCAGCATATTATCACGCTGACCGGCACGCTGATAGCTGGCGGCGGTTGCTTTGCTGCGGTCATGGGCGTGACCGACAGTGCTGGCGAACTCTGGCGGGAACTTGGCGGCTGCTCGTGGGATTTTCCTCCGTGCATCGAGTGGTTACCGGAATACGTTGATGTCAACTTGCTTCCATCGGGATCGCCAACGCCAGTGCAGCTTGATCCGGTGCGGATTGAGCACGACGAAGAGCAACAGGTGTTCGCGGTGAGTATGATGCCGGATGTCAATTTTCGGTTACGCTGCGGCGAACGTGGGACAGCCGAGATTGTGGACACCACGGCAAACACAACACGGTTCAGATTAAGGGATGTGAGCTGTCCATACACCTCAAACTCATCGTTTCCAGACGGCCTGCCGGTGGCTGCTGTCTATCTTGAAGTCCAGGATTTGCTGGCGACCTTCCACGGCTATTTTGAGAACTACACGACCCTCTGGATACAACAGGATGATGGAACGTTTGCCCAGCGGTTACGGCTCAACTCGCAGGGTTTTGCACTGGAATTCACCGAAGACGGAGTTTATCTGCGTGCACGCAACGTCAACGGTTGGAAGGTGTATGCTGTGACGGATATTCTCGCTGAGATAGACAATGCAACTCAGCCGCAGGGGGAATAAAAAGCACCTGTTTTGTGAAACACTGTCACAAGTGAAACAAGTGCTTTCCTTCTCTATGCGATGAAACCAATCGCGTTGATGAAACAGCGTCACAGGCGTCACATCTCGATGAAGTCGGCTTTGAGCTGCCAGAAGCGCGTCGGGATGCCGCGCACACGTCGCTGCACTGTCAGGCTGTTCGTGCCGGGGATCAGCCAGCCGTCCTCCTGAAGCTGTGCGCCAATCGCGGCAGTGTTGAACTTCAGCGGATGGATTCGCACGACAGCCCGATACGCCACATCGGGCAGGATCAGTGCGTGCTGACCGTCCTTGTAGCCGACGATGGTCGTTCCAGGCCGCGCTTCTTCCGGCTGGCGCATGTCGGTTGCCAGCATCAGTTCGCCGCTGGCGAGGAGCTGCTGAAGCCCGTCCAGGAACAGCAGACCGGCGCGTTCCTCACGCATCGCCTGTGCCCCATCCAGAATGGTATCGCACCAGGGAGGCAGGGCATCATCAGCATCCCGTTCCATCAGAAAAGTACGAAGTAGACGATAGGTCGTGACCAGCACCGCCCAGTTCTGCACCAGCCGTCCGACGGTGGATGCCTGCACACCTTTGCTCGCCAGCTTGTCCTGGTAGCCCTGTGTGCTGCTGGCAAAGCCCTTAGAAAGCGTTGCTGTCAGATTATTGGTTTCCGCCTGATCTGCGATCCACCGGGCAAACTGCGCCGTAAATCCGGAGAGATACTCGCGCAGTTGATCAGCCTGCCTGAGCGCCTGCCCATTAGGATCGCGTTCACCCCAGGGCGCGACCTTCAGCACGATCATACGAGCCAGGATGGATGCTTCGCCATCAAGCGTGGTCTCGCCGGTGCTGAGGATGTGTCCGCGACAGGGGCGTTCCTGTCTCATTCTGGCTTCACGGGTTAAGCGTCCACGTCCCATGCCGCGCGAGTAGCTTTGCAGAAAGCGGGTGAAGGTGCGCTCATCGGCGTAGATCGTTTTGTAGTCATCCACCCAGTAGAGCGCATCCGCCAGCGAATAACCCAGCGCCTCGACCGTATTCACCGTGTCGCCCCACTGCCCCGGTGGCATGTCACGGGTGAACTGCCCATAGAAACTGCACAGCAATGAGGCAATTTCGGATTTTCCGGTACCAGTCGTGCCTTGCAGATGCAGCGCGGGTTTAGGCGCGGCTGTGGGGAAAAATCGCTGTACCAGCGGCAGAACCGCATAAGCGATCAGTGCGGGAGCGATGTCAGCCGGCAGAGTATCCTTCAGCGCCGCGAGTGCGGCAAGGCTCTGTGACCAATCCGTTTCATGCAGACCATAATCGCGCAGGCGGGTTTCCAGTTCCACTTCCGGCGCTTGTTCATAAACACCGTCAGCGCTAACCGTGAGGTTTGGTGTCACATACGCCCAGCGTTCGTTGATCTGTGTCCAGCCCATGAAGCGGTAGGTCGTCCGGGTGGGATACTCCCCCGACAGGCTCAGCAGCGCCATCGGCAGATGTTTATTCATGCCGGTGCGGGCGGTAAAGCGTTCACCGGCCTGCCGGGCGATGTGGCGCTGAAGCGCGTTGGCATCGCCAAAAAGTTCGCTCGGTACGATCAGCGGCTGTGTTTTCCCCTCACGGCTGAGTTCAAGCCTGACCATGTGCTCGACCTGTCCATCATCGTCGATGCGCGATGTGCGTTCGACCACCTGCGCCGTCCAGTCGGCGATCCGCTGGCGGTTCACGCCGCGTTCGGTGACTTTCTCGTAAACGATGCAGCCATCGGTGATCAGGTAGCGATCTTCGCTCGGCAGACTCTGCCGTTCCAGGCTGCGGCGCGCTTCGCGGTAGACGCGATCCAGATCTACCAACCGCAGTCCGTCCCCACAGACAGATTTCAGCCGCTGGCGTTCCTCCGCCCATTCCACCGCGTTCAGATGCGCGCACGCCTGCACCGCCTCCGCGATCTGCTCCGCCGTCGGACGTTCCCGGCGCTGATCCGGGGCATAACTGCCTACAAGCTGTGCAACCTTCTCCCTTGCTTGCTGACGTGGTGCAGCGATAGGCTCTCTGGGAGGCTGACGGTAGGCGCTGGCGATGGTGGCTCTGGCTTCCTTCTCCCGTGAAGCAGGGTTCTCGCTCCCATCCCCATCGGCAACATGCCGTGCGACTAACTCTTGTTCGGCATCACTTTGGCTATAACCGGCATCCCGAAGCTGACAGGCAGCGGCAAACAGTTCGGCGTTGCGGCTGCCGTTGTGCGCGCCACTGGCGAGATACTGTTCCGTGCGCGGCGGCAGCGGATGTTGCCCATTGCTGTTGAGCGTAACCACGCGCATATCCCCGATGCGTTCCTCTCTCTCATCGCTTTCCAGCCAGGCGAACGCGCTTAGCGAATATCTTCTCTCAGGATAGCTCTCGATAATCGCCACTGCTATGCCACCGCGCTCTGGTTTGGTGTTGACCGATCCCGGCAAGCGCATCACCGAGGCGACGGACTTCACATAACCCGGGTCACCGTCCAGAGTTGCAAACAGCCCACGCAGAACAGCGGCGATCTTTTGCTTGTCTTGGTCGGTTTCCAGCATGAAAGGCTGCTCCAATAGCCAGTACGCGTGCCAGCCACCCCCGCTGGAAACGATGAAACTCGGCGTAGGGTCGAAGGTTTTCAGTTTCTCCAGATTGCGCGGGTCGGTGCTGTCGATGTCGATCCACAGCGCCGGAACCCAGGTCGCAGAGTCGGCACTGCCCTTCTTCTCTTTACGCAGGCAGGGCGCGAAATATACACCATACCCCTCGCCATTGAGCTTATCCGCTTGCTTTAGCACAGCGGCAAGTCCGCGCTTATCGCCCATCCTTCCCCACAGCGTCCGCACCTCGCCCCTTTGAGGATGGATACAGCGCAGTTCGAGATACAGGTCATCCGGTGCAGAACCGTACAACGCTCGCAGAAAAGCGCGGCGATCTGTTGGCGTGATTTCGTCCGTCTTGCTGACGGGTATATTCTGTGTCATACTGTCTTCACTTTCGTATGAGGATGCGGGGTGTGGCGTTGAGCGACGGACACACCCCGTTTCCGTTTATAAATCAATGTCGAATGATCGCTCTACCGTTGGCTGCGGCGGCTGGATGTCCTCATGTTCCTCATCGAGCAGGATGCGGATCGTCTCCTGATAGAGCCTCAGATGATCGTCGGGATACTGATGCAGCCGCTCGGCGACAACGGCGCTCAACTGAGTGGCATAATGCCTGTCCAGCCCCACCGCAACCGGACGAAACTGGACGCTGACCTCCCCCTCGTCATCCACAAATGGCATGTAGTAACCAACAGCGCAGTGCTCTTCGTCCACCTGGCGCACACCACCCCAGAACGGTATTTGATGCCCATCCTCGCTGATGTGGTACCCATGCGGCTCAGCCTCGGTGATCTGCTTCTGCTCCTCACGCATCGCTTCGAGCGCATCATAGCGCTGTTCCCAGTCCAGCCCGACGTAGCGATCCAGCAGGTCGGCCATGTGCTGTTCGGTCACATCATGCAGCAGCTCGATATGATCCACCTTCCTACTCTGCGAGAAGTAGAGGTTGATGCGTTCGCCGTGTTCCTCGCTCCAGACTGTACCCGGCAGTACCACATGGGTATGGGGATTGTGCATGCCCGGTGCCTGTGGATCGTCGCTCTCGCGGTGATGCGCGACATAGCTGTATTCGCAGCCGCTATCCAGCCCACGTGCCTCGAAGAAACCATCCACCGTGCGCTCGGTTAGTTCCCGCACGAACTGCTCACGCTGGTCATGTGGAATCATCGCCACCAGCTGCGGATTGGGATTGACCACCAGCGAGAAGGTCAACACATGCTGGCTGCGCAGGTCGTCACAGCGCTGCGCGATTTCCGCCACTGAACCACCCATGCCGTGATCGACCCAGCGCTCCTGCCCGGCGACCAGCTTCACGCCTTTGTCGCGGCTGTCGCGGTACGTCAGATAGCCGAGAAGCTGCTTCATGCGCTTGCCTTCACCGGCGATCGGGCGCTTGTAGCGCAGATTGGAAACACACATTTGCCTGTGATCCATGCCCTACTGCCCCCGCCGCCGCGTGACACGCTCGATGAAGTCATTCAGCGTCGTGGTCAGCACTTCGACCTTCTCATCCAGTGCATCCATCTTCGCCTCAACGCCCTTCGCAATCGCCCGTCGTGAACCGGGTAAATCCTCCTGGGCGGCAAGATAGTAGTTCACCGCATCTCGGATCAGGTCGGTGATGTGGATCAGCCGCCCGTCCTTGCGTGCCCGCACTGAGCGCAGTTCTTTCAACCGCCGCATCTGCTCCGGTGTCAGGCTGACCGTCTGGCGTTCGGTATACAGGTCAGTCTTCTTCCTTTTCATATGCCTCCTCGATCAAATCTCTCAGCCAGCTCGATGGACGAAACCGGTAGTACAGTCGTCGGATCGTCACCGGTACTGTGCCGTACTGAGCTTTCAACTTTTCACGGACTGCGCCGCCGACCTGCATCTGCTGGGCTTCGACATGCAGCCTGCCCAGGTTGACGACGGTCACTACACCGTCGGGCTGTGCCAGTTCCGCCGCCCACACCTCAGCGGCAACTTCCAGCACTTCGGCAACGATATGCTTCTGTAGATGTGGCAACCGTCGTGCGACTGCCTGCACCGTCTGACGGTGATTCATGGATTGACCTCTCCTCGATTCTTCTTCCAGATCATGTGCCGTAGGACATGCGCCGCAGGCCGTTTCACCATGCTCGGTCTTCTGCTGAAGCATGGTGCAGCTTTTAGCGCAGATCGGCACGATGTGCGCTCGGTCGGCGTGGCGAACCACGCTGACCGGTGCGGCGGACGCTCTGCACCGTCGCACTTGTGCGGCTCGCGGCGCGGGCTGCACCAGCCTCTCCGGCGCATGAGGAGCGAGCTGGATTTAGCTCGCTTCAGACCCCGTGTGGACATTTTTGTCATCACACGATACCCGCACGGGGTCTGAGATGGGTGCAACGCCTCGACGTTGCACCCGGCAGGAGGCGGAGCGTCCTGCCTTGCGGCTTGTGCTTCGGCTGGCTGTATGACCATATGCCCCCTCACCACTTTGCTTTCTTCATGCGCTGTTCCCGTCGCTCAGCGGCATCGTCAGACACCTCAGTAGGATGGGCGATGCCGTTCCCGGCAGACGCTCCATTCCCCGGCGCGACGGCAGCCACATGCTGGATGACCCGTTCAATGTAGTCCGGCAGATCCATCAGCGCGGCGCGTATCCAGGCGGTGTCGTCACAGACCTGGGTGAAACGCGCCGGATCGAAGGGCTGAGGCACGTTACGCGGCAGGATCGGGCGATAGCCGCCGCCCTCACGGGCGATGTAATCGCGCATTATGTCCTTCATCACCGCATTGCGACTCCCGCGTGGGATGCTGTTCCACCAGGCGATCAGGTCAGCATCCTCGCTGTAGGTCATCTTCACCGTTGCCGTCGCCCGTTTCTGCTTCGCCATGCACTTTTCACCTTTCGAGGGTGTCCGAACCAGTCCGAATCGCGTCCGAACCAGACCGACACCCCATCTGCCTCTCAGCCCGCCTGCTGACGAGCGACAAAGCGGGCATAACTGAGATAGCCGCGCGCATTGGCAAGCTGGGCATCCGTCACCAGCTGCGTCTGCGGATAGGCTTCGGCGATATCCTGATACACCAGTTCCGCGCCGCCACCAGACAGATAGATCACATCGACAATCGTGCCGCGCTGCCACTTCTCGCTGAGCAGATTGAGGGTCGCGCTTCGCAGCGGTGTGAGTGCTTCTTCGACCATCTCGCGGTAATCCACTGGCTGACCGTTGGCGTGGAAAATCCCGGTTCGCAGGACTTCCTCGACGATCCTGAACGGCATCTTCTCCCGGTAGTCGCGTTCCAGCATCGCCGCGATGCGCTCCTGCGCGGTATAGACTCCGCTTTCCACACTGCCGCTTTCGGCATCCACGAATTCGCCTTCATCGTCCAGTGCCAGGTCAACCGTGTACGTCCCCACATCACACACCCCCGTTCTGCGGTAAGCATGACCCCGGTTGATCTCACCGTTTTCGGTCAGCGTGGCGGCGTAAATCGTGCCATAGGGCTGGGGCATGACCATCACTTCGGTGACATTGGCGATGAGGTCGGCAGTATCGGTTCTGATAAGATGCTGACCGAGCAGCGAGGCTTTGAGTTCGGCGGCATCGCGCATGTGGTCGGTTGGCAGGCCGGTGGTGATGCGGATATGCACAATGTCCTGTTCCCGCATCCCCTGCATCAGCTTGCCAATAGCGACTTTGGCGAGACGCAAACGGAAAGCATTACCCATTGTGGATTCATTCGCCGTCCGTCCGCGCAGACGCAGCAGTTCACCGGGCGGAAGTTGTGCCAGTGCCAGATCGCCCACAAACCAAGCGCCTTCGTCGTCACTGATCTGGTCGCCGGGATGTCGTTTGGTGATTTCATCCTGCTGGAACTTGATCTCGCGGGCGTGACCCATGACCGACGGGAACATCACCACTTGGTCGGCGGTCACAGCTTTGACCACGCCATAACCGATGTCCAGTCCAATGGTGAGTGTGCTTCCCGGCAGTGCAGTATTCTTCGTGTTACGCTTGCTCATGCTGGTTCTCCTGTTTTGCAGATAGTTGCGGTTTGGGCTGAACATCCTCGCCGATGAGCAGGCTGTCCAGCGCTTGGCGGATGACGGCTCCGGCGCGGCGGTAGCGCAGCGATGGCTTGAGGGCGCGATAAATCGCCGCCTCGCGTGGGTCGTCCAGGTTGAGACTGAATTCGATACGCTTAATCATGGTTCCTCCGGCTGTACGGACTCGATACGGACAGGCTGACGAAAAAAAGAGACGCGCTCATCACGCGCTCTCCGGTACAGAAACTGCTTCCGATGCTTCGACCCCGCGCCCATCCGCTTGTGCCTGTTCTGCCCCTGCCTGGATGAGCCGGGCGAGCAGATGGGTATTGGCTTCGAGCGCCTCCTGAACGCTGGCGTAACGCCACAGGGCCGGATCGTTGCCGATCTTCATTGGGATGGATTGGGGCTTCCGCCCGCGACGTTTTGCCATGATGCACCAATCTACTCATTTCTGAAAAATCACAAATGCGCTTTTTGAAACGCATTTGACTGAAAAAATAAACGCGAAGTCGCGCCTACAATCTTATGCGCTCTGAAAAACGCATAATAACTTTTCAGAACATACCACACTTGCGCTGCCTTTGTCAAGCACTTTTTCGACTGCGTTTCAGAAAACGGGCGCGATGCGAGTATAATGTAAAACAAACTGGATGAATGATGTAAGGAAACGGATTGTACATGCCTTCAACTGCCAACACTCTCGGACGCTTTATCGCGGATTTAATGACAAAACATGACCATACCAATCGGTCATTAGCTGCTGCCGCAGGGGTGTCGGAGTCTGCCATTCGCAATCTATTGAAGGTAGGAGAAGAAAAAAGTGCAAAAGACCCGGATGCCCGCACCTTATCGCTGGTAGCCAAAGCGCTTGATGTTGATGCTCTGCGTCTGTTTCGTCTGGCGGGATATATTCCCCCCGAACCATCGGCACATTCAATCCGAGCAGATTATCTTGCAGAAATGTTCGATGTGCTATCAACAGAAAAGCAGGATGCCGTTCTTGGTGTGCTGGAAGCTATGATTGACCAGCCAGCAGGACGCGAAGCGATTCAGGAAATGC
Source organism: uncultured Anaerolineae bacterium (assembly GCA_934216615.1). GTDB lineage: Bacteria > Chloroflexota > Anaerolineae > Aggregatilineales > Phototrophicaceae > Flexifilum. Next base: position 99,258 of record CAKQCB010000008.1, on the reverse strand, counting down.
GGCAGAACCCGAAGAATCTTCTAGCAGGAATTGATCTGGCGAATCCTGGATTGGCTCGTACCTTAGCAAACGAATTAATTGCAGAAATGCAGTTGAAACACCCTAATGAGGTTTCTCTGATACAACCTGAGACTAAGGTGCTTCAGTATATGTGGAAGGATTTGCCCACATCCACGCAACAGCGGGTAAAAGCCCTTATCGAACACAAGCTGTCGCTGGATTATGACCCGACGATGGTTGACCCGAAATGGCGCGGGTAACAGATGAATTCGCTGAACGATTACCTGATGTTACCCTATACAATTGAAGTCATCCCCGATGACGGTGCATGGTTTGTGCAGATCAGGGAACTGCCCGGATGCATGACTGAAGTCGATGAATGGGATGAAATTCTTCCGGCTATCGAAGATGCTAAACGGCTCTGGATCGAACTGGCATTGGAGCGGGGTCGTCCTATTCCTGAACCGATAGGAGTGATCAGGTAAAGCGGATGAAACAGAATGATAAACCGCGTGAGGAAGACCGCCCTGTGAGTGTGCAGTTCAGCGATGGGATGCTGCGGGTTCAGCTTCAGGACGGGCGCGAGATCGCCACGCCGCTGGAATGGTATCCTGTGCTGATGCAGGCTGCGCCGGAGCAACAAGCCAGTGTGGACTTTCGTCTGTCGGGCATTTACTGGCCTGATCTGGATGAAGCTCTTTCCATTGCGGGGATGCTACGCGGGGTTCGTCCGGCTCAACGCCGTAACACAATGAATGAAACATTATAGGTGAATCGGGATATTGGTTCAATAAAAACTGTCGCTGGATTACGACCCGACAATGGTTGACCCGGAATGGCAAGATTAGTGTAAAATAGATTAGATGTTCTGATGGAGAAGCATATGAGTGATTACACCATTTCAATTCCTGACAGCCTATACCAGAAGGCACAGCAAGTCGCCAAACAGAAATCCCTGTCTGTTGATGAAGTGATCAGGGTAGGATTAGAAGGTGCGTTTGTTGAGTCGATGCTCGACATACCGCTCGACGAACAGGCTGAATTGAAGGCGATGACGTATCTTTCCGACGACGCGCTGTTCAGCATGATGCGCGAACAGATGCCGCAGGCAAAACAGGCTCGGATGTCTGTTTTGATGGATAAAAATAGCCAGGCAACCATCAGTGATGAAGAACATGCTGAACTGGTTACACTGGTTGAAGATGGACAGCGCCTTACTTTGCGTAAAGCAACCGCGATGAATATTCTGATGGATCGCGGGTATAAGCTGACACTCGATGATATGAAACCCATAAATGAGTAGTTTATCCTGGGCAGAAACAGTAAGGCGTGTTCATGAACGAGCCGCTTTCCAATGTGAATACTGCCAGACAGGACAGCGCGTCACCGGACAGGCAATGCACGTGGAACATATCAAGCCCGGAGGTGGGGATGATCTGGATAATCTCGCTCTGGCATGTGCAACCTGTAATCTGAGCAAAGCGCGTGCAACCTCCGCGCCTGATCCTGATACTGGTGATCTGATTTTACTATTCAACCCACGTATTCAGGCATGGACTGAGCATTTCGAGTGGATAGAGAATGGAACCATACTTCGTGGTTTGACTCCTGTTGGTCGTGCAACCATTGTTCGCCTGCAAATGAACATCGCCCGAATGGTGAATGCCCGTAAAGTCTGGGTGCGAGCTGGCGAACACCCACCTGATTGATTGAAAAACACATTTAAGAGATGCTTATGACCTCAGACAACCGCTACCTTCACCTCATCCGGCAGGACTGCCCACTGCCGCCCGGCGCGCATGTCGTTGTCTACTGCCGCGATTCGGGTGGGGATGAACAGGATCGCAGTGTCGCCCAGCAGATTGATGTCGCCCGCGAATACTGCCAGCATCACAATCTCGTGCTGGATAAGCTCTATGTTGATGAGTCGAAACTGTCATCGAACACCGAAAAACGCGATGCACTGCAAGAGCTGCTCTCTGATCTGCGCCGCCGCTTCAGGCATATCAATGACCGCTACAAGCGCGAAAAAGCCAGCCGTGAGAATCCCTTCGGTGTGATCTTCTGGAAGTCGAATCGGCTGGGACGTGACAGCATCGAAGCCACCAACATCAAGACTGACCTGCGCCTGCGCGGTATCACCATCGTTGACCTGGTGACATCCGCCAATACGGGCAACGCCGCTGTAGATGCGCTCATCGAAGCCTTCCAGCAGTGGAAAGACGAACAGGACCTCGAAGAAATCTCGCAGAACGCCAAACGCGGGCTGGCGCAGCTTGTCGGCACGCGGGATAACGACCCGGAATTCCTCAGACACAATCCCGATTGGGAATGCACCGGCGGCTATCTGGGCATACGTCCCGGCGGTACACCGACTGGCTTCAAAGGTGAGCGGATTCAGGTCGGTGTATATGAGCGTAAGAAGGGGCGCAAGTCCGGCGAACCGCGCATCGTCCAGCGCCTCGTGCCTGACCCGGAGATGTGGGAGCGCTGTTATCTCGCGTGGCAGATGCGGCATGAAGGCGCAAGCTACGGCGAGATTCACAAGACCACGCGGCTGTTCAAGAACGTGAACGGCTATGATACGTTCTTCTCCAATCGCATTTACACCGGCGATATTGTCTACGGCGGCAAGCTGTATAAGGAGTTCGTTCCGGCGCTAATTCCGCATGAGTGGTTTGAAGCGGAGCAGAAGCGCCAAGCGGAGAACGCCAAAAAGCATAAGGGCAGGCAGGTAGATCGCAACTATGAGCCGCGCCGGGTCGGGAGTAAGTACCTGCTCTCCGGGTTGGTGGTCTGTGGGCATGTGGACGGCGAGGAACATCCGATGAACGTCGAGAGCATCCCCGGTAAGAAGGGCAAACGCGGTAATTACACCTTCTTCATCTGCTCGACCATGAAGAATTCACGCGGTCAGGCGTGTGAGGCAAAGCGCATCAGCACCAAAGCCCTCGACCAGACCGTGATCGAAAATCTGCTGGCACATGTCCTGACTATTGAGAACCTGCGCCCATTGGCGAAGAACATCGCGCAGTCACTGGAAGAGCGCAGTAGCGATGCTGGAACACGTATTGCCGCGATTGAGGACAAACTCGCTGAAGTCAAGAAGTCGCTGGAAAACATCATGGATGCGATTGAGAACATGGGCTATGCCAAACATCTCCAGCAGCGTTACGACGAACGCCGCCGTGAGGAAGAAGAGCTGCTTTCCGAGTTAGCCGTCCTGGAAGACTTACAAGTCGATCCGGGTCATATCGCGCAAATCAGCGATGAGGCGCTGGAAGGCTGGATTTGCTACATGCGTGAAGCGCTCGAAGGCGAAGATAAGGCATTAGCTCGGCGGATTATTCAGCAGTTTGTGGCGAAGATCGTCATAAACGAAGGAACGGGAACGCTCTACTACACGTTCCCGTTCCCGGATGATTCGTATATGCCTAGTTTTCGTGACTTGGACCTGAGGGGATTCGAACCCCTGACCTCTACAGTGCGATTGTAACGCTCTCCCAGCTGAGCTACAGGCCCTTGATGTCCCGTATTGTAAAACCCAGCTTAGGTCAGTGTCAAGGCAAAGGATTTATTCCTCACATATTCAGGCGAGATCTACGCCAACCCACGATCTTTGCAATCGCAATCACCAAGACCATATCAGCCTGAATGAGGAGCGCCACGTTACCCACATCATTCAATTGGAGGGCTTGTGACAGCAACAACCCATAACTGCCAACCACCCACAAAAAATCAACCGCGAGGATTGCTTGGGTGAAGTGTAGATTGCGTGTCGGGTTACGGGCGATGAAGGCTTGAACACCCGCCCAAAAGATGAAGAAGACGCCTAAAAATAATAAAGATGTGGGGTTGGACAAGCCAATAAAATCAGCGATGGGTTGATGTGCCAGCAAAAATAAAAGCGCCCACGATGCCGAAAATACCGCATCAAATGCAAAGGTTCGGGTGAGTAGTTTATCAACTATGGGGGCATGAACAGAAGTAGGATAAGAAACAGCAGTCATGAGGATGTCCTTTGAAAAAATTTACGAATACAACACCCTCAGCATAGCCCTGATGGCACTGCCAACACGAGACAAATCACTGCCAAATACTGCCAATTTCAAGCCTGCTCACGCAAATCTTGCGCGATGATCTGCGACGCTTTTGTTTGCCAATTATGCAAAGTGCGTTCCGGCACTTGCGTCCGTAACCATGTGATCACCTCTGCATAAGATGTGGGGTCATCGTCGCTCAAATTACGATGAGGTTTGACCCCCAACACATACGGATAGTACAGCACATTATAGTAACGCCATTCATCACTCACACCCACCTCACCACTGGAGGGCTTTAAGCGGTCGATGCGTTCGATCAACACCGCTTTTAAGGCATGCACACGGTTCAGCGTGTTATCAGGTTGGTCTTTTTGCGCAAGGCGCGCATCAATCAACGCTAAATAGATGAGTGGAGAAGAAGCTAACCGTTCGATATCGCTCAGATGGGTTAATGCGCGTCGGGTCAAACGGACAAACTCCGCCTGTTCGACGCGCTCAATATCCAGCGCTTCATCATGGCGGGAAATGGCGTTGTAAACAGCGCGCAAGGTTTCACGTTCATTCACCGACTGCTGTGCCTTACGCTGCCCTTTCAAAAAGAGCTTATCTAACCCATGATTGATCTTGTCCGTCGCGCCTTGAAGCAAAATCACCACCGTGATGATGCCGAATAATAACGGTGAGGCATCGGTCATCGCCTGCGTAAATTGCATCAGCACCAGCACTTGCCCCGCGATCAAGACTGTCCATAAAATGGTGATGGCTAACGAACGCAACGCGTCCGGCCAAAAGGATTCCCCTTCCGATTGTGCGATCAGCACCCCAATTCGATAGCCAACCAACAGCATATCTGTGCCAATCAACACCAGCACCCAGTCTAATGCCAAGATCGTTTGAGGGACGAGCAAAAGGGTGATGCCCAACAAAAAGAAAATCGTCGTGATGATGAACATGCTCACGCGTGGCGGGTTGACCTGCGGGTGTCCTTCAGCAGAAGTTTCCGTTTGCAAGCGCCACAAGCCGATCATGGCAAACGTCCAACACACGGCGGGCAAAATCGTGAGCAGAGGGTACGCTGTGAAATTGGGGACGATCAGCGCGATGACCAACCCGATGGCATACGTCATCAACCCCAAGCCCGCAAACCGCATTTCCGAACGGCGCGCATCTCGGCGGAGAAGATAGACCCCCATCCACAACGAAAACGCATAGATGCTGGAGAGTAACAACAGATTCGGCATTATGGATTTGAACTCATCATCAACACGACCATTTGAACTGAATTTGGAGCATCAAATAAAAATCCCTCTCGGTTGAGAGGGAATGCGTGATCTAAGACGTGAGCGATTTAGCCTTTTTGCCCTTTGACTTGTGGCGCGCCCGTTTCATCCAACCGCCCATCGCGCAGGTCAAAAATGGCGTTGCGCAGTTGTTCAGCGTTGGCTAACCCCACCGCATTGATCTCTGCCCCACTCGACCCGGGGGATTGAATGATAATATCACCGTAGCCAAAAATTCCGCCTAACAGGGACTTATTCAACGTCACATCGGTGATGTTTTCAATCGACATGGCGGTTTCATTCCCCGACAAAAAATTTCCGCGACGTTGGCTTACACGGCGGGTGGTCAGTTGGATAAAATTATGACGGTAGGACAAAAAATACCATAAACTGAGCGACAAAATAGCCCGTAACCAAAAGCCGATGCGCCATTTGCTGGTGTAAAATTTACCGAGAACACGTTCTGGTTGTTCGTTGACCATCACGATTGCTTTCTCCCCTGTATTTCAAAAATCACACAATTAAGGTTCAGTGTATCATGAATTTAATTTAGCAAGCGCCTGATATTTAGGGGGAAATATCGAGATGTGGTATAATTTCGCTCATACGTTCTAAAAGAAATTTGATCTTGCGCGCTAGCAAAAGCATCGATAACGCGCATCTATCACAAGGTAAAAGAGGCATGGCAAAAACACGGACGCAATATGTTTGTCAAAATTGTGGGCGTACCTCGTTACGATATATGGGGCGCTGTCCCTCTTGTCATGAATTTAACACGATGGTGGAAGAAGTCATCGAGGTTCAAAAACCGTCTTCCAAACACGCCAGCCGTGAGCGACTGGTCGTGACGCGCTCTAAACCTGAACGCATCACCGAAATCAGCATGGATGAAGGCCAACGGATTCCCATCCCCATCGCTGAATTTAACCGCGTTCTCGGCGGGGGATTGGTGCCGGGCAGTTTGACGCTAATCGGCGGTGACCCGGGGATCGGCAAAAGCACGCTGATCTTACAAATCTGCTCGGTGATTGCCGAAACCGCCGGACGGGTTTTGTACATCAGCGGGGAAGAAAGCGCCCGCCAGATCAAAATGCGCGCTGACCGTATGAACGTCGCCGCAGAAGATTTATTCCTGCTCACCGAAACCAACCTGAGCGACATTTTTGAACACATCCAGAAAACCGATCCGCTGGTGGTGGTGATCGACTCGATCCAGACCATCTACACGCAAGAGAGCGAATCCTCGCCGGGCAGTGTAAGCCAAGTGCGCGAGTGTTCATCACGGTTACAACAACTGGCAAAATCCAGCGGGATTAGCATTTTCATCATCGGCCATGTGACCAAAGAAGGCGCGATTGCGGGGCCTCGCGTCCTAGAGCATATCGTGGACACCGTCCTCTATTTAGAGGGCGATCCTTTCCAAGCGTACCGTCTCTTGCGCAGTGTGAAAAATCGTTACGGGGCGACCAGTGAAGTCGGCGTATTTGAAATGTCCGGCTTGGGCATGATCGAAGTGATGAACCCCTCCGAAGCGTTTTTAGCCGAACGGGTCGCCAATGCGCCCGGTTCTGCCATCGCCATCACGATGGAAGGCACGCGCCCGCTGTTGATCGAAATGCAATCTTTAACCAGCCCGACCTCTTTTGGCAACCCGCGCCGTACCCCCAACGGCGTAGACATCAACCGTTTATTGATGGTGAGCGCTGTCTTGAGCAAACGGTTTGGCCTGCGCTTATTTGAGCAAGACATCTTCATCAATGTGATCGGCGGGATGAAGGTTGATGAGCCAGCCTCTGACTTGGCGATGGCCGTCGCGATGGCGTCGAGCTATTTTGATAAACCCATCCCGCAAGACATGGCCTTTGTCGGCGAGATCGGGCTGAGTGGCGAACTTCGCGCCGCATCCCAACTTTCTACCCGTTTGGCAGAAGCGGCGAAGATCGGTTTTAAGCGGGTGATGATCCCCAAAATGCGCAAGCGTGTGGGCGATGTTCCCGAAGGCTTACAGGTGGTCGAAGTGCGTAACGTAGGCGAAGCGATGGCGATTGTCACGCCGAGGTAGGAAATTCGCCTGTACAAGCGTCAACATAGAGCGTGCGAATTTGTTATAATACGCACATTCCAGTTACATTTGCACAGAGTACATCCATGACCATTCTGCCTATCGTAAAACTAGATAATCCAATTTTGCGCAAAAAGGCGCACCGTGTGACCGACTTCGGCCCTGAGCTTCAAACGCTGATCGACAATATGATCGAAACCATGATGGATGCGCCGGGCGTGGGTCTGGCCGCGCCACAAGTGAACGTTCCTTTACGCCTGATCGTGGTGCGCTTGCCCGACGATGAAGAAAGCCGTGAAGAATATGGTGACCAAGCCGGCCAAACCTATGCCGTAGCAAACCCAGAAATCCTCAAGCGCAGCCGCGCCAGAGTTGAAGGGGTTGAGGCGTGTTTGTCCCTGCCCGGTTATTTCGGCAAAGTGGATCGCCATGAAACGATCATCGTGACAGGGCAAGACCGCGAAGGCAAACCCTTCCGCATCAAAGCAAAAGATTGGCAAGCCCGCGTCTTCCAACACGAAATTGACCACTTAAATGGTCAACTGTATATCGATATTGCCAGCGACGTTTGGGAAGAAAAAGAAAACCCGAGCGAAAAAGAAACCGCTGAATAAAAATCGTCTAAGAACCGATTCCCCAAGCATAAATAGCGCCTGCCGCGCTGGTCATGAATAAGAAACGACCATCGGGCGACCACTGCACTTGAAAAATCCGTGTGTCCGCGCTGGATAAACTCGCTTGGGGAATATTTTCATCCTCAACATGGCTTAAATTCCATAACTGTACACCGCTGCCCATCACTGAAGTAGCAATGAGCGGATGGTGAGGCGAAAAACTTCCCGCCACAACTGACCCGCGCACGTTCTGAAGCGTCCATGCGTTCGTGGTGTTGAGTTCCCAAACGGTCACCCCTTGCGAGGCGTTGCCCCCCATCAAAAACTGTCCGTCAGGGGAATAGGTGAGCACACTGACGTTGCTCAAGCCTGTGCGTAAACTCTGTAAGGATGCGTTCTCGTCGGCAGGGTTGACCCAAACCGCCAGTTGATCAACCATACCAATCGCGATCTGCTGTGCGTCAACAGAGAATTGCAAGTGATGAGGCACTGACGGAACGCCAATTTCGCCGATCAAGGTTTGCGCACGCCAATCCCATAAGCGGACAGTTTCGGCGTCAGCACTTGCCAGCCATGCACCATCACCAGATAACGCGACCGCAGTCACCTTGTTGGCATGAACCTCAAACGCGCTCACCGCACGACGTTCAGCGCCATTCCAAATGCTGACAGTGCCATCTTCCCCACCAAACACGATCAAATCTTGCATCGAATTGACGGCGAACGCGCCCGAAAAATCAGAGTGCGCACGGAACGTTTCGATCTGGCGTGCATCTTCCGCGTTCAAGAGGCTCAATTCACCCATGATATCTAAGGCATACAAGCGCGTTTCATCCGCCGAATAATGAACTGACGTGAAATCACCACGCGCGTTTTGTGCTTGGAGCAGGCCCGTCGCCAAGTCAAAGATGAGCAGGGCATCGTTGTTGAGCGCCGCGATGTGTGAATCCGTAGCGTCAAATTGAAAAATCGTGCTGGCAGGCGCAGGGGAATCTAAGCGCCCTAATAACTGGATATTCGGCGCGTTCTCTGTCGTGATGGGGATGGTCGAGTTCTGCCATGTCGGGGCATTGGCCGTTGCGCTGACGCGGTTATTGTTCGTAGAGGTGGAACTTGTCGGGGTACAGCCCACCATCATGCTGAGTAAGCACAGGCCGAAAATGGACAGGTGAAACCGTATTCGTCCCCGCTTAAACAGATGAATCATCGTCCCCTCACCCCATCTCTCAACCCAAAGTGTAAATCTCTAAAGCATTATAACATCAGGCGGTTCGGGCGGTGTGTGGATGACGCTGGAGAGGACTAGAGGGGCATCTTGACGGATGCCCCTCTCAAAAACAGCTTGTCTAACAAAACCTAACAGGTTTAAGACTTCAACAGATGCACCGCGTCGGGATTCATGCTCAAGCCGACCATATCCCCTTCGTCATAGCTATGCGCGGTATGCATATCAGAATCCGTGATCGTCCACAGTTGATCGCCAAAACTCACGGTGTATTCCACTTCAGAACCCAAATACATTTTGACTTCGAGCTTCACCACAGGCACATCCGCCGACGGCGCGACCAATTTCACCGACTCAGGACGTAACATCGCAGTGACATTCTGTGACGGGTTCAAATCCTTGTTATGCAAATTCACGCGCATCGGCTGGTCGAACAATTGAATCACCGCTTTTTCGCCTTCGATCGCTTGCAGGGTGGTGTCATAGAAGTTCGCCCGCCCGATGAAGTCGGCCACAAAACGAGTAGCGGGGAAGCGATAAATTTCTTCCGGCTTGCCCATCTGTTCAATCTTGCCGAGGTTCATCACCACAATACGGTCAGAGAGCGCCATCGCCTCATCTTGGTCATGGGTGACGTACAAACTGGTGATGTTCAAGTTGCGTTGGATGCGGTGAATTTCGGTGCGCATCTGCACGCGCAGTTTTGCGTCAAGGTTCGACAGCGGTTCATCGAACAATAGAACGCGCGGTTCCATCACCAACGCGCGCGCCAATGCCACACGCTGCTGCTGCCCGCCTGAAAGCTGGTTGGGGCGACGCACCGCGAGACTACCTAAGCCCATCAACCCGAGCGTGTCATTCACTTTTTGGCGAATCACCTGCTTCGAAAGCCTTTTGATCTGCAAGCCGTAGGCCACATTATCAAACACGCTCATGTGCGGGAATAACGCATAGCTTTGAAACACCATCGCCATATCGCGCTTATTCGGCGGTTGGTTGGTGATGTTTTTACCGTCCAAGATGATCGCCCCAACAGTGGGCGATTCAAACCCCGCGACCAAGCGTAACGTGGTGGTTTTGCCACAACCGGACGGGCCTAGAAGCGTCAGGAATTCCCCTTTTTCAACGTTGAGCGAAACATCACTCACCGCGACAAATTCACCTGAACCATCTCGCATCGGGAATTTTTTGATGATATTTTCAAGTTGTAAACTGTAAATGGGTTCAGACATCAAGCACCCCCTTGTAAGCCACGACTGGCTGAACTGGTTCCGCCCACCGTGATCGATAAGATGCCGATGGTCACTAACACAATCAAAATCAAAATGACACAATATGCAAATGCGTTGCCATAGCGCCCATTTTCAACTTCATTCAAAATCTGCGCGGTCATGATCTTGGTTTGCGGTGTGGTCAAAAAGACGATGGCTGAAATCGTCGTCATAGAACGCGCAAAGGCATACATCAAGCCGGAGAAGAATGCAGGGCGGATCAAGGGCAACGTGACGCGACGGAAGGTTTGCGCGTTATTTGCGCCTAAACTGGTAGAGGCTTCTTCAATTGAGGGGTCAATCTGCGTGAGCAGGGATGCGCCCGACCTCAACGCCGCTGGCGCACTTCTCACAATATAGATGAGGATGATCGCCAACGCCCCGCCAAAGACCGCTCTACCCCCCGTGAGCTTAGGTATTATGGGGATCGTGCCAATACCGGGCAAGGTAATCTCTATCGGGTTATTAAAGATGATCAAGAAGCCGATACCGAGGATCGTCCCCGGCAGCGCGATGCCCATCATCGTGGCAAAGTCGAGCGCACCACGTCCAGGGAAGGGTTTACGCACCACCAAATAGGCGATGAAGATACCCAAAATCCCCGCGATGGGTGTGGCAATGGCAGATAAAATCGTGGTATCGAACATGGCTTCAGAACCATACCCGTTAATGACAAAATCAAAATTTGCCAGTGTGAACGTATTGTTGACGCCGATCACACGGACAAATGCGCCGAAGAAAATCACCCCGTAGATCATCAAAATGAGCAGACAAATGCCCATCACGAGGGCGAAAAGAGGCCAACGTACCCACGGATGTTCGATCTGTTGTGGGCGACCGCTCGGCTTGCCTGTCACAGAGACGACCGACGCGCGCCCGATCCAATAACGCTGAACCAAGAAGACCGTCAACGAGGGGACGAGCAGAATAATGGATAATGCGGCGGCGCCCGCATGATCGTTCAACCCAACGATAGACACATAAATACGTGCCGCTAAAACTTCAAAGTTCCCGCCTAATACGAGGGGGTTGCCCAAGTCGGCGATGGCTTCTACAAAGAGTAATAAAAAGGATCCCGCGATGCCGGGAATCAACATAGGAACGGTGACAGTACGGAAAATATGCCACTTGCTTCCGCCGAGGCTGGTTGCGGCTTCATCCAACGCAGGGTCAAGCGCTTCGAGCATCCCCTTGAGGTTGGTGTATGCCACCGTGAACAGCGATAACGTCAAGACGAAGGTCAAGCCATCTAACCCGTAGATGTCATTACAACCACGTCCCTCACCCCATAAACAACGGGTATCAAACACCCCTTTGGTAATCATGCCATTCCGTCCAAACAACAGGACGATGGCACTGGCTAATGCAAACGGCGGGGAAATGACAGGGATGAGCGCCATGATGTGCATAAAAGGTTTAAAAGGGACTTTCACCTTCACCTGCACATACGCGAACAAAAAGCCAAGTAAGGTTCCACAAACGGCGACAGATAACCCCATCACCAGCGTATTTCGTAAAATACCGAGGTAAACAGGGTCAGAAAGATATTGTTGTAATTTTGTTAAACCCGGCCCTGTCACACCCGCGCTAGTCATGGCTAACACAGGCACAATCACGGTCAATAGAATAAAAATAACAACAACCAATAAACCGAGCGCAAGCACTGGGTCACGAAAAGTACGGCGAAAATCTTTAAGCGAGCGCGTAAATTGAGCCAATGAATACTATCCTAAAATCAACAATAGGGACGTTCTAGAAGAACGTCCCTATACACTTCAAGTACGTAATAAGTTTATTCTGCAGGTTCTGCAGCAACTTCAGAGTCGAACCGTTCGACCAATTCTGTACGGTGTTCACCGGCAGATTGGAAGTTGTAGTTCACGGTCGTCACTTCAGACAGGTTGACCGACAATTCTGAAACAGGGGTTTCGGGGTTGGTGGGCAGTTGTAAGCTGTTGACGGTTTGGCCAATCGCTTGTGCGTCTACGCTTAACGCCCAATCATACCAAATTTGCGCGGCTTCTAATTCAGGAGCGCCCGCAATGATCGCCATACCACCAATTTCGTAGCCTGTGCCTTCTTCTGGGAAGGAGTTCACAACGATGCCTTCAAAACCTTCAACTTGAAGTTTCACACAGTCGTGAGAGAAGATCACGGCGACTGCAACTTCACCACCCCCTGCCATACGGCCGGGTGCAGAGCCAGAACGGGTGTATTGCAAGATGTTTTGGTTCAACGCAGTGAAGTATTCAAACGCTTCGTCAATCGCGGCTTCGGTGGGGTTGCCGTCTTCATCATAGCCAGTGCCTTCTTCCGCTTCTTCTAACGCATCCGCCTTCAAGGTGATGACGTTCCAGAACGCGGTGAAAGCCGTCCCCGAGGTTGCAGGGTGAGCCATCGCGACATTGCCCGCCAATTCGGGGACGAGCAGATCATCCCATGAATCGGGCGCATCAATGCCCAATTCTTCGAGCAGTTCGACGTTCGAGCAGAACCCTAACGCGCCAACATAGACCCCTGCCCATGTATGGTCAGTGCCCTGATATTCAGCAGGAATGGCTTCTGTGCTTTCGGTTTCATAAACTTCGAGCAGTCCTTCTTCATTACCCGCGATAAAAGCGTCCGCTGGGCCGCCCCACCAAACCGAAAATTCTGGGTTGTCACGCGTGGCTTGGATGCGTGCAAGGGCTTCGCCCGAGGACATACGAACATAACTGGTAGCGATGCCTGTTTCCGCTTCGAACGCTTGCGTCATGGCAACGCACCAATCTTCTTGCGGGGTACACAAAACAGTCAATGTGTCTTGTGCGGCAATTGGGCTAATGGAAACGCCTAATGCTAAAACACCCGTCAATAGTAAAGTCTTTTTCATTATCTTAATCTCCTCTTAAAGAATCTTGAGGAGAATTTACCCTAAAAAATCAACTTCACCAACATTTGATCAATGAAATTTAACCAAAATTTCATTGATCAAATTTGCGGCATTTTCAGCGCTTTGAATCGTGTGGATGAGGTGTCGGTAAATCTCGCGTGTTTTTAATCCGTCCACCATATTTTGCGAGGTTTCCATATCTTTAAAGAGGTCCGCCAGGGCGGTTGTGTACAAATGCCCCATGCGGTTTTCTAATTTGAGGATGTGAATCGTATGTTCCACCGCTTTGTCTGGGTTATGTTCGATATTCTCAACCGCAGAATGGAGTTCATGCGCACATTCGACCAGCACCTCCACCATACAGGTGATATGGACATTGGTGCTGACTTCAAACGCCTGCATGTCGCGGGTGAGCGTGAGCATATAGTCAAGGACATCATCAATCACGCGCGAAAGATCAAATAAATCTTCACGGTCTATAGGCGTGATGAAACTGCGTTTCAACTGGGCGATGAGCCGACGACGAATTGCATCGGCTTCTTGTTCGATCTCGCGCACGCGCTGAGCATTCTCAGCGGTCGGTGTGGCGAGATAAACGGCCACAGCTTGCGCCCCTTCGATTAGGCGGTGAGATTGTTCGATTAAATGGACGGCCAAACGGTCATGTTTTGGTTTACGTGACCGACGAAACAGGTTGGGAAATCTCATAGATTCATGCCAGAGATGACCAAGTAAATGCCCGCCCCGACCAAAGCCGAAAAGGGAAGGGTTAACACCCACGCGCTGAAGATTTGACGGAACATTCCCCAGCGAACTTTGTGGATACGGTCTGCGGTACCAGCGCCCACAATCGCCGACGCGATCACCTGCGAACCGCTGACAGGACTTCCCAAAAGGGATGCACTCAACAACACCAGACCCGAAGCGGTTTGCGCGCCAAACCCGTGAATCGGTTGAACCGCATATAAACGGTTTCCGAGCGTCTGGCTGACGCGACCACTGCCGAGTAATGTCCCTACGCCCATTGTCACAGCGGCGAAAGCGGCCGCCCAGATCGGCACAGAAAATTCACTATGACTGCTGGCAGCAACGCCAAGCGCAAGGATACCCATCAATTTTTGACCGTCGTTCGACCCGCTCGAAAGCGCCACCAATAAGCTGATCGGCACTTGGATGCTCTTGAACCAAGTGTTGATGCGGGGTGTCGCCGAAGACGTTAATTTGTAAGCCAATTTCGAAATCACATACCCCGCCAAAATACCCAAAAATGGCGAGAGGAACAACGCCGCCAACGACTTGGCAACGCCATGCCCGATGATCGCTTGAGTGCCAAAGCCTGCCCAAACCGCGCCGATCAAACTGCCGATGAAGGCTTGGGTCGTACTGCACGGTAAACGAAGCCAAGATGATAAAGAAATCCACCCCACCGCACCGGCCAGCGCCGCAATAATGACGGGAGTCGTCACGGCATCCCAGCGAACCAAGTCCACGCTAATGCTTCCCACAACAGCCAAACCCAATAAAAACGGCCCTGCGCAAATGAACAGGATCGTTAAGAACAGGGCGATACGCGGTTTAAGTGCGCGGGATGACACCACCGTGGCGATAATGCATCCTGCGCCGTTGGTACCGTTCAAATACCCAAAGGCAAATGTGAGTATAAGAATAGCAATCAGGCTGAAAGGAGACATAGCAAAACCTACTTTAGAAAAACTAAGCGCTAGTAGGGATACCAGCGCCAAACATTAAATCTATTTTAAGAGATTATTAAGCCAAAGTCAAATGAGGGTAAAGTAATAAAATTCTGAGAGAAAAAAATAACCCGCATTTTGTTAAGGAACATTATTTTTCTTAACAAAATATTACTTTTGAGGATGAAGATCATCTTTTAAAGCCGACTAGACAAAGCGCATAAGGTTGATGAAGCGTCATAAAATCAACGTTAAAGTAAAGCCCTGCTCAAAATTGCAGGATTGACAAGCAGACACAGAACTTTCATAACTAGAGTTGTTTTTTACACGCCCTTTAAATAAGTATTTTTTGAAAAGACGATTTCTATGAACCCAATCGAAACGCAGATACAACCTGAAAGCGCCGAATTTCGCGCCAATGCAGAACATCATCAAGCCTTAGCAAAAGAACTTCGTGACCGTTTAAACCAAGTGCGACAAGGGGGCGGGGCAAAATATCAAGAGCGTCACCGCGCTCAAGGCAAGCTCTTTGTCCGTGACCGTATTGATCTTCTACTTGATGAAGGGTCGCCCTTTTTGGAGATTGCCCCGTTAGCCGCGTGGGACATCTACGACAACGACGCGCCGAGCGCGGGCATCGTCACGGGGATCGGGCGCGTCAGTGGGCGCGAATGTCTGATCATCGCCAACGATGCCACCGTCAAAGGCGGTACCTATTACCCGCTCACGGTCAAAAAACATCTACGCGCACAAAAAATCGCCTTAGAAAATCATCTACCCTGCATCTATTTAGTGGACAGCGGCGGTGCTTTTTTGCCCATGCAGGATGAAGTCTTTCCCGACGCAGAAGACTTTGGACGCATCTTCTACAACCAAGCGACGATGAGCGCTGAAGGCATCCCGCAACTCAGCGCGGTGATGGGCAGTTGCACCGCAGGCGGGGCGTATGTCCCTGCGATGAGTGATGAAACGATCATCGTAAACGGCACAGGCACAATTTTTCTGGCAGGCCCGCCGTTGGTCAAAGCGGCGACAGGCGAAGAAGTAACCGCCGAAGAACTCGGCGGGGCATATGTACACACTCACCTGAGTGGGGTCGCCGATCATTACGCCGAAGATGACCCGCATGCATTACAACTCGTCCGTGATATTGTGGCGACGCTGAACCACAAAAAACACATCCCCTTAGACACACGTCCGCCCAAAGAACCGCTCTACCCCAGCGATGAAATTTACGGCATCCTGCCCCGCACCTTCCGCGAATCGTATGATGTGCGCGAATTGATCGCCCGTTTTGTCGATGGCAGTGAATTTCGCGAGTTCAAAGCCAATTACGGCACGACGCTGGTCACAGGTTTTGCCTATATCGAAGGGATGCCGATTGGGATCATCGGCAATAATGGGGTGTTATTTGGCGAGTCTGCCTTAAAAGGGGCGCATTTTGTCGAGTTATGCACTACGCGCCAAATCCCGCTGTTATTTTTGCAGAACATCACCGGTTTCATGGTCGGCAAAAGTTATGAGCAAAGCGGGATCGCCAAAGATGGCGCGAAAATGGTGCACGCTGTCGCCAACGCCAAAGTTCCTAAATTCACGTTGATTGTCGGGGGCAGTTTCGGCGCGGGGAATTATGGCATGTGTGGACGAGCGTATGATCCGCGCTTTTTGTGGATGTACCCCAACAGTCGCATCAGCGTGATGGGGGGCGAACAGGCCGCCAACGTCTTACTCACCATCAAACGCGACCAGTTGGCGCGCGAAGGCCAGCCCGACATGACCGAAGCGGAACAAACCGCCTTTAAACAGCCCACGCTAGAAAAGTATGAGCGTGAAGGCAGTCCTTATTATTCTACCGCCCGTTTATGGGATGACGGCATCATCGACCCGCGCGATACACGGCGCGTCTTAGCGCTTGCGCTCAGCGCGTGTTTAAACCGTCCGTTAGAGGCAACACAATACGGCGTGTTTAGAATGTGATCGTTTTAAGAAGCGCGTAAGCGCTGTGCTTGAACCTCATCCATTGCCATGATCGTATCTTGCAAACCCGCGACTTCTTCGCGAATTTCGTCGCGTAAGCGGTGCGCACGACCACTATCCACATCTTTTGTGCCGAGCAGGGACATTTGAGCATAAATCGTACCGAGCGAAGAAAGTGTGCTATCCAGTTGGATTTCGGCGCGTTTGACACTGTTGGCCGTCGCGTTTAAGTTGCTCAGTTGCAATTCGAGGTTGCGCACTTGGTCTTCAAGGTCGCGTTTAACTTCTGCGTTCTGTTCCACCAGCAAACGCTGACGGGTTTTTTCGAGTTGAGTGGGTACGGTTTTACGGTCACGTTCGACCAACTCGTTACTCTCGAACGCATCAATATGTAACGCCAGATCGTACATATGCGCGATCCAGTCATTGATGTCGGCAATCGTCATTTGCAGGCTGGAACGCATCACCCCGCTGTGTCGTTTTGCCAACTCCACCATATTACGGCGGTACTCTAAAGCCCGTTCTAAGCGCTGACGTGAATTTGGACTGCGCACTTGGCGTAGATCAAACTGGCTTTCAAATTCCCGCGCAATCGCTTCTTGGGTTAAAGCGGGGTCGGTCAAGGTCGAGATGACCAACGCGGCTTCCGCCAACCCACCCGCGATCAGCCAAAACCAGCTTTGCCACCACGGGAACGGATCAGGAAAAGCGACAAACAGGACAATGGTCAACACGATGGTGAGAATACTTTCCCAACGTGTGAATGCCTTCTTCAAAATCGCCCCCGTTGCGCGATTACGAATCTCATTTGCCTGTGTCATGCTTCAAATCCTTATGCTTTCAGTTCAAAAATCCACTTTGGTGCTCAGGGCGCTTCAGTGAGGAATTTCCAATGATACGGTTTTGAATTTCTACAGAGGGGCTTGTGAACAAGTCCCCTCTGTCAATGATGGTCTTAAATCGGCTTAGCTCGAAGACGATGACTCACTACTACCGCCACTGCTTTCGGTAGAGGTGGACTCGTTTCCGCCTTGGCTGCCCAACAAACGGCGACGGCGTTCGTCCAATTGACGTTCGACTTCACCACCGCGCACGATATCGTTAATTTCGCTGGAAAGTTTACGTGTTGCCATATCCAAACGGGCATCTTCTGTGTCGATGCGACGGCGGATTTGTTCAGCCAAGTTGCTCACTTGGTCGTCGCCCACAACCGATAAGCTGTCGAGGCTCTTGACGGCGCGGTTGGCAACTTTCTTGGCTTCTGCCAGTTCGATCAACGCGCGTAAGTGTTCACGTTCTTGACGCAGGGTGCTCATCCGCGCTTCCAACTGCATCTTCATATTCAGCATCGTTTGATACTGACCTTCTTGCTGTTGCCATTGTTCGTAATGTTCTTGAGCGATCCGTTGTTTGGTATTCAGCTCAGATTGGGCAGCCGCTGCTAAATCATCTTTGCCCTTCAAAACCAGCGTGTCGATGTCACGATCCAGTTTTTCGGCGGCGGCAGAAAATTCTTCATATTTACGTTTCAGTGTGCGAACGGTTCCGCCAACATTAGCTGTTGCATCTTCTAATTCATCAAGATCGCGTTCGGCTTGACGTATATATTCGTCCATAACCGCAACAGAGTTTTGTTCCAATGCGCGGTCTACGATGCTGTGTAAGCTGGCGTTGATGTAGGTTTGAACTTTGTCGAGGAGCGATGCCATTCAATATCTCCTGAAATGGATTAAGATTGCGCAAACAATATTTTTATAAGTATAACCATTTGTGCGCATCTCGCGATGATACATTACTTGTATAATACGAAGGTTAGAGAAAATCGTTGTGAAATTGCTGTGAATCCACCGCAAACCATCTCAGATTTTTTATGCAACCATTCCATTTTGTTTAAAAAAAATTAATGGTTCTAGAAAGATTGCCGATGCATACCCTTCCCTCATCCCAAGTTGATCGTGTCCTCAACCACTTACATCTAAAACCTGAAGCGCCCACCCGCGACGCGCTCGACAGAATCCTTGTCGCGTGGAGTGAGCGTATCCCGTGGGAATCGATGTCGCGCATCGCTCGTCATCAAAGACACGGAACGCCCGAAGATTACGCCCGTTTCCCCGACGCATATTTTGATCACGCAGTCAAACAAGGGACGGGCGGAACCTGTTTCGAGAGCAATTTAGCCCTGCGCGCCCTGCTAAACACGCTTGGATATTCCGTCAGCTTGGCGTTTTGTGACATGGAAAAATCCGACCCTAACCCGCATTGTACGGTGATCGTTCAGCTTGAGGAGGCGCACTATCTGGCTGATGTCGGCTATCCGGTCGCGGGGGCGCTCTTACTCGATGACCAGCAGACCACCCAAATCGAGACGCCCGTTTACACCTACTGGGCCACCCCAACGGCGAACGCCCGCTGGGATATTCACCGTACCAGTGGCGACTATCGCAGTTTAAGTTTCGTCGTGAAAGGTGAGCCGATCCCTGAAGCCGACTTCATCCAACGCTTGATCCGCGATCATCAGCCGGATGGGTTGTTCTTGCATAATGCGATTGTGGCGAGAACCATCGGCGGTGTGATGCTTCGCTACAGCGAAGATCGGGGCTTGGTCAAACGGTCACACGAAATCGGCGAGGTTACGGTTGAACTCACGGAATCCCAACAAGCGAGCCTCCCCGCTTATCTGGCAACGTTATTTCAGATGGATGAAGAAGTTTTACGTACCGCCCTATACCGTCCCTCTAAAGCATAAAACGCTCATTCCATAAAAAAATCGCTGTAAATCAGCGATTTTTTTGTTCGTTTATGTCTGCATGTCGGCTTAGCTGGACGCTTCGCCACTTTCGATCAACGCCAGTTCCGCGTCGATCACGGCGGCGAAGGCCGAAAAATCCTGCGCGCCAATGATGATCTTGCCATTGATGTAAAAAGTCGGCGTTCCGCTGATGCCTAAAGCCACGCCTGCTAAATAATCGTTGGTGTTTTCTTCGAGGTGTTCTTGCTCATCCAAACAGATGGTGAAGCGTTCAACATCCAACTCCAACTGTTCGGCGTAGGTGATGTACTGCGAGCGCGACATGAATTGTTGGTTGGCGTAGACCATATCATGGAAAGGCCAAAATTGACTTTGATCGTCCGCACACTCGCCAGCCAATGCCGCCACTTGCGATTCTGGGCCGAGAATTGGGTAATCACGGAAGACCAAACGCACGTTGTCGCCGTAGGTATCCAAAATTTGTTGCATGGTGTTGTCATTGAACCGTTTGCAGAAACCACAGCGAAAATCTGCAAATTCGATGATCGTCACAGGCGCATCCTCTGGCCCAAGAAAGGGATTATCCGCCACAGACACATCATAACGAATGTTCGGGTCTAAGGTAGGTAGAGGGGTTGGTACCATCGCTGTGGCTTGGGCGGCGACTGCCGTTCCGACCGCTTGTACCATTGATTCGGTGCTGGTGTTCCCCGTCCCCACTTGCATAGGGATAGACGCCACCGCGGTGCTGACAGCGCGGTTAATCAACGCATCGGTTTGATCTTGGTTTCCGCGTGAAACACGGTCATAACCGAGAATACCCACCACCGCGCCGATCACCAAACAGGCAATTGCAATCACAACATAATTAAACGCAACCCGCGAAATGACCACATCATCTTCATACCCTTCGTCGTGGATATGGGGGGGTGGCGTGGTGTCAGGCGGGGTTGAGGACGTCGTTTCATTTAAAGGATTCTGTGGACTTTCAGACACTGCTTATTCCTCAAAAATTCATTCACCTGATATGTGCTCAATCATAGCACATTTGCTCAAAGTGCTTTTCACACCACTTTTTCATCAAACTGTTACGAAACGCTTGACGTATATTCAAAAAAAGCCTATAGAATAGAAGCATACTGCATCATTAAGCAAGCAACGCGTTTTCGGGTTATATTGGGTAAGGTCTATTCGTACACATAGACTTTATAAATTCACACACAGCACTTTTTCAAAAAAATGAACGTGGGCTATTTCAGATACTCAAGCCAAAATCGCATGGCTTGGGGCGTCTAATTCATAGTGCCTACAGCGATTGAACAGGTTAAGGAGATTTGCCTTTGGAGCAAATACAAAACGGATTGGTCATTACAGATCAAAGTGGTTTTTTTCAAGTCGAAGCAGAAGACGGCAACATTTATATTTGTCGCCTACGTGGTCGTTTATTGGAAGAAGCCAACGCGAGTGATGTTTGTGCCATCGGGGATCGTGTGAAGATTGGTATTTTAAGCGAAACCACCGGCACGATTGAGCATGTTGAACCGCGCACTTCCGTCATTTCACGGGCGTTACGCACAGCGGGAAACCGTGGTGCGGGCAGCCCTGAACGTGAACAAGTCATCATTGCCAATGCAGACCAAGCCTTTTTTGTTTTTGCGGCAACTGACCCTGCCCCCAGCCCACGCATGATTGATCGTTTTTTAGTCATGGGGGAAAAAGTCGGCATTGATTGTATTTTGGTCGTGAACAAGATCGACCTGAATAACAACGCCGAAAATCCTGATCATCTCATCCAACGCTTCAAAATGTACGAGAATATCGGCTACCGCGTGCTGTACACGTCCGCCGTTGATGGAACAGGCGTTGAAGCCCTGCGCGAGCTTCTGAAAGATAAAATCTCTGTGTTCACGGGGCCGTCGGGCGTCGGGAAAACCAGCCTGCTCAACCGTATGCAAGAAGGGCTAGGTCGCAGTGTGAAAGCGGTGAGTGGTTACAACCAAGAAGGCGTCCACACCACCCGCGACAGCATCTTGATCAAGTTGGATCAAGGTGGATATATAGCCGACACGCCGGGCTTACGTAACCTCACCATTTGGGATGTCGAACCGGAAGAACTCGATGCGTACTTCATCGAGATTGGCGCGCGCGTCCCCGACTGTCGCTTTGCCGATTGTAAACACGAAAACGAACCTCGATGCGCGGTGCGCGAAGCGGTCGAACGCGGTGAAATTTCCCAATCTCGCTACAAGAGTTATCTCGCTTTACGCGCAGAAATCACCGCGAGTTACGTCATCTCGTAGCCATTCAAATAGCAGATTCACCACGACGTTAGCGATCCACCAAAATATGATCTACCGCATTGGCGAGTTCTCGCAAGGTGCTGACTTTATAGACCCCATGTGAGGCAGGCGCGTATTTTAGCATATCGCTGTCGCCCGAACCCCATTGAGAACGCGATTCGGGGTTAAACCATAATAGACGGCGCCCGCGTCGCATCAGCTCTTGCATGATGTCAATGCGGGGGTTGTTATAATTGTTGCGCCCGTCGCCCAAAATCACGACGGTGGTTTTGTTCGTCACACATCCCCAATGAACCCGTTTGAAGGTATCCATGCTGTGACCGAGATCGGTGTTGTAATAGCCCGGGCGGTTCTCTCTCAACACTTTCTCTACCGCGTGGCGCGGGTCATGTTCTTGAAACGCCATACTGATGTCGGTCAGATCATTGATGAAGATGAAGCTGTGCGTGCGCGCAACCTGATCTTGCAACTCATAAATCAAGGTGAGTAGAAACTCGGCACAATAGCGCATCGACGTGCTGACATCACAAATCAACACCAGCGACGGTTTAACATGGCGCATCTTATAGCGCAATTCCAACGGCACGCCGTCGTAACGCATGTTAGAACGCATCATCTTACGGACATCCAGCGTGCCACTGTTCGCCCGACGCTGACGTAACGACGCACGACTGCGTAAGCGTGCCGCCAAACGGCGCACTTCTTCGCGTATATTGTCGATTTCTTTATCTTCAAGGCGCGTGAAAGGAATATCCAACAAATCCGGTTTGGGGTCAGGTTCACGGTTTGCCAACCGTTCAGCCAATGTTGCCCCTACAAATTGATCGACCTGCGCGCTTAACCCTTGCGCATTCTGTTCCAGCATCTCGCGGATTTTTTGCAGAGCTTCCGCGCTCATGCCCATCGCTTCCAGCGCTTCCATCAACTGCTGGATGAGTCTCTCGACGTTTTGTAGTTGAAGCTGACGATACACACTCGACTGATACCAATCGCGTTGGGATACGTCCGACGCCCCGCTTAAACCCGACCGTTTACTGGCTTGGTCTAATTGGCTTTGATCGAACGGCTGTCCCTCTAAAAGCTGACGCAGTAATTCCTGTAAGGCATCGCTGTCGCCCATCAGCGATTGCAACGCTTGTTGCAGTTGATCTTGGTTCTGTTGCGATAAATTGTCAGGGATATTTTCTAGAGGTGGGGTTTGTTGGCCGAAAAACAAAGGGAAGAAATAATCGAACGTCTTTTGATCGGCAGCGGTTTTGATGAGGGTTGATTTTAAGGCAGAACGAAACACATCCCGACTTTCAACCCCTACGCGCTCGATGCCGTGCATCGCATCAAGGCTTTCTGCGAGGGAAATTCTCACCCCTGCAGCGCGTAGCACCCGCACAAAATCAATCATTCGCTTGTCCATCAAGGGTATCCTTACATTGACTCACCCATCGATACGCTTCATCTTATCATGCCGAAGCCATTTGAAAAAAATTAACCCCGCGCGCTGGTTAGGGACTTAAGGTGATCACACTGCCCGTTTCGCTGAATGCCGAACCGATCACCGCTGTTAAGCCTGCGTCAGGGTTAAGCGCCAACCCATAGGGAAAATGGATATTTTCCGCAATCGGCGTCACGCCATCTTGCGTCACCATCACGATCCGCCCTGAACTGGGAAGCCAACCACTGTCCGAGAAACGGCCAAACTCAGAAGCGTAAATTGTCCCTTCATGGACGACCATATCAACCACCGCAGTCAGCCCTGAATAACTTTCCAGCACCGTGCCGAGCGTATCCAATTTGACATAGCCCGCGCTTCCTTCCGTGAATGGGAAGGCGCTGAAGAAAGAGACGTAAATATGGTCGTTGATGTCGATGTAAATGCTAGAGGGAACGGGGTTATCCATCCATGTATAAAAGACTTGAAGCGCTTCTTCTGCATCGTCGTTGGGCGACCAACGCCAAACACAGTTACAAGACGCATCGGCAATATACATGCGATCTTGCGAATCAAACGCGATATCAATCGGGTTCGAGTCGATTTCCCCGCCATCGGGGTTGAAGCGCATTTCGGCCTCATACACGTCGATCAATTCTTGGATGCGTAACGTGGTCGCATCAACGCCAATAATCGTCGCTGAAAACGGGTTGCTCAACGTCGATTCTGCCAACGTCAACCACATGATGTTGTTGCGAAACGCGATGCTGTGCACGCCGGAAGGTTCATTTTGTTCGATCACGCTGGGCAAACTGGTCAGCAAAAGGTTTAAATTCCCGTCGGCATCAAGGACTGAAACGGTACTGGTTCCGCCCGCGTAGGCTAAGCCTAAATTCCCCTGCACTTCAAGGTCGCCACCAATCCCCGCAGTAGTGACATACAGCGTCTCATTAAAGTAGGCAACCGCACGCGGATGCACGAGATCAGTTACTAAGGATTCGCCAATCGAATCTTGTGAATCGACACCTGTAAACAGGAATAAGGCCCCTAAAGGTAGAAGAAATGACAGTTTTTTAAGCATGAATGATCTCTCTTTTCAGCGGCTTCTTCGATGAAACAATGCCCTATATGTACATTTTTGAGATGTGTAAACGGAATGAACAAGGTTATTTTTATATTAATATTCTACCGATCTGATAGCTTTCCAATACAAAGGTTCATAGACTATAGACACCTGTATGAAAAATAATCATTAGGCTAAACATGCACGACCACGATGATGATCTGATTGAAACATGGGAATACCCTTCGCAAGCAGATATCGAAAATGAAGCCTCAGAAACCCCTCGCTGGTTACGTATTCTTTTTGTCATGGTGATCTTGTTCGCCTTGTTAGCGCTGATGGTCAACTCACTTCAAGGGTTGTTCATCACCCCACCACCGCTACCCACCCCGATTATCTTGCCCAGAGCCTAAGCCGAACGGCGTTAGTCCTCATCACTGGCAAGTGGTTCTATGGCATCTTGAGAACGATCACCCGTTTCAAGTTCAAATTGTATGCTCACATTCCCGTTTGAGCCTCCCAAAGAATGGGTGAGCCACAGGGTATACTCGCCTGTTTCAGGAATTTCTAGGCGCAGTAACGCGCTGGATTGTCCACCGCTATCATCGTCGGCGGCGACAGCTTCGCCCGAAGGGTCGAACAGAATCAACAGAGGATCGACGTTACTTCCCGCAGGCGTCACATAAACTGTGACCGTATCGCCCGCCGTAGCTTCAAAAACATATTCGATCACCCGCCCTGAAGCCAACGCCACGTTCTGCGCTGAACGGTTTCTTAGAGGGATTCCGTTCACGGTTTCTTGACGTATTCCGCTCGCGAAGTCGGCATAATCAGCTACCGCTTCATCCGTGCGGTCTAATTGAACCAACGCATAGGCGCGGTACAAATACAGCGAGGGTTGGGGGTCATCCGCATGGGTGATCGCGTCGCTGAAATCTTCCAGCGCCCCTTCCCAGTTTCGTTGCTCCAATGCAATCAATCCGCGCCCGCCGTAGACCTCTGAAATATCGGCAAGCGCAAGCGCTTCGGTATAAGCTGTCGAGGCTTGTTCAAGCTCACCCTGCTGACGGTATAAATCCCCCTGAAGTTGATACACACTCGCGAGAAATTCAGCGCCAGCGCTTTCGCCATACAAGATCGCTTCTTGCAAATCTGTCAAAGCGGCATCGGCATTATTTTCAAACACATAGGTGATCGCGCGACCAAAATAGGCTTCGCTGAAGGTAGGGTTCAACACGATGAACAAGCTGAAATCTAAACGCGCGCCTTGAATATCGCGGTTATTCAGGGCGGTTTGTCCCCTGCTGAACAGTTCGGGCGCAATCGTGATCGGCACAGACGGGTTGGCGGTGAGTGTCCCTGCAGGGGTAGGCGCGGGGTCTTGCGCGAGGACAACATCCGTTGTGAACAAACTAAACAGGAGAGATGCTCCCAGAAGGATCGATATATACCGCATGTGGTCACCTTACTTCAGCCGATTGGGTTTTATTGTAGCGCTAGTTCGCTGAAGTCACGAAACACATTGTTTGCAAGTAAAATTCAATCTATATTTGAGAGGCAATCTACTAAATGATTCTTATATCATCGTAGATGAATTTTTTATTCAAGAGACTTAAATAGCATTATGATGAACATATCACCTAAAAGCGCAATCGAAGAAGCTCGCAAAGTTTTATGGCATAAGGGCAATCCTAGACCTATCGGTGAACTGCTTGATGAAGGCTATCTTGATGAAGCAAGTTTACGTTGGGCAGCCTCAAACGCTTATGATCCAACCTTAAAACGAGCTGCACAAATTTTGTTAGACAACCTCGCGCACGCATATACACAACACACCGATCAAAGCAGTTTATTAGAAGAACCCCTGCGATTAAAAATTTCATTGGAACAAGCGCGGAATACACCTTGGCCAATGCATCCCTTTAAAGGGCAACTTATGGGTTCTTTAGTAGAAAAACAGAAAATTACACTAAGAGACTTAGGTTTCCTCGCCGAAAACGCTTGGGATGAACGTGTAAAACAGGCATCAATCGCCTTAATGTCTGTACGCCTTCATCAAGCGCTTGAAGAACCTATTTCCTCTAAAAAATTTATTCATGTAGTCAGGGGAGGACGTAGTTTTTCAGCCCGCAGACAATATTTTCTTACTTTAACTCAAGGGGTGTTGGGTGGAGGATTACTAGGTTTTTTATTGAGAGATTTATTCTTATCAATAGAACACTTTCAACAAGCACAAGCCTTAAATAGAGTTAATGGCACTCCTGCACCATCGCTACTGACAGCAATTGTAGCTATCCTCATTTTTGTATTTTTATTGTTCTTACTGTGGGGCTTTTTAAAAATACTTGACCTTATTATGAATCACCTAGACAAGCGCATAAAGCATCATCGCAAAGGGGAAGAAGGTGAACAGCGGGTTGTTGATGTGATTCAACAAGTGTTAGATGGCGAATGGTGGTTATTCCGAAACATCCTCATTCCGGGAAGAAATAAAGCTGATCTTGATGCTATTCTTGTGGGGCCGACGGGGATTTGGGTATTAGAAATCAAGAATTTCTCAAACAACCATCGCAATATCGGCGAGCGTTGGCAATATGAGAAAAATGGAAAATGGTATAACTCTCGTTCTAGTCCTAGCCAACAAGCCCAAAATAATGCAGCGCGTTTAGGCAATTTTCTGAAAGTAAATGGGCTTCAACAATGGGTTAAACCCATTTTAGTATGGGCAAATACGGAAAGTACAGCTACCGCGCAAAATAATACAGTACCCATCTGGACCCTAGATCGTTTACGCGATGAGCTTGGCAATTTATGGGAAGGCGCACCCATTCCCACTGATAAACGGGATCAAATCGTCGAAAAGCTCACTAGTCTGTGCCCCTCAGATTCAGAAAGTGGGGATGAAGAATCAAAACAGCGTATTTGAAAGTTCAAGCAAGTTATTATCTGGGTCGCGGATATACACAGAGCGGATAGGGCCGAGTGCGCCAATTTTATCAATCGGGCCGGCGACAATCGGAACATGCAGATCAATCAGCGTTTTGATCACGTCATCTAATGGGGTTTGGGTGATGAAACAAAGGTCAGCAGAGCCTTCTGTCGGGTTCTGTGCGCGGGGATAAAAGCGCGAATCAGCATTGTGCAAGTTGATCTTTTGCCCGCCGAAATGTAACGCTTTGCGCCCATCGGCAAACTCGACCACGCTCATGCCCAACACGTGAGAGTAGAAGTGACAAGTAGCTTCAATGTCTTGAACCGTCAACACCAAATGATCCAGATGGTCGATGCGAATCATAAAAAACGGCCTCACTCTGCAGAATCTAACTTAGCGAGTTGTCTCGTCTTCATACCAAGCATGCACCGCATGATCGCTTCGTTTGAACCAACGTCCAATCTCGATCTCGGGTAACACACGATTCATCGGATGCAATTTTAAGCGTAACCGATCTGTAAACGGTTTGCCAACCGCGCGCCACGCCGACAGATGATCTTGTAGAACCATCAACGAATCGGCACTTCCGAACGAATAGGCTTTGCCTTCTCCACGCATCGGCACAAAACACGCACTGCCCACATTCAACAGGGCGAAGCCACTTTCTTGTAAGCCATACGGCTGTTGATCGTCCGCCGTGTAATAGGTCACAAACAAGGATGGCGATTCGACGTTCATGGCAAGATAGGGAATGAACCCGTTAAAGAAGTCGCTCGAACGGAAGAACTCACCCAAATAGCCTTCTTCGGGGTATTCTGAGAGGAGCATGTGCAAGGATGCCGTATCAATACGTTCGATGTAATTGGTGTGCAGATATAACGAACGACCAATCTTCACGCGGACATCAGGGCCTGCGGCAGTCCCGCGCAAACGCACAAAAGCACACATTTGGTTGGAATGACTTAATAACGTGTCGTCGGGTTGAAGGCGAAACGCCGCGCTGATTTGGAGTGTATCTAACCAGATCGGCGTGACTAAAATCCCGCGCGGTTTCAGTTGACGAATCCACGCGTTGGGGACATCCCAAATACCCACCGTCGCGATGATGCGATCATACGAGGCACGTGGGGCAAACCCCAACGCTCCATCCCCGCGAACCACCATCACCTCACTCAAGGTCAACTTTTGCAGATTGCGAACCGCTTGTTCAGCAACATCAGGATCATATTCAATGGTCGTGACACGTCCATTTTTACCCACCAAGTGATGCATGATCGCGGCGTTATAGCCGCTTCCGGTGCCAATCTCAAGGATGTTTTGCCCCTCTTTGACTTCGAGTTGTTCCAACATCAACGCCATCATAGAGGGTTGGCTGGAAGAACTGATCACCTGTCCTTCGGGGTCGCGCTTGATGGGAATAGCCTCATCTAAATAGATTTGTTCAAGGGGAACATTAGGCAAAAAAGGTTCACGAGGAACCTTTAGAAATGCGTCTTCAATACGCGCATCATGAATCACCCCGCGCGATTTCATCCATGCGACTAATTCCGATGGGGTTTGCGGCGTTGAATCAACCATACCATGCTCGTCGTTTACGCAGGGAAACACCCGCTTCTGCGTCCGAACGGCGGGTTGTGCGCACGCGCCCGCGCGAGTCAATATGGACTTGCCCCGCTTGTTGCAACCGCGCAAATTCTTCCGGCGTGATGGCTGGCGCAGGTTCACCGCCTAAGCGTTCAAGGCGTTCATCGTAACGCCCATCATTCGCCGTTGGTTGTTCTTCTTCAACTTCTATGTTTTCTTCCTCCGCGCCATCAAAGGGCAAGGGAGGAGTTTCAGGTTCTACAGCATGAGATTCTGCCGAGTTCGGGAGATTATTTTTTTCTTCGCTCACGTCGTTTTACCCTTCTTGATTGTGAGACGTTTCTTGATCTTCAACAATAATGCCCGTTGCATTCATTAAATCATCCAATGAGATTTCCGTCGAGTCTTTCGGCAGATTATGCTCATGGGTCACTGTCAACATATCCGGCACAACGAACGCATTTTGCCCATCCCCGCACACTAAACAATGTGGGTTGCGTTCAATCGTCGCCCAGATCGAGGTATAAGGTAAGCTCATTTCCCCTGCGATGATCTCCAAAGCGGTGTTCGCCATAATCACCGTATTCCCCGGCATGGCTTTATAGATTTCCGTCTCGCGCAGGAGTTCGTTCAGGGCAATATCCGCCTGTGCCGAGGCGATGCGCACCACATGAAGCCACAAGCCCGGCTCTGCCTCTAACGTGCCGTTTTCACCAATCATGCCGTAATCTAAAACTTGTGTTTCCTCATTTTTGGTGATCGCCACTTCGTCGCGCAGTTCAGCCGACCAGCAGGCATAACACGGGCCGTCATAAGGCTGGATCAACACCACATCGCCCCCTTCGCCCCGTTCGTATACGCCCGCGTAAACCGCGCTCAGTTTGCGCTTTAAACAGGCTTCGTTGATGACGTATTTGGCGGGTTCGCCATCCACACCGACCACGAGTAAATCTAAATCATCTAACGCATCCAGATGTTCTTCGACTTTCCCTTGATGTACGGTGATGTGTGCGTTGGGGTTTCGCTGACGAATCAGTTCAGCCACAGCGTGGGCTTTGTTTTGACCGACTGAACGCAAGTCCGCGACGTGGCGCACCACATTCCCCGTCTCGATGACGTCGTTATCAATCAACACAAAATAGCCCACCCCACTCATCGCTAAGGATTGCGCGACAAAACCACCGCCCGACCCTAAGCCGACCACCCCCACACGCTTTTCAGACAATGTTTTGAGATTCTTCGAGCCGAGCAACTTTTCAACACGATCCCATGTCATGGGGACACCTCAGTTCCTTGTGAAGTCCCCGTGCTTGGGGGGGTAGTATCCGGTTCTGCCTTCTCTGGGGTCGGTGTCCCTTCTGGCGGGATCACCTCGTCTGAAGCGACAGGCGTCACAGGTTCGACGGGCTGCTCTTGCGAGGGGCGTTTGATGCCGAGCACAGCTTCCGCCGCATGTAATATATCGACCAAGTGACTTTCTTCCGTCCACGTATAGTCTACGTCCAGCGGTTGGGATTGTTTCCACGCATTTTCAAACACGCGATACATATCATCCCCGCTGTTCATGTGGATGAACGGCGCATACCGCACTTGGGGCGGTGTCTTCGGATAATCCGCGTGGGTCACGAGGATTAATAATTTTTCTGCACCCACCCGCGCCACCAAGAAACAAATCTCTAAAGGCGCGGTTTGATCGGTGTCGTATAGCGTGATCGAATGGAAAAGCTCATCGTCGTTCAATGCCTTGATTTCGGCTTCGGCACGCGGAACATCCGCCAAATGCCAAGGATACGGCGCGAGCGTCGGCAGTTGATCTTCGGGGTAAATCGTCGGCGCAATCGGCAAGAACATGCCCGCCTCATCGCTGATATACCAGAAATCCACCCGCATGGACGCCCCTTCGCCCGTCGAAATTAAGACGTAATTGGTGTTGATGTTAGAGAGGCCAATCGTAGACGGATGATCCAGCGTGATGATCGGCGTGATCAAAAAGTTCATTTTGTTGTCAGGGTCATCAATCCAATCGAGCGCGGTCATCAAGTCCCCCCCGCTAGGCTGGATCATGTACCCGGGCTGTTTATGCCAATCGCCCAGATAACGCAGGGGAACATCCCATTTGCCATTGAACATGCGGTTCAGCACACCGCCTCGTTTTTCGCGTACCAACTGCCAATTCTCTTGTAACCACCAGATCAACTCGTCTTGACGGTCATCCCCTTGTTGAAAGGTGTGCATTTGGCGTACAGCGGTTTCGTCGGGCGAGATCGTATCCAAGATGTAGACGGTGGGTAAACTGCTGGGGATGGTCGCAGGAACTACCAACCCAATCATGGCTTCGCCCGTCTCATCTTCAAGGTGGGTTCTGGCCGCAATGCGCATTTTATCCAGCACCCGCTGGGACACAATCAGATTTGGAACGTGGACTTTCAATTTCGCCTGTCGGCTAAAATTAAACATGATCGCCTCTTAAAATCACTAGCGAACACGACGTGGGGGCAGCGGTGTATTAGGGTCAATACGTTCTTCAACACCCGGCCATGTTTGGGTAAATTTCCATGTGTAATAGGCATATAACCACTGTACTGCCCATGCCGCCACTGTCACAGCAGTTGATTTTCCCGGGTTCCAGCCATATTGTTGGCCATCTTTGGGGTTAAATAAACACAACTGCCCATCTTCGTATTGATGTTTTGGGCTATAAATGTGCGGCCGCAGAACATACGCTTCTGCAGGACGATTCGGGTAATCCATTGGGTATAAAATCTTCAACCAATGGTTTGAGGTTGGCACACTCATCATATTCAGTTCTACCATACCTTCCCAATAGATAGGGCCGATATCCGGTACAACCAGTTTAAACGTATCGCCAAATGTTGCCCGCATGGCTTCGACTTCTAGTCGTAAGCGAGGGGCGACATTTCTCCGAGTTCCCCACCATGCCACCATTCCCTGTAAACTCCTCACTTGGTCTATAGGTTTTTATGAATACAAGTGATTGTACCATGTGAGTACGGGTCATCGTCTGATTTCCGCTGATCCCCCTAAAACTTGGGATCAATCTATAGTTATGGTGTAATACGCCTGTAACCGTCCAGAGTTGCAAAAGCGGTCACGATTGGTTCTATCAAGCGTCGTATAATAAAGACCACATCAAAATGTCTAAAGAGAAACAGTAACCATTATTCCTCTCAAAATAATTTATTTATATGCTGCCAAACAAAATCAAAGGTTTAGTTGATCGTGGATGATATAGAGAAAGTATCGGAAAGCGACAAACGCGATCCATTTGCCGCGCTTCATTTACGGGATTTCCGTTTGCTCATCATTGGGCGGTTCGTCGCTCAATTGGGCGAGATGATGGTGACGGTTGCCATTGGCTGGGAACTCTACATACGTACTAATGATGCGTTTGCCTTAGGGCTTGTGGGCTTGGTGCAGATCATCCCTGTGCTGTTACTCTCACTGCCGGGCGGGTATGTCGCTGACCGTTTCAACCGACGCCGAATTTTATTCTGGACACAGCTTCTCTTGGTGTTGTGTTCAGGCATCCTCACCGTGATTTCGCTCACGGAAGGGTCGTTGGTCGTTCTCTATGCAACACTGGCTTTGATCGGCGTGGCGCGCGCGTTTAACAACCCCGCCGAATCTGCATTGACGCCGTTATTCGTCCCGCCGGAATTGTATTACAGCGCCTCAATCTGGAATTCCAGCGTTTGGCAGTTCTCGGCCATCGTCGGCCCTGCCGCAGGGGGCATCATCATTGGGATTGCGGGCATCGCCGCCCCCGTGTATATCATCAACATGATCGCGGGTTTGGTCTTGGTCGGCGTGTTGATGATGTTGCGGAATGAGCGCAAAGTCGAGTATTTAGCCTCGAGCGAGTCACCCCTTGAGGCTGTAAAAAACGGATGGCGTTTCGTGCGCAGAACAGAAGTGGTTCTCGCTTCGATCACTTTAGATATGTTCGCCGTGTTATTGGGGGGCGCAACCTTCCTTCTGCCCATCTACGCTGAAGATATTTTGCATGTCGGGGCTGATGGTTTGGGGATCATGCGCGCCGCCCCGTCGATTGGGGCGCTCATCACGCTCTTTATCGTGTCGCGTCTGCCCCCGTTTGCCAAAGCCGGAAAAACACTGCTCTGGGCGGTGGCGGGTTTTGGTGCGGCCACCATCGTGTTTGGGATTTCAGAGAACTTCTGGCTGTCATTAGCCATGTTAGCCCTGCTCGGTGGGCTGGATTACATCAGCGTGATTATTCGGCACACGCTGGTACTGACCTTCACCCCCGACGAGATGCGCGGTCGAGTGAATGCCGTGAACAGTATGTTCATCGGCGCGTCAAATGAACTCGGCGGGTTCCGTTCCGGCGTGTCCGCTGGCATCTTAGGCCCTGTCGGGGCGGTGGTGTTTGGGGGCATCGGCACGATGGTCGTCGTGGGGTTAGTCGCGCTCAAGATTCCCCGCTTACGGGCATTAGGCAACATCACCGATGAAGCCAGCGCACAAGCCACCTTGATGGCCGCTATCGACGACACCCATACCGAAACCGGTCTTGCTAGTACCGATCCAGCGCCCAACGTGTAAGTAAATAATAAGCGCCTAAGCCCGCGTATTCGCCAAGCACCTCAAAGAAAGGGTCTACGGATTCGCGGGCGATTCTTCCCGTTTGCCCATGCGCATACCAATTCAAAGCGGCGCGTAAAGCCACATCCGCCGCGCCAAAGTTACGAAACTCGCCCACTGCGCGAAGCATCGTCCAGCACGCCGTCCAATGCCCGACGCCATTTAACGCTAAGAGATTTTCATACAGATTTTGCGTGGGCAGTTCGCGCCATGATTCCAGCGGTAATGTCCCGTCTGTGATACCTTGAGCCAGCGCTAAGATGCGCCGAATACGCACAAACGTGATTTTTAAGGGCGCGAAAACTTCCGCATCTACGGAAGCGAGTTTTGAAGGCGCGGGGAACGTGTAATAAGGTTCGCCCTCGTAAATCAGCGCATCGCCAAACTGCTCGATCAGCCAGCGTTCGCTTTGCTGTGCCATCTTCAAGGTGATCTGCTGTTCGATCATCGTGGTGACGAGTGACTCAAACAGCGTGTCCAGTCCAAATGTGCGCAAGCCGTACAGTTGACGAGTGGTTTCAGCCAGCGCAGGCACAGACTTCGCCACTGCATAAAACGGACGTGGGTCTACGTGCGGATGCAGTAACCAACGGATTTTCGTTTCATATGTTTGTCGGTCAAAGTCACCCGTTTGATGCAGTACCTCTACTTCAAGTTTTGGCGCTTCTGGTTCACCCATAGACCGCACTTGAACCAGCACTAACACATCCCCTACCCGAATCACCCGCCGTAAAAGTGACCCCTCTGGAGTTGGGATGCGCTTCCAACACACGGAATAATGCCGTAGAGCTTCCGCGCTCAATTCAAAATCATAAGGTGGGAAAAAGTGATGATTCATCGATCTCCGCTCAATATTTACAAGTCTTTATAAACCGTAATATTACTTTTTCATCCAAGAATCGAAATGTTTGCTACAGTGATATTAATGTCGAACGCTAGATGAGGACTCCATCATGTTTCATCATTATTTACGCACACGGAAATGGGTTCTATCCATTTTCCTCACTGTATTCACCCTTCTTTCTTCAGGCTTACTTCTGATCCAAGCCCAAGAAACCATCGTGATTAATGTCGGCGAGAACCGCCCGGGCAACATCGCGAATCCGGCTACGCCCATCACCTTTAACGTGCCCATTTTGACACCCCAGACCGTGAACGTTCAAGTCTTGGGAATCACGACAGGCTTCTTCCCCAGCTTACGTGTGGTCGATCCTTCGGGCATCGTCCTGCAAGATATCGCCAATACTTCGGCACAAAGCATCATCCAAGCCAGCGTCAGTTTTGGCGCGGCAGGTCTGTATACGGTTCATGTAGGAAGCGCTTCGGGCACAACGGGCGATTTCTTACTGGCCGTCCAAGCAGGTCAACCTTTACTGCCCCCATCCCCGCTAACATTAGGCGTGCAAGTGCCTGCGACGGTTTCAGCACAGCAAACCTTGAACAGCTATTCGTTCAGCGCCAACCTGACAGAAGTGCTTCTGCTCACGGTGCGCAGTGATTCGACGACCAACGGCTCTATCATCCGCTTAAAAGAGAGCATCACAGGCGAGACGATTGCGCTCAGCAACGCTGACTTGGTGGGGAACCGTTTCCGCATCCCTGTGGGAATCAACAGCTATCTTCTTGAAGTCTCTCACGGCGGGTCAACCTTACCAGAAAGTTATGTCGTCTGCCTTGAACTTGAAAATGGAACCACGCCCTGCGGTGGCGTCGTCGCTGCACCGCCCACCGTTGCCATCATCCCAACAGAAGTCCTTCCGCCGACCGTGCCCGGGTACATTCCCCCGCCCATCGCGTCCAATGGCCCGTGCCAAGTCGTGTCTGCCGCTGGCAATAACATCAATGTGCGTTCTGGCCCCAGCTTAAGTGATTCGATCATCACCCAACTGCCATCGGGACAACTGGCGCTCGTCATCGGTCGCCAAGCGGATAACTCTTGGTATCAAATTCAGTTTAACGGCATTATCGGCTGGGTATCGGCAACCGTGATTGTCGTCGGCGGTCAATGCGGTGTCGTCCCTGTGGTGATCCCAACCCTGCCTCCGTTGCCCCCCACGTTCACACCGACACCGACACCCACCGCCACCCTGACGCCAACGTTGGAAAGCCCCACCTTCACCCCAACCCCAACGCCCACATGGGACGGCACCCTGTTCATCCCAGTGACGTTCATTGCCCCCGTCACCTTTGTGCCACCGTTGATCATCACCCCGTTGATTGAACTTCCACCCATTGGGCCGTAACCTGATACGGGTGAGAGAAGATCAAAAGCGGTTGAAGAAGCTACGCTAACACGGACACTCAGCAAGACAGAAAGTGACATCAAGACAGTTGATGTCACTTTTTATTTGTCGCCATGAAACCCCATAACCACCTAAAAGCGGATCATGCAATTATTCATAAAATGGGGTAGAAATTTTCACTGAATTTATACTTTAAAAAATTGAGTCTACTAAAGGCATATTATGAGTTCATTACCTGCTGTAATCCCATCTCCACAATCCATGCACGTTCTTGAAGGTCAATTTGTTTTCACACCCGCTACTAGCATCCAAGCAGAGGGCGACGCGCTGGCGGTAGCCGAACGGTTTGCTGAGTTTTTGCGTCAAGGGACAAGCTTGCCTATACCCATCAACCAAGCGGGGGGGGCTGTCATCCACCTTCAATTAGAAGATGGACTCGCAGAAAAACTCGGCAAGGAAGGGTACACCTTGCACGTCACGCCCACAGAAGTACAGATCAAAGCCGCTGCCCCCGCAGGCTTATATTATGGCACCCAAACCCTACGCCAACTGCTTCCTGTCGAAGTGGAAACGGGCGCGTCGTCCGCCTCATGGAGTATCCCCGCGCTCGAAATTGAAGATTGGCCGCGCTTTTCATGGCGGGGCTTCCATCTGGATGTTGCGCGTCACTTCTTTGATGTCGCGTTCATCAAAAAATTCATCGACGCGATGGCGCTCCAAAAACTGAACGTACTCCACTGGCATTTGACCGAAGATCAAGGCTGGCGTATCGAGATCAAAAAATATCCCAAGCTGACCGAAATCGGCTCTAAGCGGGATGCCTCGCCCTTGCTAGATGATATTTATCACACAGACCGCACACCTTACGGGGGCTTCTACACTCAAGAAGATGTCAAAGAGATCGTCGCGTATGCGTCCGAACGGTTCATCACCGTCCTGCCGGAAATCGAAATGCCCGGCCACGCCGTCGCCGCGCTCGCCAGCTATCCCGAATTAGGTTGCATCGGCCAGCAGTACAAAGTCCGTAAGTATTGGAGCATCGCCGAAGATGTGTTCTGCGCGGGCAACGAACAAACCTTCACCTTCTTAGAAGATGTGCTCAGCGAAGTGATGGCGTTATTCCCCTCTGAATACATCCACATTGGCGGGGATGAATGTCCTAAGATTCGCTGGCACGCCTGCCCTAAGTGTCAACAACGGATGCAAGAAGAAGGTCTGCAAGAAGAGACTGAACTACAAAGCTGGTTCATCCGTCGCATTGAAAAGTTCCTCAACGAACGCGGACGCCGTTTGATCGGCTGGGATGAAATCCTCGAAGGGGGTTTAGCGCCCAACGCCACCGTGATGAGTTGGCGCGGTGCTTCTGGTGGCATCGCCGCCGCCAACGCAGGCCATGATGTGGTCATGACGCCGAACACCTACTGCTACTTTGACTATCACCAAAGCAATGACCGTTCCCAAGACCCCCCTGCCGCCACTTATGCGCCATCGATCAATCTGGAGAAGGTCTATCACTTTAACCCAACCGACGGAATCCCCGCAGAGAAACACATCCATGTGCTAGGTGGACAGGGGAATATCTGGACAGAGCGCATCAACAGCGAAAAGCAGGTGGAATATATGTTGTATCCGCGTGGATTCGCGATGGCGGAATCCCTGTGGACAGCCCCGCCCGAACGGGATTTTGCCTCGTTCAAGGAACGGGTTGGGAAAATTCTACCGCGTTGGGATGCGCTGAAGATCAACTATCGCAATCCCTTCACCCTGCCACAATAGGCGACGCTCTCGCCATCAGGCTAGAAAATATCCCAAAGTATGAATTGGGATATTTTCCAAAACTGTAAAGAATGGACACTATTTATCCCAAAATTGTCGTTTTATCGCAATATTTGGGATAAATTTCATTTTACTTTGTGTTATTCGCGGTGATCGCGACGGCGCTTCAATAACTGTCCAGCGAGGTTATCCCCAGTTGATGGGGGCGAAGCAGGCGCATCGATTGATGTCGGTTTGGGGGCGGGGGTTGGCGAGGTCGGCTTTTTGCTGAGGGGCGGCCCTGAAACCGTTGGAGCATCCCCTTGGGTGCGCTGTTGAGCACGGGTTTTGGCATCCAACAACGTCGAGCGTCGTTGTGCCGCGTCTTGATCAATCTGCGGTTCACGGCTAAAGCGCTGACGTACACGGTCTAAATCACTACGGGTGATTAACAAACGTCGAATCGCAATATCCAGCGGAAGTAACAAAATAGCGATCAAAATGAACAGGGGCCATAACGGGCTTAAGGCATTCTGCACGCTCAAGTTATGCGCGAACACAAGCGCAGCATCACCCGCTAACGATTGTCCATTAGTCAATGTGGCGATTTCATGCAGGCGCTCGATGCCCGCCTGCGGGTTCGCCATCGGGATGTACTCTGCCGAGTAGTTTAGCACCCAGCCGTTATTATCCGTATACGAGACGACCTCATCCGAATTTGGAGGCACACCTTCCCCACTGACATGATACAAATACACGCCTTCTTCACTGGGGATAAACTCTGCTTGGTAACGACCCGGCGCCACTTGCGATAACGTCAAGCGCTGTGCTTCTTCGCTCGTGTTGGGCGTGACCACACGCGCCTGTAAGGTCAAGCCGTTTAAGAACGCATCGTCATCCGTTCGCGCATCGACGATCAAAAACGCACTTTCACCCACATACTCAATGTGCGTTTCTAAATTGGCCGTCGCATTTTCGATGATCGACCACTGCACCACTTGCGACCAAAAGCGCCCAAACTGATCCCATTCAACCCAGTTTGTGCCCCAACGCGCCGTCGCATCACTGGTGAAGGCGACCACACGACCTAAGCCATACTGCCATTGAGCGAGGATAGGATCACGAAACGGCTCAGGGCCAGCCAACACGACTAACCCCGTCGGCTTGGCCGTCGTGGCGACGTATCCCGTCAAAGATGGCGCGGACGTGATCCCCTCCATGATCGGGCTGATGCCTGAAATGCTAGGCGTAAATTCTTCTTCAATGATGTACGAACGGGTGGCTAAGATCGCTTCTTGTGTGAAAATAGTGGGAATCAAATCGGCATCGGTAATCTGATGATAATTGCCCCCACCCGCCGTCGCGAGTTGGCTTAAAAAGGGCGGAATCTGCGAACCTAACGCGATCACCGAGAGCGTCGTATTATAGTTTTGATACAAATCTGACGCTAACGCTGCCAGCCCTTCAGGGCTTGCCCCGCCGTCCGTCAGCAAAATGATGTGTTTCCGTTCGGATGTTTCTTCGCGCATACCTTCGGCAGCAAGGCGCAAACCCGCGCCAATGTCCGTCCCGCCGGAAGCCTCAATCGACCCGACGAGCATTTGCAGACGTCTGCGGTCATCGACATTTTGTAACGGCACAATCCAAGTCCCGCCTGTATCAAACGACACCACGCCGGCGCGGTCATTCGCTTGGAGCAGTTCTAAAGAACGCAAAATCGCTTCTTTGGCGAGTTCGATGATCGGAATCCTATTCGGTGAAAGGCTGGTCATACTGCCCGAACGGTCGATCACATAGCTGATGGTCAAACGAGGGATGCGCTGTTGATCGCGAATTTGCATATCCAGCGGGAGCATTTCTTCTAATGCGGTTTGATAGTACCCCCCGGGCGCGTAACTGTTCGGCCCGCCAGAGACGATCAAACTGCCACCCAGATCACGCACATACTGCTGTAAGAGATTGAGCCTGCTCGTCGGCAAACGGGTCGCGGGGACATTCGTCAAAATGACCGAGTCGTAACTTTCCAGTTGGTTTAAGGTGTTGGGAATCGCGCTAGGGGTGATCTGCGTGACGCCCATGCCCTGTTCTTCTAAAGCATCGGCAATAGCTTGGCTTTCCTGCGCATCCACCGCGACTACCAAAACCCGCGATGGGCCTATCACACGGCTGAACGTCGAAAGATGATTGTTTTGGTTAAAACGGTCGGCTTCTGTCGGGATCACCTGTACCTGAAAGTTGCTGAAGCCCGTATTGCCTGATTCCAATGTGAGCGCGTAATGGTTCGCCCCCTGTTCGAGCTGTACCCGTTCAGAGCTTAACAGCGTCCCATCAGCGATGAGATTTAACGTCGCGTTGGTCGCTTCGTCGGAAGTCACCGTAAAACTGAGGTCAAACTGCTGGTTCTGTTCCACGGACGCGGGCACACGAACATCACTCACGCGGATGTCGGCCACATCCAACGTGGAGCTGAGCGGGACATAACTGATCTCGACGCCTAAATTGGATGCGCGCTGTGCCATATCAACCGCGTTGCCGAGCGTCTCCACCCCATCACTGAGGATAACCATACGGCGGGCGCTGTCTTCAGGAAAAAGCGCTAGGCCTAACGCAATGGCCGATTCTAAATGGGTCTGTGTGCCTTGGGGAATCGAGCGAATCGTCGTGACTTCGCGGGTAGTATTCAACGGACGGTCTACCAGCGCCGACGCGCCAAAGACCACAATCGCCGCTTGGTCGTCGGGGGGCATCGCGTTCAAGGCTTCGCGCACATAGTCTAACTGTGCTTCTCTGGCCTGAACATCCATACTGTCAGAATGGTCGAGCAAAAACACGACAGCGAGGCGGTCAGAGGCTTGCGCCAGTTGTAACCCCGCTAACCCCGCCACCAAACAACACATCATGATGACCCGTAACACCAAGCTGATGGTGTCGCGTGTTTTACGAAATGCGATACGCGGAAATCCCCAGTAGATCACCAGCGGGATCACAAGTAAAAGCAGTAAAAAAAGCGGTTCACTAAAAATCATGTGTTTGTCATCAAGTTTTGCCAGCCACCTCACTCAACGATAACGCAAACCCTCATTTTGAACAGCATGAGGTTTGGATCAATCGGTGCTTTGAGCGCATCTAATAGATTACCAGCGAATCCGCTGAAGGGTTCAATCTACCCAAATAAAAAAGAATCCCACAGTGAAACACGAGGGATTCTGAAAGCATTTGCGAAAGGCTTTTAGGGGTTAACGCACGCCGAGATCATTTTGCAAAGCCAGAGCGGTACTTTGGTTGATGGCTTGGTTCACGTCGCGCAAGACGCTGTATTCAGTCACGATGTTCATGAAACCCGCTTCAAAATTTTGAGGCGCGACAGCCCCATGCCGTTGACTGCCCACAACCACCTGACTGCGCAGGTCATTCAAGGCGCTTTCCAAGTAGGATGCAGGTTCAATCGTCATGTGGTTGAGCGCGTTCATGTTGGCGGGTAAGGTTCCGGTCATTTCTGAAACAGAGGCTTGGGTTTGGGCGAGGCCAATTTCATTCAACCAGTTGAGCGCGGC
This sequence comes from uncultured Anaerolineae bacterium, assembly GCA_934216615.1. Taxonomy (GTDB): domain Bacteria; phylum Chloroflexota; class Anaerolineae; order Aggregatilineales; family Phototrophicaceae; genus Flexifilum. The sequence continues at coordinate 57,994 of CAKQCB010000008.1, read as the reverse complement.
GCTAGGGTTATTCGCCGCCACAGGTAAAGCGAAGCTGTCCACCGACATCATGAAGACCCCCGCCGTCCCCGGCGAGGCGACCCAATCATAATCGGTGCGGGCTTCTAAGTTCATCACATGCTCAACATAGGATACCGTCCAGTCCCCCATCACGGTGAAAGCACCTTCCCCATTCATGACCCGTTCGACAACCGTTTGCCATGTCATCTGCTCGCCGTCGGTATTGGCGCAATCGAGGATGCTGTCAAATGTTGACCAGACCGTTTGCATGACCGCGCTGTTCCACGCGGTTTGACCATTCCATAACCCGTTATAACCACTACTTCCTAACACGCTCAATGCCACACTTTCCCACAGGTGTGAGAGCGTCCATGTTTCGCCCACCACCAGCGGGGTGATCCCCTGCGCTTGTAGGGCGGGGCAGGTCACGGTCACAAATTCATTCCATGTCGTCGGCGCGCTGACGCCCCAAGTCGCCAAGTTTGCAGGCGCGAACCACATCACATTTGAGCGGTGGATATTCGTCGGGACGGCGTACACATTCCCCGCCGGGTCAGACACCATCGAGATCAACTGTTGAGAGAACTGTCCCCACCAACCATTGGTATTGAACAGGTGATTGAGGTTTTCGACACGACGCGCCGCCACCCATAAACTCTGTAATTCAGCGCCCGCATGCACTTGAAAAGTGTCGGGTGGGTTTCCGCCTAACATCCGCGTGTTCAAGACCGCTTTGGCGGTAATGCCATATCCGCCAGCGATGGCCGCATTCACCAGCTGAATATTCGGATAAGATTGGGTATATTCAGACATCATGGTGCTTAAGCCTTCATCCACACCTTGGCTCGCTAACCATGAGAAAACCTCTAAACGGGGGGCGACATTCGCTTGGGTTGAAGTAAATGCTGTCAACAGGGCGACGATAAGAACGGTAAGGGTGATGTTTCGCAAATGCTTCATTGTGTCTCCACTACATAATCGGGTTCGTGTTTATCGTGACTGAAGGGTTTCAATCACTTTCATTATTTTTCAATGAATGTTGTTCGATGCAACGTTCAACAATTTATCATTCACTTTTCAACATGTAAATATTACTAGAAATATTACATGGGATAATTCACAATGTTTTCATTTTTTATCTATTAATAGAGGTATGACATGAGTACGGTTCGCTTAACAACCGCACAAGCGTTGATTTTGGCACTCACACAACAATATGTTTCAAGAGATGGCAACGAAACCGCCTTCTTCGCAGGCTGTTGGGGAATTTTCGGGCATGGCAACGTCGCGGGGATCGGGCAAGCACTCCAGCAGTATGCCGACAAATTCCGTTTTTACCAAGCGCGCAATGAGCAGGGCATGGTGCATACCGCCATCGCCTACGCAAAAATGAAGAACCGCCTGCAAACCTTCGCCTGTACTTCCTCCATTGGGCCGGGCGCGCTGAACATGGTGACGGGCGCAGGCGTGGCGACGGTGAACCGCATCCCCATCCTATTACTACCCGGTGACATTTTTGCTGAACGTACCCAAGCCCCTGTTCTTCAACAGGTCGAATGGGAATACACCCAAGATATTTCGGTGAATGATTGTTTTAAACCCGTCTCTCGGTACTGGGATCGCATCAACCGCCCCGAACAGTTGATCACCGCCTTTCCTGAAGTCATGCGCGTGTTGACATCACCATCCAATACGGGCGCAGTCACGTTAGCCTTACCGCAAGATGTGCAAGCAGAAGCCTATGATTTCCCCGCGCACCTATTTGAAAAACAAGTGTGGGTCATCCCCCGCAACCGTCCCGACCAAAGTTTACTGCACCGCGCCAGCCAATGGATCAAGGACGCTAAAAAGCCTCTCATCATCGCTGGTGGTGGCGTGCATTACAGCGAAGCCACGCACATGCTGCGTCGGTTCATCGAAGCGACGGGCATCCCCGTAGGCGAAACCCAAGCAGGGAAAGGTGCGCTTCCTTATAATCATCCTTTGAATTTGGGCGCGTTAGGGGTGACTGGGACGCCCGGCGCGAACATCATGGCGCGCGAAGCGGACTTGGTGATCGGCATCGGCACCCGTTACAGCGACTTCACCTCTGCCAGCAAAACCGCCTTCCAAAACCCCAATGTGCGTTTCATCAATATCAACGTCGCGGAATTTGACGCTTACAAACACGCTGCCCTACCGCTCACAGGGGATGCGCAGGTGACCTTAGAAGAACTGCTCAACTTCCTCAGCGGCTATCACACCGAAGCTGACTACCAAGCGCGTGCGCGTGAATTTAACGAATCGTGGGATCAAGAAGTACAGCGGATTTACGATTTGGAACATGGCCCGCTCATCAGTCAAGGAGAAGTGATCGGCGTGGTGAATACCCTCTCGCGTCCCAAAGACGTGGTGATGTGTGCCGCAGGCAGTATGCCCGGCGACCTGCATAAACTGTGGCGCACGCGGGACACCAAAGGTTATCATCTCGAATACGGGTTCTCGACGATGGGCTACGAAATCGCGGGGGGCATCGGCATCAAAATGGCCGACCCTTCACGCGAAGTGTATGTGATGGTGGGCGACGCTTCTTACCTGATGATGAATTCGGAAATTGTGACCGCCATCCAAGAGAACATCAAAATCACGATTGTGCTGGTGGATAATCACGGCTATGCCAGCATCGGCGGGTTATCCAAGTCCGTCGGCAGTGATGGCTTCGGCACAAAATTCCGTTATCGCACCGACAGCGGGCATTTGGATGGCGAAACTCTCAGCCTTGACCTCGGTGCGAATGCGGCCAGCATGGGCGCGTATGTGATCCGCGTTCAGCACAAAGATGAGCTTGCTAACGCGATTGAGCAAGCGAAGACCATTCCACAAACCGTGTGTATCGTTGTGGAAACAGACCGTCGTCAACGGGTGAGCGGGTATGAATCATGGTGGGATGTCGCCGTTGCGGAAGTGTCAGAAAACCCATCCGTACAAGAAGCCCGCGAAAAGTACGACGAAGCAAAACAGAACGAACGGCATTTCCTTTAATGAGTCCAGCATAAAGAGTATAGGAGGAGTTCAACGTGGCTATTCTATCTTCTGAAAAAGCAATCCGTTCCTTACGTAAAACCCCCGTTCTACTGTATGCGTTGATGTATGGCGTAGATCAAGAAAAAGCCCGCACGCTCCGTGATGGTGCGGACGGTTGGAATACGTTAGAAGTGGTTGGGCACATGCTCGACTTAGAGACGAGCTTCTGGGATCGTATTCGGTTGGCTGTTGCAGAAGTGAACCCCCACTACGAGAAACTGCCTTATTTGGAATGGGTCACCACGCACAAGTACAGCGAACAAGACCTTCAGCAGGTGCTCCAAGCCTTCTATGATAAACGGCGTGACTTTATCACCTACCTTGAAAGCCTCACACCCGAACAATGGGCGCGTCTCGGCACGCACCCCGAATATGGCGAAGGCACCGTCCTCGACCAAGCCGTGAGCGTCGCCTTGCACGACATCAACCATATTGAACAGTTGGTTCGCATCCTCGAGTACGGGGAAGCGATCATCTAGCCCTGTGGGGATGATATTCAATAGGTGAAGGGTGACTCACATCACCTTTCACCTGTGATATACAAGTCTCATTTCTCTCTCAAATGAGCAAGACGGTTTAGAAGGTCATGAATACTCATGCCAGAGGGCTATTTCTTGCCCACAACTCGTGTACTATAGAATGATGTTTTTGTCGGTTTACCCTATGGATGAGATATGCAGGCAGATCAACGACCTGATTTTCATTTCCTGATGATTGCGCCGAATCTGGGCGCAGAGTGGCTTTTTGACGCCGCCCGTGAATATTGGGAAGCCTTTCACCCCACGGTGATCGATAACTTCGATTTCATCCGTTTAATTCCTAATGGGTACACCGTCACGCTCACGCTGATTGCCATGCGCGACAGCGTGCCCGCGTTAGGCGTTCAACTGGCGCAAACTCTACCCAACGCCTATTTAGATGGGGTGATCTACAACACCTTTGAAGCAACCCGCGACGAATTAGACCGACGCGCGTCAACAGATCAGCCGTTTGGAGTGCCCCTTGCAGTGAACATACAAGGTACGCCCATCCCGCAAATTCCGACACCGCGCTTAAACCCAACCCGTCCGCCTTCAGGGTTCATCACCATGACGCCTACCCCCAACGCTGAAGCAACCCCAGCACCGGAAGTCACCGATCCTTCTGGCGAGACAAGCAATGAAAACTTACAACCGATTCAAAGAACCCCCGGGCCGATTACAGGAGGCTGATTTTGCACACACCGATTTTACATATTGTCCCTAGCCAAGCGTGGGAACGCGCCCAACGGGAAGGCACCTATCGCGGTGACACGCTCGACGCGGAAGGGTTCATTCATTTCTCATCGCCGGATCAGGTGGTTCGTGTGGCAAACGCGCGTTTTCAAGGGCATACCGGCCTGCTATTGCTGATCGTTGACCCTGAAAAACTGACCTCACCCCTCAAATTTGAACCCCCGTTTGAAGATAACGAAGGGAACGAAGTCTTCCCGCACTTATACGGCGCGCTCAACTTGGACGCGGTCATTCGAGTGCTTGAGTTTCCTCCTAATGCAGATGGCACGTTCACCTTACCCAACGCCCCAATGATGCTTTAACAACCGATCTGTAACTCCAATTTCAGACGTGGATCACTCAATTTAAATAATATGAATTGAGTGATCCCCCTTCAGGGTGAATTCAACCTTACGTTTTAAATTCCATCCTAGAGAAACCATTGAGGGATTCCTCAAAAATTTCTGAAATTTATCCGTATTAAAGCCTAAAGTACGGACAAATAGCATATACTAGGGTGATTAACAAAAGCCTGAAGATTTACTCATTGGTGCCAACAGATTGTTAAGTTGTTTAAATAGGAAAATACCATGCTTGGAGTGATACACAATTCGTTTTATGCCTTCATCCGCCAAAACTGGGGCGATGCAACCTGCGAACGCATCAAAGAAATGTCGCAAATTCCAGTGGAGCGCAACCATCGCATCAACACATATTACGATGACAATCAATGGCAAACCCTCTTAAAAATTGCATCCGACGAGTTGGAAATGGATGCAGACACGCTTGAATGGACATTTGCCTATTTTTCAGGCGAATATTTGTGCCGTTTATTCCCCGGCTTCTTAGTCGGCATCAATTCCGCGCGGGACATGCTTCTGCGCCAACCGCGTATCCACTCGACCATCGGCTTGTCAGTGGACGAACCTGCGCGACGCAAACAGATCAACGACAAATTCACCATCATCGACAATGAAGATGGGTCGTTGACCATGCAGTATTTTTCACCCAACAAAATGTGTACTTTCTATCGCGGGTTAGCCACATGGGTAGGCACACAATTTGATGAAAAGGTGGTGATTGCCGAACACAAATGCCTCAAACACGGGCATGAGCTTTGCGAAATTCACCTGACCTTTGAACCTGTCACAGAAGAAGATGTGACCCTTGAGGAAATGGCCTAATGACTGAGCGCTTAAACACCCCACCGCAGGCGGAAGTTTCAGAAGAGAAAGAGGTCACCACAGCGCCCGTGAATGGCGATACCTCTACCAGCTTGAACAGCGCACCTACTCTCACCCCGCGTCAAATGAAGATGACGCGGATGATCTCGACGACAGAACGCGAATTTGAACCTAAAGATGCTTCCACCTACCAAGTCAACTTGATCGCTGACCAGTTGGCAATGGCGTTGAGTGGGGAATATAACGTGATCGTCTCGGCAGATTCGGACGATGTGAATATTCAGAAGCTGGTCATCATGATCAACTTCTTGTTAGTCACCATTCAAGATCGTATTGAGAAGAAAGAAAAAGTTGAACTCGAACGCCTCATCCGTGAATTACAAGACGCGCTCTTGTTCAAAGATCAGTTCATGGCGACGATGAGCCACGAACTGCGCACCCCGCTCAATGCAATTTTGGGATATTCCGGCATCGCCTTGATGAAAGACCTCGCCCCCAACGCGGAACACTTCTTGCAACGCATCGAAGAAAACGCGAAACGGCTGTTGAACCTCATCAACGACATTTTGGATATTTCCCGTATCAACGCGGGACGTACCGAAATCGTGAGCGAAAAGATCAAGTTGAGAGCGCTGGTCGAAGGCTGGTATGACGACTTCAAACCGCGCATGGACGAAAAAGGGCTTCAATTCAAGTTGGTGTATGACAGCACCCTGCCCGAAGAAATCACCAATGACGCAGACCGTCTGACCCAGATCACCACCAACTTATTGAACAACGCCTATAAGTTCACGGACATGGGTTTGATCACCTTAGAAGTGAAGTCCAACCCCAACAATGCCCAAGAAATGGTCATCAATGTTTCGGACACCGGTTCAGGGATTCCAGAATCTTGGCAGCACCTGATCTTTGAAGAATTCCGTCAAGTGGATGGGACGTCGAGCCGTAAATATGGAGGGGCAGGTTTAGGGTTGTCCATCGTACAAAAATTGTGCATCCTGATGGGTGGGCAAGTACGTGTTCAAAGCAAGTTAAATGAAGGCAGCATATTCTCAGTGACATTGCCATTTACGACCGAGAAGGTTTCCACCGAAGCCGACATAGCTCCATAATTGTACCTACTCTAGAAACACCGAGGTTTTTCTATGGCAAAAGCAAAAAGCACCTTATTCCTAACGGGATGGAAGGTCGTCATCATTGATGATGAAGAAGACAGCTTGAATATCGCTTCACTGCTTCTCGAAATGTCGGGTGCCGAAGTCCATACCGCAAGTAATGGGAAAGAAGGTTTAGCGCGAATTCGTGAAGTCCGCCCCAACTTCATCATCTCTGACTTGTCGATGCCAGAACGTGATGGCTGGTGGCTGATCCAACAGATCAACGGGGACCGCGCCTTAGCGGAAATCCCCTGCATCGCGCTGACCGCCCACGCGATGAAGGGTGACCGCGACCGCGCCATCCAAGCTGGTTTCTTCAACTATTTGACCAAACCGCTCGACCCTTATAAGTTCATGACCCAACTGTTACGGTTGTTGGTCAATGTTCAAGAATTTTCAAATACGCTCCGCCCTGAATTGGAAAGGTTAGAAGCACATGGCTAACGATCTTTTTTTAGTCATTGACGATGATCCAGACGGCGCAGAAGTCGTCCAATTATTACTCGAGTCGATGGGGTCAAAATGTATCGTGGTCTACGATGCATTCGCCGCATTGGATGAGTTACAAAGGGATGTTACCCGTTTTAAAGCGGCTGTGGTTGACTTGGCCCTGCCCGAAATGGATGGTTTCCAATTTTCGCAAGCAGTACGCAAAACGCCCGAATTCGCACACTTGCCCCTCATCGCGGTGACCGCCTATCACACCCCAGAACTACGTGTGAAGTGTTTAGATCAAGGGTTTGATGCTTATTTTCCAAAACCCCTCAACACGGCGATTTTTTCTGCCGCGTTAGATAACGTGCTCCAGTCCAGATCATAGCATCACGCATCAATCCTGTTATACAATCCAACGACAAAAACTTCACGAGATGAATCGGTAGGGAATAACTATCATTGATCTCGTGAATTGTTTATATTAAATGGATAGTCGTCAGCATCCATAGTTCATTAAAGGGCATTATGTCGTTGATAGGTCATCTCCAAAATACCAAGTTCCGAATCGTCTTATTGAGCGCTTTGGGTTGCTTTCTTGTCGCCTGTTCAGAGCAAAGTCTTCCGCCCACCGTCACCCCGATCCCCGTGGGGACAGAAGAAACGACAACCACAGCAACGCGGACAGAATCCCTGTTGATTTGGGAAGGCGTTGGAACCTCCCAAAACCAACCTGCACGCGCTTCGGCTCATCGTTTAAGTTGGCTCCAACCCGACGGGCAAACCGCGCCCCTTTACGAATTAAGCGCGTCTACGACCCAAGTTGCGCTGTGTGGGAATTTCACAGTCAACAATGCCAGCTTGATCTATGCTGGCTCAGATAGGGGTCAACTGCTCTCTGTCCCCCATGATGGCAGTGCGCCCACACAGGTGGACACGGTGAGCTATCTCACCTGCTTGGATAACACCGCCCTGCAACCGCTGGCAACTGCAGACCAGATCGCCTACATCAAATACCCCGATGAAGCGACACGAAACGAGTTTGCGATGGGGACGTTGAATGTGATCGCGCTCAGCGATCCATCTACCCCCCTTTTGGCGGCAGACCGCGCGGTTGCCTTCGATGTGCATGGCGATCAGATCACGTATGTCAGTTTTTACGCCAACGCGCAGAACCAAATTGACGAAGCCGCGATCATCCGCTGGGATGGCACCACCACACGCGAAATGAGCACCTTAACCCCCTTAGCGAATAACTGCCGTTTTGTCAGCGCGTCAGTGATCCAACTCGATGCTGAGCAAGCCGTTGTCATTTTGGGGCAGCGCTGTGCAGGGACAACCGCCACCAATCGGCTGATCTACGCCGTCCAAAATAACGGGACGGCCACGCTGATCGCCAATGAGAACCAAGTTGGGGCTTATGTCGCCTTCGCCCGCACGAATCGTGTCTTTGCAACAGACGCAAACCCGCTGGTGTTCTACACCGCGCCCGACGGCATCAATGCCTACACCGTTCACCTACGCCAGCTCAACCTGGCCGACGCATCCACCCAACCGCTGATCGAAAACTCGCTGGTCTTTGAAAACTACAGCGGTGGCTCGAACATTACGCCGTTATTTTCGGGCGACGGAAATTGGCTTTTCGCCGTTGAGACCACCCCCAACCATGAGAACACGCTCATCGCCTATGACTTGCTCACACCTGCCGTTCCGCCGATCCGTGTGAGCGCGGGCGCGCGCGGTGATGTGGTCTCCAACCTAACTCTGTCGGTGGAAAATAACACGATCTTTTTCATCATCGGCGGGGAAAATGGCGATGATAATTCTTTGCTGTCTTTGAACCTCGACACCGAAAGCCAACAGCGGATTCAACGCGGGAATTTTGGACGTGGTTTCGTGGTGAACCGTTCGGGGCAAATAGCTGCCGTCCCGCAGTGGATCACCCCCGCTGAACCGCGCCAACCTCGCTATACTGATCTTGTCCAAATCGACCTTGCGACAGGGGCGCAAAGCATCCTCTTTACAGGCGCGGATGTGATCGACGGTGAAGTGAGCAATCTACGCTTTGCAGTCCCTCTGTTGTGGGCATCACAATCGGATTAAACGCAGACAAGCGCATCCGTGAATCCAACTCAATAAAAAATCTTCTCTCTAGTAAAGCTTGTGTCTTTTCTCAGAGAGAAGATTTTTTATGAACTCCACTTTTGACACCGCCCAGCAAGAACCTCAAATCGGGCATCAAAAATGACCTATAATGAAATATATGTTCTATAGAGCAAGAAAAGGGGGTTTTCTCATGTCGGATCATGATAGCCAGTCCCACAACTTTCCTAAAATCTCGAACCCTGCCATCAACGCGCTGACACACGCCGGCTACACCTCTTTAGAATCGCTCACCCAAGCGACTGAAAAAGAAATTGCCAACTTACACGGGATGGGGCCGAAAGGGATGCGCATCCTCAAAGCCGCGATGCAAGAAAAAGGTCTACAATTCGCGCCCACGAAACCTAAAAGGTCTGAGCGCGAACGTCCTCAACGTGAATGACTACGGGGATTCTATCGCTGAACAAAAACAGATCATCTCGTGTGAGATGATCTGTTTAAAACGTCGAGGCTTTAAGCAATTATTCGTCGCCTAGATAAGTCACGCTCGTTAAAAGCTGTTCGATCACTTCCGTCGCGGGGGAAAGCGCATCTGAAGGAAGCGCATTAAAGGCTTCGCGCACCGCTACGCCATACGCGGCCTCATCTTCAATCAACTCAATTCCTGCGGGCAGTTGCACTTCGTCCTGCGTAAACTGACCGGACATCACCCACTCACCGTCCGCGCTCAGGGCTAAAAAGCTGTAGCGCGACAAGATCATATTGGCATTGGTGTTGTACATGCGTCCGTTGGTAAACGTGATGCCGTGATACGAATCGGTTTCAAAATAGTCGGCCCGCGTAAAAAAAGTGAACGTGGACAAGCTGATGCTCGCCGCATCCATGAACGGGTGAAAGGTCGGCAGGGTTTCTTCGGTGGTGAGGTCAGGTTGTTCGGCGAGCAGTGATTCCAACTGTTCTAACTGCGCCTCAAAAGGATGATCGACAAAATTTTCTGTGCGATAGAAATTGATATTCCCCGCGTACCAAATATCGACCGTCCCAAGAAGGGCTTGCTCAAAACTCACGCGGATGTGTGGGGGATACGACACACCCGCTTCATCTTCAATCAGTTCGTTTAAAAATGTTACTCGAATTTGGTTCGCCAGCGTTTCCGAAAATTCTAAGCGGTGATGATCAAACGTGAGGGTATGTAAACCTTCTTCTTGTGCAGAAGCCACGCCTACAGAAAACATCAGAGAAAACCCTAAAACGGCTATCATCCCACGCTGAACCGACTTGTTCATAGACTCTCCTCACTAAGACATGCTGAATGATATTACAAAGTGTATTATACAGATGTAGTTAAGCAACAGATTATTTTTTATGCCACTGCGCGAAGACTATAGAGGGAATAGAAAAGACTTCGGGCGGAGGAATCCCCGCCCGTTCAGTATTGAGGTGATACCCGTAGAAAAATTTACCCGCGAATGAGCGTACCCACGCTGGAGTTACCGCTGACCGCTTCCAACAAGTCATGTTCGCCAAAGAAATTCAGCACCAAGATGGGCATATTATTCTCTTGGCATAGCGTGAAGGCGGTCATATCCATCACGTTTAAGCGCTGTTGAATCACTTCTTGATAGGTCAGTTGATCGTAACGGGTCGCGGTGGGGTCTTTCATCGGGTCGGCGGAATAGACCCCGTTGACCTTCGTCGCTTTGATCACAATATCCGCGTGGACTTCCATCGCGCGTAAGGCAGCCGCGGTATCCGTCGTGAAGTAGGGGTTCCCCGTCCCGCCGGAAATGATGACGATGCGCCCTTTTTCCATGTGGCGAATCGCGCGCAGGCGAATGTATGGTTCTGCAACTTGGTTGATCGCCAGCGCGGTCTGTACGCGGGTTTCACATCCCACCCGTTGAAGCCCGTCTTGTAACGCCAAGCCGTTCATCACAGTGCCTAACATCCCCATGTGGTCAGCCGTGCTTTGATCCATCCCCCGCTCAACACCCTGCGCCCCGCGCCACAAATTCCCCGCGCCAATCACAATCGCGATCTGTACGCCCAGCACATGAACCTGCTGGATTTTGCGGGCAATTTCTTCGATGCGGTTGGGGTCAATGCCCATCCCATTACTGCCAGAGAGCGATTCCCCGCTCAACTTCAAGATGATTCGGTTATATGTCTGTGGTGCAGCGGTCGATGTCATTGCTTCACTCATGTGTCCTCCTAGTTTCCATAAAAAAAGGGATTAGCGAATCATTCGCTAATCCCTTTACTTTGTTTTGGATACATTCCCAAAAAACCAATACCTTACACAAACTCAAATGCGTTTTCAGGTCGGGTTTTCTTGAGGATAATCTTTTCACTGTATCCCTATTGCGGAATTATTCCGCAGTTTCTTCTTCTGCATCCGTAGCGTTATCGCCGAGTGCGAACACGGCAAAACGACGAATTTCGATGCTTTCACCGACTTCAGCCACAGTTTCAGATAAATATTGGCTGATGGTTTTGCTATCATCTTTCAATGTAGGTTGTTCCATCAGAACAATATCTTCAAAGAACTTGTTCATTTGTCCATCGACAATCTTTTCGATGACATTTTGTGGCTTGCCAGATTCTAACGCACGGCGTTCTTGCAAACCACGTTCTTTTTCAACAACGCTGGCAGGCACTTGTTCACGGCGTACATATTCTGGTTTTAAGTTGGCAATGTGTAACGCAACTTCTTTGCAGAAGCTACGGAAAGCGTCGGTGTTTGCAACGAAGTCTGTTTCACAGTTCACTTCCACCAACACCCCTAAACGGCGGTTGAAGTGTAAGTAGGTTTCAATCAACCCTTCATTCATGGTACGGCCTGCGCCTAATTTCTTGGCGGCTTTGGCTAACCCTTTTTCACGCAGGAAGTCGATGGCCTTTTGAACATCGCCATCGGTCGCTTCTAACGCCTTCTTACAATCGAGCGGACCCGCGCCTGTTGCTTCGCGTAAGTCCTTTACCATCTGGGCAGTGATAGCCATACGTTTACTCGTCCTCTTGATCGTCTTCAAACAGTTTTTGTTTGCGGATATTTGCTATGGTTGCGGCACCCAAGAAAGATTCATCGTCGTCTTCATCGCCGAATTTATCCAAGTCAGCGCGGTCGGCAGAATCTTCTTCAGCATAATCGTCTTGTTTGCGCATCGCTTGACCTTCAATCGCCGCATCAGCCAATGCAGCAAGGATCAATTTGATTGCGCGGACAGCGTCATCGTTGCCGGGAATGATATAGTCGATCACATCAGGATCGCTATTGGTATCTGCCAAAGCCAATACAGGGATGCTGAGGGTATTTGCTTCTTTAATTGCAGTCACTTCACGGCGGGTATCGACCACAATAATCAATTCAGGTAAGCGACGCATAGCGCGAATACCACCCAAACGCAATTGCAGTTTGTCCATCTTACGGTTAAGGATGAGTACTTCTTTCTTGGTCAGCAACTCGAAATCGCCACTATCACGACGTTTTTCCAACGTCTTGAGGGTATCAATCCGTTTGCGGATGGTCACCCAGTTAGTGAGCGTACCGCCTAACCAACGGGTGTTGATATAAGGTTGGTTTGCACGGCTGGCTTCACGGGCAATCGCTTCTTGCGCCTGACGCTTGGTTCCGACAAACAGCACGTTACCACCTTTAGAGGTGATGTCACGCACGAGATCGTAATAAGTGTTCAGGTTTGCGAGGGTTTGTTCAAGGTCGATGATATGAATACCGTTACGTTCAGTGAAGATAAACGGTTTCATCTTCGGGTTCCACTTGGTCTTACGGTGACCGAAGTGAACACCCGTTTCCAGAAGGGACTTCATGGAAACATTGGATGGCATAATATAGCTCCTAAAATGGTGAGTGTTAAACGATCACATCGTTCATCCTGAATGAAGTTTGAGCGCCCTACTTGGGTAGCTCCACACTCAACACTCAGTCCCGACGTGTGATATTTGCGTCTATTTCAGTCACTAGACATAAAAAAAGCGATCTCAATAAGACGCGGAAACTATTATATCATCAGGTCAAAGACGGTTTCAAGAGAAATTGTTTTGTTTGTTTTCATGATTATTAAGGAAGGCGATCACCCATGACGACACACACACCAGACTATTCTCATTACTTCTGGCAGGGTGAAAAAACCCGCCTACGTCCTTGGCGTGTAGAAGATGCTGAACTCCGTTTTCGCGCTTCTTTAGATAGTCCAACCCTCGCGCTACACGAAGATGGCATTGTCTTGCCCACCTCGCTCGAATTACAGACCGCATGGTTGGAACGGGTCGCCGGTCTCAAAGATGATGGCGTGATGATCCGCTTTGCGATGGAAAATTTAGCCAGCGAAACCGTAGGCTGGATCACCTTACACAGCCGTGATCAAAAAAATGGCACCTTTGGCTTTGGCGTGGCGGTCTATCGCCTCTATCGTGGTCAAGGCTATGCGGTGGATGCGGCGCGTATCCTGCTCAAATATGGATTTTGGGAACAACGCTATCAAAAATGTAATTCGGGCTGTTTAAGTCACAACACCGCTTCGATCCGTCTGCATGAAAAACTGGGGTTCGTCACCGAAGGCAGAATCCGCCGTAGCTGTTTCACCAATGGCGAATACTTTGATGATGTGTTGTTTGGGATGACCCGTGAAGAATTTGACGAGCGGATGAAAAACTAACCCCGCGCCCTGAAGAATCACCGCTAAACATCAAAAATGCCCTCTAATCACGAGGGCATTTTCATGTGAATCAGTTTCGACTACGTTGGGCGAGAAATCTCCTCGACCATTTGCGCAGTACGATTTGGCGAATCAGTACGTATTGCAAGGTCAGCTTGGGCGATGATGCCCACCACATTTTCCGCGTTATCCACCACCGGAATTCTACGCACTTGATGCGACGCCATCACATTAAAGGCGGCTTCCAGCGGGTCATGTTCGTTGCAGGTATACACTTGGGTGGTCATCACATCGCGCACAGGGATTTCTCCTCCGCGACGGCCATTGGCAACCACATTGAGCGCTAAATCACGGTCGGTCACAATCCCAACCAACCGCTGAGAGTGCGCACTTTCCACAACTGGAATCGAGCCGACATTTTCACTTTTCATAATTTGGGCGGCTTGTTCCGCGTTATCACTGGCTAAACAACAGACGGGGTTTGGGGACATCACATCACGACAAGTGTTCATGATTCTATACTCCTTAAAAATATCTTCTCTCAATAGGGATTAGTGTTCCGTAATCTTGACCCAATCACCGCTACGTTCATCTTTCTCGTAGCTGTTTTTCACGGCGCTCCATGCAACCTTGTGGGCTGTTTCCTCGCGGGTTGCATCCCCACGCCGATCTTCTGGGTCTTTGTACTGATCCCATGCGCTGTTAAATGCTTCTTTATAAATTTCTTGCGCCTGCGCTGGAATGTTATTACGAACCGAGTCGGGCAATTCTTTTAAGGTGTTATAGGGTGGCATTGAACTTCTCCCATTCACTTTTGAACGTGATTCATGTTCATCTTCTAGAGTGCTGGGATTGAATAAATACCTTATGAAAAGAAGTTAAGCAGTTGTTTATGATCTGCGTTTTTTTGGGGGGGCACACCTCACCTGCTTCGCTATGCTCAGCCGTCCTCTCCCCACGGAGAGGACAAAGACGTGAACAGGATAGGTTATGTTTCGCGGGCAAGTCACCAACTTGCCCGTTTTTTATACCCTCACCCTGACGACTATCCCCCCCATATCCCCCATGACTTCATACATCCTACGAAACAAGATGATGGACTACAGTTGACGTTCCAAGTGGGAATCGGTATTGTCATCAGGGTTACTGTCAATCGATTTTTCATCATCTGCAAATAATAGATGATCCTCAAGTTTAAGGAGCATAAGATCATGGCAAGACCCGTGACGATTTTCACCGGACAGTGGGCCGACCTACCTTTAGAAACGGTCGCTCAAAAAATGTCTAGCTTCGGCTACGATGGTTTAGAGTTAGCGTGTTGGGGCGACCATTTTGAAGTGGATAAAGCGCTTGAAAGTGACAGCTACATTCAAAGCCGTAAAGACCTTCTCGAAAAATATGGCCTGAAGAATTTCGCCATCAGCAATCATCTGGTAGGCCAATGTGTAGCCGACGCATATATTGACGAACGGCACAAGAATATCTTGCCTGCTCGTTTGTGGGGCGACGGCGATCCTGAAGGGATTCGTCAGCGCTGTGCTGAAGAACTCAAAAACACCGCCCGCGCCGCCAAGCTGATGGGGGTGCCTGTGGTGAATGGCTTCACAGGCAGTCCCGTTTGGCACATGCTGTATTTCTTCCCGCCGACCAGCGATGAAATGATTGATGCAGGCTACTGCGAATTCGCGGATCGTTGGAATCCTATCTTGGATGTATTTGACGAGCAAGGCATCCGCTTTGCGTTGGAAGCGCATCCAAGCGAAATTGCCTATGACATTTACACGGCAGAACGCACGCTCGAAGCGTTGGGACACCGCAAGGCCTTCGGCTTCAATTTTGACCCCAGCCATTTTATCCACCAAGGGTTTAACCCGACGGAATTTATCGAACGCTTCCCCGATCGCATTTATCACGTTCACATCAAAGATGCGAAGGTCACCCTGAATGGGCGCAGCAGTATCCTCGGGTCGCATATCTCATTTGGCGATCCGCGTCGTGGATGGAATTTCGTCTCTGTCGGACGTGGCGATATGGACTTGGATGCGATCATCCGCGTATTGAACCGTGTCGGTTATGACGGCCCGCTCTCTGTCGAGTGGGAAGATATGGGCATGGATCGTGAACACGGTGCGAAGGAATCGGTCGACTACATTAAGAAGACAGATTTCACCCCATCTAGCGTAGTCTTTGATGCGGCGTTCTCGTCAGATTCATAGGGGGAAACCATGAGCGAACAAGAAAAAAGCAGCTTTTTGACCATGGCAGGGCGCAAGGCTGAAGGCGAAGCACCTGAACTGGGCATTGGCATGTTGGGCTATTCCTTCATGGGCAAAGCACACACCAACGCGCTCAAAAAACTTCCGTATATGATGTATCCGCCTGTGGCGATTCCCAAGCTGGCCGCGATTTGCGGACGGAATGAAGAAGCGACTGCCGAAGCTGCGAAACGCTATGGATATGCAAAATATTACACCGATTATCGGGATATGTTGGCTGACCCGAACGTGCAGATTTTTGATAACGGCGGGCCGAACAACGCGCATGAAATCCCATGTAATGAAGCCGCCGCCGCGGGCAAACACGTCTTTTGTGAAAAACCTATGGCGCGTTCTACCGAAGAAGCTAAATCCATGTTAGATGCCGTTATGAAGGCTGGCGTAAAGCACATGGTCGCGTTTAATTATCGGTTTGTTCCGGCGATTGTGCTGGCGCGCAATTTGATCACCAGCGGGCAAATGGGCAAGGTATATCACTTCCGCGCCACCTACCTCCAAGATTGGATTATGGATCCCAATTTAGAGAAGATGTGGCGTTTGGATAAAAGCCAAGCGGGAAGCGGGGCGTTGGGGGATTTAGGGTCACATGTGATCGACCTCGCCCGTTTCTTGGTCGGTGAGCCGAACCGCATCCAAGCCATCACCAAAACCTTCATCACCGAACGTCCGCTGCCGGGCGGGGGGCGTGGTACGGTGGATGTGGATGATGCGTTTTTGTCGATTATGGAATTTGAGAATGGCGCATTGGGCAGTATCGAAGCCTCGCGTTTCTGCGCGGGACGCAAGAATTACAATGCGCTAGAGATCAACTGCGAAAAAGGCACGATGCAGTTTAACCTCGAGCGGTTGAATGAATTGAACGTGTTCTGGGCCGATGATGAGCCGAAAGAAACGCGCGGTTTTCATAACGTGCTGGTGAACGAGTCTTATCATCCCTATTTGGAAAATTGGTGGCCTTCAGGGCATATCATCGGATGGGAACACACCTTCGTGCACGAGTTCAATCACTTTTTTAATGCCATCGTCAACGGGGAGGATGTGAATCCGTTAGGCGCGACGTTTGAGGATGGGTATAAAAACGCGGTGATCTGTGACGCGATTCTCAAGTCTGGCGAAACTCGTCAGATGGTCGATGTGAAATACGAGTAGATTGGGGTGAAGGTCACCTCACTGCTGCGCCGTCCTCTCCGTGGGGAGAGGGCACGATAGCGCAGCTATCGGGGTGAGGTCGTTCTTAGTAACGGTCAGAGCACCTCACCTGCTGCGCTGATGCTCAGCCATCCTCTCCGTGGGGAGAGGACAAAGGGACGTTTCTTATTTTGAGATAGGTTATGTCTTGGCGGACAGGGCAAGTCGATGACTTGCCCCTACAAAATCCCTGATTTCTAACGTAATTCTTCTCGCCCTCTCCCCACGGAGAGGGCACGATAGCGTAGCTATCGGGGTGAGGTATTCTTCAAAAAATCGCAACCGCCCTAGGGACAACCGTTTTAAAATCACCTCACCTGCTGCGCTACGCTCAGCCGTCCTCTCCGTGGGGAGAGGACAGGGACGTTTCTCATTTTGAGGTAGGTTATGTTTCGCGGACAGGGCAAGTCGGTGACTTGCCCCTACAAAATTCTCGCGTGCGACATAATCATTTCCTCGCCCTCTCCCCATGGAGAGGGCACGATAGCGGAGCTATCGGGGTGAGGTGTAATTGCCCCTATAACCGTATTTTCTAGCGCAACAGGTTGATTGACAGCGCAACGGGCAAAAGTAGCAGGGAGGCTACAATATAGTGTTATAATCTGTGTATCAATGATGAGACTTGTAATAAAAAGGAATTCTTGTGGAACTTTCACATGATGAAGTTCGCAAAATTGCAGAATTGGCAAAACTCGAACTTAGCCCTGAAGAAGTAGAACTGTATGCCGGCCAGCTGTCTAGTATTTTGCAATACTTTCGCCGTCTGCAAGAATTAGATACGTCGGCGATTGCCCCTACAGCATCAGTATTACCTTTGAGCAATGTGATGCGAGAAGATGTGGTAGAAACGCCTTTAACCCCTGAAGAAGCGGTCCAGAATGCGTTTTCATCGGTTGGCCCACAATTTTTGGTGAGTAACGTTCTCGACGAATCATAAAATATAACCTGCGCTTACTGTCTTTGGAGGTTCGCTCCTATGAGCAAGTCTCGACCACGCTTGATCTATGCAGCCCGCGTTCAACGTTCCAAGCGGATTCGTTTCTTCCTGCGTTCGTTACTTGCCGCCGTAACGAGCATCGGCGCGTATTTTGCTCTGAGTGAAGCGAAACGGCGCAACCTCGATATTGCGCCAATCCTTTTAGATATTGGGCATTTGGTCGCCATCATCCTGTCGGGATGGTTCATCATTCGCTCGGTCTACAACTTCATCATGGCCATCATCCGCCCCACCGAAGAAATTCGCCTTTATAACAAGGGATTAAGCTGGAAAGTGGGCAAAACCCTGTATAACTACAAGTGGTCGAAAATCACCGCGGTTAAAGAAGGGGCGCGAGGCATTTATATCTTTAATCGTCCCGTGTTTGAGTGGGGCGCACACCGCTTCCGCACGGTGGATGGACGTGAATTTAAATTTCGGGGACATCATGGTGACCCACGCCGGATGATGCGCTTCGCCCGCCCATATACATCACATTACACAGGCATCCAAATGGGGCGCGCCTTACGCGAAGAAAAGCCGATTAAACTGCATAAATCCTTGACGCTATATCCGGGCGGCGTGGAAGTGAAGAAGAAAGAAATCCACTGGGTGGATTTAAATGTGCAGGTACAAAACGCGAAAATTGTGGTGTATCAGCGTGATGCGGGAAACAAATTTAAGAAGATCAAATCTTTCGCCCTACATGCTCTTGAAAATGCAGGCGGGTTTGTCGAGCTTTCTCGTGGGATGATTAAACAACAGCGCAGTTTAGAATCACAACGGCGTAGTTATGCACCGCGTCGCACTCAAGAAATGCGTCGTCAGGTGGATGATGTCCTCAACACGGCACCCCGTCCAAAACCGTAAGGATGATTAACCTCACGTGCTTCGCTGATGCTTAGCTATCCTCTCCGTGGGGAGAGGACAGATACGCGAACGGAGTCAGGTTATATGTTGTGGGCAAGTCACCAACTTGCCCCTACAAAAACCACATATGTAACATGATCTTTTCCGCCCTCTCCCCACGGAGAGGGCACGATAGCGAAGCTATCGGGGTGAGGTGCCTTGTCCGTTTTAAATGTACCTCACCTGCTTCGCTGATGCTCAGCCATCCCTACGAACAGGATCACGACCCTGTCGGGGTGAGGTCACCCTTAATGCCTTTCCTAATTATTAGGGTGTCGCAATTTCCACGATTTGTATATAAATAAACTATTCAAGAAATATGCGTTCAGAGATTTATAGATGAATGATTTAACGCCTTATATTTTTGGAGCGATCACCCTAGCAGGCGTACTCTACTTTATTTACAGCTTGATCTTCGGTGATGTTTTAGGGGATGTCGATGTAGACGTTGCGGTTGATCTGCCTGGCGATGCGCAAGAATTTGGATTGACCGTCCTCGCCGCCTTTCTCGCGGGGTTCGGTGCAGTGGGCTTATTCGGCACACTGTCCGGATGGAGTCTCATCCTCACCCTCAGCGCTGCCGCGATCTTTGGGATGGTCGTAGGTGGCGCATCTTTAAAGGTGTTACGTTACGTCATTCGCCAACAATCGACCGATGTCACCACAAACGATAAGTTGGTGGGCAGTGTCGCCCGCGTGACTATTCATACCCCTGCCGGAAGATTAGGCGAAGCCATGATTGAAGATCGGTATGTGCAAAAATTTCGCATCCTCGAAATTGGCAATCAAGAATTACAACAAGGGGATATTGTTGATGTCATCGCCATTGACAACGGCACCCTGCAAGTCAAAAAGAAACGTCGTGAATAAAAGTACGTGAAGTCAACCTCATCCTTACAATTCAGTCAGCATATGACACTCATGAAAGGAGATTTGAGTGGACGGAGGAATAGGTATTATCGTTATTGTTGCAGTTGTCGTGATTATCATTTTGGTGCTCATCACATTGGTGACACGTCAATATCATCGTGTACCCCCCAATGAAGTTATGGTGATTTATGGTCGTGGTGATGCGCGCATGGTCACAAACGGCGGTGCGTTCATCATGCCCGTGATCGAGACGTACAAAAAGCTTGACATCACCATCATGACGATTAAACAAGAGAAAGATGAAGTATATACAGTCAGCGGTGTGCCCATTCGGTTAGACTGGGTCGCCCAAGTTCAAATTGCCCAAGATGAAGCCTCGTTGCGCACAGCGGCACGCGCATTCCTCGACAAATCTCGCGAAGAAGTCCGCGACATCCTCAATGAAACCTTGAGCGCCAACTTCCGTGCTATCGTCGGTCAAATGTCGGTGGAAGCGATCCATCGTGACCGTGATTCCTTCGTTCAGAAAGTGCAAGATTTGGCGCGGGATGATGTCGCCGCGATGGGCGTACAAGTCATCGCGATGGGTATTGAAGAGATCAACGACGATCAAGGCTACTTGGTGGCGATGGCCGCCCCTCAAATTGCCGCTGTCAAACGCGATGCTCAAATCGCCGAAGCTGAAGCTGAACGCGAAGCGCGTGTGAAAGCTGCTACCGCCAAACGGGAAGCCGAACAAGCCGAATTGGACGCGGAACGTCAAATTCTACAACAACGGGAAGCGCTCTCAATTCGCGAAGTCGAAGTTGAAAAGACGGTCGGCTTGGCGCGCGCCGCTTCGGATCAAGAAGTTCAGCAAAAACGTGCGCTGGCTGTCGCTCAACAACAAGAAGCTGAAGTCCTCGTCCCTGCTCGTGCGCAAGGTCAGTCGGTTGAAATTCAAGCAGAAGCCGAACGCCGTCGTGTGACGATCAATGCCCAAGCAGATGCGGAATCGGTTCGTACGCGTGCTGAAGCGGAAGCTAAAGCCACGGAACAACGCGGTCGCGCTCAAGCGCAAGCGTATCAAGCCATGCAAGAAGCGGAAGCGGCAGGGGATAAAGCCAAACGCCTCGTTGACGCCGAAGCTGAACGGGCGCTCTTGCTCGCTGAAGCGGAAGGTACCCAAGCAAAGGCACTGGCTGATGCAGAAGGTGTGAGAGCAAAATCACTTGCCGAAGCGGAAGGTGTGAAAGCCCAATTACTCGCCGAAGCAGAAGGTCGCCGTGAATTGGCCGCCGCCAGCGCCGCCGAAAACGAAATCAACCTACGTCAGTTCTTGATCGAACAGATCATGCAGGCCGACGTTGCCAAGGTCAAAGCCATGGCCGAAGCGATGGCTGGTTTAGGCGGTAATGTCCGCGTCGTTCATTTTGCGGGAAATGGCAACGGCACTTCTGGAGGCACAGGCAACAGCTTCATGGACTTGCTCATGAATATCCCTGAAGTGACTGAAGTCTTCCGCGCCAAAGTCGAGTCGTTGAGCGGAGAAGATTTTGAAACCAGCTTAGCGCGTGTCGCGCACTTGTTCGGGGTTTTAAAAGGGATTGAACAGCCTAGCTCTGAATCCAGCCCGAAGAATGGCAAGATCGAGTTGAGTAATGTCAGTAAAACAGATGCAAAAGACATCGATGCTGAGGCCCCCGCCGAAGGCGATGTGTAGATAAAGCATCGAGGGCTATTGATAAGTAAATACACAGGGGCATGATAGATTGATCATGCCCCTTATTTTTTTGTTTGGGCCACCTCACCTGCTGCACTACGCTCAGCCGCCCTCTCCCCACGGAGAGGGCACGATAGCAACGCTATCGGGGTGAGGTGCCCTTCACATCCTCACAATTTCGTCAAATCCAAGAGGATTTGCAGCGCGGCTTCTGCGCTATAGGCCTTGTTCATTTCGCGGTCCCCGCCCCATATGAAGTGACGACTGATGAGACCTCCTGTACGGGTTGCGCCTGCTAGATACGTCAGCCCGACAGGTTTCCCTTCCGTACCCCCACCTGGCCCTGCAATCCCTGTGATGCTCACCGCACAATCAACATTCAGTAGATCGATCACGCCTCGCACCATCTCAATCGCGGTTTCTTCACTCACAGCGCCATGATTGAGCAAGGTTTCCGACTTCACTTTGAGCAACGTCGTCTTTGCTTCATAAGAGTAGGCGACCAACCCACCCTGTACATAACCAGAACTGCCGTTGACATTGGTCAAGCGGTGCATCACCAACCCACCAGTACAAGATTCGGCGGTGGCAACTGTCCATTTTTTTTCTTTTAGCGCTTCGCCCACCAAAACTTCAAGTTGAATTTCGCTCACAATGAACCCTTTTTAGCCGTTTTAAACCCTCTGCCACGGGATATATCACAATGATTAAACATACACTAGGACAATCATGCTACCGCAGGATTATAAATTTCATAGATTTAACTAGTATGAATCCTCTTGAGAAACAGTATAATGTGGGATATTCAACATTTTATATGGGATATTGAGGGATATTTTAAGGATGGGCTTCTGGGGGTGGCGACCGCTACTCATTACGGTATTCGTATCTGTATGGATTGTGGGATGTACGTTAATTAACGAATATCCTGTCACGCCTACACTTACGCCCTATCCCCGTGTCACATTGACGGTTGGACGAATAGGCCCGCCATCTGTGAGCATGATCCCGTCTGCAACCGCAGTCATCCCCACATCAACCCCAACATCGGAGGCGCCCACGCCGGAGCCTGTCGCGTTGGCAACCCCCGTTCTATACGCTGTTCAAGCGGGGGATACACTGCTTGACATCGCCATTCGTTTTGATGTCGGCTTGGATGCGTTGCGTCAAGCCAACGCCGAAGCTGATCTTTCCCTGTTACACGTCGGCCAGCAGATTATTGTTCCACAGCCGACACCGCAAGTCGTCACCAGCACCGAGTCTGACCCTAGCAGTGGGACAACGCCCGTTCCGCAAGCGCTGATTGTGCAACTTCCATCCTGTTTCATCCTGCCGACCAACGCCATGCTGTGTATGGGACGGGTTGATAACCCGCTAGAACAAGCTGTCGAGCGCATCAGCATCGCGGTACAGCTTTCATCAGAAGATTCGCTCGTCTATGAACATATCGCGGTCATTGAGCAAGCGGTCATCCCGCCGAGTAGTTTTGCCCCCTACCGTGTCCTCTTTACCTCAGATGAAATCTCTGCTTTAGGGGAAAATGTGATTCCCAACGCCACCTTGCTCAGTGCGGATTTAGCGCCGAATTTCTCGGAAAGATTCCGCATGCTGACCGTAGAAAACCCCGTCGGCAGTTTTGATAACCAGCGCTATGTGATTGACGCGGTGTTATACAACAACACGGGGAACCCCGTCACGTTAGATCGGGTTGTGGTCACGTTGGAATCTGCATCGGGTAGCGTCACCGGCTACCGTGTGATGATTTATAACGAGGTCATCGAAAATGAAGCGCGGTTGCCGATTCAAGTGGAGGTGATTCCCACGGTCCTAGACGAGCCGCGCGTCTCGCTCTATATCGAAGCTCGTTGAACAAGGTCTCGTTTTAAAACAAAAGGGCTGTTCACATGGAACAGCCCTTTTTTAAATTACGGGATGTTTACCATCCGTGTTATTGCGCGGCCTCAATCACAGCGGACAGAACTTCTAACGTGGGGCCACCACTGTTAAAAACGCGGTCGTTGTAGTTGATGAACGCGGGGTCTTCACCCGGGTAACGGACGGCGATGCCCGGTGTTCCGGTAATGCCGATTTCATTTGCCAAGGCGCTGCTGGCAACCATACGTTCATAATCGCCGAGGCATTCTTCAGTGGCATCAATATCTAAGCCATAGACATCCACAAAATCTAAGACGAAGTTTTGGGTCAAATAATTGTAAGCGCCCGCGACATCGAAGAAGAGGATATAAATTTCCCAGTACGCGCCGGGGACTACTTCATCCGTACAAGCGGCCAATTCGCCCGCCAAGACCGTATTTTGACCGCCCGCAGTGGGGAAAATGCGCAGTTCTAAGGCGGCCATATCTTCAAATACGTAATCTTCGATCACGCTGTCAATCGTTTCTTGATACGCTTGGCAGTGAGGGCAAGCCCAGTCTACAAATTCAATGAGGGTGATTGGTGCATCTTCAGAGCCGAGCACGTACGAACCATCTTCAGTGACATACCATGGGGTGTCTTTCAACGCCTGAATATACGCAAGTCGCTCTTCAATTTCGCTGGCGCTCCAATCGGTATATTCTTCAAACAGCGTGCTTAACCCTTCCGTGATGACAGTGGGATCAACTTCAGAAGTTGCTTCTGGAGTAACTTCAACCTCAGCATTGGCTACAGGTTCAGGGGTTGCGGTTGGGTTCCGTTGTGCCCCTACGGGAAGCGCAACGACCAACATCAACAATGTGACAAACGCAAAACGCATTTTAAGCATACAAACTTTCCTTCAATTGATATAACGATCATCTGCATTATAGAGTGTTTTTGATTTATTGCCTTTTTTTATGCGAATGCCTCACCCCCATCGACATGGATGGCCTGTCCGGTGATGAACCGTGACGCGTCCGAACAGAGAAACAAAATCACGTCCGAAGCATCTTGTAATGTACCATGACGTTGTAAGGCGTTGTTGGGCACAGCGGACGCATCCGCCTCATTTTCTTCGGGGATGTTAGCGACGCATACAGCATTGACGCGAACACCAAACGGCGCAAGATCAACCGCGCTTTGTTTGGTCAGCCCGACCAGTGCCGCTTTACTGGCAACATAACTCACGGCATCTTTGATCGGGGAAGGGGTTGTCGCGATATTGACGATCACGCCGCCACCTTCATCGGCCAGCACGCGGCCGAACAACTGCGTTGCAAAAAATGCGCCGTTCACGTTGACATCCATCACCCGTCGCCAATCCCACTCATCCAGTTTGGCGAAAGTTTCGGTTTTGAGCACGCTCGCCCCGTTCACCAGAATGTCCACACGGCCAAACGCATCGCGCGCACTTTCGATGAGTGCGCTCACCTGAAAACGATTGGCGATATCCGCCTGCCACGCCTGTGCTTGCCCGCCTGCAGCGATAATTTCTTCTGCGACACTGTCGGCATTGAGCGGGTTAATATCGTTGACTTGCACTTTACAGCCCGCCCGCCCCAAAGCCAATGCCGTTGCGCGGGCAACACCTGTCCCCGCACCGGTGACAATGGCCGCATGCCCGCTTAAATCCACCGAAAAAGGCGCGGTGAAAGGTTGTTTTTGTACCATGCTATGTCCTATGTCCTCAATCTGTATGCAGCGCATTGTAGCATTTGCATAGAGGAAACGTGCATATCCGCGTGGACTTCCCACTTATGACACACTCAGCGCGTAGGTGTCTTATGAAGGGTTGTGTCACCATTATTGGTTTTACCTGACACCGTTGTTTATAATGTGATCACAATTTGTAAAGAAATGAGACACAGTCCACTTTTTACCTTCGGACAGTCTGATTTCACTTTCTTGGTTTTTGGGTCGTTAACACTATGCAGATGGTTCGTAATCTTGATTTTTCAAAAGT
Source organism: uncultured Anaerolineae bacterium (assembly GCA_934216615.1). Classification (GTDB taxonomy): domain Bacteria; phylum Chloroflexota; class Anaerolineae; order Aggregatilineales; family Phototrophicaceae; genus Flexifilum. The sequence continues at coordinate 32,325 of CAKQCB010000008.1, read as the reverse complement.
GAGCGCTCTTGCCGTAGAAGATGATGCGGGAGGCATGGCGATCATTGGGGTGATCATGCGTTATCTTGGCATGAAATCCTCGATCAATACAACAGGGGATGGCGTGGTCGAGCTGGCACGTTCGATGAAGCCGTTACCGGACGTTATTTTTTTGGATCTGAATTTACCCAAAACAACGGGATATGCGATTCTGAAACAAATTCGTGCCGACGAGTTATTAAAAAATACGCTGGTGATTGCCGTCACCGCGCAAGATGCTGACCTTGAAATCCCTCGATGCAAGGCAGCAGGCTTTGATGGGTATATTGGGAAACCGATCAGCCGTACCCGCTTTCCTCGTCAACTCAACCGTATTCTGAATAAAGAACCTGTTTGGGAAACCTATTAATTCATGACGGTTCGCAAAGTCCTTCAATACCCTGCACAAGCGGAACGTTTACGGCAGAAGTCGAGCGCCGTCAAGCGTTTGGATGATAAAACACGCCAGCTCATCACAGACTTGAAAGACACATTGGCAACCCAACCCGGGGCGGGTTTAGCCGCGCCCCAAATCGGTGTGTTCAAACAGGTAGCGCTGGTGTGTTTCGGGCAAGATGAACAGGATGTACAACCGCCGATCACGCTCATCAACCCCGAAATATTGGAAGTCGGCCCCGACATCAAAAGTTTTGACGGTTGTTTGAGTATGCCCGGTCTGGTCACATGGGATGCGCTTCGCCCCAGTTGGTTGGTTTTCCGCGCGCGCGATGAGCAGTGGAAACCCTTCACCATGCGCGTAGAAGGAATTGATGCCGCCGTCGTTCACCATGAGGTGGATCACTTAAACGGCATCCTGTTTTTAGACCGTTTATCGGCCGAAAGCAAACTATTTCACGTGCGCAAAGATGAGCAAGGCAACGACTATATGGTTGAGCTGAAAAGCGCCTTTTAGGTTTTATGCTCGAGTAGCGATGCGCCTTCAGCCTTTAAAAATTCACGAATGTGATCGTGCTGAACTTCTTGTAAAAACTCAACCCATTCATCGGCCAATGCCTGCGGAACGGTCGAGAACGTTTCCAACAGGTTTTCGCGCATGTCGGCTGAATCTTCTTGGATGAGTTCTAAGGTCGCGAATAACATCGGAATCACAGGGTCACCCGTGTTACACAAGTCCGCCTTTTCGAGGTCGCGCAGAGCCAAGTGTAAATCTTCCACGATGGCGATGCGCGTCATGCACCGTTGCAATAAAAAGATGGAACGCGCCGGGCGGTCAAAAAACTTATCGTAATTACGCCCATCCAACCATAACAAGGCGTTGGTCGCACATTCGATAATTTCTTGCGGGTCGTTTTGGGCAAGGGCAACTTGCAGGCGAATTTCCCAGTATTCTAAAGAAGATGGGAAGTGTTCCAAGGCTAAGCGCGCTTGGTCAAACTGTTTCATCGCCAACGCTTGTTGCACCATTTGCTGGATCACGTCTGGGTCATGTGGGGCAATGGATGTTGCATACGCCAACGCGGTGGACGCTAAGCGCGGAAAGCGACGCGCTAAGATCAAATAATCTTGGGGCGCAGCTTGTTTGATCTGCGATAATGACGCTTCTAATAATGTGGCATTTTCCTCTGTACTCGGCAGAATACGGAGTTGGATCGACCAGCGTAGATACAGCGCCTCAGAATCATTCGGGTCTTCTTTGAGGGCGACTTCAAGCCATTTTAAAGATTGTTCAACTTCACCAAACTGCAACAACTGTTGAATTTTTTCTAGCATCAAAAGATTCAATTATTCGCTCCCGCGAGTGGGCTTATTTCACGAACTAAGGGCAACCAGAAACTAAAGCGACTGCCTTGACCTTTGATACTGGTCGCTTCAATTCCCCCGCCGTGTAACTCAACGATTTCACGCGCAATGCTCAACCCCAAGCCTGTACCTTTGATGTGACTCGCGGCTCGGTAGAAGGGTTGAAACACATATTGCAATTGTTCTGGGGAAATCCCCATGCCTGTATCTTCTATCTCTACTTTCGCATTTTGGAAACCTGTTTCAAGATCATCGGTACTGAACGCGCGCACCGTCACCTGCCCATGTTCAGGCGTGTAATTGATGGCATTGATCACAAGATTGGTGATGACCTGAATCAAGCGTTCAGGGTCGGCATAAATCGGGATAGGTTCATCATCTAGGGCCATCAAAAGCTGGATGTTCTTCGCTTCCGCTTCTGGTTGTTGAATGAGCACCGTACGCTGAACGACATCCTGTAAGATCAAGCGTTCCGGTGAAACTTGGATCGTCCCGCGCTCAAAGCGCGAAGAATCCAACAAGTCTTCTACCAACTTCTGCAAACGCTCAACCACTTCATTGATAATGGCAAGGTGAACGTCGGCTTGTTGGGGTTGTTTACGAAGCAGATACAAGCGCGTTTTTAAGTTGGCGATGGGGGTGCGTAATTCATGGGATGCGTTGGCGACAAACTGCGATTTCTGTACCTGTAACGCCTTCTCTTGGCTGACGTCGCGCATGACCATCACCGCGCCGGACATTTCACCAAGGAACGTATGAACGGGCGTCATTGTGATGATCGAGTCGAACGTAGACCCGTCTTTGCGCATGATGCGCACTTCCATTTGCCAGTAGCTGTACGTCCTCAGCGATTGGATCGCGTGTTCAACGATGCCTCGGTATTCTTCAAACGTGGTGTTATTCGCCCGTAGCAGTTGAACTTCCCCTTCCAGCCATTCGAGTGGGGTGTAACCCGTCAAGGCTTGTAAGGCAGGGTTGATGTATAACGCGCGCGGTAGCTTGACCGAATCTAATTCAAGGTAGGCGACCCCTTCCGTCATGGCGTTGAGGGTGGCGCGTAATTGTTCGTGTTCATGCGTGAACTGCGCGGTACGTTCGGCGACACGGCGTTCTAATTCTACCGAGTGTTTTTGAATCCGTTCGTATAACTGCGCATTGCGGATGGCGATCCCCGCCTGTTCAGCGAAGGCCATCAAGCGGTCAAGGTCAATCGCTTGAAAGTGGTTGGTATGACTGCTGTCGATGGTCAGAAAGCCGATGATATGTTGTTCAACATGAATCGGCACAATCGCCGACGAACGAACCCATTCACGCCCTTTGATGTGTAACCAATCAGGGTTTTCATAGGTGTTGGCGATGAGTTCAGGCAGGCCTGTTTGCGATACATGCTGAAGATGCTTGAGCTTATTCAGCGGAAACGTATTCTTAAAAGGCGGAACATGATCTTTGAGGTTCGCGCTGTGAATACTACTCGCCAACGTGACCTGATCGTTCTGTAGAAATAAGATCATCGCTTCTTCAGAACTCACCACTTCACGCGCATAATTCAAAATAATTTTGAGAATCCGCTGTAAGTCAAAGGTGCTTAAGATGGCGTTACTGGCTTGGCGCAAACCGGTGACGATGGCGCGTTGATGATACTCACCCGCTTCCGCCACCCGCTGACGGGTCAGATCGAACACGATGAGCAGTAAGCACTTTTCGTTACCATATAAGAGACTGCTCGAGAAAATTTTGACATCCCGCTCGTCGCCAGACGCGGTACGGTGTTTAAAGATCATCAACGAGGACGGGATATCACTCGACGTCAACCGCTGTTCAGAGTTGCGCGTTTCGAGTTCGCTAATTTTCATGCCGATCAGTTGTGAAGGCAGATACCCGTAAAACCGACTCGCCGACGTATTCGCATCGACAATGACCGCGTCGCGCACACGAATGATGAGTTTGATCGCTTGGTTTTTCTCAAAAATCTGCACCCACTGGCTGAGGATTTGTTCTTTATCTCGCTTGGTTTTCAAAATCAAGTTTAAGCGATGCTGTAAAACTTTCGAGTTAAACGGCATCGATAAATAATCGTAGATGCCCACGTTCAAGAAATCTTCTGGAAAATCTGTTGAGGCATCGGTCAAGGCGAACAAGGGCGGGGCGTCGATTGATTGTAACTGTTTACACAGCGCGGTTAATTCCTCAACGTCGTACTGCGTGGTGTCTATTAAGATGACGTCAGGGAGCGGTAGCGTGTTGAGGTCGTTAAAAATCGTCTGTAAGGTGGTTTGATGAATCGAGACAGAATCCGTAAGTCCAGAGCGCACAAGAGTGGCAAGACTATCTTGTGGTGTGAGAATAAATACAGAGTAAGGTGCGCTCATGGTTGTCGTCAAAGCTAAAATCTCGAATTCTTAGAATAATTTGTAGGCTTTATGTAAAACCAATCAATGGATGTTTAGGATACAGAATCAACTAAGTTATAGTATAAGTTTAGACTTAATCAATGTTTCTACAAGTTAAGATTTTTCTTTTCATGACGGCGACAAACGTTGTGCGGTAGAAGTTTATCACCGCACAACATTCTATGAAGCGCATTAGGCGCGTTTTTTAGGGTGAGTTTTCACTTTTCGGCGGGCATCTTCTTCGGCTTTTCTCAAAGCCGCTTCTTTCAACCGCTGTTTCTGTTCCTCATAGTCCGCATAATTCCCGACATATTCGGTGAGCATCTTGTTTTCCAGTTCTACAATACGGTCTACTACCCGATCCAGAAAATAACGGTCATGGGAAATCGTCAGAATCGCGCCGTTAAATTCGTCTAAGGCGTTTTCTAAAACTTCAGCCGAACCAATATCAAGATTATTTGTCGGCTCATCCAGCAATAAAAGGTTGGGTTGTTGAAGCATCAATGCCAGCAGTTGCAAACGGCTTCGTTCGCCACCGCTGAAAGTCTTGATCGGCTGGCGGGTTTGCTCATAGGTGAAGGCAAACTTGAGCAGTTTATTCACGGCGGTCGCTTCGGGCATCGGCTGGACATCGCGAACCAGATCAATCGGCGTGCGGTTGGCGAAGGCGTTCAAGGTCTCATGTTCTTGCGCGTAATAACCAATGCGAATACTCGGCCCGACTTTGACCATTCCGCTCGTCGGCTCTAATTCGGATTGGATCAAGCGGAAGATCACCGACTTGCCTACGCCGTTCGCGCCGATCAAGCCCACCCGTTCGCCAAACTGGATCAGCAAATTGATCTCATGAAAGAGCGTGACATCGCCAAATTGAAGGCTCACCTGTTTCAGTTCAATCGCTTTAGTACTGCCCCGTTCCGCCGAAAGCTGCATCTCCATATATTTACGGTCATTCACCCGTTCGACCATCTCACCATCGGTCACCATCCGCGCCAGCATTTTGCGACGACTGGCGGCTTGTCGCGCAAACCGTTCGTTCAAGTCCGCCCGCGCTTTGAGTTGAAACTCATGGATCATCGCCTCAACCCGCGCAATCTCTCGCTGTTGTACAGCATAGGCCTGTTGTTGACGCAGACGACGCGCTTCACGTTCCAGCGCATAGGATGAATACGTGCCTTGATAGACGTTCAAACGCCCCTCATCCAATTCGGCAATTTGGGTCACCACTTCATCGAGCAGATAGCGGTCATGCGAGATCATCACCACCGCGCCACGATAGGCGTTGATGAATTTGCTCAGAAAGCGTTTGGAAGCTAAATCAAGATGATTATCCGGCTCATCCAGCAGAAGAATATCCGGCGACCACGCGGCCAAACGAGCTAAATAGGCCAACTTCTTTTCGCCCCCACTTAACGAGGCGGTTGATAACGTGTCATCTTCGGGGGTGAACCCCAAGCGCGTTAAAATTTCACGCAGTAAACTGCGCTGACGTTCCGGCTCCAACTTTTCATAAATCATCAGCGCGGCTTGCTGGGCATCCAACGCGGCTTCTAAAGCATCCGCGTCGTTGTAGACTTCAGGGTCGCTCAAGTGCGCTTCTGTCGCCTCTACCGCTTCTAAGGCCGCCTGTAAGTTGGGCGAAGGCATCGCGACTGCATCCCATAATGTACCTTCGGGCAGGTCGATATTTTGAGGCAGATAGCCGACACTGATACCACTCATTCGGCTGATGTGCCCTTTTTCTAGCTCCAGAATGCCCGCGATGGCGTTCATCAAACTGGACTTGCCCGCGCCATTTGGCCCAACCAACCCCACGCGGTCACGGTCGCCAATCGCCCATGAAAGATCGCGAAAGATCGTTTTGCCCGCATGATTTACCGCAATTTGGTGTAACTGAATCAAATGCATGATTGCTCCATTTCTTCGTATAAAGCGCTGGGAGCATGGCACAGAGGGATGAGGGAGATGAGAGAATAAAAACGACTCTGAACCATGCGCTCAGAGCCGTTATCCATTACAAAATTACTGTGAATGATCCACCGGTCACAAGGCGCAGTTATCCCTAGGATCATCCAAAGTGGATGCCATCATGGCTCGTGAAAGAAGGGTGAACTGCGTAAAGTGAATCATAAACATCAGTTTGCCACACAAATCGAATCGGCGTCAAGTCAATGTATGACGAGGACTCGTCCTACCCGTGATTTTTCATAAACCGCTGGATGCGTTCAAGCGCGTTCTCAATGTTCTGAGTGCTGGCGGTATAACTGGCGCGGACAAACCCCGCGCCACTCGCGCCAAACGCACTGCCCGGAACCATGGCTACCCGTTCTTCAGCCAAAAGCTGATCGCAGAACTGTTCATCGTTCATGCCTGTTTTGGCGATGCTGGGAAAGGCGTAAAATGCGCCACGCGGTTCAAAACAATCTAACCCCAAGCTGTTGAACCCGCTGACGATCAACTTCCGTCGGCTGTCATAGTCCTGACGCATGAATTCCACATCATCATCCCCATGACGAAGCGCTTCAATCGCCGCGACTTGCCCGGTTGTCGGCGCAGACATAATCAAATACTGATGCAGTTTGCGCATGGCTTCCATGAAGTGGGCGGGCGCGGTGACATAGCCAATGCGCCAGCCGGTCATCGCAAACGATTTACTCATCCCACTGAATAAGATGGTGCGTTCAAACATGCCGGGCAGCGAGGCAAAACAGGTATGCTCCACGTCATACACCAGCCGTTCATAGATTTCGTCAGAGAGGACGATCAAATCATGTTTCAACGCCACTTGGGCGATTTCTTCCATGTGCTGACGGGTTAACACCGCGCCCGTTGGGTTATTCGGATAGTTGATCAAGAGCGCTTTGGTGCGTGGGGTGATCTTTTCTTCAAGCGCCGCCCCAGTCACTTGGAATTCATTTTCAACCCAAGCATCAACCAGAACGGGGACACCGCCCGCCATTTCGACGGCGGCGGCATTGGCGACAAAACAGGGCTGGACAACCAACACTTCATCGCCAAGGTCGAGGATGGCGCGTAACGCCAGCCATAACCCTTCGCTCACACCCACTGTGACGAGCACCTCTTTTTGAGGGTCGTACTGTACGCCATAGAGACGTTCGATGTATTCACTGACTGCATTTCGAAGTTCGATCAGCCCTGAATTAGAGGTATAAGCGGTTTCGCCACGAACCAGCGACTCGATCCCTTTTTGCAAAATGCGGTCAGGCGTGGTGAAGTTGGGTTCCCCAATCCCCAGCGTGATGACATCGGTCATCGTAGCGGCGATATCGAAATATTTTCGGATACCGGAAGGACGCATGTTCTGAACACTTTTGGAAATGTAGTTGCGCATAATGTCGGTAAGCACCTGTAATATTGACGAATAATATTTTAAGTATAGAACGAATTTTATCTCTGCGAATATGGTGAGTATGAGCCTTTAAGATGCCCATGGTGGTTTGTTTTCAGGGTGTTACGGGAGCATCAAACAGGGTCATCGCACACGAGGGACTGTATAGAACCTATTCACTGGAATGGATTCGCTATATTAGAGATATACTATCAGTTTCAAATTTTTATTGCATCTTTAGGGAGTATAACCAATCGTGATTTATGATTTACAAGCGATGCGTCTAGATGCCGAACATATTGCGCAAGCCGCCGGCGCGGTGATTCGTCAGCATTTTAATCAACCGCACGAAGAAACGATCAAATCCAATATTTTTGATGTGGTTACCGAAGGCGATAAAGCCAGCGAAGCGGTCATTTTAGCCGAACTCCATCGCTTATATCCGACCGTGGCGATTGTGAGTGAAGAAGGGGGCGGTGAACTCACCAATTCTGAATACTGCTGGTTCATCGACCCGATTGACGGAACGACCAACTTTGCCAACAACATCCCCTTTTTCTCGGTCAGCATTGGGCTGGCAGAAACAGCGACGCGCCTTCCGGTTGTCGGGGCGGTATTAAACCCCATCACAGGTGAACTATTCAGCGCTGCCAAAGGGCATGGGGCCACCCTCAACGGCCAACCGATTCAGGTTTCTAAAGCGGATAACCTCAACCGTACCGTCTTTGCCAGCGGGTTTGCTTACGCACGTCAAACCGCAGAAGATAATAACCTGCGCGCATGGGAAGCGATGCTCATGCACGTGCGTGACCTACGACGTATGGGGTCTGCCGCTCTTGATTTATGTTATGTCGCCGCAGGGCGCTTTGATGGCTACTGGGAACGTTATATTAATTCGTGGGATGTCAGTGCGGGTTTAGCGATCCTGTATGAAGCAGGGGGCACTGCCAGTGATTATTCAGGAAGTACAGAAAAACTGTACACAGGAAATGAAGTCGTGGCGACCAACGGGCTTCTCCACAAAGCGACCCTCCAGATTTTAAACTCTGTCAGAGAGTAACCGTCACTGTATAAAATCAGGGATGTGACTACACATCCCTGATTTTTTGCATCCAATTTATGCCTCTGCTTCGGCCTGTACCTCGACGGGTTTTACAGGTTGGTAGCGTTGGGGCTTGATGTTCAGATCGCGGATGAGGCGACGAACATAAGGGTTGCTCATCACCGGCATGACCATTTTGTCTTGGTCGCGCTCGAGGGTGAAATGAAACACCACCACAAGCCGTGTGCCTGCGTGCCAAAAATCTTCCTCAAAAACATCACCAACCACCATCCAGTTTGCGCGCATCGCACTTAAGAGCGCGTCGCCACCCGCAAAATCTTCTGAAAATGAGCACCAGTGTCGGTGAAGGTCGGGATAATCTACATGTAAATTAGAACTTTTGATTAACATTCGTGCATGCTCCAAACTAAAAGAATTAGTAGGGGTTAAGAAGTCTAAATTTGCGTTTCTTATAAAAAATCACCAATATTTTTTTTCAAAAAAACGTTCAATAAATTTTAAAACCCGCTTATTAAACAGTATAAGCTAAAAAGCAAAGTTTTATATGTGCATATATGATAATTTTTGAACCTTAACTGGCGGTTAAAATTCATTAAACAGCAACACATTGTTTAAGACTGCCAAAGAATTTGCATTCTCTGTCACAGGGTTGGTGTCAATGGATAAACGAAATTATTTTGTAGGGGGTTCGTATCGTAATTTAAGAATAGAGTTATCCCCCTCACTCAGCGCTGAGTGAGGAGAATCTGATCATCTTTTCAATACGCGGTGCGGGTCACGCGCAGTTCATACGCGCCTATCGTGATGCCATCGCGCACACCGTAGCGCGTCACCGCAATGATGTATCGTCCTGTATAGGGCAAGACATATTCCAATTGTGAATCGCTGTTTTCCGGTGAGATATCGTCGTTGATCGCATTCGGCAAATTGTTATCTTGGGCGTCACGCAAAATCAGGATGGGGTCTAAGTCCCCGCTGATCGTCTCTACCGTGAGCGTGACCATCTCGCCTTCTACCCCCTGAAACTGATAAAACTGGGCGTAGCGTTGAGGTGTAATTTCGCCATAGAGGGTTTCGCCATAACGGATGAGGATATCCCCGCCTTCGCTGGCTTGCTGTTGTTCGCTCGGCTCATGAATCATCCCCGACTCTAAAATCACCCCCACCGGACGCGCATCTTCAATTCCAATGCGCACGCTGGATTCGTAACGTTGATTCGGTAAAAGTTGTGCGGTTGTGTTGATCAACGTCTGCCCGTCGAGAATGGCACGCAGGGCAAAATCAACGGGCGCAGGCGTATCACAAACCTGCTGATACCACACCCAAATTTGATAGTCCCCGCTTAACGCGCTGGCATCCGTCCAAAATGCGTGTTCCAAAGGCTGTGTGCTGGGGGTTTGACAGCGGGTGTTACTGTCAATTTGCAAGGTGCCCGTGTCGGGAAGCTGAGGGTTGCTCCAAGAGAGGATTTGTCCCGCAGGGTCACGCACGAACAAATTGAGGTCGGCACTGCTCAACCAACTGAGCGTCACCGTCAGCACGCCATCGGTCAAGACAATTTCACCCGCCGTGACCGCCAGCAAATAATCCCCTGTGGTGGTGCCATTGGTCAACCCTGAGCGCGTGACCAGCACATAATAATCCCCATCTTTCGGCAGGCGAAATTGACTGATGCGCGAATTGAGGCTCATGCCCACATCATCGTTGCTGGCAAGCTCGTTCAAGTCGCTGTCCATCAAGATCAGATACGGGTTGAGGTCGTCCGCCAGCGCGTTTAACTGGAGCGTGACCAGCTCATTCACTTTGCCCGAAAAACGATAATATACGCCAGATGTGTTCTCGGTCAACGTCCCCGTGTATTCATTGTTATAGGTCACGTCGCGCGTGTTGAGCTGTTCCACTTCAACAGGGACGCTGTTCAAGCGGATGTTATATCCCCCGCCCGTTCCCGCCACGCGGTTATTGGCTTGAAGAATATACGGCCCACTGCGGGGGATGGTGGTGCGTAATGTGGCGAAACGTTCACCGTTGGCGCGCATAATTTCGCGCAGGCTCAAGTCGAGCAAGACCAACTCTGGCTGAACGCCACTTTCGGTTTCGGTGCTGAACATCGTGACGGTAATTTGGTCGCCAATACGCGCGTTGATGAGATAGGAAGACGTGGGCGTTTCCGGCAAAAATAACCCATTGAGGTTCGCCCCAATCGGCATATTGACGGCGGCCAGACGACTCACGTATAAATCAAAATTGCCCGACCCGCTTAACGCGCTCACTTCGATCAAATACCAGCCGTTGGTCGGCGCTGTGGTATAGACAATGGCTTCGCCGGTGCGCGTTTGTGTTTGCCGACTAATCTCGACCAATGCCGCGTTAAAAATGCGCAGGTTGCCTTCAACATTGTTGGAAGTGCGCGTCCATGTGGCGCGAATCAAATCGCCTTGTGTGCCCCGAATCGCATAATAGCGCGTGGTTTGGTCGTTCTGATTGATGTCTAAACGATTCGCGATCACCGATTGATAATCGATGATCTGATAATTCACCGCAAACGGGGGCTGGCTCAGCGGGTCATCCGCCGTAGGCGTAATTTGCACCCCGCTGATTTGAAGGGATAAACGGAACGTGCCGATAGCGGCAGTTGTCCCCTGCGCAAAGCGCGACGCTTCGATGATATACGTCCCACTTTGGGATAACGTCAGCGCAATTTGGGAATTACGATTCCCCGGCTCAAGGTCATCGTTGCGCCCGACCATCGTTTCATCCGGCCCAAACAACGTCAGCACAGGGTCAAGGTTGCCACTCGTGGTTTCCATGCGAATCGTCACACTCGCCCCTGATGGCGCTTCGAAACTGTAACGAGCGCTTAAAACATTCTCGTTGATGATGCCTTCGATTGTGCCGGGTTGGATGGGAAACACAGATTGTTGTGTTGGGGATGGGGTTAAATTCGGCAGAAGTGGTTCTAAGGTGAACGGCAGAGAAAAAGTGGGTGATGGCTCAACTTCTGTTGTATCACTACTTTCGTCGGTAGGCGGGGCGGTGGCCGTCGCAGGCACTAAAGGCACCAGCTCAAATGTAGGGAAAGGTTCGGTTGGAGGGGGAACCTGTGCAGAAATGCCCGATGTGGTCAACCCGAACAACAGACCGATCATGAGAAGATAGCGAAACTGCATAGAACCCAATCCCTATCACACCTATGGCTGATGATGACCCGCATCCGTGAAAACGTGCGCGTTCACGGTTTGTAAAACGGCATTATTCATCCTGCTTTTTCAAACCCTTTGCGAGTAAATCTGCCACGTGCATCACCCGCTTGGTGCTTTCGCTACGCGTCAACCCGCCATTCATCTGCATCATACAAGAGCAGTCGCCTGTGCAAATCACATCCGCGTCCGCTTGGTTGATGTTGGTGACTTTATCGCGCAACATCGCCCCGCTGATCTCTGGCATCTTGACCGAGAAAAGACCGCCAAATCCACAGCATTGATCGGCGCCGTTGAGCGCGGTCAAGGTGATGCCTTCAATTCCCTCCAGTAAATCACTGGCTTGATGAGTCAAATTCAACATGCGGTATCCGTGACAGGCATGATGCAGCGCGACTTTGGTTTCTTCTACCTGCGCGCCGATATCGGTGATGCCTAGCCCATCCACCAAATATTCTGTAAATTCCCATGTGATGTTCGCGGCCCACAAGGCTCTTTCGTACCATTCGGGGTCGTCTTTAAAAAGCTCTACATAGAACTCGCGAATCATCGATGTACAGCTACCGGAAGGCGAAACGATCACTTCGGCATCCGCAAATGCGGTCAGGAATTGCTTGGCAACGGTGCGCGCGTCCGCCTGAAAGCCGGAATTAAAGGCCATCTGCCCACAGCAGGTTTGGTTGAGGGGAAAGCGTACCTCAATCCCCAAATGATCAAGAATCTCGACGACAGAAATCCCCGTTTGAGGAAACATCATATCTACGATGCACGTCACAAACAGCGACACGGGTTTGTATTTGGGAGAGGGTCTTAAATCTTCAGACATACCAACATCACTTTGCAATATACGCCCTGAACGAACCGATTCATACTGATTTCTCTGTTCTTCAGCGCCCATTCTTCAACAAGTCACCTGCATTGAATGTGTTGATTATGCGCTTTTTCGCCTTTAGACACAACTCTGGGACGGAATGACCTCGAGAGTCCCTACGGCGGTTGTGATTTTTGAAGTGCACCTCACCCCGACAGCTGCGCTATCGTGCCCTCTCCATGGGGAGAGGGCGGGAAGAATCACGTTAGAAATCAGGATTTTGTAGGGGCAAGTCGATGACTTGCCCACAACATATAACCTATCTTGAGTTAGGTCGTGTATTTGTCCTCTCCCTACGGAGAGGACGGCTGAGCATAGCGAAGCAGGTGAGGTGTATTTAAAACGGGTAAGGCACCTCACCCCGACGGGGTCGTGCCCTCTCCGTGGGGAGAGGGCGGGAAGAATCACGTTAGAAATCAGGGATTTTGTAGGGATAGGGCATGCCCTGTCCATTTTGTTTCTGGTTATCAACGAATGTATCAGATTCAGAAATGGGGTGAGCAAGGCATTGCCTTGCCCCTACAGGTTTGTCTTATTTTGTCCTTTGTCCTCTCCCCACGGAGAGGACAGCTGAGTGTCAGCGAAGCAGGTGAGGTGCTTTTTGAACAATTGTCCAGTTCGATCTCCCGCTGTGTTAGAATACGATGATTCAGCACACACAGAACACAGCAAATGGAGTTTTTTATGCCTGCGGACTTATTAGAGGGGTTAAACCCGCAGCAACGCGAAGCAGTGACGGTGGGCAGTGGCCCTGTCTTGGTTTTAGCGGGGCCGGGCAGTGGTAAAACCCGCGTCTTAACCCATCGGGTTGCCTACTTGATTAGCGAAATGAATGTTTACGCGAATCATATTTTAAGCGTGACCTTCACCAACAAAGCCGCAGGCGAAATGCGCGCACGCATTGAAAAGATTCTGGGCGGTCGCTTGGATGGTTTCCAGATCGGCACGTTTCACTCGGTTTGCGCGCGCCTTCTGCGCATCGAAGCAGGATTAGGCGTGCTGCCCTATTCGCGTGATTTTGTCATCTACGATACGGAAGATCAGCTTTCGGTGATGAAAGCCGTCTTAGTGGACTTAAATATCGATGTCAAAAAATTCAACCCGGGACGTGTCTTAAACGCGATTTCCGCCGCAAAAAATGAGTTGATCGAACCCGGCACGCTGGTCGCCAATGATTATTTTGGCGAGATTGCCCGCCGTGCCTATGGGGTGTATCAAAAGCGCTTGGTCGAAAGCAACGCGATGGATTTTGACGACCTGTTGATGCAAACAGCGCTGTTACTCAAAAATAACGAGAACGTCCGTCAACAATACCAAGAACGCTTCCGTCATATCTTGGTCGATGAATTCCAAGACACGAACCAAGCCCAATATCAATTGGTGCAGATGTTAGGCGAACCTCAGCGTAATGTCTTTGTGGTAGGCGACGAAGATCAGGGGATTTATGCCTTTCGCGGGGCAGATTATCGCAATGTCATGCAGTTCCGTCGCGATTATCCCGAAGCAAAAGTGATCTTATTAGAGCAAAATTACCGCAGTACGCAGATGGTCTTAGATGCCGCTCGCGCGGTGATCGACAAAAACCAGCATCGCACGCCAAAAGCATTATTCACCGAACGTTCCGGCGGGGTCAAACTCACCCTGCATGAAGCCTACAGCGAACGCGAAGAAGGTGATTTCATCGTTGAGATGATTCGCAAGCGCATGAAAAAAGAGCAGTATCACTTCAGCGACTTTGCGGTGATGTACCGCACCAATGCGCAATCCCGCGTATTAGAGGATGCGTTTGTGAAAGAAGGCATCCCCTATAAACTGATCGGCGGGGTGGGCTTTTATAAACGGCGTGAAATTCGTGATTTGCTGGCGTATCTACGCTTAGTCAACAACTTCAATGATGACACTGCGTTCACGCGCATTGTGAATGTGCCCGGCCGTGGCATTGGAGATAAATCGTTACAGACATTCCGCAATTGGCTGTATCAACGTAACCAGTCCGTCGAAGAAGGTTTAGAAGCGCTGGCTGAAGGCGAAGTGGTACCGATCACAGGCAAAGCGGCGAAAAGTTTTGTCGAGTTTGCGCGGATGATGATCGACCTGCGCGAGATAGCAGGCCAAGGCAACCTGCTCGATTTGTTTGATGAGATCATCGCCCGAACCAGCTACACTTTCTATTTAAATGAGATTAGCGAAACCACCGATCAGCTGAATGAGCGACGTGAGAACATTGCCGAACTACGCGGACGTGTGGCCGAGAATCACGATTTGAGTTTGAGCGACTTCATCTCTGACCTAGCGTTGGTTTCGGATACCGATACGCTAGATCGTAATTCGGACGCGGTGACGTTACTCACGCTCCACTCGGCAAAAGGGCTAGAGTATCCCGTTGTATTTTTGCCCGGCCTTGAAGATGGCATCTTGCCTCATACCCGCTCGTATGACTCTCCTGAATCGATGGCGGAAGAACGCCGTTTGTTATATGTGGGCATCACCCGCGCGGAAGATGAGCTGTATCTCAGCTATGCGTTCCGCCGTACGATTTTCGGGGAAAGCGCGCCGAGCATGGCATCCCGCTTTTTAGCCGATATCCCAAATGATTTGATGGAAGGCGTTTCGTTGCAAGTGCGTCAACTGCAAGACCGCGAAGCCTATCAACGTTCTGTCTCGTGGGATCGCAACGGCTCATATACATGGGAAAAACCCAAGCCCGCCACACCCCGCGCTACATATAATCCTTCAGCCAATTTTGGACGGACGGGCGCACCTGCTGGCCCCACAAAGAAATATAAACAGGATATGCGCGTCTTTCACAGCAAGTTTGGTGAAGGGGTGGTTGTAGACAGTCGTTTGGTTTCTGGGGATGAAGAAGTTCAAGTGCGGTTTGAAAACTATGGCTTAAAAGTGTTATCTGCAGCATTTGCAAAACTTGTCATCATGGACTAGTCACTCAAATGGAGATTAGCTTCTCACATCTCGTGAAGAGGCTCTCTCCTAATGATAGTTCTCCAGCTCTTTTTCCAGTAACTCTTATACTCTATCGCCAAGATCAGTTCTATGGACTAATATCTCCAGAGATTTGTCTCTGATTATCTTGCTAGAGACTCTCTCCTAATGATAGTTCTCCAACTCTTTTTTCAGTAACTCTTATACTCTATCGCCAAGATCAGTTCTATAGACTAATATCTCCAGAGATTTGTCTCTGATTATCTTGCTAGAGACTCTCTCCTGATGATAGTTCTCCAGTTCTTTTTCCAGTAACTTCTATTCCCAATAAAAATGGAGCAATAACTACTTTGTGTTGAATTTCACAAACAAAATGTATACTATGAGTAGAACCGTCAAAGAAGCTGAGGATGCCCTGTCATGTCTTGGTTAGATGATGTTATTCGGGAAGCGATGGAACGTGGCGATTTTGATCACGTGAATAAAGGGAAGAAACTTGATTACAGCGTAGACCCCAACGTGCCCGAAAATATGCGGACCGCCTACGCGATGCTTCAAGATCAAGAGATGACGCTGGACTGGATCGCACAAGGCAAAGCGTTAGATGCCATCCGCAGCAAACTGCTCAAAGATATGTCCCAAGCCTATAAAAACTATCAACAACGGCTGGCACAGTTGATCAGTTCGCGCACTCCGGAACTAGACCGCCAAGCATCTGATCAAGCATGGGAAAAAAATAGAGCACTCTTTAAACAGCGTGCAGTAGAATTCAACCGTGAATTGTTATCTTACAACCTAAAACTACCTCGAGGGGTCACACCCAAACTCACATTTGAATTTGAACGTGAATTGAAGAAGTTAGTGTGAAGTAGACCGTTATCTCAAACGATAGAGGTGATCGACGGGGCTTATTGCTCGTCTTTTTTCTGATCCTGATTTTCACGATTCCCGTCTTGTAAACCACGACGGAAGTTTGCAATTGCGCTTCCGAGTTCACCGCCGATGCGCGAAACCCGCCCAACGCCGAAAACTACGAGAATAATCACTAAAATGATGAGTAATTCAGGCGCGCCTAAACCAGCCATTTTCTATCCTTCAACTAAAACTACTATCCATGCCGACTTGTTTGTCAGTATATCACAGCCCATTCGGCTTAGGGATTATCAACAGGAGGAACTAGAAAAACTCCTGTCAAAGAGCATATCTAGTAGATGTCATTTGTAAGATAAAATCTACTAGATATCCTCCTATACGACTGCATTGAATGACTCTTTATATTAGGCTTCCGCGACAGCAGTATCCAGAGTAGGGTTCCCAGTTTGGCTGATGAGATCATCGACATACTGTATTCCCTTCTTTGTAATTTGATAATTACCGCGTGTGCCACCTACATAGCCATCTTTACGTAACATGTTAATAATGTTGAAGAACGCTTTAGGAACATTATTGACACCTGCAATCTCCGCTGCATTGAGTAGGTCTGCACGGGTGACATTACTCCCGCGTGATACGTTTTCTTTTAACCAACGCATCAAGACTAAAAGAGTATCTGATTGAGTAGCAGGGTTGACATGCGTAAAGTATTCGGTAATTTTCTCGCTTTGTTTCGGGTTTAAACGCACGTTGACAGTTTCAACATTAGAGCGACGTTGTTTACGAAGCGGACGCATTAACGCAGTTTGTCCAGTTTCATCTTCTAATGAAGCACGTTCAAATATTTCTGTTGTATTGCGCACAGGCTCTGCTTGCGCAGGTAGACGTGAAATCATATTCGCAAGCTGTTCGATGGCGCTTTCTAGAACTTCCGATGGTGCCTCTATAGAGTACTCACCATTATTTACATTAACTTGCAATTTCACCGAATTAGACATTATTTGTTCACTTTCTTAGATAGGCTAACAATAGAACCAAAACCTAAATTCCGATACATCATGTCACTAACCATTATGTTTCTATGGGCAGTCACATGATTTTAAAAACAGACACTCCGAAATTGTGAAATTTTACACTCCCCCAAAAGTGTTATTATTTTGTCCGTTTTTTGAGATATTGTACAGTTTAAAGCTTCAGTTTGCTAATTGTTTTCAGCCTATTATGAATGCAAATTCAATACATTAAAAGTTATCATATAACCAATTCCATAATACAGATGAACTTTATCATCAAAACTTAATGAAATATTAACCGAGTAATGGAGAGGATTTCCGAGGAAAAAAAGTCTCTTAAGGAACCTAATAAAGTGTTTTTTCTCATTTACAAAAAAGAAGGCGTTCGAGCATTACTGTCCAGAGGAGTGGTACTTAAATACTTAGGATATTCTGCATAGAAATCCCCAAATTATTCCCTACTCACATTCTGAGTAGTAGCGTTTAAACACCAGCAATGTACAGGAAAACGGCGTTTTATATATCTAATTTAACGGTTCGTTGGCTGTGAATTGACTATCTGCAAGGAAAGTACCCATCTCTTGTACATCAATTCTTACGCCCTCAATCGTATTCGGGATTCTCTGATTAGCGGGTAACCGTTGTGGAGATACTTTCTCATCAACCATCACGATCAGCGCGATTTGTTGGGTCAGCTCGCCTTGGATGGTTGCATAACCCACCGCGACACCGACAACATGCGGTAACCGCATGAGACGTTCTCCATAACGCTGTTGTATATTGAGCGCGTGGTGCATCTGTTCTTGATAATCATCTGCCGAGTTTGGAGTGATTGGTTTATTTTCGGACATTTGGCGACCTCGTCTTTTCAAGTTAAATGGTGACACCCATGATGTCTAAGACCAAATCGATCGGGGTGAAAATCGTGGCAAGGTTTGACCCCGCAAACAGCAGGCCAACCGCTTTGTTCTCTTGAGCATCGACAATGAGCGAACCGGAATCCCCGCCTTGACTCATCCCATCAGCGATGACTTGCCCCGTGAACCGCGCGATGCGCTGTCCGCGTTGGGTGCTGTAGGTCACGTTGACGGTGGCGTTCAACAATTTGATCGCGCCTTCGGTATATTCGGTGGTGCGCCCATACTTACGAACGCGCATACCGAGCATAGGCGCTTTGGTTTGGTTAATCACGCCGATATTTTTTACCGAATCGCTGAACATGGCTTGGTCAAGGGGACGACCCAAGGCGGCGTCTACACGGTTTTCGGCCGTCGTACTTTGAGCGACGGCTTGCGCAACAACCATTGGGGACCCACCCGCGCCGGCAGGCACGAATTGCGCTGCTTGGGTGGTGATCACACGTTGTTGTGAGCCTGTCGCAGAGGCAATACCGTTAATGAGTCGAATCACTGTACTTAAGAGGTTACAACCTGAATTTCCCGTTGCAGGGACATTGGGCTGTTGTTGTGTTGGCGCAGGCGTTGATGGACTTGAAGGGTTAGAAGGAGAGACCGAACCGCCGTTGTTGGGCAAGTTGGGAAATGGAATTGGCGTGGGTTCGGCTGTGGGCGAAGGCGTTACGGGCGGGGGGGCGCTTGGCTTAGCAACCAACACCTGTTGTAAATCCACTTTATCGTCCACATAGACCAACGTCATGTAACGTTCCAAGCGTGCGACTAAATCGGCAGGGTTTTGACCGCTGTCCATCGCCGACGGTTGCAGAATGGCATCATCTAAGAGCGCGTCATTACAATTGGCGAGCACATGGTTATTCGACAAGATCAGCAGTTCGCCTGTGAGTTTATCCTTGACCATTGTGCCGAGTGTGCCCGCAGTCACCATGTAATGACCGATGCTGACCCCACTGGGAATGACCGGGCGATAGCGTTCCCGCGCCGACTGCTGTGCACGCAGGTATCCTACTTCCATGACATCCGTCCGCATCCCATCAATTTCTCGCGGGATTTTATCTTCGTCACGTAATGCGACGGAAGGTTTTTTTTCTTCGACTAATACCACTACCGCAAGGTCACCCGTGTTAACGCCGTTGGATTCTTTATAACCAACCCCAACCCCGACGACATTGGATTTTTCAAGAAGTTGTTTTTCGTGGAGCGTTTGTGCATCTACTGCTTGTGACTGTGTCATCAAGTGTCTCTCTTTAGTACATCATTACAAAACATTCAGCCCTCTACTCTAAATTCAGGGTGTTACAGTAGATAGGCCTCATGGTCATCATCACCTTACACTATTTTACAGGTGGTGAACTCATCTCTGATCTATTTTTAACCAAATTCATTTCCATTGTATGATGTTTCAGTCATTTCTGTGTTGGCAAGTGGTTACAAGTTTGTAAAATTTGGGAAGTTTACAGCATCTCAAAAGATGATCTATGCCCATCAAGCGCCCGTTAAGGATGAAATATGCGTAAAAACCAGTGGTGGATTCTGTTGAGTTTAACGAGCGCGTTACTTCTCGCGGGTTGTGATACTGAAACAACGGCGAGCAGTTATGGCAAAGGCGACGAAATCACCTTCTATGATTTTAATACGGGGGGAAGTTGGGAAGAAGGTTATTATCAAACGGCCAGCTTACGGGTGGATGAAGGCGTCTACCGCATCCAAATTGCCGACGGCACTAATACCTTATGGTGGGGACAGTGGGGGGACACCTACGAAGATATCGTCATTGATGTGGATGTTTCACAGGTGACCGATGTCAATCAAAACGCCTATGGGGTGATGTGTCGCGCGCGTGGTGCTGTCGGTCAAACCCAGCCGATTGACCCCGAACTCGCGGTGATTATAGCGCAAGTCACTGCTGAAGCGACTGTTGAAAGCACCCCTGAGATCGTCTCTACGCTTGAAGTCACCGCCGAAATGACGGCAGAATCAACTCTACAAGTCACCGATGAGGCGACACCCGCGCCCGAAATCACCCTTGAAGCGACAGGCGATGATGGCGAGAACATCAGCCAAGGCGACGGTTACTTATTCCTGATCCAAGGTACAGGCACATTTTCGATACAGCGGTCACGCGGGCGTGCGGTGACTGCGCTCGTCGATTGGCGCACTTCAGACGCGATTGTTGTGGGGCCAAGTCAAAATCATCTACGTGTGATCTGCGCGGATCATTATCTCGCTTTTTACGTGAATGACCGCTTGTTAGCCGAAGTCGAAGATGATTTGTATGATCGTGGGCAAGTTGGCTTAGTGGCGAGTTCAGCCAGTCGTCTAGGCGTGCGCGTCGAGTTTGATAATTTACAAATCTCTGAAGTCACACGGGATAATTGAGTGCTCATGACGCAGCCTATCCCCCCTGACATCGGCATTGAGGCCGATCCCATCTTAGGCGAACCGCTTGCCAGTTACCCGTCCAATCGTGGCAAGTTTTTAATCGTCGGCGGGGGCATTGTCGGCGTCGTCTCCGTGATATTGAATTTCACCACCGCCACCCTACCGTCATGGTGGGGGCCAGCGATCACGGTCATTTTGATGGCGGGCGTAGCACTCGCCATCGGTTGGTATATCCTCCACTTATGGAACCGCGAAGTCATTTTATATGAGCAGGGGTTCAGCTACCGCGAGGGATCAAACACCGCCCATTTTAAATATGATGAAATCCGTTCTTTACAGATGAAAGCCGAGCGTAAAACCTTTTTTGGCGGGCTTTTTCGCAGTACGTTCTATCGCTTCACCTTAAGAACCATCCGCGATGAAGTCATCACGATCAACAATATCTATCGTCATGTAGCGACCCTCGGCGACCAGTTGAGCACGCGCATCTTTGCCGTTTTACAACCGCGTATTCAAAGGCAGTTAGCCAATGGGGACACAGTAGAGTTTGGGGCGTTGTTACGGTTGGGCAAAACTGGCATGATGGCGCAGGGAAAACATCTTCTTTGGGACGACTACACAGGCGTGAAGATCGCAGACCGTCAACTGCACATTCAAGGAAAAGAGGGAACGGTCTGGTTTTCGTTCCCTCTTTCTGAACTAGAGAATGCGCCGATCTTACTGGAGATTTTACGCGACCGTAAATCTTAGTTCGTGGGCGCTAACTCTAAAATCGTCACGGTTAAATCTGTGTAACCATCTCCAGATTCGATTCTAGAGAACATCAACGTATGATTCTCGCCCCATGTCAATGGGTAGAGCGCTGTATAAATACGGCTGACATCCCCTTGCCAGACCAATTGCCCAGGGGTTCCAACGGCATCGGTGATATAAACCCCTGTGTTGTTTTCACTATCGGTCGCAAGGTAGGCCAAAGATGAGCCATCGGGCGACCAAGCAAAATTCCAGACGACCTTCTCAGGATCGATCAAGGCACGTTCTCCGGTGCCCAATGAAATAACTTGCACAGGGCTTTGTTCGGACATATCGTTTGTTCGGAAGCCTCTGGACATCAGCGCGTTACTGAACGACACGCGCAGTTGATCCCCTGTAGGCGAAAAGTCAAAGAAATTCACGCTGAAATTACGATCTGCTTCATCAAACAGCGCGGTGATATCACTGCCATCCAGTTCTGAAACATACAATCCGTAGTCTTCTTCAAACCATGTGTTGTAAGCCACGTGGATGCCGTCGGTTGAAGCGGCTATGAGATGGGTGCGGAAGCCTTGCAAAACAGACAGCTCTTGCAAAACTTGCAGGTTCTCACCCGTTCGATCAATGCTCATCAAGTCAGCGGTGATCATCTCTGTACCGCCTGTGTAACGCACAAACAGCACAGACTGACTATCTGCCGACCAACTGGGGGCAATATCTAAAGGATATGTCTCGCTAAAGTTGAAATTAAACCCCGAAGTCTGTTCCCTATTCTCATCCTCATCCTCAGTCAAGTTGTGGATTTGTTGCGTGGTCACATCCAGCAGCCAAATATCCCCGTCGATGGCGAATCTTAAAGAAGATTCGGTAAAAACAAGCGCACTGCTATCGGGCGCCCAACGAATGGATTCTGGCGCGAACCGTCTCGATTCTGGAAGTGATGCGCAAAAAGCAGGTTCAAGCATCTCGCTAAAACTCACCGCGTAGAGACAAATTTCACTAAAACCAAACACGGCAAACTGCGTGCCATCTGGCGAAAGCATGGCCGGCGCTGAGCTTGATAGTTCAATTTCAACCGTAACTTCGTTAGCAAGGGTAAATGGCGCTTCTTGTGCCGAAACGCTGTAAACGGTCAACAAGCCCCCAACCACGAGACTGAGAAAGAGATGTTGTGGATGTTTTTTCATTTTGTTCCTCTGGGTTAAGCGTATTTTTTTATATATAGATGAAAATTCATTTTTTTGCTGACAAAAATTACAAACAAAATAACAACCATAGATACATCTAAGGAAAACTGTCCAAATTTTTTACAGCTTTTTTATTGTTTGAATGAAAAAGGGAAAGGGATGCTATGAAGTTACCTATTCAACAAAAAAAGTAGGACGGAGAAAATCTTCGTCCTAGTGAACTGCCCATCTTTTTTTAGGATGCGTCACTGCCTAGCTGAATGAGAATGAGTGAAAAATCTCCTTGTCTAGCAGTCAGCGCGATGACGTTATTCTCTGCCCACACTAAGGGCATGCCATACGACGCGAGGGATGTTGTGATGAAGTCCCCTTCTAAAATCACACGTCCCGGCGAACTGACTTCATCGGTGACATAAAGCTGTATGCGATTGGTTTCTACGTCATGCGCAAGGTAGGCAATCATCGAGCCATCCGGTGACCATGAGGCCGCAATCACGAGCCGTTCAGGGTCGATGTATTGAAAATCGCCATCATTTTCCAATGAGAGAATACGCGGAACGCTCGCCTCAATATCCTCTGCGGTCATGCCATACTGGCTAAAGTACATTGGCATGTTCACCATAAGTTGGGTGCCATCCGGAGCATATTGCATCGCATACACCCAATGCGCAGGGTTTGGGCTGATGAAAATACGTGTCACATCTCCACTATTGAGGTCAGCAAGATTCACTTCGTTTTCGATAGAACGGGCAGAAGGCGCGTAATTATAAGCGACTTGTTCGCCGTCAGGTGAAATGGTTTGAGCAAAAATTGCATAGGACGATAACGGGGTTAACGCTTGCACCAGTTCTGTGGTTTCGCCATCACGACTCACACGATGCAGTTCGGGCAGACGGTCTTCCCCTGCATAGCGAATGAAGTAGACCCATTCACTATCGGGTGACCAAGACGGGGCGACATCGACCATCCCCGTAAAATCTTCACTTATAATTGAGTCTGCAACGCCGTCATCGGTGAGGTTGGTGATCGTTTGAGTTTCAAGATCAACCTGCCAAATGTCGCTGTCAATTGCATATTGGAAGGCACGCTGAGCAATGACAAAACTGCGACTATCAGGTGCCCAGCGGGTGCTCTCGCCATCAAAGTGGGAAAAACGCCCATCGACGGCTTCCAGCGAATCAATACAGAAATCTGCTTCAAACGGTGCCTCGAACGTTACGGGGTAAACGCAGATATTCGCGTTATTGAGCAGAGCGAGCGAGGTGCCATCTGGCGAAAGGAACATATTTTGACTTGCCCGTGTTACCGGTAAGTCATAAGTAACTTGATCGATCACACGCAAATTTTCTAACGTCAGCGGTTCATTTTCTTGTGCTGTTGCAACGAGGGGTAATAGGCTCACTAACGAAAAAAGACCGAACCTCAGGATCATTTTCATATTGTTTTCCCTTTTTTAAATTGTGTTTCGATGCTTAGCCAAAGCGCCGAAATACGATTTGTAATGAAAGTGTCACTCTATCACAGTCAAGCGCGGTAAAAAAATGATCAGCGTGTTTGTTGACGATTCTCTCATCAAAGTGGAACCCTAAAAACATGCCAAAAAACAACCAACTTAAAACAAACTTCTCACTTATATGTTATAGTCGTGATACATCTGTATCTTTGTGAGTAGATTGTGTCATACATTAATGCAAGCAGTTTAAAAAACGCCTAAACTGCATATAAAGATTTCATTTAAAAATAGGTTTGGATGCAAAATCATCTTGATTGTAAATAGGTGATTAGAGGGGAAACGCCATGAATACAGTGTTTGTGTTATTTCGACGGGCATTCTTCATCTGTTTATTGGTTGGGATTTCAGCAATTTCAGTCTCTGCCCAAGGGACTGTTTATGTGGTTGCCCGTGGCGATAACCTCTCTCGCATTGCCCAACGTTATGGCGTGAATATCAACGCGCTCGCCGCCGCGAACGGCATCACCAATTACAACTTCATCTATGTCGGCCAGCGCTTGGTGATTCCCCAAGGCACGACCAACCCCGCCCCTCAACCCAGTGGCAATACTTACATTGTCCAACACGGTGACACGCTCAGCCGCATTGCCTCCACCTTTGGACGCACCCAGTACGCGATTGCGGCGGCCAATAATCTCTTTAACGTGAACCGAATCTACGTGGGGCAAGTGTTGATCATTCCTGCCGCAGGAAGTTATTCACGGGTGACAACGTACATCGTGCGCCAGGGCGACTATTTGAACACGATTGCGCGGTCTTTCAACAGTAACGTGGCGGCCATCACAGCGTACAACGGGCTTTATAACGCGAACCTGATCTACCCGGGGCAGATTCTGTACATTCCTTATTAATCTACGGTAGGAATCATGGTATTTCTGTAGAGATGCCATGTGAATGAAATAGTGAATTTATCAGAAACGGATTTTAATTTCTTTCAAGGAGGCTGCGATGCGCCGTTTCGCTCTAAAATTGGGGATTTCTCTTTTATTTTTGTTTGTCACAAGCATCAGTGTCGTTTCTGTGTTTGCCCAACAAACGTACACCGTTGCTTATGGAGATACACTTTTTAGAATTGCTTTACGTTTTAATACCACCGTCAGCGCATTGGCCGCCGCGAATAATATCGCCAATGTCAACTTGATTTATGCGGGGCAGCAGTTGGTCATCCCTGATGGCAGTGCGCCCCAACCACAACCTGAGCCTACAGCTCAACCCACACAGCCCCCCGCGACCAGTTCTTATACCGTCGTTCGTGGGGATACATTGGCGGGCATCGCACGTCGTTTTGGTGTGACCATCCAAGCGATTGCCGCCGCCAATAATATTGTGAATGTGAATTTGATTTTTACAGGGCAGCAATTAGTGATCCCCGGTGCATCTGCGCCTAACCCGAACCCACAACCTCAGCCTCAACCGACCCAAGTCCCCGGTAACCCAATCGCCACATTACCCCCGAACACCGCGCCCGTAGGGGGCTTTGAACTCGGCGGGCATGTCTTCGGCTTCAATTATGCCGATCAAATGCGGGGCGCAGGCATGACGTGGGCGAAGATTCAAGTCCGTTACAATCAAGGCGATTCGCCAAGCATCGCACAAGGTGCAATTGATGCAGCGCGCAGTCGTGGTTTCCGTATTCTATTGGGCATCGTCGGTCACCGTGAACAATTGGCCGCCAACCCCACCCAATACTATCAAGATTTTGCTAACTTCCTCGGTGGTGTGGCCGCCCTCAACCCCGACGCGATTGAAGTTTGGAATGAACAAAACATCGACCGTGAATGGCCGGCAGGCTTGATCAGCCCCAGCGCGTACACACAAATGCTGTCTACCGCGTACCAAGCGATCAAACGCACCAATTCGAACGTCTTGGTCATTAGCGGTGCGCCTGCGCCGACAGGTTTCTTCGGTGGAGCTTGTACAGGCAACGGCTGTGATGATGATGCGTTCATTCGTGGGATGGCCGCCGCAGGCGCCGCCAACTATGCGGACTGCATCGGCGTGCATTACAACGAAGGGATTCTTCCGCCGGATGCCACCAGCGGTGATCCGCGTGGAAGCAGTGGTCACTACACCCGTTACTATCCCCGTATGGTGAACCTGTACGCCAGCGTGTTCCCGAACAAACCGCTGTGCTTCACGGAATTGGGTTATCTCTCACCGGAAGGTTTCCCCGCACTTCCCGCAGGTTTTGAATGGGCGGCGAATACATCCGTTGCTGAACAAGCCGAATGGTTAGCGCGTGCGGTGACGTTAGCGCGTCAAAGTGGTCGCGTTCGTTTGTTCATCGTTTGGAATGTGGACTCCACCACCTATGATTCCGATCCGCAAGCAGGGTTTGCCATCATCAGAAATGGTCAATGTCTGTCTTGTATCACGCTAGGCGCGGCGATGGGCGTCCGCTAAAGTTTAAGACGTCTTCACAAAAAGGACAGGTTGAACGTAACCTGTCCTTTTTTTATGGGCTGGAATCGATCTCCAGCCAATGCGCGCCGAATGTCAGCGTTTGCCGTCGGTGTTTGAGAATCTTCGGGAAGCGCGCAAGAATCCATCCCGCCCCTAATAGCATGGCGAGTGATTTCATCCCATACCCCGAAAACACACTACGCCCGAACTCAGATACAAACAGCGCAGATGCTCGAAGTAGACCCTTCACAAATCCGTAGCGGATGTCTTTTACACGTGTTAGAAGGATGGCGTATTGAGCGTTTGTCTTGATGTAAAGTTTCTGTCGCCAAGTCAAGGGTCGCCCGCTGTTTTCACGATAATGCGCAATCTTGGCCGCAGGCACCAATCCGATTTTATATTGATGTCGTAACACACGGTTGCACAGATCATCATCTTCGCCGTACATGAAATACAGCGGATCAAACCCACCGATTTTCAAAAGCATCTGACGCGGAAGCAACCACGCGGCGGCATTGAAATAAGTGGAGTTATAAAGCGCATCAATGGGGTTTCCGCTGGCTAAATCGGAAAGATAACGCCGAACCGGATCAAAATTTAAGTAGGTCAAAAAGCGCGGGTCTACCTGCGTCACATCACCGTTGAGGTGGATGGGACTTAAAATGCCAACGTCGGGGTGGTGTGTGGCGACATCGACCAAGTGCGCGAGGGCGTCGGGGAAGACGTAGGCATCTTGATTGAGCAGAAAAATGTGATCGGCTTGGTTTTGAAGCGCGTGACGCATGCCGATATTATTCGCTTTTCCAAAGCCCACGTTCTGCTGATTTTGAATCAAGACCACATCGGGGAATTGTTGGATGAGGGCTATCGTCGCATCGGTAGAGCCGTTATCGACGACCACGATCTGCGGTTTGAGCGTACCCTCTCGCAAACTGCGGATATTCCGCTCAATCCAGCGCGCGGCGTTGTAGGTGACGATGACGGTGTACAGGGTCATTTAGGAGGGATGAGGGAAGGTGAACAGAGAAAATAACAAAATAGCCAGAATTAATTTATGTAACCCATTTTTGAAAAAGAATTTCTAATTTTTGCGCAACTAACTCAGAATTATAATTTTGCTCAACAATTTCCCGACAACTTTGTTTTAGAACAGAATGGTCATTCTCATCTAACCATTGAATGATGGCATCAGTTAAAGCTTGTGGAGAGGCTGACTGCGTCAATAATTTAGGCTCAACCATGTTTAGAATCTCAGTGGTTGCTCCTATAGGTGTCCCAATAACAGGTAATCCAACAGCTAACGCTTCAAGAGTTGCAAGACCGAAACCTTCCAATGCTTCCGTTGGTAAAATAAAAAAGTCTGCTGCACCTAAATAGATAGGTAATAATTCTTCAGAGACAAACCCCATTAACTTTATATGCGAGTTTAATCCTAATTGATCTACTTGTTCTTGTAGCTTACTTTGCAAATACCCTTTACCAATCACTATAAGTAAAACTGGAATATTTTTTTGATTTAGATGATTTACTGCTGTAATTAAATTTTCTAATCCCATTCGGGCAACTTGCCTTCTTACAGTTACTAATATAGGGATATTATGAGGAAGATCGAGATGCTCTCGAGCATCCTTTTGATTCGTTGGCTGATATTGTGAAATATCTAATCCTATGGGAATAATCTCCTCAAGAATATTTGCTTTTGATTCCCATTCTAGAAGAAGCTCACGCGAATATTGGCTACGTGTCAATATAAAATCGGATTTGCGAAATGCCCACCGTTCCCACTGACCAAGAATGCTAGCGGCTAAACGAGCCAGTGGAGTGAATATCCCATATTTTTTTCGGCCAGCATTCAGGTAAACCTCTTGGGCAATAGAAGAATAAAAAATTACCCCTATAGGAAAACGGGAACTTATACCCGAAAGATGTGCAGCAATCAAAAAGATAGGGTTGTAAACAAGAATAATGTCAAAAAATTCATCAATGCTTTTGAAGATCCCAATTAGCTTATAAAGCATAATAATTGGGTATAAATAATAGAATTTTGATAACTGTGTTGGACCATTAACACGCTGAATCTTCATCCCATGCATAATTTCATTTTCAGGTAAAGCATGATCTGTTGAACGAACAATGATTGATATATCATGTCCGCGTTTAGATAGCGCAACCGTTTCATTAAACAAACTTTTCCCAATACCACCAATAGCATCGGGAAAAATCTCATCAGTTAAAATTAGGATTTTCATTGTATTTGCGAATTCAGTTTATTTTTGGTAAGTAATTCACGATACAGAGCAATATACTTTTTAATAATTTGTTCCCAAGAA
The DNA here is from genome assembly GCA_934216615.1 of uncultured Anaerolineae bacterium. Taxonomy (GTDB): domain Bacteria; phylum Chloroflexota; class Anaerolineae; order Aggregatilineales; family Phototrophicaceae; genus Flexifilum. Next base: position 3,365 of record CAKQCB010000008.1, on the reverse strand, counting down.
TAGTTTTCTTGAATGGTTTGTGCTGCATTCTTCCCGGAAATGGTAGCCGACGACATATCAGAAAGATATTTTCTTAACGCGTCCGCAATAACATCAGCATCACCTATGGGAACAATAAACCCATTTTGACCATCTCGAATAATATCAGTCGCCCCGCTAACAGCGGTGGATATTACAGGTAATCCGCAAGCCATCGCTTCTAATAACGCGTTTGACATCCCCTCAAATTTAGACGATATGATATAGATATCAGATGCCTGTAAGTACTCTTGTACAAAGTTACTACGCCCAGGGAAATGAATCAAGTCACTTAAACCTAAATTAGTGATTTGTTCTTGTAAATTTTCAAAAATGCCTTTTTCTTCAAACTGAATATTTCCGGGCAATACGACGTACAAATCCAGATAATTTTCCTTAACTCTACCTATTGCTTCTATAAGTAGATCTAATCGTTTTTGCTCGGTAATACGCCCGTGCGAAATAATAATAGTTTTATTTAACGGCAAGTTAAGTTTGGTACGCAACTCAAATTTTTCTTTTTCTGTAACAGGATGAAACCGAGTTACGTCAATCGCATTAGAAATAGAGTGAGTTAAATGAGATAACCCACACTCTTCCAATTCTTTTCTTATATCATCGCTAATGGCAACCCAAGCAGAAGATTGTTTTAATAGCCGATACCATAAAGATTTTGGCATAAATACACGTCGAACGAGTTCACTATAAAGGGTTTTCCTTATACGTATTGATTCTGGCCAAGAAAGATCACCATTAATCATCACTTTGGAAACAAGCGGCTTACCTGTCAATTTATGAATAATCATCGCAGCTAAATAAATCGTTCGTGGGTCATGCGTATGTAAAAGATCATACTCATTTCTATGTTTCCATAATGCCCATAAAAACGTAAAGAAGACAACAAAAACCACAAAATGTGAACGCAATCCAATAGGGGGAACGCGATAGATCGTTAAGCCTTCTTGAACTTCAAATTTAGCTAAGTCAGGTTCAACTTGCCGAGTAATCACAACAACTTGAATACCCCGTGATTGTAATTGTTTCGATAAATGATAGGCATGGGATTCCGCCCCACCGCCAAGAGGGTAAAAACGATCAATCGCCATACAGACACGAACAGTCATATTACATTCTCATTTAGGTTACTTAAGATAAACAATTACTTCTTTGCAATTATAAAATGGTGTCCTGTACCTTGTGCCATACTTTCAACACGTTTAATCGATGAAAGTCCTAGATTCATTATATTGCTTAGCATACCTGCAATGGTTCTTACTGGGCGTTTGATAGTCCAATTCCCCATCCATCCAACTTGGTGCAGGATACCTGTGCTTATTCCATAATTAATGCGAAACTCTGAAAAATATCGTTCAACAAGCTCCTTAAGATGCGCTTGAGTGTAATGACGTTTATGATCAGGATTCGTATTTACTACATAGTCCCCGTTTGGAGTAGTCATAAGAAATACACCATTAGGTTTTAATACTCTCTGAACATTTTGCAAAAACACGTCATCTTCTTCAACATGTTCAAGCACTTCAATTGCTACAATGCAATCAAAAGAGGCATCTGAAAGTTTTGAATGTGACATATCATCGAAAATGATAGTTTTAATATTGCTTCGGTTTTTCTTAAGTGTTTGTATTATGTCTTCTGTAATCCCTAAATCTAGACTTCTTTGGATCTCATTTTCTCTTGGCAATTCACTAATGGTAATTTCTGCCTTTAAACCAATCGTGTAAGGTGATCTTCTTCCTCCTACATCTAGAATTTGCGCATTTGGAGGCAGTGTTTTTACTATTTGCTGTAATTTTCTATTCACTAGAAAATTAAGAGGGTTAAAGAAAATTGAAAACAAACGATATCTCAATTCGTAAAGTGTCAATTTACAACCTCTCTTGCATAATGATTCGTTGTGGTAGCTTTCTGTAAAAATAACATGCTGGACAAAACACTAAATATCACAAAGAAAATACCTATAACGAGGGCTGTACCAAGTGCCCCATATAATGGCACTAGAATCCACAGGCTTAAAATGACCAAACACAGTAAAACCATACTCAATTTATTTTGGATATTCATCAAATTGGCAGCCACAAGGGCAGGTCGTGACCATAATAAAATCGCATTCATACAGAACCCTATTGAAATAAACGATGCAATCAGGGTAATCGAGTACGCATTAGATTCAAAAATTAAAGGCAAAATAAGCGGGCCAGCTAAAATTATAAAAACTGTTAATGGAATAACAAAAGCACCTGTTAAAAACACAGATTGTTTAATGACTCTTTTGACCTTTTGAATGTTTTGATGTTCAAAGGTTTCAATTATTTTAGGATAAAAAACAACGCCCAATGGAGCGCTGAGCAACGTTACTAAGTTGGCAATATCTAGCCCACTACGCAATAAACCAACTTCTGCTGGTGAAGTTAAAAGCGCGGTAATTGGAATGAACAATTCCATCTGCAAACTTTTTAAAGTGGCAAATAACCATGAGCCTGGGATTAACTGCAAAATTTCGTTAAAAGCTAAGGGCTTTTTTAACGTAAAGAATGAGACTGTTTTATTATAATGTCGCCATAAAAGACATTCAATGACAATAAAAAAGATCGCATTTAATATTTCACTTACGATTGCCCCAATAATTGCTCCAGTAATACCCCAACCCAAATAGACAAATCCTGTAATAAATACTAACCGAACAACAGCATAGGCAATAGATTTATAAGATAACCAGTCAAATCGGTTATACATACGCACTAAAGCAACAGGGACGCCAGCCGTATACATTCTTACAATAGTACACAGCGCATATAGCCGAAAAAGCCATGCCAAATTTCGATCACCTAACAAGTGTTCAGCGATGAGTTCGGAGAATCCAATCAGTAATAATGTGCCAATGAATCCTAATGCAAGGTCTATTAGCTTTAACCAATTAGAAATTTGCAGGATTTCAGCACTTTCCTTATTGAGAATAGGCTTTGTTAACAGTTTTGTTGCTAATTCCCAAGTTCGCACATCCAAAATTAATGTCAGAACTGTTGTTGTAGCTAAAATAATGGCAAACCGACCATAGTCTTCAACACCTAATAGAGATGCTGTAGAAATTTGTTGGGCAAATGTAAAAGCGATAGAAATGATTCCAGCAACGTACATAAATCCTGCATCATGCAGAATAGACGCAAAATTTTTATCGGCTTGAATATAGACTCTTAATTTCTTTATCATTCAGGGTATGTAAGAGAAGCTTACCATTCAGTCATTAACAACTTAGGAATTACGCATGACCCATTACCCGTTTGTCTCCATCCTCATGCCAATTCGTAATGAAGAACATTTTATAGAGC
>CAKQCB010000007.1 GCA_934216615.1 uncultured Anaerolineae bacterium | reverse complement strand
ATGAGTACGTGGAGGCGGTGGGGCGGTATGAGGAAGCGTTGCGGTTGTACCGGACGATCGGCGATCGACAGGGGGAAGCCCACTGCCTGAAAGCGCTGGGGGATGTGCATCGAATGAAGCATGAGTACGTGGAGGCGGTGGGGCGGTATGAGGAAGCGTTGCCGTTGTACCGGACGATCGGTTCTCGAGTGGGGGAAGCCAACTGCCTGATTGCGCTGGGGGAAGTGCATCGAATGAAGCATGAGTACGTGGAGGCGGTGGGGCGGTATGAGGAAGCGTTGCAATTGGGGCAGACTACTGGTGATTTTCCATCCCAGTTAAATTGTCTTAGGGGGCTTGCTTTCACCTATCATGCGCAAAATCAGCTGGAAAACGCGTGTTTATATGCGAATCAATTACTTTCATTGGCAGAGAGTCACGCATTTTTCAAAGATCATTCACTTGTACGTGATTTGCGTGAGACATTTGCTTCTTGGGGGTGTATTTAGAAGGTTACTTCATCATTCCCCCCCCAACTTCAAAACAAAAAAATCCGGCATCGCCGGATTTTTGTTTATGGGCACAACAGGACTTGAACCTGTAACATCCATCTTGTAAGGATGGCGCTCTGCCGATTGAGCTATGCGCCCGATATGTAGGGATTCTAAGCGAAGTTGCGCAAATTATCAATCCCTACCTGAAAATATTAAAGGCGTGGCGGGGTCACCCCAGTTTGCCCTTGATACTTCCCATTTCGGTCTTTATACGACGTCTCGCAAACGTCATCACCTTCAAAGAATAGCACCTGCGCCACCCCTTCATTGGCATACACTTTGGCGGGTAGGGGCGTGGTGTTGCTGATCTCGATGGTGACATGCCCTTCCCATTCTGGTTCGAAGGGGGTCACGTTGACGATCAGGCCTGTGCGCGCATAGGTCGATTTGCCCAAGCACACGCACAAGACACTGCGCGGGATGCGAAAGTATTCCACCGACCGCGCCAGCACAAACGAATTGGGCGGGATGATGATGTAATCGTCAGTGGTCACATCCACGAACGATTGAGGCGAAAAGTTCTTCGGGTCAATCACCGCCGAATAGACGTTGGTGAAAATTTTGAACTCGTTGGATACGCGCATGTCATAGCCATAAGACGACAGTCCATAACTGATGATGCGTTGTTCCGTTTGCCGTACTTGTCCATCAACGAACGGCTCGATCATGCCTTGTTCGACTGACATTTTGCGAATCCAGTGGTCGGGTTTTAATCCCATCGTGATGTTCTCCTACGTTACATGATTTCTGGGGTGGTCATCCCCATCAGGTTCAAGACACGTCTGAAAGCCACTTGTGCGGCGCGGAAGAAACGTAAACGGGCTTTGGCAACTTCGGGCGGGACGTCGCTGTGCAATACGCGCACGCTATCAAAGACGGGATGGAACACATTCGCCAGTTCAAGCGCGTAAAAGGCGATGCGGTGCGGTTCAAGATAATGCGCCGAAACGTGGAGCACTTCGCCCAATTCCATCACTTTGCGCAGGAACTTCAGCTCAGGGTCGCCTAACAAGGACAGGTCGGCATGATCATCGTGGACACCGCGCACGGCAGCCTCACGGAAGATGCCCGCACAGCGCACATGCGCATATTGAATGTAATAAACAGGGTTGTCGTTGGATTGTTTCACGGCCAGATCAAGGTCAAAATTCAGATGTGTGTCGCTGCTGCGCGCCAGCAAAACATAGCGCACCGCGTCGGCGCTGGTTTGGTCGATGAGGTCATCCAGCGTGTCAAAGTTACCTTTGCGCGAACTCATCCGCACCTGCTGACCGTCACGAATCAACGCCACCAACTGCACGATGATGACTTTGATTTTTTCTACATCATAGCCTAATGCTTGCAAGCCCCGTCGCACCACTTGATACTGCACGTAATGGTCTGCGCCGAGGATGTTGACCGCTAGATCAAAACCGCGTTCAAGTTTGTTGACATGATAGGCGATGTCGGGCAGGGTATACGTCGGCTCTCCATTGCTGCGCACGAGGACCCGATCTTTGCTATCCCCAAGCGCGGAACTGCGGAACCAAGTCGCTTCGCCTTTCCCCGCATTTTTCTCATCTTCGTCGTTCGAACCGTCAGTAGTTTCGGGCGTTGCCGATTTATACAGATAACCTTTTTCAGCCAGTTGATCTAACACAGGCTGAAGCGTGTTGTTTTCATACAAGCTGTTTTCATTGAAGAAGTTGTCATGATAAATATTGACACGATCCAGCGTCTTGCGGATCATTTCAAACATCTTCACTTCCGCAAATTCTTTGAAGGCGACCCAATCTTCAGAACGCCATGAATTGCCTACTTCACGGACGAGGTCAGCGGCGAATTCCTTCAGATATTCACCTTGGTAGAACGTCGCCGTTTCTTCTTCGGTTAGGGTGATGGTATCGCCCAGCGCTTCCAAATAACGAATCTGCAAGCTCTTGCCCAAATTACGCATTTGAGCGCCGGCATTATTGAAATAATATTCGCGCTGAACCTCATAGCCTACCGCTTCAAGGATGCGCGCGGTGGTGTCGCCCACAATCGCGCCACGACTGCGCCCGACGTGTAACGGGGCGGTGGGGTTGGCGCTGACAAATTCAACCTGCGCCCGCTTGCCCACGCCAATATCTAATTTAAAGAGCGCATCGCCTTCCGCAATGATGGTATCCACCTGTTGTTTGAGCCAGTCATTGTTGATGAAGAAGTTGATGAACCCGGGGGGCGCAACTTCTGCTTTGGCTACAAATTCTGTGCTGGGAAGGTGCGACACAATAATCTGCGCGATATCGAGCGGTTTCATGCCAAAAGGCTTTGCCAACGGCATCAACGCGGCATAATAATCCCCTTGTTCCGCTTTTTTGGTAGGGCGTACTTCTAATTCGGGTGCATCTAATTGAGGAAGTTGACCTGCTGTTTGCGCCGCTTGCAAGGCTTCATGGACAAGATGCGTGATGGTCACGGGGAGTTGATACACGAACAGGACTCCTAACAGATGATTTAATGCTTCAAGTTTAGATCACGGCATTGTAGTGAGGATTTTTGTCAACCGCAAGATGTGGTCACTCCTCTTGCGGGGCTTCAGCCCAACAGATAAATCCTTTCAGAGTGTACCGCATAACGTTTTTGACACGTGTTACAGACAATCTTTTCCGCGTGATTCGTGTCCCAATCCGTGTTATGACAGACGGGACATTGTAAAACTTCTAACAACGGACGAGCGAGTTGGGGAAGGGATGTCCCGCGTTTTTCGCCCCACACGCGGTCATAATCCACCTGCCACGATTCAATCTCAACCGTGCCGATTCCTGCTTTGCGCAGATGATTCACCAGCGCATCGTCGGCCCACGTTTTGCCGGGCATCCAGCGGGTATGGATGCGATTGCTCACCAGAAGCAGACCTCCGGGCCGTAAGACGCGCACCATCTCGTTTAAGACTTGCGGGGCGTTCCGCATAAATTCGAGCGCTTCGAGGCACGTCACCACATCAAATGTGTTGTCGGGAAAGGGCAGTTTTTCAGCGGGGATGTTCAACCATGCAACATGATCTTTTGTATCAAATTTTTCGAGCGCTTGCTCTAACATCGGCAAACTGAGATCGGCACCCCATACACGCCCTTGAAAATGGGAATGGCGAACCAGCGCGAGCGGAAGCCTTCCCGTTCCAGTAGCGACGTCTAACACCAGTGGAGATTTGATCGGCGCGATCTTTTGCATGATCGGCTGAGACAGAAATAGATGATCATATTCAGGATGGAACTGCTTGACCTGATCGTAACGTTTGGCGAACAGGTCATACAGCCAAATCACCACCCGACGGCCTAAATATACGCCTTCACTTTCAATGATGAGCCACCACCCTAAAAAGACGATGACCCCGATGATGAGGATGATGACAACAGTAGTGATGAACGGACTCAACGCAGTAACCCCTCTGCGCGAAGCCAAGGGATACACGACGCAATTCCCGTGTGCAGATCAACTTTGGGCGACCAGTCGAGAAGATGCAGCGCTTTATCCATTTTGAACGTGATCGGGTAACGAATCAGGTTGATCATGTCTGGCAGGTCACGCCAAATACTATTCCGATTAGAAAATGCCATCGTCGCACCTGCCACACCGTAGGCGAGGGGCATCGGCAGGCTGAGCCAATTTTGATGTCCGACATACTGAGCGTATTCGAGCAAAAATTCTTTCCATGTTGGGGAAGGGTCGGGCGTGCAGTTAAACGCTTCGTTCTTGGCTTCGGGGTGATGTGCCAGCACGCTCATCATATCGACTACATCATCCACATGGATGGGGTAGGCGTGTCCACTGCCGTCGCCAAAGAAAGGAAGCGGGTTTCGTCGGGCAAGCTGAAAAAGGGTGCGCGTCCACATTGACGAGCCTGCGCCGTAGATCATGCCCGGTCGGATGATGGCATATTCAAGATCATGCGCGGTGCTGATGTCACGCACCACATTTTCCGCCGCCCATTTACTGCGTAAGTAGGGGTTGAGGCCGATCCCTGGCGCTTGGTCTTCGCTCACATTGCCAAAGTGATGATTGCCATAGACGCTAATCGTGCTGACGTGAACGACTCGTTGCGGACGCAGTTCAGCCGCTGCATCCATCACGGTGCGCGTGCCTTCTACATTTGATATCCACTGCGCTTCGAATGCGCCTGTAGTCGCCGCCGCCACATGAAAGACGATCTCACAATCACGCATCGCTTCTTCAACCGCCGTATCATCCGAGAGCTTGCCGATCGTGACTTTGACGCCTTGCGCGGCTAAATGAGCGGCCTTTTCTACCGAACGCGCTAAGATGCTTAATTCTGCTCCTTCGCCGATCAAGCGCTTGGCGAGTGCACCCCCTAAAAAGCCCGTCGCGCCCGTGACAAAGACGCGCTTTCCCGTGAATGTGTTTTCGGTCATGGGTTTATACTTTGCTCCGCGTCCCCTGCGCCTGTGAATAAATCATCTCTGAATTGTAGCGCGACCATTTTAGCGTACAGTCCATCCTTCGCCATGAGTTCTTCGTGAGAACCCACTTCTAACAGGTGACCTTTTTCGACGACGACGATTCTATGCGCAATCCGAATCGTGCTTAACCGATGCGCAATGATGATCGTCGTGCGGTCGCGCATCAGTTTTTGCAGGGCCTCTTGGACTTCGTACTCACTCTCGCTGTCTAAGCTGGATGTCGCTTCATCCAAAAGTAAAATACGCGGGTTCTTTAACACTGCGCGGGCAATCGCAATCCGCTGGCGCTGACCACCACTTAAGCGGATGCCCCGTTCCCCGACGACGGTATCATAGCCTTGGGGCAATTCCGTGATGAAGTCATGGGCGTTGGCCGCCCGCGCCGCCGCAAAAATTGCTTCATCGTCTGCTTCTAGTTTGCCGTAGCGGATGTTTTCGCGTACCGTTCCGCCGAATAACAGCGTTTCTTGGGGCACAATGCCGATGTTTTCGCGCAGGCTCTTTTGAGTCACGTTGCGCAGGTCAATGTCATCAATTTTGACGGTTCCCTCTGTGGGGTCATAAAAACGAGGGATGAGATTAAACAAGGTGCTCTTGCCTGCGCCACTTGGCCCCACAAAAGCGATGATTTCACCCGGCGCAATATCTAGCTGAATATCGTGCAAAATAGTGTGATCACCCTCATAAGCAAAGCCCACATGGTCAAACGTGACACGACCTTTGGCTGTATCTAAAGTTTGGGCATGAGGCTTGTCGAGGATTTCGGGCGTAGTATCCAGAATTTCAAACGTGCGTTTACTCGCGCCGATGGCTTCTTGAAGCGACGTATATAAGCTGACCATCGAGCCGAGACTACCGGCAACCGTCAAGCCGTAGATCAAAAAGGCGATGAGTTCCCCGCCTGTCAGGTGTCCATCAATGACTTCACGGCCACCGAACCACAGGACGAGCGCGAGGCTGGCAAACCCAAGAAAGGCGATGAGAGAGCCAAAGCCCGAACGCAGGCGAAGTAATTTCATCGCCGCGTCAAAAGCGCGATAGATCGCGTTCCGATAGCGCCCGATCTCATAATCTTCACGGACGAACGTTTTGACTTCGCGGACGTTTTGCAAAACTTCATCTACGATGATGGTTGCCCCTGCAATCTCGTCCTGAATTTGAGTGCTGGTGCGACGCATTAAGATGCCAAACCCGACCGATAAAATCACGATGACAGGAATCAGCGCCAAAATAAATAACGTCAGGCGCACATTCAGCACCAGCATGATGATGATCGACCCTACCATGATGACCGATTGTTGAAGCAGGGTATTGATGTTATTGGTGAGGATACTCCGTATCGCGGTGACATCGCTGGCTAAGCGTGACACCAATTCGCCAACGCGACGTTTGGCAAAATAACCGAGCGAGAGCTGTTGCAGCTTTTCAAAGACTTGGAGGCGTAAATCTAAGACTACGCGCTCACCAATATAATTCATGTAGTAGGTCGAGATGAATGAGGTGACAGAACGCAGTAAAAAGACGAAGATCAAACTGAGCGTGATCTGGTCTAGCAGTTGAATATTGTTCGCATCCAAGACTGAATCGATCACCTGCTGGATGACAGCGGGAAACACTAAGCTGAGTAGCGAACTGCCGATTAAGGCGAACAGCGCAAATATAAAATGTTTGCGGTAGGGTTTTAGGTAACCGAATAAGCGACGATAATTAAAAGGGGTATCCGGCACATAAACATCTTCTTTGGGCGCTGTGTTTCGCCGCCCCCGACCCATTCCCATCATGAAGTTTCTTCTTTCAGAATCACATCACATCACGTTGACGGACAAAATAAAGGGACGCATTTCTGCGCCCCTAAAATACGATTTAAATGGAACCATGCTGACATCAAAAGCGCATGATCTAACTCTACCCCTTCACGCCCCCAATCGCTAGACCGCCTACAATCCAACGTTGGAATGCAAAGAAGAGTACCATGATCGGAATTGAGATGAGGATCGAAAGCGCCGCAAATTTCTGCATGTCGGGCGGGGCGCTGTTCGAACCGCCAGTCATGGTTGCAAGCGTCATCGCTAGCGTGTAATCCTGCTGTTGACCTGTGAGGAAAATCCACGAGAGGATGAATTCCGTCCAACCATTCATGAAGCTGAACAAGATCACGATGGCGAAGGCAGGGAGCGAGAGCGGAACCATGATGCGGATGAACATGCCGATCAAGCTCGCGCCGTCAATGAGGGCGGCTTCTTCTAATTCTTTGGGAATCGTGTCGAAATAACCCTTCAGATTCCAAATCGAGAAGGGGAGCGCGCCGGAAGCAAACGCAATCGCCAGACCGAATAAGGTTTGGCGTAATGTGAGTAAGCTGTTGGGATCGCGCGAGCCTAAACGTCCTTGAGTGGCGATGATGCCTAAGCCGAGTGAGATGGCTAAAACGACCACGTAGGCGAGGATGTTCACCATCGTGGACGGCTCGATCACATTTTTCAACGCGCGGACGATGAACCAGACCACGCCCGCCAACGCCAAAGCCCCTACAAACGAGATGAGCATGTACGGGATCAGTTGGATCAATACTTGATTGCGCTGGTCGATGATGCCTGCGGCCTGTTGGTCTTCACGTTCATTCGCCGCCGTCAGCGCTTCTTCTGCGGTGACAAGATTTGCCGCCGCTTCGTCCGCGTTGTTACGCGCAGTCAACGCACCCGCTTGGATGTCGGCAAGTTCCGTTTCTAAGATGGTAACGCCTTCAGCAATCGCCGCTTTTGACCCTTCGATGTCACCACTTTCTAACGCTGTTTGGGCGTTCATCAACGGGAACAACACGAGGTCGTCTTCTGCGTCTTCAGGATCATCCAATAATTCCAAGCGGAATTCCATCTCGTCGCGCATGGCATTGGTGATTTCTTCGGCTGTTGTCGCGTTTGCGGTGTTGTCACGGATGCTAATCAACGTGTTGAGGGCATTTTCTGCCGCTGCTACCCGTTCTTCACGACGGGTCGCGGTCAAATCACGCTGGGCGACACTTTGCACCAAGCGATTGTAATCATTTTGAGCGACTTGGTATTCAGAACGGATTTCGCGCAGTGGGTCTTCAAAAACGGTAGCGTGTAAGTCACTTCTTTGGAACAGCACCGCCCATGTGAGCGCTAAAATAGCAAAAACAAAGATTCCTGTGCCGAAGGCGATGAGCGCTGGCGTGGGGTTGAAGATGCGGTCTGGGTTGCGTTTGGCGAGGCGCTTAATGCCTATGAAGGTGAGCAGGATCAAGATGCCGACAATGAAGCCGTTGAAAAACCCAGGGACGGCCGCCGTGATCCACGCGGGCACTTTGACCGCGTTGAATAGGATGTACAGCGGAATCACAACACCCGTCGCAGGGAGCAAAAGCAAGACGATGAAGGCCAACATCCCCGCCTGCCGTCCAATAAAACGGAAACGAGAGAACGCATACGCCGCTGATGAGCCTAAGACCACCGTAAAGAGCGATGTCCCTAATGCGATGAACAAACTGTTCATCAACAGGTCGCCAAAGTAGAGAGGCAACACGTTGCTGAAAGGTTCGCTGAGCAGGCGATAAAAGGCGTCAAAGTTGGCATTGGGCGGAAGCAGATTCAGGTCGGTTGGGCGGGTGACCCCACGTGGATCTACTGCCATAGAGAAAATCCACAAGATGGGGAATAACACGATTGCAGTCACACCCAACAAAAAGATTTGAATCAGAATTTGTTTCGCGATTCCGCGTAACCGATGCGCCGAAAAAGGTGATGGTTTTGAGGAAGTTGCTTGTCGAATTTGGGGCTGGATTGTAGGTTGAACGGACATAGTCTCAGCCTTTACGCTTCGTCAAACGCGCTGGTGGCACGTGTGATACGGTTATTAATCAAGGTAATGACGAACAGGATGAAGAAGACGATGATGCTAAACGCTGCCGCCGCCCCATACTGTTGTTCTTGTTGAATGATTTTATACGATTGCGTCACCAATAAGTCAGTTTGACCGCGTGGGCCACCGCCCGTGATGAAGAAGATGACGTTAAATTGGTTGAAGGTCCAAATGGTGCCTAACATGATGGCGGGAACCATCGCCGGACGTAACAAGGGAAGGGTGATTTGTGTGAACTGCGTCCACTTAGATGCGCCATCGACATCAGCCGCTTCGTAAAGGTCGCCCGGGATGCTTTGGAGCGCGCCCGTTGCGACGACCATCATGAACGGCCATCCGAGCCAGATATTGGCGATCAAGACAGCATAGAAAGCCAGTACAGGAGCGCTGATGCGGTCGAATAGCTTAATGACCGGGGTGCTTCCTGCACCTTGTAAAGCGAGGATGTCATAGAGAGTGACAGCCGCACACAAGATGAGGATGATAATGCTTCCCACACTCCAAACGGTGCGGTCGGTGTTGAGCTTGCCTGTCGTTTTATCGACCAAGCCCAAACGTTGTGTTCTGCGAATCAGCCAGAAACCCACCAAGCCACACCCAATGACGATGGCATACGGGACAATGTCGCGTAAGTCGATAGGGCGGTCAAGAATATTCGTGAGCCAGCCTGTGTTTTCTGGGAAGTTTGTGCCTAAACGATCATTCAGCGACCGAAGCAGTAAGTTGATACCGCCGTCATTTTGTTGCCACAGGTTATTCCAAATAAGGGCTGTGATGTAGCCGGGAAGCGCCCATGGAAGCACAAAGATAACACGGTAAAACCGACGGCCGATGACGTTTTTGGCATTCAGGACGAGGGCGATTGTAAGCCCGATCCCTGCGTGAAAGAGGACGTTGACCAATGTCCAAATAATATTGAAGCCAAGCAGAGGAAAAAAACTGTAATTCGGGATGTTTAATTGATCGGTGAGAACACGCCGAAAATTATCGAGGCCGACAAAATCTGCAGGGCGGCCCCCTAAATTTTCTGCTTGGAAATTAAAGAATGAGATCACAATTTGGTAAAGCTGAGGGGTGAAGGTAATGAGCAGCATCACGATGACAGATGGCGCAATAAACAGCCAAGGCACCCCGCTGGCGCGAACGCCTTTTTTGAAACTCTCCCACATGCTAGGTTCTTTAGTGTGGTAAGACGTGTTCTCTATAGAAGCCATGCGGTTACATCCTTTAGAGGGTAAAGGACAGGGGCAAGGTTGAGTAAAAAGCCTTGCCCCTGAAGGTTATAGACTGATACTAAAAGGTGTGATCACCTTCAGCGATAGCGTTATTCAGCAGCCGATGCGTGAATTTCATCAATGCTTGCTTGGATCAATTCGTATGCCTCAGCGCTGACGTCGGCAGGCGCTTCGCCACCTGCACCAACACCGGCGATTGCATCATCCATGGGTGCCCAGAAAGCAGACAATTCAGCGCGGTTGGGGAATGGGGTACCGAGAGCAAATTGTTCAGCAAAGATTTGCAGGTTCGGGTTTTCCAATTCAACTGCGGGGTTGACTGGCAATAAACCACCTTCGGTCGCGGCAATGGTTTGACCTTCGACGCCGGTCACGAAATTAGCCCAAGCGAGGAATGCTTCCAATTTGGCTTCGTCTTCAGCGACGGTTGCGTTGGCATAGAAACCTTCACCTTGAGCGAACAAGGCAGGAACATTTCCATTGTCCAATGCGGGCATCAATGACACACCGAGATCGTCACCGAGATCACCTTCATATTGAGCGAGGTTCCAAATACCGTCATAGAGCATGGCGACGGTGCCTTGTTGGAAGCCCGGGTTGGGGGAAGAACCATCAACCACAACGCCAGAATCCGGGTCTTGGCCGAGGTTGTAGGTGTCTTGGTGGAATTGCAAGAAGGCTTCCATCGCGGCGGCGCCATCGGTGCCGGGAGCGAAAGCGGCGTTGCCGTCTTCATCCATCAAAGCACCTTCGAGTGAGTACAGGAAGCCTGCACTGTGGAAGAAGCCGTTTTGGAAGGCCAAACCGGTCAAGCCGTCTTGAGCCAATTCTTCAGAAATTTCAAGGACATCTGCCCATGTTTCTGGAGCTTCGGGGACCAACGCACGGTTGTAGAAGAAGGCGAGGGTCTTAGCGCTGAAGGGAATACCCCACAGACCTTCGTTGTATTCAAACAAGCCCCAACCTGTTTCAGAAGCATTCGCGCGTAATGTTTCATCAACAGAACCGCTGAGGTCAGTCAACAAACCAGCGCTTGCCCATGGGCCAACGCTGTCGTTTGCCCAGATGACCATGTCAGGACCTTCGCCAGCACCAGCGGCGGCGATAAAGCTGTCTTGAAGGGTGTCACTTGGGTTGTAGACTTGTTCAATGGTGATTCCGTGGTTGGCTGCTTCGAATGCATCAATAATGGCAAGAAGGGCGTCGCCTTCTGCATCTTGTTTCGCATGCCACAGCACTAAATTTACGCTTTCTTGGGCGCTGGAAGCGATTGTTGGGATCACCAACAAAGAAGCTGCTGCACCAAGGATCAACGAACGTGAAAACTTCATTAGGTTGAACTCCTTAAGAAACCAAAAAATACTTAAAAGTGGGGTAAATCTGGTTCAAGATCACTTTTAGTGGATCAGATGAACTTGCTTAATGTGCATCCATCTTATGGTGATGATATTAAAGTTTTAGGGATTCCACAAGGAATATCTGAAAACGCTTAACTATTTTCATTGTGCACTTTGCACTAAAATATAATTGTGGAAAATAAAGAGAGTCAAGACAGATCAATGATAATAGTCATTGTGATTTTCTAGGCGTTCAAAATACCATTCCCCACGTAAATTCATCAGCGTTACCGCACTAATCCAGTCCGTGACATGCCGCTCAATCGCCATCGCATCGTAGAGTTGCATTTGAATTGCACCTGCTTTGACCAGTTGTTCATTCAGTTCTGCGCAAGCCCCTTGAGTTTCATGAGAACTTTCAATGTTGCTCAAAGACATCAGTTCTGCACACGTCAAACTGAAATAACTCTCGCACTTTTTCCACGGCAAAACGGATGTGAGATTGACGTTGTAGAGGGTTTCAAACTGCTGAAAGAAATTCTCGCGCATTTCAAATTGGGTTTGTTTTAAATGGCGAATCCGCTCGCGAATATCGTCTAGTATGCCGTTTAATAACACCATATTGGGCGGGGATGTGTTTGCGTATTGATCGAATAGAAAACAGAAGATCAGTGGGTTTTGATCTTGAATCGCCGCTTCAAATATTTGTAGCGCGTGTTTTCGTTGTGCTTGGATTTCACTCGGATCTATCATGATGACTACTTAGAAAAGTGATAGGTAATACTGCTCAATAAAGTGATCTTGATTGTGCGGAATACGCTTTAAGGGCACAATCGTCGTAGATAATCCCACGAGTAAATTCCTGTTGAATGACCGTCTTCCCAGATGGGTT
This sequence comes from uncultured Anaerolineae bacterium, assembly GCA_934216615.1. GTDB lineage: Bacteria > Chloroflexota > Anaerolineae > Aggregatilineales > Phototrophicaceae > Flexifilum. Next base: position 155,390 of record CAKQCB010000007.1, on the reverse strand, counting down.
GGATCGCGTAATTTCCGATCATCTGGATGGTATCGATGGCGTAATCCCGCTTTGGCGTAAGAACCAGAATATTTGCGGGGTCATGTTCCTTGCCCATATAGCGGTGCCCACCGCGACATTCTACGCACGGGCACGCCTCGCGTAGATGACTTAAAGGATATTCACACGTTTTTTCATCGTCCCATGTGATGACGAGTTTGCCTTCATTTTTGTTCAAAGTTAGCCCAGTTGGGCGGGTTACTTGCGACATAACGATCAAATGCCTTTAATGCAAAATGCTATTTCCCAGTTAAACGTTTTTGAGCTTGTTGAATCCACTCATCTCGTTGAATACGAGTTCTTACTAATCCACTACCGCCTAATTTTTCAGCAAGTTCATCGGGGTCTTGCTCGGCCAACTGCGCAAAGGTATGGATGCCTACGCTGTTCAATTCTTTCGCGAGGCTCGGGCCAATCCCGTGAAGTTCAGTCAGATCATCCTTAGCGGAAGATGAAGATTTCCCGGTCGGTTTCGCTGGCGCTTTCTTTTCCTTCTCAACTTTAGGTGGAGTAGGCGCATTCGGTGATTTTGGCGAGGAAGGGGACTCGTTTTCTTCCGACTCAAATTCTTGGAAACTAGAAAACCACCATCCAATAAGCACACCAATTAATAATACAAGCAGTCGTTGCATGGGTTCATTCCTCTCCACATTAATCTGTTTCTCAAATCACCCAAGTAATATCACTGTAGCACATAATTTTCTTCATAAGTCTTAATAATCGATGTGGGTTGTTGCAATATCCACCTCTGCTAAAATGACTTTTAAGTGTGCGTGTTTTACGTATTCATGTGCCTCATCTGCAATGCGTTGATGATCGGTCATCCATCCTCTACGCCTTGCCTTAAAATGTGAAGGAAGCAAACCGATGAAACGATTTTTTGCGATTCCTATATTGATAGTAACCCTGTTATTTGCGGGATGTCAGGCTGAACCTATTCCTGTGGTGTATATCGTCCTTTCGCCCACGCCAGAAATGAACGCTGTGAGTGAATCGACCGTTGCAGTGACTTCTGAAGTCACGGCAGAAATTACACAAGTAGTGACGGAAGAACCGACAGAAGTGGTTACTTTAACTGCGGAACCGACCGCTTTGCCCGAAGCGACGACTGAAGCTCCAGTGGTGACGACCCCGCCCACTGCGACCGCATTACCCACGGAAACCCCACAGCGCACCCCGCTTCCCGCCGGCTTCCCAACCCCTGTCACTGCGGATATTCAAGTGGCGGAACAAGTCTTTGAGCATGGGCGTATGTTCTGGTTACAACCCACAGGGGAAATTTGGATCGTCGTGGTCACCGCTGAAGGGCGTGGGGATTGGTACGTCTATCAAGATACGTTTGTCGATGGCGAACCCGAAACGGACCCTAGTTTGACCCCGCCGGAAGGGCAGTATCAACCTGAACGTGGGTTCGGCAAACTTTGGCGTGAAGCGCCTGAAGTACGCGAAATGCTAGGATGGGCGATCACGCCCGAATTTGGCTATGTCAGCCCGTATCAGTACAACGCGGGCGGAAGCGTCAACGCTGATGGTACTTACACCGCTGGCCCCGGCTATCATGTGTTGTATACCACCTATGGCGAACAATTCCGTTTCAATGAAGTAGACAATTCATGGCAACTTGGCGGCGGCTAATCTCGTAATAGTTTCATACGTGTGACATAACAATATAAGCGGCTGTTCACATGCAAATGAATGGCCGCTTATGTTATATATTGATGAGCATTTTCTTGAAGTATAAAAATTGAGGTTGCCCATGCCCCCTATGCTGCGTCGATGGAACCTAACAATCGACAGCCCACTTATTTTTTCATTCGGGCCTGATGTGCGCGATCATTCTGCTGTTCCTGCCTATAGCCCTGTATGGAGTTTAGATCGTCAACAGATTTTTACGTTAAAAACCACCTATTACAGCCATGTGCGTGAAGTACGCTTGATGATTGCTTGGCAGGTGAACGGCCAGTCGATTCACATCCAACCTGAAGCGATGCGCCTAACGACATTGGCTTCCAGCTATCAAGCATGGGAAACCTTCTTAACCCCTGAACTTAAAATCGAATGTGAATATTTAGCCTTGCCCAGCGGTGAATTGTGCGCGCGTTTCACAGTGATCAATTCGTCAGAGACGACGCAAGATGTGTCTATGAGCGTAGAAGGCGAGGTCGAGCCACGCCGTCAAACGCGGGTGATTCCCCTGCACCCGCGCGACTTGCATATTTCAGGGCAAGCGATGGTCTTCATCCTTGATGAAGTGCTTCCCGTGACTATCTTGAAAGGTGCGCCCGCAGTTCATACCTCCACCAGTCACGTGCCGACGGCCACTTCAATGGCGATCCCTGCGGGTGAAAAAGGCGTCTTCAAAATGACCCATGCCGTGAGCGCGGATGTCACCCAATCGATTGCATTGGCCGTGAAAGCCCAAATGATCAATTGGCAGGCGGAATATCAGCGGTTGGAGTTGCAACAAGACAAGATGATGCAACTTGAAACAGGTGATGAACTGCTGGATGCAGTGCTGGTAAGCTCACAAATCCACAGTTTGAACGCCGTAAAAAATGCTGAAACAGGCGAGGTTCGCCCTGATCGTATGGTCTACAGTTCGCATTTTTATGGCTTGGTCTTGAACTTGATCACTACGGATGCGCCACTGGCACAGCGACTCATTCGCCATCTGTTGCAATCGCAGAAGCCGAATGGGGTAATTCCCAACCGTATCGGCGCGGGGCGGGGCATTCCCTCTGACCTTGCGATGCCACTATTGAGTCGTTTGAGCTGGTCTGTGTTTCAATACACCGAAGACAGCCAATTTTTGCGCGACGTGTTTCCCGCGCTCAGTCAGTTTTATACGGCGTGGCGCTCGCCAGAACATGACCGCGATGGCGATGGCATCCCTGAGTGGGGTCACAGTCGTGTCAATGCGTATGTGCTGAATCCGTTATTTCATCCAGCGGTAGATGCAGGGCAGGGGTTAGACCTCAACCGTGTTGAATCCCCCGACTTGGTCGCTTATTTATTGAGCGAAGCGATGAGCCTGCGCGAGATCGCTTTCTACCTGCGCGATGAACCGCAAGAACCGTATTACACAGCCGAAGTTGAGACGTTAACCCAACATCTGACGACGCTGTGGGATGTTGAATCTTCTCAATTTGTTTATCGTGACCGCGACACCCACGAAACCCCCCAAGGCGTGAATTTGATTGAAGGCGCGCGCGGGGGCGAAACGATCTCTGTGACGCATGAATTTTTATCCCCCCAACGGTTGATTGTGCGGGTGACGGGTGGGCTGGACAATACCCCTCATCTCATACTGCGGATTCAAGGGTTAAATCAACACGGTGAAGCCTATGAGGAAGTCGCCCATGCAGAATCGTTCACATGGTTGACCGGAACGGGCGTGTATACGACCCAAGGTGTTTTCTCTTATGTGGATCAAGTTTCGACACAACATTTGGTGACGGGTTACAGCGTCAGCGTCTCTACGGCGGACTTGGTCAGCAGTGACATCACCCAATGGGTGCCGTTATGGACCGGCAAACTCAACCCCGATCAGACACAGTCTTTGATCACGCATCTTCAAGACCCTCAGTTATTCTGGCGTGAAGCAGGGTTGGCGTCGTTACGTGCGGATCAATCCACCTATAACAGCAAAAATACGGGCGCTGTCCTGCCATTTTTTAACCTTTTGATGGCGGAAGCTCTGATTGAAATTGGGCGTTTTGATGAGGCACATGCGCTGATCACCAAGATGCTGAACACGTCACGCGCTTTGCTGACGCATGATCACGCCTTTTTTGAACTGATCGATGCCGATGAAGTACGGGGTGTTGGGTCGAATGAACACGGCGTTAATGCTTTTCCTGTCCATATTTTGTTAAGATTATGGAAGGTGCGTATCATTTCACAACATAAAGTTTGGACGGGTGGCGAATTTAAACGAGACCAATCGGTCACCGTTCGCCAATATGGGGTGACGGTTCGTCGATCTATGCAAGAGACGACGATTACCTTCCCGTCTGGAAATAGTGTGACATTGGATGCGCAAGCCGACTTCCAAGAAGTTATAGACATTAATGGATAAATATTGTGGATGACCCAAAAGAAAGCACTCTGAATCAAATGTATCAGGCTGCCTTTATGAACACCGCAGATGGGATGATGGTCATTGATGCAGACCAGCAGATTACTGCTTTAAACCCTGCGATGGGTCATGTTTTGGGAAAACCCATTTCAGAGCTTGTGGGGCTTTCGACGTTCACGGCTTTTGAGGACTATTCAGCACTTCTCAATATCTTAAGTCGCAGTTCAAAAACAGACAGCACCCTCACGGTCAATAAGCGACTCTATGCCCCGCAGATCATCCCGCTTTCAGCGGGTTCACGGATGCTCATCTTACGTGATGTGACCGAAAGAGACGGTTTAGAAAGTCGTCGTGCATCGCTCGTCCAAGTGATGCGTCATGATTTGCAAAACCCTTTTGCGACGTTGCAAGGCTACTTAGAACTCTTGATGATGGAGCCGAATTTAAACGATGATATTCAGCTCTATACCGGACGGTTACAATCGACCCTGACCAAGCTCATGCTCGCGTTGAATGATTTGACCGATTTGGCATGGATTGAAGCCGGTTTGCCGATACGCATGGAAGCGGTTGACCTTGACAGTGTGCTTCATTCTGCGTTGGCTGAAGTTCAACCCCGCGCCGAAAAGAAGCACATCCATTTTGTGCTGGCGTTGCAGAACCCGCTTCCGAAAGTATTGGGCGACCCGCTTCGCTTTCAGATGATTTTCACCCACGTTTTATTGAATTCCGTCTTGTATTCCGAAGAAGAACGGGTGGTCGCTGTGCATACTTGGTCGAAAGAGGATCACGTGTTTTGTTCCATCGCCGATCAAGGTTTTGGCATTCCCGACCATGAGCAGGAAATTGTTTTCAACCGTATGTTTCGGGGAAGTGATCCGCGCGTGCAGGCGATTTCTGGGGCCGGCATCGGTTTAACGTTCGTTCAGCGGGCGTTGATGCGCATGGGCGGAAAGATCACCGTCAGTAGTAAGGTCGATGATGGTACAAGTTTTGTCATCACGTTGACGGCCATTCAAGATTAGTTTGTGATGCGTCGAATACGAATCACACTTCCCGCGCCCGCTGCCGATATCGGCTCTGGTTTGCATGGGTTAGCGTTGGCGTTGGGGCTGTACATCACGGTTGAAATTACTGAGCGAACAGACACTGAGCTGACGGTAGAGACGACGGGCGAAGGGGCAGGTTTATACGCAGTCGGCTTAAGACATCCCGTTGTGCTGGGGATGATCCGCGTGTTTCAAGCCATCGAAAGCGCGATTGCGGGGATTACCATACGCATTGATAGCCAGATTCCCGTCCACAGCGGTTTAAACGTCGATGCGATGTTTTTTGTGGCGGGCATGCTCGGCGCAAATAACCTGTTGAACAACCCGCTTTCACGCCGAGACTTGATCCAACTGGCGCACCAAAAAGGCTTCCGTTTAGATCACCTTGTGGCGACGTTGATCGGCGGGCTTTCGAGTAGTTTATTTGTCGATGATGACGCGCTCATCTACCGTCAATTACCCCTCAAAATCCCCAACGTAGTCTTAGTAAGCCCTGAAAACATAGAGATCGATGTTGAGACTGTCCAGCCAGAGATGATTCGGCGCGAAGATGCCCTCACGAATCTCAACCGCTTGCCCCTGTTATTAGAGGCCTTCCAAGTGGGCGATATCAAATTGTTAGGGCGAACCTTAGAAGATGCGATCAGTACGCCATTGTTGGCGAGGCTTGTTCCTGCGTTTGAGCTGTTACGTCTTGCGTCTGCTGAATTAGGGATTCAGGCCATGACCTTTTGTGGAGAAGGCGGGGCGATTCTTTTATTCGGTGAAATCTCGAATACGAGATTGGCGCAGGCGGTGAAACGGTATCTAGCAGAACAACAGATTGACAGCCTTGTGTACCCTCTTTCGATAGATACACAAGGCGTCGTTATCAGCATTGCGCAGAGCAGTTAACTTATTGGGTTGAAGTGGTGCCGGGAATCGGGTTGACAAACGTTGGCGGTTCCACTCTGCCCGCTAATAACGTTTGCAGAATTGGGTTGCTCAGTAACCCTGCGTTGCAAGACGCTAAATCGCCAACGGTATCATCCACACGTAATTCAGACATCGGTGCTTCAGGGTTGAAATAGTTATATGTCCGCCGTGAAATTTCGCCAATGACTTGTGATGTCACCGTGAAATCAATCCATGTCGGGGCGTGGAGCGCAATCACGATGATATAGTTCCCACCCGGACTGAAAACCATAGCCGCTTCGCCATGTGTATCGTTGATCCACCCGTGTTTATGGGCGATACGAATATCAATCGGGATGCCCACTTCCATAAACGTGCCGATGCGCACAAACGAGAGAATCTCGATCATCTTACGACATTCATCTGTTGTGAACAACGCTTGTTCATAGTAAAAGAGCGGGCCTGTACCGTGCATCGCACATTGATAGATGCTGTCTAACATGAACCCAACTTCAGTCGTCGTAATCTGATTATAGACATCTGGTTGGGCGGCAGTTTGGTTGGCGCCCGTCACACGGGTGAGCGGTGCTTGTGGGGTGATGAATGGATCGTTGGCATAGGGGGTGAAGATGAAAGAGTTGGTTAGCCCTAACGATTGCATAAATTCGCTGACACGTTCCGCACCGCTGTACGGGTTGCCACCGCCCACCTGCGCCAACATCTCGTTTGTGGAGATGTTTTCACTACAGAGGATCGCTTCGGCAACCGTGTAAACATCACTGGCGTTAAGCCCGCCTGTCATCGTCGCAAACCACGTCATCAAGATCGGGATTTTGTTGACGCTCATCCCGCTGAAGGCGACATCATCACCAAATGCGACAGCTTCCCCCGTTTGTAAGTCCATCACAAACAGTGAGCCTAAGGTGCTCGTGGCGGGGTCAAAGCCTGCATCGACCATCACTTGGTAGAGTGTGCTCACCAACGTGGTGAATTCAGGGCTGAGCGCGACGGGTTGCCCACTATTGATATTGCGCTGTTCAAGGATGGACGGCGTGGGGGTTAACGTCGGTAATACAAAAGATAATTGAGAGATAGCGGGCAACTCATTTAGATTGCCCGTAAATTGCAGAAGTTCAGCGTTGATCCACGCTTCACCATTGGGTGAGCTTGGATAGAGAATTTTCACCCAAGGTAGTTGGGTGTGACGCGCGATCACGTCAAAGACATCACCTGCTTGTGCCAACCCAAGACGATCATATTCTGTGCCCGGTCCATAACGGATGTTAATTTCACCTTGTACCAGCGCCGTGACAGGGCTGGCTGGGGTAGATGTAGGCGGTAATGTTGCGGTAGGGGTGACATCTGGCGCTAGCGTTGCAGTCGGCGGTGTCGTCGCGTCGGGGTTGGGCGACACTTGGAATGAAGGCACAAACGGCACGCCTGAACCCACCACGTAAGTGCTGAAGGGAAGGATATTTATATCCCCTTGAACGACGACCAGTTCACCAAAAACCCAGCCCAAAGGTTGATTCGTTGTTGGGTCACCCACCAAAAACCAAGGATAAAATTCGTTACGAGCTAAAACGGGGTAGCGGGTGCCACTGGTAATTTGTCCTAATTCATCAGATTCAATAAACGTATTGGCACGAAGATTTGCCATAAAGAGCGCTTCAGCGGTCACGCCTGTTTGAGCGCTGACCGTGGCTTGAAATGAAGCTCCCATCGCGAGAATACTGAAAAACAATAAAGAGAACAGGATGAAACGGATTGTTTTTTGCACGGGGGTTTATTCACTCACAACTGACTAACGGGCTTGTAGACGGATTCGCACAGATTATAACATGGGGTTTTTATACAGGCCGTTTTCAACTTAAAAAGTTGATGAGTCGTCAGGGAATCGTTTTGGATTACTTATCCCTTGACACGCTTTGACCCTCTGATACAATTCACGAACTTCACTTGCCGAAGTGGCGGAATTGGCAGACGCGCTACGTTCAGGGCGTAGTTCTCGTAAGGGAGTGTGGGTTCGACTCCCACCTTCGGCACAAACCTCAACGATTGTTGAGGTTTTTTTTATTCTGTAGTCGTCTCATCATGCTTTACGATGCGGGTTTCATGTTATACTTTGGCGCGTAGGGTACGCAGGGATAATGAGTAAACTTTGTGGCAAATAAACGATCTGGCTTAGATATTGGTCATGAAATTCGCCGAACAGGACAGCTTTCAGGCATTCAAGTGTTGTTCGCGGCGATTTTGGGCATCGGGTTAATTTTGACCATTAACTTTAGCAGCCGCATCACCGAAAGCCAGCCACTTCAAGAAGCGTATGAGCGCGTCCGCGCAGAGATTGACGACCTGCGCGAAGAACAAGCGACGCTCACCGCATTGCGAGATTATGTCCGTACTGATGCTTATGTGGAAGAATGGGCCGCCAGTGAAGGGAAAATGGTGCGCCCCAATGAAGTGTTGGTCGTGTTATTCCCTGGCTCTGTTGTGCTTGAAGAAACCCCTGTGCCACAAATCCCCATTGAGGATATTCAAACGATTGCGCCACCGCCCGAAAATTGGACGATGTGGTGGGCCTTATTTTTTGACAGCCCACCACCCGTGTTTGATTAACGATTTTCGATTTCTGCTTCAACCGAAGCAGGTTGACTTCCCGCTAAACTTAACAGCTTGATCGCTGCTCCTTCGCTGGTATATTCTGCCCCTAATTTGACATGGCTCATCTTGATGAAGGCGATACCTCTCACGCTGCCATCCGGTAACGTCACGTTACTGGTGAGTGTGCCCACCGTATGCCCCTCATGGGTGATGGGAGCGGGGACAGAAATTTCTTTTGAAAGCGAGACGGTGACGATCGTTTTGGCGAGACGGTTACGGCTTTCCATCCGCGCGATGATTTCTTGTCCGGTGTAACAGCCTTTAGTAAAGCTGACTTCATTCCACAAGCCCGCCTCAAGAGGAATATAATCTTGTGTGAGTTCGCGGTGAACGCCGGGACGCCCCGCTGAAATCCGTAGCATGTTATAGGTGAGTGAGCCTGCGGGAAGTAAACCGAACGGCTTGCCAATGTCAAGCAGGGCAGAGAAAACCTCTGCGCTTGTGGATGACGCACAGACGAATGTGAAATGTCCCCCGCTGAGCGACACATTTCGGATGACTGTCACCTCTTGATTCGCCAGCGTCACTTTTTTGTGATGATACAGCGCTAAATCCACCAGTGTTGGGTCAATCGCCTGAACAATCTCATCGGCTTTTGCGCCGTGTAGATTCAATTGGCGTGTTTGCTTCGTGATGTTTTGGAGGCGCACTTCGTCATTGAAGAAGATGTTGCGCTGGAGATAGTTTTGTACCGCCGACGCCCGCCCGGGTTCGGTCAAGACCAACGCATGATCTGAGCTATGTAACACCACAACGCGGTCTAAAATCCGCGCGATGGGGCTTGTGAAGATCGTCGGCGCACCCTCACCTTCTTTCAGTTGTAAAACATCGTTGGTGCTAATGCGCTGGATCAGTGAAAACGCATCTCGCCCATACAGTTCGAGCCGTCCTTCATGCGAACGTTCCATGATGACGGCAGTTTCTTGGCTGGCTTGGAAGGCGTCTTCAAGATTATTGTAATGAAGCGGAATTTGATCTTGTGCAAGCTCTGCACCGAGCGATAAATGCAGTTCAGCGAATGTGGTCATGAAGCTAGTTACTCTTTAAATTGCGTGATAGAAAGGTGTGTGTCTGGGAGTCATTCACAATTTCACCCCATTGATACCCTTCTAATGCTGACGGTAGATGATTTAAATGAATCACGTATTGATAAGTTATGACATCTACACCATCGCTTGTCTTACATGAGATATGGCTTGGGGGCATAAATTCTCTTTCAGCATCCCCGCCAAATAACCATGTGCCATCGCTGTTTGGAAAATGTTGATGAAAGATTTCTTGCGCATATTGATGTGGGAGTAACGGGTTTTGCGTCGGTGAATACGTAACTTGGATGTGTGGCGTTTCGTCCGCGCCCACCAATAATTTAGTGCCATCCGTGACCGCAATTTCAACTTGATAGGCGACTTTCATCGGTTCTGGGCGGGGAATGTTGATGGGCTGATGATTTTGTGTGGAATGGATAATGTCGATGAATTGTGCACTGGCTTCGTCAATATGATCGTTAATGAGAATGTAATTACATTCAGGGGCGTACGCCGCTTCGAGTTCTACCCGTAGTAAACGATGCGTGATTCCAGAAAATTGTTCGGCACGCGCCGTCATGCGGTCGATCAGCTTACACACGTTCGGCGGTTGAATATAGATCGCCGTGACATTTTCAGGAAAGGCTTCCCGAACCGCTTTTGCGCCCAACACTTCAATATCCGCCAGCATGTGCGTGCCTTTTTGAAGTTCGTTTTCGAGCTTTTCGCGAATGATTCCATACCAGCGCTGATGAATGTTCTGATGTTCAAGCAGGGCATTTTGCTCGATCAGCTTTTTAAATTCATCTTCCGTCAAGAAGTAGTGTTCACGCCCTTCTTGCTCAGTAGAGCGGATGGGGCGGGTGGTTGCTGTTGCAAGCTGACGTAGGCTTGGAATCGCTTCAAAAGCCCTGTTCATCAACGTGTTTTTACCGCTGCCGGCTGGGCCAATAAGAATATAAAGATGACCGGGGAGTGTTGTCACAAGTGGAAATCCTTTGACACTATGCGTTGCGTGCACAAGTTTAACGAATCTCTAGCGAACTCGAAAGCCATTTTCAGGCTTTGGGAATGACTCAAATAAAAACTCGTCCTCATTTCAGGACGAGTTTTTACGTATGGATGATGAGAAAGGTTAGTTGGAGATCGAGATATTGCCGACATGCGCCCCGTCAAATACCCCTACAGGTAGGCCAGCGGGTAGGGTGTTCAAGTTGAAGCGGATCATCACAGCAGGTTGGCCTGCATACGCCGTGAGCGGAATATTGATGATTTCCCACGGGTTCGCCATCGTATTCACAGCACCCGTGACCACTGATCCCACCGTTGTCCAAGAACGCCCGTAATTTGTCGAAACTTGAACCGCGAATTGGCTGTTCGCCGCAAGGTGCAAACGACGGCTGTATTGTAAAACGGGATTGGTCGCTGTCGTGAAGTTGAACGCCCCGTTGCTGATCAAGGACGAGTAACCGAAGTTGGTAGACGAGATCGTGTTATACGTGCCGACACCCGTTGGCGTGTTGGGGCTGTCCGTATAAGAGTACAGGTTACGGTACAACGCCATTTGCAAACGCCCGGGGGTATCGGTTGTGATCGTATTCACGTACCACTCAACCGTGAGTGTACGGGTGATCGTACTGTTGACGGTGAAGGTGGGGCTAAGTGTACGAACTGCACTGCCCTGATCCCATTGATAGACGATGTTGTTGGTCGCGAGGTTTGTCCCTGTGCGGTTATCAAGGTAAATGCGGACGCCGTCATCAAACTGCGTGTATACGCTGTAAGTTCCGGGTGTTAACGTCACCGTTGTGCGATAACGCGCGGTATAGGTTTGGTTAAACAGTGAACCCGAAAGGCCGAGCGGTTGACTGGTATCCGTATAGGTGTAATTGATCTCGTTGACATTCGTCAATGTATCAACAGCGGTGATGCCTGTCGCTGGCGTTGGTGGGTGATTTTGCGCGCTGAGGATGGTGCTATAGGTCAGCGGGGTCGCACAATTCCCTGTGGGCGCTAAGGTTTCACAATCAAAGTAATAGCCTGTCCACGTTAAGGGGATGGCTGATGCTGAGGCTTGGTCTGGTGAGAAGCCCCATGTGCCTTCAGACACCCAGTTATTGCTGGTCGCGCCATCTTCAGTAAAGGGCAAGCTCATCACAGGCGCACCCATGCGTAGACGTACATCATCTAAGTATATGCCGTCTGCTTCAGTCATCCCGTTCGATTCTAAGACCCAACGAATACGGATTCTTTGACCAAGATAGGCGCTCAAGTCCACATGCGCACGATGCCATGTGTTCAATTGACCTGCGGTTAAGTTGGCGACAGGGTTGATGTTTATAGCGGTTGTATTCACGGAAGCCCAAGCGTTCCACCCGTGCATGTTGTTATAGGTTTGTACACCACTGTCGGTTGTGTTTTCAACCGCAACTTCCACGCGGAATTGATCCCCTGCGCCAATAGCACCCCGTAACCAGTATTCCAAATACGGATTGTCATTTGTAACTGTGCCACGCAGGTCGATCACAGGGCGGTATTCAATAATTTGAACTTGGTTCGCGCCGTAATTAACAGGTGATGCTGCGTTGGTTTGGTAAGAATCATGAAGGGCAGTAGACCCGCTGCGGGTATACCCTGAAACGGGATCAACACTCGTCCAACCGCCACTTTGGAACCAGCGGTTCGCCCATGTGGTGGGCAGGCCGTTAGCGGGGCCACTGTTAGAAATTGTGTCGATGCTGTCGTTTAATTCACCGTTGCCTACGCCGAATGAACCTACGGTGCCATTCCATAGACGATGGCTGTACTGGGCTAGGTTGTCAATGCGGATTTCATCTACATAGAAACCGTCGGCTTGTGTCGGCCCGGGGGTGACGCGGAAGCGGATGCGAATATCATCATCATCGTCGATTGTATTGCCGACAATGCTGGTGGCGGTCGCTCCATCCCACTGCCAAGTTGTTTCGCCCGTTTCGGTATTCAATGCGTAGATGATCGCACCCTTTAGGTCAATCTCGACGCGCTCATAGGCGAGTTGCGTGCTGGGGCCATCGTTGTTATACGTCCAGATGGTTGTCCATGTGCCAGTATGTCCTGACCAGAGATCAACCGCAAATTGGGTTCCGCTGGTGCTTGCACGGCGGAATTGGAAGGTCAAGAACGGCGATGTTGATGCAGGTCGCACTTCAGGGTCAACCGTATTGGCTTCCGTATCGTTGAGCAAATCTAATGTACGGATCATTTCAAAACGGGTAGGATCAGTGCCGAAATTACCTGCGCGACTGTCGCTATAGGCGGTTGCGCTGCCTGCGGCCCCAACACCCGTCATACGTCCCCAATCGCCAATCGCATTCCAATTGGCGGTGGTGAACGCGGCACTTTCAGCCGAGTCCGCAAAGGGGAAGGCGACGTATTCGACCACATAATTACGGCTGATGCCGATGTTATCAATCCACCAACCATCGTTACCGGGCGCTGCGTCGTCCACAATCAGCGCAAAGCGTAAGCGGAAGGGTGCTGTATCCCAGTTGGGAATTTGATTCAGGCGTACTTGAACCGGTTGCATCATCGTGTTGACGCGGTCTACTTGTTCGTTACGGTCAAGCGGTGGGGTCGGCGCGGCTGAGTCGAGTAACAGACCGTCACTGGGGATGAACTGCCATGAGTCAGGCCCAACGCCATAGAGGTCATGTGTGTATTGAACTTGTAGGCTTGACCCCAATTCGGTGAGGTTATACGCGTGCCAGAAGGTCAAGACAGGGTCGCCCGTATTCCCGTTTTCATCAATCGCGGGTGTTTCCGGAACGCGATTGTTGCTCACATCGATTGGGTAGCGGAATTCTAAATAGTGAACACGTGGCCCTCCCAATGAATGACGTGGGTATAAACCGCCCGGGCTGTCTTCCCAGCCCAACCCTGAAACCGCGTTGGTGTTGGTTAAATTCCAACGCCAAGCGGATGATGCAGGTGGACGACCATCAGTTTCTAATGCACTGCTGGTGTCAGCATTGAAGATGAAGTCGCTCATCTGGTCACGGGTGTTCAAGTCCCATGTATTGTCTACTGTGAAGGTGTTGGTCGCGTTCGGGTCAGAGAAGATTTGAACATCATCTACGAACCAACGGACAAGACTGCCCCCAGTTGCGCTGCTTAAGCGGAAACGGAAGGTGATATCTTGGTTGAAATCGATGGAGGGGAACGCCGCCTGTAAATCAATTTGGTTACGTGTCCAGTTGTAATTGGCCGTGTTGCCACTACGCAGGGACAGCGTTTGCCAGTTGAGTTGGTCACGAAGCAGGAAGTCGTCGCCATCGACTACATATTGGCCGACTTGCAATTCAGCGACCACATCACCCGTGCCTGTGAAATCCCAGACATCCCAGAAGGACAGGATGGGGTTGGTAGCACCATCGATTTCGACTCCACCGCGCAGTTCTAAATAACAAGTTTGTCCCGCAGGCCAAATGTCACTGGCGGGGTTTTCTTCAAACATATTCCCCGGTGAATTGCTGTCGCTGGTATGTGAAGGGTAAGTTGATTGACCCCATGTACATTCGGCGGTTGTTGCATCGTCAGGGTTAAAGCTCGCTCGTTCCGCGTTGAAGGTGATACGGGCATCCCCCGCACTGTCTCTAAAGCGGATGACCACTTGGTTTGCCCCCGCAGGGACGTTCACCGTTGCAGAGTTTGCGCTCGTGGTGCTGAAAAGGCTGGTTCCGTTTAAGACAACTTCGGCTGTTCCTGACACATTGGTGAGCGAGAACGTCAAACGCTGAGGTTGAGCTGTCGTGAATAGTTTTGTCCACTCGACCGAGAATTCTGTATCCCCCGCAGGCCAACCTGCGACGCCGGGTTCACCCGCGCCCCAGTCAAAGTCAATGAAACTGGTATTGGCCGAATGGGTTGCCCCGCTGAAGTTGGGGTTGACGTAATACACACCTGTAAAATCTGCCGTAGAGAGGACGTATGATTTATCTAAACGGTAGTGTAACGTCTCATTCATCTGGTCGATGAATGGGAGTGAGAAAAGGAAATCTTCAGGGGTGGGGGATGGCCCTGGAGTAATTAGGGTTGCGGTTGCTGTATTGGTCGGTGTATTGGATGGAGTGAACGTTGGCGTTGCTGTTGGGGGCACCACCGCGCCTGCCGTCGATGTGGGTCTTGCAGGGGGTGGCGGTGGCGTGCGAAATGGGGTTTCAGTTTGTGGGTTTTGAGCGACCCATGTCACGGTTTGCCAGAACGATGCGACATTACCCCCCTCATTGGCAAGGTTGTAATTGGTTCTGCCACATTCTTGGTAACGCGAATCGTTTGGAACAATATTGGCAATGACGTTACAAAAAACGTTGGCAATCGCGGGCCCTTGTGCGGTTAAGACGACAATCAGCCCAATGCAGACAAACGCGAGGATGAGCGCATACTCTACCATCGCTTGTGCTTGAAGTCGCTGTTGATTCATCTTGTGCAGAAATTTACTCATGCCCCAAATCCTTAAACATCCATCTCATATATCAGATCAAAAGACCTGCTATAGGTTAGCGTAAGTTGAAACTCGGTTTCAAAAAATATCCCCACTTTATATAGTACCTGACAGATGAGTTTATCAGGACATGTTTTTGTTGATGAGTTGTTCAAAGGCATAGACAATTTCAATGGAATGTGAAATGGAATTGCGAAAAATCCTATTGAAATGATGGGTATATAAATGCGTTTTGTCGCGTGGTTGTGATGCGGTGTATTCTTCGCACAACGTGCGTAGGCGTGGTATCCTCGACGGTATGAAACAATCACAGACAACAAGTTTGAGTTTATTAAATAAATGACTGCAAAAATGATTGATGGAAATCAAATTGCTCAGCCGATTCGCGCGCGAATTACCGAAGAAGTCGCTGAATTTGTACAACGTTATGACATACAGCCCTGTCTAGGGGTTGTTTTGGTAGGGGATAACCCCGCTTCGGCACAATATGTTCGTATGAAGCGCCGTGCGTGTGAACAAGTGGGCATGCGTTCTGTAGGGAAGATTCTACCTGCTGATTGCACCCAAGCTGATGTTGAAGACGCTGTAAATGAATTGAACCAAGACCCGACCGTACACGGCATTCTAGTCCAGTTGCCACTGCCATCTCACATTGATGAAGAAGCGATCTTGCGTAACGTCAGTCTTGAAAAGGATGTCGATGGGTTACACCCCTTGAATATCGGTCTATTGGCGATGAAAGGGCGCGAGCCTCTCTTTACAGCGGCAACCCCCACCGGCGTGATCGAGATTTTGCAGGCGGTTGGCGTATCGTTATCCGGCGCAAATGTCGCAGTTTTGGGGCGCAGTAATATCGTTGGGATGCCCGTCGCATTGATGGCGCTTCAACTCGACGCGACCGTCACCCTTTGTCACAGTCGCACCCGTGATTTGCCGAATGTCTTACGCCAAGCGGATATTGTCATCGCGGCGATTGGCCGTGCGAACTTTGTACAAGGGGACTGGCTGAAGCAAGGCGCGATTGTGGTCGATGTTGGCACCAATAAAGTTGATGACCCAACGGCACCCAATGGCTATCGTTTTGTGGGCGATGTGGATTTGGAGTCCGCACTGCCTATCGCCAGCGCTATCACAAAAGTTCCCGGGGGCGTCGGCCCCATGACCATCACGATGGTGATTGCCAATACCATGAAAGCGGCACAGCAGAGTGTGCGTAAGACATCATGACGACGTTATTAATTAAAAATATCCATACGCTGATTACGATGGATGAAAAACGGCGTGAGCTTCATAACGCGGCGATTTTCATCCGTGACCATGTGATTGTTTCGGTCGGGCAATTGAGCGACATGCCCCTAGAAACCCCTGATGAAGTGATTGATTTAAGTCATCATGTGGTCATTCCCGGGTTGATCAACACTCACCATCATATGTTTCAGTCACTCACCCGTGTGATGGCGCAAGATTCTGAACTTTTCCATTGGCTAAAAACACTCTATCCGATTTGGTCACGTTTACGCGGGGAAGACATTTACATCTCGGCAAAACTGGCGATGGCCGAACTGATCTTGTCGGGATGTACGACGTCCAGCGATCATCTGTATTTGTTCCCGAATGGGGTACAGCTTGAAGATGAGATTCGCGCCGCGCAAGAGATGGGGATGCGTTTCCACGCTGCGCGCGGGTCGATGAGCGTGGGCGAAAGTAAAGGGGGCTTACCGCCGGATGCGCTCGTAGAAGATGAAAACCTGATTTTGAGCGATACCCAACGCTTGATCGAAACCTATCATGACTCGAATCGGTTTGCCCAGTTGCGGATCGCGGTTGCGCCATGTTCTCCATTCAGCGTCAGCCAAAACTTGATGCGCGAATCAGCGGCGTTGGCACGAAGTTATAAAGTCCACATGCACACGCATCTGGCTGAAAATGCCGACGATGTCGCCTATTGTTTAGAGAAATTCGGCCTCTTGCCCGGCGACTATGCCAATGATGTCGGTTGGGTTGGAAATGACGTTTGGCATGCCCATTGTGTGATGCTTAGCCCGCGTGAAATCGGGGTTTTCGGGCGAACCTCAACAGGGGTTTGTCACTGTCCCAGCTCGAATATGCGTTTGGCTTCAGGCATCGCCCCTGTGCGCAAGATGTTAGATGCGGGCGTGCGGGTGGGTTTAGGTGTGGACGGTTCAGCTTCAAATGACAGCGGGCATCTTCTGGCCGAAGCCCGCCAATCGATGTTACTGCAACGTGTCACGGGTGACCCATCAGCGCTGACCGCGCGCCAATCGCTCGAGATGGCGACGCGGGGCGGAGCATCCGTTTTAGGGCGTGACGATATTGGCGCGCTATCGCACGGGATGGCGGCCGATTTGGTGGCCTACCGCATCGACACGCCGAACTTTGCAGGCGCTCAACACGATTTGGCGTCGGCGTTGGTGTTTGGGCATGCGCGCTCGGTCGATTGGTCGATCATTCACGGGCGCATTGTCGTGCGTGAGGGACACCTCACAACAACCGACCTCCCTATACTGGTGGAACAGCATAATCAGGCATCACGTCGTTTGATTCGGGGTGAATAAATTTTATGCCCCTTCGCGTGGGTGTTTTATGCGCAGTCTTCGATTCACAAGGTCGTTTGCTCGTTTCTAAACGGAGTGATCTTCATTCGTGGGCTTTGCCCGGTGGACGGCTAGATTTAGGCGAACACCTTTTAGAAGCGGCGGCGCGTGAAGTCTTTGAAGAAACGGGCATAGAAGCTCACATCGAAGCGCCAGCGATCCTCTATTATTTAGACGGATGGCGACGTGTCAATGTGTTGTTTCAGGGGCGCGCCATTGGCGGGAAGTTGCAAGGAAAAACCCTCGAAACCCATGATAATCAATTTGTTGATGTAGACCATCTGCCCCCGCTTTTTCCGCCCAATATCTATGCTCATCTCAGCTCTTTGCAACGTTCCAATACACAGATTTTGTCCATGTCTAAAATTCGTCTGTGGTGGATGCGTCTGCGGTTGGGGCGACGCTATATTCAAAATTGGCTTCAACGTCGCCCTGAACCGCGTTTTCCCATCTTTCAAATTTCGGCCTCAGCGCTGATTTGGAACCCTCATTCGCAAACTATATTGACTTCCCAAGATGCGCAATCTTTGCGGGTGCTCCCAAGAATCCACTGTGAGGGAAATCTTCCGCCGTGGCAAGCGCTGAGCACATTTTTAAAGTCACAATTTGCGATGGATGTCCCGTTACGATGGGTTGGACTGTGGGAAGACCCTATGAACCACACCATCGAGTTTGTATTTAGCGGAATCTTCCATGAAGTGGTGACCCCCAAACGATTTCATGGCGGGGCATGGTTACTTCCCCGCAACACAGCCTTCAGCGACCACGATGCTGAAATGATGCGCCATGTTCGTTTAGGGGAAATAGATGCCCCTGTTTGGGTCGCCTCTCCCCAACCTGACGCGCCGATTGATCATCTATCCCTGCGAATTTAAGCGACATGGTGCGTAAGAATTTAAAGTAGCGCTACAATCAGTAAATTGACTTCATTTTGATGAGGTGTACGTGTTTATGAATGAGAATACACTTTCGGCACGAATCGCCGCTGCACGTGGGGACCTTCAGCCAGATTTGGTCTTAAAAAATACCCGTCTTGTCAACACGTTGACGGGTGAAATTGATGCGGTTGATATTGTGATTCATGAAGGGTATGTTGTCGCGCTCGACGCTACCCAATCTTACAGCGGAACTCAGACGATTGATTTAGAAGGGCGGTTTGTCGCGCCCGGGTTCATCGACGCGCACGTGCATATTGAAAGTAGTTTATGCACCCCGGGTGAATTTGCCAAGACTGTGTCAGCGGGCGGGGTGACGACGGTGATCACCGACCCGCACGAAATCGCTAATGTGCTCGGCTTAGAAGGCATCCGCTTTATGCTGGTGCGGGGTGAAGCCAGCCCGATCAACGTCTTTGTGAATGCGCCTAGTTGTGTGCCTGCTACCCACATGGAAACCAGCGGTGCAACCTTGACCGCGGACGATCTCGCCAGCTTGTTGGATGATCCTCATGTGATCGGCTTAGCAGAGATGATGAATTACCCGGGCGTGATTTGGAACGATGCCGAAGTCATCGCCAAATTGGAACGGTTTGCCGGTCGTCCGATTGACGGCCACGCACCCTCAGTCACAGGGAAACAACTACAGGCATATGTGGCTTCTGGCATTGGAAGCGATCATGAATGTACAACGGTCGCTGAAGCACAAGAAAAACTGCGCCTCGGCATGACGCTTTTTATCCGTGAAGGGACGGCGACCCGCAATTTGAAACCGCTTCTCCCTGTGGTGACGGAACGCAATCATCAGCAAATCTGTTTTTGTACCGACGACCGCCAGCCCAACAGCCTGTTAGATGCTGGCTCGATTGACTACATGGTTCGCGTAGCGATTGCGGAAGGCATTGATCCTATTCTTGCGATTCGGATGGCAACGATCAACACCGCGCGGTATTTCCGTTTACATGAACTTGGCGCCATTGCCCCGGGCCGTCGTGCTGATCTAATTGTGTTTTCGGACATGCAAAATCTACGCGCGGAACAAGTGTATAAAGATGGCCAATTGATCGCGGAAAATGGCAAGAGTATTGTCGAAATCCACACGGTGAATGAAGATGCCATTCGCCCAACTATGAATGTTGATCTGGCCTCGTTGGATGTCGCGATTCCTGCGCATCAGGGCGGGGCAGTCCACGTGATCGGCGTGATTCCTGATCAAATTGTGACCGATCATTTTATGGATGAAGCCGAACTTGTAGACGGTTTTGCGGTGAGCGACCCCGCGCGCGACTTGCTCAAAATGGTGGTGATCGAACGGCATCACGCCTCTGGCAAAGTGGGCAAAGGGTTCATTCGAGGGTTTGGCTTAAAACGCGGGGCAATCGCGGGGTCTGTCGCGCACGATCATCATAACTTGGTGGTGGTCGGCGTAGATGATCACAGCATTCGCCACGCGGCGGAAGTGGTGACCAAGCTAGGCGGCGGTTTAGCGGTCGTGGAGGGTGATCAGGTTTTAGGGACACTTCCTTTAGAAATTGCAGGGTTGATGACCGATGCCCCGATGCAGCAGGTGCGCGAACAATATGATGTGTTAATTCAACACGCGCAGGACTTAGGAAGCCCTTTGTTCGATCCTTTTATGACGATGAGTTTTATGGCGTTAGAAGTCATTCCTAAATTAAAGCTGACCGATATCGGCTTAGTCGATGTCGAAAAGTTTGCTCTGATTCCTTTATTCGCAGAATAGTAGGTGTTGTATGACAGTTGAGCCAGTTCAAATTCAAGCAATTCAACAGCGGGTCGCGGAACAACGCACACAGATCATCCAGTTTTTGAAGGATTTATGTGCCATTCCTAGTTATGACAGTCAGATCAAGGCGGTGGGGGAACGCGCCGCCGAAGAAATGCGCAAGCTCGGTTTTGATGACGTATTTTTTGACAAGATGGGGAATATTGTCGGGCGCATCGGTGATGGGCCGATCAAGCTGATGTATGACAGTCATATTGACACTGTCGGCGTCGGTGACCGTGATGAATGGCAGTGGGACCCGTTTGAAGGCAAAGAAGAGGACGGCGTGTTTTTTGCACGCGGTGCTTGTGATGAAAAGGGAAGCACGCCCGGGATGATCTACGGCCTCGCCTTAGCTCGTGATCTAGGACTGTTAGAAGGCGTGACCGCCTACTATTTTGGCAATATGGAAGAATGGTGTGACGGCATCGCCCCACACGCGCTGGTAGAAGTGGAAGGCATCCGCCCTGATTTTGTTGTGATTGGTGAACCGACGAAGATGCAGGTGTATCGCGGTCACAAGGGGCGCGTAGAAATGCAGGTAGTGGCAAAAGGCAAAAGCGCGCATGCGGCCAGTAACCATCTTGGCGATAATGCGATTTATAAATTACTGCCCATTATTGAAGCGATTAGCAACTTAGAACCCGAATTAGGCGACCACGAATTTTTAGGTCATGGAAAGATCACCGTGACCGATATGCACGTCAAAACCCCTAGTATCAATGCGGTGCCCGATGAAGCGCTCATCTACATTGATCGCCGTGTGACGTTCGGCGAAACGATGCAAGGCGAACTCGAACGCATCCAAGCGATTGTTGGGGATCGTTCCGATATCGAAGCGTCGATTTTATTTTACGATGAACCCAGTTATACAGGCTTCGTTTTCCCCGTTGAAAAGACTTTCCCCGCATGGGCCTATCCCGAAGATCATCTATTTGTGCGCGCAGGCGTGGACGTGGGTGAACAGCTCTGGGGGACGCGCATCCCAACAGGCAAATGGGACTTCTCCACCAACGGCATCTATTGGGCGGGGAAAGCGGGCATCCCCAGTATTGGGTTTGGCCCGGGTGACGAAATCCACGCGCATACGGTGATCGACCAAGTACCGTTAGATGATGTGGTGCGTGCGACCGAATGGTATGCGCTTTTGCCTGCGCTTTTGCCACGTACCTAATACGCCGATTTAGAGATATTTACAGCAAAATGAGGGGGTGATTTTAGTCACATTAGCTCAATAAGCGTGACCACAAGACGGGATATAATCATCCTCCAATTTGTTGTCCAGCGCACGTTTGGACACTTAAAATAGAATATATAGTTCGTGGTTTTCATCTTTCAATCGCACAAGGAATAGAAATCATGCAAACGGATTTACGCGGTCGGGATACCATTGCCCCAGAGCTTGAATGGACCCGTGATGAACTAGATACTTTGTTAGATGTTGCATGGGATTTAAAGCGTAAACGTGCATTAGGGGAATCTCACGCTATTCTGCGTGATAAAGTGTTGGCGATGTTATTTTTCTTCACCAGCACCCGTACCCGTACCAGTTTTGAAGCAGGGATGACACAACTCGGCGGGCACTCGATGTTTATCGACAGCGAGACCACCCAAATCAGTCACGGCGATACGGCGAAAGAGATCGGCGAAATCATCGGGCGTTATTCGGACGGCATCGCTATTCGCCAATGCGATTGGAATTTTGGCAATGAATATATTCGCGAAGTGGCCGAAGCCAGCCGTGTCCCCGTCTTAAATATGCAGTGTGATGTCTACCATCCGTTTCAAGCGCTGGCAGACTTGATGACCATCATGGAACGTTTCGGGCGTGACTTGCGCAATAAAACCATCAATGTCAGTTATGCCTATGCCAGCAGTTATCAAAAGCCGTTGAGCGTGCCTCAAAGTTTGATTCTGCTCATGACGCGCTTTGGCATGAACGTCCGCTTAACCCACCCGCCAGAATTCAGTTTGATGCCAGAAATCGTAGAACAAGCCCGCGAAAACGCGAAGAAGCACAGAGGCTCATTTGAAGTCCTGCATGATTTTGATGCCGGTTTCCAAGGCGCGGATATTCTGTATCCCAAATCATGGGGCTGTTGGATGACCACCGAAGATAAAGACGAATCCAGCAAGATCGGTAAGAAATACACCGACTGGATCACTGATTCTCGTCGTATGGCGTTGGCGAATGACGACGCGGTATACATGCACTGTTTACCCGCAGATCGTGGTATCGAAGTTACTGACGACGTGATTGACGGCGCGCAAAGCATCGTGTACGACGAAGCCGAAAATCGCTTACACGTACAAAAAGCCGCGATGGCGCTGACGATGCGCTAAGTCTTCATTGACACAATAGAACTCAAACTCAGATGCGAACCCTCTCTTTATCCGTTCTTGAAAACGATAACTTAGAGAGGGTTTGCTCCTTTATCACCCTAAAATTTATTTTTGAACCGATGCTCTAAATTGATTATTTTGTCGATCTGCGCCACTCGATAAAGGGAAGATCATTATGGTGGGGAAATTAGCGACCGTCGCAATCGGCGGGAATTCTCTCATTACCGATCCTAAACATCCAGATGTAGCCCATCAATGGGAGGCTGTACGGCAAACCTGCGAACATATCGCTGACATGATAAATGAAGGCTGGAATGTCATCGTCACGCATGGGAATGGCCCGCAGGTGGGCTATATCCTACGGCGTGCTGAACTGGCGTCGAATGAGGTTCATCCCGTTCCATTAGATTTGATCGTGGCCGATACGCAAGGGGCAATCGGCTATATGCTTCAGCAGTCTTTGGACAACGCCATGCGCCGACGGGGCATCAACCGCACCATCCTCACAGTGGTGACCCAAGTTCGTGTCGATGCAGACGACCCCGCCTTTACTAAACCGAATAAACCCATCGGCGGGTTTATGACGGAAGAACAAGCCCGACGCTACGAAGCCGAAGGCTGGCAGGTGATGGAAGATGCAGGGCGGGGTTGGCGTCGCGTGGTTGCTTCCCCGAAACCGCAAGCGATCCAAGAAATTAATGCGATTCGCGCGCTCATCATGAATGGTTATCTGGTGATCGCGGTAGGCGGGGGCGGTATCCCTGTCGTTCGTGACGATCAAGGCGAACTGCATGGGACGTTTGCGGTGATCGATAAAGACCGCGCCAGCAGTTTGATCGCCCAGCAAATGCGCTCTGACTTGTTGATGATCTCGACAGGCGTGGAACAAGTCACCCTGAATTTCAACAAGCCAAACCAGCAGGTGATCGATCAGATGACGTTGAATGAAGCGCGTCAATATATGGCGGAAGGTCACTTTGCGCCGGGCAGTATGCTTCCCAAAATTGAGGCGGCGGTAGAATTTGTGCAAATGGGCGGGCCGTTAGCGATCATCACCAACCCGCCAAACCTTGCGCGGGCGCTCTTAGGCGAAACGGGCACGCGGATCATCCCGGGATAGGATTACGTCAACATGCCAGATGTGACTACAATGCGGTGCAGTCTCTGTGAAAGACACTTTTCCCCATTAGAGGTGTCGTCTACATGCCCTGTATGTGGGGAAGTGGGTACCTTAGATGTGCTCTATGATTATGCTCATTTAAAAGCAACCTATGATCGCGATGCGCTCAGCGCTTCGCGCGAATCGTCATTATGGCGGTATAAATCTCTTTTGCCCGTTGACCCTGATGGACAAGTGCCGCCGTTGTTTGTCGGCGGAACACCGCTTTATCATGCGCCGCGCTTGGCAATGGAATTCGGTTTACCCCAAGTCTGGGTAAAAGATGACAGCCGTAACCCCACAGGCTCGCTCAAAGACCGCGCCAGCACTGTGATTGTGGCACGGGCATTACAAGCAAATATCCCTGTCGTTGCGACTGCCTCTACAGGAAATGCGGCCGCCGCATTAGCCGGGGTGAGCGCCAGCGTTGAAGGGATTCGCGCGGTGATTTTTGTGCCTGCTTCCGCGCCAGAAGCCAAGATTGCTCAATTGCTCGTGTATGGCGCCGACGTCGTTTTGATCGAAGATTCGTATGATGTCGCTTTCGACCTGTGCACCCAAGTCTGCACAGAACAAGGGTGGTACAACCGCAGTACAGGCATCAACCCGTACACGGCAGAAGGTAAAAAGACGGTTGCCTACGAAATTGCCGAAGGCTTAGGTTGGACTGTGCCAGATGTCGTCATGGTTAGCGTGGGCGATGGCAATATCCTAGCGGGGATTCACAAAGGTTTTTATGATTTATATGAATTGGGCTGGATACAGCGGATTCCACGTTTAATCGGTGTACAAGCAATAGGCAGTTCCCCGCTATATCAAGCGTGGAAAGCGGGAACCCAAGCTGAGGATATGCGTTCTGTCGATGTGCATACCCTCGCCGATAGCATTTCTGCGGGGCTACCGCGAGACCGCGCGAAGGCTTTACGGGCAGTACGGCAAACGCAGGGCGCATTTGTCACCGTGAGCGATGACGAGATCATCGCGGCGATTCCGCCGTTGGCCCGTTTCACTGGGGTGTTTGCCGAACCTGCGGCGAGTGCAGTGTACGCAGGTGCAAAACGTGCGTTAGAATTAGGGTATATCGAACCAGCAGAAACCGTTGTCCTTGTGATTACAGGGAGCGGTTTAAAAGACATCCGCCGTGCGCAGCAATCTGTCGGGGAAGCCAGACGTGCAGCGCCCACACTAAGCGCGGTTAGACGCGCATTAGGATTGACATGACAACTGAACAAGCCAAACCGCGTTATTCAATCGTCGCCCCCATTTACAACGAAGAAGGGAACATTGAGTTGTTACATCAACGCATCAAAACCGTGATGGATGTGACGGGTGAGCCGTGGGAACTCATTATGGTGAACGATGGCAGTCGGGACGCTTCTCCGGAACTGATGGAGAAGATCGCGGCTGAAGACCCTGCTGTGAAGACCATCCATTTTGCGCGTAACTTTGGGCATCAAACAGCGGTGACTGCGGGGATGGATTATGCTTCGGGCGATGCGGTGGTCTTGATCGACGCGGATTTGCAAGACCCGCCGGAACTCATCCATGAGATGATCGAACGGTGGCAAGCAGGCTATCAAGTTGTATATGCGGTGCGTAAAGAACGCAAAGGCGAAAGTTGGTTCAAGCTGTTCACTGCCAAGCTGTTCTACCGTGTCATCTACCGCATCACCGATGTGGAGATTCCCGTAGACACGGGTGATTTTCGCTTGATGGATCGCAGTGTCGCGGATGTTTTGACCGCCATGCGTGAGCATAATCGCTTTATTCGGGGCATGACCAGTTGGGTTGGGTTTAAACAAACGGGCGTGTATTACGTGCGCGAAGCACGTCACAGCGGGGTGACCAATTATCCCTTCCGTAAAATGCTTCGTTTTGCGTTGGATGCCATCACCAGCTTCTCATATTTTCCCCTGCAAATTATGGTGTATGTGAGCTTGATCTTAGGGATGCTTGCACTGTTGGCGATTCCGGTTGTGGCTATTTTACGCCTGTCGCTCGGTAATGAGTTCTTTGGCGGGCAAGCGACCACCATCATATTATTATTGTTGACCAGTTCCTTCCAATTATTCTTTTTGTTCATTTTGGGGCAGTATGTCGCACGCACGTATGATGAGACGCGAAACCGCCCTTTGTATGTGGTGGCGCGTTCGACGGGCTTTGATGAAAATGTCCCTAAAAATAAGGCGCAGCACTAATGGACGATTCGAGTAAACCTCCATACAATCAAATTATAGAGTATCAAAATTTGGTGCTTTCTTATGAAGCGCTCGACGAAGAAATAGATAACCTTATTATGAAATATGGCGGGATGAGCGAAAATATCCCGTCGGAAGAATTTGCCCATTACCGCAAATTAGCGCACAAACGAGACGAAATCTACAGTGCGATGCGGGAAATGGAACAAGCATTAGAGATTACACCGCCTCCCTCGACGGATGAGGGCAGTCACGATTCTTAAACTTAGATACCCGACCATAGAAAGTTGGCATTTTTATGATTACAGGCCCTACTTTTGAAGAGATGCTGCACCCCGAAAAAATTGATCCCGAAATTCGTGCTAAGGCGATTGCCGCCAAATATGCTGACCCGCTTGATCCCATCAATCTGTTTAACATCACATGGCGCGACGAGAAGAACGAGATTTATCACGTGGTCCTGCCCAAAGCCTTGACCGGGGTTGAGGCCGACATTGTGGTGATTTATGGGCGCGATTTTCCATCTGGCAGTCACAAAGTCGGCGCGGCCTATTCGGTCTTGTTGGAAAAAGAATTATTTGGCGAAGTGGACCCCGCTGTTCATACCTTAGTCTGGCCGTCAACGGGCAATTACGGCATTGGCGGGGCGTGGGTTGGCGGGCGTATGGGGTGTAAAAGTCTCGTGGTTCTGCCCGAAGGCATGACCCGTGAACGCTTTGAACGTATCGAGCGCTATGGCGCTCAAGTCAATAAAACGGTGGGTTCTGAAAGTAATGTCAAAGAAATTTACGATGAAACCCATCGGTTGCGGAAAAGTGACCCAAACATCCGTATTTTGAACCAATTTGAGGTGATGGGAAATTATCGGTTTCATTACCACGTGACAGGAAATACATTGGTTGAACTGGCGGACGTTCTCGCGGCTAAAGGCATCGGACAGGGTAAGATCAACGCGTTCGTGAGCGCGATGGGCAGTTCCGGCACGATTGCCGCGGGGGATCGTCTAAAACAAGTATGGAGCGATCATAAGATTGTTGGCCTAGAGCCGATTCAATGCCCCACGTTATTTAATAACGGTTATGGCTCGCATGATATTCAAGGCATCGGCGATAAGCATGTGACATGGGTGCACAACGTCCTGAATATGGACGCGCTCATGTGCATTGATGACATGGAATGTAAAAAAGCGCTTCAGGTGTTGGCTGAAGAAGGTTCTCGCCAAGTGTTGGTTGACCGCTACGGCATTGATGCTGAAATGGTCGCGGAACTTGGAACGCTGTTTGGCATCAGCGGGTTGTGTAATATTTTGGGTGCCATCAAGACGGCAAAATATTATGGGTTGGGCGCTGGTGACGTGGTGGCGACGGTAGCCACCGATGCGTTAGATCGCTATCACTCGGTGATGGCGGACATGGCCGAAATGTTCGGCACGCTCGACGAAGCCGCGACGGTGGGGCGGGTGGAAAGCCTTTTTCATGGTATGCGTACCGACTGGGTTTTGAACGGCACGCCGGATGTGCGTCTGCGTTGGCACAACCTCAAATACTATACATGGGTGGAGCAGCAGGGAAAGAGCGTCGAAGAATTGGATGCTCAAAAAGACCCTGCATGGTGGGAAGCGCATCAAGCCTTAGTTCAAGAAATTGACCAACGTTTGTTGGCTGTGCGTGGTTCATAAACATGTTTGCTGAAGATCGCGTCTTGGTAGGGGTGGTGAATCGCAAACGCGATCTTCAGTTGTTGATGTCTGAGCGATGGTATCGGGTTCCACAACGGGCGTTACCGAATGGGATTTTTACCGATTACGTCGCTTTCTTTTTAAGCGGTGGGTTAGGCGTGCGTGGCGGTGCAATCTATTATTATGCGCCTCGGGTTGGGCTTGAATTGGCCCTACGCCGTGACTTACTGCCTGCCGAACCGAGTCATCCCCGTGCGGATGAAGTGTATTATCGCATTGCGTTAGGGGACATCCAAGAAAAATTACCCCCTGTCAAAAACACCTCACACCGACCGATTACCTTTATCTACACAACTTGGGATCGGTTCTCAGTCGCTAAGACGATTCGCGATTTATATAGCAAAAATACTTATTTTGTTGACCGTGTATATTATGCACGTCCCATTAAAGGAAAAATCCAATGCTCATTACCCATGGAACGTTGGTCACGTGGGAAAACCCCAACCGAGTTTTGACCGACCACGCCATTTATATTGAAGAGGGTGTGATTCGCCAGATCGGCCCCACCGCTGAACTCGTGGCCTTGTACCCACAAGCCGAAATCATGGATGCCAAAGGGCAGTGGGTGATGCCCGGTAATATCTGCGCGCACACCCATTTTTACGGGGCTTATGCACGCGGGATGGGAATCCCCGGCGAACCGCCGATTGATTTCCCCGCCATTTTGACGCGGTTGTGGTGGAACCTTGATAAAGCCTTGGATCGTGATGCGGTTCGGGCGAGCGCTTTGGTGTGCTTGGTGGATGCGATCAAGCATGGGACGACGACGCTGGTCGATCATCACGCCAGCCCTAATGCGATAGAAGGCAGTTTGGACCTCATCGCCGAAGCCATGACCACCGCCGGTTTACGCGGTGTGTTATGTTATGAAGTCACGGATCGTGATGGGATGGATAAAGCCGAAGCAGGCATTGCTGAAAATGTACGCTTCATTCAGAAGTATGCGTCGCATCCACGGATTCGCGGGACATTCGGCTTACATGCCAGTTTGTCGCTTTCTGATGCGACCTTACGTAAATGTCGTGACGTCTTGCCCGACAGTGCAGGGTTTCATATCCATGTAGCAGAACATGAAGCCGATGAGCAAGATAGTTTAGAAAAGTATGGGATGTGCGTAATCCCACGTCTAAACCAATTAGGCATCTTAGGCGCAAAGAGCATCGCCGCGCATTGTGTGCATGTTGATGACGACGAACTGGCGATCTTGAAAGAAACAGGCACATGGATCACTCATCAACCGCGCTCGAACATGAATAATGCGGTCGGCGCGATGGCCTTCGACACCATGATCTCACAAGGTCAAAAATTGTGTTTGGGGAATGATGGCTTTTCAAATGTGATGTGGGAAGACTGGAAAGCGGCGTATTTTATGCACAAGCTGGTCAGTCGTGATGCGCGTCAAGCGAATGGGGCGGACATTGCCATGATCGCTACTCAAAATAACGCCCGCTTGGTTGAGACTTTCTTCCCAGAGAAACAGCTTGGACAATTGATTGTCGGCGCACAAGCCGATATGATTTTTGTCAATTATCAACCATTTACCCCATTCACGGATGGGAACCTTCCTTGGCATATTTTGTTTGGCTTTGAAGCGTCAATGATCACGACTACGATTGTAGATGGGGTCGTGTTGATGCGAGATCGTCAACTGCTGACGTTGGATGAGACAGAAATCACACGCGTGGCGATGGAATTAGCCCCGCGTGTTTGGGAACGTTATCAATCTTATGCGCAGGCATAATTCATAGAATAGAGGTCTTATGACGGACAATGAACGAACCCTAGTGAGTGTTGCGGTTTTAGGGGGAACAGGAAAAGAAGGTTCCGGTTTAGCGATGCGCTGGGCGTTGCAAGGCTATCATGTCATCATCGGTTCGCGCGATGCTGAACGAGCAGTCACCCGCGCCGCCGAATTGAATGCGCAAATTGGCGGGGAATATCTCATCGGCAAGTCGAACGAAGACGCCATTCGTGATGCGGATATTTTGGTGCTGACCGTTCCCTACAGCGCGCAAAAAGCCACGCTCGAAGGCTTAAAAGCGTTGATGGCGGGCAAGATTCTTGTCGATGTGACGGTGCCGTTACAACCGCCGAAAGTCCGCACTGTTTTTGTGCCCGAAGGGCACGCGGCAGCGCTAGAAGCGGCGGCCATCCTTGGCGATTCTGTGCGCCTCGTTTCGGCGTTTCAAAATGTCAGCGCGGAAAAAATAAGCGAGCCAGAAATGGCCGTCGATTGTGATGTCCTCATTTCCAGCGATGATGCCGAAGCAAAAGAAGAAGTGATTAAGTTGGTCGAAGCGGCGGGCATGCGGGGCATCGATGCTGGCCCGTTGGCAAACGCAGTCGCCGCCGAAGCCTTGACCGCGGTTTTGCTGTACATCAATAGAAAATATGGCGTGAAGGGCGCGGGTATTCGTATTACTGGGATTTCATAACGTGACTGATTTACGCCAATTGAAGATCACCGCACTGCCAGAGGTTCCCCTCATTCAAAAGGACGATGCGCTTGATCAAATGATCCTTGAGGGGTTGCAACGTGCAGGGCTGACGTTGCAAACAGGGGATGCCGTGGTCGTAACTTCTAAAATTGTCTCCAAGTCAGAAGGGAGACAATTTGATTTACGGGCAGTAGAGCCGAGCGCGCAAGCGTTTGAACTGGCCGAACAAACGGGCAAAGACCCGCGCATTGTTGAACTGGTGTTACAAGAAGCGCAAAGCGTTTCGCGGGTCGGCAGTGGGGTTTTGGTCGTTCAGCATCGGCTTGGGTTTATCTCTGCAAACGGGGGCATTGACCAATCTAATGTAGATGGCGACGACAATCACGTTTTGTTGTTACCCCTAGACCCTGACGCTTCTGCGGAACGTTTGCGTCAAGCATTACGCGACCAGACAGGCGCAGAGGTGGGCGTCGTCATCAGCGACTCGCACGGGCGCCCATTCCGCATGGGAAATGTCGGCGTTGCGATTGGCGTCGCTGGCTTACCCGCGTTGTTAGACTTACGTGGAAATGAAGACTTGTTTGGGCGCGTCTTAAAAATAAGTATGCAAGGCTACGCGGATATGGTCGCATCGGCGGCAAATTTGCTGACGGGTGAAGGCAGTGAAGGCCGTCCTATTGTTCATTTACGCGGTTTAGAATTTGCACCTGTAGAAGGCCATGCAAGCGAATTAAACCGCCCAGCACAACAGAGCTTATATTGATTTTCAGCATACATGACTTCATCAAAACGGTGAATGAGGCGAAGGTGAGATGAATGTCTTTTTAGAGACGATTCGTAACCGTCGCACCATTCGACGTTATACATCTGAACCCGTACCGCGTGAAAAAATTGACGCGATCTTGAACACGGCGGTTTGGGCGGCGTCGGCGCACAATCGTCAGCCGTGGCGGTTTTGTGTCATCCAAACGGATGCGGTCAAAGAACAGCTCGCCTCGGCGATGGGAACCCGTTTACAACGGGATTTGCAAGCCGATGGCGTCGCTGAAGCCATCATCCAAGCGGATGTTACCCGTTCCTATGCGCGGATTACGGGGGCGCAGGTATTGATCCTCGTTTGCGTTTCTCTGGTAGACATGGATATTTACCCCGATCCGCGTCGTAGTCACAATGAATACATCATGGCTGTGCAAAGTGTGGCGATGGCCGGACAAAACCTCTTGTTAGCGTCCCATGCGGAAGGGTTGGGCGCATGTTGGATGTGTGCCCCGCTGTTTGTGCCTGATGTGTTAAAGACAACGCTCGATCTTCCTGAAGACTGGCAACCTCAAGGGTTGGTCACGTTGGGGTATCCCGCGGAAGTAAAAGAAAAAACTCGTCATCCTGTGGAAAGAAGTATATTGTGGCGTTAAATAAATTGGTGATCTTGGTGGGCGGGGTTGGCGGTGCCAAATTAGCACACGGGTTGGCCCAGCTTTATGATGAAAATCTAACGGTCATTGTGAATACTGGAGATGACTTTGAGTATTATGGATTGCATGTCTCTCCAGATTTAGACACGCTGATGTACACGCTCAGCGGGCATGTGAATAGGGCGAACGGGTGGGGGCTGGAAGACGACACCCGTATGATGTTAGAGATGTTACGCACCTATGGAGAAGACGGTTGGTTTGGCGTTGGTGATCGTGATATCGCAACCCATCTATTACGCACACAGGCGTTACGTCAAGGCGAACGGCTCACCACTATTACGCAAGGGTTGACAAAGCGATTGGGAATTTCTCAGACAATATTGCCAATGACGGATCAACCTGTTCGGACGATGATAGATACAGAAACGCATGGGGCATTAGAGTTCCAAGAATATTTTGTCAAACATCGTTGGCAGCCTGTGGTTCAGTCCATTCAATATCGGGGGATTGAGGAAGCCACCATTTCGCCTGAAGTGCAATATGCGATTGAAACTGCTGATGCGATCCTTGTTGGGCCATCCAACCCGTGGTTATCCATCGAACCGATCTTGGCGATCCCACGTATGCGGGATTTGATCAAGTCGCGCTCGGTTCCGCGCGTTGCCTTAAGCCCGATTGTCGATGGAAAAGCGATAAAAGGCCCTGCGGCAAAAATCATGGGCGAGTTAGGATATGAAATAAGCAGTCGCACCGTTGCTGATTATTACGGAGAGGTCATCAACGGGTATGTCTATGATGTGCGCGATCAAGGTGAGAAACCTTTTGTGAACGCGCTCATAACTTTTGATACGATTATGAATACAGAGCAAGACCGTATTGTGCTTGCTGAAAATATCTTGCGCTGGATAGAAAGTAGACAATTTACATGAGTATTTGGGTGATTATTCCCGTAAAACCGCTGAAGCGGGCAAAAAGTCGTTTAGCCGATGTTCTCTCTCAAGAACAGCGAGAGGTCTTTGCGGTAAAGTCCCTTTTGCGTTTGATTGAGACCGTAAAATCAGTCCCTGCCGTGGCGGGGGTATTGGTCATCAGCCGTGATACAAAGGCGCTGGCCCTCGCACGGGACGCAGGCGCACACACAGTACAGGAAAGTGGCGCGCCTGAATTAAATAATGCGTTGATGCGTGCAACCCTCGTTGTGGGGGATTGGCGCGCAAATTCGGTTTTGGTCCTGCCGGCAGATTTACCGTTGATCACCGCTGAGGATATTACCGAAATTATCCGTTTAGGTTCACGGCTTAACACGATTGTGATTGCCACCGACCGCAACGAAAACGGCACCAATGCGTTGATGAGTACCCCGCCCGGGTTGATCCCTTATTCGTATGGAGAGGGTAGCTTTTTACGTCACATCCAATTGGCACAAGAAGCGGGCGTGCGAGTAGAGATTTATCATTCAGATCGCCTGCTGGATGTTGATATTCCGGCGGATTTAGAAGTGTACCTACAAAATATTAATCCGAATACGGAATCCCTGATCTCTCCTGTGGAAAGCGGCGCGTAGACATTTGAATCAAAGCGTCGATGGGTGAGCTTCAGGGCGTTAAGCTCTACAATAGTATTTTTTTAAATGTAAAAATTTGAGCGATTAAAAAAATGTCATTTTATACGCCTCGACCAGAACATAAATTTACGTTTGGCTTATGGACCGTGGGAAATGTCGGCCGTGACCCCTTTGGCGAACCCACACGTTCCGCGCTTTCCCCTGTAGAGATCGTGCATCTGTTAGCTGATGTTGGCGCGTGGGGCGTGAACCTCCATGACAATGACCTTGTGCCTATCACCGCAACCGCCAGCGAACGCGATCAAATCGTGGCGGATTTTAAGCGGGCGCTACAGGAACGTGGGTTAGTCGTGCCGATGGCGACTACAAATCTCTTTACAGACCCTGCGTTTAAAGATGGCGCCTTCACTAGTAATGATCCTCAAGTGCGTGCTTTTGCTTTGCAAAAGACGATGCGCGCAATCGACCTCGGCGTTGAATTGGGGGCAAAAGTCTATGTGTTTTGGGGTGGTCGTGAAGGGACAGAGAGCGACAGCACCAAAAACCCCTTAGATGCGACCAAACATTTTCGCGACGCGCTGAATTTTCTGAACGCATACGCGCTCGATCAAGGCTATGATCTGAAATTCGCGCTGGAACCCAAACCCAATGAACCCCGTTCCCATATCTTCCTGCCGACGGTAGGGGATATGTTAGGGTTCATCGCAACGTTAGATCAGCCGGAACGGTTCGGCGTAAACCCTGAAGTGGCGCATGAACACATGGCAGGGCTGAATTTCCTGCATGGCGTCGCGGCGGCGTGGGATGCGGGAAAACTCTTTCACATTGATCTGAACGATCAATTGTTTGGCCGCTACGATCAAGACTTTCGTTTTGGCAGTATGATGCCCAAACAAGCATTTTATCTGGTCAAGTTTTTGGAAGATGTGGGCTACAGTGGCAGCCGCCACTTTGATGCACATGCCTTCCGCACCGCGAACTATGAAGATGTGAAAGCCTTTGCGCGTGGGTGTATGCGGAATTACTTGGTCTTTAAAGAAAAAGCCCGTCAGTTCAACGAAGATGCCGAAATTCAAGCGTTACTGGCAGAAATCCATGCTGGGGATGGCGCGTTGGATTATCTCAATCAAGGCTATTCAGCGTCAGTAGCAGAACGGCTCAAAGGTGAGACGTTTGACCGAGCTGCGCTTGGCGCGCGTGATTTGCCGTATGAACGACTCGACCAGCTCACGATGGATATTCTGTTAGGCGTGCGCGGGCAAGACTAAAAAAGGCGCTCATTTTCTGGACAGTGATTACTGCTAAAACAGAAAAATAGGGTACACTTCGCGCCTCTTTAGTTTTGAATCATCTGAATGAAGGAGTGTTCTTATGGCTGACCGTGTAGCTCTCTACTTACAAGATGCCCACCCCCTGCAAGATGCAATTTCGTACGTACAATATGCAGAAGAACATGGTTTTGAAGCAGTGTGGCAGGCAGAAAGTCGGCTTGTGCGGGATGCCATTGTGCCGATGGCGGCATTCGCAGCGACCACCAAACGCATCAAGATCGGTTCGGGCGTCATCAATAACTGGACGCGTAACGCGGCAGTGATTGCCGCGACATTCCTCACATTAGATGATTTAGCCGAAGACCGCATCATTTGCGGGATCGGCGCTTGGTGGGACCCGTTGGCTCAAAAAGTCGGCATTACCCGCCGTAAAAATTTGTTGGCCATGCGCGAAGTGGTCAGCGTTGTGCGCGACCTCTTGGCGCGTAAACGGGTGACGTTTCACGGCGAGTTTGTCAACCTCGACGATGTGGAATTAGACGTTGTGCATGGGCGTAAAACCCCGCGTAATGTCCCCATCTGCATTGGCGCGACTGGCCCGCAGATGATGGAATTAACGGGCGAAATTGCCGATGGCGCTGTCCTGAACTATCTCGTTGCACCAAAATACAACGAAGGCGCTATGGCGCAGTTGGAAGCAGGCGCAAAACGAGCTGGCCGAAGCATTGATGAAATCGACCGTCCTCAGTTGGTGGTGTGCTCTGTCGATAATGATCGTCAAAAGGCGTTGGATGGCGCGCGTAAACTTGTCACGCAGTATCTAGGGCAACAACCGCACATCATGAAAGCCAGCGGGGTCAGTCCTGAACTGTTGGCAGAGATTGGTCAGGTGTTGACATGGCCCGCAACCGAAGAACAGATTCAAGAGGCTATGCGTCTTGTGCCAGATGATGTTGTACAATTGATCACGGCCTCTGGAACCCCGTCCGAAGTGAAAGCCAAAGTGCGCGAATACGTACAGAACGGCGCAACTTGTCCAATTTTATATCCGCTGGGGCCAGATGTTCGTTTGATGATTGAAACGTTTGCGAATGGATATTCTGATTAACACACAGAATTTAGAATTGTCACCTCAAAATTACGCGAGCGTCTCTCAGAGACGCTCGTTGTTTATCATCTGCTTATTCCTGCTGATCGCAGGCGGTGTTTTTATCATTTATTACGGCCTCAGCTTGAGTAACGGGCAAGGTGCGCCCATCATGCCGTTGGATGATGTGTACATTCATTTTCAATATGCGCATCAATTAGCTGAGGGACAACCGTATCGTTATAACCCGGGGTTGCCACCTACGTCGGGCGCTACCAGCTTTTTATATCCCTTCATGTTGGCTGTAGGGGATTTGCTCGGCTTTCGCGGTTTGCCTCTCGGCACATGGGCGATGATCTTAGGCGCATTGGCTTTAGGTACGGCGACCATTCTAATCTATAAAACCGCGCTCGGTTTAGGTCTACCGTTGGGATTAAGCGTGCTCGTCGCCATCGTTTTTGAGGTGAGCGGGGCGGTCACATGGCATGCCATGAGTGGCATGGAAACCCTTTGGGTTGTCGTGTTTTTGTTCCTTGCGTTATATGGGCTATTACTGCGTAAACGGACATCCGCGCTTATAGGGGCGGCGCTTTCCGCTTTGATTCGCCCCGAAGGTGCGTTGATCGCCGTCGCCGTGTGTGCTGTGCTCAGCATCGAATATTTGCTTCAGGTGCGCATACAACATCCCCGCGCGAAGTGGTCTCAGCATATTCGTCATCTGGGTGTGACCCTACTGCCGATATTGATGATCGTGCTTCAACCCCTCGTCAACCGCCTTGTCACAGGGTCATCCGTCGCTTCGGGGAATTCGGCCAAGTCGTTGTTTGGGGTAATTCCTACCGACTGGAGCATGATTTTGATGCGTATCCTCGAAAACTTTTTGCGGATGTTGCGCGAATTATTCGATATGGGCGGGACGAACCCCGTGTATATCGGTTTGCCTGTCGCGGTTTTAGGTTTGATGGGCTTGGTTTTACTGCTCGTACAACGCGGGAAACGTTTACGCGGGCTGGCAATCATCGCCGTGTTTTTGGGCGGTTTTGCCGCCATCAGCACGTTAGATACCGCCTTCTGGCATTTCAAACGGTATCAAATTCCGTTTATGGGGTTGTTATTCCTCACCAGTACGGTTGCGTTGGTGTGGCTGTATCAACGTTGGAAATGGAGCGCGGTTTTCGCAGGGCTGAGCATCTTCGTCTTGTTACCCTTGAATGTGACGGACTTCTTGCATAGTTACTTGCTCAATACGGGCTATGTTGTGGCTCAACCTTTGCAGATGGCGCGCTGGCTTGCAACGCACGCCGAAACAGATGCGGTTGTGGCTGTCCACGATGTAGGGATGATGCGCTATCAAGGCGGGCGTACCACCCTCGATATTGTCGGGCTTACCACGCCTTCCGCCGCCGATTATTGGCGTAACGGCCCCGGCTCGGTCGGGGAATTTTTAGACCGTGAACGCCCTGACCTGATCGCTTCATATGGGGTAGGGCATGGTTATGGCTTAGGCTTCTTAGAGAATACCGCGCTGTTTGCCCAGACGCTAGCACGCTTTCAAGTCACGCTTGACCCCACCCGCAACGTGGCGCTCGCGTCCGATACGCAAGGGATTTATGCGCCGGATTATGCGCTGGCAGACGCGTCGAATCAGTTATATGTCATCCCTGAGCGCACCGACTATCTCATGGGGATGCGTTTGGTAGGCATCCTCGATGTGGCCGACATCTTGAGCGAACGCGAGTATCACTATCGCTGGACTGTGGATGGTGCTTTAGAGGGTTTTCCCACAGAATATCAGCAGTTTAATACGCTGGGCTGTCCATTATCCTCGTGTGAGTTGATGGAGGGGGGACGGCATATTACGGGCATCGAAGAATTCACCTTGAACACGCATGCGGGTGAAGATTTGATTTTGGTCACGCGGGTACACCCCCAAGTGAGCGGAACAATCGCCGTTTATGCCAATGATCAACTCATGGCGAGACGGGTGATCCCGTCAGTGGCGGGGTCGTGGTTAGAAATCCCCACCTGGATTTCAGCAGACATGCTGAGTGAAATTCTCACCATACGGATTGAGACGGAGACTGAAGGCGACTTTTACCGCCCATACAGCCATTTTATCTATCAAGGGGTGTTGGTGAACACGACTCCACAAGAAACCGCATGGGTCACTTTTCAAGAGGGTGCCATTGGTATGACCACGCCTGAAATGATCGAACGTGTAGAGGACGATCAGCGTTATTTAGACCTCTCTTGGGATTGGCTTTCGGATGGAAATGCCACCGGTGATTATGCGATTTTCTTGCATTTCGTGGGCGAAGACGGTCAAATTCCTGTGCAACTGGATACACGGCCGATAGCGAATGCACTGCCACCCGGCAATTGGCTTCCCGGGCGTTTAAACGAGCGCTTAATGTTGGATATTACGGATGTGCCAACAGGGGTGTATCAGCTTATGATGGGGTTATACAATCCGGTGGGGTTTGAACGTTTAGCCCCTTCAACCCATGATGACAACAACCAAATCATGTTAGGCGAGGTTGAAATCAAATAAACTATGGACGATTTACACGCGGTATACGAAGCCCTGAACGAGGCACAACAAGAGGGAAAACCTGCCGCATTAGCCACTATCATTGATGTACAAGGCTCGGTTCCACGCCATGCGGGAAGTAAGATTTTGGTGTGGGCTGATGGTACATTTGTGGGCACTGTCGGGGGCGGGGCGATGGAATCCCGCGTGATTCAAGAAGCCTTAGCGACGATTCATACAGGTGAGCCTCGCTTGCGTTCATATTCGCTCAATGACATCCAAGCGGGGGATGCAGGCGTGTGCGGGGGGACGGTTCAGCTTTTTATCGAGCCGATTGCGATTACCCCGACACTTTTGGTCATTGGGGTGGGGCATGTGGGCAAAGCCTTAGCGGAATTAGGGAAATGGGCGGGTTTTCGCGTAGTCATTAGCGATGACCGCGAAGATTTCTGTAATCCGGAGTATCTTCCCGACATGAACGGCTATCTGGTTTGCAAGCCCATCGAAATTGCGGAACGCATGGCGATCAACGCCCACACTTATATTGCCGCTGTAACGCGGGGCCTTCCTGTAGATATCCACTTGATCCCAAGCCTCTTAAAAACCAGCGCACCTTATATCGGCGTGATTGGCAGTCGGCGCCGTTGGGCGCTGACAAGCCAAGCCTTGAAACAAGAGCACGGCCTAACCGACGAAGATTTGAAGCGCGTGCACGCGCCGATTGGTTTAGAATTGCAGGCAGAAACCCCGAAAGAAATCGCAGTCAGTATTTTGGCAGAAATGATTATGAAGCGACGCGGTGGAACAGGCCAATCAATGCGTTGGTCTGAAAGTGAAAAACAGATGGGACGTATCGAGGATACTTAAACCATCGATGACCGGAAATAGAACGTGAAAATATTATGTGTGAGTGACACGGTTGTCTCTCAAATGGAAAACGCGGCACATTTAAGGCGGCGTTATAACGATGTGGATATGTTGATTAGCTGTGGGGATATGCCCAGCGCCTATTTAGAATTTATTACGTCCGTATTAAATATTCCATTGTTTTATGTGCGCGGTAACCACGATACATCTTATACAGAAATGCCCCCGGGCGGGGAAGACCTACACGGCCAGTTAGTACAATGGCGCGGGATTCGTCTTTTTGGGTTAGAAGGCTCTATACGGTATAACAATGGCCCAATCCAGTACACGGAAGGACAATACCGAACGATGGTGTACAGCAAAATCTTTCCTTTTGGCTTAAAGCGGTTGACATCTAAAGAGCCGGTGATGGATATTTTTGTGACTCATGCGTCACCACGTGGGATTCATGATCGGGAAGATTTGCCTCATCAGGGTATTAGCGCCTTTTTAACGTTCATGGATTTATATCATCCGCGTTATATGGTGCATGGACATGTGCACACGTATGATCGGCGTGATGTGGTGAAAACCCAGTATCACGATACGATTGTGATGAATATTAATCCGGTCACACTCCTCGAAATAGAGGCCACTTGATCAAAAAAAGGCGTACACTGTGTGAAAACTTTGTGCACTTTTTAAGCGTATTTAAAGAAACTTGCCGTGTGGTTGTTGGATAATAACGGTAATGAAGGTGGTGAATCAGTATGTGGTCATCGTATTATTCGGTTACAAAAATTACAGAAGCGCTGGAACTGTTAGCGCAGCACCGCGAACGGGCGCGGATCATTGCGGGGGGAACCGACCTACTCATTGAGCTTGAGCGGGGCGTGCGCAAAGATATTGATTGTGTCATCGACATCACCCGTATTCCCAACTTGCATAAAATTGAATTTCAAGGGGACACGTTTCGTTTAGGCCCTCTGACGTTACATAATCACGTCGTTGCGGACCCGCGCATCGTGGCGCGCGCGTTACCGCTTGCCCAAGCCAGTTGGGAAGTCGGCGCGCCTCAAATACGCAACCGCGCGACGATTGCCGGAAACTTAATCACTGCATCCCCTGCAAACGATACCATCATTCCATTACGCGCTTTAGGCGCATCCGTGATGTTAAGCTCGTTAGAAGGTGAACGTACGGTCGCTTTAGCGGACTTTTACACCGGCTTGCGCCGTACCGTGATGCGACCTGATGAAATGCTCACGGCCATCACATTCCCCGCGCTCGCTGAAAATGAGCGGGGTATCTTCTTGAAATTGGGATTGCGTCGCGCCCAAGCCATCTCGGTGGTGACGGCGGGCGTCGTCTTGAGGTTTGATGACGATGTGATCACCCATGCGGTGATCACGTTAGGCTGTGTCGCGCCGACTGTCATCCAAGTGGCGGAAGCCGAAAGTTATTTGGTCGGCAAGACGCTCTCTACAGAAGTGATTCAAGAAACAGCGCGTTTGGCCTCCATCGCCCCGAAGCCGATTGATGATGTGCGGGGCAGTGCGCTCTACCGAACCGAAATGATCCGCGTGTTGGTCAGCCGTGCGTTACGTCGGCTGGCTTCCCGAACAGAACGCGAGAATTTCCCCCAACATCCAGCGCTGTTATGGGGTGGCCTTGCAGGTGCGCCTGCCTCGCTGGCTGAAGCGAGTGTGCATCATGCTGAAGAAGCCATCGATACAACTATCAATGGGAAACCTTATCACATCACCAGCGGACAAGAAAAAACGTTACTGCGTTGGCTTCGTGAAGATGCGCACCTGCCCGGCACAAAAGAAGGCTGTGCCGAAGGTGAATGTGGGGCGTGTACCGTGTTTTTGGATGGCGCTGCTGTGATGAGCTGTATGGTCGGCGCACCGCGTGCGCATAACGCCAAGATCGTCACGGTAGAAGGGCTTACTCAAGAAGCAAACTTACATCCCGTACAGCAGGCGTTCATCGAACAGGGTGCGGTACAATGTGGGTATTGTACGCCCGGGTTTTTGATGGCGAGCGCAAAATTATTAGAAGAAGAACCTCATCCTACAACTGAGCAAATTCAACAGAGTATCACCGGTAATTTGTGTCGATGTACTGGGTATTACAAAATCGTAGATGCTGTGAAAATGGCGAGTGAACATCCAGTGGTTAAGGAGGAATAAAGAATGAGTCAAGCAAAAATTGCAACCAAGAAACAAAGCCGTGTCCTGTGGCCTGTCATGGGGTTTTTTCTAGCGCTTGCGTGTGGTGTGATCGCTTATGTTGCTGCCCCGAGCGTGATTGATTTTACAAAGACTGCGCTTCCCGGGTTCCGTACAGCAGGCATCGCCCCTGACACCTTACGCCTCTTATTCACCGGAATCATCTTCGTCATCCTCATCACCATCTCCGGTATTTTGATTGCGTTGTTTGCCCCGAAACGGTCGATGAATATCACCGATCAATCCTTAGCCAAAGAACGGGCTGGCACCTTAGCAAAACGCAAGAATGAGAAGGTCATGCAGCAGCGCGTGAATTCCCAAATGCGCGATGATTTACGTAAACGTAGCGGAAAGTAGATGAATGTATGGATCGAAAAGTTCCTACAACTGGAAGTGATGATATCGAACTCTACATGCGAACTTATTATTCGCTGTTGAGGTCTACCCACACAATACAAATTGACACCTTAGAAGAAGTGCATCGGGCGATGAACTCGACTTTGCACGTAGGCGCGTTAAGCCCACACCCCGATATTTCAGCGCTGGTCTATGCTAGCTTGCGCTTACCGCTTGCCATCGTCGATTGTAATATGATCATCTTGGGGCAGATTGAGCGTTCCTTCTTGGAAGCGGGCTACCAAATCACGGAGTGGACGCGCGTCCAAGCCCCGGGCCGTCGTCGCCGTTCTCACTTTGATGGTCAGAATACCCTCGCGACATTCATCGTCAGTCGGTCGGATATTGACGATTTGATCCCGATGTTGACGGCTTATCAGATCGAGTGGAATAAACTGCACGTCCTCTTACAAGCGGAATTGCCCCGTTTATTTTTAGATGCGCATCAAGACCGTACCACGCGCTTGACTGAAGCCGAAGTCGAAATGTTGGCGCAGGCACTCTTTCTTGAAGACGATGAACTGCGCCGTTTAGAAGTTGCGTGGGGCGCTCATTTTTATACCATTTTGAGCAAGATGGCGAAGTCGCGTAAACACTTCAGTTTGCGTTTGATTGCAGGGTCTTTGACCGATTACCGTCGCGCAACCGCCATCTGGTGGGACAGCGTTGCCGAACACATTCAGACGATGAATCTTGAAAGTGACGCACAGCATCAGCTTGACCTGAGTACACGACCCGTCTATTTTGTGTCGAGCAACACACACTCGCTCATCAACCTCATGCTTGGCATCGCAAACCGCGCTGAAGAAGAATTGATTCAGTATCTCGAAGATCAAAAACAAACCACTTTGCTGGAAGAATACCGCACGATCGAAAAAGAGAAGAACATTTCGAACCGTTCTAACTTCCTCTATTACGTCTTGAAGAAATATTTAAGTAGTGAGGGACAGGATCAACGTGAACGTATTCTCGCTGAAGAACGTGAGATTGGCATCTATCGTATTCCTAGCAAGCATGGCGTAGACATCGAAACCCAAGTCTTTGACCTCTCTAAACTGCGGGCTGATTGGCTTGATCCGCGTTTGACCGAAGGCCACAACTATGACTGGGTGCGGATGACGGACGCGCTCATCGTGAATATTGATTACCCGTTGGGCTTAGGCGCATACGAAATTTTGACCCGTTTGAGTGAACGTGTCGCCCATCTCGAAGGGGTCTATGTGATGGGCAAAGCGGCTACTTTAAACGGCCGTATCGGTGATGTGATGATCCCGAATGTGGTTCATGACGAACACAGCGCGAACACCTATCTGTTCAACAACTGTTTTGATGCCGCGTCGGTTGCGCCGTACATGAACTTGCGCACAGTGATGGACAATCAAAAAGCGATCAGCACGCCGGGCACGTTCTTACAAAACCCGGTGTATATGGATGTTTTCTACCGCGAAGGTTTCACCATCATCGAGATGGAGGCAGGGCCGTACCTCTCTGCAATTTATGAATCGGTTCGGCCGAAACGTCACCCGCAAAATGAGATCGTGAATCTGTATGCCGCGCCCTTCGATGTCGGGTTCCTGCATTACGCATCGGATACCCCCTTCACCAAAGGTCATAATTTAGGCGCAAGCAGTTTAAGTTATGCGGGGATGGAACCCACATACGCGACATCAGTGGCGATTTTGTCCCGCATTTTTGAGCAAGAACAGAAGCGTTTACAACGTACCCTGAAGGTGGCACAGCCACAAAATGGGGTTTTTTCTGGGGTGGAATAAACCGTGAGTAATCAACAATTTGCAGTAGGAAAGAATATCAAACGTCTAGATGCGGTAGGCAAGGTGACGGGCGAAACCCCTTACCCGGGTGATATTGATCTTCCCGATCAGTTGTGGATGAAGATCAAGTTTAGCGACCGCGCCCATGCACGGATCGTTGCGATTGATACTTCCGAAGCGTTGGCGATGCACGGCGTGGTCGATGTGATTACAGCGGCCGATGTCCCTGTGAATGAATACGGGCTGGTCACCAAAGATCAACCCGTCTTATGTGGTGTGGGAAGTTCTATGCACGGCGCTGATGTTGTCCGTTGTTATATGGACAATGTCGCGCTGGTGATCGCCGAAACAGAAGCGATTGCCGCTGAAGCCGTGAAAAAAATCCACATCACCTATGAAGACCTCACCCCTGTATTTGACCCTGAAGTGGCGATGGCCGAAAACGCCCCGCAGATTCAAGCGCGGGTTGCGGGCAATATTCTCGCGCATTACCGGATTCACAATGACGGCATGGATGAGGCATGGGCGCAAGCTGACCATAT
This sequence comes from uncultured Anaerolineae bacterium, assembly GCA_934216615.1. Lineage (GTDB taxonomy): Bacteria > Chloroflexota > Anaerolineae > Aggregatilineales > Phototrophicaceae > Flexifilum. The sequence goes on along the minus strand of CAKQCB010000007.1, from coordinate 111,296 downwards.
CATCGAAGGTCACTTTGATACCGGTTATCAAGAACATGCCTATCTTCAACCTGAAGCAGGCGTCGGCTACATTGATGAAAACGGGCGTGTGACTGTGATTGTTGCGGGGCAGTGGACCCATGAAGATCAAGACCTGATCGCCCATGCGCTCGATTTGCCCCACGATCAAGTCCGTGTGATTTACCCCGCGATTGGCGGTGCTTTTGGCGGGCGTGAAGATATGTCGGTGCAAATCATTTTGGCACTGGCCGCGCATAAACTGCGTCGTCCGGTCAAAATCTTGTGGAGTCGCGAAGAATCGATCTTGTACCATCACAAACGCCACCCCATTAAGATGTACGTCAAATTGGGCGCGACGCGTGAAGGAAAATTCACAGCGCTTGAAGCGCGGGTGGTGGGCGATTCTGGCCCCTACAACTACACATCCACAAAAGTGCTCGGCAACGCCAACATGATGATTGCGGGCGCGTATGAAATCCCTCACTGTCATATTGATACCTATGCGGTGTTGACCAACAATATTCCTACGGGGGCGTTTCGTGGGTTTGGGGCACCTCAAGCTGCCTTCGCCATCGAGACGATGGTCAACCGTATGGCGGAAGAACTCAGCATTGATCCGGTTGTGTTACGCTTGAAAAACACCATACGTGAAGGAAGCACAGCCGTTGTGGGGACGCCGTTCCCCAAGGGCGTGTCGATGCCCAACGTCATTGAACAGGGGGCATTAGAAAGTTACTGGCAGAAAACTGCTGAGGGGGATTTTGCCCGTCTGCCGAAAATAGAACCCCATAGCCCGTCGCTCAAGCGCGGGGTAGGCTTCGCTTGTGGCTATAAAAACGTTGGCTACAGCTTCGGCTTTCCCGAACAATGTTGGGCGACGGTCGAGTTATACGGACAGACGGAAATCGAAGAAGTTTGGGTTCGCGCTGGCGGGGCGGAAGTTGGACAAGGATCGCACACGGCGTTTGCTCAAATGGCGGCCGAAGCGGTCGGCGTTCCTTTCTCAAAGATTCGCATGATCACCCATGACACCGCTGAAACCTCGACTTCGGGAAGCGCGTCGGCATCTCGTTTGACCTTCATGCAGGGGAACGCGATCAAAGGGGCGGCTGAAAAAGCATTAGAGGCGTGGCGTGCTGAAGAACGTCCTGCACGCGCGACCTATCAATATCGACCACCGCGCACCACGATGTACGATCCATTGACCGGTAAATCTGAACCCAACTTCGCCTATGGTTATGTCGCGCAAGCGGCTGAAGTTGAAGTCGATATTGAGACAGGTCATATTCATGTCATTCGCATTGTCAGCGCCAATGATGTGGGACGTGCGATCAACCCACAGTTAGTCCAAGGACAGATTGAGGGCGCTGTTGTGCAAGCGGTGGGGTACGCCATCATGGAGAACCTGATTTCGGTTGAAGGCAAAATTCGTAATCCGTTCTTGTCTTCTTATCTGATTCCGACGGTCTTGGATGTGCCTTTAGAAGTGAAGTCGGTCATTTTAGAATATCCTGATCCTATTGGCCCGTTTGGGGCGCGGGGTATGGCGGAAATGCCGTTAATCACCGTTGCGCCTGCCATCGCCGCCGCCGTGTTTGATGCGACGGGCGTTTGGTTGGACAGCGTGCCGATGACCCCCGAAAAAGTCGTGATGGCGTTACGGGCACAAGGCGTCGGCGTCCTTTAGACCTGATAAGATCATGACGTATTCTTGGGTAGACGTTCTTCAACTACAAGCGGGCGATGTAGTCGCTTTAGTCGGTGCGGGCGAAAAGCACGCCGTGATCCAAGCGATTGAGCGTGAATGTGCGCAAAAACAATGGCGGTTGGTCATTTTGACCACTGTTCCGCTGTCATTGACGGAATTGGCATTGTTTTCATCATCCAGTCCTTTGCCAACAGCGGATCAAATACCCGCCAGGAATACGCTCTATTACCAATCCATAGAAACAGACCGTGTGACGGGTTTAACCTCCGCACACGTTGATCAAGTGATTGCTCAACAGCGTTGGGATGTCCTCGTGATTGTCGCCGACACAGCGCGGGGACTTCCTTTAAAAGCCCCGCGTGATTACGAACCTGTCATCCCGCTGGCTACAACGCTCGTCATCCCCGTTGCTTCTTTGAATGCGCTCAAAAAACCACTGTCCGACGATCAAATTTATAATGCCGAGCGTATTGCCTCCTTGACGCGCACCCCGCTCAATACTCGTTTAAAAACACGGGCGATGGCGCGCGTGATCGCCTCTCCACAGATGGGGTTAAAAGCTGTCCCCGCGACAGCGCGTGTGATTCCTATCCTCCATGATGTGCCTGTTTGGGGCAGTCGGTTGGCGCGCGCAAGGGTGCTCGCCAAACAAATTCTGAATGCCCCGCGCATCAACTCGGTGATCTTGGCTCATTTTGATTCCGAAAAAATACCGAATGCGATTCTGGAAGTACAATCACGGGTGGGGGCGGTGATCGTGGCGGCGGGCAAAGCGACGCGCATGGGGGATGCCAAAGTGTTGTTGCCGTGGGTGGATGAGCGCCCCATCCTTCAGCACATCATTCGTCGTTTGCAAAGTGGTTGTGTAAGCCCTGTGGTGGTGGTCACGGGCGAATGGCGGAAAGAAGTGTCTGAAGCGGCGCAAGAAGGAGGCGCGCGCGTAACGCATAACCCCGACTATGCTCAAGGAGAGATGCTCTCCTCATTACAAGCCGGTATACGCGAATTGCAACAACTTCCCGCGTGTGATGCCATGCTCCTTGTCTTGGGCGATCAACCCTCTCTGCGCACCAGTTTGGTGAGGCGTATGTTGGCGTTATTCGCACAGCAAAGGCCGCGATTGATCATCCCCAGTTTTGAGATGCGTCGCGGACATCCAATTTTGATTCGACGGGATATTTGGGATGAATTTCTGAACATTCCTCAAGGCGGAACGCCGAGAAGTGTCATTCAAAAATACAGCGCCGAGATTGTGTACCTGAATGTGTGGGACGACGCCATTTTGCGCGACATTGATACGCCCGAGGATTATCGCTCAGAGATTGAGCGCGCCTTCTTTTTGAAGAACAATTGATTTATTGGGATTGTATCCATGAGCCTCACTGTGTGTGAGTTCGTGGTTTATAATGAAGCACATTTATTCGTTAAAACGTATTGTTTGGATTCTAGAGTCATGGTTACTTTTACCCGTACAGAATATAAAGAAGCAGCCGCATTCATCCGCACCAAAACTGACCGACCCATTCATGTAGGCTTTGTGTTAGGGTCTGGAGTAGGGGCGCTGGCTGACCTTGTGGAAGATCCTGTCACGGTCTCCTATCAAGATATTCCGCACTTCCCCCAATCAACCGTACATGGACATCGTGGCGAGCTTGTCATTGGTCAGCTATTTGGGGTGAATGCGGTGGTTTTGCGTGGACGGTCGCATTTTTATGAAGGCTACTCCATGCAACAAATTACTTTCCCCATTCGTATGATGCATGAGTTAGGCGTGCATACCGTTGTCTTAACCAACGCGGCTGGCGGGGTAAACCCAGCCTATAAAACGGGCGACATCATGGTGATTAACGATCACATCAATTTCATTGGGCTGGCGGGGAATAACCCGCTCATCGGCCCTAACGATGAGACGTTGGGCGCACGTTTTCCCAGCATGACCCAAGCCTATGATCAACGCTTACGCCAGCAGGTTTTACAGATTGCCGCTGAACATGCGATTCCTGCTCATCAAGGCGTGTATTGCGCTGTCTCTGGCCCGATGTTTGAAACCCCTGCCGAAGTGCGCATGGTGCGCGTTTTAGGGGCGGACGCCGTCGGCATGTCCACCGTACATGAGACGATTGTTGCGCGTCACATGAATATGAAGGTATTGGCTTTGTCGGGCATCACCAACGAAGCCGTTGACGCGATTGACACCGACTTGCAGACAACCCATGAAGAAGTTTTGGATGCCGCACTGGTGATTGTGCCGCGTATGACCACATTGATTAGAGGGGTCGCCGAAATCCTGAAATGATTGTCGCGTTAGTCTCTTTTATCGAGCAAATTGCGCTGGGGTTATACATCCTCATTGCTGTTGCGATGTTTCTCTCTCTCCGTTCTTATTCTCGGGTGGGAAGTGAAATGCGCGCAACACATTTTGAGCTTGAACGTGAGCTTTTCAGAAACCAACGCGCCAACACGCTGACAACCCTCGTTCTGCTCTTTGAGCTTGCCATGATCGTCGTGGGGTTGCAGTTGATTGTCGCGCCGTATTTACGCACCGTGACAACCACGACCATCGCATTTTTGAATACTGAAGATGATGGTGAATTTGTAACACCTACGCCCGAACCGTTATTAGGTGGGTTTGAGGTAGACATCAGCGGGGTTGAGATTGGCAGCAGCAGTAATGTGGGGGTACAAGTCTTCACAACACCAACATTAACTCCAACGCCTGTCGGTACAATCGTGCCGAACGCGCCACAACCGCTCGGCTGTGATACGCCCAACGCGACGTTACAAATTCCTGCTAACGGCATGCGTGTATTCGAACCCATCACCGTGATGGGGACGGCATTTACAGAGAATTTCGCTTTCTTTAAGTTTGAACTCAATGGCCCTGCGACGGGCGGAAATTACGCGGCACTCACAGAATACATGCAATCTGTAGAGGAAAATGGCGTGTTAGGTCAATTTGTCCCTGCCTATTATGCGGCAGGGGAATATCGGTTCCGCTTGAGCGTGTTTGATAATACCAATACAATTCGCGCGTCCTGTACGGTGACGATTTATATCAGTGAGCCGATTCCAACCCCAACGCCCTTAAGTATTGCCCCTGGAACCTAATCATGGATTTTTCGGTGGCGATTGTGGGCGCGGGGAAAGTAGGTTTTGCGTTGGCGCGCGCTTGGCATCAAGCAGGGGTGAACATTCGCACGGTGTACAGTCGCACGCTTGCGGATGCGCAGTCTCTCGCCTCAAAAGTGGATGCGCGCGCGGTTGAACGACTTGACGAGCTGGAGGGCGACTTGATCGTTTTGTGTGTGCCGGATGGGCAGATACAAACAGTCGCGGCGGAACTTCAAGGGCGTTCGAGTGTTCAAATTGTACATACATCGGGCGCAAATGGCGCAGATTTATTCGTTCCCTATTTTAAACCTGAGCAGGTCGGCAGTTTTCATCCCGCGTTCCCGTTTACAACGCCTACGGATGAGATTGTTTCGCTTGCAGGGGTTTCTTTCGCTGTTGAAGCGGAAGACGTTGTTTTGCAACAACGTCTAAATGTATTAGTGGATTCTCTAAACGGGCGGGTTTTGCACATCAACTTGGGGAAAAAGCCGCTCTATCATGCTGCGCTTGCGTTAGTCAGCAATTATTCTGTCGTCCTCTACGCCACCGCTGAACGTATCTTAAAAACAGTTGGGGCAGATCAACAGGCTTCAGATGCGGTACTTAACGGGCTATTGGCAGGGACGTTACAAAATCTGGAACAGGTCGGGGTGCCGGAAGCCTTAACAGGGCCTCTCGTTCGTCAAGATTTAGGGACTGTCCAAGCCCATATAGATGCGCTATCTCAATTTGATGCAGGTATCGCCAGCGCGTATCTCGAATTGGTGCAGTTGGCGTTACCTGTGCTTTCCGCACGAGGGATTCCTGTTGAACCTGTGCGTACCCTAATTGAGAGGGAAGGTGAAGATGCGAGTCACAGTGCATGATTTTCAAACGATGACGGACGAAAAACGTCCAATTGCGATGATTACTGCGTATGATTTAACCAGCGCGCGTTTAGCAGAAGCGGCTGGCGCTGACGCGCTTCTTGTGGGCGATTCGCTTGGGAATGTCATCCAAGGGCATGATGATCCTATCCCTGTAACGCTTGATCATATTATCTATCACGCGTCGATTGTCGTCCGTGTGACGAAACATCCGTTAGTGATCGGCGACCTGCCGTTTATGACATATACCGTTTCACCAGAACAGGCGACCCAAAATGCGGCGCGTTTGATGCAAGAAGGGCGGGTTGGAGCGGTCAAGTTGGAAGGTGGGGAAACCGCCGCGCCGACGATTAAACGCTTGGTGGATGTCGGCATCCCTGTGATGGGGCATGTGGGCTTACAACCGCAAAGCGTCCATAAGGTGGGCGGGATGCGCGTTCAAGGCCGTGAGGTCGATTCCGCTAAACAATTACTGCGCGACGCCCAAGCGGTAGAAGATGCAGGCGCATTTGCGGTGGTTCTGGAATCCATCCCCGCACCGCTGGCAAAAATGATTTCAGATCAACTGCATATTCCTACGATTGGCATCGGTGCAGGCGTGGACTGTGATGGGCAAGTGCAAATTTTCCATGACTTGCTAGGGCTATTTGATGCGTTCATCCCGCGTCATACCCGACAATATGCACAGCTAGGGGACTTAGGACGTACCGCGTTAACGCAGTATGTTGAAGATGTGCGTTCGCGCGCTTTTCCAAAAGATGAAAATAGCTTTAAGATGAAAGAAGCTGTGCTGAATCAACTGCGTACTCAGGGAGTCGAGGATATTGCAAGTTCTTAATACGATTGCTGACTTCAAGCAATATCGTCGTGGGGTGAGCGGCAGTGTCGGCGTTGTTTTGACGATGGGGGCACTCCATGCGGGCCATCTTGAACTCGTCAAAACTGCGCGTGCTGAAAACCAGACTGTCATCACGACGATTTTTGTAAACCCGTTACAGTTCAGCGCCAATGAAGATTTTGCGGCCTATCCACGACGAATTGAGCCTGATCTCCAATTGTTTCGAGACGCGGGCGTGGATGCGGTCTTTTTGCCCAAACCGGAAGAAATATACCCCGAAGATTTTTCAACTTATATCCATGTTGAAGAAGTTTCGCTCGGTTTGGAAGGGGAACGCCGACCCGGACATTTTCGTGGGGTGGCGACGGTGGTGGCGAAATTATTCCACCTGACCCAACCTACGCGGAGTTATTTCGGGCAAAAAGATGCACAGCAAGTCGTGGTTCTGCGTCAAATGGTGCGTGACCTCGCCTTTCCGTTAGAGGTGATCCCCCTGCCTACGTTCCGCGAAGCAGACGGCTTAGCCATGAGTTCGCGAAACCAGTATCTCACCCCAGAAGAACGGCTCGCCGCGCCGATCATCTGGCAGGCGATCAAAGCGGCGGCCAGCGTCTATGAAGCGGGCGAACGCGACCCGAATATTTTGCGGGCTTCGGCCGCCGAAGTGATTCATACCGAACCATTGGCACAATTGGATTACGTCGCCATCAATGATCCCAAAACCCTGCGCGGTATCCTTGAACCGACTGACCAGCCGATGTTGCTCTCCATGACTGTCAAGTTAGGTAAAACGTATCTGCTCGATAACAGCTTACTGCCGTTTCACCTGAATAACCGCGAAAACTTGACGCAGTTTTTAGGAAGTCCATCGTTTTAAACCCCTCAAAATATGAGGGCATTTTATAGACTTTCTAACGTATTTTTGATGCCTTTTGGGGTAAATTAAGGTAATTTTGACCCAGTAATTTTAGCCTAGGATTTGTAGAATGCCTTTAGGTTTTGCATTAGATATGAACTATGTCTTGTTGGTGATGTTGCCAACATTGGTGTTATCAGGCTTGGCACAGTTATTTGTGCGTAATGCCTATTCCCGTTGGAGCCAACAGCGCAATAGCTCAGGGATGACGGGGCTTCAAGTGGCTCAACAAATCTTTCAGCGCACGAATGTCCGCGCTTTAGATATTGAAGGCACGCCCGGGGAATTGAGCGATCATTATGACCCGGGTAAAAATGTCGTGCGCTTATCCCAGAATGTCGCGACGATTCCCTCTGTCGCGGCGATGGCAATCGTCGCACATGAGTTGGGACACGTCCAACAACATCAAGAAAACAGCGTGCTCATCTCGATGCGTAATTTCTTGGTTCCGGCGGTTCGCTTCAGCCCCACCATCGGCTATATGCTGATCGTCTTGGGCTTGATTATGCAAGTGACAGGCATGATTTATCTCGGCATCGCCTTATTTGGCTTGATGGTCGTTTTTATGATCCTCACCTTGCCCGTAGAAATTGATGCCAGCCGTCGCGGGTTAGCATTACTGCGGACAGCGGGTTTGATGCAGTCCGATGATGACCGTTCGGGGTCGCGACAAGTTTTAACCGCCGCGGCCATGACTTATCTCGCCGCCGCTATTACCGCTGTGCTTCAACTGCTGTACTACCTGATGTTGGCAAACCGCAGCAACCGCGACTAATTCATTACATAACAGCATCGTAGAAGACAAAAACAGCCATGTTATGACGCATGGCTGTTTTTTATATTTATAGGCTTGTTGATTATTCTGAGCTGAAAAAGCGCCCAATTTGACGGGTAAAACGAATGAGGCGGGTGCGCCATTTTGCAAATTGGAAGATGATCTGACGGCGTTGACGTAACATCACATTGCGCGCAGGGGGTTCATGAGGAACGCCCCATTTGACGATCATCGACGCCCAAGCCAAACCACCGCCAAAGCCAATGAAGGCGATCACATCATTTTCTTTCACGCGACCTTTTTCAATGGCTTCACACAAGGCAATCGGGATCGAAGCCGCCGACGTGTTTCCGTAACGGTCGATGTTGGACATGAACATCTCTTCATCAATTTTAAGAGAGCGCGCCGCCGCTTTAATGATGCGTGAATTGGCCTGATGAGGCACGATCAGCTTAAGGTCTTCGACTTTTAAGCCCGCTTCTTTGAGCGCCTGTGGAATACTTTCACTGATCACTCGGGTGCCAAATTTAAAGACTTCCCCGCCTTCCATGTGCATTTTCCACATTTTATGACCGTTGGCACCGCTGGTTTCGCTGTCTTCAAGGTCAATACTACCTACAGTAGGAATCCCTAAAAGGTCGCCCCCCGTCCCATCAGACCGCAGCACAGAGGATAAAATGCCACCTTCAACGGCGCTGGCTTTCAGGACAACCGCGCCCGCTCCGTCACCAAATAAAATACAGGTCCCTCGGTCTTGCCAATCGACAACACGGCTCATTGTCTCTGCACCAATGACCACCGCAGTACGAATACTGCCAGACTTGATCGCTTGCGCGGCCATATTCACAGCATAGACAAAGCCTGAGCAGGCGGCGCTGAGGTCAAACGCGCCTGCATTGACTGCCCCCAACCATGCTTGGATCAAGCTGGCGGTTGAGGGGAAGATATATTCCGGCGTAGAAGTTGCACAAATCACCATATCAATTTCGGTCGGCAGTAAATTGGCAACGTCCAACGCTTTTTGGGCGGCACGTAAGCCCAGCGTTGCCGTTGACTCACTGGTGCTGGCAATGCGTCGTTCTTTGATACCGGTGCGCGTTGTAATCCACTCATCATTGGTATCAACGATGGCGGAAAGGTCTTCGTTGGTAAGTTTGGTATCGGGAACTGACATTCCCCAACCGACAATATGGGCATAAATGCCTGTATCGGGAAATCGTGGGGTGCTCCCCGTTTTATCCATGACCATTTGTGCGATACTTGCTGAAGATGAGGACTGCATTATGTCCACCAAACCCAAATGAATTGCTCATGACAACATCGATGGGGTGAGAGACCCCGACATTGGGTGTGTAATTGAGATCACATTCAGGGTCTTGGTTTTCCAAATTCACCGTTGGCGGAACAAAGTTATTCTGCATCGCCATGATGCTGTAGACAGCCTCAACAGAACCTGCTGCACCCATCAAGTGCCCCGTCACTGACTTGGTAGAACTGATGGGAATGTTATACGCTTGTTCCCCTAATGCACGTTTAATAGCCGTTGTTTCGCTCTTGTCATTCAGCGGTGTGCTGGTGCCGTGTGCATTGATGTAATCAATATCCGCAGGGGTTAATTTTGCATCTTTAAGCGCCCGTTTAATCGCTTCTGCCGCGCCTTCACCTGTTTCTAACGGTGCGGTGATGTGATGTGCGTCTGATGTGTGTCCGTAGCCCACAATTTCAGCATAAATCTTCGCGCCACGCGCCAGTGCGTGTTCGAGTGATTCGAGTACCAACACGGCAGCGCCTTCAGCGACCACAAACCCATCACGGTTCACCTCAAAGGGACGCGACGCATGTTTAGGGTCATCATTTCGACGTGAGATTGCCGTCATATTATTAAAACTGGCTAAGGCGACATCCATCAAACCCGCTTCGGAACTGCCTGCCAATGCCGCGACACATTGCCCACGACGGATCATCTCAACCGCTTCGCCAATACAGTTATTTCCTGTCGCACAGGCTGTCGAGATGGCGAAGTTCGGGCCACGAAGCCCGTATTCCATGCTGATCTTGCTTGAAGGTGCGTCCGGTAGCATCATGGGCACCATGAACGGACTAACTGCCTTCGCTCCGCGTTCTAAAAAGGCTTTGATGCTGTCAAAGGTGGAGGCAATGCCACCAATGCCTGAACCCACCACACACGCGATCTCATAACGATTTTCATCATTCACCACAAGCCCGCTGTCATCAAAGGCGGCTTTGGCGGCATACAGCGCCATCTGTGTGACGCGGTCGGTACGACGGGCTTCTTTCCTACCGAGGAAAGCATCCGCGTCAAAGTTTTTGACTTCACCGCCAAAGTGGACTTCAAGATCAGTGGTATCAAATCGCTTAATATAGTCGATCCCTGTGACACCATTGGCTGTGTTTTGCCACGCTTCTTCAACCGTGTTTCCTGTTGGACTTAAAATGCCCATACCAGTGACTACGACACGATTTCGTTCCACAATGCTCCTCCAACGTATCGCCGCATCAACTCATTCTCGGTTTTTTGCGGCTGGCTTAAATGCTCGATGTGATGCAATAAAACTAACAAAGATGTTGCACTTTACAAGTGGAAACCCCAATAATCAATCAAGGTTGCTCATGGAGATTGAAATCACTTCTGAGTTGAACCCACTGTGCTATAATGCCCCTCAATGGGAGGGATTCATGATCCTCGTTACCGGTGGGACTGGCTTTATAGGTAGACATCTTGTGAAGCGGTTGATGGAAGAAAATCAACCGATCCGCTTACTATTGACGGAAGAACGCCTTCCGCGCTTACATTTTGACGTTGAAAATGCCCCACAGGTGATTGTTGGGAGCATTCTTGATGAGGAAATCACCTTTCGCGCCGTCTCTGGCGTACATACCATTTATCACCTTGAAAATGCACAGTGGTGGGGACGCTCCAAAGACCTTGAACGTGTCGAAGTATTTGGCACGCGCATGTTGATGAATGCCGCCCGCGCTGCCCGTGTGGGGCGTGTGATCACGCTCAGTCATTTAGGCGCTACGCCTTCTTCCGCCTATCCATTGATGCGTTATAAAGGCATGGTTGAGGAGATCATCCGAACCAGCGGTCTCGCTTATACGATCATTCGTTCAGGCGTGGTTTTTGGTTATGAAGATGCGTTTATCAACCATATTGCACTTCAGCTCAAAGCGAACCCTTTCTTCTTTCTCGTCCCCGGCCAAGGGGAAGTTACCCTGCACCCGATCTATATTGACGATTTGGTGAATGTGTTGCTGAACACGCTCGAAAACCTTAATACGGTGGATGCAATCATTGAAGTGGGCGGGGCAGAGTATATCAGCCTACAGGATTTATTGTACACCGTGATGCGTGTCACAGGGACACACCGTACCTTAATCGGCGTTCCGCCTTATTTGCTTCGCTGGCTGACGGCTTTTTTCTCGCGGGTTATCCCGCGTTCATTGATTACAGACCAATGGATGGACTTATTGGCTACAAATCATATGGCGCATATTGGCAATATCTATCAATATTTTGGAATTAAACCGCATCGCTTGGAAGATACGTTAGCGACGTATTTGCCAGAGCGACAAAAACAATATTCAATGTGGCGGTACGTGTTACGCCGTCATCCAAAGGTGATTTAAAAACATGGCCGAAATAGAAATAAGATTATTAAAAACATACGATGAAATGCCCGCCGCCGTTGAATTGCAACATACGTATTGGGGAAAGCATGAAGAATCAGTCATTCCCGCGCACATGCTGTATTCGATTGCAACCAATGGCGGGCATGTCTTAGCCGCATTTGATGAAGAACGTCTTGTTGGCCTATTGGTGGGGTTCATCGGCACGACAGATGATGAAAAACGCCCCGCGATGGCAAATTTGCATGTCGTCTCGAAGCGGATGGTGGTCTTGTCTGAATATCGTAGTCGCAATATTGGCTACCGCCTCAAGTTAGCCCAACGTGATCGCGCCATTCAGCAGGGGATTCGCATGGTGACGTGGACCTTCGACCCGTTGATGGCGTTAAACGCCCACCTCAATGTGCGTAAGTTGGGGGGGATGTGCGCCCACTATCTGCAGGATTATTACGGCACCCGCGATGAAGGGGGACTCGTTTCCCTCGGCTCTAGCGACCGTTTGCTGGTGGAATGGTGGGTGACAAACCGCCGTGTTGAAGAACGTTTATTCGGCTCGCGCAATGACTTAACCTTAATGCAGTATTTGCAAGCGAATACGACGATCATCAACCCCACGACGTTGACCAATGACGGAATTTTATTGCCCACAGGTACCCTGCAAATGCCGGATACCGCGTTTGCACTCGTGGAAATTCCGTTACATTACCCTGCGATCATCCAAAATAATTCTGACTTAGCAATGAAGTGGCGTTTACATTCACGCGAAGTTTTCCAAACCGCGTTTGAACGTGGATACATGGTCACTGACTTTTTACGTGAACAATATGAAGGGCGCGAACGTGCTTTCTATCTGTTTAGTTACAATGGCCCCAGTGTCGAGAGCGACAGCTCATTCACGTTAAATTGAGCGTATACCATGGCAAAATCAATTCATATCAAAGACATCATCATCCATACCATCGCGATGCCCTTTGTCGAGTTACTGCGCACCAGTTTTGGCGCAGAACCTTTCAAAACAGCGACGCTGGTTGAACTTCATACGTCAGAAGGCGTGGTCGGTTGGGGTGAAGCGCCCGTTGAAATCACCGCTGGTTATATCTACGAGACGATGGCAACTTCAGAACATATTCTGAAGGAATTTTTAGCGCCTGCACTGCTGAATAAAACCATTGATGACCCGACGCAAGTTCCGTCCTTGCTGTCTGCAACGCGCGGACACCCGCTTTCAAAACATGGCTTAGAACAGGCGGTTTGGGATGCGTGGGCAAAAACCAATCAGATGACGTTAGCGCAAGCCTTCGCGTCTCATTTGCCTGCTGGTCATGAAGGTCGTGGGCGGGCATTGGTAGGGGTGAGCATCGGTATTCAGCCGAGCGTAGAAGAAACGATGGTGATCGTTCGCAAACGCTTGGCACAAGGTTATAAGCGCATCAAACTCAAAATTGAACCCGGGTGGGATGTGCAACCTGCGCGCGGTGTGCGCCAAGAATTCCCTGACGTTGCCTTGATGCTGGATGCTAACAGCGCCTACACACTGGCAGATGCCGACCACCTCAAAACGTTGGATGAATTTGACCTGTTGATGTTAGAACAACCGCTAGGGCATAGCGATATCTATCAACATAGCAAATTGCAACCTCAGCTTAAAACGGCCATCTGTTTAGATGAGAGTATCCATTCGGCTGATGATGCCCGTCTCGCGTTTGATCTTGGCGCATGTCGGATTATCAACTTGAAACCTTCGCGCGTCGGTGGGTTTACCGAAAGCCTTGAATTGTATAAAGTATGTGTGGAACGGAACGCGCCGTTATGGATCGGCGGGATGATGGAAACGGGGATTGGACGCGCTGCCAATATTCAGTTTGCTTCTTTGCCCGGCGTCACCTTACCGTGTGATATTTCTGCAACGGATCGCTACTTCAGCGAAGACCTCACCGAACCTGCATTTGTCTTAGAGGCGGAGAGCACCATCCTCGCGCCGACAGGCTTAGGTATTGGCGTTGAAGTCTTACCCGAACGTGTCGCCAAAGCGTCCGCGTTATGGGAAGCCGAATATCCTTATCAACGTTCGTAAGTGAGATGATGCCTGAACCCGCGAAGCAATTTTCATCACTGCCTTCTGAACTTGGATTTTTAAAATCTCAAATATGGGAACCTGTGGCTGTGGGTGAATCCGGTTCAGGCATTTATCACATCGGTGAATATTTCCTCAAAATCACCTCAGCCAAGACGATGGGCTATGCCGATGAAGCGACGCGCTTGAGGTGGTTACAAGGACGTTTGCCCGTCCCCGAACTTCACTATGCAGGGGTGTATGAAGACTTTCATTTTTTGCTGACTTCTGTCGTTGACGGTGTGAATTTAGTCGCTACCTCGCTAACCCCTCAAGAAAAGATTATGCGTTATGCGCAAGCTCTGCGGGCACTACATCATCTACCTATAGGGGACTGCCCCTTTGTTCTGTCGGTTGATGCGCAGATCGAAAGGGCGCGTCAAAAGGTGATTCGGGGCAAAGTCCGTACCGATCTTTTTGACCCGCTCTATCAAGGGCGAGCTGTACAATCCATGTTTGATGAAATGCTCTCCTTGCGCCCGACTGACCTTGACCCTGTGGTTGTCCACTGCGATTTATACAACGACAATTTCTTTGTCAATGCCGTGACAGGTGAACTGACGGGGATCATTGATGTTGGGGCGGTTGGCGTTGCCGACCGATGTACCGATTTTGTGGTAGCTCTTGATGATGAATTGGTGAGTGATTTGGGCGAAACAGGTCGTGATCTGTTCTTTCAAGCCTATGGAATATCACGTCCCGACCCTAAGAAGATGGCATTTTATCACCTTCTAAATGAGTTTTTCTAACGCATATCCCTCAGCACAAATTCCAAGTTTGCATAGAATGAACCCTGATCATTTTTGTACATGCATGCTTCATTTTGAAGGATAGTTTGTCATGAAAAAAACTATGGTGTGTCTTGGTTTCACGTGCATTTTGACTGCTTCATCCGCTTTTGCGCAAGATGGTCTCACGTTCACCCTCGCCAACGAAATAGATATGGGTTCAGACTGTTTTTCAATGGGCACCTTAGACGATGCCACCGATACCATTTGGGCTTTGTTTGAGGACTGTGTCGAAAGCAATTACTACTTGCGCGGTATCAGTATTCCTGATGGGACGTTGGTGGAATCTGACACGTTTTCAGAAGCGCTCATCCCCTTAGAAGATATGTACATTGTCCCTGAAACAAACCCTTTTGCGATGGTGGGGGATAACCTACTTGAAGTGCGTTATACCGATTTTCAAACTGGTGAGGCGTTTAACTTGGTTCTGCCCGAAGGTGCGCCACCGCCGAATGATACTCTCCTTTCCCAAGTGGGCATTGAGGCGATTGTAGGTTCTTATAGCGGCTATATTGAATCGACTGTCTACAACCGCAATCACACATTGGCGGCGGTGATCGACCTCCAAGAGGTGTATGTCATCGACCTGCAAACCGCCTCACTACTTTTCCAAATCCCTATCACGAATCCCCAATATTCCGTGTTCCCACAATTTTCTTATGATGGGACACAGCTTTATTATGCCGAGTTTCTAGACCCAGAAGATTTCACCAACTGGCAAGCGTCTTTACAGGTTTTCAGCATCCCCGATGGCGCATTGATTGAGACATATGAAGTGCCTTCGGCCTTTTTCTGGATGAACAATGACGGTACGCGGATGGTCTACAAAGTGGATGATCTCGAAAGTCACGGGGGATACATCGGCGTGCATGATCTCATCACAGGCGAGACGACAGAAGTTCTGCCTGTTTTTGAGCCACCTAGTCGCCCGCCGACCTGTACCAATACGGGTAGTCCAACCGACCCCACGCTGGATTTAATGCGGACGGGTAGCCTCTTTGTGCGCAACGTGCTTTGGCTTTCGGATGGTTCAGGGTTTTATACTTTGGTGACCCATAATGGTGCTGCTATTGGGGGAACCAGCTCTTATTGTATGTTTGATTCCAGTCGTTTACGGTTATATACCATCGGCTCATAACAAAGCATGATCACGAGTCCAACTAAAAAACCTTCTCTATGAACTGAGAAGGTTTTTTAATCATCGACTTGCCAAATACCCCCGTTTTTAAGAAATAGGGTTCACAACACGCCCCATGAATAAGAGACTGCCTGTTGCATCATCACGGATGACAAACAGGAAGGGACTGTTCACGTCCATGACAATCGGCTCAACGATTTCACCCGGTGCAGCTCCTGCCAATTCCATGACTACGACAGTCGCCGCGGCGGCTTCTGTTCCAACTTCATCTACCCTGATGAAGGCTTTATGCAGTACCGCGCTGATGAAAAGGCGCTGTGCTTCTGAATAATCAGGGCTGTTGATGTCGGCCATGCCACTGAAATCAGCGAGGTCACGGTTAAAGGCGGCGATCATCCCCATATCAGAAAGTACATTGGCAAGCTCAACGTCATATTCAAGTTCAAAACGGGGCAGCGATAAGCGCACTTCGTTTCTGACTGCTTGGGCGACAATACTATCTAAGGCTTCACGATCAAAAGATGTCTCAAAGTCGGTGAATGTGCCGTCTTCTGGCAAGACGATCCACATCGACATATTACTGCCTTGGTAGGGCAGTGAGATGGCTTGGTAACCTTCGCCTTCACTGTAACCGAACTGTTCTTGTTGGTGCATCGTCGGGACTGAGATGGCTGACCCATCCAGCAAGAAGAAGTCTTCGTCAGAGGTGGCGTTTTCGTTAAAGTCAAACACCCATGCGTTATTAAAATAGATCGCATTGGCAAGCGCTAAACGGGTGGACGCATTGAAGACCCCTTGAGGAACAATATCTTGAATGAGGTCTTCTGTTTGTTCGGCAACCCACTGGTTCACTGTGTCGCGCGCTCCATCAGGGTCATTCATGAAGTCGGTCGGGTAAAAACCACCTGCATAATATTCATCGAGTAAATTAAGAAATTCGGGATTAAAAGGATAGGTTTGTTCACCCCATAACGCATTGGCAATATTCAATTGACGGCCTGCGCGCCCATTTTCAGGGACAGCTTCCGCGTTACCTCGCGTCACCAAGTCGGTATTAATCAGGTTGAAGGCTTCATGCAAGGCGGGATGACCCACATTAAATTGGAGCGTTTCGGCCATTTCTTCAGCAGTTTGACCTGTGGCTCCGGCATACGTCATCGCGAGGGCTTGGCTGATGCTGTAGGGCGAGACAAAAATATTGCCCTCTGTAGTACTTAATTCATGGTAAAGGTTGAGCGCAAAATCATTATTTCCTTCTACAACTTCAGTGGTCATGTCTTGAGCGGTGACTGTTCCTAAAGCGAGTGTTCCAATAGCGCTGAACGTCAACGCGCTGACTAAAATCCTTTTATACATTGAGGGTTCCTCGTAAATTTATGATGGCGCTACACAGAAAACGATAGATGATCTTGAAATGTTCCAACGTATGTTGACCTGAACTGAGCACTTTTTGACGCGCTTTTGATGAGGCGGTCAGCTTGTTTTATAGCAGAAATAAAATTGGCTAGGTTTTTCCTCAAAAATCTTTACAATGAACGATTGGGGAAACAATTTGCTTTGTTGATGAAACGGAATACAACGGATGGCACTCGAAAATAGCAAACTTGCTTTTGTCGGTAGTGGAATCATGGCAGAAGCCATGATTAAAGGGTTGATTCATCAAAACCTGATTATGGGAAGACAGGTCATTGCGTCTGACCCCAGTAAAGAACGGGGTGAATACTTAACCTCAGAATATGGGTTAAGTTTTACAACAGATAATGGCGAAGCTGTGCAAGATGCTGATTTGATTGTGCTTTCCATCAAGCCACAAGTATTCCAACAAGTGATTCACAGTGTAGGGGACAAAGCAAAACATGCGTCGATGATCCTGTCCATTCTGGCGGGCGTGAAGATCGGCTCCATCGCCGAGGGGTTAGGTAACGCGAGCGTTGTCCGTGCGATGCCGAACACACCAGCCCAAATTGGACAAGGGATCACCGTTTGGACAGCGACCCCCGAAGTGCCAGACGCACAGCGTCAACAAGCGAAAGCCTTACTGGGCGCTTTGGGTGAAGAACTTTTTATGGAAGATGAAAAGTTCTTGGATATGGCGACCGCCTTAAGTGGAAGCGGGCCTTCTTATGTGTTTTTGTTCATGGAAGCGTTGATCGATGCGGGTGTACACATGGGGTTTTCGCGTCGGGATGCTGAACATCTGGTGAAACAAACGATGTTAGGCTCCACTTTATATGCGATGCAATCTTCGGCTCACCCTGCGGAACTTCGCAACCAAGTGACCAGCCCGGGCGGGACGAGCGCTTCAGCGTTATACCAATTGGAAAAAGGGGGGATACGCACCATCGTCTCTCGCGCCATTTGGGCCGCCTATGAACGTTCAGTCGAATTGGGTAAAGGAAACAAAGACAAATAGAAGGTTAAAATTCGTTAATATTGCACATGCCCATTCCTTCGATATCGCTTTAAAAACCATTTGTGAAAAAGTGGACAGATGCTTGTCGATAGGTTAAAATACGTAGTACATACGGATAGTGTGCCTGTTTGTCGAAAAGTCATCACACTTAAAATTCGTTTCTCCATTTCTTTCAGGTATCTGAGTGCCTTTATGTTGGCACAGAGCAATTGACTTTCTTTCCTAGCGTTCAGGAGAACCACCACATGACGGAAGTCTCCAGTAATATGTTTCAATCCTTCATTGATCAGGTGAAGGGCTTTGCGCCGACTGTCGAATCTGTCGAAGTCGGCATTGTGCAGGAAGTCGGTGACGGCATTGCCCGTGTAACTGGACTTGAAAACATCCGCTTCAGCGAACTGGTACGGTTCTCCAGCGGTACAATCGGGATGGCTTTTAACCTCGAAACAGATAATGTCGGTGTCATCATCTTTGGTGCATACGACAATATCAATGAAGGGGATGAAGTTCGTCCGCTGGGTCGTATTGCCTCGGTACCTGTCGGTGAAGGTGTTGTCGGGCGTGTTGTGAATGCACTCGGTGAACCTGTGGATGGTCGTGGCCCCATTGAAGCCACCGAATACTATAACATTGAGCGTATTGCGCCCGGTGTTATGGAACGTAAAAACGTAGGTCGCCCTGTACAAACGGGTCTTATCTCAATTGACGGTTTGACCCCTATTGGTCGTGGTCAACGTCAGTTGATCATTGGTGACCGCCAAACTGGTAAAACCGCGATTGCCATCGACGCGATCATCAATCAAAAAGGGCAGGGTGTAAACTGCATCTATGTCGCGATTGGTAAACGTCGTGGTGAAATCGCCCGTTTGCAAGCGTTGTTGGAAGAATATGGTGCGATGGAATATACCACCATCGTCACTGCGACCGCTTCAGAAGCGGCCGCGCTCCAATATATCGCCCCCTATTCAGGGTGTGCAATCGGTGAATGGTTCATGGAAAACGGTAAAGATGCACTCGTCGTGTACGATGATCTTTCCAAACACGCATGGGCTTACCGCCAAGTTTCTTTGTTGATGCGTCGTCCCCCTGGCCGTGAAGCGTACCCGGGTGACGTCTTCTATCTCCATAGTCGTCTGCTCGAGCGTGCTGCTCAGTTGAGCGATGCGCGTGGCGGTGGTAGCTTGACCGCGCTCCCCATCATTGAAACCTTGTTGGGTGACGTTTCCGCATACGTACCAACCAACGTTATTTCGATCACTGACGGCCAAATCTTCCTTGAAGCTGAATTGTTCAACGCAGGTACACGTCCTGCGATCAACGTCGGTATCTCGGTCAGCCGTGTCGGTGGTGACGCGCAAACCAAAGCGATGAAGAAAGTCGCGGGTGGTTTGCGTATTGACTTGGCGCAGTTCCGCTCTTTGGCAGCCTTTGCTCAGTTCGGTTCCGACCTCGACAAGGCAACCCAACGTCAGTTGGATCGTGGTACCCGTTTGACGGAATTACTCAAACAACCTCAATATCAACCCTTACCGTTGGCTGACCAAGTCGCGTTGTTGTATGCAGGTACGCGTGGTTACATCGATAATTTACCCTTGAACCGTGTACGCGAATGGCAAACAGGCTTCTTGCGCGCACTCCATGGGCAATATTCTGACATTCGTGATTCGATCGAAAGCACCAAACAACTGTCAGAAGAAACCGAAGCCAAGTTGAAAGATGCGATCCAAGAGTTCCTTGCGAGCTTCTAGGCGTTAGTCGACCCCATCTGATAAGGAGTGTGGAATGGCGAACGCTCGTGATATAAAGAAGCGAATTCGCAGTATTAAAAACATAGGTCAGATCACACGTGCGTTAGAAGCCGTGTCTGCTTCGCGTGTTCGTAAAGCGCAAGCGCGTGTGTTGGCAAGTCGTGCTTTTGCTGAAAAAGCATGGGAAATTTTGCTGAACGTGCAAAGTACCGCAAAGGGGACGCCTCTGCATCCTCTGCTGACACCGCGTACTGATGTCAAGAATGTGATGGTTATTCTTGTCACTTCAGATCGTGGTTTGGCGGGTGCGTTCAACAGTAATATCATTCGCGCAGGTCGTCGGTTTGCATCACGCTTAAATAATGCGAACGTCCGTTATGTCACGGTCGGTCGCAAAGGGCGGGATTCGCTCATCCGCGCGCGCGAAAATGTTGTTGCTGAATTCCCAGCAAAATCTGAACCGACCATTTTAGATATTTCACCGATTGTGCGCATTGCCACTGAAGAATTTTTGAGTGGGCATGTGGATGAAGTTTTCGTGGCTTACACTGACTTCATCAATACCTTGACGCAGAGGCCAACCGTTTCTCGTCTGCTTCCCTTGACCCCGTATGAAACAACGGATCAAGTTGCGGCAGAATACATCAAGGATGCGCCAGTGGTGTCTACGGGTTCATTAGATTACGAATATGAACCTAGCCCTGCGGCCATCTTGGAAGAGATTGTCCCGCGTTTTGTGACCTTGCAAATGTACCAAGCGATCTTGGAAAGCCAAGCGAGCGAGCACTCTGCCCGTATGGTTGCGATGCGGAATGCGTCGGACAACTCGGACGTGTTGGTTGAGAGCTTCACCTTGATTTACAACAAGGCCCGTCAAGCAGGCATCACGGCAGAAATTCTCGACATCGTCGGGGGTGCCGAAGCACTACAAGCCACATTGGATAAAGCGGCGACTGAAGTCAGCGCGTTGGCTCAGTTCCAAGCGCAAGAGCTGGAAAAACCACGCGAAAAACCGCTTGGCAAACCAGCGGGTAAAAAGCCCGTCAAAGACCCCAATGTGGACGACTTAACCAAGTTAGAAGGCATTGGCCCAAAGATTTCTAATACATTGAGAGCTGCTGGTTTTGATACCTTCGAAAAACTGGCTGAAGCAGATGAATCAGCGATTCGTGGCGTGCTCGAAAAAGCAGGGATCACCCTTGCGCCAGCCGCTGCAACATGGGCAAAACAAGCAAAATTGGCCGCCCAAGGCGATTGGGACGGTTTAGAAAGATTGAAAGATTCATTGACCGCTGGACGTGAAGCCTAGCTGGCCAGCATTTAGGAGAGGACAACTCATGAGTGAATTGCAAGGGCGCGTTTCTCAAGTGCTCGGCGCTGTGGTAGACGTCGAGTTCCCAGCGGGCGCACTTCCGGATATTTATGACGCGATCCGCGTACCCCGCGAAGGTCAAGATGACCTCGTGCTTGAAGTGCAAATGCACTTGGGTGGAAACACGGTTCGTACCGTCGCGATGGACACCACCGACGGTTTACAACGCTTTGTGCCTGCATTTGCCACTGGTTCACCCATTTCGGTTCCAGTCGGTACTGCGACATTAGGCCGTATTTTTAATGTTTTGGGTCTCCCAGTTGATAATGGTTCTGTTGTGGCAGAGGATTCTCCACATCGTCCCATCCACGCAACCGCACCTGACTTTGATCAACAATCAACCCGTATCGAAGTGTTCGAAACCGGCTTGAAAGTGATCGACCTTGTTGCCCCCATGACCAAAGGTGGTAAGACAGGGATTTTCGGTGGTGCAGGCGTGGGTAAGACCGTGACCATCCAAGAATTGATCAACTCCATCGCCACCCAACACGACGGTTTGTCGGTGTTCGCGGGCGTAGGTGAACGTACCCGTGAAGGGACTGCGCTCTACTACGAAATGGAAGAAGCAGGCGTTCTGGACAAACTCGCGATGGTCTTTGGTCAGATGAATGAACCCCCCGGCGTGCGTTTACGCGTTGCGTTGACGGGTTTGGCGATGGCTGAATATTTCCGTGACGAAGGCCGTGACGTGCTTCTCTTTATCGACAACATCTTCCGTTACTCGCTGGCGGGTGCTGAAGTGTCCGCGTTGTTGGGTCGTATGCCTTCCGCGGTAGGTTATCAACCGACATTGGCAGACGAAATGGGGCAGTTGCAAGAACGCATCACCTCCACCCAAACCGGCTCGATCACCTCCATGCAAGCGGTCTATGTGCCAGCAGATGACTATTCTGACCCTGCGCCTGTGGCCGTGTTTACGCACTTGGACGGAACGATTGCGCTCGAACGCTCGATTGCTGCGCGTGGTATCTTCCCTGCAGTGGACCCGCTTGCTTCAACCAGCAAGATTTTGGATCCGCTCATCGTCGGTGATGAACACTACCGCACTGCGCGTGAAGTTCAGCAAGTTCTGCAACGCTACAAAGAATTGCAAGACATCATCGCAATTTTGGGTATCGATGAACTCTCTGACGGCGACAAGCAGTTGGTTTCCCGCGCGCGTAAGATCGAATTGTTCTTGAGCCAACCGATGAAGGTGGCGGAACAATTCACGGGTCGTGAAGGGAAATACGTAAAGGTGAAAGACACCATTCGTGGTTTCCGCATGATTTTGGATGGGGATGTTGATCACATTTCTGAACAACTCTTCAACATGGCTGGCCCAATTGAAGATGTGTTGGCTCGTCATGAAGCCGCTCAGAACGAACAGTAGTCTGAAGGAAAACGACGAATGCCTATCGCAATTGAAGTGGTCACGCAGGAAAAACTGATCTTTAGTGAACCTGAAGCGGATATGATTTTGGTTCCGGCAACCGAAGGAACCATGGGTGTCCTGCCACACCACGCGCCCGTTTTGACCACATTGACCTATGGTGAATTGGTGGTGAAAAAAGGGCGTGCTGAAGAAAGCTTTGCGATCTACGGCGGTGTAGTGGATATTCGCCCAGACAAAGTAGTGGTTTTGGCAGATTTAGCAGAGTCTTCTTACAACATTGATGCAGATGCGATGCAAGCAGCGCGAGATCGTGCTGAAAAAGCATTGACTGCGGGTGCTGAAGATGCGAACAAACGCGGCGCGGTCTTAGAACTTCGCCGTGCTGAACTGGCCTTGAAAATTCAACGTCGTGTTCAAAATCGTTCTATTCTTCGAATCGTTGAAGAAACCGAAGAATAGCCGTAGATTCTGAGCGTTATAAAAACAACGGTGACTTGTATCAGCCACCGTTGTTTTTATTCCCTATATTGCCGTCTTTTACCTATGTTATAATTCGGGCGACAAGACATCTAAAGTTTGGATGAAGCGATGGGATTATTTGAAAAGCGACTTGGTGTTGATTTAGGGACTGTCAACACACTGATTTATGAAAATGGCCAGATCATCTTACAAGAACCTTCAATTGTTGCGCTCACCACCGAAGATGAACGCATCGTTGAAATCGGTCAGCCTGCGCGTGAGTTGCTAGGCAAAGTAGATGACGAAGACATTCAGGTAGTGCGTCCCTTGCAGAGCGGGGTCATCGCTGACTTCGAAGTGACCGAAGCGATGTTACGCTATTTCTTCAACAAAGTTGCTGGCCGTATGCGTTGGTTTAAACCCATCGTGACGATCTCTGTGCCTTTTGGCGTGACGAGTGTAGAGAAACGCGCTGTTCATGACGCTGCTGTGGAAGCAGGTGCGCGTGAAGCCATGTTGATCTATCAACCTCTCGCAGGGGCGATTGGGGCAGGGTTACCTGTGGGGACACCTGCAGGGGATATGGTTGTGAGCGTGGGCGGTGGCATCACCGAAGCGGCGGTCTTGACCATGAATAACATCGTGCGCGCCGAAAGCGGGCGTGTGGGCGGGATGAAGCTGGATGAAGAAATCACCCAATATCTACGCCGTAAATATAATTTGAGTGTGGGGCAACCGACCGCGGAATCTGTAAAAATTCAGGTGGGGGCAGCCGTCGCGATGGCGGAACCCTTGAGCATGGAAGTCCCCGGCCGTGATAATGTGAGTGGTTTACCGCGCACCATCAACGTGACCACCAACGAAATTGCCGAAGCGATTGCCGACCCATTAAAACAAATTGCCGAAGTCGTGAAACGTGCTTTATCATCCACGCCACCCGAATTAGCATCAGATATTATTGATCGTGGCATCGTGTTGACAGGGGGTACGGCCTTGTTAAGAGGGATTGAGCAGTATCTCACCCGTGAAACGGGCGTGCCTGTTTACCGCGCCGAAAATGCCATGATTGCGACCGCAGTTGGGGCAGGGCGTGCGGTGAATGACCCCGCTATTTTACGGCGCATCACCCCTGTATAAGCGACGTTCAGCACATCGTATGAAAAAATAAAACCACTGGATTCAGTGGTTTTTTATTCCAAGTAGTACGTCATGCGTTGTAAGTGCACGACGGGATCAATATATTGTACGTGGACGTTGTTGGGAACATTCAGATTAATGGGCGCGTAGTTCAAAATAGCACGCACACCAGCTTCAATCAATACGTCAGCCACGCCTTGCGCTTTTTCCGCAGGCACAGCGATCATCGCCATTTTGATATTGTTTTCTGAAATAATGCGCTTCATATCCGCGAGCGATTCGATTACAAACTCGCCGAATTTTTTACCCACTTTATCCGTGGCACTGTCAAAAATGTGCGTTATATGAAAACCACGCTCAGAAAAACCGCGATACCGCGCGACCGCGCTTCCCAACTGCCCAACCCCCACAAGGGCAATTTCCCATTCGCCTTCAACATGCAACACTTGACGAAGCTGATCTTTGAGGAACGAGATTTTGTACCCTGTTCCTTGCTTACCAAACCCACCAAAGTGAGATAAATCTTTGCGAATTTGTGCGGAACTTATGCCTAATTGTTTGCCTAGTTCATGTGAAGATGTTACTTCTTGACCTTCATGTGAAAGGCGGTCAAGCGCACGCAAATAGATCGGCAGACGGCTAATAACAATGTCAGGAATAGATGACGGCATACCGATAAAATCTCCTCATGCCGATAGTATATACACACTTACATTGTGAATATTTCCACATCTTAAAGAAAAATATTACCATATTGTCATATATCTGCGCTACTTTTCACAATAACGTAAGAAATTATGTATGAAAACATGAGAATAAAGTTCGCAAAATGTGAACAAATAGCCATTGTTGTTCCTTCAAAATGAATTTAATATCAAAGGAATATACGTGAAAAGGTTCACAAGTTATCGCTATGTCAGTGCGTAAAACTCTGATTGTTCTCACTTTTCTTGTCTTGGGGATGCCGATTGCGATCTTCGCATACCAAGCAAACCAAGTCCCCGTTGAAACGACCAGCCAAATCCAACGCTATCAAGTTGTGGAAGGGACGGTTCAAGTGACAGTCGATGCCGTAGGGTCTGTTGCCCCCGCCGAAACCGTCCACTTGAGCTTCATGTCTACGGGGCGTTTGATCGACCTTCCTTTTGTCGTAGGGGATTATGTCCAAGCAGGTGATATCTTGGCGATTCAAGACGATGCAAATTCTCTCTTGAGCTTAGATCAAGCCACGTTAGGCGTTGCGCTTGCAGAACTACAGCGCGATATTGTGTTAGAAGGCGCGAGTGAAACTGAAATCACGATTGCGGAAGCGAACCTGCAAAGTGCGCAAAGTGCAGCGTTAGCCATTCAAAATGCTGTCAATTCGAACGATATCACCACAGCTCAACTGGCTTATGAGCAAGCGCTTGCGGCAGTGAGCGCCGCCCAAGAAGCACGTAACTTTGCTTCAGGGGATCAAGCCCCAGAATATTACAGCTTGTTGGATGCCCAAATCGGCCAAGCGACATTCAATGCAGAAATTGCCCGTCTACAACTAGAGTCGCTACAAGCGGGCAGTCCATCCGAATTGAATGTGGCGTATGCGCGCATCACCCAAGCCCAAGCAGAATTGGCGCGTATCCAAGCAGGGCCGTCACAAACTGACCTTGACCGCGCCGAAACCCAAGTACAACAAGCACAGTTACAAGTGGATACTGCCAATGTGAATTATGAACGCACGCGCTTAATTGCGCCGTTTGATGGCTTGGTTTCCGCGCAAAATGGTGAGTTAGGCATGTTGGTGCCTACGGGCATGACGATCATCGAGCTGATGAATGTCGATCCTTTGCGGTTGACGGTTCAAATTGATGAGCTGGATGTTCGTCTTTTGCGAGAAGGACAAACTGCTTTTATCGAGGTGGATGCGCTGGCAGGTCAGCAATTAGAGGCGGTGGTCGAACGGATCGCCTTCGTGCCGAATATGACTTCAGCCATTGTGACGTATGATGTTCAGCTTCGCTTAGAAGAGACAGACCCGCGTGTGCTGGTAGGTATGACGGCTGACGCTTCGATCATCATTGAACGGCGTGAAGGGGTGTTGGTGGTGCCGAATCAATACATTCGCATTGACCGTACAAGAAACAATCAAGCCTACGTCAACCTTGTCCAGTCAGACGGGACGTTACTGGAAGTGCCTATTACGCTGGGGTTGCAAGGACGCGACAGCAGTCAGGTGATCAGCGGAATTCAAGAAAATGACATTATCGGTGTCAACCTAGCGGGCGACACGATTAGCGGTTTATTTGGTGGATGATGAAGCGATTATTGCGTTGGCTCTTATTCTTCATCGTGGTGGGTGGCATTGTCGTGGTGTTTAGTCGTTTGCAAGCATCGATGCCTGCGCCGGACGCGCCTACCGTCGAAATAGTGGACAGCTTGATCGTGAACCCACGGACCTTTCAAGTGGTGGTGAATTCGATGGGGTTGGTCGTGCCAGAGCGTCAAGTCGCCTTAACCTTCGAAATCCCCGGTGTGGTGATTGAAATCCTCGCCCAAGTTGGCGATTATGTCGAAGCGGGGCAGGTACTCGCTTCGGTTGATGTGACAGATTTACAAACTGCGGTTGCTAATGCCGAACTTGCACTCCAAGCACAAGAATCTGCCTATGCAGTTTTAACGTCCCCCGCACAAGCAGAAGATATTCGAGTGGCAGAGGCGGCGGTTACGTTGGCACAGTCTCAATTACAAAGTGCCTTGAATACAGGCACGACCGCCAGTGATCAAGAGATTGCGCGTTTGCGGGCAGAATTATCCCGTAACCAGTTATGGCAAGCACAACTCCAATCGGACTTATCTCAAAATTCAGGGCTAGGCAGCATCGATCTTGCAGGCTTAATCTCTGACGATGTACAAATTCCGCAAGAAATTTTAGATGAGGCGGCGAATGCTCTCGGCAGTCTCTCTCTACCCAATTCCGCGCCTTCTGCGCGGGACACCCAAGCAGGTTTGAACCAGCTTGAATTTGCTGTAGAAATTGCCGATGCCAACCAAGCGGCTGTGAACAGTCGTGGCCCGAACCAAGGCAGTTTAGGCGCGGCGAATGCGGCGCTGGTGGTCGCCCAATCCCAGCTTAATTTGTTGCTGAATGGCCCAAGTGAAAATCAACTGCGTTTGGCTGAGTTGAGTATTCAGCAGGCGCAGCTAGCGGTTGAGCAGGCCGCTTTAGCCATCTCACGGGCGCAGATCGTCGCGCCATTTTCGGGCATCATCGCTTTGAATAATTTGGTTTTAGGCGAGCTTCCCCCCACAGACCGCCCCGCCTTTCAAATACTCGACCAACGCCAGATGTATGTCGATTTGTCTGTAGACGAGATGGACATTGTGGATATTCAGATCGGCCAGTCGGTTGAACTGCGTTTTGATGCCCTGCCGAATACCCCCCTTGAAGGGGAAGTTAGCCGTGTCACCGTCGTGCCTACCATCACAGGGCAGTTAGTGACGTATCCGGTACGGGTGGTTTTAAACGATCTTGAAGAGGCGTTACGGGTAGGGATGACCTCTACCGCGTCGATTGTGGTGCGTTCGGTAGAAAATGCGCTGGTCATTCCCAACCGTTTCATCCGTATCGACCGCACATCGCAACAAGCCTTTGTCACACTCAATACGGATGGTCAGCAGTTTTCGGAAATTCCCATCACGTTGGGGATTCGGAATGAAACAGAAAGTCAAGTTGTTGACGGGCTTTCTGCGGGGGATCATATTGTATTACTTCCACGCGGCACTTTTGATCCATTAACGAGATAATGCTCCATGAAATTGTTTAAGCGGAAGGTAGAAGCGCCATCCGTTCCTGTTGATGAACAAGGACGGCGTGCCATCATTCATATTGAAGACGTGACCAAAACGTATCAAATGGGTGAAATCACGGTGAAGGCGTTACAGGGGGTGAACCTCGATATTTTTGCAGGGGAATTTGTCTCCATCATGGGGCCGTCTGGTTCTGGCAAAAGTACCCTGATGAATATTCTTGGCGCGTTGGATCAGCCGACGTCAGGGGAATATTTCCTTGATGGGGTGAACGTCAGCAAATTAGATGAAAGTGCGCTTGCCCGAATTCGAAATAAAAAGATCGGCTTTGTATTTCAGAACTTTAACCTGTTAAAGCGCACGACGGCGTTACGTCAGGTGGAACTGCCGTTGATTTATGCGAGCGCTTCTAACCGAAACCAGCGCGCAAAAATGGCCTTAGAATCGGTGGGTTTAGGCAGTCGTCTCGACCATCTTCCCAGTGAACTTTCCGGCGGGCAGCAGCAGCGTGTCGCGATTGCACGCGCACTCGTCAATGAACCCGCGATGATCCTTGCGGATGAGCCGACCGGAAACTTGGATTCGCGCAGTGGGATTGAGGTGATGCAGTTATTCCAGCGCTTGAATAACGAGCAGGGAATCACCATCGTCTTTGTGACCCATGACCCTTGGATTGTGCGTCATACGCGCCGTATCGTCATGTTGCGAGATGGGGTCATCATCGCTGATCATCAAATTCCGAACCCGCTGGTTGCGGGTGAGTCGGAACGTCCTTCTGAGGCTGACGAGTTAGAAGCCATCTTAAAAGACACCTATTTCGGAGGCCGTAAGGAAGAATATAACTAACAATTCTTCCCTATATACACGCTTTGATGAAGCTGACAGAAGGCTATGAATTTTCGCGAAAACCTCAGAATTGCCATTGATGGCTTACTTGTGAACCGCATGCGCGCCATTTTGACCATGCTCGGCATCATTATTGGCGTCGGTGCTGTCATCGGGTTGATCAGTTTGGGGCGCGGGGTAGAGACGTTCGTCGCCTCTGAATTTCAATCTTTAGGCTCGAATATCCTTTTTGTCACCTCCAGCACCCCTGTGAGCAGTACGCGCACAACCATTCAGCCCTTGAGCACCCGTGAAGGTGAGGCGTTAGCCAGCCGAACCGTTGCCCCTAGCATCGGCGCGCTGGCGATGCAATACGACGTTTTGGGTATCATGATTGCTGATGGCAACCAAGTCACAATGGCGATGAGCGGGGTCAGCCCGTCACTGCTTTCACTTCGAGGTTGGTCGGTGATGGGGGATGGACGGTTCATTGACGAAAGCGATGATGAGCGCTCGTCACGGGTGGTAGTGTTAGGCCTCACGACTGTGGAACGTTTATTCGGTGACCGTACTGTCGATCCTGTCGGCAGGGTTGTACGCATCAATGATCGTGTGTTCACCGTCATCGGGGTTTTGAATGATCTCGGCAGTGGCGGTTTATTGGGCGACCAGAATTTTGTTGCGTATATCCCGCTGTCCACTGCTCAAAGCCGTTTAGATAATGCGCGTACCCGTGACGGTGGTTATGCGGTCGATATGTTCCATATTCAAGCCGTATCGGAAGAAGCGGCGTCGTCGGTCAGTCGCGAAATCGAAGCCTATTTGACCGAAGCGCATGGCATCACTTTTCAAGGCGAACAAGACTTCACGATCATCAGCCAGAGCGATTTGTTGAGTTCGCTCGGCCAAGTGACGGGCATCCTGACGATTTTCCTCAGCCTGATTGCAGCTATCTCGTTATTGGTGGGGGGCATCGGCATCATGAACATCATGTTGGTTTCGGTCACGGAACGCACCCGCGAGATCGGCTTACGTAAAGCCGTTGGCGCGCGCGCAAGCGATATTATGATGCAATTCCTCATTGAAAGCATCGTACTGTCGTTGATCGGCGGTTCTTTAGGTATTGGGCTAGGGGGCTTGATCGCTTTCATCGGCGGGATTCTCGTCCCTGACCTTCAACTTTCGGTCACATCCGACGCGGTATTACTCGCGACGTTCGTCAGCAGTTTCATCGGCATCTTCTTCGGTTTATACCCCGCCAGCCGTGCGGCAAAAATGCGCCCTATTGATGCGTTGAGGTTTGAATAGTGTTTTTCTTGACCTTATGGATTGAAAATACGCGCGTTGCGCTCGTCGGCCTGCGTAGTAATAAATTGCGCTCAGCGTTGACCATGCTCGGCATCACCATTGGCGTTGCGGCGGTGATCGTGTTGGTATCCATCGGTCAAGCGGTAGATTCCTTTGTGCGTGACCAGTTTTCGGGACTGGGAACTAATTTGATCGGCGTGTTTCCGGGGACGGTTTTGCCCGGCACCCCGGGACAATCAACCGGGAATACCGGGGGCGTGCTCACCCTCGCTGATGTGACCGCGCTCCAAAACCCGTTAAATGTGCCGGATGCACTCGCGGTACTCCCGCAGATGAACCTGACGCGCACCACAACTTTTGGTAATTCACAAATGTTAGGGCGTGTAAGGGGAGTGTATGAAAACTTTCCCTCTGTGCGTTCGCGGGCGGTGGCTGTGGGGCGCTTCTTTGACCGCGCTGAAGTCGATGGCTTAAGCCGTGTGGTCGTCATCGGCTATGATGTGGTGGAACGTCTTTTCGGCACAACCTATCCCATAGGGCAAGAAATCCGAATCGATAACGTGCCTTTTCAAGTGATTGGGGTGATGGCACAAGTACCGGTTTCGGGGTTTGGCGGGAATGATAATGAATTTTTCTTTGTCCCTGTGACTACGGCACAAACGCGTCTGTCGGGCGAACGGAATTTGACTGGCCAACGTCCGATTACCAGCATCACGGTGCAAGCCCAAGATGCGGAAAGTGTCGATTTGGTGGCGCTCCAAGTGCGGGAAACCCTGCGCGCCCAACACGGCATCAACTTCCGTGACGAAGACGACTTTCAGATTTTTACTCAATCTGACCTTTTAGATTCCCTTTCCCAAATCACAGGCTTGATGACGATCTTCCTCGCCATTATCGCGGGTATCTCACTCTTGGTCGGGGGTATCGGCATCATGAATATCATGATGGTGACGGTGACCGAACGCACACGCGAAATCGGCTTACGCAAGGCCGTCGGGGCGCAAAAGCGCGACATTATCATGCAGTTTTTGATCGAAGCGGCGGTGATCTCTCTCATCGGCGGGGCGATAGGGATCACCATCTCGTCAGTGGGGGCATTGATCGTGTCTTCGCTGGTGGAAGATTTGAACGTCAACGTTCAGCTTTCCAGCATTTTAGTGGCTTCTCTCATCTCGCTCGGCATCGGCTTATTCTTTGGAATTTACCCCGCCAACCGCGCGGCATCCCTGAACCCCATTGATGCCTTGCGCTATGAATAATGAGAATCAATTCTGAATGTGGTTGATCCTGTCGTTTAAAATGTTTACAATAAATTAAACGTTTTTTTAACATAAACTTTGCGACACTAATCACACTAGACTGTGAATTTAAAGGTAATTTGCATGACATCAAAATCTAGCAATGGCAAGCCAGAGCCGGTTGCAAATTCATTAGCTACCGTTCATCACAGTATGTTGGATGGGATGGGACAGCTTTCTACATATCTAGGCTTTAGCTCGGTGATGGGGCAGATTTATGGGTTGCTCTTGTTAAGCCCGAAACCACGCTGTTTAGATGATCTTGTCGAAGACTTGGAAATTTCAAAAGCCAGCGCAAGCATCAATATGCGCACGCTCGAAAATTTTGGGATGGTGCGTCAAGTCTGGGTCAAAGGCGGACGCCGTAAATTTTACGAGGCAGAAACCGACTTTTGGCAAATCATCACCAACATCGTCAAGGGGCGCGAAATGCGTGATGTTGACCGCGCGATTGGCGTGATGACCGAAAACCTCGAAATTTTGGAACGTTCTAGCGCCAGCATGAATGAGGCGGACCGTGAAGTCGCCGCGTTGTATACAGAGCGCATCACGCAAATGCAAGCATTATTTGAGTTTGCGCAAGCCATGATTAATACTATTCTGAACCGTGTGAATACAGAAAATGATGAAGCGCCGTAATCTCCCTAGTGCTTAAAGTGCTTTTCTGATAAAGTTCTGATGCCTTTGTATTGAGTTTGCCCTTTATAGCAAGGGTTCTTTCACATATAATCCATCGATGTGACAAACTGGGGGAGTGGCGGAATTGGCAGACGCGCATGACTTAGGATCATGTCTCTTACGAGGTGAGGGTTCAAGTCCCTCCTTCCCCATATAGTACCTCTGTGTTTTGTACAAATGAACTAAACTACTTTGCGAAGTTGAATACAGCGCCGACGAGGGAATATTTTGAATATCCAGACTGAACGTATTGAAAATCACTTAGCTCGCCTCACTGTTGAAGTTGAGGAAAAATATCTTGATGGGGCAAAGCGTAAGGCCGCACAAAAACTGGCTAAACGCGTGAATATCCCCGGCTTCCGTAAGGGGAAAGCGCCTTATAACGTTTTAGTACGTTACGTCGGTGAAGGCGCGATCCTTGAAGAAGCCGTTGAAGAGCTGGGCAACAGCATTTATGCCGACGCTTTGAAAGAAGCATCAATCGACCCCTATGGCCCCGGTTCGATTGACGACTTCAAAGCTGACCCGCCCACATTGGTTTTCACCGTTCCTTTACAACCTGAAGTGAACTTGAACAACTATCGTGAAGTGCGCGAAGAATACAATGCGCCTGTGTTCAGCGAACGTTCCTTAGAACGTGCTTTAGAATCATTACGTGAACAAAATGCAGAAGTGACTGGCACCGTCGAAACCGTAGAACTCGGAAACCGTGTGGTGTTAGATGTCCATAGCTTTGTGTTAGGGGAAGCTGAAGAAGCAGAAACCGAACACGAAGAAGGGGATGACGATCATCACGGCGCGACCAAGAACGACGAAAAAGAAGAGTTCATCCACGAACATGCGATGCAGTTGGTCTTAGATGCTGAGCATGAACCTGTGGCAGGCTTTTCCGATGCGTTAGTTGGCGCTGCTGTGGGCGAACCCCGTGAATTTGAACTCACCATCCCAGAAGATTCGGTAGATTACCCCGAATTTGCGGGTCAAAAGGTGCGTTTCTATATCACCGCTTCAAAAGCAGAAAGTGTCGTTCTGCCCGAACTCAATGATGAGCTTGCCGCAAAACTGACTGAAACCGAAGAAACCCCGCTGGATTTGGCAGGTCTTACTGAACGTGTACGCGAAAAT
The DNA here is from genome assembly GCA_934216615.1 of uncultured Anaerolineae bacterium. GTDB lineage: Bacteria > Chloroflexota > Anaerolineae > Aggregatilineales > Phototrophicaceae > Flexifilum. Next base: position 77,868 of record CAKQCB010000007.1, on the reverse strand, counting down.
ATTGAACGTTCCGAAAGTGAACGTTATGACAATGAATACTTCCGTACCGTGATTGATGCCGTCGTTGAACAATCTGAAATTCACTTCCCTGAAGCGATGGTTCGCGACGAAGTGGACGCGATGGTTCAAACGTTTGACCGTCAATTACGCCAATCTGGCATGGCGTTGAAAGATTACTTGACGATTTATCGTCGAAGTGAAGATGAACTGCGCGCAGAATATCGCCCTGCGGCTGAAAAGTCCTTGCGTCGCACGTTGGTGATGCGCGAACTCATGAAGCAAGAAGAGTTGGTTGTCACCCAAGAAGATATCGATGCTGAAATTGAACGCACCGTTTCCCAATTTGACGACGACGCAAAAGAAAATATCCGTAAGATTTTGCGCGAAGGCAATATGCTGGACAACATTGTGAACGAAATCGCGCGGGATCGCATCGAAAAACGGGTCATTGCGATTGCAAAAGGCGAAAACCCTGAAAAGACAGTTCCAGTGGCAACAGATGATGTTGACGAAGCGGACAGTGGCGACACTGACGAAAACAACGAAGACGAAGCTTAATTCGTCGAAGGTCGGTTTGACCAAAAGGAGTACACAGGATGTTCCCTACTAGTCTTATCCCGATGGTTATTGAGCAGGGAAATCGTGGCGAACGCGCATACGATATCTATTCTTTGCTCTTAAAAGAACGTATTGTCATGATGGGCACTGGCGTGAATGACCAAGTTGCCAATTTGTTAGTTGCGCAACTCTTGTTCTTACAACGTGAAGACCAAGAACGTCAGATCCAAATGTTTATCAACTCTCCCGGTGGGGTGATTTATGCTGGTATGGCAATTTACGATACTATGCAACAAATCAGCGCGCCTGTTAGCACAACCGCTGTGGGGATTACCGCAAGCTTCGGCACGATTTTGCTCACGGCGGGTTCCAAGGGGTTACGTTATTCACTCCCCAACGCGACCATTCACATGCACCAACCTTTAGGTGGCGCACAGGGTCAAGCGACCGATGTGGTGATTGCGGCCAATGAAATCATGCGCTTGAAGGAACGTTTGAATAACATTCTCATGTTCCACACGGGCCGTGACCGTGAAACAATCGAACGTGATACCGACCGCGACATTTATTTCAGCGCTCAACAAGCCGTTGAATATGGGTTGATTGATGCTGTGTTGGAAGGGTCGAAACCCATCGTTAACGTAGATGGCTCATCCGCCGTCTTGAACGCGCAGAATAACTAATTTCACAAACTTTATCGTTTGTGAAATAGAATTTGTCGTATCATAGAAATATAATACCTATTCGCATCAATAAGCTGACAGACACATAGCATATTGATGCGAATTTTTTCAGGAGGAGAGATGAACTTTACACCGGGAAATCAACGATGCTCATTCTGCCGACGCAGTCATAGCGAAGTTGAGCGTCTGATCGCCGGGCCAGATGGCGTATTCATTTGTGAAAACTGTATTGAGTTATGCGAACGTATTCTGAACGATGAAGATGCCAATAGTTCGTATCAAGCTGCTGCAGCACCCACACCGGTTGATCTCGATTTAGGCCATTTGCCATCCCCCCGTGACATCATGAACCATCTTGATGAGTATGTGGTCGGGCAAGAATATGCCAAGCGGGTTTTGAGCGTTGCAGTGTACAACCACTATAAACGAATTCGTAACGGAAATATTGCCAATGGCGTCGAGCTTGAAAAAAGCAATATTTTGATTGTCGGCCCTACGGGTAGCGGTAAGACCCTGTTGGCGCAGACATTAGCGCGCATTTTAGATGTTCCATTTTGTATCGCTGATGCAACGTCTTTGACCGAAGCGGGCTATGTAGGGGAAGATGTTGAAAATATCCTCCTGCGCCTCATCCAAGCGGCAGATGGTGATATTGCCAAAGCCGAACGTGGCATCATCTACATTGACGAAATTGATAAGGTGTCGCGTAAATCGCAAGATAACCCATCCATCACCCGTGATGTTTCGGGGGAAGGCGTCCAGCAAGCGCTCTTAAAAATCATCGAAGGCACGCTGGCAAACGTCCCCCCGCAAGGTGGGCGTAAACACCCGCACCAAGAATTTTTACAAATGGATACCACCAATATTCTGTTCATCTGCGGTGGGACATTTGCGGGCATTGAAGAACACATCACCAAGCGGATTGGTGGCAAAGGTCAGCTTGGCTTTACCGCGTTAAGCCGTACCGAACTCGAACGCAACGAGTTACTACGGCGCGTCAGCCCTGAAGATTTGATGCACTATGGCTTAATCCCTGAATTTGTAGGGCGTTTACCCGTCTTAGTCAACGTGGACCCGCTGGATAAAGACGCATTGGTACGTATTTTGGTCGAGCCGAAGAATGCGCTCACCAAACAATATGAACAGTTACTCGCGCTTGATGGCGTGACACTTGAATTTGATGCCAGCGCCTTAGACGTTGCGGCCAACATCGCGCTAGAACGTGGTACCGGCGCGCGTGGATTGCGTTCCATCATTGAGAGCCGTCTACTTGACTTGATGTTTGAAGCCCCCGGTCGTGAAGATATTTCGCGCGTAGTGGTTGATGGGGATGTCATTCAAGGGGATGCACGTCCGCACATTTACCGCGAAGACGATACTAAACTTGAGTGGACAGAAACGGGCAAATTTGACCCTGCCGCGTAACTCATTCTAATGACCCAATTCAAAAGAGCGCGATTCATCTCAGAATCACGCTCTTTTTGTTTTAATACGCAGGTTGGTTTATGAGGACTTGGGTTTGCCCATCGGTTAAGGTGTGAACCTCGCTGGCAAACATTTCCGCATCAATGCGGTTTGCGCTGTCTACACGCGTTCCCCAATTATAAGGGACGACCCATTTTGGCTTCAGTTTTGCGACTTGTTGAGCCGCTTCCAGCGGTGCCATCGTCGTCTTGCCATCAATCGGAATAATCGCAATATCCGGGCGTAAGGTGCTTAATTCGGGGATGGAACGGGTAGGGCCAGCGTAATAAATGTCAAAAAAATTCACCGACATTAAAAACCCAAACCCTTGCTCAACTTTAACGGGGGAATCCGCATGATTGAGATAGGCGGGTAAAGCGCGAATGGTCATTTTACCGATGGAGATTGTTTGCCACGTGCGCAAGACTTCACACTGTTCGAGTTCCATCGCCCCGCGCTCATTACTGAATAAGCGCGTATGGGGTTTGCGAATCTTCTTGATGTCGGCTTGTGAACAAAACTCATAATGGGCATCGCTCACAAGGATGATGTCAGGCGAAATATCAGTGACTGTAACACGCCATGGGTTGATGAAAATATTCTGGGGGCCTGTGATGGCAAACGCGCCATGCCCCAACCAACGGATATTTTGAATCATATGCTCAATGAGAACCGTTAAAACGTTTAACTGTAAAATGAAATGATGTATTGTGAAAGTGATGGGCACTTTTCACACTATAGGCTTCTATAATAACGTACGGGTTTCATATTTGGCGATAAGAAAATTGATAGAACTTTTGCAACAGGATGAAATCTCTATGAAAATGGTAAAAGTCTTCATGCCATAACGATGTAATGAATGTTAATATGTAATGATTAGACGGTGCAAATTTCTAAAAACAGACCAACAGAGGTTGAATATATGAGTGAGCGTCCAATCTCACCAGTTTCGCGCCAACCAGGATCGATTCGCCAATCCGGAAGTTTGGCGATGGGAACGGGGCCTTTAGGTGGAAACCAGTGGGCTCCACCTCCATTACAACGATTAGAAGATACGGGGTTAAACCTCTTAACGGTGGCTGACCTCGTGCTTAAAGTATTGTACTTTGGTGGTTATATGCCCGGGCATGTCATTGCTGAAGTTGTGAAGCTCCCGTATGTGGGCGTACTCGATACCGTGATGGAGTTCCTGAAAAAGGAAAAGTTTGTTGAAGTACGTGGTGCTGGCGGTTTAGGCGAAGCGAGTTTTCAATACTTAATTACGGGTCTAGGGATTAGCAAATCCCGCGAAGCGCTTGAACGCTCTCAATATGCAGGGCCAGCGCCCGTTCCGTTAAATCAATACATCCATGCGATGCGGGAACAAAATAAAGAACGTTTACTCGTTCATGAAGATCGTCTGCGTACCATCATGAACAACCTCGTCATTTCTGATGACATGTTGGGGCGGATTGGGCCAGCGGTGAACAGTGGCAAATCCATCTTCTTGTACGGCCCACCGGGGAATGGGAAAACCACCATTGCCGAAACAGTAGGGCGCTTGGTGCTGAGTGGTTCAATTTGGATTCCGTATGCGTTTGATGTAGATGGTCAAATCGTGCGGGTGTTCGACAACGTGAACCATGAACTGGCCGAAGAAGAACAACGCATCAAGATGGGGACAGGCGTCACCACAGACCCACGTTGGGTGAAGATCAAACGCCCGATGATTATGGTCGGTGGTGAATTAACACTCGCAGGCCTTGACCTTGTGTACGATGACACCAACAAATACTATGAAGCGCCATTCCAAGTCAAAGCCAACGGGGGCATGTTCTTGATCGACGACTTTGGCCGTCAACAAGTACGCCCGCGTGACTTGCTCAACCGCTGGATTGTCCCGCTTGAAAAAGGCTCGGACTTCCTTGCGCTAGCAACGGGACGCAAGATCGAACTTCCCTTCTTTGTGTTGATCATCTTCTCGACTAACCTCGACCCGCGCGACCTTGTCGATGAGGCGTTCTTGCGTCGTATTCGCCATAAGATCGAAGTGGGTGACCCCACGTTGGACGAATTCCGCGAGATTTTCAAGCGGGTATGCGCCGCGAAGGGGATTCAGTATGATGACCAAGCATTGGCGTATCTAATACGAGAATGGTACATGACCCGTGAACGTAAGCTGCGTTCGGTACACCCGCGTGACTTACTGAACCAACTGCTGGACATTGCGACGTATCTCAATCGGCCGCCGCGCTTGACCAAAGAACTGATCGACCGCGCTGCCGCATCCTACTTTGTCGATTTGAGTTAAACCCGAAGCCCTGAGAAGAAAAGCTCAGGGCTTTTTATCATTTTTCCAATTGAGTTTTGTAGCCAATACTGATAGGATTGCCAGATTATTTAGGGAAGATCGGGTGAATTTGATGCCATTAAACTCACATGGAAAAGCCCCATGGGGGGACCAAATGCGGCGAATTCGTGCGAAGCAAACTTTGCATGATGAATGGATGGCTCCTTTAGAAGTGGTGCGACAGGTAAATGTTGATTATATCGACACGCTCCAATGGTTTCAGATCAACACTTTATTTCACTGGCGGGATTCATGGAATACAGCGTTGTTTTATTTAACCGGACACAGCTTAAAGCAATTTCAGCGTGCCGCATCCCGCATGGCAAATGATCTCAAAACCCAAAAAGCGTGTTTCACAGGGATTTTGCGCGCTCACCATGTGCCTGATGTTCGCTACTTTTCGTCGGATGGTTTACGCTGTCTTGTGTTTGACCAACAATCTGACCGACGAATTGCAACCTATAACCTGAACACTCAGAAACGGTTGCACACAGAATCTCTCCCTGACGTTGTGGTTGTGATGCGCATGTTTTATGATAGTGACGATCAGCGCTGGAAACATGAACGCCATATTCAAGACCTACCACACGCATGGCTGGCAACGACACCTCATCCTAAAATCGATCATATGATTCGTTTCACAAAAAGCATCGGACGCGATCAATAGAGCAGGTTTCTTTGAAAATTTTTGTAACAGGGGCGACGGGCTTTTTAGGCCATCACCTTATTCCTGCGTTATGTCGGGCGGGTCATTCTGTGCGTATCCTCACACGAACCCCTGCGCAACACACTTGGCTCGCTCATTTTCCCAACGTTGAAATCATCCAAGGCGATATTCTTCATAAAACAGCTTTGATACAAGCAGTTCAAGGCTGTGAGTATGTGATTCACGCGGCGGGGAATTTCCGCTTTTGGGGCGAAGAAGAAGCGTTTTATCAAGCCAACCTAAGCGGGACACAGAACATCTTACAAGCGTCTCTCCACGCGCAGGTAAAACGGTTTGTGTATATCTCTACCGTCGCGGTGATCGGCCAGCCAAACCCTGAACGGGTGATCGATGAGGGGCAGTCGGCTCACCCTGCGGACGCCTATCAAAAGAGCAAATTAGCGGCGGAAACAGAAGTAATCAATGCTTCTCAGCAGGGGTTACCATGTGTGATTTTACGCGCGGGGGCATTTTATGGCCCGCTCGGATCATACGCTTTTAATCGTCTGTTTTTTAAAGACCCCATGCGCGGGTTGATTATGCAGATGGATCGCGGTCGGCATGTGATTTTTCCTGTCTATGTCGGGGATGTCGCCGCGATGAGCATCTCCGCTTTGACAAAAGGCCGTTCCGGGGAAATTTATAATATCAGCGGTGCGTCTATTACCCACAAAGATGCGTTTGATATTATTTGTCGTGAGGCAAATATACGTTTTCCGCGCATCAGTGTGCCGGGCTGGACGGGGATTGCACTCTCTCATGTATTAGAAGCGGTCGCAAGGTTGACGGGGCACGAACCTTTTTACCCACTCAACCTGAGATCGTACGTGTATAATGATTGGCATGTTTCATCAGAAAAAGCGCGTCGTGAATTAGGGTTTATCCCGTTGGATTTTACCGAAGGTGTACGACGTACAATCGCATGGTATCGGGCAGGGGAACCTGAATCGATCCCTGAAGTGGAGTGCTAAGGCACGATGATAGATCAAGTAAAAGTATTTGTACAAAGTGGTAATGGTGGCGATGGTGCTGTGACCTTCCGCCGTGAAAAATATGTTCCGCATGGTGGCCCCAGCGGAGGGGATGGCGGAATGGGCGGCAGCGTAATTTTTCGCGTCAACCCCAAGATGAACACCCTCGGCCCATTCTCGAATAAGATTCATTTTAAGGCACAACATGGCGTGCGTGGTGGCCCTTCGACAAAGACCGGTTCTAGCGCGGCTGATCTCTTTGTCGATGTTCCCCCGGGCACGATTGTGCGTGATGTCGAAACCGATCAGATTTTGGCTGACCTTGTGCATGAAACCGATCAGTTTGTGGTGGCCCAAGGTGGACGTGGTGGGCGTGGAAATGCTCGTTTTGCCACCAGTATGAACCAAGCCCCGCGCTATGCTGAAAAAGGTGAGCCGGGCATTGAAAAATGGGTGGTTCTAGAACTCCGTTTAATTGCGGATGTCGGCATTGTAGGCGTGCCGAACGCAGGCAAGTCAACGTTGCTTTCTGTCATTAGTAATGCGCGCCCCAAAATTGCCGATTATCCATTCACCACGTTAGAGCCGAACTTAGGCGTTGTGAACCGTGATGATCGTGATTTTGTCGCGGCAGATATTCCGGGGTTGGTCGAAGGGGCACATTTAGGGGTAGGGCTAGGTCATTCTTTCTTACGCCATGTGACCCGTACGCGGGTGTTGATCCACCTGATTAACGGCGAGAGTGAAGACCCCCTCGCAGATTTTAACCAGATCAATGTTGAGCTGGCCTTGTATGATGAGAAGCTTGGCCGTCGCCCGCAGATCGTCGCATTCAGCAAAATGGATTTGCCCGACGTACAAGAAAAGTGGGATAAAATCCGTGTTGAGTTGCAAAAGCGGGGCTATGAAGCCATCGCCATTAGCTCGGCAACGCATGAAAATGTCAATCGCTTAGTCCAGCGGGTTTTCCAACTGTTGGATGAACTGCCTGAAGAGACGACCGAAGCGGATGCAATGCCCGTCTACGAACTGCCCGAAGAAGAAGTGCCTTTCACCATCGAACAGGTAGGGCCGGGTGAGTTCCGTGTTTTTGGCAAACGTATTGAACGTGCCGCAGACATGACCTATTGGGATTATGACGAAGCGATTTTACGTTTCCAACGGACGTTAGAGACATTGGGTATCACCACCGCGTTACGTGAAGCGGGCGTTCAAGAAGGGGATACCGTTTATATCGGCAATCACGAATTGGAGTGGTCGGATTGAGTTTCGTACAATCGCAGAAAAAGCGCGTCGGTATTTTTGGCGGTACATTTGATCCACCCCATCATGGACATTTGATTTTAGCGGAATGTGCGCTGTATGAATTGGCGCTTGATGAAATCATCTTTGCGCCTGTCGGTGCGCCCCCGCACAAGTTGACAGAGACGCGCATCACCACTGACCAACGTGTGGAGATGACGCGCATCGCCATTGCAGATAACCCACACTTTAAGTTATCGCTTGCGGATGTCAACCGTCCCGCGCCCCACTTTACGGTAGACCTTTTGAAAATTCTGCATCACGAAATGCCGGATGATACATTAGTATTCTTGATGGGGGCGGACTCGCTTCATGATCTACCCCATTGGGATCGTCCGTCTGAACTCGTCTTGTATGCAGAGTTAGGGGTGATGAACCGTATGAAGATCGCGTTGGATTACGCTATGCTCGAAAGTTATATCCCTGGGATCACCGCCCGTGTTTTTGAGTTTGATGCCCCGTTGATCGAAATCTCATCAACGGATATTGTTGCGCGGCTGCGGAAAGGTCAAAGCGCCCGCTACCTACTTCCAGATTCAGTTCTGGAATACATCCATCAAAGTAAACTGTATCAGGAATAATCGTCACATGAAACTACGTCTGCGTAATCTCCAAAGACGACTTGTTTATGCGTCGCTCGTTCGTTTTTTTGCGTGTTTATGGATTTTGAGCGCCAGCACATTACTGATCGCCGCGCCACTTCCGCAAGAATTACCGCCTGTAGGGACGCTGGTCCCGCCAACGCTCGTCCCTGTGACTGACTTGGGACAAAGCGACATGCTGTTATCAGAATCCACCGTCGCTCAAATTCTGCGTGAAGGTTCGGTTCGTATTGGCGTGCTGTTTAATGAACCCGGCTTTGGCGAGTTAAGCCCACGTGCGGATGAAAACGGCAACCCGATCATCACTGGCTTTGATGCCGACCTCGGGCGGGCAATGGCTGAAGTGTGGGGCGTGAGCGCGGCGTTGACCCAAGTCACCCGTCAAACTTCGGTGGATATGCTCGCGACAGGCCAGATCGATATGTTGATCTCTGCTGAAGTGCATTTGCGCTCACTAGATGAACGCATCGAATTTAGCCAAACTTACTATCCCAATACGATTGCGATGGCGGTGCGCGACGGCGACGAATCCCAACAGATATCTAATTTTGTGGGGCGTCCCATCGGCTTTGTGGTAGGCACCTTGGCCGAAAATGCAGTCAATGACTGGATGCGTCGTTATGGCCTGACGTTTGACGTGCGCGCTTACCTCAACCTTGATCAAGCGTTGTCTGCGTTGAATAGTGGTGAAGTCGATGGCGTGGCGGGTTTCCGTTTGCAACTGGCGCGTATGTCCCCTGAAGGCAGTGGACGACGGTTGATCCTTGAACCTGTGATGCCCGCGCCTTATGCCATTGGCGTGCGTCGGCAAGATGTGAACATGCGTAACTTAGTGAACCGTACCCTGCAATTTTTCTCTGAAAATGGCCGCTTAGATGCGATTCATACCGCGAACTTCTCTGGCGTGGGGCTTCCCGCAGGGCCGCTGATTTCGTGGGCGAATTTAGGGAGTAATGCGCCGACCCCCGCCGACTTTGCGACCGATATTCCATACCCCGCGCAGTATGTTTTGCCCCGTTTACAAAGTGAACATGTGATCCGTGTCGCAGGGTTACAAGACTTAGGGGGCGAAGCGACAGAAAGCGAACGCCGTTTAGATGCCGCGCATCGTGCGCTCATCAATGCGTTTGCGGAACGATGGGGGGTAACCGTCGTCTATATCCCGAACAGCGCATCAAATGCGTTGGAACTGGTTGCTAATGGTGAAGCGGATTTAGCCGTGAATGTGGTGCCGGATTGGGCATGGGCTGACCGTGTTGATTTCACTGGACATTACTACGTTCATGGCATGCAGATGTTGGTAGAAAACAGCCGAAATATTGGCGCGTTTTCAGACCTGCGTACCCGCGCCATCGGCATTTTCAACAACGAACCCGGTGCGGCTGAATATCTGGTGGCGTTGGCACGTTCCGCCAATGTGCTGATTGACGACCCCTATATCATCCGTGAAGCGGACGCGGCTTTCTCTATTTTGACGGCGACCGACATCAACTTGGATGCTGTCTTTGGTGACAGCATGAAATTCGTCGCGCATTTAGAAGCAAACCCCAATACGCTGTCAATCATGTCACGGCCGGATGGAAGTCCTTGGTTCACCCGTTATTACATGACGTTTGCAGTTCCGCGTAATGATCTCGACTTCCGTTTGTTGGTGGAATATACCATGCAAGAAATGATCTTGGATGGCTCTCTCCAAGCCCACATGGGGCCTGTGATGCGTTTTGTAGACGCACCGCTCTATGATGTGTGGCCCGGGCCAGAGACCTATCTCGGCTTCAATTTGCGTCGCTGATCGACCCTCTATTGCACTGAAATTTTAAAGCCCCATACGCATCAAGCGATGGGGCTTTTTCTATTGATTCTTGTTTTGGGTGAGGCTGGCGATCACCACGCTGGCGAGGATGAGAACGCTTCCCAAAATTTGTCCCTCTGTCGGTAGTTCTCGAAAGAGAATCATCGCGGCGATGGCACTACCAATTGGCTCCATCTGCGTGGCGATGCTGACCAGCGTCGCAGGCAGGTAACGCAGGGCATAATTGAATGACGTGTGGCCGATCAACTGTGGGAAAACAGCCAGTAAGACAAGGGCGAGCCAAGCTGTGCCTGTATACCCCGTGAAGGATGTACCGCTCAATACGACAAAGATGATTAAAAACAGCGCCGCAAAACTGTAGACGAGCCAGATATAGGGTAACAGTGAAAGTTTGGCGCGTAACTTACGCCCAATCACCAAGTAGATGGCAAAACTGATCGCGCCGAAAAGCGCAAGGGATGCGCCGAGTAAGGGCTGTGGACCTGCACCCTCGCCACTATTCCCGCTAACGCCAATGATGATCCCGCCTGTAATGGCGATCAACAGGCTGATGAGAACACCTTTGCCTAAGCGAATCCGCAAGAAAACGAACTCGAGGAGGGCAACCCATAACGGGCCGGTGGTGACAAACACAACGCTGATGAGTACGGTGGTGAATTCGAGCGAAGCAATCCACGATGCAAAATGCAGGGCGAGCATGAACCCGCTGGCGCTTGCGAGGATAAAGTCATGACGGCGCAAAGCGCTCAGCACATGCCCATGGTGTCGCCATGTGAATGGAGTGAGCAATATAGAGGCAATCGTCAGCCGTGCCGCCGCGATGAATAATGACGGTACGCCTTCATTTTGTGCGTAGCGGATCAAGATGGCGGCGAGTGATGTTGCGAATACGCCGACGATCAAGATAAGAAATGTGCGTCTTGGAGCGTCTATTGTTATAGGTGACGGTGCTGAAATTGGTTGTTCCATTTTAGAAACTCATCCGGTAGGCATGTGTGAACCGCCTGTTATCGTAGCATAGCTTTTTATATTGACCTTGTGGGATGATTTTCTACTGCAATTCTTATGTGAATCACTAGTTAGCCCTGTTAAACTGAGTATGAAATTGTCTTATCTATATCTACTAAATTAAAAGGAGAAAGCATCATGGCTTTTACACTCCCTGAACTTCCCTACGCATCAAATGCTTTAGAACCCCATTTTGATCAACAAACGATGGAAATCCATCACGGTAAGCACCACAACGCCTATGTCACCAACTTGAACAAAGCGTTGGAAGGCGCACCTGACTTACAAGGCAAGTCTCTCGACGAACTGATCTCTGCATTGGATGCCGTTCCTGAAAACATCCGTACTGCTGTTCGTAACAATGGCGGTGGTCACTGGAATCACTCGTTGTTCTGGAAGGTCTTGGCCCCCAATGCAGGCGGTGAGCCGACGGGTGAATTGGCCGAAGCCATCAACGCTGCATTTGGAAGCTTTGCTGAATTTAAAGAAAAATTTGCCGCCGCTGGCGCAGGGCGTTTCGGTTCTGGTTGGGCTTGGTTGGTCGTCGCACCCGATGGCAGCCTGAGCGTCACTTCAACCCCGAATCAAGACAACCCCCTCATGGAAGGCAAGACCGCGATTCTCGGTTTGGATGTTTGGGAACACGCTTATTACTTGAAATATCAAAACCGTCGCCCCGACTATATCGCCGCGTTCTGGAATCTGGTGAATTGGCCCGAGGTTGCACGCCTCTACGCCGCTCGCTAAATCGAATTTCAGGTGATGACTTCTCTTGGTGACAACTGGGGGAAGTCATTTGTTTTTATCTGAAAGTCATCTTTTGAGTAATTTCAATTGAAATGTGATGAGGACGGGCGCTACACTTGGTAGTGTCTTTTTTGTTGTGTAAACTTTTTTAAGGAGTATGCTTCATGACTGATTTGCGTATAGAAAAAGATTCGATGGGTGAATTACAGGTTCGCGCCGACGCGTTATATGGTGCGCAAACCCAACGCGCCATCGAAAACTTTCCTGTCAGTGGGTTGAAACCGTATCCAGCATTTATTTGGTCGATGGTTTTGATCAAACGTGCCGCCGCTGAAGTTCATAAAGACCTCGGGTTATTGGATGCAACGATGGCTGATGCCATCATCCAAGCCGGGGATGAAGCGCTCGCGGGGAAATTGAACGATCATTTTGTGGTAGACCCTTTCCAAGCGGGGGCGGGCACCAGCCACAATATGAACACCAACGAAGTTTTAGCCAACCGCGCCAATCAAATTTTGGGGTTTGATATCGCTGATGCCAAGAAACCCGTCAACCCCAATGACCATGTGAATATGGCGCAAAGCACCAATGACACGATTCCGACCGCAATTCGTTTGGGCGCGTTATGGCGTTTAGAAGAATTGAAGCAGTCGTTGAGCGCGTTGGCCGAAGCCTTTGAAATGAAGGCCGAAGAATGGGACGACATCGTAAAAAGTGGACGTACTCACTTGCAAGATGCTGTGCCTGTTCGCTTAGGTCAAGAAGTGGGCGCGTGGGCAAAAGCGATCCGTCGTGGCATTGAAAAAATTGACCAAGCGGCTGAATCGGTCCGTCGTTTGGGTATTGGGGGCACTGCGGCAGGTACAGGCTTGAATGCTCACCATGAATATCATGCGCGCATGGTCAAGAAATTGAGCGAATTGAGCGGGTTGGTATTATACGAATCTGACGATTTGTTCGAATCAATGCAATCTCACCAAGATGCGGTCTATTTCAGCGGTGCCATTCGTGCTGTCGCGCAAGATTTATCTCGCATTGCGAACGATGTGCGTTTACTCTCCAGCGGGCCAACCACAGGGCTTGCTGAAATTACGTGTCCACCCGTACAACCCGGGTCATCCATCATGCCGGGCAAAGTCAACCCCGTCATGGCTGAAATGCTCAACATGGCGATGTTCCACGTCTTAGGCTGTGACTTCACCATTCTCATGGGTGCCCAAGCGGGACAATTAGAACTCAACGTGATGATGCCGATCATTGCGCACAACTTATTTGAATCCATGCAGGTGATGATCGGTTCTGTGAACGCATTCACCCAAAAATGTGCCATCGGCTTGGTCGCTAACCGCGAACGTGCTGAAGCATGGTTGGCGAAGAACCCGATTTTGGTGACCGCTTTGAACCCCATCATCGGCTACCAAAACGGCGCAAAAGTCGCCAAGATGTCTTTGGCGGAAAACCGCCCTATCGCTGATATTGTGGTTGAGCTTGGTTTGGCAACCCGCGAAGAAGTTGAGAAGGCGTTAGATGCCCGTCAAATGACAGAAGGTGGGATTCAAGGCATCGCCGCTGGTGGTTAGTGTTTTGTTATGAGTCGATCCTTAAGGCTGTTTTCTCTCGCAGTTTTACAGCCTTAAGGATAAATTTACATTTTCGAGTGGTTACCCTTTCTTTTGCACTGTATACTTCCTCATACGTTATTTCATGATCGAATACAGCTTCACTTTTATTAGTTGTGTAATTCATCCTACTAAAGACTACTGTGGTAATTCGTCGAATTGGCAAATACGAGATTGTAGATCGGTTAGGGCGGGGCGGAACGGCGGATGTATTTCGCGCCTTTCATCCTTCGCTAAAACGCTATGTCGCAATCAAAATGCTTCATGCGAACTTGGCGGATGATTCCGAATTCAAAGCGCGCTTTGAAAATGAAGCGGGAAATGTTGGGCAGCTTCGCCATCCGAACATTGTCCAAGCCTATGACTTTGATTTAGACACCGAAACTGAAACCTATTACATGGTGATGGAACTCATCGAAGGCCCGTCCCTGAAAGAGGTTTTGACTGAGCTAGAAATTCAACGTTCCTTACTGCCTTTGCATGAAGTCTTGCGCTTTATACGGCAGGCGGCCAGCGCGCTCGATTACGCACATTCGCAAGGCATGATTCACCGTGATGTCAAACCCGGCAACTTGATGTTAGACGAAGCCCAAAACTGCCGTGTGGTCTTGACCGATTTTGGTATTGCCAAGATCGTGAACCGAAACCAACAAACGGCCAGTGGGGGGATGATCGGCACGCCTGCATATATGGCCCCTGAACAAGCGATGGGCGAAGCGGGCGACGAACGCTCTGACTTATACTCGCTTGGGGTGATCTTATATCAAATGGTGACTGGACGTTTACCCTTTGATGCCGATACCCCATTAGGCGTTGCGCTCATGCACATTGGTGAAGTCGTGCCTTCACCGCGTCAATTTAACCCTGAACTACCCTCTGCTTTAGAGCGAGTGGTGTATAAACTACTTGCCAAAGAACCTGTAGACCGTTATCAAAAAGCGTCAGAACTAATTGCTGACCTTGAGGAAATAGAGAAACAGGACAATCTGACCTATCCCAATGCGGTGACGGTTGATGCCCCTGCCAAGATTGCTGGCGCGGTACAAAAGACGCTTATCTTAAATACGGAGAATATAGCCGAAGCCTTACCGATTGAGCGCACAGGTAGGATCGTTCAAACTACGCAGTTAGTCGAAGAAGCCTTTCGCCGTCGCGCTCAAACCGCCACTGACAATGAAATTACCAATCAAAAATCAGAATATATCGAAGCCGTTCCTGTACGGCCTGCGCGCAGTGTACCGTTATGGTTCTGGTTATTAAGTGTTGTTTTCTTAGCATTGGTGATCGTGTTTATCGGCCTGCGCGACCAGTGGGGGATGATACTAGGCATTGAAGCGCCGACATCTACACCAACGCCTACGTTCACCGCGACAGAGGATACACGCCCGACCCAAACGGCGGAAGCGTTACTGCTGGTGCCCACTGAAACCGCAACGTTCACGCCGACTGTGACATTAAGCCCAACCCCAACCCCGACATCCACGTTAACGCCGACGACACGGCCTTCAAACACCTCAACGCCGACGATTACACCGACGGTGATCACCAACACACCAACCGTGACGTTAAGCCCAACGACAACGCCGACAACCACCTTAACACCGACAGAGACGCTGGTGCCCACCCTCACCTTAACGCCGACGCAAGACATCACCTTGACGTTGATCCAAGCGACACATCTCTTAGAGATCCAAACTGCGACCATCGCCGCTTGTGACTTTGATTACGCCATCGTGGAACAGTCGCGCATTGATGGTGATTTTTATGAGGCGAACCGCACGTATACCCGCGAAATCACCCTATTGAATACGGGAACTTGTGCATGGGAACGTCTCACATCGCTCACGTTCATTCAAGGTGAGGACTTCGACGTAGGCCCGCGTATCTTCATTCCCCAACGGGTTTCCGTAGGCGAAGCTATCACGTTGGTGTTTGCAGGGCGTACCCCTGTACGTGGCGCGCTATACGTGGGAACTTGGCAACTGCTCACCCCGGGACAAATCATTATTGGTGACCCGATACAAATTAGCGTGAATGTATTTGAAGGACAGTAAAGCATGGATCGTCAGCAAGCATGGGATATCGTGTGTGAATTTGTGAAGTCAGATAGTTTGCGTAAACACATGCTCTCTGTAGAGTTTGCGATGCGTGGCTACGCTCAACACTATGGTGAAGATGAAGACAGTTGGGGGTTGGTCGGCTTACTCCATGACTTTGATTGGGAAATTCACCCGACACTCGAACAACACCCGATGGATGGCGCGCCGATTTTACGGGAACGTGGACTCGGCGAAGAAGATGTTCGCACGATCCTCAGTCATGGGCCACTGGCAGCGGATGAACGCATCACCTTGCGCGATAAAGCGCTCTATGCTGTGGATGAACTCACAGGGTTGATCACCGCGGTGACCTTAGTGCGCCCTTCAAAAAATATTCAAGACGTGGAAGTTTCATCCATCAAAAAGAAGTGGAAAGATAAAACCTTTGCTGCTGGTGTGAACCGCGATGATATTGTGCATGGTGCATCCACCTTAGAGGTGGACTTGTGGGAATTTCATGTGCCCCTTGTGCTTCGTTCCATGCAAGCCCATGCTGAAGAATTAGGGTTAAATGGCGTTTAAGGAACGCATATAGCGAATAAAAAAGATGCTCATATGAGCATCTTTTTGTTTTAGAATTTCGTGAAAAAGGTGAGAGGATCATCCCTCACTTTTGATTTACGGTTGAACGCGGACAGGCGTGCCGATAGGGGCGAAATTATAGAACCATTCGGCTTCAGGCGTGGGCAAATTGACACAACCATGGCTCATCGGTTGGCCGAAGTTACTATGCCAGTAAGTCCCGTGAATCGCATAGCCTTCAAAGAAATACATCGAATAGGGCACATCCGGCAGGTAATATCCCGGCCCGCTCATGGGACTGCTCACATACTTCCGTTGAACCGTGTAATCGCCTAATACGGTTGGGGTTGCAGGTAAGCCCGTCGAGACGAGGACATTCCGAAGCAGAACACCGTTTTCATAGGCGTAAATGCGCGAATCGCTCAAATCTACAAGGATTTCACGGCCAATCCCCGTCGGGGCAGGCGGTGCGGCGGCCACAAGGTTGATGCCATTGTTCAGTTCCGCCGAAGCGCTGAAGGGGATGATGAGTTCTTGCCCTGCAAAAACTTGGTTCGGGTTATAAATATTATTAACCGATGCGATGGCTGTCCAACTCACGCCATATCTACTGGCGATTTGGGCGAGATGTTCCCCGGGCTGAACCAGATGATACACATTCTCTGTCGGGATATTGCTGACCACTGGCGGAACGGAATTCACTTCAACAGGTTGAACAGGGACTTCCATCACAGCGGTGGCGACAGTCCCGACGATGAGCTGTTGGCCTGCGTAGATCAAGTTAGGATTGCTGATATTGTTTTGCGCGGCAAGCTGGTCGCTGGTCAAACCATATTGCGAGGCGATAGAAGCCAATGTTTCCCCGCGTTGAATGGTGTGATAGCTGGTGTTCACTGTTGTGGGAGCAGCGGCTACTTCCACGGGGGCAGGGGCGCTTTCAATCAAGGTTTCGGCGCTTAATTGGCTGATTGGGAAACTCGGCGCCCCCGTGATGGGATCAACGGGCAAAAGGGATGTAGGATCAATCGTTTGAAAAACGGGGTCGGGCGCTGTTGCACTTGGGATAACCAACGTTTGTCCCGCGAAAATTTGCCATGTATTCACAATATTATTGGCGGCGGCGAGATCATTCACGCTCAGTCCGTAATTTTGAGCAATGCGAAAAAGGCTATCCCCCGCTTGAACAACATACGTGTTTTGTTGGGCAAACGCTGGTAGTACGCCCAATATAACGCAGGGTATGGCAATGGCAACGATACGCTTAAATGGACGTAGCGAGAAAAGCATAGCGGTTTCCCCCAAAAATAATTCGAATAATAAGAGATTGATGTATGGAATTTCATGCAATCAAGTTGTTTTTAAGTTACATCAGGTTTGAGAAACGGTCAATGAAGGTAACCTGACGCTTTATGCACGCTTAGGAAATATGATAAATTGCTACAGTGACTGTTCAAAGCTACAATGGATATCTTGTGTAGAAACTTTTTGCGGTTTTTGGTTAAATTCATTCAACTTCAAATTAGAATAGGTTCGCCATTCTCTTATGCTCGTTCGCGCATACCGGCTTACAGACAAACTTAGCATCGTTGCATTAAAAACTTTAGTAGGTGTCGTTGAGCTAACGCTTGATGGTCTGAGTATCCTCACCGGGATATTGGGGGCAATCTTAAGCCTGCTTCTGAAACCTATTATTTTCATTTTCAATGCGCTTCTCGGCAAACGGTTGAACAGGGGCGGCGCTGAAGGCATACGCGGCACAACTGCCAATATGATGGCACGGCGGGCGGCCCGCGCCGAAATGACCGCCGTTGTCGTCGAAGACCCCTTAAAACGACAAAATAGAACGCTGAGCGCGCTGACAGTCATTCTTTTGCTGGCGTTGGTGGGGGTGGTTCTATGGGCGACATCGCCCAGCCGTTTGAACAACGGCGCCATCACAGGCTCACCGCTGGGGGTGGATTCTTCCGCGTCAAACCTCTTTGCAAGCACTGATGTCGGACAGGGGATGCCGACGCAAGTCTCCGTTTTATCGACGCCTGTGCCGACGGTGACCCCGTTGCCTTCGGTGTTATCGGTACAAGGAAGCCTCGCTTATGTGGTGCGCGAAAACGGACAGCAAGATATTTGGGTCGTGCCTGTAGGCAGCCGTTCGCCCATTCGCATCACCAACAGTCTCGAAGATGATCGTGACCCGGCATGGTCGCCGGATGGCACCCGTTTAGCCTATGCTTCTCGTCAAGATGACAACTGGGAAATTTATGTCTATGAGGTCGCGACAGGCGAATCTACCCGTATGACGTATGACCTGTCATTCCAAGCTGGCGCGAATTGGAGTCCTGATGGTGAATGGCTTGTTTATGAAAGCTATCAGGGGAATAACCTCGATATTTACATCATGCGCATTGACGGCTCACAAGCGCCGATCCGCCTTCCGGGAAATTCCGACGCGCCGGATTTTTCGCCTGCATGGTCGCCTGATGGCCGTCGTATCGCCTTCACAAGCTGGCGCGATGGCAACCAAGATATTTATGTCTTCTCGCTGGACGATCAAAGTGTGGTGAATGTCACCAATACCCCTGACCGTAATGAAGACTACGCCGCATGGCATCCAGATTCGAATACCAATTTGCTGGCGTACAGCGCATACGATCAAGGCGTGGAAAAGATTTTTGTGAAGTCTGCGTCGGATATCGGTTCGCCCGCGCAGGTCTTAGATCGGGGACGGATTCCGTCATGGTCACCTGATGGTAGCAGCGTGATTTTCACCGTAGACACCATCGACGGTACACAACTCATCGCCAGCCCGTATTCTAACGCAGGGTTGATCACGACGATTCTACCTGTCCCGTTAGGGTCTAACAGCCCTGTGTGGACCGAATCCCCTTTGCCGCCTGCGCTCGTCAATCGGGGAAGTTTACCACCTGCTCGCACCGAACCGCTTTTTATCGAACAAGTGGATGAACGGCCGGGCGATCCACCCTTTGCATTGAACTCACTTGTCAGTGTGAACGTGGAGAACCCCGCTTTAAGCAGTACCGTGAATGATTCTTTCAACGCCTTGCGCGAAGCGACCTTGCTTACCGCAGGGTGGGATTTCCTCGGGCGGTTAGATGATGCATTCTGGCCTTTGGATCGTCCACCGGAACCCGGTATTCCGCGCCGTAGTTGGTTACTTACGGGACGGGCGTTTTCTATCACCCGTAATTCGATTGTCGGCTTCCCGCCGTTCATCGAAGTTGTGCGGGAAGATATTGGTGTCGAAACCTTGTGGCGTGTGTATGTCCGTGCCGCAGATGATGCCCAGTCAGGGCAATTGGGCGAACCCTTACGGATGATGCCTTGGGACTTTGCCAGCCGTACCCAAGGGGATATCCAAGCCTATGATCAAGGTGGGCGGATTCGGTCACAAATGCCTGAAGGTTATTACATCGATTTCACCCAACTCGCGCTCGACTATTTATGGAATCGTGCGCCTGCGGGGAACGATTGGCGCGCCAATTCAAACACCATGAATTATTGGTTGTTTGAACAGCGCAACGGCTTAGATTGGTACGATGCGATGCGTGAAATCTACCCAGAAGGGCAGTTGATCAATTTTGCGCCAACAGCCATACCCAGCGCAAACAGCAGTAACGTGACACCTACAGCGATCATTCAGCAGTTGGCGCCAACGCCAATTCCTGAAGAAACAGAAATACAAAATCCGGAAGTGGTGGAAGAACCCATCGCTGAAGGACAGCAAGGGGAATAATCAATGCAACGGCAGGGTGGAGGAATTCCCGCAATATTGATTGTGATGGTCGTGTTGGGCATATTCGGCATCTTGTTAGCGCAGAATGCCACGCCCGCGGCCCCTGTACGGGTGATTATCCCAACAGAAGTGCAACCGACAGCAGAAGAAAATGCGTGGGAAAGTATTCTGCGCGACGGCTTTGGAAGTCAAAGCACGCCCTTACCGACGATTGCGATTCCGACGGGCGCGTTTATTCCGCCAACACTGGCTTTAGCCGCAGTTGCGACGGCGTCACCGTTACTGCCGGAAGAAATCGCAAGTGGGAATTCTTCGCAAGTGGTTTTGGGCGCAACGCCGACTATCCCCCAAGCCACCAGCGTGTTACAAGTTGCCGCAACGCAAATTCCCGTCACGGCAATTTATGTCACACAACCCCCACAAGCGTGGCAGCCACCGCCGTTAATCCCGCCATTGTCGCGTGACCCATTAGGGCGAGATCATTACTGGTTCATGCGTCCGGTGGATTCGAACGCGAATAATCGCGGTTTGTTCTACTATCCCTATGGCTCTGACGGCCCCGATAATGAATGGCGTATCCACTCAGGTTTAGATATGCCGAACCCGATTGGCGAGACCGTCCGCGCGGCTGGTTCGGGTTTTGTGACGTGGGCAGGGTCGGGTTTCCAACAAACTTCAAGTTACGGGATTGTTGTGCGCATCGAACATGATTTTGGCTATGACGGACAGCGGTTATATTCGTTGTATGCGCACTTGGCTTCCGTGTTGGTTGTGCCTGGCCAGTATGTGCAAGCAGGCGACCCGATTGGGTTGGTTGGCAACACCGGAAATGTGACCGGCCCGCACGTCCATTTTGAAATTCGCCTAGACCGTGATGAGTATGGTTCGACGGTGAACCCCGCTTTGTGGATGGTTCCCTATGTCGGCACTGGCATCATTGCGGGACGTGTGACCGATCAAAATGGTGATTGGGTCTTGGATGCGGATGTGACAGTGCGCGATTGGGCGCGTGGCCTGATCACTGACACGACGACTACGTATATCTTTCGTGGCACAACCGTCGATATGAATAGTGACCCCGTTTGGAATGAAAATTTTGTTGTGGCAGATGTCCCCGTTGGGCGCTATGAAGTCATCACGACGATCTATGGCAACCGCGTTTCGCAAATTGTCGATGTTGTCGAAGGGACGACCTCATTTGTCGAATTGAGCCTACAACAACTTGCAAACAGCTCAAATTAGAATTGAGTATTCTCACCCCGATATTAAGCTTAACGTCAGGTAAGCGTTGGGTTCGACCATAGCGCGTTTATAGGCAATCGATTACACTTGATTTTGCGAAAGCAATTGTTTTAGTAAGAATTCGACCAGAAACAGGGAGGTTGACTCCATGCGTGTAAGAACGAAACAGTCACTCTTGATTGTGTTTGTCATCATCATGGGTGTTTTTGTTGGGCAGACTTTTGCTCAGGCTGAAACTGAACGGCTGCCGCTGACAATTGCCGCTGAAGTAAGCGGTGTTTTAGACGAGGATAACCTGATTCAGGTCTATTCATTCAATGCGACGTCAGATGTAGGCTATTCGCTGACGATTGCCACAGCGGATGAAGCTGCGCTCGCCGCAGTGGTCACCAGCGTATCTGGTTTGCCTGTTGCCCAAGCAAATGATACCGATGGGGATGGGACACTCACCGTTGATGAACTGGTTGTGGACACCACAGGCGTGTATTACATCACCGTGTTACAAGTCCCTTCCGCAGATGCGTTAGAGACTGTGAATTTCACGTTGGTATTAGATGCGTTAGCCTCTGCCGAAACGACTGAAGCCGTGACCCCCGCTCCAACGGTTGCCGTAGATGCGCCCGAAGTCACAGAAACCGTTGTGGATACCGGACAAGTCTTGACCACACAAGGGATTCAAGTGTCTTTGACGTGGGAAACCAATGACGACCTCGACCTTGAAATCCGTGATCCAGTTGGTGGGTCGTTATATTGGCAAACCCCCACGGTGAATAGTGGTGGAACGATGGGCCCCAATGTCAACCAAGGGTGTGTAGACCCCACTGCGGACAGCCCGACTGAAACGGCTCAATGGACACCGGGCGGTGTTCCTACGGGCAGTTATGAAGTTTTGATCTATTTCCAACAAGCATGTGAAGGCACCGATGCGACTTCATTCACGGTCAATATCACCATAGACGGCGTTGCCTTGACCCCAATCCAAGCCTCATTACTGCCATCCCAATCGTATGTAGCCAGCTTTACCTTGTACGCCGATGGCACCGAAGAATTAAATCCGATGCAAGGGTTAACGACAACACAGCAATTGCCGATTGAACCGAGTGAAGCGATTGCGAACGCCTCGCCTGTTTTTGTAGATGGCGGGATTGTCATCGGCACGATCACCAATAATCTGCCTTATCAATCCTACAGCTTTACGGGCGAAGCTAATCAAGTGTTGAGCATCGGCATCCAAGCGATTTCCGGCAGTTTAGATACATATCTCGCGCTGTTGGATTCTGCGGGCAACATCATTGCATTTAACGATGACCAGTCCGTAGGCATCACCGATTCTTTGATTCAAAATGTTCTGCTTCCAAATAATGGAACCTATACCATTGTTGCGACCCGCTATGCCAAGGCTCTAGGCGGTACAGAAGGTGACTTTGAACTGAGCGTGTACCAAGATACCGCTCAAATCCCTGAAGCCTTCACCAGCTTGCCCCGCGGTACGCTGGAATTCCGTCTGCTGTGGTCAACCAATGCCGACTTGCAACTGCTTGTGCGCGACCCTTCGGGCGAAGCGATTTATGATGACAACTTGATCGCTGCGAGCGGTGGTCAATTAGCAGCACAAGGCAATATCAACTGCCGTACTGCCGAAGCGGGTGGGGCACCTTATTCCTACTTGTTATGGCCTGCTAATGTCACCCCACGCCCCGGAACCTACGAGGTTGAAGTTTGGTATCAAAATGATTGTGCGGATACCACCCCTGTGAATTTCAACTTGGGGATTGCTTATAACGGCCTGCAAATTTTCAATGAAAATACGTCTTTCATCATGGGGCAACGTTACTTGATGAGCTTCACCATCTTGGCAGATGGAAGTGTTCAAGTGAGCGATGCCGGCATCATTCGTGGCATCCAAGATATTGACTATATGAGCATTTTGGATACCGCGATTCCCCTTACTGCGGGAAGTCCGGTTTCGGGTTCGATTGAGTTTGCAAACAAGTTTGATCTGTACGTGTTTGATGGTAACGCGGGCGATGTCATCAACGTGACAATGATCAACACGTCCGGTACATTAGACCCTTATTTGTACCTCTTAGGGCCGAGCGGAAATGTTGTTGCAGAGAACGATGATATCGTTGCTGGTGAAGACCGAAACTCGGCAATAGCGAACATTACCTTGTCAGAAACAGGGCAATACATTATTATTGCCACTCACTTTGGTGGGCGTTATGGTGGTACTATTGGAAATTACCAACTCACCTTTTCACAATAAATTCTCACAATAATTTAGCATGTTATTTGGAGCAGCCTTCAAGCTGCTCCAAATCGTGCAAGTTTCCAATATGAAAGTTGTCACGTCTATGAAATTACGTTTTCTCCTGCCAAGCCTTGTGGCAGTGCTTGTTTTGATTGTTGCGTGTACACCAAACCCTCCATTACGCGACGATACACTTCTCATTGATGACACCATTTTCACAAACACAGAATGTTCGTTACCCTGCTGGCGTGGGATCATCCCCGGTCAAAGTGTGTGGCGTGATGTGCTAACCCAAGTTGAGGATGATGCGACCCTGCAAAATATGCAACTTGAGCAAGATGAGGAAACGGGCGCTGCGGTCATTCAATTTCAACAAGCGGGTCAAGAAACCATTTGTTGTCGAGGTGGATCAGAAACAGGCGCTACGCTCGATTTCTTGTGGTTACGTACAGCTCCAGATCACACCCTCGCCGACTTTATCGAAGTTTACGGCGAACCAGCCTATCTCATCAGCTCTGAATATAGCGAAGAAGAAACTCTCGTAAACCTTCTCTATCCCGAAATCAGCTCTGTGGTTTACATTGTGGTGGCGGGTGCCGAAGGCAACTTGGGTGCAGGTAATCCCATCATCGGGTATCTGCTCATGGAAGCTGATGTGATGGATGAAATTCTTTTAACCAATAATTTGTATGCTTGGGATGGTTTCGGCCCCATTCAAAATTATGTGGCGGGTGAATTTGCGATCACCCCAGTACCTACGAACGATGGCGCTGAAGTGCCCGTATTACCAACATTGGAATCGATCCTTGATGGCGCGTTGGAAGTAACACCTGAAGCAACTGTAGAAGAGTAATATCAATACCGTCCTCATTCATAAGTTTGATGGGGTTCAAGATAAGTACATGCTAGGAGCGCAGTTATGAGCGAAGAAGTCGTTGTTGCAAAACCCAGTTCAGTTGATGAATTGGAAGTAGGGATGGAATTGAGCGGTACCGTCAAACGTATTGAGCTGTACGGTGCGTTTGTCGATATCGGCATTGGGATGGATGGTCTGCTGCACATCTCTCAATTAGGCAAGGCAAACGTCAAGAATGTTGAAGACGTGGTCAAGCCCGAAGAAACCGTCACCGTTTATGTTTTGAAAGTCGATAAAGAACAAAAGCGTATCGCTTTATCGCTGACAAAACCCGCCGCTGTGTCGTGGGATGCTCTGAAGAAGGGCGAAACGATCACAGGTAAAGTGCTTCGTATCGAAAACTTTGGCGTGTTTGTGGACATTGGCGCAGAACGTCCGGGCATGATTCACGTGTCTGAATTGGCGAATGCGTATGTCAACTCACCTTCTGACATTGTTAAAGTGGGCGATGAAATTAAAGCGCAGATCATCAAGGTTGACCGCCGTGCGCGTCGTATTGACTTGAGCATCAAAGCGCTGGAAACCCCACCCCCCGTAGAAACTTACGAACCTGAAGAAGCTGAAGAAGAAGTTCCCACCGCAATGGCATTGGCCTTACGCCGCGCCATGGATAACGGCGGTTCACGTGAAGCCAAACGTGATGAAAAGAACGAAAAGCGCGGTAAGCAAAATGCGTTAGATGATGTGATTCAACGCACCCTGCGCGGAAACTAATCAGCTAGACTCACATGAAGAATAAAATAGGCGCTCTCATAGGCGCCTGTTTTGTTTTCTAGCCCTTATGTCATTATGACTAGAACGATTTATAACGGTTAGAAAAAGCCTCCAAGTCAATTTGCTTGAAGGCTTTTTAATTTAGGCATTGGGCGTTGAATTGGAAGATAAATAGGTTTGTTTTAAGCGGATGCTGGCGAGGATCAGTTGGATGAGCATCATGGCATGGGCGCTTAAGCACCACGGGCATAACGCGCGGATTCTGGTAGCCGCCATAATGGTGAGATACGAATGGTATAAAAAGCCAAAGAGCACCAACCCAAAGACAATCGCGACCCCATACTTGGCAAAAAATGCGACCCGTTTCTCCAAAATCAGCGTGATGCCAACGAGACTCATCAGGCCAAAAGCCCATGCGGCAACGGAAAGGCCAGCAAATTCTGACCAACGGCTGGTTTGCACCGCATCACAATTAAAAACAGACGTTTCTAAACATACGGTTGATTGATTGGTAATTTTTGTATACGCAAGATAACCCGAAACCAATAAATAAGGGATGACGATGATGAGCATGATACGCCATATCTTTGAGCTTGATTTTTGTGTTGTCGGCGTAAATTCGGTTGTAGGGGTGTGTGAAACCATGATTGTCCTCAAAAATCACTAAAGAGATAACAAGATTGCATTAGATAACGATTATAGATTTAGGATAGTGCAGATAAAGGTCGTAATAACCTGACCTCAAAGGTGTCTCCGGCTTGGATATCGCGAACCTCTTCTGGGACGATGAGTAATCCATCCGCTTTCACCATTGAAGAGAGCGCGCCTGAGCTTTGTGTGCCTGTCAGGGTGGCAGTCCATTCATCATCACGTTTATCTAACATAACACGGAGATAGCTTCTCCTTCCATCAGATTGAAAAGATTCGGTGGTTTTGGCATAGATTGTCTGCGTATTTTGATCGCGTTGTGCCATGATGGATAGGGTGGGGCGAACGAATACATCAAATGTGACCATCGCGCTGACGGGGTTGCCGGGTAACCCAAAAAATGGGATGCCTTGAATCGTCCCATAGGCGAGCGGCTTTCCCGGGCGTAGGTTGATCCGCCAAAAATCAATTTGTCCCAGTTCTTCTAACACTGTGCGTACATGATCAAATGCGCCGACAGAAACCCCCGCCGAACTTAAGATCAAATTCGGTTGGGGGCGAAGCGCGTCTTGGAAACTGCGACGGGTGTCTTGAAGGGTATCTTTAGCGGTGGGGATGATGATTGGCGCACCCCCATACTGAATGACCAGCGCCGCTAAAATATAACTATTGCTGTTGCGAATTTTGCCATCGGTTAAAGGTTCGTGTGGCTCGACCAATTCATCACCACTGCTCAGGATCGCCACTTTGGGGCGTTGAACCACCCAGACCGTGTGACGACCTAACGCGGCAAGGATGCCGATGTCTGCGGGACGAATGACTTGACCCGCTTTTAAAACCGTTTCTTTACGCTGAATATCTTCACCCATAAGGCGGATGTAATCGCCGTGTTTGCTGGGATGATAGACGTGAATCACAGGGGGTGGGGCTGAGGTGTGTTTATCCCACTGAGGGGATGTGTTTTCCACAGGGACAATCGCATTTGCGCCATCCGGTAGGGCGGCGCCGGTCATGATACGCGCCGCATGCCCGCGTCGTAAGGGTTGATTGGGAAAGACCCCCGCAGGGATATCCATGCTCACGGTGAGAGATGCAGGCGCATCAGATGATGCGGTGGCGATGTCTTCCGCATAGACGGCATACCCATCCATGCTTGAGTTGGCAAAGGGCGGTAAATTGATATCAGAAATCACGTCTTGGGCGAGGACACGGTCTTGAGCCAACAGTAATGCAACAGCTTCGGCTTCTAGCGGTTGGATTGTGGCTAAAATACGCTGTAAGGCTTCAGAAACGCTGAGCAACTGAGAGGCTGTAAGTGACACTCAAGAATTTCCTTGCTGATTCAGGTAGAACAACACATTAAGAAATATTATAGCGGGTTTACTTTAAGCGTGTGGTGATTATTATGCGTTGTTCATATACAAGTGCGGTACAATGATAATTCATATAAGACTTGGGGTTTGTTTTTGAGGTTAGGACGATTGCAATGATTCAATCCGATATAAAACCAATCGACCTTCAAAGTTTGTTTGACCTTCTGCCGAATCTCACGCCGAATGATCGTAGTTTGATCGAACGGGCGTATCTAAAGGCAGAAGCGGCTCACGCAGGGGTTCTGCGTAAAAGCGGTGAGCCTTACTTCACACATCCTGTTGCTGTCGCGCAGATTTTGGCCGAAATGAAGTTGGATTCTGAGGCGATTGCCGCGGCCTTACTGCATGATGTTGTTGAGGACACCTCGATCACCGAAGAAGAAATTGAACGTGAATTTGGCAAGACCGTCGCCGATATTGTGCGCGGTGTGACCAAAATCGCGATGATGTCGATTAAAGAACCTGATAAAAAAGGGCGTAATGCCGACCGAGAACTTGAATACATCCGCAAGATGACCATGGCGATGGGGGATGATATTCGCGTGATGCTGGTCAAGCTGGCTGACCGTTTGCATAACATGCGCACGCTCGGCTTTATGAAGCCAGAAAAGCAAGCCAAGATTGCACAAGAAACGTTAGATATCTTCGCGCCTTTGGCAAACCGTTTGGGGATGTGGCAGTTCAAGTGGGAATTAGAAGACTTGAGCTTTCGCTATTTACAACCCGAAGCGTATAAGAAAATCGCTGAATCCATCGATGAACGACGTGTTGACCGTGAAAAATATATGGGCGACGTGTCTAATCAACTGCGCCAAGAACTCGAAAAGCATGGCATTACCCAAGTGAAGATCAGCGGGCGCCCTAAGCATAACTACAGCATTTATAAGAAGATGGTGCGCAAAGGCGTGCCGTTTGAGGAAGTGTACGACGTTCGCGCGGTGCGCGTGATTGTGAACACCATCCCAGAATGTTATATGGCGCTTGGCTATGTCCATAACCTCTGGCATCCCATCCCTGGTGAATTTGACGATTATATCGCTGCCCCTAAAGACAACTTTTACCAAAGCCTCCACACTGCCGTTATCGATGATCGTGGAAATACCCTCGAAGTCCAAATCCGTACCCTTGATATGCACGAACATGCTGAATATGGCGTCGCCGCCCACTGGCGCTATAAAGAAGGTGGCAAGGGCGCGCCTGATCAGAATTTTGAAGATCGGATCGCGTATTTACGGCGTTTGCTCGAAGTCACCGAAGACAAAGAAGATGCGCAGTCTTATGTCGATAGTATGCGCACTGACGTCTTTCAAAACCGCGTTTATGCGTTTACCCCGAAAGGTGACATCATCGACCTGCCGGCTGGCGCAACCCCTGTTGATTTTGCGTATCACATCCATACCGATATCGGTCATCGCTGCCGTGGTGCGCGGGTGAATGGGAAGTTGGTGGGGCTTGAGTATGTTTTGCGGTCTGGGGATCGTGTAGAAATCTTAACGACAAACCGCGGGGGACCTAGTTTAGACTGGTTAAATCCAAATCACGGGTTTGTGAACACGGCGCGTGCACGAAGCAAGATTCAATACTACTTCCGCAAGCAGAACCGTGAGAAGCACGTCTCTGATGGGCGGGATGTTCTGGAGCGTGAACTCAAGCGCTTGGGGCTTGTGGATACGATGGCGATGGAATCCGTCGCGACCCTTTTCCAGCACGAGAAATTAGAAGATTTCTTGGCGCATGTGGGTGAAGGGGAAATCAATGGTGCGCAGATCGGCAACAAGATTTTGGAGGCCGAACGGCGCGAACAAATTGAACGTGAGCGCGATATCCTCAAAGCACATCCATCAGTTCCCACACAGGACATCTCACAAGGCATCACAGTGCGGGGTAGCAGTGGGTTAATGGTGAATGTCGCCAACTGTTGTAACCCTGTGCCGGGTGACCCGATTGTGGGTTATGTGACCCGTGGGCGTGGGGTGACGGTGCATCGTAATGATTGTGTCAACATTCGTGCTGAACCTGAACGCTTGATCGAAGTGTCGTGGGGAAATGCGATGGTAGAACAGCGGTACAGCGTGCCTGTGGAAGTCATCGCCTATGACCGCGAAGGGCTGATGCGAGATATTAGCACCATTGTGAGCGATGAGAAAGTGAATATGAGCGATGTCCGTGTGGATGTCCGTCAAAATATCGCAACGCTCCAATTGGTCATTGATCTGGTAGATTTAAATCATCTGACACGTGTATTGACGCGGGTAGGGGCTATTCCAAGTGTAGTAGAAGCTCGGCGTCGGAATCTTCAATGAGGCTATCGTGAATTACTTAATCAAGCAATTGCTGACTCAACTAAACCAGCTTGATTCGAAAATGAAGGTGATCTATATTCACCCGAATTTTGACTTGTGCAAACCGCTGTTCGCGGAAATAAAAAATCAAAGCATTTATTTTTCGCTTCAAGGCGAGCAGGTCACTTATGAACAGCTCCAAGAACAATATCAAACGTTTGCGGAAGGTGGGCCTAAACTCACGGCCAAGACCATCCTCATCATTGATGAGACGGACCGTGCTATCGAAGCGGATTTATTACGCTTCCTTCATGATCTGTTGGCGAAGTTTCGCGGGCGTATCATGCTTGCGGGGCGCACAACGTTAACGGGCTTGTTTGCCGACGAGCATTTAAACGCACTCACGGCTGTCTTGCCAATTCATGACCAAACCCTATTTCGAGATTTATCTCAAGATGTCAATTCGTCTGAGCATATTGTCGAAGTCCATTCTTTTGGGGTAGGGCGCTGTTTCATCAATGGCAAAGAAATCACGTCTTGGGATGGAATTTTGCCCCGCGCCTTATTCTTCTATTTCATTGATCGGGGTATGGTCTCGCGGGATGAGATATTTCAAGTCTTTTGGCCCCAGTTCAGCGCCAGCGAAGCCACGAATGTTTTTCACGTCACCAAACGCAAAATCAAAGATATTCTGGGTTTTGAACTCACATCATATGGGACAAGCCTCTATTACATCGCTTCGAACATTCGCTTGATCTATGATGTGTCGATCTTCACCAAAAATATCTCTGACTTAGATATGGTGATTGACGAGAAGGAATATTTTGAAGCGTCACAGCAAATCATGACCCTTTATAAAGGGGATTTTCTCTCTGAACTGGATATGCCTTGGGTCGTTCGTCGCCGAAATGACCTGCGCCAAAATTATTGTGAAATGCTGGTTCAGGTGGCGAAATATTATGAGGCACATGGCGAAAAAGAAAGAGCATTGACCCGTTATTTACAAGCGCTTTCTTCCAATGTGTGCAGAGAAGATTTAACGCTTTCGGTCATGAAATTGTATCAGCATTTTGGGATGAAGGCAGATGCGCTTTCGATCTATGCGCGGTTAGAACGCGAACTGAACGATACGTTAGGCGTGGTTCCGGCGCGTCAATTACAGGACTTCGCCACGAGTTTAAAAGCCTAACGAACTGATTATGTGAATCTGTATGTTATAAAAAAACGTTCGAGATTTTTATCTCGAACGTTTTTGTTTATGAGGCGGGTGCTTCTTCTTCGGTGGGCTGCGGAATAATCTCTGTTTGTTTGTCGTACGTCACAAAACGTTTGACGCTTTCTTTCGCCACCAATGTGATGATCGGTTCGCCTTTTGCCGCACGTTTCACAATCGGAATCGTGTTGTAACGGATCGTGCGCCCTCGGCCTTTATTGGTGAGGACAACCAAGAGGGAATTAGGATCAATTACGGTGGCGGTTACAAGCGCGGGTGAATCTGTCGGCAGTTTCATAGTGATCACACCACTGCCTGCACGCCCTTGTGTGGGATACTCGCTCATCGCGGTGCCTTTGAGGACGCCGGTCTCTGTGGCGACCACGAGAATACGCTCATCGCTGGCGATGCCTGCACCGATAACTTGATCTTGCTCACTGCCCAGCTTGATGCCACGCATCCCGCCTGCGCCTACACCTGTTGGGCGTACATCCGTCTCTTTAAAGCGGATGGTTTGCCCTTCGCGGGTGGTGAGGGTAACTTCATTTTCATTGGTGGTCGGGATGACCCACTGGAGGGCATCATCTGGCTCAACATCCATGACTTTGAATGCGTTCGCCATCATCCCCGGTAAGTCACTGATGCGTAACCGTTTGACTTCCCCCCCACGCGTCGCAAAGAATAACAAACCGTCTTCTTGGTTTGGCGACAAACTGAGCATCGCGGTGATTTGCTCACCGTTGCGGAAATCCGTTTGATCGTGATAGGAAGTCCCTTCGCTAGGTTCATGCGTTTGTGGGATTTGGTGAACCGGTAGAGTCGTACACATCCCTTGTTCACTAAAGAGATAGATGATATGGGCGGTATCACTTTCAACGATGAACGCGGGCGCTTCTTTATTATCAGCCAAAATTTTCGGCGCTTCCGCGTCGAAGGTGCGCCCTAATTTGCCTTCAACCGTGAGTGTCACCCATGTCTTTTCTTGGGGCATCAACATCGACGCGCTGGTCACAGCGGTGGCTTCGCTATCGACGATGACCGTGCGCCGAGGGTCGCCATAGGCTTGTTTGATGGTCAACATCTCATCTGAAATCACTTGGCGCATCTTGGTAGGCGTGGCGAGTAGGTCTTCCAGATAGGTGATGAGTTCGCGTTTTTCTTTGTATTCATCATCAATTGCTTTGCGCTCTAACGCGGCCAGCCGTCTCAACTGCATATCTAAGATGGCGCGGGCTTGCACGTCAGTGATCTTGAGCAAACGCATTAAATTGGTACGCGCGGTATCCACGTTACGGGACGCGCGGATGGTCTGAATCACTTCGTCCATCATGTCGAGGGCTTTTAACAGACCTTCTAAAATGTGCGCACGATCTTTAGCTTTGTTCAGGTCATATTCACTGCGACGACGAACCACTTCAATACGATGGTCGAGATACACCTTGAGCGCTTGTTTTAAACTTAAGGTGCGTGGCTCGCCATTGACCAACGCCAGCATGATGATGCCGTAAGTTTCTTGTAATGGGGTGAGCTGAAATAATTTCTTTAAAATCGCTTCAGGTTCGACATTACGCTGTAATTCGATGGTTAAGCGTAAGCCTTGACGGTCACTCTCATCACGTAGGTCAGCGATGCCTTCAATACGGCCATCGCGCGCTAACGTAGCGATACGTTCAATCAATGAGGCTTTGTTGGTTTGATAGGGCAGTTCGCTCACAATTAAGCGTGATTTTCCGCGTCCCATTTCTTCAAGGTGAACTTTCGCGCGCATGGTGATGCGTCCGCGCCCGGTTGCATATGCGCTGATGAGCGAATTGCTTTCAGGGTCACCCACATTGCTTTGATGATAAACCAAGCCCCCTGTAGGGAAGTCTGGCCCTTTCACGAACTGCATTAAGTCGTGGACGGTGACATCATCAAGGTTGTCCCATTTATTCAACATGTAAACGAGCGCATCACAAATTTCGTTGATGTTGTGCGGGGGGATGTTTGTAGACATCCCAACGGCGATACCTGATGAGCCATTCAACAATAAATTGGGTAGGCTGGAGGGCAATACCGTAGGTTCGCGTAATGTGCCGTCGAAATTATCGCTAAAATTGACGGTCTGCTTCTCGATATCGCTCAGCAGTTCTTCGCCCATTTGCATCATGCGCGACTCGGTATAACGCATGGCCGCAGCGCCATCACCGTCGATACTGCCGAAGTTACCTTGCCCATCAATGAGGGGATAGCGCAACGAAAAATCCTGCGCCATACGCACTAACGCTTCATAGACTGCACCATCTCCATGCGGATGGTATTTACCGAGTACTTCACCCACAATACGCGCGCATTTTTTATAAGCGCTGTCAGAACGAATCCCTAAATCATACATTGCATAAAGGATGCGACGATGAACGGGTTTTAAACCGTCACGCGCATCCGGTAAAGCGCGGGCGACGATTACGCTCATTGCATAATCGAGATACGCCTCACGCATTTCTTGACCAATATTAACTTGTCGGACGACCCCTAATGTCATGCTCAATTCCTGATGGATCTATAAGAGTTGGTCATTCTACGAGAGTGAATAACAGAATGTCAATGTGAACAAATGTTCTAAATAAGACTGCATTGTACCATATCTGCTTTTAAAATGCACTTCAAATACTCAAGTATCTTCACTCATCTTTTTCACAGAATGCTGTGATAGCATACGAGCATTATCCTTCAAAAGAAAGAGAAAGATGACGTATGAAAAAAACTCGGCATCTATTCTATGCCTTATTTGGGTTGTTGCTTATGCTATTGGTCGCGTGCGATTCACGGCCAACGATCATTATTTATGTGACACCAACGCCCATGCCTACAGATCAACCAGCAGAGCCAAGCCCTGTTATAGTGGAAGCGACGGCGTTGGCCGTTGTACCGACTGAACCGCCCACGGTGGATGTCATTTTAGAAACGCAGTCTGCTTTAGAAACGCAACAAAGCATGACCGCTACGAGTGATGCACTTGCAACACAGTCAGCGAATGCGACTTTAGAAGCCGAATTGACCGCTGCCGCTCTCGCCAGCCAATCTGCATTGGAAACGGCTTCTCATGAACTTACCATTCAAATGCAAGGGACACAAGCTGCGGCTTTGACACAAACGCAGGAAACCATCCAGTTGAGCGCGACGCCTACGCCCGAAGTCACATGGCGCGGGCCAATCATCGGCACGGATTATTCATTGCCCCCAACATCTACGCCCGTAGTGCCACCGACACAAACTGAAGGGCTTGCGCCCACACTTCCGCCGGATGTCACGCCTGTAGAAACGCCTGTCCCACCACCAACATCAGTCGTGGGTGACATTACCATCCCGAATTTAAACCCTGAATTTGTCGGGTTACAGGTGTTGGTCAACCGCTCTCGTGACGATTGGAATTTGACGCTTGCCCGCTTAGAAACGCTCGGCGTGCGTTGGATCAAAGTTCAAGTGATGTGGGCAGAAATGCAACCCAACAACCGTGATGAGCGCAGTAACGATACCTTCCGCTTATTAGAACAGAACCTTGAAGCGGCGGCAAATGCTGGCTTTAGCGTGTTGATTAGCATCGCGAAAGCGCCGAGCTGGGCGCGTTCAAATCATAACGAAGCAGGGCCACCGGATAACCCTGCTGACCTTGCGAATTTCATCAATATTCTGCTGGAAGAAATCAACCCAGGGCTTGCCCGACCGATGTTGGGTGAGTTCATCGACGCGATTGAAATTTGGAATGAGCCTAACCTGATGCGCGAATGGCAAGGGACATTACCATTTTCAGGGCAGGGGTATATGCAACTTTTTGCCCCAGCCTATGAAGTGATTCGGAATTATACCAATGCACACGGCACACGGATCGACATCATCACCGCTGGCTTAGCGCCGACGAGCACGTCTGCTGTAAGCGTGGATGATCGCGATTATTTGCGTCAAATGTACGCCGGTGGGCTTGCCAATTACCGAGATATTTATGTCGGCGTGCATCCGTATGGATGGGGAAATGCGCCGGATGATCGCTGTTGTAACATGATTGAAGGGCGAGGCTGGGATGACGACCCGCACTTCTTCTTCTTAGAGACCATCGAAGCCTATCACAATATTATGAGTAGCAATAATCATGGCTCGGTCAAATTATGGACGACCGAATTTGGTTGGGCCACATGGGATGGTTTCCCCGGTGAACCCCCTGCGGACAGCGGATTCATGCGCTATGTAGACCGTATTCAGCAGGGTGAATATGTTTTACGTGCCTTAGAGATTGGTGAATCCAGCGGTTATATGGGGCCGATGATTTTATGGAATCTCGACTTTGCCTTGCAACGCCCACTCGTAGAGCAGGGGAATGAACAGATCGGTTATAGCATCCTCATCCCGGGGAATGGATGCCAACTACATCCTCACTCAGATGAAGCGACTGAACGCCCGTTGCATTGGATGTTATTCGATGCAGTTCGCCACGATCAAAACTTAACCAGTTGGTGTACATAAATGGATCGACCTATTTAAGTAGTTGAGTCTGCATAAATAAAAAAGACCTTCTCAGAAATTTGAGAAGGTCTTTTGTTTTACGAGTTCATCTGCGAAAAAGGCAGATGACGCTTATTCTTCACCACTACGGCTGTCTTCTGTTTCGCTATCATCGTCATAGGCTTCAGGATCGTAATCCATCGCACCTTGTTCTTCCAACGAAATCGTTGGGGCAACCAGTTCACGGTCTTGGTAGGTATGGAAACCTGTCCCTGCCGGAATCAGCTTACCGATGATGACATTTTCTTTCAAGCCGTACAGCTTATCTTCACGGCCTTCAATGGCTGCGCCCGCCAACACGCGGATGGTGTGTTGGAAGCTGGCGGCAGACAAGTAGCTATCTGTGCTGAGCGCTGCTTTTGTAACGCCGAGCAAGATGGGAACGGCGGAAGCAGGTTCAAGACCTTTAGCGATCAACTTATCATTGATGTCGATCAATTGCAATTTGTCGATCAATTCACCCGGCAACATGTTGCCGCCACCGATCTTGGTAACTTGAACACGTGAGAGCATCTTACGGATGACGATTTCAAAGTGCTTGTCAGCAATATTCACACCTTGGTTACGGTACACTTTTTGAACTTCTGTCAGCAAGTAGAGCATGGTTGCTTCAGAACCCAAGATACGTAATACGCGGTGCGGGTTTTGCGCGCCTTCGGTCAACTGTTGACCAGCTTGAACTTCGCCACCTTCTTCAACGCCGGGCAAGAAGCGAGCGGTTGAAGGAATTTCGTATTCAACTTCTTGCACCGTTTCATAACGGATGAATATCTTCTTGCGTTCAAGGTGAACGATACCGCCCATCTTGGCAACAATCTTTTCACCGCTGTCAACGTCATGAGCAAGAATATCGCCTGCTTTGACTTTGCTTTCGTCTGCAACTAAGACTTCCCAACCGCCCGGAAGTTTGTGTTCTTCGTTGACCACTTCACTATTGGTGACGGTGGCAATACGTACACCTTCACGTTTGGTCAGGCGCAGTGTCCCTGTGAGGTCGGTAACGACCGCTTCACCTTTCGGTGTTTTGCGGGCTTCAAAGAGTTCTTCCACGCGGGGAAGACCGCTTGTGATGTCACCACCCGCTGCCGCAGTACCCCCTGTGTGGAAGGTACGGAGCGTGAGTTGTGTCCCCGGTTCACCGATGGACTGGGCGGCGACAATACCAACAGCCGTCCCGATTTCGACCATTTCACCACGACCGAGGTCACGACCATAACACAGCGCGCAGATGCCATGAATCAATGAGCAGGTCATTGGACTGCGGACGTGCATTTCTTCGAGCGCGCTCTTTTGGATGGTTTCAGCGACGTCTTCATCAATCATTTGATTGCGCGCGACGATCAATTCACCCGTTTCTGGGTCAAATGTATTGCTTGCGGCACAACGTCCAACAATACGTTCTGACATCTTTTGTCCGGCGATGTCTTCAGAACGGCGTACCCACAACCCTGCGTGAGTACCGCAGTCGGTACGGTTGATAATCATGTCTTGCGCGACATCGACCAAACGGCGGGTGAGGTAACCAGCATCGGCAGTACGAAGCGCGGTATCCGCCAGCCCTTTACGAGCGCCGTGTGTGGAGATGAAGTATTCTAACGCCGTCAGCCCTTCACGGAAGTGACTGCGGATGGGCAAGTCGATGATACGACCGGACGGGTCAGCCATCAAACCACGCATCCCCGCAAGCTGAGTGATCGGGCCGAAACCACCTTTGGTTGAGCCGGAGATCGCCATTACAGCGATGGGGCCAAACGGATTCAGGGTTTCGCGAATCAAGTCTTGCAGACGATCTTTGGTACGGTTCCACATATCGACCGTCTTTTGATAACGTTCATCTTCAGTCATCAAACCACGGCGGAAGTCACGTTCTGTACGTTCGACAAAACG
Organism: uncultured Anaerolineae bacterium; assembly: GCA_934216615.1. GTDB lineage: Bacteria > Chloroflexota > Anaerolineae > Aggregatilineales > Phototrophicaceae > Flexifilum. Next base: position 40,632 of record CAKQCB010000007.1, on the reverse strand, counting down.
ATCTGCTTCTGCGAGGATGTCCGCACGTTCTTCAGGGATCGTCAAGTCAGCTACGGCGACGGTGGTACCGGAGATGGTTGCATAATGGAAGCCCATGTCTTTAATCGCATCGACAATATCGGTGGTGAGGTCTGGCCCTAAACGGCGGTAGGACTTGTCCACCAACTCTTGCAATTTCTTCTTGTCAAAGGTTTCCTGAACAAAGCGCATTTCGTCCGGCAAAATGCGGTTGAAAATGGCGCGGCCTATGGTCGTAGGTTCCGGTTCAGCTTGCGCTTCGGAATTGTCGTTATAGTTGCCCAAGAGGATCGGGGTGTGTAACCCGACTAGCCCAAGGTTGTACAGATATTCGACTTCATCCATGTCCACAATGTGACGACGTTCGTGGAGGTTGGCAATCACCAATTGATCTTCGAGTTTGTTCTTCTTGATGTACGCGCTGATTTCCAGCGTGTTTGTGATCAAACAATCGACTTCACCATCCAAAACAGCTTGTACGGTAAGGTCTAACGCTTTGGCGGTGACTTTACGACGACCATCTACTTCTTCAATGAGGTCTTTGTAATGAACAGCGCTGGGAATTTCGTGCTGTTGAGCGAAATAATAGCCGTTGCTACGGTGAGCAACCCCGACTTTGACATCGGCATTGTAAATGCTGTCCAGCGTGCGGAATTGGTCAGCACGATCAGCGCGAGCAACCACCTCAATGCTCGGATCAAGGGTGAGGTAGTAAATCCCCAACACCATGTCCTTCGCAGGGGCAACGATAGGTTGGCCGTCCGCAGGTTTGAGCAAGTTCTTGGTGCTCAACATCAGTTCGCGTGCTTCTTGTACTGCACGATCACTTAACGGAACGTGAACCGCCATTTGATCACCGTCAAAGTCAGCGTTGAACGCGGAACAGACTAACGGGTGAATTTGAATGGCTTTCCCTTCGACCAATTGAGGTTCGAACGCTTGGATGCCCAAACGGTGCAAGGTTGGCGCACGGTTGAGCAGGACAGGACGTTCTTTAATAACTTCTTCCAGCACTTCCCAAACTTCGGGCTTTTCACGTTCGATGATGCGCTTTGCACCCTTCACGTTGCTGGCATATCCATATTTCACCAAACGGCTGATGACAAATGGACGGTAGAGTTCGAGCGCCATGGTCTTGGGCAAACCGCATTGATGCAGTTTGAGTTTAGGGCCAATGACGATGACCGAACGACCGGAATAGTCCACGCGCTTACCGAGCAAGTTACGGCGGAAACGACCCTTCTTCCCTTTGAGCATGTCGCTCAAAGATTTGAGTTCGCGACGACCGCGACGGCTCAAGGCTTTACCGCGTTGGCTGTTATCAATCAAGCTGTCAACCGCTTCTTGGAGCATACGCTTTTCGTTGCGCACGATGACGTCTGGCGCACCTAATTCGAGCAGGTGCTTAAGACGGTTGTTGCGGTTGATCACACGACGGTACAAGTCGTTTAAGTCGCTGGTTGCAAAACGACCACCGTCTAATTGAACCATGGGACGTAAGTCGGGCGGGATGACGGGCAGAACGGTGAGGATCATCCATTCTGGACGGTTGAAGCTCTTACGCAGGCTTTCTACTACACGTAAACGCTTGGTCGCCTTCTTCTTACGTTGCTTGGATTTTGTTGTACGAACTTCTTGCCACAATTCGACAGATAATTTTTCCATATCCATCGTCTTGAGAATGTCATAGAACGCTTCAGCGCCCATGTCCGCTTGGAAAACTTGACCGTAACGTTGTTTTAATTCACGGTAACGGGTTTCCGACAGGAATTGTAAGGCGCGCAAGTCTTCAAGTTCGGTCCGCGCTTTTTCAGCATTTTGCTCGATCAAATTCAAACGTGAGTGAATTTCATCATCGGTAGTGATGGCGTTGTTGCCACCAGTGAGCAAGTTGGCTTCATCATTCAAGCGGACGAGTTCTTGCCGACGCATTTCGTCAACTTCTTCTTGCAAGCCATTTAAGCGCGCATTGACGATGTTTTGAATACGTGAAATGTGGTCATTGGTGACCAATTCACCCTTCGCTACGATCACAGTGTTCGCGCTGGGGAAATCAATATCTGAAGGTGAATTTTCATTGATGAAAGTTTCAACACGTTTCTGCACGGTTTGTGCTTCACGCATGACTTCATCGCTTAAACGAGAAAGCTCATCTTCAAAGTGTTGATTGATCGCTTTTGTTTGGTCTTCAAGCTCTTTAAGCAGCCCGTTATTACGGGATTGTGACGCTGCTTCTTGGGCTTCAAGGTCGCCACTTAGGGCAGCCCGTTTTTGAGCGAGGTCACGTTCAAGACGTGACAATGCTTTATGGCGAGCTTCTTCATCGACGGAGGTGATCACATACTGCGCAAAATATAAGACGCGGTCAAGGTTACGGCGGCTAATATCAAGCAGTAAACCTAAATAGCTGGGCACACGGCGGGTATACCAAACGTGTGCAACGGGGGCAGCCAATTGAATGTGGCCCATACGTTCACGCCGTACAGCCGCACGGGTGACTTCGACACCGCATTTATCGCAGACAATCCCGCGATAACGGACGTTCTTATATTTGCCACAATAACATTGCCAGTCCCGTGTGGGGCCAAAAATTGCTTCGCAAAACAAACCGTCTTTTTCTGGACGTAAACGACGATAGTTAATCGTCTCTGGCTTGGTGACCTCGCCATACGACCAAGTTAAGATTTGCTCTGGGGATGCAAGGCTTACGCGGAGTGCGCTAAAATCTTTTGCCTCCAAGGCATAATCTCCTCTGCGCTATGAACAGACGAATGGGGTAAACAGTGGTACTAAAATAGGCTCTGGCGGATGTGGTTTTAGCAAGATTATTTGTGTGCCGTCAGACCCTAATGCCACCGCCCAAAGCATCATCACGCCACTAGCGCACAATCTATTGTCTTATGTTTGGACCCTAGACGACAAAACAGCGTATAGAGATGACAATTCATCCTATCGCTGCTGGTTATCAGGTGGGGTCAAAACAATTAAGACAGCCATGAATAGCAAAATTATAACGGTTGAAAGATCAACCGTCAAGCAGGGGAATCTGTATTTACAGAAAAATTGATATTTCTCTGATACTACAGCTTTTACTTTGGGATGTCAATCACTCCGCCCGTGTGAAGGTTAGCCCTTCCAGCCAGACGGCTTGGTCAGCAGGGGGAATAATTTCAATAACATGAATTGTAGCGGATGTCTCCACAGAATTTGTGACGCTGAAAGCAAAGTTATTTTCGGCAGAGATGGTTTCGGTGTCAATTAGAATGGTTTTTTCAAGGTTTGCGTAATAGTTAACGGTATAAGCACCCGCTTGCGGTATCAATTGAATAGAGGCTGTGCGCACCGGTTCGTTAAAGAGGATGATGTTGAGCGGTTGTGCGCGACATGCTTCAGGATTGGTGTCGGCAGAACGGATGAAGAAACTGTCTTCGAGCGCATCAAATTGTAAGTTGGGGCAGGCGACAGAATCCGCTAAGCTGAAACGCATATTCCAACGTTCAAACATGGCCGAATCTACCAACTGACCGATTTCGCTTAAGTCGTTGTTGGGCAGTAAATCAAACGAGACGAGAAACGGGTCTTCTGAAACAGTGACCGCGAGGGTACGGCGGTTATTTACCTCATTACTTTCATGCACGACGGAATTAATATCCACAAAAATCTGCGTGTTGTAAACGCCCCACCACCCATAGCTGAAGGGGAAAAAGACATTTTTTGATGCGCCGGGAGGGATATTATCCACCTGTTGAACGATGGATTCTAACTCTGTGGGAAAACTTGAATCCCATGTGTAGGTGAATGGGCCACTATCGGCTGTGCCTAGATTGCTGATGGTGATCGTCAAGCGGAAGATTTGGCCGGGCGCAATCGCACTAGGATAAATACGCGCGTTGGTGATCGCAAGGTCGGGCAAATCGATAGGCGTCGTCTCTGTGGGCAATAACGGGGTATTCGTCGGCGTCGGCTCGAGTGAGTTCTCTCGCAGTACCGCGAATAAAATCACCCCTAGAAATAATATCATCAGAACAGGGCCAGCGATGCGTATCCAATGGAGTGGAGATGAGACAGGCGCTGGCACTTTGGCGATGGTTGTGGATGGGGTGACATCAAATAAGCGACTGTGATCCCCACGCAGAAATAAGACAGGCGTTGCCCATTCATTGTTTTGCAAACGGTGACTGATGGCGCGTCGGCCTTCGCTCACTGCCGCTTCTACAGGAAGATTATCGGCGATGGCGCGGTAGAGTTCTTCAGAAAAGGCGTTGGCGGCGCGGTCGGTGATGGCGAATTGCATCGCAATTACGGCAGGGATTCCGCGCATGACCAACCCGCTGGCAATCCCTTGGAGGGCGTCGCGTTCGGGTTGTTCGGCGCTGTGACACGAATTCATCACCACCAAGCGCAAGGTGATTTCTTCGCCTAGTTCACGGCCTAAATCTTCCCCTGTGATGATGCGCATGCGGGTGGGGTCGGCATCATCTTCAAAGACTAAGTAACTTTGTTTTGTGTTGGCGTTATAGTCACTGTGACCGACAAAATGAAAGATATGATACGTCTCTTTGCGCAGTTTTCTTTGAAGCGCCAGCAAAGAGGCGTGATCCATCCGTTCGAGGACGAGTAGGCCACGCTGAGTTAAATCGGCAGTGGCGGCCTGTAAATTCGCCCATTCGGTTTCGATGTCAATCGGCTCAACCCCTTCGGGGTTCGAGAGCATCACCAACGCGCGCAGGGGTAGTGTGATATTCGGTGGATTGCGACTGCTGAGCGTCGTCGTGTAATGCACAATGGGGGTGATGCGCGACAGCGCCAGAAAATCGCGCTGGGGGTCGCGGGTGAATTCCCAAGGAATCTTTTTGAGCAGAGCGCCTTGGGTGGTGATGCGCAGGCGCAACCCTTCATACGTTGCCGTTTGCTGGGCACGGTCTAATGACGCGCTGTATAAGGCACGAATTTCTGGATGGTTGCCGATGGCGAAATTGAAAAGTGCCGCGCCAAAATCACGGGCGGCCTGTGTCATTTGTGAACGTGTACGACCGCCACCCGTTGGGGTGAGGGCAACCAGCCACGAATCCAAATCCGCTTCGGTAAAGGGAAAAGGAACATCCACTTGGGTTTCACCCAATGGACTGGTTGCTGTAATCCGAACTTGATTTTCTGTTAGCGTACTAAAATCAAGGCGAAAATTCAGATAGGGCATGCCAACCAACCTGCGGAAGTGAAGCGGTCACATAAATTTTGATTGTAACGCGAAATGAAAATGCCGCGAGTTACGATTCTTCAATGTCACTGACAATTTCAGGTTCTAAAATGCCAGAGCTGATCTTCGCTTTTAAGTAGGCTTCCATGAAGGGCATCAAGCGTCCGTTGAGGACTGCATCGGTGTTACCGTCTTCAAACCCTGTACGATGATCTTTGACTGAATGATAGGGGTGTAAGACGTAGGAACGGATTTGGTTTCCCCATTCCGCTGTCACGTTTTCACCTTTCAGTTGGGCGAGTTGAGCTTCCCGCTTTTGCCGTTCGATTTCAAACAGGCGGGCTTTCAAAATTTGCAGGGCACGTTCACGGTTTTGAACTTGACTGCGTTGGTTTTGACATTGAACCACGATCCCGCTGGGAATATGGATGATCCTGACGGCAGTATCATTTTTCTGCACGTTTTGACCGCCCGCCCCGCTGGAACGATAGGTTTCAATGCGCAGGTCTTTTTCGTTGATGTCCAGCTCGATATTGCCTTGAATGTCCGGCCATAATTCAACTTTGGTGAAGGAGGTATGGCGACGTTTTGCCGAATCAAAGGGGCTGATGCGCACTAAACGATGCACGCCTTGCTCACTTTGGAGATAGCCGTAGGCATAATCCCCTTTGATCGACATCGTGACGCTTTTAATGCCTGCTTCTTCGCCTTCCATCCGTTCGATGATTTCGACTTTGTATTGGTTTTCTTCTGCCCAACGCAGATACATCCGCTCCAGCATGACCGCCCAATCTTGGGAATCAGTCCCGCCAGCACCTGCATGGATGGCAAGGATCGCATTTTCGTTGTCATAAGGGCCGGACAGCATCGTTTGTAATGACATGCGTTCGACGGCGTGTTCAAGTTCATTAGTTTCGCGGGACAGTTCATTTTCGAGCGATTCATCATTCAGCTCGGCCAATTCAATCGCATCATTCAGACGGAGTAAAATACTATTCCATGTATCGACTTCGCTTTTTAAACGCGAAATTTCCTGCATAACTTTTTGAGCAGCTTCAGGGTTAGACCAAAACTCGGTAGTGCTACTTTCAGCTTCGCGCTGTGTAAGGAGGCGTGCTTTCCCATCGACATCAATTTGTGTCATCAATGTTTCAAGGTGTGTACGCATCGATTCCAATTTTGGTATTAGATTTTCCATTCAGGCTGGGTTCCTCAAAAAGCTAAAATAAATCAACTGGTAAAGATGATTTTACATGAGTTCATGGCAGTTTCAGAGCCTAAAAGGTTCTGGTTCACTCACAAAAACTGTTTAATTCTCGTCAAATAGGCTGTCTACAAAATAATCCGGTTGGAAAAAGACCAGATCAGTGACCTTTTCACCTAAGCCAATATAGTGGATAGGCAGTTTTAAATCGTGGTTGATGGCGAATAACATGCCCCCTTTGGCTGAACTGTCTAATTTCGTCACAATCACGCCGGTGATATCGACCATTTCACGGAATTTTTCCGCTTGTTGCAAGGCATTTTGCCCTGTCGTCCCGTCGAGGATGAGCAGGACTTCGTGCGGTGCGTCCGGAATGATCTTTGCGGATACGGCTTTGATTTTCGCCAGTTCTTCCATCAAGTTGTGATTGGTATGAAGACGTCCTGCGGTGTCTACTAACAGGACATCACGGTTACGGGCTTTTGCGGCGGCGGTAGCATCATAGACGACGGCGGCGGGGTCAGAACCCGGTTTGTTGGCAACCACTGGCACACCCACACGTTCACCCCACGTTTGTAGTTGATCAATGGCGGCGGCGCGGAACGTATCGCCTGCGGCGAGGATCACCTTACGATTATTGATATTATTTAGACGATGCGCCAGTTTGCCAATAGTCGTGGTTTTGCCCGCACCATTCACCCCGACGATCAAAACAATCGACAACTCGCGCCCGCTGATATTCATCGTCGGCGGACTCATGAGCATGCTTCTTAGAGATTCTTTTAAGACAGGGGTGATTTGGTCGGCCCGTTTGATGTTCTGCTGGCGGGCGCGTCGCTGTGCATCTTCAACGACTGCTTGGGTGGTATTTACGCCGAGGTCTGCTTGGATCAGTAAGGCTTCAACATCGTCCCACACACTATCATCAAGTTCATTGCCCGCAAAAAGCTGACCGATTCGCCCAAAAAATGATTGACGTGTTTTCGACATGCCACTGCGGAATATACTCAATGTGATTCTCCATTCAGACTGGATTTTAAAGGTAGAATATAGAAAGAATGTTTGATAAAACACTCTTTAATAAACATGAGAATTATAGTCATGGCTGAGGGGCAAAACAAGATTCATTCAAGTAGGGGATGATGAGCGATCAATTAACGCATGTCGATGCGCAAGGAAACGCGCGCATGGTGGACGTGGGGGGGAAACCAGAAACGGATCGAACCGCAGTGGCGACAGGTCGCGTATGGATGCATCAAGCGACTTTCGATTTGATCCAAGCCGGGAACCTGAAAAAAGGCGATGTTTTAACCATCGCACAAATTGCGGGGATCATGGGGGCAAAACGTACATCGGAGTTGATTCCACTCTGTCACCCGATTCCATTAAATAAAATTGATGTTGAAATCACACTCAATGCGGAAGAACACTCGATAGATATTACTGCAACCGCTCGAACACGCGGAAAAACGGGGGTCGAGATGGAAGCGCTCACGGCGGTGAGCGTCGCCGCGCTGACCATTTATGATATGGCGAAAGCGGTTGACCGCGAAATGCGCATCAGTGATATTCGTTTATTGGAAAAGCATGGCGGTCAACGCGGTGATTATGTCGCGCGTGAACGCCAGTCAGAAGGTTAATCAATGGGTTTTTCGTTGAGATTTTTTGCCACGATCAAGGATAAAATGGGGATGCCCACGTTGGAGCTTCAAACAGGGACGATGCCCTCAACCCTGAGCGACCTCAAAAAATACTTGATCGCGCAGTATCCCCATATGGAAGCGCATTTTAAGAGCGCTATTTTTGCGGTGAATCAAGAATATGCGTTTGATAGTGACACGCTGAATGATGGGGATGAAATTGCGATCTTTCCGCCTGTGAGCGGGGGTGATGAAACGACGCCAGTATTTCCAGAGATCACCCGCTTGGCCGAACATCCCTTCAGCACAGACGAGCTGATCAACGCCATCACCACCGAGAAAACGGGCGCGGTCTGCGTGTTCAGTGGTATGGTACGTGGCGAGACCCAACGGACAGACCGCTCTGCATTGGCGCAAACCGATCACCTTTTTTATGAGGCTTACGAAACGATGGCTGTCGCAAAAATGCGACAGGTGATTGCCGAAATCCGCGTTCAGTTCCCTTTGGTTCAGGGCGTTGCGATTGTACAGCGCGTCGGGCGTTTAGAGGTTGGTCAAAACACTATTGTAATTGCGTGCGCATCGAGTCACCGTGATGAGGGTTGTTTTGAAGCGGCGCGATATGGCATTGATCGTCTGAAAGAGATCGTGCCTGTATGGAAGAAAGAAATTGGTATTCAAGGCGAAGCATGGGTAGAAGGGCATTATTATCCTAATGAAGATGACCGCCCGCCTGTGGCAAACTAGTTTAGCCTGTGATAAAACGGCAGTTCACAAATTTAATTTAAGGTATTGAATGGAGTTTCTATGTCTCGGCGTGTAGTGATTACCGGCATGGGGTTGTTGTCTCCAGTTGGAAATACTGTAGAAAGTTCTTGGCAAAATATTCTTGAAGGGCGTTGTGGAATTGGGGACATCACACGCTTTGACACGGAACGCTTCAATGTGAAGATCGCCGCGGAAGTCAAGGATTTTGACCCTACCCAATACGTGAATATGAAAGAAGCGCGTCGCTTAGATTTGTATCAACAATTTAGTATTGCCGCCGCCATGCAAGCGGTGGAACACGCGGGACTCGAAATCACGGATGAAAACCGCGCGCGTACCGGGGTCATCATTGGCTCGGCTGTAGGGGGCGTATCCAGCTATTACAAAGAAGCTGAGATTTTATACAACACGGGTGACCCACGTCGTGTAACGCCGTTTGGCATTCCGATGTTTATGGCGAATGGGGGTAGCGATCATGTGGCGATCAATTTGGGCATCACAGGCCCTTCTTACACGCCGATCTCGGCCTGTGCGACGGGTGCGGATTGTATCGGCCATGCCTTTGACCTGATTCGACTGGGACGTATTGACCGCGCTTTAGCAGGTGCAGGCGAAGCGCCCATCTTCACGATTGGGATCGCCGCCTTTGACCGTACCGGCGCTTGTTCGCGCGATAATGACACCCCCCATCAAGCGGTGCGTCCGTTCGACTTAACCCGTACCGGATTGGTGTTCAGTGAAGGGGCAGGCGTGCTGGTCTTAGAAGCATTGGATTCGGCAAAGGCGCGGGGTGCACAAATCTACGGTGAGATCGTCGGTTATGGGTCTACTTCGGACGCATTTCACATCACCGCCCCCGAACCTGAAGGCAAAGGCGCGAGCGCGGCGCTCAAACTAGCGATGGACGACGCGAAAGTTATGCCAGAAGATGTCCATTACATCAATGCACACGGGACAGGGACAACCCTCAACGATGCGATGGAGACCAAAGCCGTCAAGACTGTGTTTGGGGCGCGCGCGTACCAAGTGCCGATGAGTTCTACAAAAAGTATGACGGGCCATGCGATGGGGGCAACTGCCGCGTTTGAGGCGGTCTTCTGTATGCTGGCTTTGCGCGATCAAATTGCACCGCCCACCATCAATTTGAATACCCCTGATCCAGAGTGTGATCTCGACTACGTGCCGAATGTGGCGCGTGAAGTTGCCATGCGCTGTGTCATGAGCAATTCCTTTGGGTTTGGCGGACATAATGTTTCATTAGTGTTTAAGAGGTTTGAAGACTAAGTATGAAAAAGAGGGAAATGCCCTCGTTGCAAGTGTTTCAAGAGACAACACAATTGCGGTTTAACGATGAAAACTTACTGTTGCAGGCGTTGACGCACCGTTCATTTGCCAATGAACATGCTGATATTGCGGCGGCAGATAATGAACGTTTGGAGTTTTTGGGGGACGCGGTCCTCAATTTTATTACGGGGAAGATGTTATATGAACAGCTTCCCGACGCGCCCGAAGGCGATTTAACCCGTCTGCGCGCCGCTTTAGTCCGCGCGGATACACTGGCGAAATTTGCCATCCAGCTTCGCATTGATACTCAACTGCGAATTGGACGCGGTGAAGAACTGAATGGCGGGCGACAGCGCGAAAATGTTTTGTGTGATGCCTTTGAAGCGGTGATCGGCGCTTATTTTCTCGATCAAGGAATTGAGCGCGTGCAGGCATGGTTAACGCCACTGCTCGGCGCTCAATTGGAACAGATCGTCCAGCGGGATTTGGATAAAGACCCGCGCAGTACCTTACAAGCGAGAATTCAATCTGAATATAACAAGACCCCTCAGTATCACACGGTGAATATGACAGGGCCGGATCATAAGCGCGAGTTCACAGTTGAAGTGATGATTGGGGCGCAGGTGGTCGGCATCGGCGTCGGACACAGCAAGCAGTCCGCATCATTTGCCGCCGCCAAGTTTGCACTCGACAAGCTGGATCGCGGTGAATTAATTATTGAAACGCCCTTGTAACAAGGGCGTTTTTATTATCGTGTGATGCGTAACCCGACTACCGCCATGCGATGATCCGAGGCTTCGCTATTGATGACGACTACGCCTAGCGCGTCCAAATTGCGCGTGAAGATGTAGTCGAAGCGGGCGCGGTTCACTCCTGTGCGGACGAGCGTCGCGGACAGTTCAATCGTCAACCCTGCAAACGGATCGTTAAACCCTGCTGAACGCATTTGCTGAATCAGCGGGGAATCCGGCACATTATTAAACGTCCCGCCAATGATCGTTCGCCCTAATACCCCATTGGGATGATGACTGGCGATCAAGGCAAAAATCTCATTCAATTGCTGTTGTTGATCTTGTTCTTGCTCGGCGACTTCACTTCCGACCACTTCAAAGAGTGGGCTGAGCCATGTGTTGTAGACCGTGATCACGGTGTTAGGGGCGGGCTGAATCTGCACTCGTTGCAAGCCGGTTTGCTGATAATTACTGGTGAGTAACACGCCATCGTCATAAGCAATCGGGATTTGGGAAAGTACTGCTAACCCCTGAAGCCCTTCATTCGTGGGGTAGAAACGACGGTCATACCCGAGACGGCGCGCCAACCACAGCGATTGATCGACCCCAAAACTGGTTAGACGTCCTGCATCCACTTCTTGGAGCAGAACCATATTGGTGCCCCCACGATGGATCGTTTGCGCAACTTCTTCCAGAGAGAACACATAATATTCATCAAAACCGCTGTGGATATTGTACGTTCCTACGCGCAGTTCGTCGCTGTTCACGGCAGAAGTGATCAACGGTGGGCGGGCAAAATAGGCGGCGGTGACACAGGCTACGACGACAATCAGCAAGTTGAGGATCGAACGGCTGACGTGGTCGCCCACCCAAGCGATGCGTCGCCGTGCTTGGATCATCGGTAAGGTGGCTAAGACCAGCGAGACTAAAATCACGCCCACGCCAAACCCACGAAAACCGCGCAGTAGGGGCGTGATGGCATTGTTTAAGAAGCGTAGATTCCCCGTAAACTCACGGACAAAAGCATATTCGTAGGTGAAGTTATCCGCGACGACAAACACGCCGAAGATCACCGCCGCAAGGATCAGCCATAGGCCACCGAAATAACGTTCCTTTTCCATACGGGGGCGCACAAACCACCACCATAACATTGAGGCCGCAAATTGAGCGATCACCAGCGCTACCCCTGCAATGATCCCTTGCAGGCGGGTGCCGAATATTAGCAGAAGCATCGCCAATAACATCCATATCCACCCGCGCACACCGCCATCAAAGAGGGCGATGAACCCGCGTGCGCGACTGCGGAAGAAAGGCACAATCGGCAAGAGTGTCGCACCTAAGACGAGCGGGACAAAGGTGGTGTAATCGACATCGGCACGTCCTGCAATCGCATTCGGGACGGCGAGTAGGCTCAGTTGTAAAAAGAGCAGTGCGCCAATCCCAATCCCACTCCAGAAGGGCAGCAAGCCTTGATCGGGATCAACGCCGTTTTCGTCGTTGCGAACGCGCCGATTGCTCTGAATTGCGAGGATCAATGCAAATAAAATCACGATACCCGACAAGACAAATTGAATATTGATATAACCTGCCTGCCATGAGGGGTCTAACGTGTTGCCATACGCGCGTAAGATTTGGTCGAGCGATAACCCCAAGACAAAAATATACGGGAATTGGGTTGCGCGGTGGCGTGCAATCAGGGTGAAATATAACAAGCCGATGCTGACGACTAACGCGGCAGATGCCGTTTGTGTAAGGCCCAAGTTGGCTGTCATGAGGGCGCGGGCGACAGCGATCCCGACGACGGACAGCGGGATTAAAAACTTGATGCGCCCTAATAAAACGCCGATCAACGGCAGCAATAACAGATAAATGGAGATGGTGATTTCAGTTTGAACGAGGCTTGGGTTCGGCGCGGTGACCGACTCAATCGGTACGTTGAGCGAATATAGCGTTAAAACAGTGCTGGCGCCGGCAACACGGCTGTACAACATCCCGACTAAAAAGCGTAGTGCTTCGATGAAAAATAAACCGATCAAAGCACTTTCTAGCCATGCAAAAATAGCGAGCCATTCTATTTGAAGTCGTTTCAGCATGTCGTGAGTTCCATGTTGTACGTGGCGTTCATTCGGGCGAACGCAGAAATGAGCGAACTGTTTTTAAAGGTAAGTCTCTACATCTATGGTGCAGAGTTTACACAATGGTGACGTTCCCGCCAACGTTGATTTGTCTAAGATGCTAGTCAAAATGAGCGGTATAGCAAGCAAACTTTCTCTTGCTTTACCGCTCATGAATGTATTCACTGTCAGCGTAAATTATTCTTCTTCAAGTCGGAAACCATGACCGCGCACCGTCACAATATATTGGTGGTCTGGGTCAATCTCGCTGATGCGGTCGCGTAAGCGCCGAACGAGCGCATCAATCGCTTGTTCGCTCACCCCTTCGCCAATAACGTCCGGCCAGACATTTTGCACCACTTGTTCACGGGTACAAATGCGCCCTGCATTGAGGTACAACATTTCTAATAGACGGTATTGCGGTGGGCTTAACGGCGGGTCAAGCTCATAACCATTCACGAAAACCCGTCGCGACTGGGGATCAATTTTAATGCGTCCAGTGGTCAAGCTCATCGGCACTTCATAGGGGAGGGGAGCCGTTGCACCAGAACCGACGAACTGCAAACGAAAAACGGTTGCAATAGAAATCACGTCATTGTCATACAGGCGACGTGTTCCCTTCAACTGCTCTTGGTTTACCCATGTGCCATTACGGCTTTCAAGGTCTTCTAAGTAAAAAGAATCATCTTCACGGAAAATGCGGGCATGCTGTCTTGAAACTTGCCGCTCTGGCAATACCACTTCACAGTCATCATCACGCCCTAAAATGACATTGTCTTTTGATAACGTCCACTGCTGATCGCTCAATTTACTATCGCCAAGCATAAGCAAAATGGGGCGTTCCATAGCTGAGTCAGCCATGTAGCGACACTCCTCTATTGAATTTCAGATAAGAAATGAACCGCAATTTTCAATGATTATACTATAGCCTTGCAATTCCTGTTCGAAATTTATTACCCTGCTGCCACAGGAATCACAACAGGGGATGATTGGATCAACCCTGTCCAGAGTCCATGGGTTGAAAAAATAGGCGTTGCAATCGAACTGGTTGGGATGGTCTGGCTATCACTATTATTCCGATAGAAGGCCACGACTTGCGCCGTTCCGCTGTTGATGGCGGGATCAATCATAACGTTGCCCGCAGGGAATTCTAAGGTGTGCACACACCGTTGACGCGGGCCTAATAAGCGTATGTTTGCTTCTGGAATCGGGTTTTGATCTTGCCGTTGTGCCCCTGTGATCAGTGAGTTTTGCGGGCTAAAAGCGATGCCTAAACCACTGGTGCCATTATCCCCGACGATGATTTGTGCCGGATCATACACAAACGGAACTGTGCCTAGAGAATTATTTGCAATCACAATCCGAATATAAAGGAAGCCTGCGGGGTCAGTAGGAAGGGCGCTAGTTTCAACGCTCACCGCCAGCGGGTTAGGGTTTCCACGCCCGATAAGTGATTGATGATTGGCGCGGTCTTGGGCATTTCGTAACCAAATACAAGGAATACCCTCATAAAACCCGGGGATCGAGTTGGAGAGAAATTCGGGCAAAATATTCGGGCTGACCAGAAAAGCCAAGAGCATCACTAAAACCAGCCCAATAATGGCGGGCTGTGCTCTTAAACTGTCAAACATAATGTGTTACTCCTCAGCCACAGATGTTGGATTGGCTTGAAGCCAAGTTTCAACCAGCATATGAATATGATCCTGATCCATCTGTTTTCGGTCAATCCATTGAATACCGTCATCATGATTGCGAAACCATGTATATTGTCGCCGTATGAAATTATGAGTTTGGAAACATGTTTCGGTGATGGCCTGCTCTAATGAAATGCCATCCAAAAGATGCGAGGCTAATTCACGATAGCCTAAGCCAGACATCGAACTTAAACGTCGATCATACCGCATGAGCAGGCTTTTTACCTCTTCGACAAAACCCATCTCAATCATCGTATGCACACGTTGATCTGCTTGTTGATACAGCGTTTCACGCTCCATCGTCAGTCCGAACTGCAATACATGATAGGGTGGGGGCGTTTTGCGTCGTTGCTCGCTAAACCGTTGACCCGTCACACGAATCACTTCTAACGCACGGATCACACGGCGGGTGTTATTGGGGTGGATTTGTTGAGCCGCTTCAGCATCGACTTTTTGAAGCTCCTCATACAGTGCTCGGACACCATAGGTTTGAGCGAAGTTCTCATACTCAGCGCGGATTTCTGCATTGGGCGCAACTTTAGGAATCGACCAGCCTTCCAGAATGGCCGTGATGTATTGTCCTGTTCCGCCTGCGAGAATGGGGATTTTTCCGCGTTGATGAATTTCACAAATCTGCTGATTCGCCATCTCTTGATACTGTGCGACAGTGAGTGTTTCGTCGGGGTCAACAATGCTCACCATGTGGTGCGGAACACGGCTTTGTTGTTCAGACGTAGGCTTAGCTGTGCCAATATCCATGTAGCGGTAAATTTGACGGCTGTCGGCATTAATGATCTCACCGTTATACGTCTCGGCTAATTCGATAGCAAGCGCTGTTTTTCCTACAGCCGTTGGCCCTAAAACAACTAAAAGAGGAATGAGTGACTTTGAGGATTTCAACAAGCGTACAATCTTTCATTCAGTAGGGTGGTATGCAAACGTAATTATACCGTGTTTCGTAGGTTACCAGTTCAAAACGTCGGGGATATGTTCGATGATCGGCGCGCTATGCGGTGCAAAACTGATCGCGATGGCATCAATGCGGTAAGGGCTATCTTCCAATTGGTGTGTTGACAGATACTCGTCTGATGTGGCGATCATCTTGGCACGTTTGCGCGGCGTAAAACTTTCAAAGTTCGGTTCCGTATTGGCGCTGTGACGGGTGCGCACTTCAACAAAAATCAGCGTCTCGCCGTCTTTCGCGATGATGTCAATCTCGCCGGATGCGCAGCGCCAATTTCTCTCTACAATCACCCATCCTGCTTGAATGAGAAATTCAGTCGCCAGCGTTTCACCCCGCTGACCTGTTCTTTGTTTGGCTGAAGGCTTTGATTTTCCCATAGTCATTTAGAGGATGGATAGCCAATATCTATTGAGCATATTAAAGAAAAAGCGCACTTTTTAAGGTGCGCTCAGTCCATTCTATTCAAAAGTTGATTTTATTGAGAAGCCAACACTTTACGGAATTTGTAACCATAGACGATCATTCCGCGTGGCCCTTCGGTTGTGAGCTTGCGTGTGACCATTTCCACACGGTCGCCAATAGCCAATTCCCCATCGCCATCGGTGATTTGTGCGGTGAGCATCGGCCCTTCGTCGAGCTGGACAAGGGCGAGAAGGTAAGGTGCTTGTTCTTCATAGCCTTCTGGGGCTTCTGTGACGGTGGTAAAGCTGTACACCGTCCCAAAACCAGAAAGGGTTACTTTTTCTGGTTGAACTTCAACTTGTTTACGTACTTCCATAGTGTCTATCTTTTCTGTGTATAGACCCGTTTAGCGTGTTGTAACAACTTTTTGTGCTTCTGTTTCAACCACTTTGGTGTCTTTGTTCATGTCAGAACTGCGTGTGCGCTTTTGGAATGCAACTTCGCCTTTTTGGTTGACCATTGCTTCTAAACGATAACGCAGTGGTTTCATTCTCCAATGACGTGAAATTTGCATAGTGTTGTCCTTCGTATACAACAATTTACTGAATCAAATGCTTGCGTCATTTTGTTTGTTACAAACTGCACAAGATAGTTTTAGAATAGGGGAAATCGACTATCAAAACCTATCAATACCCCGTTCATTGCTATCATCCACTCTCAAATAGAAGCGAAATACGCCTCTAAATGGTTTTGAGGATGTGTGTCACCACTGTGCTTGCCAACCCCCCGACATTTTGGATCATGGCATATTTTGCATCAGCAACTTGGTTAGCACCTGCGTCACCACGCAGTTGAAGCACCGCTTCGACGGCTTGGTAAACACCGGATGCGCCTGCTGGGTTGCCACGACTTTTCATTCCGCCAAACGTTGAGATGGGCAGCGTCCCCGTTAACCCCACACCGCCATTTTCTGCCAGCTTCCAACCTTCGCCAACGTTCGCAAACCCTGCGGCCTCTAAGGTGAGTACAGACAAAATTGTGTAGGCATCTTGCAATTCGAATAAGTCGATGGCACTGCCATCAATTCCAGCCTGTTCTAAAGCTTGACGGGTAGAACGCGCAATCGCTTCTAGCCATAACAATTCGTCACGATCATGCAGAGCGAGGCTGTCACTGGCACTGGTGCTAGACGCGATTTGAATCGGCTTCGGGACAAGATCGCCCGCGTGTTGAGACGCGGTCAAAATCACCGCTGCCGCTCCATCCGCATCAGGTGCGGCGTCAAATAAGGTGACAGGGTCGGCAACCATCGGTGCTTTGCCAAACGCGCCGGGTTTGATCTGATTTTTGTACATTGAATAACGGTTTTTTGAGCCATTAGCATGGGCGTTGATGCTGAATGGTTCAAAGGCGCTGAGCGGAACTTGATATTCGTGCATGTAACGGCGCATCAAAAGCGCCGCGAGGCTGGGCAAGGTGACGCCTTGAATCGATTCATAGTCAGCATCTAAGCTGATATTGCGCGCGCTCAGATGGGCACTTCCGACCATATCGCTCGATTTTTCGACCCCGACCACCAGCACACGACGCGCCATGCCTGACGCGATCAAGGCGGCGCCGGATCGCAAAGCGGCGCCGCCACTGGCATCGCCCGCTTCAACGGTGAAGGCTTCTACCCCACGCAGACCCACATGGTCGGCGATGAGGGGTGCGAGCTGTGCTTGACTGCTGAAGGTGGCGCCGTAGGCATTCCCCACCACGACCGCGTCAATGCTTCCTACTTGATCAGCTAGACCTGCGTCTTGGAGCGCGGCTTCGACGGCATCTGTTGCGAGGGTGCGCAAACTGCTTTCCCAATGCTCGCCTACAGGTGTTTGACCAATCCCAATAATTGCTACGTTTGTCATCAGGTTTTACCCTTTTAGTAAGCCGCGATAACGGCAGTAGGTCGCGTAATCAATTTGTGTGCGTCGTTGAATATAATCGGCGGTGCGGGGTGCGCGCGCAGGCACCTCTTTGATGCGGTCCGTCACGACGAGATCGAATGAATCTGACCCTGCGCCTGAACCATAACTGACCATCAGGATACGGTCGCCGGGCTGAGCAATATCCAAAATTGCGGTAAGCCCTAACATACAAGAGCCAGAATACACATTGCCCACTTTGTCAGCCAAAAGTCCATGTTTGATCTGTTCGTCTTTAAACCCTAACATGGCGGCGGCGCGGGCAGGGAACTTCACATTGGGTTGATGAAAGACGGCATAGGTGTAATCTTCCGCAGTGGTGCCGAGCATTTCCATCAACTTGCCGGCGGACGAAATCACATGGTTGAAGTAGGCTGGTTCCCCTGTGAAACGTTCCCCGTGACTGGGATAACTTTCATCCGCACGACGCCAGAAGTCCGGCGTGTCGGTCACGAAGCTGTAACTGCCTTGATACACAGCGACAGATTTTTCTGCTGGGCCGATGATGAAGGCCGCCCCACCTGAAGCTGCGGTATATTCGAGCGCATCCCCCGGACGAGATTGTGCCGTGTCCATGCCAATGCTGAGGGTGTAATTGCCCATCCCACTACCGACAAGCCCAATCGATGCTTGCACGGCTTCGGTTCCCGCTTTACAAGCAAATTCCCAGTCTGCGGCTTGAATATTCGGCGACGCGCCGATGCTTTCCGCGACGATGGTGCTGGTCGGTTTTACCGCATACGGGTGGCTTTCACTGCCAATCCATACAGCGCGTAATTCACGCGGGTCAATGGCGGCGCGGGCGAGGGCATTACGCGCCGCTTCTATCGACATTGTGGTGACATCTTCATCAGGGCCAGCGACTGCCTTTTCTGTGACAGGGCTTCCCGTGGGGCTACCTGTCCAAACGCGGGCGACTTCACTGCCGGGTAAACGATAGCGCGGAATATATGCGCCATAGCCCACGATCCCTACTTTACGGTCTGGTTGGAGTAAGTCGGTCGAGTGGGGCTGAGTGCCGTTCTGTGAATAAGTGGTCATTCGGAATTTTCCTTCATGGATTGCACAATGTTCAGAGCGTTTTCTAAACGGATGTTATTGCTTTTAATCAGTTGTGCCGCAACCTCTGCAACTTGATGATCTGATGCGCCTGCGGCTACAGCAATTTGTCGGGCGTGCATGCGCATGTGTCCCTGTTGAATCCCGTCTGTCGCCAATGCGCGGATGGCGGCGAGGTTCTGCGCCAACCCAACCGCGACGATAATTTCTGCCAATTCGCTGGCCGAACGAACATTCAGAATTTTCATGGCAAGTTTGGCGGTGGGGTGTACGCGCGTTGCCCCGCCCACAATTCCTACCGAAAGGGGCATCTCTAACGAACCGCGTAAATTTCCATCTGCATCTTGCCACCAGTGGGTAAAACTGGTGTAGCGTCCGTTACGAGCGGCATATGCATGTGCGCCCGCTTCGATGGCGCGCCAATCATTGCCGGTGGCGATGACGACGGCATCAATGCCGTTCATCACCCCTTTATTATGGGTCGCCGCACGGTAGGGATCGGCTTCCGCAAATGCTCCCGCTTCAACAATGGCTTTGACCACATCTTGGCCTGTGAAGTGCTCCGTTTTGAGGGTTTCTGCGGGGATCACCCCTTCGACACGCGCTTTGCGACGGTCGGTGAGGTTGCTTAAAATGCGTAAGTTCACGCGCCCTTGGGTGAGGCTTTCGATACGGGGTGCGAGATGTTCAACTGCCGTATTGATGGCGTTTGCCCCCATCGCGTCTCGTGTATCCATCAACAGATGAATGATCAACATCGGGCCGGTTGCAGGATGATCGATCACACGGGTTTCAAGGTCGCGCGCGCCTCCGCCTCGTTTAACGATGCTTCCACCCATTTGATCTACTTCGGCTAGGAGGGAGGTTTTTTCTGCTTGAATGGCTTCGATGGCCGCGGGGATATTCGGGACATCCAAAACTTGAATCTGCCCAATCATGATCGGGTCATCGCTGGATGTTTGAAAACCGCCCCCTTCGCGGAAGAAACGGGCGGCATTACTGATTGCCGCCACAACGGAAGGTTCTTCGATCACCATGGGAATCAGATAATCACGCCCATTGATTAGAAAATTGGTCGCGATGCCAAAAGGCATCCCAAACACACCGACGGCATTTTCAATCATATGAGACGCCGCCTCTAGGCTGAGGCCGTGTTCTGGATGCAAGGACTGAACTTCTTCAGAGGTGAGTTCAGCCCATTGTGCCAAAAGGTTTTGGCGACTTTGCGTATCTAATTTATAAAAACCGGAAATTCGTGAAGTTTTTTCGCTCATCATGCCTTCGATCCTACTGGTAGCCAACTGTCAAAAGCTATCAGGTTGTGAAAACTCGCACGATTATCGCTGTTTTGAGAGTCTCTCACACCCCCAAACATTGACGACATCAACCCTCTTAACGTATGCTCTGAAAAATAGAGTAAGGGGGTTCTGTGCGCCAATTGATTCAACAGCGGTATCGGCTTCTGCTGATGTTCCTTATCACTGGGGTGTTGTATTGGGTGCCTGTCCATTCACAAGATGCGACGATTCCCCCTCAGCAGTATTTGCAGTTTTATGGTGAACCTGCATGGGATGGCACTTATCGGCGTATTCATGTGCCGATTTTGATGTACCACTATGTCAGCGAAGCGCCGGAAAATGCCGATGAGATGCGCCGTCAATTGACGCTCTCGCCCACCTTATTTCGTCAGCATTTGGAATATTTCTTTTATGAAGGCTATACCCCAATTTCGCTCTATGCCTTGAATAATGCGTTGCTCACAGGGGCGAGCTTACCCGCTAAGCCCGTCATCCTAACGTTTGATGACGGCTATATCGACCATTATTCGATTGTATTTCCGATGCTTCGTCAGTATGGCTTCACCGCGACTTTCTTCATTATTACGGGGCAGGTGGACGCGAATAACCCCGCTTATATGAATTGGGCGCAGGTGAGCGAAATGGCGAATGCAGGTATGGATATGGAAGCGCATACCAAGACCCATGCAGAACTGGATAACCGTGATTATGATTTCTTGGTTTATGAAGTATTAGGCAGTTTAGAGAGTTTGCAGGTGTATACAGGCCGACCGTCACGCATGTTTAGCTATCCCGTGGGCAGTTACGATGACAATACCCTGAGCACCCTAGCAACAATGCCGATTTGGAGAGCCGTCACGACCCAACCGGGCGCGCTCCATACTTCTGATAACCGTTTGGAGATGACCCGTCTGCGCATCACCCACGAAACAGGGGTGAATGGCTTACAACAACTGTTGGGGTGGAATTCATAACGCGCACAAAAACAGCCTTCAGATTGAATCATGAAGGCTGTTTTGAACTGCGTGCAATCAACCGAGATCGACTAATCTGGGAAAATGCGGGTGTCCATAAAGTGGTCAAACCACACGAGGAAGAAAAGTCCCAGTGGGAATGCTGTCCAGAAGAAATATTGGGTTCCATATTTAGCGACAGAAATCGCCATGCCATTATTGGGGCCCATCCATGGCAAAATAGTCGTTACAAATAATGCGGCGAGGCCAAACCCTAAGGCCATAGAAACGGCAAAGGCAACAATCCGTTTAATGGATAATGATGACATTCACTGACTCCTGAACTTTCAAGCAAATCTAAGTTATATTTTAACCGCGTATCTATCGATTGTGCAAGATGTCACCAAAACTTGTGGTGATCTCAATTTTTGATCGTCCGTGCGTTTATCCTACATATCATGCACAATTAAGTCTTGTTCTTGTAGTTCAGTTTGAATGAATCTACAATTCAGAATTAGAGTTATATATTGCATACCCAATGGCGATAACCGACACGATAATGCTGTTTAGGTGTTTTAGGCTTGTGAAGGTGAACACATCATTGAGAACTATGTGTATCAACTCAAGTCTGCATACCTGTGAGATATTGTTGAACTGTAATTTGAAGGGGGCACTTCGTGGCCGAATTATTTGATAAAGTGCGTAATTTCACCCGCGCAAAAGAAGCGATGGAGGCTGGCGTTTACCCATACTTTCGGGCTTTGAGTGATACTGAAGGCGCCGTAGCGATGTTTGAAGGCAAAGAAGTGGTGATGATCGGGTCAAACAATTATCTTGGTTTGACCACAGACCCACGCGTTCGCAAAGCGGCGGTTGAAGCGGTTGAACGTTATGGCACCAGCGTAACGGGTTCACGTTTCTTGAACGGGACGTTGGAATTGCACTTAGAGTTAGACCGTCGTCTTGCTAAATTTATGAATAAAGAAGCCGCGTTGGTGTTTGCGACGGGGTATCAAACGAACGTCGGGACGATTTCCGCCATCGTGCAAAAAGGTGATTACATTATTATCGACAAAGACGACCACGCCAGTATTGTCGATGGTTGTTTTATGGCACGCGGTGAAATGCGTCGTTTCCGTCATAATGATGTGAGCAGTTTAGAAGAAGTACTCGCCAAACTTCCGACAGATGCGGGGAAACTCGTCGTTGTGGATGGCGTGTACAGCATGGGCGGGGATATTGCACCGCTTCCTGAAATTGTTGAAATCTGCAAAAAATATGGCGCTCGCATCATGGTGGATGATGCGCATGGCATTGGCGTTACGGGGCGAGGGCGCGGGACGGCGCACCACTTCGGTTTGACTGACGATGTCGATCTCATCATGGGCACATTCAGCAAGAGCTTCGCGTCGATTGGGGGCTTCATCGCTGGTGATAAAGATGCTATCCATTACATTCAACATCACGCCCGTTCGTTAATCTTCTCCGCTGCATTGACCGCATCCAGCGCGGCGGCGGCGTTGGCAGCATTAGATATTATGGAAACCGAACCTCAATTGGTTGATAAACTGTGGGAAAACGCGGAATACATGCGTCAAGGTTTCAAGCGCATTGGCTATGATACAGGCAAGAGCAATACGCCGATCATCCCTGTGTATACGCGCGACGATTTCCGCACCTTGATGGCGTGGCACGCGCTGATCGAACAAGGGGTCTATACTAACCCTGTGGTTCCCCCGGGCGTACCTCCTGAAAACAGCTTACTTCGCACCAGCTATATGGCAACCCATGAGAAAGAACATCTCGACCGCGCATTAAAAGGCTTTGAGAATATCGGCGATGCGCTGGACTTGATTAGCCACTCTGAAGCAGAAGCGAAATAACACAGCGCTGATCATCATTCAAAAGTGGCCTGTAAAGGTTTACGTTTAGATACAGGACAAAAAAATAACCTTCTCAAATTTGAGAAGGTTATTTTTATTTCTCGTTGTGAACGAGATTAGCTTTTGCGCCCAACTAAGCCGGATAACCAGCGGTGTAGAGGCGAGAGCATCATGTAAGCGACAGGCACCACGATCAATGTGAGTAGGGTACTGCTGAACAACCCACCAATCACGACGGTTCCTAATTCAGACGCGATGATCGCACCGTGTGATAACCCAACCGCGAGAGGCAAGAGCGCCATAATGGTTGCAAGCGCGGTCATCAAAATCGGACGTAGACGACGGCCACCCGCTTCGATCAACGCATCATAGACGTTCATCTTGCGTTCGCGAATGTTGCTTTGTACGCGGTCAATTAACACGACGGCGTTGGTCACCACAATGCCGATGAGCATTAACAGCCCGATCATGGCGGAAATCCCTAAGACGCGGTTGGTCGCCGCAAGCATGATCGCCGCGCCGACAGGGGCGACGATGATGCTGATGATGATCGCCAACCAGTGAACCAGCGAACCAAACGTGATGATCAAGATGACGATCACAATGGCGATGGCGATTCCCATCGCTACAAACAAGTTTGCAAACCCTTCGGTTTGAAGTTGGGTTTCAAAGCCTTCACTGACGACAATATCGGCAGGGAAGTTAGGAATCGCGGCAACAGCGGCTTTAGCATCTGCCGTGACGCCTAATGTGTTTTCCGTTTCCAGCTCGCCTGTGTACTGTAATGCAGACTCGCCATCAATACGGATATACGTGGAAGAACCACCCGCCGCCCCACCAAAACTTTCGAGCGTGCTGGAGACATTTGCCAACCCGGGAACATTGTTCAGCGCGTCGATCACTTGTTGGTTGACCGCGATCAATTCTTCTTGTGGCCCGCTGAGGATGAGCGCGAAACCACCTAAACCTTGTTCAGATAAAGAGGCCGCGGAAACGGTGACGTTGCCTTCACCAAAGATGCGCGTCGCTTCACTGCGTAATTCACCCGCGAGTGTGTCGAGACGGGACGCGTCTTCAATCCCGATGGTGATGGCGGCAATCGAACTGTCGATTGTCGATGTGCCGAGGAATAGACTTTCGATATCATTGCCACTGCTACCCACCGAAACTTGAACTGTGCCAAACGCTTCTGAATCAAGGTCCTGCAAGTACATTTCAAATGCTTCGACGAGCGCATTGGTCTCTAAAATCGGCGTGCCTGTGGGCATACTCACGGAAATGCTGATCTGCGGTTCACCAAATGCGGGCAGAAAGGCTTGTGGGCGGCCTGCGAACAAAACCCCACTAAAGACCAGTGACAGGAAGGCGATGCCCAAAACGGACCAGCGGGTCAGGCGAGAACGAAGCGCCCAATGCAAGATGGATTGGTAAACACGTTCCAGCAGGCCTTCGTGTTCATCGCTGGCTTCGCTTGCGTCTAACAACAGGTATGCCATGACAGGCACGACGGTGATCGCAATGATGAATGAGGCTAAGAGGGCATAGGTTACCGCGAGACCGAAGGGCAGGAAGAACTCACCAATGATGCCCCCTGTGAGGCCGAGCGGTAAGAACACCACAACGGTGATGACAGTTGCCGCAAAAATCGCCACAGAAACATCACGGGTTCCGGTGAGGATCGCGGTACGTTTGTCACCGCCTTCTTGCACTTGGCGGAAGATGTTTTCCAAAACCACAATCGAGTCATCGACCACACGACCAATGGCGACGGTGAGACCCGATAAGGTCATGATATTGAGCGTCAGGCTTTCTGGGAACAACCGCAGAATGAAGGTGAGGAAAGCAGACCCTTCTGCGGCAGGTGCGAGCAGGTCATGTACTGCGGGCGGAATCCAACGCATGATCGCCATCGCCATCAAAATTGAGAGAGGGATGCTGACGCCAGAAACAATCGTACTGCGCCATGCAGGGTTGGGTAGGTTGCCCGGGTAAAGCAAGATGATGAAGCCGATGATGATGCCGCCGATGAGCAAGATGCGAATGACAACATCCGTTTGTTCGAAGGCGCGCGCTAAATCATTGCCACCATTGGCGGTCATCAAGACGATGGCGGCAAGTGCGGCAGTAAATAGGACGATGAGGACGATCCCCGTCACACGGCGACCTGACCCTCTCCAGACACCACTGCTCAAGAACGCGAGGATCACCACAATCGCAAAGACAGCGCCTAAGCCCCCTTCACGCGCGACCCCGCTGATCGATTCTTCAATGAAGCTGGCTTGTTCAAACGACACATTGACGAAGATGCTGTCATCCGTATCGTCGATTTCACGGAGCGCGTCAGCAACCAAGTGATAGGCTTCGACAGTGTTCGCGTCGCTCGTCTTAAAAATTGTGACATTGATGCTGGAATCGCCGTTGGTGCGGGTGACCGCATCTACCGCGATGAAGGGCACTTCAGCACTCAACGCGCGTTCTTGAACGGCTTCCGGTAACTGCGCCAGCACGCTGGGGTTGAGCGCACGTAATGCTTCAACGCGTAAGTTTTCCAAGAAGGTCGGCTGTTGTTCTTGGATGTAATTCAGCGCTTCGATGGAAAGATTGCCAAACAAACCGCCTGCAAATGATGCGCCCTGTGGTGAGTCGAAGATGCTGTTCATAAATTCATCTGGGGTTTGAGGTTCACCAGACGAGATGGCGGGCAAGCGTAAGAAATCGTCGGCGGTGTCGAGTTCGATGCCGATGAAACCCGCGACCATATTCCAGTCGCTATTGAGTGCTGGAGCGTTGGGGTCTGCCGCAGGTTGATCATCGCTTTCGATGATGCCGAGGGATTCAATCGCCGCAGGTTGTTCCCCACTCGCAATCGCGCTCAGCGTTACAACGGTTTCCGAATCTAAAGTTTCAAGGGCGGATTCGGGGATGCTGGCGAGTGTGTCAGGGTTGAGTTTCGTCAAAACACTCGGCTCAATCACCTCATAAAAATCTGCTTGAGCATCGGTGAGATAAGCCCATGTTTCGGGACTTAAACTGTTGAATAAGCGAATTTCATACCCGCTGAAGGCTTCAGGGACATTATTATTGATCGCATTCAAAAATGCCGCAGGTTGGTTTTCGCTAATGTTGACTAAGTCTTGTGCTGTCACCAACGGTGAATTTGCAAACTGCGGTTGGTTGGAAAGGTTATTCCATGCATTGCCTAAAATAGGCGTTGATGGTTGATTGCTTCCCGTATTGAACAACCCACTCAGCGCGCCCAACAGGGTATTTAAAGTGTTGTTGCCTGCGACAGCCCCTTCAGTTTCAGGGACGACTGTTTCTGTGCTAGGCGTAAACTCTTCTGTGCTGGAAATGCTGAAGGTAGCTAAGGGCAAGTCAGAGAAGCTAAAGGTCACCAATTGCGGTGCTTGTAAGCGCCATGCTTGGGGCAGGTCTACGGGCGTTGCGGGCGCGGAATCGCCAACCAGTGATTGGGCGATGGCAGCGGCGGCGAGTGCATCCCGCGTGAAAGCGTCAAGGTTCGCCACAAACGATTCTGGCAGAGCGTCGAAGACTTCAGGCGCTAAGGCGGCAATTTGTTCCGCTTCAAAATACTCGAGCATGGAAGGCTCAATGGCGATCATCTGCTCAATATCGTTCGCGGTTAAGTCATTGGTTTGACCTAACGCGCCGATAATACGCCCTGTTTCTAAGAAACTATTGAAGATCGCGCCGTTGGTACGGGTCAAAGTGCTGAGTTCGAGCAAGTCTTGAGCTTCGCTGAAATGTTCGAATTGCCAGCTTTCGGGTAGTAACGGTGTTGTGCTTGGAACGGTTGGCGCTTCTGGACTAAAGGTATCAACCGCTTCTTGGTTGAGCACGCCGCTGTAGCTCAATTTGGCACTCACCACTGACCATACATCATTCGAGAGGTGGAGCAGTGCGCTGACTGTGGTAGTATCGGGTGCTGATGTGGGGGCGACTTCTCCCATTTCGTCGGGAAGAAGCTGGCCACCGCTGATCGAAATGCTCGCTACCAGCGGAATACTGTCAATGATAGGGATGATTTCTTGTTCAACTAATTGTCTGAGCGCGTTACCTTGATTGCTGGTTTGGGTTTCTGCCGCAAGGTACGCGATTAAGTCGCGGGTGGTTTGTTCTGAAAGCGTATTCCAAACGTCGGGGCTGAGTTGGAATAAGAAATTCTCATCTCGTTCTTGAATGTAGATGAGCACGTCGGCAGGCAAATCGGCCAACAGCCCTTCAGCGAAGGCACGCCCGTCTGTCCCGTCCGTTGGGACGATGCGACGTTGCGGGAACCATACGCCATCCAGCGCTGTTTGGATTTCTGCTCTGAGACGGTTTGCATTAATCCCAAAATCATTGCGTGCCGTAATAATCGCCCCAAACGAGCCTGTCGTGGTGCTTTCGACGTTCACGATGTCGGGTACCGTATCGAGCGCGTCTTCTAACCGTTCTGTGACGACGGTCAGCACTTGCTCGCTGGTCATCCCTGTGGCTTGTGACAGGATGATGGTTTGTGGAAATTCGATCCCCGGAATGAGTTCTTGCTTCAACTGCGTAATTGCAATGATGCCAATAACGGAAATTAACAAGCTCAATAAAATGGTGATGCCGCGAAATCGTAGTGATAACGCTGTTATCTGATTAAATAGGCTTTTCATTAACTTTATCTTTCCCCTGTTTTATGCGCACGATGATCACCTCATCAAATAATTGATGCTCTAGAAAAACTGCTAAATTATTCCGTAAATTAAGTGAAAAATAATTTGTGAGGCTGACGAGTAATATTATTCAAACGTGTAATTATGCAATACTGTGTAGATTATTTATGAGATGATATAGCAAGTTTCAGAAAAATACTACGGGATGATTTTAGACAAAATCATGTCTTTATGAATGAAGGACGAGAAGGTGAGCTGAGAACCCTCTGTGGTCAATAGGTCTCAATTTTTACAAGGACACAATAAAATCACAACTAAAGTGGGTTTATACTCAACTCAATAGAATCATAAAATAAGACTGTAAAAGAGGGATAGAAGCTGATTTGGATAGGGCTAAAATGAACTAGAATCTTTCACTTTGTATGTGTGATGCTTCCCTAGCCAATCGGCTGATATTTACGTTTCAGGTATACCACTTCGGAAAAAACAGTTTGTATTTTATTTCAGAGTTAAATGTAACGATTTTCTAAATCCTTGCTAGTATTTTAAAAAAGCGTTTACAATGAAGATGAGTGTCATCATTGAGAAATATCGCTGGAAAATTCTATGGGTGTAGCTTGTTGGGTTTGTGAAGGCGTGGTGAGCGCCTCATGCCGTTTTTGTGGTCGTTTTGTGTGTAAAGATCACGCATCCAAAATGCCATTTATCCTTACAATCTATGTTGGGGCGAATAACACGCCCAAAGCAGTGATTGTTGCGGATGCGATTTGGTGTGGAATTTGTCGCCCTCAAGGTGAACCCATCGAAATGCCTGAATTTTATTAAGGATATTCGTATGCCCGGCTTATATGACCATCTCAAAAATTCTTTAGGCAGTGAAGAACCGTCTGGGGTTACTGCATTAGATATTGCCGATCTTCCATCCGAACAACGAATCATCCTTGTCGCAATGCTTCGCGACCCGGCGGCTTCGCGGGGGGGGGTGACGTTGGAGATGCTAAAAACGCGAGTTGGTGATAAAGTTACGGAATTCGAACCTGTTTTAAACATATTGGAACAAAACGGGTGGCTCATTATTTCGGGCGAGGCTCCTAATTTTCGCTATCGCGTCAATTTACGACCTAAAAAGGGTAATAACTCTACAGAAGGTTTATGGTCGTTACTTTCTGGGCGGCTCTCCAACGATACATAGCACGAATACTCTGTTCGCCGACAAAGTAGAATGAATTTTCATGGGATTTGATGAGACAACTCTCAAAAATCTGAAGCGCTTATTGCCTAATACACCTGTCCCTGATGACTTGAGTGTTGAATCTTTACAAACGATGCTGCGCCATCTAACGGGCCTGCATATTGCCATCTCCTCATTTTTACCCACGTACATCAGCGAAAATGAAGCCATCCTCGACGGACAATATTACGCGTTGCAGTCGGGCGTGTTTATGTTTGCTGACGTTTCAGGGTTCACGGCACTTTCCGAACGGTTACAAAACGCGCGCGGTGCCGAAGGCGCGGAAGCGCTCACCGACACGATCAATGATTATTTCGGCATGATGCTGGAAGCAGTCGCGGCTTCTGGCGGGCATCTCTTAAAGTTCGCCGGTGACGCACTCTTAGTTTTCTTCCCTGAAGACAGCCCCAGTACCATTTATAAAGCTGTACGTGCGGGGTTACGTATGCAGCGGAAAATGGCCGAATTTTTCCAGCCAATTCAGAACCCACAAGTGAATGAAATTCTGGGTGAAAATCATCATATCGCTTTGATGATGTCCATCGGCATCGCCAATGGGGTTTTGTTTGAAACTTTAGTCGGGATGGGCGTTCAACAGGGACGTGCTTTTAGCGATGAACGACGCGGACGAGTTCAGCGTGATCATGTCATTCAGGGGATTCTGCCCGGTTTAGCGATGGAGGCCGAATCGTATGGTGATCGTGATGATGTCCTCGTTACACAGGAAATTGCGCAGGTCATCGCCGACGAGTTTGACTTAAAAGCGCTTGAGGGCGGTTTCTATCACGTTTTGGATACGCTAGGTGAGAAGCTCGACTCATTCGAGTTGATACGCTCCACGCGCAAACGCAACCAAGCGGCCAAATGGCTATTTGATTTTGAGGTGGACAGTTTAGCCCACTCAGTCACCGAGCAAGTGGATCGCGTTATTAATATTGCGGCGTATATTTCCCCGACCGTTTTAGATCAACTGTTGGCGAGCGCCGATTATAGAGTGCGCAGTGAGAACCGTTTCACGACCACGCTATTCATCCATGTGACAGGCTTTAGCGAGATGCTCACGCAGTGGGGCGATATCGAAGTGAGCCGTGTGACCAGTTATCTAGATCGTTTTTACAGGCGTGTGCAAGAGATTATTTCCGGAAACAATGGCGTTTTAGCCCGCACTGACCCGTATAAGCTGGGCATTAAAATGTTGGTGACGTTTGGTGCCCCCGTCGCCTACCCAGATGATCCCCTCCGCGCAGTTCAAACCGCAATTGAAATACGCAAAGAAGCCATAGCATTCACTGATCGTATTTTAGCCGATCTGCCTCATGATTTGGCCTTTGCAAACCCAAGCGTAAATGTCTCCATCGGCATCACGCAAGGTGAAAGTTTTGCGGGGGAAGTCGGCTCTCAAAATCGACGTGAATATACATTGATGGGCGATGCGATCAACCTCGCTGCTCGCTTGATGTCGAAGGCTGGCCCGAATGAAATCATCATTGCGCAAGACTTACACTCAAAAGTAGCTAATGCGTTTGTGATGCATCCTTTAGAAGTGATGCACTTAAAAGGAAAGAGCAAGCCTGTTGAGGTGTATTCGGTTGAACGGGAAGTGAATACGTCGGCAACGGCGGCGCAAACCTCTGAAAATAAAATTGTTGGGCATAGCGAATTTTTATTGCCTTTAGAATTGGCCTTGTTACAAGTGACGACGGCACGCCGTCGCCGTGCCATCATGTTGGTGGGGGATGCCGGAATCGGCAAAACACGAATCGCCAAGCACATGTTTGACCAATCGCTGGAAAAAGGCTTCAAGCATGCATGGGCAACTTGCCAATCGCGAAACGACCATGTATCTACCTTAGCAACTATCGTCGCACAGCTTGTGGGCATCAACCCGAATGAAAAAAGCCGTGTTGAACGGCCGAAACTGAAAGCGTTGCTTGAGTCTTTAAATATCGCTCGGTTAGAACCCGCGCTTGCCGATCTTTTATGGAAGCGAGAATCAACCCCTACCGTAAATAAAGCCTCTGTCACAGACATTTATGACCGAGTTTCTAAAATGTCTTCTGACGATAAAAAACGATCTGGGCTATTCAGTTTCTTAACCCGTGAATCTGAAAAACGTGTTGCCCAAACGCCGAGTGAAGATACCCGTACCACGGGGATGTGGTTCGCTGTGGAACAAAGTACAAATACCGTTTCGGTCTGCATCACCTTCTTGAAGGCGTTTGTGCGTAAGTTCCCTACCTATATTGTGATTGATGATTTTCAGAATGAAAATGAGCTAGCTAAAGGTTACATCAACCAGATGATCGAGCAGATCACGCAAGGGCAGGTGGTGTTCTTGCTCACCAGCGAATCCAGCGCCGACGTGAGCACTAGCATGAAGGAATTTAAAGTTCCTGACTTGTCTGAGGCGGAAACGATCAAAATTGCGGCGCAGTTTTTAAATGTCCATGAGATTGGGAAGCGCTTACATCAGTTGATTTGGGATCGTTCGAGCGGACGGCCATTATTCATCGAATCTTTAATCCGTTTGTTGAAATCAGAATTGGCGCTAGAAATGAATGATACACGCACCGAATTAAAAGCGGATTTTTCTTTAGATAAAGTCCCCGAAGATATACGCAAGCTCATCGTCAGCCGGTTGGATCATCTAACTTCCTACGCCCAAACTGTTTTGCGGGCCGCCGCTGTTTTAGAGATCGACTTCACGATAGAAGACTTAATTCTGCTGACCAACTTAGAACGCGAAGAAATCGAAAAAGTCTTGTTGGACTTGATTCAACAGCACTTGATTGAACAATCCATGCCAAACGCGTATGTCTTTCAACACGGCGTAACACAAAATGCAATATATGAGACCCTTTCACGAGCACAACGTTTGAAATATCATCAACTTGCTTTAAAAGCATTGGATAACCACCCGCAAGGTGATATCGTCCGTCGTCAACGGGTACATCATCTATTGAAAACGGGACAACTGCCACAAGCGATAGAAATCCTGCAAGAAGGCGCGTCCATCGCAAAGACTGCAGGAGATATTGAGAAGGCAGAAGAATATTATCTTTTTGCTTTGACCCTTTTGCCAAACGACAAAAGTATACAGCGAGAGTTAGAATTGCTTCGTAATCCGTCGCCCTGAATCCCCATCCTCAGCAAAGCAATTTTCGACTTTTTATAGATTTATGATTAATTTATGAAGGTTCGGCACTTCTATACGGTTTTTTGCGACTAACCTAATATGTAAGGTAATCAATGTTTGGTTATACGAGTGATGAGTTGCTGGCGAGGAAGGCTCAATTGGGTGATCGTGACGCGTTTTACGCGCTTTATGATCGATATCTAAAGCGTGTTTATAACCGCGTGAAAAGCAAAGTGCCTCCTCAAGATGTTGAGGATGTGACTCAAGATGTTTTTATCGCCTTAGTAAGGTCTTTAGATTCCTATGAACAACGGTCGAAGTTCAACACATGGCTTTATACCATTGTGAATAGGCAAATTGCTGACTTTTATCGCCGACGCAACCGTTCGATTCCGAATCAATCTTTAGATGATGGGGAAGATGGGATGCGCGACATTCCAGACGATACGGATATTCAGGCGAATGATCAGCGCATTATCTTACAAGTGGCCTTAGCGAATGTTCCTGATCATTATCAGGAAATTGTTCTTCAACGGTTTGCCGACGGCCTTTCATTTGCCGAAATCGCAGAACAACGTGGGCAATCATTAGAAGCGGTCAAATCGTTATATAGAAGAGCGATACAGGCGATCCGCGACAACATGGATGAGGTAGACAGCTAGCATGGATCGTAATGAACAATTAGACGATGAGTTAGCCAAGATGACAGACACTGTCCTGAAAAATCAATCGGCAGGGTTCACTCCGCATGAGGAGATGGATGACTTAGTTTCTGTTGTACAACAATTGAATAATTTGATTCGCCCGAGTGAGTCTTTGCCTCCCGCATTTGATGAACGTTTGCGCGAACGCCTTGAGTTTGAATTCAATAAACGAACGGTTCGCAGAAGCAGGTTTAGAAAAAGCCCCTTCATAATGTTAGCGAGCGCTGCTGCGGTGATCTTAGTTGCTGCGTCGGTACTGTTCTTATTAACTTATGAAACAGAGCCTAATTTATTAGGCACTGCTGAGGGGGCAATATGGGTGATACCCGTCGTGCTCATCGTGACCATCGTCATTGTGACTGCAATTATTGTGGCGGTCTGGCGCCGCGGATAAATCCTAAAGAGAAACAAAACTTATAAAATGCACCTAAGTTTCTCAGAAGCTTGGGTGCGTTTGTTTTTGTTAACCCTGTGTTTTTTGTACATAATGTGACTTCTCTATTGATGCTGTTCGATTTCGGGATTTTATGTCGATCAATCTACCAACACTCATTGCTTATTTGGTTGCTATTGTTATTCCGGTCATCGCATTCTTAGCCATCCGCGCTTTAGACCTTTTTGGTACTTCCAAGTGGGATACCGTGATTACCTGCGCACTTTGGGGGCTGTTCGGTGCGTTTGGTATCGCCTATATCGTGAATAACCAAGCGTTGCAGCTTTTGGTCGATTTAGGTTTGACGAACAGCGAAGGTTACCAGACGATTGTGCGCTTTGTCGCTCCGATTATTGAAGAAGTTCTCAAAGCCGTCATTCTGATTTACATCTTCAGACGTCCATCGTTCCGTTATTTTGTGGACGGCGCGATCTATGGCTTTTCTGTCGGAATTGGCTTTGCTGTGATGGAGAACTACTTCTATATTGCCAACAGTGGAACAGCGGCGCTTTCATTGGCGGTGAGCCGTGTGTTGTCCACTTCGTTGATGCACGCGATGGCAAGCGGTGTCGTCGGCATTTCTTTAGGTCGCTTACGCCGTCAGCAGGGGGGGAGTGTGATACTGCCTCTCGCTGGGATCGCCTTGGCGATTTTGGCACACATCCTCTATAACAACATCGTGAATACGCTGACAGGCCCCGCTTTATTGTTAGTGGCGATTTTGTTTGGTTTAGGGGGCGCTGCGTTTATCGGCCTTCAAATCAACCTTGGGCTGAAACAGGAAAAACAACGCTTCACCCAATCGCTCAATCAAAAAAGTGATGTCTCTGACGGTGAGCGCATCGCGATTCAAAGCCTCGGTGAAGGCAGTAAAGATCAAATTTGGGATCATTTGGAGCGTTCGCTAGGTGACGAAAATATCGAACTGATCCGTAAACTTTTGCTCACACAAGCCAACATCGGCATTTTGCAGAACAATTTGGAAAACCCTAATATCAGCGACCGCTTGCAAGAGGCGTGGACGGCTGAAATTACAGAGCGAAAAATAGAATTTCAGGCGATTCGCAAACAACTCAACCGTACTGTGATGAGTTATTTACAGACGGTATTCCCCACCCAAGATGAAAGCATGTGGAACTGGCTTCTGGAAGAATTTTCATCCAGTGACCCGACGATGGTGCACACCTTTGATGTGTTTATGCGTACATCGGGGCTTGCGTCTTCGCTGAGTGCGGCGCAGTTGAGCGAGATGGCCGAACGTCTGCATCACATCGAAATCTTCAAAAATGTATCTCTCGCTGACCTAGAGAATTTAGGACGGGCGATTGAAGTCACACGCTTTTCTGATCAGGAACAGCTTTTTGATCAGGGCGATGAGGGTGACGCGATGTATCTCATTGAAGATGGGCGAATCGCTATTTATTCCGTTGATGATCTGGGGCGCGAGAAAAAGTTACGTGTTTTTGAACGAGGGCAAGTGGTCGGTGACTTTGCGGTTCTAGATGGTCAACCTCGGTCTGCCCGCGCCCGCGCTCAAGGGGATTTGGTCGCGTTGGTTTTGCGTCGGCAAATGTTTAAGATTTTCATCC
This sequence comes from uncultured Anaerolineae bacterium, assembly GCA_934216615.1. Taxonomy (GTDB): domain Bacteria; phylum Chloroflexota; class Anaerolineae; order Aggregatilineales; family Phototrophicaceae; genus Flexifilum. The sequence goes on along the minus strand of CAKQCB010000007.1, from coordinate 5,702 downwards.
AAAGTCGTCCACAGGTGATCTTGGCTGTCTTGGCAGTGCTGGCTGAACGCGCTCGATACACGACATCCGCCGTTGAGGATAGCATCAACACGGCACGGCAAATTGCTGAAGGACGCTTTGCTGAAATTTCGCAACGTTCTGCCCAGTCCGTCACTGCGAAACCGACAGAGAACACGGAACTGTCTTCTGATGTGAAAGTGACGTTAGATCATGCCTTTGCAAGATTCGCCACGACATTGCAAGGGCAGGATTCTGTTTCAGATAAAGCGTAGCGATGATGCACATAAAAGGGCTGTGTGAATGAGTCTTGCTGAAGAATTAAAAGATTTCCCGCTGTTTCGCTCTGTCGATCTTGCCGATTTAGAAGCGTTGGCAAAGACGATGGAGATCAAACAGTTTGAGCCTTCGACGCTGCTTTTTTCAAAAGGTGACCCGGGTGATTCGATGTATCTCATACGCTCTGGGCAGATTCGTGTTTTCATGCGCGACACTCAAGGCCACGAAATCACATTTCGGCATTATGGCAAAGGCCAGTTGGTCGGGGAATTTTCGATTTTAGATGGTCAACCTCGCTCAGCTTTTGCGGATGCCGTGGACGCGCTCGAAGTTTGGATATTGGAACGCAGTAAATTTGTGAAGTTCCTCAATGAACGGCCTATCTTGGGCGTCGAGATGATGCGCAGTCTCGCCGAGCGGATTCGCTACACGACCAATTTTCTTGAGCATGTCGCTGAAGCGGTCCAGCTTTTATCCAGCAAAGAATATGAACGCGCGATTCATGAAATTCTACTAGATGGAGACTCGGACGAAATCAGCGGGCTGATTAGTACCTTCCTTGGCATGGTCAAACAAGTTCAGGAATGGGATCAAACTCCAAAGTAAGATATATGGTATGAAAAAATAAACCTTAGATGGTTCTCTCTTAACAAAAGAATACCCCGTTCTGATTCTTCCACTTTTTTTATTGATATCCCCTTCACCCCTCTGGTTAAGAGGGAGTGTGTCGCTACTCATGAAGATTGAGCCATGAATAGGTTGGCAGTCAGTTCATTATATTTGTGAATTCTTACATATCATCCTTCATTCACGTATGAACCTTGCATCTTGGTTGACTGGTACATAGGAAGTGCATGGAATTTATTGCGCAATGAGGCCACTTGTTATCTAATTATGGATCATGAGCTGCATAAAACCTGAATTTTAATATTCGGTTTTAATATTTCTTGAAATAAAGCGAGGGGATAAAAAGGAATTTGAGCGAATTTGAATCAGTTTTGTGAATAACGTAAAAAAATCGACCCTTTTTAGGTTAAACGCGCGACTATTACAACATATTTCAATATGATGAATACACACTAAGGGTTACCGAAGTGGAGAGCGATAATGAAAAGTAGAGAAATTGCATTTTTAGTCGGCGGGCTTGTCACAGGTCTCGTGGTCAGTTTTATTTTGCTATCGAGTCCAGAATTACGCTTAAGTTTGTTTGGCACCGCCGGTTTAGTTCCCGGGTCAACCCCAGCATATTATCTCGTAGACATGGATACAACCGAGCAGTGGCTCACTGAATTGTACCCCACAGAAGACGAAATAATTGCTACCGCTATGGAACGCCTGAACACCCTCACCACCACCGAAACTTTCTCTGAAACAATACGCGAAACCCAACCCGACATGGATTATATCCTTGCGCGCTCATACGCCGCGTTGACAGGCGTAGACCCCACCTTTGAACGAGCGCTTCCGAACATGCCTGCGGTCGAACTTCCAGAAATCGCACAAGCAGATCGCCCATCTCCGCTGTTTACGTCTACCTCTGACGGTGATTTTTCAGCATGCCTCGGCATTGATGAAAACCCCTATAACGTGAACGGCTACGCACTTTATATGTATTACCAGATACCATCGTCGCAAGCAGCGAATATGCCGTCTTCATGGACTGCGTTAGAACTGCCTAAAGATGATGATTTGTACTGGCAACGTTTGGCTTGCCAATCGTTGATCGCAAATGCCACCAGCGGAAGGAGATAACCTATAAGTTGATAGCGATGTGCGGTTTAGGAGAGTGCCATTTCATAGCTCTCCCACGTCAGGTGAATTTGATGTGTTTATTATTTATTGTGAAGTAGGAGAAATCACAAGATGCAAAGCGGAAAAAGAAATAGGCAAATTGTGATTGTCGCCGCCGCAGCCCTCGTCGTTTTAGTCGTCGGGGCTATTCTGTTGTCTCAGGGTGGGACGAATTTGTCTGGTACAGCGGTTAACCAACAAATTGCTCAAGACCCTGACACAGATGGGGACGGGATTCCCGATAGTTCGGACCCGTGTCCTGCAGAAGCTGGGCCGGGGGGATGCCCAGAAGCACCTCCGCCCGATAGCGATGGTGATGGAATCACAGATGATCTAGATTTGTGCCCAAATGAACCTGCGCCCGGTACATTAGACGGATGTTTAGATGATGATGGAGATGGTGTTCCTAATTATCTTGACATATGTCCAGATATTTCTGCGCCCGGTACCGTAGATGGTTGTATTCCCGATAGTGACGGGGATGGTTTAACCGATGATGTTGATATGTGCCCGAACGAAGCGGGTGATCCTGCTTTAGGCGGGTGTTTACCAACACCTGTCCCCGATAGCGATGGGGATGGTTTAACCGATGATGTTGACATGTGCCCGAATGAAGCGGGTGACCCTGCTTTAGGGGGGTGTTTGCCGACACCAGAGCCACCGACAGCGGTTCCTCCAACAGAAGTACCACCGACAGATATTCCACCAACAGACGTACCTCCAACAGAGGTACCACCGACAGACGAACCTGCAACTGAAATACCCGCTGAGTTACCGACACTGACGCCAACAACAGAAAATTTTGGGCGTGGCAGTCTTCCAGAAACTACCGATGAAATGCCCGTAAGTCCGCTAGGTTTAGCGCCGGGCGATCCTCCTTCTCTGGAAATTATTAGCCAATGTTTTGTGCCGGACGACAATTCAGTGCTTTTCACAGTTCGAAATAATGGTGGGGATATGTTTGAGAACGGCCAAGTCACCGTCCGTAACGGCGGCGTAACTGGCGCTCCCCAACCTATATTTTTAACTGCAGGCCAGACACAGGATTTTGTTCTGATTGGAGTTGGCAGTTCTGGTTTGCGTGTCCAATACCGTCAATTTACTAATACGCCGGTTGGCGAATTTGATTCACAGGCTCAGCAGTATCAAACCTGTATTCAACCTAGCCCGACACCTACCAATACATTGACGCCAAGCAATACCCCAACGAACACACCGTCAAATACTCCAACCAACACATTCACGCCGAGCAACACGCCAACGCGTACACCGACGCGCACGCCAACGTTTACACGTACGCCGAGCAACACCCCAACGGCGACGTTTACGGCAAGCATCACGCCAACGTTTACGCCCAGCAATACCCCAACGAATACATTCACGCCGAGCAATACGCCGAGCAATACGCCGAGCAATACGCCGACGAATACGTTTACGCCGAGTAATACGCCTACAGCGACATCGACTCCAAGTAACACGTTTACGCCGACAAATACGTTCACGGCAAGCAATACGCCAACACGTACCCCAACGCGTACGCCGACGTTTACACGTACGCCGAGCAACACGCCAACGGCGACGAATACGCCAAGCATTACGCCCACGCCTACGGCGACGGGCACGGCGACGAATACCTTCACGCCAAGCAATACGCCAACACGTACCCCGACGCGCACGCCGACGTTTACACGTACGCCGAGCAACACGCCGACGATTACGTTCACACCAAGTAATACTGCAACGCGTACCCCAACACGCACGCCCACGAACACCCCAACGAATTTGCCGCCCATTGTTTTGTCTGCAAGTGGCGTGTGCGATTCGACAGGGAATATCACTTGGAGCGTGACGCATTCAGGTACACCAGTTACAGGTGTGTGGCAAGTATTCTATGTGATTGAACGTTGGGCCAATAATAGTTATTGGCAATATGTGAACAACGGCAGTTTGAGTCCGATCAATAATCAGACCAAACAGATCAACACTAATGTTGGGCAATTCTATGGAGTGGATTGGCGTATTCGGTTTGAAAGCCAAAACTTGCCACCCAATACGGTCTTTAACCCCGCATTAAGTTCGGTTGTGGCTATAACAAGCTGCGTGGCTCCAACAGCAACCAGCACGTATACGCCAACAAATACGTTCACGGCAAGCAATACGCCGACCCGTACCCCAACACGGACGCCGAGCAATACCCCAACGAATACCCCAACGCGGACACCGTCAAATACACCGACGTCTACGTATACGCCAACCTCTACGGCAACGAGTACACCTACGTTCACGCCGTCGAACACGAATACACCAACGTATACGCCAACCTTCACCCCAACGACGGTTCCACCGCCAAGTATTCAGGTATCGATCACGTGTAATGGGACTGATAGCGCGACCTTCAGCTTGATAAATACGGGTGGCCCCATGCCCACTGCGGGTGAATACTATATTGATGAGTTAGGGCAACCGCTTGACGGGCCTGTGTCATTCCAATTAGGCACGGGTAATAGCGTACTCATTCCTAACTTAGCCCCGAATGCGTTGGTTTATGGTTCTTACTCCGTGTCCGTAGTGGGCGGTTCACGAACGATTACGTTTGAGTCGGATGCTGGATGTATTCCTCGTCCAACAGCAACCCCGACAAATACGCCAACATTTACGGTGACACCCAGCAATACACCAACCAATACACCCAGCAACACACCGACGAACACGCCAACGTCAACGTTTACGCCAAGCAATACGCCGACAAATACGTATACGCCGAGCAACACACCGACGAATACGCCTACATCGACGTTTACGCCGAGCAACACGCCGACGAACACGCCAACGTCAACGTTTACGCCCAGCAACACGCCGACGAACACGCCAACGTCAACATTTACGCCCAGCAACACGCCAACGAACACGCCAACGTCAACATTTACGCCCAGCAACACGCCAACGAATACGCCCACATTCACGCCTACACCTTCAGCTCAATTGAGCGTGTCGGCAGAATGTTCTGTGGCAACCAATACGTTGACGTTCACTGTCAGCAATAGTTCGACAGCAAGTGGGCCTTTGACCTATACAGTGACTGGGCCGAACAACTACTCACAAACAGGCAACATTCCTTCCATCCCCACGGGTGGCACAAGCGGAGTGATTGACTTGGGTAGTGTCGCGCCGGGAACTTACACGGTAGAAATTGTTGACACAAGCACGGGTGGTGCCGTCACAGCCCAAACCACGGTTGTCTGTAATCAATATCCAGATATTTCAGTGATTGCAGAATGTGCTGTGGTCAGTAATACCTTGACCTTCACCGTCACCAACAATGGCGGGCCAAGCGGGCCTTTGACCTACACAGTGACTGGGCCGAACAACTACTCACAAACAGGCAACATTCCTTCCATCCCCACGGGTGGCACAAGTGGAGTGATTGACTTGGGTAGTACGCCTCCGGGAACGTATACAGTCACAATCACCGGTCTTGGCAATGTCAGCACACAAACGACAGTTGTTTGTAACAATTACGCAGACCTGACCGTGGTGCCTGAATGTTCTGTGGTCACCAACACCTTAACCTTTACCGTCACCAACAATGGCGGGCCAAGTGGCAACTTGGACTACGTCGTGACTGGCCCCAATGG
>CAKQCB010000006.1 GCA_934216615.1 uncultured Anaerolineae bacterium | reverse complement strand
CCAAACCAGCCGAATTGATCGATCAAAACACCCATTAATAACTGTCCCACAATCAGCAGGGTGACAGCAACCCCGGGGCCGATTCGGGGCATGGTGTGGTTCAACGTGAGGTATAAAATCACGCCGAAAATCCCCGCGATCAGCATATACCAAGGCAAGGTTCGCCATTCACGAATGTTTTCACCCCGCTGTGTGAATAACAACAAGCCCGAAAAGATGGCCCCGCTGACATGAATGACAAAACTGGCGGCCAACCCGCCAATGCGTTGGCCCATCAACCCCGAGATGGGTGATTGTAAACCTACCGACGCGCCACCCAGCAAACCGATAATCAATGTAGTGATTGATTCCAAGATCATTAATCCCTTATACACACTCGAAAATGAACCTTCGATAGTGTAACGGCAGTAGATAGAGGTCTCAATGACCACATCGTCAGGTATTTTTTGATATGTCGCCGTGAATGATCCTACGTGCGGGGAGGTATCCGTTTGAAGCTCAAGATCACGATTTTAGAGGGATGTTTCCTCGTGATTATGCAACTCAGTCGCTTGTCGAAGGTGCGCTAACCTCTTAGAGGTTGCTTCGCTGTCATAGCTTTAGCCCGTTGATGATGTTCAATTGCTTCATGGCGTTGATGAAGATCAAAATAGCACGGATTCAAAAGTTCATCAGTGGTCGCCCACACCCATCATGACCGATGATATACTTGAAGCGACCACTCTATACACGGTAGTTTCAACTATGCCTAGACCACGTCAGTTCGACAAAACAGAATTATTACAACAGGCGATGATCCTTTTTGAAGCCAAAGGCTATGAAGGCACTTCGATTCGAGATTTAATCGAGGTCACAGGCATCAGCAGTAGCAGTATGTATGAAGTTTTTGGGGACAAACGCGGGATATTTCTGGCGACCTTAGAGCATTTTTGTGAACATGAACTACGGCGTGTTCAACAGCTTTCACAGGATGCAGGTTCGGCACAAGGTTTTATAGAGATGTTGTTCACCACGTTGGAAATTGCCTCTCAGCCGGATAAACGGGGGCAAGGTTCACTCGCGTTTAATACGATGGTCGAGTTCGGGACACAAGACGCAGAAGTCACGCAAATCTTATTACGCCACTACTTCGCCATTTCCGAAATCGTCGCCAACTTGATTACCGAAGGCCAAAAGAATGGCACCGTCACTACCCAAGAAAACGCCCAAGCGCTCGCATATACCTTCCTGTGTACGTTGCAAGGCTTCGGGACGGTAAAAGGCGTGAAACCCAACTTTGAATTTGGCGCGCATATTCTGTCCATCATGGTCAAAATGCTGAATCCGTGAACGATTCACCCTATGACTTATGTCCTCGTATAATGCGATAGGTTATCTCACTTCCCCGCTGAAGGCGGATTAAAATTCATATAAAGTTAAGCTTCACAAAACTTGAAACATGCTATAATCATTTCATCATTCTGAAACGATTGTTTCAAATTAAATTCCGGTGATGAAGCACACAATTCCCGATCTAATTTCTTGAGGTATACCCAAATGGTAGCATCCTTACCCCCTGTAGTTTCTGGAAGTCTTCCCGTTGTAGGCCACGCGCTCGAAATGATTCGTAACCGTAATGGATTATTCAAACGAGGCTATCAAGAACACGGTGACCTATTTTCCGTCAAACTCGGCCCGCAAATGGCGCTCATCATCACAGGTGCGGAATACAATAAAACCTTTTATAGCGAAACCGATAAATCGCTCAACATGCAAGATGGATACACCTTCTTGAAGGAAGCCATCGGTGAAATTTTATTCACGGCCAGCCCTGAAACCTATTACAACCAACGCCCCGCGCTCCAAGAAGTGTTTAAACGCGAACGGATGGTCTCTTACATCCAAGCCATGAATATTGAGGTTCAGCGCTGGCTCGACGCTTTAGGGCAAGCGGGACAAGTCGATATTTCGGCAGCGATGTTAGACCTCGCGCAAGCGGTTGCAGGTCGTACTTTCATTGGCCCGAACTACGAAGCCGAACTAGGGCCGGACTTCTGGAATGAATATAACTACATCAGCGAGTCTTTAGACCCTGTGCTTCCACCCAACTTGCCCTTGCCCAAGTTCCGCAAGCGCGACAAAGCGAATGTCAAAATCAAAGCCAAGTTGATGGAGCTGATCCAAAAACGGCGCGAAAACCCCGATCAATATGATGACTTGCTCACGACCCTGCTCTCGACCCCGTTAAAAGACGGCTCGATCATGCCCGATGAAACAATTGTGACCATGTTCATGGGGTTGATTTTTGCAGGCCACGAAACTACAGCCGGACAAGCGGCATGGACTGTCGCGCTATTATTGCAACATCCTGAATACTTAGCGCTCGTCAAAGATGAAATTCGCGAGCATGTGCCGTATGGTGCGCCCATCGACGCGGAAATCTTGAGTAAATTGGATCATATTTACTGGGCTATCGACGAAACGACACGGTTACGCCCTTCGGCAGATACGCAGTTGCGTACCGTCACCACTCCAATCACCATTGGCGATTATGTCATCCCCGCAGGTTGGCGCTTGATGGTCAGCGGGGCGACCTCCCATTTCAAAGAAGAGGTGTTCGCCAACCCGCAAGCCTTCGACCCGTTACGGTTTACGCCCGAACGCGGTGAAGGTAAAAACCCCTTCCATATCATTGGGTTCGGGGGCGGGATTCATAAATGCACGGGCATGAATTTTGCCAAAAATGAAATGGCCATCGTCACATCACTATTGTTCCAACAATACGATGTGGAACTGTTGAGCAAAGATGTTCGCGTGGTCACCGGTCAAGGCGCAAACCGCGCCTCAGAAGTTTTGATTCGCTACAAGCGCAAGCCCTTGAGCGAACTGACCGATGCAGCCACCATCAAACAAGCCGTGGATGCAGGTTGCCCGCATATGCGTCAGCATTCAACCGGCGAACCACAATAACTCCCCCTTTATCAAAAGAGCTTCCGAAACTGGAAGCTCTTTTGATTTTCAGTCATTGACAAATCCCCTTCTCATAGAGCACAATTTACACCCTCTTATTAAAATACTTTTAATAAGTCGTTATGAAAGTTATGATTCAGAAGGCTTTTTGATATGAGCATCAGCGGGAATGCGCTTATCATGAGGGAAGTTAACCTCAACTTGATTCGGCGCGCACTCAAAACCTACAAGCAAGCGACCAAACAACAGCTCGCCGAATACACAGGGCTGAGCATCGTCACCATTGGCACGCTGTTACAAACCCTGCTGGATGAGCACATCGCCATTGAAGTCGGTTTTGTGCCTTCAAGTGGGGGGCGTCCGGCTCAACAGTTTGAGTTTAATGCCGATCACGGTCATGTGATGGCGCTGTTCACCCATGAACAGAACGGCGCAGATATCCTTCATATACGAGTAGCAAACCTGTATGGTCAGTGTGTTTATTCGGATGATGCGGAACTCTCAGAAATCACGCTCAACACGTTTGAAGGGTGGATTGACCCGCTGATCGAAACCTACCCCACACTTCGTGCCATCGGGTTTGGACTGCCCGGCGTTGCTTATGACGGCAAGATTATTTTGTCGGATTATCAACACCTCTCTGGGACGGATTTTCTCGCTCACTACAGCGAACGGTATGGCCTGCCGACCCTGTTTGCGAACGATGTCAATGCCGCAAGTATCGGCTATTGCAAGCGCAATCAGATCGAGTCAGAGACGACGGTGCTGTACTTGTATTTCCCTAAAAAATATCCTCCCGGCTTAGGCATTTGTATCAATGGCAGTTTGTACAAAGGCAAACATAATTTTGCAGGGGAAATCGCGCATGTTCCAAGCGGGGTCAATTGGTGGGATACACAGTTATACGAAACCCCTGAAAAACTCCATAATGCGCTGTCTCAACTCATCATGACCTTAAGCGGTGTTTTAGCCCCGCACATCATCGCCATTTATGCCAGCTTTTTAACCGCTGAGCATATCCAACTTTTACAAAACGTCTGTGCTGAGCATCTTCCCCAAGCTCAAGTGCCAGAGATCAGACATACGCGAGATTTTATTGTGGATTATCAAAACGGAGTTATTGAAGAAACACTCGTGCTCTTAGAACCCAAACTTGCCATTTCTCTCTAAATACATCACCTAGGAAGGTTTTCAATTGGCAACGCTATTACTCATCATTATTTATATTGCGTTCATCAGCTTAGGCTTGCCCGACTCGTTGTTAGGCGTCGCTTGGCCGGAAATGCAACCTGAATTTGCGATCCCTGCAAGTTACGCAGGCTTCGTCTCGATCACAGGCTCCAGCGGGACGATTTTATCCAGCTTATTGAGTGGTCGCTTCCTGAAAAGATTCGGCACAGGAAAAGTCACCTTTGTGAGCGTCTTGCTGACAGCGGTCGCGCTTTTCGGTTTCTCGCAAGCGCCGTCGTTCATCTGGCTCATCATTCTGGCTATCCCGCTCGGTTTGGGGGCTGGCTCTGTCGATGCAGGGTTGAACGACTACGTTGCCAAACACTACAAAGCGCATCATATGAGTTGGCTTCATTGTTTCTGGGGCATCGGCGCTATGACAGGCCCGCTCATCATCTCTCAATTCATCAGTAATGGAGATTCGTGGCGCTACGGCTATCTCACCGTATCAATTTTGCAATTCGCTTTGGTCGCGGTATTGCTCTTGAGCATCCCGTTATGGAATAAAGTCTCGGTTCGTCCACAACTTGCAGAGACACCCACTGCCGAAACACCGCAGGAACCAAACCCCTTTACGGAACACAAAGGCATCCTCGCCCCGCTTAAAGTGGATGGGGTGAAATCCGTCCTGTTGGTCTTCTTATTTTATTGTGGCATTGAAGCGACGGTTGGGTTATGGAGCAGCAGTTTCTTGATCGCGTCTAAGGGGCTGGATGCAGCGACGGCGGCCGTGTGGGTGTCGGCATTTTACGGAAGCATCACTTTGGGGCGCTTCATCAATGGGTTCATCACCATGCGCTATAGCAGCAAAGACATCATCCGCTTTGGCGAAATCAGCATTTTGATTGGGGTCTTGTTACTCTTTCTGCCCCTGCCGAATATCTTCGTGCTCTTTGGCTTGATCTTGATCGGTTTGGGGTGCGCGCCGATCTTCCCCTCCATGCTTCATGAAACCCCCGCGCGTTTTGGGAATGAAGCGGCGCAAAACATCATGGGATTTCAAATGGCGGTGGCCTATACTGGCACGACGATTTTGCCCCCGTTGTTTGGGTTCATTGCCACCAACATCAACATGAACTTATTCCCGATCTTTTTACTGGTCTACATCATCATCATGCTGATCAGTTCAGAACAAGTGAATGCGTTCATGCGTAGGAAAACAGCCCGCACATAACGTCTATCTCTATCATGCTGAGCAGGGTCGATGAGTTCACCTGCTCGGCATTTTGTGACCTTATCATGAACCGATATGCGCATCAACCATCACAGTTGCTAAAGTGTCAGGCTATCGTTAAAATAATGCCCTACTGCGGAGAGCGTTCATCATGTGAACCGCCGAAGGGGCAAACAGGATAGATAGCTGGTCTAACTGTGAAACTCTCAGGCATCAGGACGCAGTTCACCTTTCTCTGAATGTCATGGGACTGACAGAGCGCACAGCGGTAGTTTGTGCGCTTTTTTTATTTGTGATTTCATAGTGCAATAAGCAGAGGTAAACCACATGGCCAGTTGGAAAACCCCCGAAAACTTAAAATATGCAAAGTCGGACGAATGGTATTTGATTGAAGGGGATACCGTCACCATCGGTATTTCGGATTACGCGCAAGAACAATTGAACGATATTGTCTTTGTCGAATTTCCTGACGTGGGCAGCAGCGTCAAAGTGGGTGGCACGGTTGGAACCATTGAATCTGTCAAAGCAGCTTCAGAGCTGTATTCCCCATTCAACGGTGAAGTTATCGAAGTGAATACCGACCTAGAAAGTTCCCCCGAAACGGTCAACGCAGACCCCTATGGCAAAGGCTGGTTGGTGAAACTCAAAGTCACCGACACCAACGCCCCCGAATTATTAGATGCAGCGGCTTATATTGCATTTTGTGAATCTCGTTAAATTAAGTGTGAAGGCGAAAACCCTCTCATGAGTTATATTCCACATACGGATGCTGACCGCGACGCGATGCTGGCGGCGATTGGCGCAAAATCCATTGATGAATTATTTGAAGCCGTCCCTGAAAGTCACCGCTTCCCAACGCTCAACCTTCCCGCACCAAAGAGCGAAATGGAAGTAGCGAGTCAATTACAGGCCTTGGCAAGCGCGAACGAACATGCGGGTGATTTTGCCCTTTTCCGTGGCGCAGGCGCGTACAATCACTATATTCCGTCGGCAGTGAATCACATTCTTCTGCGCGGGGAATTTTACACCGCCTATACCCCCTATCAACCTGAACTGAGCCAAGGCACGCTCCAAGCGATCTTCGAATATCAAAGTATGATGTCGCAATTGATGGGCATGGATGCGACCAACGCCAGCCATTATGATGGCGCAACCAGCCTTGCCGAAGCCGTCACGGTTGCTTTAGAAGTCGGCCGTCGCCGACGCAAAAAGGTGGTGCTCAGCCCTACCATCAACCCGCAGTACCGCAACGTGGTGCGTACCTATCATCAAGGGAATAACCTCGACATTGTGGGTGATGAAATTGTCGATGGTAAATTTAATACCCTGCAAGAATTGGAAGCCTTGATCGACGACAAAACCGCAATGGTCGCCGTGGCTTATCCGAACTTCTTCGGCACGATTGAAGACTTCAAGAAGTTGGTCGAAGTGACGCATAAAGCGGGCGCGTTGTTTGTGGTGGTCGCGAACCCGATGGCGTTGGCATTATTAAAATCCCCGGGTGAACTGGGGGCAGATATTGCCGTTGGTGAAGGTCAACCTTTGGGCATCCCCTTAAGTTTTGGCGGGCCGTATGTCGGCTTCTTCTCTTGTCGTGAAGAATACGTCCGCAAGATCGCAGGTCGTATTGTCGGCGAAACTGTCGATAAAAACGGCACGCGCGCGTATGTTATGACCCTGCGCCCACGCGAACAAGACATCCGCCGTGAAAAAGCCACCAGCAACATCTGCACCAATCAAGGCTTGATGGCGCTGGCTGTCACCGTGTATCTGTCTTTGATGGGCAAACACGGCATCCGCAAAGCCGCCGAACTCAGCTACCAGAAAGCACATTATGCCGCGCAAGCCATCAACTCGGTTGAAGGCTTTGAAGTGGACCTGAACCATACCTTCTTCAATGAATTTGTCGTGAAATGCCCTGTCGATGTGCAAGACCTCAACGACGCGCTCATCAACGAAGGCATCATTGGCGGGTACAACCTCGGCAAAGATTTTGATCACTTGCAAAATCACATGTTGGTTGCGGTGACAGAAAACAACACCAAAGAAGAAATTGATGCGCTCGTCGCCGTATTGCGCAGCGCAGTGAATACAACGGAGCGTGCATCGTGACCGAAACGCCAACCATTTATGATATTAGCTCACCCGGGCGCATCGGTATTCCTATGCCTGAATGTGATGTCCCCGAAACCGCTTTACCAGAAGCCTTTTTGCGCTCTGAACTCGACTTGCCTGAAGTGGGTGAATTACAAGTTGTGCGTCACTTTGTCACCTTGAGCAAGAAGAACTATTCGATTGATTCGGGTTTTTATCCGTTAGGGTCTTGTACGATGAAGTACAACCCTAAGATCAATGAAGATGTCGCCCGCCTTGCAGGGTTCGCTCAACTGCACCCGCTGACCGACCCAGAAGGGTCGCAAGGCGCGTTGGCATTGATGTATCAACTGCAAGAATGGCTGAGCGAAATCGCAGGGTTTGCAGGCGCGACGCTCGTTCCGGCTGCGGGTGCGCAAGGGGAATTTGCAGGCATCTTGATGATTCACAAATATCATCAAGAACGCGGGGATACCCAACGCACGAAGATTCTTGTTCCCAACAGCGCACACGGCACAAACCCCGCCACCGCGTCAATGGTCGGCTTAGAAGTGGTTGAAATCCCCTCGAACGATCAGGGGAATGTGGACATCGAAGCCCTGCGCGCGCTCTGTGACGACACCGTTGCAGGCATGATGATCACCGTCCCCAGCACGTTAGGCTTGTTCGATAGTAACATCCTCGAAATTGTCGAGTTGGTTCATGGATGCGGTGGCCTTCTTTATATGGATGGCGCGAACATGAACTCTCTGATGGGCATCGTCAAACCTGCTGAGTTGGGTTTTGACGTGATGCACTACAACCTGCATAAAACCTTCTCGACCCCACATGGGGGCGGTGGGCCGGGTTGTGGCGCGGTCGCTGTCAATGAAAAGTTACTGCCCTATTTGCCGGGGCCGATTGTCCAAATCACCGAAATTGATGAAGATGATGTGCCTTTCTATGACTTGGTGACCCCTGAAAAGAGCATCGGTCAACTCAAAGCCTTCTGGGGCAACTTCGGCATGCACGTACGTGCTTATGCTTACATCAGCACGTATGGCGGACGGGGTCTGCGTGAAGTTTCCAACTATGCGGTTTTGAACGCCAATTACATCCGCGCCAAACTGCAAGATGCGTATCACATCCCCTACAATCGTTATTGTGGGCATGAATTTGTCCTCGAAGGGCATTGGAAAGAAGCGGAAGGCGTCCATGCGTTGGATATTTCTAAACGTTTGATGGATTATGGTTTCCACCCGCCAACCAATTACTTCCCGTTGATCGTTCCCGAAGCTTTGTTGATCGAGCCGACGGAAACCGAAGACATCGAGACATTGAACAGTTTCATCGACGCGATGCTGAAGATTGCAGAAGAAGCACACACACAACCCGAACTGTTAAAAGAAGCGCCCCATGTCACCCCTGTAGGCCGTGTGGATGAAGTGCGCGCGGCAAAGCAGTTGGTCTTGTGCTGTCGCCCAATCCCCGAATGGGATCATTCCGCTGAGGCGTAGTCAATCTTTTAAGCGTCTCCTCTAAAAATACAAAAAATGCACTCGGGGTGATTCAGTCTCGGGTGCATTTTTAATTCCTCGCGGTGGTCAGAAAACTTATAAAAATCTATGCGTTTACTTATAATTTATGAGTTGTATGACGCTGTGAAACGCCGTATAATCGGTATTTCTATCGAACAAATGTACACACAATCACAGATGAAAGAGCAGAACAACTGCAATGAGTCAGGATAAAATCATCGTGCGTGGTGCACGCGAGCATAACCTGAAAAATATTGATGTTGAAATCCCCCGTAATAAATTTGTAGTCATTACAGGTTTATCCGGTTCGGGAAAATCATCTTTAGCATTTGACACCATTTTTGCAGAAGGTCAACGTCGCTACGTTGAAAGTTTGAGCGCGTATGCTCGTCAGTTCCTCGGCAATCTCGAAAAGCCAGATGTAGACCAGATTGAAGGCTTAAGCCCTGCGGTCTCTATCGACCAAAAAGGCGTGAGCAACAATCCACGGTCTACGGTCGGCACCGTCACCGAAATCTACGACTATCTACGGTTGTTGTACTCGCGTATTGGCGTGCCTCATTGTCCGGTATGCGGTGAAGAAGTGATCGCGCAAAGCGCTCAGCAAATTGTGGATGAAGTGCAACAGCTCGCCGCTCACCTCTCGGAAGATGAGGGCGTGCGCATCCAAGTGCTTGCGCCCGTGATTCGGGGCAAAAAAGGTCAGCATGAAAAAGTATTTGAGGAAATTCGCAAAGCGGGTTTTGAGCGTGTGCGCGTCGATGGTGAAATCACGTCATTGGATGAAGAAATCAGCCTTGATCGTTACAGCCAACATTCGATTGAAGTGGTCGTTGATCGGCTCATCATCCGTAACTTTGCCGATAAAAATAGCGAAGATGCCCGCAACGCCGAAACCCGCTTGAACGAAGCGGTTGAAACTGCGTTGGAGATGGGTGAAGGTTTGGTCATCATCAATAACCTTTCGCAAGACCCACCTACAGATACCCTCTTTAGTGAACATCTCGCCTGCATCAACGGGCATGGCAGTATTCCAGAGATCGAACCGCGCACATTCAGCTTCAACACGCCGAAAGGCGCTTGCCCTGAATGTCAGGGGTTGGGGTTCAAACTCCAAGTTGACCCGACCATGATCATCCCGAATGAGGATTTGAGCGTGCTTCAAGGGGCAATCCGCGCTAACGGGTGGAACCTCGAAGACGGCGACGGCTGGACAGGCAACGTCATCCGCGCGGTCGCACAACAATATGAAGTCCCGTTAGATGTCCCTTGGAAAGACTTGACCAAAGCCCAAAAAGATATTCTGCTCTATGGCTTGAACGGTAAAAAAGTCAAAGTCACCTTACGGACAAACAGCGGTTATGAACGCAATTACACCTCTGGTTTTGAAGGCGTGGTGA
Source organism: uncultured Anaerolineae bacterium (assembly GCA_934216615.1). Lineage (GTDB taxonomy): Bacteria > Chloroflexota > Anaerolineae > Aggregatilineales > Phototrophicaceae > Flexifilum. The sequence continues at coordinate 187,938 of CAKQCB010000006.1, read as the reverse complement.
ATAACCTCGAACGTCGTTACCGTGAAACCCAATCCGACGGTATGCGTGAAGTGATCGAAGAGATCATGGCACAGGTGCCCTGTGTAAAATGCAAGGGAAACCGTCTGCGCCCTGAAGCCCTCGCCGTGACGATCGCCGACAAACCGATCAATAAAATCGTTGCTATGCCCATCAAGCAGTTGGATGTATGGGTGAAAGACCTGCGAGGCAAAGGTAAAAAAGAGTCGCTCTTGAATGAGCGTGATCAGCAGATTGCTCATCAAATTTTGAATGAGATCGAAGCGCGCGTCATCTTCTTGAACGATGTCGGCTTGAACTATCTCAATCTCGCCCGCGCCGCTGGCACATTGAGTGGGGGCGAAGCACAGCGCATCCGCCTCGCGACCCAAATCGGCAGTCGCTTAACCGGCGTTCTCTACGTGCTGGATGAACCATCGATTGGGTTACATCAGCGCGATAACGGCAAACTCATCCAGACCTTGATCGGCCTTCGTGATCTTGGCAATACCCTTCTCGTCGTAGAACACGATGAAGAAACCATGCGCAGTGCAGATTATCTGATCGACCTCGGCCCGGGCGCAGGTGAACACGGCGGACAAATCATCGCCGCGGGCACACCTGAAGAAGTGATGGAAGTCGAAGACAGTTTAACGGGCGCGTACCTTTCTGGACGCTTAAGTATCGAAGTGCCTGAACAACGGCGTGAAGGCACAGGAAAATCAATTCAGGTGTTCGGCGCGCGGGAAAATAACCTGCATAATTTGGATGTAGAGTTCCCCCTCGGCAAGTTGGTTTGCGTCACAGGGGTGAGTGGCAGCGGCAAATCCACCTTGATGATTGACATCCTGTACAAGAAGATCGCACAGACGTTGAATGGCGCGCGTGAACGCCCGGGCGAACATGACCGCGTTGAAGGCTTAGACAATATCGACAAGATCATCAATATTGATCAAAGCCCGATTGGGCGCACGCCCCGCAGTAACCCTGCGACCTACACCAAGATGTTTGATGCCATCCGTTCCTTGTATGCCGAACTTCCTGAAAGCAAGGTGCGCGGTTACAGCGCGGGACGTTACAGCTTCAATGTCAAAGGCGGGCGCTGTGAAAAGTGTGAAGGTCAAGGCGTTCTGAAGATTGAGATGCAGTTCTTAGCGGATGTCTTCGTCCCTTGCGACGTGTGTCATGGCGCGCGTTATAACCGTGAAACACTGCAAGTGAAGTATAAAGGCAAGAATATTTCCGAAGTTTTGGATATGACCGTGTCTGAAGGCTTAGAATTTTTCACCCATATCACGGCGATCCATTCCAAGCTGGTCACGTTGAATCAAGTCGGCTTAGGCTATATTCGCATCGGTCAGCCTGCGACAACGCTCAGCGGGGGCGAAGCCCAACGCATCAAACTGAGTCGCGAGCTTTCGCGCCGAGCCACCGGCAAGACCTTGTATATTTTGGACGAACCTTCCACGGGTTTACATGCCGCAGACGTCAAACGGTTGATCGGCGTGTTACAGCAATTGGTGGATAGTGGCAATACCGTCCTCGTCATTGAGCATAATCTCGACATCATCAAAGTGTCTGACTGGATCATTGATCTTGGGCCAGAAGGTGGGGATGGAGGCGGAGAGTTAATCGCCACAGGGACGCCCGAAGACATCGCCACGATTGATAAAAGCTATACCGGAAATTATCTACGCCATTACCTCAAACAACTTGCGCATTAAGCGTTTGCCTTCTATAAATGAATTGAAAGTTAAGAAAGACATGAATCAAACTCATGTCTTTTTTGATATTTTTCTCTCATTTTGAAACCAAAAAAATGATATCTATATAAACTGCACATAGCATATGGTTAAAAATATATGCGAAATACATAAATCCACTGTATATTTAGGATTATCAATCAGTAATCTGCAATATACTGATGTTAAATCACTTATATTTTTACCCTTATTGCCAAATTTTGCCGTATTTCGCGGCAAGGAGAATAGTTTCACTCATGGTCGTAGGTTACAACGCTCAGGTTGAGCATACGGATAACCCATTCCATATTGCATTACAACAATATGATCGTGCGGTTCGTTATTTAAATATCCCCGACGGGGTGGCAGAGTTTTTACGTTACCCACGGCGCGAATTTACAGTCAATTTCCCCGTCAAGCGGGATAACGGCAAAGTGGAAATGTTCACGGGCTACCGTGTGCATCATAACACCGTCCTCGGCCCTTCCAAGGGGGGTCTGCGTTTTTCCTTAGCAGTGAACCTTGATGAGGTTCGCGCGCTTGCCATGTGGATGACATGGAAGTGTGCGTTAGCAGGTATCCCTTACGGTGGCGCAAAAGGCGGTGTCATTGTTGATCCTAAGTCACTCAGCCCACATGAGCTTGAGTCTTTAACCCGTCGATATGCCGCAGAGCTGATCCCCTTAATGAGTCCTCATTCTGATATTCCCGCGCCTGACATGGGGACCAACCCCCAAGTGATGGCATGGATTATGGACACCTATAGCATGACTGTCGGTTATTCCGTCCCCGCCATTGTGACGGGTAAGCCGATCAACATCGGCGGTTCACAGGGACGTAACGAAGCGACAGGGCGCGGTGTGATCGCGTGTATGGTGGAAGCGCTCAAACAAAAAGGCAACCCTTCCCCAGAAAATATCCGCGTGTGCGTACAAGGCTTTGGGAATGTCGGGTCAATTGCCGCTAACCACGCGTATTCGCTGGGTTATAAGGTTGTCGGCATCGGTGATATTACGGGCGGTTATCACAACACCAACGGGATTGATGTTCCGGCGGCGCGCGCTTGGGTCGCTGAACATGGTGATCTCACGGGCTTCCGTGGTGGCGAAAAGATCACCAATGAAGAACTGCTCACCATCGCATGTGATGTCTTGATTCCTGCGGCGATGGAAGGTCAAATCAATGACCGTAACGCCAACAAGATTCAAGCCTCGCTCATTGTCGAAGGTGCAAACGGCCCAACCACCCCCGAAGCAGATGATATCCTCAATGATAAGGGCGTGACTGTCGTGCCTGACATTCTGGCGAATGCGGGTGGCGTGGTCGTCTCTTACTTTGAATGGGTACAAGACTTGCAAGCGTTCTTCTGGGATGAAGAAGAAGTCTACCGTCAACTGAACCGCGCCATGACGCGCAGCTACTACGCAACCGAAGCTGCTGCTGAAGAATTTGGCGTTGATATGCGCACCGCTGCGCAGTTACTCGCCATCAAGCGCGTTGCGGACGCAGTCGAAACACGCGGTTTCTACCCGTAAAAGTTGATTTACCTCAGCATGCACAAAATGGACACAAAATTGTGTCCATTTTTTATTCTTACAAGGTGAAATTTTAGCCCGCTTGCTGGTTCAACCAATCGGTAAATTGTTGAGCAACCGACGCGGATAGCTGAAAGTTCATGGCGAACAACCCATGCGCATCTTCTACAATCGTGAGCCGAAGTAACAAAGCGCCATCCATTTGTAAGCCAAACCCAATATACGATTGGGCACTACCAACTTGGCGGGTGGTTTGTAAGCCATCCAACGCTTGTGTCAAACGAATACCTCGAACAACCTCTTGTAAATTCAGCCGTAAGGCCATTTCCATAGGGCCGTAGACCGCAGAAACCACGATATACGTTCCTTCACGGCGAAGCCATAACTGGATGTCGCGCGTTGTTCCCGATGAAAAGCTCACAATACCGGTTTCTTGTACAATCTGAATTTGATCTAACACATGAAATTGTCGCATGGTGTTTGACTCCCAACAGCGCGTGTAGCGAAGGGATAAAATTTTTCAAAGTATAACCAAGTCAAGACATTAATCAATCACTTAACCATCTGCGTTATAAACTATGTGACATTTTTCCTGAACCTGCTAAAATTTTCACAAATAAAGATGATGAGCATCAGCAAAAAAGATGGATGCTTCATATTCAAAGAGATGATTGAATGACAAAAGAAACACCACCCCCTGTCCAAGAAAACAAAGCGTCCTCATTACCGCTGTTGGTCGGCTTTGTGTTGATTGGGGTCCTTGTATTAGCGATTGCGCTGGTGATGGCACTGCGGTCTCAACTGCCGGAACCCAGTCTCACACAGGATGATTCAGGGAATTTACGCGCAGGTGAAGGCATCATCGCAGTGGAAGAAACGCCCGTCGCGCTCACCAATTTCACCCTGCCCGCAAGCACTGGTAATGACCTCAGTTTGAACGATTTACAGGGCAAACATGCGCTGGTCTTTTTCGGCTACTCTAACTGTCCTGATTTTTGCCCCCTCACGTTAGGGGAATTCACGCAGATCAAGGGGAATTTAGGCGACCTTGGCGACGATCTGTATTACGTCTTCATCAGCGTCGATGGTGAGCGTGATACCCCTCAAGTTCTCGCGGAATATCTCGCACGTTTTGACCCGTCATTCATTGGACTACAAGGCAATGATGGTGTGTTGGAACCCATCGCCAACGAGTATCACCTCAGCTATACGCTGAACACCGACGAGCGCGACGCCAATAATCGTTACACCGTCGATCACACCACATCAACCTATGTGATTGACCCTATGGGCAACTTGGTCGCGACCATCAGCTATAACTCGGACGTTGAAAGCATCGTCGCGTATTTAGAAGGCATTCTCACCACGTCTGCTCCTTAACGTGGGATGCGTGGCAAGATAGAACAGACCACTTCGTAATTGATCGTTCCCCATCGGCGGGCGATGTCGTCCGCCGATATTTCTAAATCACCCTGCCGTCCTAACAAAATCACCTCGTCGCCCACGTTCACATCAGGAATATGCGAGATGTTGATCATGGTTTTTTCCATGCTAATACGTCCGACGATGGGCGCATATTTGCCATGAAGCAACACCTGATTCCAAGCGTTCGGGGCGCGACGCATGCCATCCGCATAGCCAACGGGGATTAATGCGACCTTCTCTACCCCACTGGTGAGGTAGGTGTTGCCATAGCCAATTGGATGATTGTCGGGCAAGATTTTCACTTGGGCGATCTGGGTTTTCCAAGACAGCACAGGCTGCATCTCTGGGAAAACCTGTACCTTCTCAGAGGGGGATAATCCATACAGCGCGATGCCCACCCGCACCGCATTGAAGTGATATTCGGGAAAGGCCAACGTCGCGGCTGAATTTGCCGCATGGATAAATTTAAATTGATAGCCTGCGGCCTGTAACGGAATCAACGTCTCTTGGAAAACCTGTGCTTGGTACGCGGTATATTCGGGATCATCGTCGGCGCTGGAAAAGTGGGTGTACACGCCTTCGATCTCAATGGCTTTATAGGTGCTGAGTTGGCGAAAGAACGGAATCACTTGCGCGGGCAACACGCCCATGCGCCCCATGCCCGAATCAATTTTGACGTGCGCGCGAATCTGTCCGTGCATTTCTTGCGCCATGTGGTTAAAGACGCGCGTCAGGTCTAAATCGTACAGCGTGATCGTCAGGTTATGCTGTACCACCAGTCGAATTTGCTCGGGGGATGTATAGCCCATCACCAAAATGGGCGCGGTAATCCCTGCTTCGCGTAACACCATCGCTTCGTTGACAGACGCAACCGCCAGATGATCCGCCCCGTTTGCCAACGCCACCCGCGCCGTATTGACCGCCCCATGCCCATAGGCATCAGCTTTGAGGACAGCGAACAACGTGACATGGGTGCCAATATGCTGTTTGATCGCACGGACATTTTTTGAAAGTGCATCAATATCGACTGAAACCCAACTGGCGCGGTTCGGGCGGAAAGACTGCGGGGACTGGAGATGATATTTCCGAACAAGATGCTGTGTGTCTTCGGGGTCTGCTAACAAAGCCCGTACCACACTTTCCATGTGCGACTGTACCCCGCCTTTGACCAGAATAAGATCGTTTTCCATCAGCGCATTGGGCGCGGTGAAATAAGCCAGTGTATCTTCAAGACTATACGAAATCGCAACTTGGTTAGACATCATGCCTTGATCGAGCGCGGCACGTCCGGCTAAGGCCGCCGTTGCCCCCTGCGTCACCAAACGGTCAGCCACATCGGATGCCCGTTGGCCGATCATCCGATGACCGCGTAGCATCGCTGAGCCGAGCGCGTCCATATCGCCTAAAACTAACGTAACGCGCTGTTCAGGTTCGCGGACAGATTCCAACCAGTCGAGCGCTTGTAGTGTAGATTCAGGGTTGGCTTTATACGTATCATCGACGATCAACGCGCCGTTACGCCCGTTGAAAAGGCGCATTTGTCCCGGGGGGGATTGTAATTCGGTCAAGGCTTTCAACGCATTTTCGACAGGTACGTCCAAAAAATCGCCTACCAAAATAGCGTTCAGAGCGCTATAAAGTAAATGTTGACCCGATAATGGCATCCACCGCCCTAAGTAGCGCTGTTCGTTCATCCGCAGGTCAAAGCCTGTGCGGTTCAACCCTTGGATCAAATTAAAGGCGATAACATCCGCTCCAAAATTTTCGATGCCCACCGTCTTGACGAGGGAACGACTGCGATGCAACAATGAGCGCGAATGATCATCGTCATTATTCAAAACGGCCAAATCGTCCGGGGAAAGATAATCGAGCAATAAGCCGATTTCGGCAATGTATTCATCAATTTCGTTGAAGCGCACGCCGATGAATTCACTGATGAACGTCACCACACCGACACGCGGACGCAGGGCTTGTACCATCTGCGCCATTTCGCCCGACGTATCAATGTCCAGACCAATCACAACAAATTGGTCTTCGGGCGTCAAACGCGCAAGCGTCATCGGAACGGATAAACGTCCAGTATCATAATGAAGGGGTTTTACAACTTTGTACTGCGTCGAAAGCACAAGGCTGATCGCTTCCACCGCAATCGCCTTGCCAGTAGTCCCTGTCACAGCGATGACTTGCGTCCCCAACTTGCCGAGGATGAAATGGGACCATTCCATCAGCGCTTTGAGGGGGTCTTTCACAAGGATGACGCTCAGCCCGTCGGTATCAAAGTCGGGCGGGCGTGAACACAATAACCCCGTTGCGCCTGCGTCAACGGCCGCTTCCATCGCATGGTAGCCGTCGCTTTGGTCGGTTTTCAAAGCGACAAAAAGACTATTTGGAGGCACTTGATTCACGTCAACACAAAAATCAGCAAACAAATGGGGACCGGGTTCACCAAATAACTGTCCCTGTGAAGCATCTAGCAAGTCATACAAGCTGATCATATTTTTTCCCAGTAACACTCTGACGACAGGGAAGGCAATTAACTTCGCCAAATTCTCCTGTATAATGCGAACATCTCAAGAGAGAAACTTATGTCATTTTATTTTGAGCTACTAAAAACGCAAGGTTCTGCGCGTGCAGGGGTTTTTCACACCCCGCATGGTGATATTCCAACTCCGGTATTTGCACCGGTAGGTACTGCGGCGACGGTCAAAGCCGTGCCCCCCCGCGACCTAAAAGAAGTTGGGGCATCCCTCGTCCTTTCTAACACATACCATCTTCACCTGCGACCCGGCTCCGAACTCGTGCGTGATCTCGGTGGGTTACACGAGTTTATGCGTTGGCCTGGCCCAATATTAACGGATTCTGGTGGTTTTCAGGTATTTAGTCTATCTAAGATTAACAAAATTGATGACGAAGGGGTTACTTTCCAAAGTCATATTGATGGTAGTCGCCATCGTTTTACGCCTGAACGGTCGATGGAAATTCAAGAAAATCTGGGTGCAGATATTATCATGTGCTTCGACCAATGCCCGCACCCTACAGATCGTAAGATCGTGGAACAGGCCGTCAAACGCACCAGCGATTGGGCGGAACGTTGTCGCATCGCCCACCCTGACGATTCGCGTCAAGCCCTCTTTGGGATTCAACAAGGCGGTATTTTTGAAGATATGCGCGGTCAGTCCAGCGAGTTCCTACGCTCGCTCGATTTTGTTGGATATGCTGTAGGCGGGTTAGCGGTGGGCGAAAGCAAACCAGAAATGTACCAAACGCTGGATTTCTGCGTGCCGATGTTACCAGAATCAAAGCCTCGCTATTTGATGGGCGTAGGTGCGCCCGACGATCTCGCGCATGCTATCACCCGCGGAATCGATATTTTCGATTGTGTCCTGCCCACGCGCATCGCACGTCATGGTACAGTGTTTACCTTTACAGGTACAATGAATATGGGAAATGCGGTTCATACCCGCGATGAACGCCCGATTGATGACACCTGTACCTGTTATTGTTGCCAAAATTTTTCGCGGGCATACTTACGGCATTTGGTGAAGGCAAAAGAACTACTCGCACATTATTTATTGAGCATACATAACATCAAATTCTTGATTCAACATGTAGAGGCGATGCGAGCCGCGATTTTTGCAGATGAACTGGATCGATACACGCAAGACTTTTTGCGGCGATATTTACAACTCACCTGAGGAAAGTCTCCCCTTGAGTTTACTCACCCAATGGCTCTCACAGCAGAGTAGCTGTCAATGTAAAACTTCCTGCACCTGTCAGGTGCAAAAGCAGAGTTTTATCTCACGTATTAAAAATCAGGTACGGTTTTTAATACGTGGGGCGAGCAACTCTCTATTGATGCTTGGGTTAACCTTAGTGGGATGTGGCAGCCCGATCTTACAACCTGCGTCTACCCCGACCTTACAAATTATCCCGATGCGTATTTTCGCAACAACATCCGTTGCGCCCCTGCTCACAGAGCTGACCCTCGCCTATCAACAAGTGAACCCAGCCGCCCGCTTTGAAATTCAATTTGGGAATTATCGTTCGTTATTTGAACGCCTGTTGACGGGTGAAGTGTTGTACATGCTCACCAATCACCTACCCCCTGTACAAGTGCCGGATTATTGGGCGGCCCCCGTTGGCATTGATGGCGCGGGGATCATTGTGCACCCAGAAAACCCCATCACCAATTTGACGCTCGAACAACTTCGGTTGATGTACGAAGGGGAACTGGTGAATTGGAGCGAAGTCGGCGGGCATGACGCGCCGATTCAGATCATCAGTCGTGAGGATGGGTCAGGGTTACGCGCCGAATTTGACCTGTGGGTGATGGGGAATAGGCGAACGACCTTAAACGCGCTCATCGCGCCGTCGAGCCAGTCCATGTTTGAATCCGTCGCCCAAAATCAAAACGCGGTTGGCTATCTTTCATTGGGCTATTTAGGCGCGGGGGTTAAACCTGTCGCCATTGAAGGGGTCGAGTTCACTCACGACTCATTGGCCAATAACAGTTATCCGTTACGCTCTTTTGTGTATTTTCTCGGTATGGTCGAACCGTCTGAGCCTGAATACCGCACCTTCTTCGCATGGGTGCAAAGTCCAGAAGGTCAAGCCATTGTGGATCGACATTACGCCTCACTACTCGCCCAAACCCTGCCTTAAATCAATAGTAGGCGGTGAAGATATTCATCACCGAACTGCACAACGATCCCACGATCAACAACCACATCACGCTGACGAGGATATCCCGCCAAAACTTGATCTGGAAGCGTCGGCGGGTTTGCAGGATGTCGGGCGCGCGAATTCGCGAATAAGCATGCACCGCTTCGGGATTTTTAGGGTTGATGCGCAGGACATTATCCAAACACACCATCGACTCGTCTAAAGAATCAACGGCAACGCTCATCCACAACCACGCGTCTTCAAAGTCGCTATCTTCTTGAATCAACCCACGCAGTAAGGCGCGTGCATCTTCGCGTTGTTCCGCTTTTAATAAATCGATTGCATCTAACAAGCGATCTATCTGCTCGGGATGTCGTGCCGTTGAAGCGGTCATACTTGCGCGTCGAGCTTCACATTGGCGAACAAATCCACTTCATCCACCTTGTTGATTTTAGGCGCGGGAAAAACGCGCGTGAATGACTGGGTTGGAAAGAAGGTTTTGCGCAACCAGAGAGGCATACCGCCAGAGCGCCCGTTCAGTTGGCTTGCGTGGCAGTTGCTGGCTTGATCCCACAATTCAAAATAATTTCGCACGTCCACCCGCGCGTGTGAAGGCTCTGCATGATCGACAATCGCTTGCATATCCATATCTTTATTGCGCCCCATACGACGCGGGTCGTGACCTTGTAAGCGAAGCATCGCAATCCGCATCCGCAGTTGGTTTTTTGGGATGTTGGAATAATACAATTTTTGAGGGGCGTAAGGGGGTGAATCGGTCACGTAGTCGGCTTGTCCTGCCAACGTGAAAGCGTCTGTCGTCGCCCGCTGAATGGCGATATGATCAGGGTGTCCATAACCGCCATATTTATTAAAGGTGATGATCACTTGAGGCTGAACCTCACGAATCACCTGCACCACTTGACGGGTGACAGCCTCAACGGGGGCGGCCCATAAACAAGCAGGGTCCTTATTCGTTTCCGCGCCCATCATGCCACTGTCTTTATAGCCCAACCGAAACACCTGCTTCAGGTTGAGGATTTCCGCCGCTTTTTCAAGTTCGGCAATACGCACCTCTGCAACCGATTGATAGCCGTTCATGTATTCAGGGCTGATGGTGCCCACGTCGCCATTGGTGGCACAAATCAAATAAACGTCCACGCCTTGCTCAACATATTTACCGATCAAACCACCCAACCCAAAACTTTCGTCATCTGGGTGGGCATAAGAAATTAATAAACGCCCAGTACTCATCAAAAATTCCCCATTCTTTAACGTCCATATTCTACCTGACGTTTACCCTACTGTGATTGTAGAAGCTATCGCCATACGATCAATAGCCCCTGTAAATTGGATATTGGCGAGACTATACTGCAACGGTTCCCATGCACATGGGAACGGATTTTGTAGAGGTCTTTTTTTTGGTAATCCAAGTGCTGTAAAGGAATATTATGCGTAGACTAAACCGGTTTATAACGGTTGGCGGGGCGGTTTGCCTCGGCGCTGTATTGATGTGGTCAAGTGTACATGCAGGCACCCTTCCAGACGAACAATTACAAGTTGCGACATTACCGGGCACCAATACCCCCCGCCCGCTAGCATTTGCCACAAATACACCCTTTATCGTTCCAGACACTGAAACACCTTCCGTGACACCGACAGCGACGCTCACACCCACTGCGACATTCACTCCGACATCGACATTTACGCTCACGCCTTCGGAAACCCCCACGCCCACCCCCACCCCAACATTGATTGGCCCAGTGCAATATCCTGAAGGGTTTAGCCCGCTGACAGGCTTGCCCTATCCTAGCGAAGAAGCTTTTTTACGTCGAAACCTGATCATTAAAATCTCGAACTATCCCCCGGTGGTTCGCCCACAGAGCGGGGTGAATTTAGCCGACGTTGTGTATGAATATGAAGTGGAAGGGGGCGTGACCCGTTTCGCCGCCATCTACCGAAACAACGTCCCGCGCCATGTAGGGCCTGTGCGCAGTGGTCGGTTGGTCGATTATCAACTGGTGGAAATGTACCAAGCCCTTTTCACCTATTCAGGCGCGAGCGCTCCTGTACAACGGTTCTTCTTAAATGCACCTTGGGCCGTTGCGATTGTTTCCCCCGCTGTTGGGGATAACTGCGTTGAAGCGGGCATCTGCCGTTTCCCCAGTGACGGGCTGGCATTTGAACATACCCTCTACGCCGACACCCAAATGATTTGGAACCGTGCGACCGCGCGAGGCATCAATGAAGGTCGGCGCGCGCGGGGCTTTGCCTTTAACGTCACCCCCGACGCGAATGGCGTTCCCGCCAATGATCTGTTTGTGAACTGGTACGGTCAAACCAATGCACGCTGGCAGTGGAGCGAAACATTAGACCGTTGGGTACGCTTCACCGATGGCGTTGCTCACACTGACGCGCTAGATGGTGAACAATTGTGGGCAGATAACGTGATCGTGATTGAAGTGGTTCACGAAGAACGCCCTGACCTGTTTGAAGAAGAAAGCCGTTCCGCGTCCCAACAGATCAACTTGTGGGGCGGTGGACGTGCGTATTTATTCCGCGACGGACAATATTATCAAGGGAACTGGGCGCGCAATTGTGATCGTCGCTGGACGGATGTCACCCCTACCCCTACCCCCGAAGGCTCAACCGTCACCTCACCATGTGGCAGTGAATTAGGAACGGCTTTGCAACTGCGCTATGCGTCGGGCGAACCGATGATGATGCGTCCGGGCCGTACTTGGGTGATGATCGTCCGTTGGTTGGGCGACGTGGTGATCTCCACTGAATTGGTGGATGTGTCGGCCACCTCGACGGTGATTGCACAGAGCGCCACGCCAACCCGCACCCTGACCCCTGGCCCATCCCCCACAGGCGAAGCTACATGGGTTCCCACACAAGATTGGTAGTTTGAACACGAATCAAATTCACTTAAAGGGCGTGCGCAAGCATGCCCTTCTGCTTTTTATCGCGGTTCTCTTGATGAAACATGGGGAAACACTTCAGAGAGCGCTACAATCTGCCATTAATGCTCATCATGATTTATAGGTTGTATGTCTAACCCACAACTCATCACCCCTCGCGCATCACGTCGTCTTTCCAATTTCATCCGCACGTTACGTGTCCTCTGGCGAGATTCATTAGCCCTGTGGCGTGAATTTCGAATTCCGATCATCGCCTTGTTCATCACGACCATTGGCGGGGGCGGTCTTTATAGTGAACTGCATTACATCGCACGTGGTGAGCGTATGAGCCTACTCGAAATTCCGTATGCGATGATCGAACTCATGACGCTTCAGGGAATCGCCGAAGAACCTTTGCCCAAAGAATGGTATCTGATCATTTTTTGGTACGTCTTGCCATTGATCGGCGTGTATATTGTGGGACGCGGGGCCTTAGATTTTGGACGGATTTTCTTTAATCGCGGGGAAAGACGTCGAGCTTGGGAGGAAGCAGTGGCTTCAACATATCGTAATCATATCATTGTGACCGGCGCAGGTCATGTCGGCATGCGCGTGATCCGTACCTTGTCCGAGATGGGCTTTGAAATTGTCGCGGTAGACATCCAAACTGACCCTGAAACAGAAGCGGAACTGGGCAAATATAACGTGCCGTTGATCGTGGCGGATGCGCGTACCCCTACCGCATTAGAAAGCGCGGGTTTGCGCCATGCGGCGGCGTTGGTCGTCTGCACATCAAACGATCAGCTCAATATCGAAATGACGATGCGCGCGCGGGATATGAACCCACGAATCCGTATTATCGTGCGTATGTGGGATACACAGTTCGCCGAACAACTGCGCAATTTTATGGGTGTGCAGGCAGTGCTCAGCGCTTCTGACCTCGCCGCCCCATCATTTGCAGGGGCGGCTGTTGGCATCGAGATCACCCAAACGTTGACCGTTCACGGCGTTGAATACAGCATGATTCGTCTTCAAGTTGAAAAAGGGTCGTTCATGGAGGGGCAAACGATTGAGCATCTCCAAACCAGCAACGTGATGGACATCGTGTTACACGAAGCACAGGGCGATGTCGATATTCACCCCTCGGGCGATATCATCGTCCAAGCCGGGGACACGGTGGTGTTATTCGCCAAATACTCACAAATTGTGGAAATTGTGGCGCGCAACCGAGCGGGTATGCAAAAATAGATTTATTCCCCTACCTGCGCCTGTGCAAGCGCATCCAATTGATTGATCATGTTGAGCCAATGCGTGCGCATTTTCTCGCGTTGTTCCGCGTCCTGCAAGCGCTCATGATGAAAACTGAGCGTAGTGCCTCGCTTTGCAGGTAAGACGCGCACTTGAACTGTTGATTCAAAATCCCAACCTGCGGGTTGCCAGCGTAAACGAATCATGCGACCTGCATCAAAACTACGAATATCACCTGTCGTACCTTCGTTCGTCTGATAGACATCGCCTTTTTTAAATTCGGTCACCCCTGTGCCGAGCCAAATCTTTAAGCCCTGCGGGGACATTAATAACATCCACGCTTCAACAGGTTTGATAGGCAAGGTTCGCCTCACACCAATCTGCCAGCCTTGATCTTTGGTCAACCCTACGGGTTTGGTCATCATGATTCCTTTCATGCTAAAACAGTGCGGCCACCGCTTCAAATTCGATCAAACAGCCTGGGTTAGACAGCCCTGACACATACACAAACGTGATGGTCGGCGGTGGGGTATTCGGTGGCACAATGCGCATGGCCGCTTCGAAGGCTTCTTCTAAAACATGACCTTCCACCAAGTAGATTGTCAGTTTGACGACATCACTTAAAGTAGCGCCCGCCGCCTCTAATGCGCTGATCAAATTTCGATAGCCTTGTTCAGATTGTGCAGCGAGCGAATCGCCCACCAATTCCCCTTGTATCGTAACCCCATTTTGTCCCCCTACGTATACCCATGTCTTGGGGTTTGGCATCGAAATCACCTGTGTAAAGGCGGGGCTGTGAAATAAGGTACTAGGGTTTAGGCGTTGAATCATCAGAATCCTCACTTTTTATGATTAGGCGTGCGTTGATCTTCCTAAAATCATCATCGCATGAAATTAGGCTAATTTCTGTCCTAATATAAAAGCATGATAAAAATGGGTTGAGATTGATCCGTTTTCACGGGGGTTTCTGATGTATCATCCGACAACACGACTGCTCACCATCCTTGAGTTGTTACAAGCACACGGCACACTCAGCGGGCATGAGCTGGCAAAGGCATTAGAAGTTGAAGAACGCAGTGTGCGCCGTTACATCATGCAGTTACGGGATATGGGTATTCCGATTGAAGGGGAACGGGGGCGCTATGGCAGTTACACGTTACGCGCTGGGTTTCGTCTTCCGCCGATGATGTTCAATTACGACGAGATCACCGCCTTGATGGTCGGTCTGATGCTCATGCAAAATTTAGCCATTCCATCGGCGACAGCCGTCACCAGCGCCATCACAAAAATTGAGCGCGTCCTGCCTGAAAGCTTACAACTCTATACCGAAGCCTTACAGCACAGTTTGACCCTGCAAGGAAACAACTTTTTTACGGGGGCAGATGCGCTGTCTACAGAAACATTGCTCAAGCTCAGCACCGCCGTCTACCAAAAACAGCAGGTCATCATTCGATACAGCGATAAAAAAGAACAGGTCACCGAACGCGCCATTGATCCTTATGGAATTGTGCATCACGGGGTGTCGTGGTATCTGTCTGCTCATTGTCACTTACGGGAAGATTTGCGCCTGTTTCGATTGGAGCGCGTCCAGTCTGTGCAATTGACTTCACAATCCTTCACCGCACCGGAAGGGTTCAACGCATCCGAGCATATTTTGCATGTGCTGTCTGCCCTTCCTGACATGATCCAGTTTGAAGTGATGCTTGAAACTGATCTTGAGACGGCCAAGACGGTGATTCCCCCATCGATGGGCTTGATCAAAGTGACGGAATTCCAAACCCTGATGCGTTGTTATTCAGAAAGTGCCGACTGGTTGGCGCGGTTTCTGCTTCAAGTTGAATTCCCATTTTATGTGATCCAACCGCCAACATTACGCGACGCGCTCAAAGCGTTGATGAGAGAAATTGCCGAAAATTTAGAAGGCAAAGTCCCAGGCCGTGAAGCGGATTAAAGAGAGATCAGTTTATACATGAGCCAAATCTTTTTGGGATGAAAACGGCGCTATTCCTACCGAGTGAAACTTAGCTCGTCTGCGCTCATGCTTCCATGCGTCTATCTATTGAGATGAATAAAGCCGATGAGCTTCACTCTCTATAATGGAGATAAAGGCCTTCTCCAAAACGAGAAGGCCTTTTGGCGTTTATTACGTAGTTTTCTTGGGGAAGCGGGTCAAAATGACAATGGGTTCGGGAATGGTGAGTTTATCCCCCAAGCCGACGACATTGAGCGCTTTATCTGCTTTAGCGCGGGCGCTTCCGCAGAACACCGCCAGCTCAGTACCGACTTCGCTAGTCGTCTCTTTGATGTAGGCTTGTCCTAATTGATACCCTTCGCTGTCCATCGCGCAACTGGTCACTACCCCGACCACGCGACCACGACGGTCAACAATTGGGTCACCTTGATGCGGTGGACGCGCGCCCTTACTTTCCAAGCGGAAACGAACCACTTCAGCATCACGTTTTGCTTCGCGTTCGATGAAGGCGCGTTTCCCTACAAAGAAGGGTTTCCACAACTTCACGTAATTGCCAAAGCCCGCATCCGCAGGGTTCAAGTTGAGGTCACCCGCAATCTCATGACCGTAAAGGGGTAAACCCGCTTCGGTTCGCAAGCTGTCACGCGCGGCTAACCCTGTAGGTACAGCGCCCGTTTCGATCAAGGTTTGGAATAAATCGGCTGCTTGGTCGGGATGGACGAAAATTTCATAAGCGATCCGTTCGCCTGTATAACCCGTCCGCGAGATGATCACATCATAACCCGCAAGGTTGACACGAGTAACCCCTGCCCACAATAACCCGCTGATCTTAGTACGGTCAGCATCACTACTCGCCAAGCTCAAGAGGATGTTCTTGCTGTTTGGCCCTTGTAACGCAAGGTCAACACGGCGATCCCCGCCCGACGATTCAGCGCGTAAGTCGCGCAAAATCACTTGGTCGCCATTTAAGAAACGGCGCGCAGGTTGTAAGGGGTCGATCTGCACTTGTCCGTCTTTAACCGCATTCAGCCAAGCCCAGTTCTTATCATTATTCGACGCATTCACAACCACCAAATAATGTTTTTCGGCAAGGCGATAAATCATCAAGTCGTCGATGGGAACGCCCGCAGTATCTAAGAAATAGGTGTAATGTGAATTTCCAATTTCCAAAGCGGAAACGTCGTTGGTCGTCACCAAATTGAGGAAGGCCGCGCCCGCTTCACCTTGAACATCAAATACGCCCATGTGGGTCACATCGAAGATGCCCGCTGTCGTGCGTACAACCTGATGTTCGTCGCTGACAGAGCTGTACCATAACGGCATGTCATAGCCTGCAAACGGCGCCATCTTTGCGCCTAACTTCAAGTGCAGCGGATGCAGTGGCGTCGTCTTGAGTTCTGCGCCTTCGGGTTCAGTCCAGACAAATTCAGGCAGAGGCTCACCCGAAGCACCCGCATATTGTTCGCCTGTTGCACCTGCGACATACGCTTTTTCGGTATAGGCGGCATCGTCAGACTGCCAATCTGCCGTGAGCTGTGCGGGGTCAACGCTGCCGATCACCTGCACATCGACAGGGCCGGGGACTTTCGCTAACGGGTCAGCATAATCGAAGATGACAAAGCCATCCGACAGGGCACGTAACCACATGGCGACACGTTCAGAGTTTTCAACGTGCAAATCGTAATCGCCCGTTTCTTTGAGTTCGACTACCCCGCGCGCCATGACTGCGCCATTGGCATCCAAGATACGGGTTGGGGCGGCTTCGCCCACGTTGAGAGCGCGCACGTTATTCGTCAGAACGGCATCGAGAAAATCGACAGGGGAAGCATGGCCGATGTCACGCACTGATAGGGTTTGCCATCCACCAGACGCATTTTCATCCAAGTAATAGAAGTGGGGATATGATTCTTCGCCCGCTTCGGTGTCGATGCCAACACGATCCGCCAGCGCTTTAATGCCGTTCTTGACGCGCATCAGCACCTCAAAATCGACTTTGGCGCGGGGTTCAGCGCGTTTCTTACCCATGTAGCTGAAGGGGACACAGGCTTTTAATAAGTCTGCGATCAAGTCGCCCAGTTCATCAATTTCGGCTTCTTTGAAACCGCGTTGGGTGATCCAAGGCGTGCCTAAACGAATACCCGAAGCGCGTAACGCGCTAGGGTCACCCGGGACGGTGTTACGGTTCGCCACCAAACCCGCAAGGTCGAGGATGCGCGCGGCAATATCACCGCTTAAGGGCGTGCCATCCGCACCAACGACGCGCTTGCAATCGATCAACAGCATGTGTGAGTTCGTTCCACCATAAGCAACGGGGATACCGCGTTCTTGGAATTTCTCGGCTAAACGAACGGCGTTCTTCACCGTTTGGTGTTGTAATTCTTTAAATTGATCAGTGGCAGCCAAGCGCAAAGAGACGGCTAAGGCGGCGATGGCATGCACGTGCGGGCCCCCTTGTTCGCCGGGGAATACCGCGCGATCCACTTTGCCAGCGACATCCGCACGGTGGGTGATGATGATTGCCCCGCGTGGGCCTGCTAAGGTCTTGTGCGTGGTGAAGGTCACCACATCTGCGATGCCGACGGGCGACGGATAATCCCCAGCGATGACCAAGCCCGCCACGTGAGCGATATCGGCCATCAAATAAGCGCCGACTTCATCGGCAATTTGTTTGAAGGATACCCAGTCAGGTGCAAACGGATAGCTGGTGAAACCCGCAACGATCAAACGGGGACGATGTTCCAACGCCAAAGCGCGAATTTGTTCATAGTCTAGGCGTTCAGTTTCGGGGTCAACGCCATACGAAACGGCTTTGTAGAACTTCCCACTTCTAGCGACGGGGCTTCCATGGGTTAAGTGACCGCCTTGAAGCAAGTCCATCCCCATGATGGTGTCGCCAAGGTTGATCAACCCTGTGAACACGGCGCTGTTGGCAGGGGCGCCGGAAAGCGGCTGCACATTCACAAATAACTTGTCCGCGCTATATTTCGGGGTCGCAAATAATTCAGCCGCACGACGACGCGCCAATGATTCAATCACATCGGCGTATTCTGTGCCTTTGTAATAGCGCTTGTCACTTAAACGACGATATTCAGGCAGACGCGCATTATAATCCAGAATTTCTTGTTGGGTCATCTTCCGTGTTTCATCCAGCGGGTAACCTTCCGCATAGATGTTATGGAAAGACGACGAAAGGGCTTCACGCACTGCTTCTGGCACAGTGCTTTCAGAGGCAATCATAATTAAGGTGCGCTCTTGCCGCGCGGTTTCATGGCGGATGAGTTCGGCAACGTCGGGGTCTATCTCTGCCAAATCTCCGCGAAACAAGAAATCATTCGGGGTCGTCATAAAAGATCACATCCTTATCAACTTATTGGGGAATAAAACGAGATTCTAACGCGGTTTCACCATTCAGAATAGGGACATAGATGACCATGCGTAAACATACGTGAGTTTATACAATGTCGCTCATTTGCACCGAAACAAATCATACAAACTGCTGTTTCCGAAGCACACCTATTGAGCGATTGAAATCAAAAACGGAGCGCAATGCTCCGTTTTTGTTGTGTGACTAAACTTATTCTTCAGCGGGTGCGTCGTCGCTAGGAGTTTCCGCAGGGGCTTCTTCTGAAGCGGGCGGTTCTTCTTTTGCTTCTCTCGCCTCTTTGGCTTCTTTCTTCGCTTCTTCAGCCGCGTTGGCTGCTGCTAATGCTTGAGCAGCTTCGGCATCAGTGCCCCAACGTTGGGTAAAACCGACACGACGTTTTTCAGGCTCAAGGTGGCTGATGCGCAAGCTCAGGCGGTCGCCCTTCTTGACATAGCTGTGCGGTTCTTTGAGTGAACCATCACCCATTTCAGAAAGGTGCAACAAGCCTTCTAAGCCATCATCTAAGGCGACGAATGCGCCGAAGTCCACCACATTGGTGACAGTGCCTTCCACCAACTGGCCTTCATGATAGCGTTCTGCCGCGCTTTCCCACGGGTCAGACAACAGACGCTTACGGCTTAACGCAATACGGTTGGTTTCGCGGTCAAGGCTGAGGATATAGACCTCAATTTCTTCACCGACTTTCAACACATCACGAGGATGATCAACACGATGCCACGCCAATTCACTGACGTGGATCAAGCCATCTGCACCGCCGAGGTTGACAAAGGCACCAAAGTCACGCAGACCGGTGACAGTCCCCATCACGCGGTCGCCTTCCTTGAGTTCAGAAAGCAGACGGGCTTTTTGTTGTGCACGCCATTCGCGTTGGGCTTCACGTTCAGAGAAAATCAAGCGACGGCGGGTTTGATCAACTTCGATCACCTTCACGCCAATTTCTTGGCCTAACAAAGCATCCCATGCTTCACGGCTCGCCCCTGCCCCTAAAGAAACAAGGTGAGAGCTGGGGATGAACCCTTCCAAACGGCGCCAATTGACGAGGATACCGCCGCGGTTGTGACCTTTCACCGTCACTTCAACCACTTCATCCCCGCTTAACAACTGGCGGGCGCGTTCCCAGTCTTGTTGTTGTAAGCCCATGTTGATGGAAACGATCAAGTTTTCATCTTGGTCGCGTGGGTTGATGACATAGACATGGACTTCTGCCCCAACCTTTAATTCATCCCGCACACGGTGATCAAGGCGTTCTAAGTCTTGGGAAGGTACGATACCGTCCCGTTTCACGCCCATATCGACAATGACTTCGCGTTCAGAGATTTGTAAAATTGTCGCCTTGCGAATTTCCCCTTTGCGTGGTGGGTTATAAAGCGCAAAAGATTCTTCTAAAAGCGAACGGAAATCTTCACCAGATTCCCCATTATTGCCGTTTGTTACTGGCATATCCATAGACTAAACCTACCTTACGAAAGGGTGAAAAATCTGTGACATAGCGTCATGGAAACTTCTACCGAGATTATCTATGGTTTTAGATGATGTGAGCCATCAAATTCTCACAAAATCGTCCATACAGCATCTCGCCGATGTAATACAAAGAATTACCATTGTTACGAAACTACAATGATTATAACAGGGAAATACTTAACAGATGAGAAATCTATGACAACTCTAATTCTTAATTCGCGTCCGGCACGATATTGCCAAAGCGTCGTAACCCACGGTCAATTTCCCATGGATAGATGACGTAGGTATCTGTCGCCGCGCCATAAAAATCAGGTTTTTCTTTCTTAAACAATGATCGGTAAGGATTAAAGTGTAATACAGTTGTAAAAGCTTCTGCATTAGCAGAGGATAAGCGTTCACGCACAGCAATACTCGTTCGGCCACTACCCCACACATCATCGACAATGAGAATACGGCGGTCTGAAACCAGTTGCAGGTCTGGGAATTGGAGAAATTGAGGCCAAGCCATCAACGCATTCCCGATTTGATTGGTCGCCGGAAAGTCAACCGCAGCGGTGAGCAAGTGTTCGATTTGAAGCGCTTCTGCGAGCATTCCGCCCGGGATCACCCCACCTCGTGTAATCATCACCATTCCATTGAAAGAACCCACCCCGCGAATTTGCGGAACAAGGACATCGATCAATTGATCTACATCTGACCACGTTAAAACCTCGTGGCGCCCCGGACGATCCGAACTTTCCATCATGAATGGTCACCCTTTTTAGAAGATAGATTGGGGAAACGAATTGCGGAGATTATAGCAATTGTAACAACGGTTTACTACTTTGTTGTCTATGAGAAAGCATCATCACGTACTGGCATGAACAAAAAATTTCCGCAGGATTAAGTAAGGGGTCATCGTCTGATGGGATCATGACGCATCCCATCAGACTCAATATGATCTTTTCGACTAGATTTTTTCAGCGATGCTCTTGGCTTGGGTGAACAACAACAGATAGTCTGGCCCGCCACCCTTGCTATCAGTACCGCTCATGTTGAACCCGCCAAAGGGATGTACGCCCACCATCGCCCCTGTACATTTGCGGTTCAGGTATAAGTTCCCGACGTGATAATCCCGTTTGGCGATTTCGAGACGTTCTTGGCTGTTGGTATAGACCGCGCCCGTCAAACCGTATTCGGTATTGTTAGCAATACGCAGGGCATCGTCAAAATCTTTCGCTTTGATGATCGACAATACGGGGCCGAAGATTTCTTCTTGGGCAATCCGCGCATCTTCTTTGACGTTCCCAAAGATCGTCGGTGGGATGAAATAGCCCCCTTCTGGGGTTTCAATGGGCTGTCCACCCAAGAGCAAATCCCCTTCTTGAGTGCCTAATTCGATATAGCCCATGATCTTGCTGAAGGCTTCTTGGTCGATCACCGGCCCCATAAAGGTTTCAGGCCCGTTATCGGTCGCACCAACACTCAATGTGCTCGCCAGTTCCACGACTTGATTCACAACGCGATCATACACATCCCCGACGATGATGGCGCGTGAACCCGCCGAACATTTTTGTCCTTGGAAGCCAAACGCGCCAGCAACAATCCCTTGCGCAGCGGAAGTAAGATCAGCCGTTTCATCTACGACAACAGCATCTTTCCCACCCATTTCCAAGATGGCGCGCTTCAACCAAATTTGACTGGGGTGAACTTTCGCCATTTCTTCATAGATTTTCACGCCTACAGCACGCGACCCCGTGAAAGACACAAAACGGGTCTTGGGGTGCGAAACCATCCGTGCGCCAACAACTTCACCCGGCCCTGTCACAAAGTTGAGGACACCCCCCGGAACGCCCTGCGACCAGAATAACTCGGCCACTTTCCAAGCCACCCACATACTTTGTTCGGCAGGCTTAAAGACGACGGTATTGCCCGTGACAATGGCTGATGCCAACATGCCCGTTGGGATAGCGCAGGCAAAGTTCCACGGCGGGATAACCGCGCCGACGCCGAGCGGGATGTAATACAGGTTATTGTTTTCGCCTTCCCATTCGGCTAGTTGATCGCTGCTGTCGGTGATGCGCAGGACTTGACGCGCATAATATTCAAGGAAGTCAATAGCTTCGGCGGTATCCGCGTCGGCTTCTGCCCAGCTTTTGCCGACTTCCAACACCATCACCGCGCTGAATTCGTGCTTGCGACGGCGCATTTCTGCCGAAATGTTCAGGATGATCTGCGCACGTTCATCAACCGATGTCTTGCGCCAATCTTCAAAGGCGGCAGTGGCAACGTCAATGGCTTGGTTGGCGTGGTCGGCATTACCTTCCGCAAAGTGGGCGAGAACTTCATTAGGACGCGCAGGATTGATGCTTGCAAACGTCTTGTCTAATGTGATGTGTTCGCCACCAATCACCAGCGGGTAGGTACGTCCAATTTCGGATTTCACCAAAGCTAACGCCTGTTCAAACGCAGTACGCTCACTTTCAAGGGAAAAATCGGTCATGGGTTCATTACGATATGTACTCAGCACTTTCACAACTCCTTCATTTTTATAAAGATGATTTCAGACAGTCAAATTATTTATGAAAAATAGTGGGAATCACTTCCCTTTAGTAGAAATCCGTTGTAAATTTATTTATGTAATACGCAAGCAAGCACCTTGACAAAACAGCGGAACGGGTGACGACTCCAACACTGTAGCCACATCGTAGTTTACTTCGCAGCTACATCAATGTTCGCCGTCATCGCACCCAAATCGCAGCTCATCGCACTCTGTAGCTAACCTAACATCGACGCCATCATCGCACACTGAAACCAGCTCACACATCGCACATCATTGTAGATCAATGTCATTCGAACGAGCGCGTCACTCGTTCCGCTGTTTTGTCAAGAACAGCCTCAAAAAGCCTCTATTTCTCTTCCATTCCACAAATGATAAAAATCTGTTTATCTTTATAACGTGTTAAAAACAGCGTTACGCTTCGGTTCCCCTTCAATTTCAACTGGGGTAATAGGCTTTCTGGGGTGACGGCTGTCCCGCGTTTTTTAATCACCACCTCCCCAATATCATGCTCGCGTAAGTAAGCGCGCAGACGCTTGACCTGAAAAGGCATCCAATCCAAGATCGGCCATGAACGCACCCAATTGGAGCGTGGTTTTACATCGGTTGTGATGTATGCAATCATATCATCCATCTGTGCCCCATTCCAATGACGGGCAACATCCCTCACCAGCCCAGCGCGGATCAGCGCGGGGTCAGGTTCACAAACCCATTGACGTGGCGCATCCACAACCGCCTCTAAATCGTCGTGGGATTCCCATGTCAGCACCTCTGACGCTTGGATCAAAATCGCGCGGGTGCGGAATGGCTCGGCGTGGGGCATCACCCAATGATCAGCCTCTTTGAGATCGCCTTCTACCGAGATGAAATCGACACGGCCACCGTAGGGGCGTAATTGATCCAACTCAACCCCCGGCGACACTTTCGATAAGATTACCCCATTTGGTTTTAAAAATTGGGAACCATGAGTCCATTTTTGGATTGTTGAATATGGCGGTTGATACTTCTCCACATCATACACACGGCGATCATTCACCCTACGCGCAGGGTCGAAAAAAATCATATCCGTCGGGGTTGATAGAAGCTGGCTCCAGTCTTCGGTCGCATCTGCCGTCACAAAGCGCGCCTGTGATGAAAGTCCTAACATTGACGCGTTCAGGTTCGCAATTTCGACCCGTTCGGTATCTTTATCAATGCCCAACACGTCGAGATGGGCTTGGGCAAAGGCGAGCGCATCACTGCCGATGCTGCTGCACACATCTACAATGGATTTGACTCCCATTGAAACCGCTTCGCGCGCGCGCCATGATCTAATTTTTGCGTCGCTGGCTTGCTCTAAGGCCTCGCGGATGAAGAACATCCGCTGGGCATCTTCGCCAAACTTCGTCACCGCGCGCTGACGTAACTGCGCTGTTTCTAAGAGTGCCCCCGCTTCGACGGGTGAAAATTCCTGCCGTAACCGCGTGAGTCGTGGCAGAATATCTTGATCACGGATGGAATGAGCGGTGAGAGAGGAAAGTTCAGCAAGGGCTTTCGGTGTTTGTAAAAACGCCAATAATTCAGAAGTCAAGTGCATGGGTGTGTTTATTCATCCGGCGCTTCGGCGAGGTTAGGATCAATTTCTACCCATTGTACCGAATGGCCGTCCAGAATTTCCGAAGATGGGTTGATGCGTACAGCATACGGGAACTGCGACACAATCGCTTTGGTGAACTTACCAAGACGATGCACGTCGCGGATAGTGCCTTTTAACACCGCAGGTTGCATAAATTCTACGGCGCGGGGCAAACTACTAAATCCTAATAAAATGGGTTGAGGTTCGCTGTTCAGCGCGATGGCATCCCAACGGATCGGTTCATCGTTAGCGCGTGCCCATACGGGTTTATGTGGGGTTTGATGCACCATCAAATACACAAACCGCCCTCGGTAATCCTCCAACGTTTGGCTAGTGCCGACATCTCGCTGGGCGACTTGTTTAGTGCGTTCGTGGGTTTCGGTAAAAATATGAGGTTGTTCACCGCGTACTAAAACCCCTATCTCAGTGGGACAGTCGAGCGCCCGCTCCACTAAGATGCGCGTGTATCCATGCCCTTCTAACCGCTCAACATAAGACGCGGATGGGTTGCCTTCCACATCCATCATGATGAGCCTGCCCCCAGGTCGCAACACGCGCAACGCCTGTTTTAAATCCGCGTCACTGAGGATGTGCAAAGCGGTGACCGCGTCTATCGTGTGGTCGGGGTACGTCCAGTCCCCATCCACCGCTTGATAGACGGCGTTTACGTCCGGTCTTAATTCGGTCATGGCAGCGGTTGCATTGCCACCCACATCCACCGCTGTGAGCGTAGATGCACTGGGTGGCAAATGCCTGACCATCACTTCAACAAACAACCGCGCCAAACGCGGGCCGACAGTCGTCATGTTAACGACGAACAGCGCCGATCAATTCAAGCAGTTCTTTCCATTCTTCTTGGAAGAAGTGTAACGTCACCGCGCCGACTTCTAAATGAAAGACACGTTCGCCATCGGGTTCGTCCGACACCCACACTTGATAGTTTTCCGTCTCAGCAATCGTTTGTACGCCTAATTCATCATTTGCCATGATTCAACCTCTCTCATCTTCTTTTGTTGTGATTTGGTTTAACGCTTCCGCTTCCGTTTATTAGAAGCGGTTGATGATGGCGATTCTACCACATTCACGGTTACCCCTTCTTGTGGGTCTTCGACCACGATGATCGGCTTTTCAACAGGTTTGGGCGTACTGCGCATAAAAATACCCAAGAAAGCCTGAAGGATATTCTGCTGTTGTCGGTTGTCAAAGTCCGTCACAGGGGCGATGGTCGTCTCATCGGTCAGCTTGCCGTAGACGTACTGCAAGAGCAAGCGAATCGTCGCAATCGCCGGAGCCGCCAAGATCACGCCTAACGCCCCGCCGAAGTTTGCCCCTGCCACCACGCCTAAAATCACGATCACAGGATGTAGGTTCAGGTTATCGCCCAAGACGCGCGGGACGACATAGATCGATTCTAACTGTTGAATCGCCGTCCACACGATGATCACTACGAAGGCAAAGGTCGGCCCTTCTAAAAAGGGCATGGTCGAAGATGGTGAGAATAACGCCAACAGCGCCGCCGGAATGAGCGCTAAAAACGGGCCGATATTGGGGACAAATTCTAGCAGACCTGAAATCAACCCTAATACGGCGGGGTTCGGTACACCTAAGATCAGCGCGGCGATGAAGACCAAGATGCCGATGAATAACCCTAAGACGACTTGACCCCGTAGATAAGCGTTCCAGATTTCGGCCAGTTCATAGAACAGACGGCGAAAATCATCTTGATAGCCTTTAGGCGCGTTGTTGATGACTGTTTGCGAAAACTTATGACCATCTCGAAGCAAATAGAACATTAAAGTAATTAACAAGAACAGATTGAATAACGTGCGTACCACCCCGCCGACGACGCTAAATGCAGGGCCAGATAAAGAATTGAAGGTGGACTGGAGGATATTCGGCAGGTCGAGATTTTGACCTAGATCAGTGGGCGATAAACTTTCTGAGCCGATCACCCCCGCTAAGTATTCGCCTAGAATCAGCGGTTCGTTGTTCACCAGCACAGGTTCGCCGTTAAAGACGAATGGCTGTGTCAAAAACTGATTGATCTGCGCGATCAAGTCGTTATATAAAACAGGGATTTGCGCGACAAAATCGCTGATTTGCGCCACCAGCATTGGCACAATCAAGAGCATCACAAGGATGAAGCCTAAGAATAAGACGACAAAAGTCGCAAGGATGGCGACACCACGCCCGCCCGGCAAAATTTCATCCAGCTTATTCGTGAGCGGATAAAACAAATAGGTTAATAGCGCGGAGATGACCACCAACGGCAGAACATCGGTCACGCGCATAAAGGCAAACGCAAACAGGATAAGAACAATCGAAATGACAAAGCGCTTCGTCCGTGAATCCCACGGAGGTGAGCTTAGCGCAGGTGGGGGTGTCAAACTCATAATAAATATCCTCCAAAGAGAGATGATGAATATCTAAACTACTTAACGCTCAAGCTAAAGAGAAGTTCCTCTCAGCTTGGTAAACATCCCAATTTTCAGGGGGAGAGTGCCACAAAAAAGAGGATCACTGTATGTAGAACACTGATCCTCTTTTTTGGCTAACGCGATGAAACTGGACTAACGTTCGTTATTGACCAGCGCCAATTCACGCGCGTGTTGAATCGCCAAGTCGATGTAAACGGCGGATGTCCAGCCAAAAATTGGCGCGGACTTTGGCGGGCGTTCCCCTGTCACAGGGTTATAGTATTCGTAAATGTCGTGATGTTTCTGCATGAACGCAATCGAACGGTCGCGTAACTGGTGCGCTAAATCATAATGACCGATGTTCATCAAAATTTCCACGAACAAATAATTGATATTCACCCAACTGGGGCCACGCCACATTTGCATCGGGTCAAACTTAGGGTCTTGGAGCGAAACCGTCGCCAGTGGGTAAGTCGTCCAAAATTGGTCGGGATTGGTCAAATGGTTCAGCATACGGTTCTGCATAGTTTGAGGCAAGGTATCCACCCACAAAGGCAGTAGATGGAACAGCGTGAACACGTTCACAGGCTTGCCTTGATGCAGGGCTTGGAAAGCGCCTAACTTCTCATCCCACAGGTGTTTCACCATATTGTTGGCGAAGTGATCCGCCAGTTCATAATATTCGGCACTCGGCTCACCGATCAAATTAGCGATGTGTCCAATCGACTTGGATTGAAGCCACATATAAGTATTGAGGTCGGGTGCAACCACAGGCATACCTTCATCCCACAGCGGGCTGTCATCTAAGCCCGATGAAAATGGGTGGTGATACACACATAAGCCTGTCGCTTCGTCGTAGTTATCGCGCGTCCACCATTGATGCCAGCGCACGACGGAATCAAAAATTTCTTCCAGAAAATCATGATTGCCGCTGGTTTCAAAAATCTTCAAAGCCGCCCATGCAAGCAACGGCGGTTTGGTCACGTCCGCATCAACAGGGATATTCAAATGCGTGATGATTCCTTCATCATGTACAGCGTCCGGAATCAAGCCGTTGGGCTGTTGATGGTCAAGCAAAATGCGCAGTTGATCTTCGGCTAATTTGGTATCGACATGGCGAAACGCAATCGCGTGGAAAAACTGATCCCAATGCCACACGCCGACATAATGAATTTTGGAAGGGACGAGCGCTTCACGAGTGAAATAAAAACGGCTGTTCAACAGCCCTTGGCGCATAATCCACCACGCATAATAGTATTGAAAACGATCCATCTCATTGACGGGCGGGACGACATCAAACCATTCGCGTAAGCGGGTTTCGGCTTGTTTCAGCGCTGTATCAAATAAAGGCAGTGACCGATTAAAGCCCATTCGCGGGGTGATATTCAACATAAAGAGGTCGCCATCACGGGCATTGAGTTCTAAGTTGACCCGATAATATTTCGCGTCGATGGTCTGCACATCATTTTGAAGAATATTCGCATTGGTGGTATACGCGATATTGCGCACGCCGTTGAAGCGTCCACCGCGTCGGTCAGCCAATCCCCCTTTTGCCATCACCTCAAATGAAATGGTATACGTCCCTTCCGGCAAACGGAACAGGATCGTTTCGGCGTCGAGAAAGATCAGCCGAAATGAGCCGATGTCAAACGACAGATCGACCCGATGCGGATACGTCTCGGCTTGAAAAGGCACTTCTTCTTTTTGACTGTTCAAGATTCTGAGACGGTCGATCATCGGCGCGCGTTTACGGTAATGGCCTACGTCGGCTTCTAGTTTGGTCCATCGTTCGGCAAGGCGAATATACAGCATGTTCGTTTGCCGAAAGATCAGTAAGCGCGAGCCTCTTTCACTAAAAGGAATATCGGTGAGATCTATGCGGTTGTGAAGTATTTCAAAGGCATCCATCTATATACCTTAGGGAAATAATCAATAAGTTATACTTTCAAATTTACCATAATATAAAACGCGCATCATAAATGTTTCATGATGCGCGTTTGAGTATTTACGTATTAATTACGCGGACGGCCACCACCATTACGGTTGCGATCACCCCCACCGCGGTTACGATCCCCGCCCCCGCCGCCACCCGGTGGGCGACGATCACGCGAGCGCGCTTCTTCAGCAGTCCACCCTTCCAAGACGGCTTGACGGCTTAAGCGAACTTTACCATCAGGGCCAACGTCGGTGACCATGACCATGATTTCGTCGCCTAAGCTGACTTCATCTTCAGGTTTTTCAACACGACGATCTGAAAGTTGAGAGATGTGCACCAAGCCATCTTTGCCGGGCATAAACTCGACAAAAACGCCATACGGTTCGATGCGCACAACTTTACCCGTATAAGTACGGCCCACTTCAGCATCTTCGGTCATCCCGCGAATTTCGTTCATTGCCTGCGCGACAGAGTTACCATCCGCGCCCGCAACAAACACGGTACCGTCTTCTTCGATGTCGATCTTCACACCTGTGCGGTCTTGGATACTGCGGATGGTCTTACCACCTGGCCCAATCACAGCGCCAATCTTGTCGGGGTTAATCTTGATGGTTTCCATACGCGGGGCATACGCGCTCAGTTCTTTGCGCGGTTCGCTAATGGCCGACAAGATCACATCCAACACTTGCATACGGGCGATGCGCGCTTGCTCTAAAGCCTGCGCCATAATCGCATCAGAAACGCCGGTGATCTTAATATCCATTTGCAGAGCGGTGATACCGTTCGCCGTCCCCGCTACTTTGAAGTCCATATCGCCGATATGATCTTCCAAGCCTTGGATATCGGTCAAAACTGCATAGCGTTCGCCTTCCTTGATCAAACCCATCGCAATACCGCCGACAGGGGCTTTGATCGGAACGCCCGCATCCATCAAGGATAGGGTGCTGGCGCAAACGCTCGCCATCGACGTACTCCCGTTCGAGCTGACGACTTCGCTCACCAAACGAATGGTGTAGGGGAAGGTATCTTCATCAGGGATCATCGAGCGCAAAGCAGCTTCTGCCAACGCACCGTGTCCAATTTCGCGACGTTTTGGCCCACGTAATGGATAGGCTTCCCCTGTGCTATAAGGTGGGAAGTTATAGTGGTGCATATAACGCTTGTTTTCTTCGGGACTCACGCCATCCATAATGAGCGAATCGCGCGGGGTGCCTAACGTGGTGAAGGTCAACACTTGGGTTTGCCCACGTTTGAACACACCCGAACCATGCACACGTGGGACGAGGCCAACTTCCGCCGCCAGTGGACGAATTGACACATAATCACGCCCATCAGGACGCACGCCGTCTTCCAAAATACGACGACGCACTTCAAAAGCGACCAAATCTTCAAACGCCGTGTGTAACGCGCTAGGTTTGATGATCAAGGCGGCGACAGGGTCGGCTGCCATGCGAGATTCATAATCTTCGCGCAGTTCGGCGCGTAAAGCGTCCAACGCTTCGTTACGACCTGCGCGGTCGGTTGTGTTCACGATCACTTCGCGCAAACGTGCTTGGAATTTAGATGCAACTTCAGCCGCGATATCTGAGGCGACAGAGCCATCAATATAAGACGCTTTTTCTTTCCCAATTTCGGCTTGCATCTGCTTTTGCAGGGCGATCACTTCTTGCATCGAATCATGCGCAAGTTTCAACGCCTTGAGCATGGTTTCTTCGTCAATTTCGCTCGCGGCACATTCCACCATATTGATGGCTTCGGCTGTCCCTGCAACGCGCAGGTCAAGCGTGCTGTTTTCCATTTGTGGATGGGTGGGGTTCACAACCAATTCCCCATCAATAAAGCCCACACGAACAGCCGCTACAGGTCCATTCCAAGGGACGTTGGAAATCATCAACGCCGTGCTTGCGGCGATGACGCCGATCATATCCACGTGATGTTCTTGGTCATGGCTGAACGCGCTCAGAATGATCTGAACTTCGTTACGCATCCCTTCAGGAAACAAAGGACGTAATGGACGGTCTACCACGCGCGAAGTGAGGATAGCCCCTTCAGAGGGACGACCTTCACGACGGAAGAAGCTACCCGGAATACGACCTGCAGCATATAACTTTTCTTCGTAATCAACGCTCAAAGGGAAGAAATCAATCCCTTCGCGTGCTGTCTTGCTCATCGTTGCGGTTGCGAAAACCACCGTTTCGCCAACTTGCACCGTGACAGCGCCACCCGCTTGTTCAGCGAAACGGCCCGTTTCAATAATCACTTCATCATTACCTACCATCGCTTTATACCGATGGACGATCCCCATAGGGGTTTGTATTTCTGTCATTCCATTCCTCCAGAATGATGAGATAAATTTGCCTGGTGTCAGGAACTGGAGCCTATCCCACAAATTGTTGTGATGCAGGCTCCAATACCTGTACCAGACCGCTTCTTGGTTATAAAAAAAAGATCAGAGGGTCAGCCCTCTGATCTCCATTTTACCATTGATAAAAATAAACTGCGTTAAAAAACAGATGCTGTTCTCGCTATCCCAATGCGTATCAGTAAAAAGTGAAGAAACAGCATAAAACATCACTAGCGGCGCAGTCCCAGCTTTTCCAAAATGGCGCGGTAAGCGGCGGGGTCCTTACGGCTTAAATAGCGCAAGTGACGACGACGTTGACCGACTAACTTGAACAAACCACGACGAGAAGTTTGATCTTGTTTGTGAGCCTTCAGATGGTCGGTCAATTGAGAAATACGTTGGGTCAAGAGTGCAATTTGCACTTCTGGTGAGCCAGTGTCACCATCGTGACGGCCAAAATTCCCAACAATTTCTTCTTTTTCATTTTTTAACAGTGGCATGGTTCTAAATTGCCTTTCATGGCTAGACACCAAACAGGCCGAACCAGCCTGTCGGTCAAAATACATTAAAAGTCATTATACCAAAGAGGATTAAATGTGCAATTGTGCCTCTTTGGATTTATTTCTTGTTTTCGTCGTCTTTGTCAGCGACTAAAGACACGCTGTGATGCGTTCTAAACAGGCTGTATTGCCCAGGCCGTCCCGGTACAGGATTAAGGATATTCTCAGTTTCCATGATCGAAATCCACAACCCGAGATTCTGACGTTTGGGGTCTAATGACATCAAACTCTGTTCGGTAATGGCGATGTTCTGTGTGTATAGCGCCAGCAGTACATGAATGAACGTATCCCGTTCTTCAAGGATAGTTAAGGTCATTTCGGAGTTGCGTAAGAGTGAAATACCTTTGGTGAAAAATTCACTTTGCGGGTTAGGATATTCCTGAACGACTGCCCCACCGTTTTCGCTGATGTACTCAACCGAACGTTGGAAAGACATCCCACGATCAAAATTACGAAGGCGCTTATGCAGGCTTCCGAGTGGACACCACGTAAACCCACGAAATGATGTGAATTGATCCACACTGACGATGACCCGTCGTACCATATCCGCTGTTTCCGGCTCCATACGTTCAAGTTCGTCCAGCGTGATACCGCCCCAACTCTCACGAATTGGCTGTTGTGAAGCTAAATCTTCCACCGTAGGGACTTCATAATCATCGCGTAACTTGATCACAGGAACGAGGTCATCTGGGTTATGACGATGCGGGACGAGATCGCGCTGTAGAATATGTTCGCGCACAAGACAGTCGATCCAGTCTGAGCGCCATTGATCGCTGTAATTCATGCCCGGCAAGTCGAGGTCACGCTCCATCGACAAGCCCTTGAGCAAGAACCCGTAATTGACATATTCCCAATCACGCACGGTGAGCGTATTCAAGACACGCACCACCACGCGGTCACGGATGAGACGTGTTTTATCGACGACGGGGTGCGTCTCATCTAAAGAGAGGCGTGTCGCGCTGGATTGTAACAGGATGCCCAACGAAATCGCTTGGGTGACCAAATCTTCACCACGCGCTTTAGATACCACTGCCCCAACATCTAAGAGTTGTTCGATCAATTTATTGCGCGTGACGGTCTTAGTAGTCGCGGTTTGAGTCATGCGGTCAAATTGCAAAATCACACTCGACCATTGAGACGGTGTGAAGCCCATGACATCGCTGGATTCAGCCGCATTTAACGACGCAAAGTGAAGCATCTGATGCGTTTGAAGATTGGTGAAATCTTCCACGTATTCAATGATGATATTGGGATTGCTCTCCAACTGACGGCTGACACTTCCGCGTACCGCCCACAAGATCACCGTTTTGTTACGGCGACGTAACTGCTGGATGGCATCGTTAAAGTCACGGTCACCACTGGCAACAATGTAAACATCCGCAGAGTCGGAATGGCTCGAATCCGTAATGACATCTTTGGCGATGCGCATATCCGCGCTGTTTTTTCCGGGTAGGTTGAAGACCGGATCAATATTTGCCATCGCTAAACGACTAGGAGCATCGTCCGCAACTTCACGTCCGGTTTGGTCAACCAAAGGCGGTAAACTTCCGCGCTGACCCCAAGGAGCATACGCGGCGATCTTCACAATTTGACCGTGTGCCTTACCCTGTCGTTGAAAACTTTCGATCAATTGATCAAGGTTGACTGTATACCCCTGTTCATTCAGACTGATCGCGATATTTTCAAAGTCAATATAAATGGCGACATTTTTGGTTTGTTGAATACCCAGTAAGGTATTCAGGGGTTGGAAGATGACTTCTTCCGCAAATTCAGTCCCCTCAAGAATGTTCTCTGCGCCCCACATCCGAATACGAGCGCGACGCGGTAACTTCACACGGCGAATTAAGTTGATCAGTTCAGGGCTGGTTGTGGCGAGAATGAGTTCATCAATGGGTTCGGGGTCATTTGCAAAATAAGTGGTGATTAACCCTTCAACAAGCCCTTCTTGTTCGGCATCAAAGAGGTCATAACCCGCTGTTTTGAAGATATAACGCGCATCCGCAACAGGGCGCCCTCGCGAAGGTGTATCAACGTGGTTCTGCCAATTCGCGGCGGCAATCGCTCTGAGTTTATCGAAGGAAGCCAAGCCAGAAACTAAGGCTGCACCTGCCCGTAGGCCAACAGCAAGTTCTTGTACTGCTTGGGCATCCATTGGAGTGCCACGTAAGCGAAAATGTTGTAATAAATCATCTACATCAACAATTAAATAGGCTGCCATATTCACCCGAATCTTAAACGCATAAGTAAACACCTTGTGCCTGTACAGCCGATGATGAAACTGCTGTTACCAACACAGGCAATGACACATCTTTAATTACAAAAATAGTCTGGTGAAAACTTGGCAAATACAGGGTGATTCTTTTAACACAGAATCATATTTGTTTGAGAATATTGTAACAAACGGGATGGGACTGTTCAAGCGTACACTCATTCGAAATATTGTCCTGATAATTAGTATTTTTCAACAAGAGGGCGCTTATTCACGCCGATATTTTCCAATGTAGTATACAATGAACTCGCTTATTGGTTGCGACTAAATTCTAATTACTTTTTAAATTGAGTTAAAATTCATTCTTTCAGTTTGTTGATGTCATAAATTAGAAGCCCTCTGACATTGTCAGAGGGCTTTTTGTCTCAATGATTCTTTTGACTTAGTTCGGGGTGTTACGCACCAACACTAACGAACCTGGTTCAAAGAGGGTTAAACAGGTGAAGTTGGGGAATTCGGGGATCGTATACGTTCCCACAATTTCTGCATGACGGGGCGCGTTGTTGGCATTGAGATAGATCATCGTCCCTTCCCCACGCAAGCAAGCTACGATCCCACCTTGGAATTGTGTCTTCCCAATCGGGCTGAATAAATCTACCGCTTGGATGATGCCTAAATCATCTACGCCTTCAATCCCAACGTTCGCCAGCGAGGTCAATTGTTGCCCACGATAATACATATAGGAAGAGTTGCGTACGAAGATTTGACAGCGTACAGGGTCGCCGTTTGCATCGGTCAGTTGGAAGAATAACATACTGCTTTCAGGATCGTTAATGCTTTCTTCACAGGCAGGTGGAGGTGGCACGGTAGGAACAATCACAACAGGCGGTGTTGTGACTGTGAGCGTCACTTCCGGCGTAATCTCAGGGGTCACTTCGGGTGTTACTTCAGGGGTAACAGGAAGAGCCTCAACCGTCAATGTAAAGGTATGGGTTGCATTAGGGCTGACGCCGTTTGCAGCGGTCAGTGTGATGGTATAGACCGCAGCCGTCGATGCTGTTCCTGTAAAGCTTCCAGTCGCAGGGTTAAACGTTAGCCCGGGTGGTGTGATATCGACAGACAAGGTAGGTGCAGGCATACCTGTTGCGGTAAATGTGGATGCTACCCCCGACCCTACATTGATGGTTTCACTTGCAGGGCCACTAATAGTTGGGGCAGTCCCAGGTTCAAAATCGACACTGTTCGTTACCCCCCCAAAAGTGACGCTTAAGTGATCAGCAAAATAGATTTCTGGGCTTCCAGTCCACCCGCTCCCAGCTTGTAGACGTATAGGCCCACTTACTACTGGGTTAGCAAATGTTGTAGCTACTTCAGCCAACGTACATGGGTTATATGCACTTCCTGAATACCCCACAGTACAAATCATCGAATTTACGATGGGGGAGTGCCACCACCCTTCAATACTTGAGGTGATGACAAATTCGCGCCAAGTGCCGGGGGTAAGGGGATTGCCCCCGTAAGTATATGCTGGTTCGTAAACAATTGTTGTAGACCTGCCGTTATCATCTGAGATTGGAATATGGATTGCAATTACAAATGAGCGTGCCGTCTGTCCAGCAGGGATTGCTGCCCAATAGCGAATTTCTGAAATAGATGCTATTGATGTTCCAGTCGGAAGAATAGACATGCCTGACATTCGTTGAGAGTTATTGGTATTGGCAAATCGTAAAGCTCCTGCACCAGAGCCAGTGGGGTCACCCATTTCAGTCGAATAGGTAATATCTGCTGGATTATTTGGGCTCCAATTTGGATCACCTGGGTAAGAAACCGAATGTGCTGCATAAACTGAAACACTCATGCTAAGCATCGCAACAAAGATGAATAAGACGCTTACAAATTTATACTTAATATTGAGCTTCATGGATTCTCCAATATTTAACATTTGAAAGAGTTTGACTTTCATCTCTATTTTATGGGGAATCGCCATTTATAGAATTAATATCTACACGCTGATGAAGGCCTCAATAAGCGTCTAAACACGAGAAAATGACATAAAAAATAATAATCTTCTCTCAAAATATCCCTAAAAATAAATTTATAAAAAAAGTAAATTTTTATTTATCCACATATTATATCGTTTATGCACCCATAAAACGGCGACCTATGTGAAATTCACGGTCTTTTCAGCTTGTAAAACCTGTATTTTCCATACCCATCCATATTATCAGTCGCACTTTTCTTCTAAATAATCTCTTTACAAATCGTGAAACTGCAAATAAAAACCAGCTGTGCCGATAGCACAACTGGCTTTAAAGAAAAATGATCGATTACAATGCGTGATACGTTTTTTTAGTACGCCTTCGCAAACAGGGCGACACGGTTGCTCTTACGGCCTGACATGAAACAATTGCCTTCACCTTCAGGTTGATCAAAGGGATAACAACGATGGGTTGCGCCTGTTTCCGCTTTAATTTGAGCTTCTAACTGGGCATCTTCCACCCACCAACCACGTGCAAAACCACCCTGCTCAATGACACCCTTCAGTTCATCGTAATTTTTCACGTCGAAGATATTGGCATCACGGAATTTGGTCGCTTGGTCGAGCATGTTATAGTGAATCGCATCTAATAATTCGCGAACTTGTGTGACAACCGTTTCCATTTGGAAGAACTGCTTGCCTTCTTTGCCCGGCATATCACGACGACCCGCCACAACGGAACCATTTTGAACATCGCGAGGGCCAAGCTCTAAACGAACGGGCACACCGCGCATTTCCCAGTCATTGAACTTATAGCCAGGGGTTAACCCATCACGATCATCTAACTTGACGCGCAAGCCAGCAGACATCAATTCTTTCTTCAAGGCATGCGCCCGTTCCAAGACGACTGATTTTTCTTCGTCGGTCTTGTAGATAGGCACAATCACAATCTGATAAGTCGCCAAACGAGGAGGCAATCTCAAGCCTTTTTCGTCGCCATGCGTCATGATGATGGCGCCGATCACACGGGTGCTAAAACCCCATGAGGTCGTCCAGCAAGTTTGTTGTGTATTGTTCTCATCCAAGAACTGGATGTTAAACGCCT
Organism: uncultured Anaerolineae bacterium; assembly: GCA_934216615.1. Lineage (GTDB taxonomy): Bacteria > Chloroflexota > Anaerolineae > Aggregatilineales > Phototrophicaceae > Flexifilum. Next base: position 150,908 of record CAKQCB010000006.1, on the reverse strand, counting down.
TCGCGAAGTTTTGGCCCAAGTTATGACTGGTGCCACTTTGCAGCGCCTTCTTATCGCCCATCATGCCTTCAATGGTATACGTGCGTAAAGCGCCCGCAAAACGTTCGCTCTCGCTCTTTTGCCCCTTGATGACAGGGATCGCCGCCTCGTTGATCACGACGTCAGCATAGACATCCAACATTTGCAAAGTTTCCGCTTCGGCTTCAGCTTCGTTCGCATGAGCCGTATGCCCTTCTTGCCACAAAAATTCAGTCGTGCGCAAAAATGGACGTGTGCGCAATTCCCAACGGACGACATTCGCCCATTGGTTGAGAAGCAAAGGCAGGTCGCGGTAGGACTGAATCCAGTTCGACATGGCTTCGCCAATGATCGTTTCAGACGTAGGCCGAACGACATAGGGTTCTTCTAATTCTTTCCCCCCGCCGATGGTCACAACGGCTAATTCAGGGCTGAACCCTTCGACGTGTTCGGCTTCACGTTCAAGATAGCTCTTAGGAATGAACAAGGGAAAATAAGCATTTTCATGCCCTGTCGCTTTAAAGCGCGTGTTTAAAGCAGTACGTAGGTTTTCCCAGATCTCGTACGCATAAGGTCGAATGATCGGGCAGCCACGTACTGGCGACAAAGAGACCAGTTCTGCGCGGTATACAATATCGTTATACCATTCCGAAAAGTCAACCGAAGGTGATGGTAAGGACTGTGACATCTACGTATTCCCTTAATCTAAATAAATAACAAAAGGATTCGGTGAACGAATCCTGCATAATCTTTCTATGAAAACGCATCTTCGTCAAGCCAAAGGATTGATAAAGTTCATTTCCATTCACGGTCTTGGTTGATTTTCAACTTGTCGAGCACGGCTTGGGTCAAGTCGATCTCACTTAAACTGGCGATTTGCAGTAAGTAGAGTAACACGTCGGCCAATTCGGAAGCGAGTTCTTCGCGGTCAGCGCTTTCTTCGCCCCATTGGAAATGTTCAAGCACTTCATTGGCTTCAAGAGACAGTGAAATCGCCAAATTCTTGAGGGTTTGAGGGCGTAAAGAATCCTCTTTATACCACCCCTTACTCTCGACAAATTTGTGCATGGCTTGGGCAAGTTCAGGTAGTGTGACAGGTGTTTTTTCAGTCATTGTTTAATAAGCATTCTGGTCACGGTTCAGCACAATATTCAGCACAGTTCGAATGATAATTTTGATATCCAGCCAAAGTGACCAATTTTCTACGTACCAAAGATCAAAGGCGGTACGGTCTTCGATGGAGGTATCCCCGCGCATCCCATTCACCTGCGCCCAACCTGTCATCCCCGCCTTTTCACGGTGACGTTCCATGTAGCGCGGCACTTTATCGCGGAATTGCTGTACCCAATAGGGGCGCTCTGGGCGTGGCCCGACAAGGCTCATTTCCCCTAAAAAGACATTGATCAACTGAGGAATTTCATCCCATGACGTTTTCCGCATGATAGGCCCAAGGCGCGTCACACGGTCGTCATTCCGTGTCGTCCAGCCGACCCCTTTTTGTTCGGCATCACTTCGCATCGAGCGGAATTTAATCATGTGGAAGGGACGTCCATCCAGCCCCATGCGTTCTTGCGTATAAAACACAGGCCCGGGTGATTCTAAACGGATTAATATCCCTGTTAAAAGCATGAAGGGCGACAAGGCCACCAAGCCAAATAAAGACCCCGCGACATCTAACCCGCGTTTTAAGCTGAGTTTCCACCCACGCAAGGCAATATCACGCACGGTGATGAGCGGAATCCCGCCCAATTCATCCACTGACATATCATGAGACATGAATGATAAAACGTCAGGATAAACTTTGACATCGACACGCCCGCGACGGCACTTTGCCACCATCTCGACCAATTCATCACGGTGTGCGTCGGGAAGGACGATGATCACCTGTGCTACTTTATAACGGTCGATCAGATAATCCAGCTCATCGACACTGCCAATAATATCCCATTTTGAAGGCACGGACGGATGAGGCATCGTCGGCCGAGCATCGACCAAGCCAAGTAAGTTATAGCCTAGTTCCGTACTGGCGATGATTTTGTCAGCGATGCTGGTGGCAATTCTGCCCAAACCTACAATCAGCAGGTTATCCCGTTCATAGCCACGACGGCGTAAGTAAACTTTGAACCAGCGGTGTAGTTCACGCCCTACGATGATCAAAATCATCGAGAACAACCATACGAACAATAACATTCGACGCGGATAATCCGCAGGGACGATGGACGTACTGCGGAAAAAAGCCTCTTGCACCCCGTTGACGAGGAAAACACTCACCGTGACGAGCGCGATAATATTCCGCGCTAAGTCGATTCGGCTGATCGAACGGCGTTGATGATACATCCGTTGTAAATAGAAAATCGTGACGGTGAACACCACTTGAAGGATCAACATGGGGATGTAACGCGAAAATTCGACCCCGCCAATCAATGGGCCAAATAACAATGAGGATTTACTCGCTTCATAGCCCAACCAGAACGCAAGCGCCAACATGAAGATGTCAACGAGATACAGAGATAAATCGGAAAATTTCCGAATACGTTCTTGGCTTTTTTCGCTCATGGCAGACGCAATTATTGTACCGGTGTCGGTATCGTTGGATGTCGAATTTCTTTCCAGAGGTTTGTCCCCCCCTTGGCGAGCAAACCCGTTAGAATCAGGCTGTGAAGCCAAAAAGGTGTCGTCTTCCGGTAGTGTTTCCGGTAGAAGATCAGCATCGCTCTCCAAAACTCGAACTGAGCTTTCTTGCTCTGTTTGCTCGCCGCCCGCTTGATGTGTTTGACGACGACTTGGGGATGATACACGATTTTCCACCCGGCCTGATGAATTCTGTATGCCCAATCAATATCCTCACCGTACATAAAAAATGTTTCGTCTAACAAGCCCACTTGATCGATAACTTCTTTGCGTAACTGCATATAAGCACCCACAACAGAATCGACCTCGGCTTCTTGATCGTCGCCGATATAACTCATGTTGTAACGAGCAAAGCGCGGGCTGTTGGGAAACAACTTACTTAAACCGGAAAAATGGTAGAGCGATGTCATCGGGGTTGGAAAACCTCGCTTACAGGCTTTATCTAACTCACCATTTTCACGGATCAATTTCGGGCCAGCGACCCCAACATCAGGGTGCGCATCCATAAACTGCATCATCTCAAATAATGCGTTGGGAGGGACTTCCGTATCGGGGTTGAGCAATAAGGCATAACGTGGCGCATTTGCATCCACTTTATTTTTGCCCCCAAACCCCAAATAATGCAAACCTGTATTATTTCCCGCGGGGTATCCTTCGTTCAGCGCGTTCTCAATGAGGATGGCTTGTGGAAATTCGGTGCGCACCATATCCGCGCTGTGATCGCTCGACGCGTTATCCACCACCACCACTTGATAGGTGAAATCACCTTCACTCGCGAAGACCGTGCGCAAACATTCACGCAAAAGATCAACCGTATTCCAATTGAGGATGACAATCCCTACATCATGCATAAAACGGTTTAAAACCCTATCCACGTTTCCAGAATGAATGCGATTTTACCACAGACACACAGGAAGATTTAGGCGTTCGTCCTACGTTATAGCGCAGTAGGCAACGTTTTTAGAGGTTCACCTCTCAACGCCGCCCGCAAAGCATCACGGTCATCCCAATGATATTCAATCGTTCCAAAGGCCATACTCTGCTCATGGCCTTTGCCACAGGTGAGGACAACATCCCCTGCTTGCGCTAATGTACATGCGCGATACAACGCCAAACCGCGATCCTGCACCCGTTCAAAATCACGGCCTTCAATACCACCGACATTTCCAGCGGCTTCGGCCATCGTCTGTAAAATCGTCTCTAGGGATTCGGTACGTGGGTCTTCCGCCGTAAAAACGGAATAATCCGCAATCTCCATCGCAATTTCCGGCATCAGCCGTCGTTTTTCACGGTCGCGCAAACCAGCGCACCCAAAAACACAAATCAAGCGCCCGCCTGTGCTGACCATCTCACGCCCTGCCATCAACGCATTACGAAGTGCGTTTGGCGTGTGCGCAAAATCGACCATCGCGATGAAGTCTTGCCCTTCATCAATGCGTTCTAAGCGACCAGAAATCTGCTTGACCGCGCTCAATCCTTCTTGAATGTGCGCCCATGATACGTCGAGACTACGAGCAGCGCTGATGGCCGCAAGTGAATTCATCACATTAAAGCGCCCGCTCAAAGCCACATGGATTTCACGCTTTTCAGCTTCCGCGTTTAAGGTATAGCGGGTATCCCCTACGCGGTATTCAATCGCTTCGGCAAAGTAATCTGCAGGGTTCACGATGCCGTATGTTTTTTGGGATTGAACCGCAAACGATGCGAAAAAATCAAAGTTGGCATCATCACGGTTCAGAATGCTCACCTTGGGCACACCCGCTTTTTGTGGTGATGTCGCCGCCATGTGAAACAGTCGTCCTTTAGAAGCTCGGTAATGCTCAAAACTACCGTGATAATCCAGATGTTCATGAGTCACATTGGTGAGAAGTGCCATATCGAACTCAACGCCGTTCAAACGCCCTTGTGCTAACCCGTGACTGGTCGTTTCTAAAACCACATGGGTTAAGCCATTCATCACCATGCGTTGTAACAGTTCTTGAACTTGGGGCGCGCTGGGCGTGGTGACATGAAACCCCGTATCGACTTTCTCATCCCCTAATTCAGCCGCGATGGTGCTGATCAATCCGGTTTTGTGGTCGGTGGCATGTTGCAAAATGCTGTGAAGTAAGGTGCTGGTTGTGGTTTTGCCATCAGTGCCCGTCACGCCAATCACGATCAGTTTGCGCGAAGGGAATTGATGATAGGCCGCCGCGAGATACCCTGTGATTTCCAGCGCATGGCTCACCTGTACATAAGGGACAGTACATTCAAACCCTAATTCAGTGATGGGTTTTTCGCCCACAATCGCGACAGCGCCTTTTTGGATCGCACTGGGGATGAAACGATGCCCATCAGAACTCGCACCGATGCGGGCCACAAACACCCCACCCTGACGCACATCGGCATCCGTTTCGACAACCGGCGCTGTGATCAGCGTATGATGATCCCCTGTGATTTCAAAGACGGATAACCGTTCTTGCGGGACAGAAGCAAAAAGATCAACGAGATGAATTGTCACGAACGAACTCTTTCTTGAACCACGATTTCTTCTCAAAGAAGGTCTGTAAAAAATTGCCTTCAGGCATCAAAAGCGAAACTATAAACAATCAACGAAACTCAGTCCTAAAGAATTCTACTTCAGCAAAACTCTATTATTTCGTTGAAAATCACACATAAATCCCCCTTAAAAATCTATGGGTGATATTACCAGAAAACAAAAATGCCGATGATGATCATCGGCATTTTTTATGAGTTCACGAAGAACTTAGCGGAGACGGCCACCCAATTCGTTCAGGTTATTACGCACGCTGCCATCGACCACACGATCCTTAGAGCGGACAATCAAGCCACCGAGGATGCTGGGATCAACACCGTAAGTAATTTCGCCACCGACTTCTTTTTGAACACGGGACTTTTCATCGTCGTTGAGCGGCATTGCGCTGACGACTTCGACAGGCCCATTAAAGCTACGTGCTTCAACAGGAACTTTTGTGAAGAAGTCGCTGATGAGCGCGTTTTGGCGCTTTTCGTCGAGTGATTCGCCGATCAATTGTTGCGAGATTGCCAAAGCAATGGATGCAACTTGACCGCGCAGGTCAGCCAATTGACGATCACGTTCTTCGGTTGCACGAGTGCGACCTTCAGCACGAATCTTTTCAGCGTCGGTTTGCGCTTCGGCGGCCACTTGACGAGCCACTTCTTCGCCACGAGCACGGGAATCTTCCACGACACGGGCGGCTTCTGCGCGAGCACCAGCCAAAATCTTTTCGGCTTCGGCTTCGGCATTACGACGGGCATTTGCAGCCGCCGCAGCATCTTCTAAGCCTTTAGAGATGGTCAATGCACGGTTGTCGAGCATATTGGTCAGGGGTTTCCAGACCAAGAAGCCCAAAAGCCCAAACAAAACCACGAAGTTGATGATTTGTGCCAGCAAGAAGCCACCATTAATACCGAGTGGAACTAATGGGTTCACAGCTTCTTCCGCAGCGCCTTCTTCAGCTTGATCTGCTGCAGCTTCATTATGGCTGTCAGTTGTTTCTGTTGTAGGTTCAGCCGTAGCTTCACCTTCTTGAGCATAAGCGACCACTGTAACCATCATACTCAACGCGAGTACGAATGTTAGCAGCAGACGCATTAAGGTATTTTTCTTCATCCATGCGCTCCTTAAGATCGCGCTGTATTAAAGCACGAAGAGGATGATGAGCGAAACCACCAACGCGTAAATCGCGATAGCTTCGGCGAACACGATACCGAGAATCATGTTCTGCTGAATTTGGCTGGCTGCATCTGGGTTACGGCCGATACCTTGCATCGCGCCTTGAACCATCAAACCAATACCAATTCCTGGGCCAAAGGCACCAAACATGGTGATACCAGCGCCGACAGCTTTCAAACCTACGTCTAAACCTTCCACAAGTTTTCTCCCTTAGTGTTTTCTAGTGTTATGTAGATACTAATGTGCGTGTTGTTCGCCATGTTCGGCTTCGTGCCCATGATCGTCATCCCCATGATGGGCGGTCATCGCTTGAGCAGAGAACACCAGCGTCAAAACTGCGAATACTAATGCTTGCACGGTTGTGATGATGATTTCCAAACCGAGGAAGACCGCGGGAAGGAACAACGCAACCAAGAAAGACATAACGATCACGACGATACCGCCTGCAAACATGTTACCGAAGAGACGGAAGGCCAGTGAAACGATTTTACCAAGTTCTGAAATGATTTCGAACAACCCGACCACAAAGTTCACTGCACCAATCGGGTTCTTTGTCACATTTCCAAGCGCTTGCAAGTTGATGAATTTCTGGAAGTAGCTTAAACCTAAAGCCTTGATCCCAAAAATTTGAACTGCAACCACTGCGACCAAAGCTAAACCGATAGTGAAGTTAAGATCAGTTGCCGCACCACGAACATAGGGTGTCACTACGAAAATGTAAGGGTAGGCACCATCACGCATTTGCTTTTCATTCAAAGCCAATGTCGCGTTAGGGTAAATGCTTTGGGTCAATTCTAAACGTAATGCTTCCACTTGGGCATCAATTTCGGCATCTGTAGCATCAGTGCCTTCTAATGATGTGCGCAAAGTGGCTTCTTCATCACGAATGGCGTCCGCTGTAGCGCTTACTTCTTCAGCTGCAGGGGGGTGCACGTCGCCATGATGGAAGAATGAATTACATGCTTCGTAGGATTCGTGGGTTGCAGAATGCCCTGCAAATAAAGGTTGATCTGCATACAGACGATATCCACCTAAGCCTGTGGTCGCGGCATAGCCAGAGAAACCTTCTTCAGCACAGTGCATCACGCCGACGCTTTCAACGCCCGGCAGAAGTTTCATCCAGTTAGCAGCTAACAAGAAAACAAAGATAGTGGCAACGAGCGGGAAAATGGTCCGCGCGTTGTGGCCTGCCATTTGCTTAGCAAAGCCATACATGAAGCCACCAGCAAGTTCCGCAATCGATTGCAAACGTCCGGGAACCAATTTCTTCCAACCATTGGATTTTCTCACCACCAAGAAGGTGAAGATCAAGACAGCGACAGTCGGAATGACTGTACCCGTCAAGGTGTTTGTCCAATAGAAGGGTGCCCCAGCCGCACGCAAGGCGGGATCATAAGGTTCGCCCGGCACCATAATCACAGGCAGAGCAACTCCCATACCTGCTCCGGGTAATACCACAAATGTGATAAACCCGCAGACAGCCATGACAGCGATCATCCCGCCTAAGATCACAAGGCCACGCATTGTTGCGTTCATAGTGTCGGCTCTCCTTTACTTCGACACATCTTCAAAAATCGTATCAAAGACTATCCCTCCTCCGTGTTCGACTCTTGATGTCGTTCATTCAAAGGCTGTGTTCGAATGCTTTTCACCGAACCCAGCGCAGTACGCACCATCACAAATAAACTGATAGGAAAGCTCAACAACAACAACCCAATGGTAAACGGTCCACGTTGTTGAAAATGTGCATCTAACCACAACCCGATTAACAGCGCAGCCACAATGATTGTGACTGTAAAACATCCACTTAAACCGGCAAATGCAGCTAAGGTCAAGTTTCTGACGCGCAAATTTTCCCCAGTATTAGCGGATTCTTGCGGATCAATGGGTAATGACATCAGACTTTTCTCGAGCTTTCGCGAATTTTATCACAATCGGTATAAAATTCCAAAGAATTTCATTTAGCAAAAATGACCAACTTTATAAGTAACTCGAACTTTTTAATCTTCTTGCTGACACAGTTGGAGCGCACCGAAATGCGCCCCAAGTTGTTTTGATGAACTCGAATAGAACCCGTAGAACTACAGACTGCCACCCAACAACGACTGAGCGCCACGCGCGGCCCAATCGAAGATCGGTTGTACGCCGATGGAACCGAGCAAAACGACGATCACCAGCATGGCCGTGATCACCCAAACGTAAACGGGTGACGCGGGAATCGGCTTAGCTTCGTCTTCGCTACGGTCTACATACATGACCTTGATAACCATCAAATAGTAGTACAAAGCAACTAATGAGGTCAAAACACCCACAATCGCCAGCCAGATGAGGCCAGATTCAACAGCCGCTTGGAACAAGAAGAACTTGCCGATGAAGCCTGCCCCCGGGGGAATACCCGCCAGCGACAGCAAGGCAATCGTCAATGCTAAGGCTAAGCCCGGACTGCGACGGCTCAACCCTGCAAAATCTCGAATGTTTTCTGTGCCCGTAGCTTCAGCGAATACGATCACTACAGCGAACGCCAACAAGTTCGTGAATGTGTACATGAACATATAGAAGGCGATTGCGGCAATCGCTTGTTCTTGACCTTGTACAGAGCCGAGCGACGCAATACCGATTAAGGTATACCCTGCTTGGGCAATGGATGAATAAGCCAAGAGGCGTTTGATGTTGGTCTGCGCCAGCGCGATCAAGTTGCCAACGAGCATTGACGCAACGGCTAAGACCGCCGCTAACTGCGCCCAGAACGTGCTGATTTCGAAGCCGTTCAAAACGATGCCGTGCGGGAAAGCCATCAACAAGAAACGGATTAACAGCGCGAAACTGGCGGATTTACTGCCGACGCTCAAGAATGCAGTGGTCGGTGTAGGTGCGCCTTCATAGACATCAGGCGTCCAAAAGTGGAACGGCGCCGCGCTGATTTTGAACCCAAAGCCCACGATGATGAGCGTTAACGCCACCAAAACCGGAAGCGCATTGGTTGAAAATTCAGGCGTGCTTAAATAGGTCGCAATCGCTTGCAGGTTGGTCTGACCGGTGAACCCGTACAGTAAACTTAAACCGTAGAGCAGTAAACCCGAAGCAAACGAGCCAAACAAGAAATATTTCATACCGCTTTCAGAAGACTTTGCATCGTCCCGTTTGAAAGCCGCCAAAATGTAAAGTGGAATCGTCGCCGTTTCCAGCGCGAGGAAGATCATAATCAGGTCAGCCGCTGAACTGATCAGCGTACCGCCCAAGGTAGACACAATGACGATGATATAGAACTCACCTTTTGTGCCAATGCCTTTGACATCCGTCGTTATGAATGCGGTCAATGCGCCTGCAATGACCACCATCACCTTAAAGAGATGGCCGAGTGTGTCATAAGTGACCATGCCACCCCAGTACAACCCACTCGTTTCAGAGGTTGGGCTGAAGAGCAACAGGGAGACTAACGCAATCAGGCTTAAGCTGATACCTGTCACCAGTGGGATGATACGGCGACGGCTCTCTGGCAAGTACAGGTCAAGCCCCAACACCACCACAGCCATGATCGTAAGACCAATCTCTGGCGCGATGGAGGGCAAGCTGCGAAGAAAATCAAATTCTTGCACGGTTATGCTCCCCCATTAAGAATTGCGAGAACTGGGCGCAACCCGACTTCTAATATCGGAGCCATGACCGACGGAACCATACCGAGGATCAACAATGGCGCTCCCAAGAAGATCAACACAAAGCGTTCGCGCACAGTAATGTCATCAACATCCGGGAACTTTTCCCGGTCAAACTCGCCCATGAATACCTGTCCAGTGACCCGAAGCACATACCCTGCCGTGATGACAATCCCAAGTGCGGACAAGACGGCGATCACTGCATAGTAGTTGCTGAGCGTAAAACTGCCGATGGTCAAGGAAACTTGTTCAGAGGCTTGGAATAACCCAGCGAAGATTGGGAATTCAGCAATATACCCGCTGAGGCCGGGCATACCCATACTGGTCAAACCGCCGACGATAAACGCGATCCCGACCCAAGGCATCACTTTCATGAAACCGCCCAAGCTAGGAATATCGCGCGTGTGGGCACGGTCATACACCATACCGACACAACCGAAGAATAACGCGGTCATCGCGCCGTGACTGAACATTTGTAAGCCCGCGCCTGTCATGCCTGTCATGTTCATGGTGGCAAAACCCATCGCCACCAACCCCATGTGACTGACCGACGAGAAGCCGATCACATACTTAAAGTCACGTTGGCGGAAGGCGATGAACGCACCATACACCACATTGATCAGGGTGAGTAACACAATCCACGGCAAGTGTACTTGAGCGCCTTCAGGTAACATCTGTACCCCAACGCGCAAGGCCGCGAATGCACCCAACTTCATCAACACGCCTGCGTGGATCATCGAGACTGCGGTAGGTGCCGCCACGTGACCATCAGGACTCCAGTTGTGGAAGGGGAACACACCCGCCAAGACTGCGAAGCCGATGAAGATGAAGGGGAACCAGAATTGGGCGAACGTCACGCCCTCAATGCCGAGATAACCGACCACATCAAAGGCGCCATTTTCAGCGGCCAACATGATGTGTGGAATACTAAAGCTGTAAGCAGATTCACCAGCGGGCAGTAGCGCCGCGCCTGTGGTGCTGAAGAAGTCGCCCGCGACAAAGTACATGGCGATGACGCCGACCAGCGCAACCATCGAGCCGATCAAGATATACAGCGTCAGTTTCATCGCCGCGTATTCGCGTAGCTTCACCCAGCCCCACGTTGCAATCAATAAGTACATGGGGAAGATCGCGAGTTCGTAGAAGAAGAACAACACGAACATATCAAGCGCGACAAACACCCCTAACACCCCTGCAACGAGGAGTAAGAAGAAGGCCATGAATTCACGGGTGCGGTCTTCAATCTTCCATGAGACGAGGACACCCGCGACAGTTACCATGCCTGTGAGCAAGACCATAGGCACGCTGAGGCCATCAACCCCTACGTGATAACTGATTCCCAAGCTGGGAATCCAGTCAACCTTCTCTTCAAAGGCGATAGTTTCTTCAAACATCGTGGTTGCAACGCTGTCCCCGCCACTTTCCAAAAGTTCCGTTTGGGTGGCAGTTAACGTTGAAACACTATTGCTATAAGAAGCGTAGACGAACAAACCAAGGGCAAAAACCACCCCTGCTGCCGTAATTGCGATCCCACGAATGAGATCCTTTTGTTCCTCTTTAAGCAAGAGGATGATAATACCCGCAATGATCGGAACGAAAATCAGCAGGCTCAGAACCGGAAATGAAGCTTGTACCATGATCTACCCTTACCCGCCGAGAATCCGAGTGACCGTCGCATTAATAACGGACAAAATCCAGTTCGGCGCAATCCCAGTGATGAGCATCAGAATCATCAGTGGAGCGATTGCCACAAACTCACGCAGTTCAATTTCAAGGTGATAGTCCCGCCAGTGAAGGTTGAATGGCCCATGAAGGACGGAACGAATCCCCTTCAAGATGTAACCCCCGGTGAACAATAACCCGAGCATTGAAATCACAGTCAGCACCGTAAAGACTGACCATGCACCGCGCACCACTAAGAATTCGCTTACGAAGCCGTTTAAGCCCGGTAAGCCGAGACTTGCCATACTGGTGAAGATAAAGATGCCACCATAAATCGGTGCTTTGACCCACAAGCCCCCATACTGCGTCATATCGCGGGTATGGGTCTTGTGATAAATCGCCCCTGCTAACAAGAACATGCCGGCTGAACTTAAACCGTGATTGAACATCTGCATCACAGCGCCGTTAGTCGCCAAGATCGCATCGTGATTGAACAGCGACGTTCCGCCTGCCATGAATTGTTCACTGTAGACCAACGCGGTCACAGCCAAGCCGAGCGCGACAAACCCCATGTGATTCACCGAGCTGTACGCCACTAAGCGCTTGATGTCGGTCTGTCCAAACGCGGCGAACGCGCCGAGCACAATCCCAAGCACCGAAAGCACCGCGAAGATATGCGCCCAGTTGGCGGAAAATACGCCAAAGATATTGATCTCGCTCACCCAAACGTCAGGGAAAAGCGGGATGACCAAACGTAGGAAACCGTAAGCACCGAGCTTGAGCATCACGCCCGCCAACAGCATTGAACCTGCGGTTGGTGCTTCACTGTGCGCATCGGGCAACCATGTATGGAAAGGCCATACAGGAACCTTGATACAGAAGGCGATGAAGAAGCCGAGGAACGAGAGAGCTTTCACTGTGCTGATGTCGATCCCGAGGAACAATCCACCTTCCGGTTGTAAGTTGATCCAGCGACCTGTTTCGGTCACTAAGGTGGGGATATCGAACGTTCCTGCGGTGATACCGATGAGCTGGGTTGCGAGGAGCATCCCCAAAGAACCGCCCAACGAGTAGATGAAGAATTTGGTCGAAGCGTATTTACGGTTCGGCCCACCCCATTGGTTGATGATGAAATACATCGGCACCAAGGAGAGTTCGTAGAATAAGAAGAAGATCATCAAGTCTAAAGCGACAAACGTGCCGAACAACCCGGTGGCGAAGAACAGAATCAACGCCATGTGGGTATTTACACGATCTTCTATTTCAAAGCTGATGAGCACTGCCAGCGGAAGCAGAATCCCCGTGAGCAGAACCATTGAAGCGCTGATCCCATCAATACCGATGTGCCATGATGCGCCTAACAATTCGAACCAAGGAACCTGTACTTCAAGCTGGTAACCAGATGCTACACTGTTGTATGCGAAGAACGTCGCTACGGATACCCCGCAGATGATCGTCGCAAACGTGAGTGCCGTCCACCGAGCAACGGTCTTGTTCTGCGGCAAAAGCAGCAAAATGAGCGCAGCAATCGCGGGGGCGACGACCAAGAAACCAAGTACGTCAATGCCTATAACCGTCATGAATTGCACCTCATGGGGCAGCTTGCAGGACGCCCGTCGAGAGGGCGAACAGGATAACGATAACCAGCGCGGCGATAACGATCAACAACATATATTGTTGAACCAAGCCGGTTTGGATGCGACGGAACCAAACGCCGAAACGTCCGATCAATTCGGGCACACCGTCACCAACCCCATCAATCAACCACATGTTCATGGTCTTGATGAAGTCACCGATGAAGGTGAATACGCGAGCAATCAGGTGTAAGAAACCGTCGATGATACCTTTATCAATGAACTCATACGCCACCACTTTGGAGAACCATTGGCTTGGTTTCACAAAAACGCGAACGTACACTTCATCAATGTAGTATTTGTTTTGCAAAATCGGGTAAACAGGGCCGAGGATCGACACCAAGGGGTCTGGTTGTCCTGCGGTCAACGGCTTACGCCAATACATCAACCACCCTAAACCGATACCGCCCAACGCCACAGCGAAGGAAACCAACACGGGGAAGGGGTTAAAGGCGATGGTCGGCGGGTGATGTAACAATCCATACGCTAAGAAGTGATGGATCAGGTTATGTTCTGGCGAGAAGATCGCCCCGAACACGGGGAAGTCTGAAGGAACGCCGACAAACCCTGCAAAAATCGCAAAGAACGATAACAAAATCAGCGGTAAGGTCATTGTCGCGCTGACAATCCCTTGACCGAGGTTGGCATGTTTTGCTTCTTCAGTACGGGCTTCACCCCAGAAGGTCAAACCGATTTGGCGCATCGTGTAGAAGGCGGTCAAGAAAGCCGCTAATGCCAAGCAAATGAAGACCAACGCATGGAGGCCATATCCTTCGGTTGCCCCTAACCATGCTTCCGCGAGGATTTCATCTTTCGACCAGAACCCTGCTGTGATTAATGGGAACCCTGACAGTGACAACCCACCGATTAAGAAGGTGATGAAAGTGACAGGCATGGTTTTACGCAAACCACCCATGTTGAACATATCTTGTGGGTCAAAGTGCCCGTGAGCACCCTCGCCGTGTTCGTCATGCGCATGATCGTGTGTATCGTGCGCGTGTGCGTCATGCCCTTCTGTATGCGCGGGCAGAGCGTGAACCACTTCATCATCATCGTCGTCATCGTGGCCGTGATGGGCATGATGAACGTGATGTTCACCGTGTTCCATGCCGTGAATCACCGCACCCGAAGCCATGAACAAGAGCGCTTTGAAGAAAGCGTGTGTCAGCAAGTGGAAGGCCGCCGCGATGTACGCGCCGATGCCCAAGGCCGCGACCATAAACCCAAGCTGAGAAATGGTCGAGTACGCGAGCACTTTCTTCACGTCATATTGAGCAACGGCAATCGTCGCCGCAAATAACGCAGTGAAAGAACCTACGACTGCCATCAAGGTCAGCGGGGCGGTAAAGTCGCCATGATGTGGGTTACCACCTGCTTCAAACAGAGGATACATACGAATGACTGCGTAAACACCCGCGCTCACCATCGCTGCCGCGTGAATCATCGCGCTGACAGGGGTTGGCCCTTCCATCGCGTCTGGAAGCCAGACGTGTAATGGGAATTGTGCTGATTTACCGATTGTGCCGATGATCAGGAAAATACCGATCAAGCTGGCCGCACTCAGGCTTGGAATCAACAACGCGGGGGTTGAAGCAAGCGCATCCAGTGTCGCTTGGTTAAACACAATTTCGCGGAAGCTCAATGTTCCGGTCGATGCGTACAAGTACGCGATCCCCAAGAGCATGATGACATCTGCGATACGGGTTGTCGTAAATGCTTTGATCGCTGCTTTGTAAGCGCTTGGCTTTTCAAACCAGAACCCGATCAACATATAAGAACAAAGCCCCATGATTTCCCAGCCGACGAACAACAGAAGAAGGTTGTCCGCAACGACGAGGGTCAGCATCGCGCCCGAAAACAAAGCAATCAAGCTGAAGAAGCGTGATTGCCGAGGGTCATGTGCCATGTAACCAATGGAGTAGATAAAGATGAGCGTACAAGCAAAGGGTACCATGATGAGCATGGCAACGGTTAAGGGGTCAATCAATACCCCCATCTCAAAACTTGTACGACCTGTGTCTAACCACACGAGCGCGCTTTGTAAAACTTCTTCGCCCAAGTGTGGCAAACTCGTCGCTTCAAAAACCACCGACAAGCTGATGAACCACGCGGCCAAAATACCGATCATGCCGACGATAATCGAGACGATGCGGCTGGTCTTTGTGACGACAGGCACCATCATCCCCTCATAATCGGGATGGTGTCCACCGTATTCTTCGCTTGTCGCTGGAATCCATTTACTGCGATTCGTCAGCAATGTGATGATCACAAAAGCCAGCAGTGGGCCGACCGGAATCAACCACGGCAGCAGATTGGGATCACTAAAAAAAGCATTTAAGTCCATAATTCAGCCCGTGTCCCCCTACCCTTTCAACAGGTTCACGTCGTCTACGACGACAGAGCGTTTATTGCGGTAGATTGAGATGATAATTGCTAAGCCGACGGCGGCCTCAGCAGCGGCGACCACAAAAACAAACGCCGCAAAAACCTGTCCAGCCACATTTTCTGGCGCGGTATAGCGCCAAAATGCGACTAAGTTGATATTGACTGCATTTAACATCAATTCAACGCTCATTAAAATTGCAACCGCGTTACGGCGCGAAAGCACCCCGTAGATGCCGATGCAGAACAAGCCCGCAGCGACGACGAGGTACAACCAGAGAGGAACCATCACTCTACACCACCTTTATTCATTGTCGCGGGCGATCAAAATTGCGCCGATCATTGCCGCTGTCAAAAGTAATGAAGCGACTTCAAACGGCAGAACAAATTGATTCCCATCCACAAGCGCAACACCCAAATCACGGGTGGTTGCCACCGCATCACTCACTGGCATATTGGGGTTGGTTCCACCTTCACCCCAAATCGGGAAAATGACCCCAGCCGCAAGTACGATGAACAACAGACCCGCCACGATTGCGCTCAACCACCATTGGCGGTTGAACACTTCGCGCATTTGTGTCATTCCTCGAGTGAGCATGACCGCGAAAATAATGAGAATGGCAATCGCGCCGATGTATACCAATACTTGAACGGTTGCTAGGAATGGAGCGCTGAGCAGGACGAACATCCCCGCGCCACCTAACAAGCTGATGATCAAGTACACCGCGCCACGAATCAGGTTTCGGCTGGTGACGACGCCCAACGCCCCACCCAAAGAGAACAGACTCGCGATCAAAAAAGCGATTAACTGCGCGTTAAGTTCTAACATGAACATTTCCTCTCTTCATGCCGCGCTTTAATGAGCTGACGTTACGGGGACAATGTCACGTCCCGAATCCGATGAAACAATGCTGCCTTCAGCCGCTAGGCGTTCCTTGCGACCTTTACTCCGTAACCACGTCAACACACCAAACGCAACTAAGACATTCGCAAGCAACATGATGAGCGTCTGTGGAATATTAGCCAAGAAATCGGTGGCTTGTTCTGGTGCTGGGGCAAACCCTAAAACTTGAATCAGCTTCAAAACAAACGCCATCACAATCACATTTGCGATGGAAACAGGAACTAAGAACTTCCAGTTAAAGGCCATCATTTGGTCAATACGAACACGCGGAACTGTTGCACGTAGAATCAACGAAGGAATATAGACGATGGCGGTCTTCGCCAACAGCCAAACCAGCCCGAGGATAGGAACTTGTTCGGCGAAGGGGCCAACCCAACCACCCATAAAAATGATGGCAAACAATAAGTTTGCCGTAAACGCATGCATAAATTCGTTTGCCATGAACAGGCCGAATTTCATGCCGGAATATTCAATGTTATAACCCGCGACCAGTTCCGACTCTGCTTCGATCAAGTCGAAGGGGGCACGGCCTGTTTCCGCCAAGTTAGAGATGTAGAAGATAAGAGCGGAGATCGGCATCATAAAGATGAACCACATCCCTGCTTGCGCCCGTGTAATTTCCATCATGCTCATCGTTCCTGAAACCAGCACAGGAACTAAAAGTGCCATGACCATCGGCACTTCATAACTCACTAACTGCGCAACAACACGAAACGCGCCTAGAAGCGCATATTTGTTATTGCTCGACCAGCCTGCCATCATGATTGCCAATGTACCGATAGAACCAATCGCCACAAAGTACAAAACGCCAATGTCAAGATCAGCGCCGATATGAACTGGGGTGAAGGGAACCACAGCCCAAATCATAATGACGGACAAAACCGCGACGATGGGCGCTGCGTTATAAATCAACCGATCTGCGCCCGCAGGGGTAATGTCCTCTTTCATAATGAGTTTAACGGCATCCGCTACGTTCTGTAACAGACCCCATGGCCCAACACGGTTCGGGCCGACACGGTCTTGAACGCGCGCGGCGATTTTGCGCTCTACCCAAATCAAGACAATGACCAAAACGAGTGGAAAAAGCGCGACTAATAAAACGCCGATCAAAATTTGCACGAACTGTGCAAACCCTGCATCCCACCCACTTAGCGTTGCGCATTGGGCTAACGTTTCAATCCAATTGACACAAGTCATACGCAAAACTCCGAGTTCTCAACCGATGAGCTAGTTAGGCCCATTCAAGCGCGTTTTTGCGCCAAGCATAAACTAACGCATCTGCGAGTAAGAAAATAAATAGTAAACCAGCACCGAAGGCGAAGAAATCTAGCTGATTGTACGCTAGCGCCCACGGGAACAAAAAGATAATTTCGACGTCGAAAACCAAGAAGATCAAGCCGTAGATGTAGTATTGAACTTTAAATTGAACCCACGTATCGCCTACGGTTTCAACACCGCATTCATACGTTTGCATCTTAATGGCGTTAGGTTTACGAGGACGGAAAATCCATGACATCACCAGTGGTGCGACTGGAATAGCCCACGCAAGGATGAAAAACACACCGATAAAAGCCCATTGGTTGACGATACTCATCGGAGCCGTTACTCCTGTTCTGACCCAAAACAACAATTGATGCCATCAGCACAATATTTAGATTTATGGCATACTGAAAATCATGACACTCACAAAACAACTGCTGTGTGTCCAATCTGAAGAATTTAATTGTGAAAAGAAGTACAGAGTCGTTTGTGATAAATGTCGCTAGTATAGCATTCATCCCACAACCTGCAAAGATGCGGAACAAATTGGATAACCGAAATCAAAGCAAATCGTAAATTCTGACAAACATTGTAATAAAAGCAGGTTAAATCTAAAGTCATTTTGGAACCAAACCGAAATATTTGCGTCATAGTAATAAATATCGTCAGAAAGAGATTCTTATAAATTCAGGTTGTTTATTTCAAGGAGGATATTGTCATAATGCACAAGAATATAAAAGGAGTCTTTGGGGTTTTACTCTCCCTAAGTTTATATTCCACTGCGACTGTTTTTGCTCAAGAAGTAGATTTTTCTAGTTATTGTGCAGAACTTACCCCCAGCAGTGAAATTGCCTTGGATGTCACCAGTAACCCAAACGCACTCCAAGAAAGATTATTCATTGAAGCCGGCATCCTTGCCTTAAGTACAAATCCATCAAATGCAGCACAATCCTTCACGCTGGCCTTACAAACCAACGATGAATCACCCCTTGCCTATTTTGGACGTGGCTGTGCGCTTTTAGCACAAGGTGATGATGAAGGCGCTCTCGCCGACTTTGATTTAGCGCGTGAGTTTGCCGACAACGACCCCGAATTCTCGGAAAATTTCCATTTAGGTACAAATCTTGAGGAGACGGTCACATCAACGCTTAGTTTGGGCGGGGGCAAAGGGGGCGATGTCACCTCTACGACAACCAACCAAACCAGCACTACCCTGACAGAATGTGTCTATTCGCTGTATATCTCACGCAATTATGACACCCCAAGCAACGCGGAATTTTTCGTCAGTCGGTTTAATGAAAACACGGCAGATGCGGCAGACTTTGCAGACCGCGCCCGTGCGTATAGCTGCCTCGGCGAAATTGAGAACGCCATCGCCGACTACACCACCGCGCTTGAAGAAGAAACAAGCGTCCCCGATTATTTCTATGAACGCGGGGTTCTGGTTCGCAATTCGGGCGACTATGAAGCTGCCCTGCCCGACTTTGAAGCGGCTATCGCCCTTGAAGAAGATTGGTATTCCCCTTATGCCGCGCGCGCCTATACCTATTACTTGATGCGCGACTATGAATCTTGCGTGACCTATTACACCGAAGCCATCGAAGTTTCAGCGTCCGACTCGGTCGCATTCGGCAACCTCGGTCTGTGCTACGACAATATTGATGAAACAGACCTTGCGATTGAAAACTACGACATCGCTTTAGAAATGGACCCCGATAACGCGATCATCTTAGGGAATCGTGGCATGTCCTATACCACGCTGGCCGAATACGATCTCGCACTGGACGATTTTAGCGCGGCGATTGAGATTGACCCGTTAGACCCCTATTACTTTGTGCATCGTGGTGACGTTTATCTGTATCTGGAAGATTGGGAAGCCGCCCAAGATGATTTTGATGCGGCCATCGACATTGATCCTACCTACCCATCCACCTATTACTATCAAGGTGTGGGTTATTACCTGCAAGATCAGATTGATGAAGCCGTCGATTCGTATGAAACCTATCTTGAGTTAGCGCCAGAAGGTGGCCTCGCGCGTTGGGTTCTCGAAGACCTCGAACGCATCGAACAAGGTCTGCCTTATGGAAGTGACACAGCGACCTCGGGCAAATAATGGGTGCATGGGGAAGGTGAATCTCATCTCACCTTCCCCATGAAAGTACGGTTCTTCAAGGCGGTAAGTCCATATTAATCTGTTTCCCATCTAGCTACTTTATGATTCAACCGTTGTTTAATAACCACCAAGACACCAATTTCTAAGGAGTACAAACAGTGAAAAAAACAACACTCTACGGAAGCCTTTTTGCAGCAATCATCGTCGCTTCTAATGTTTTTGTAGGTTTTGCGCAAACTGATGAAATTGAAGATATAAGTTGCTATTTCACAGTTTTGAGTGACCAAGAAGCGACAGATCAACTGGTTGCAGAAGAACTGATTGCGAACGCGCCTAGCCCCGGCCCACGCACAACCCAACTTACTGATGCGTTTAAAAAAGTTGCCGAAGCCTATGCTTGTATAGGCGACTATCAATCTTCTATCGAAGCCTATGACCAAGCCATCCGTATGGATTCGGATTGGGCGACGTTGTACTACTCTCGCGGTCGTGTTGTCCGTGTGACGGGTGATTATGAAAATGCACTGGCAGATTTCACAACCGCCCTCGAGCTTGACCCAGAATGGGCAAGTATCATCTTTGAAATCGGCTACATTGAACTGTTGCAAGGGGAATATGAAACCTGTGTTGAAACATACACAGACGGACTTGCAATCGAAGAAGATGCTATTGCCTATAATAATCGCGGTGTCTGCTACGACAATTTAGATGATGTCGAAAATGCGATGGCCGATTATGAACGTGCCACCGAAATTAACCCTGAATATGCGTTGGCATACGACAATCTCGGTCTGATCTATCACAACGAACGGGATTATGAAGCCGCGTTAGGCTATTACAGCCAAGCGATTGAATTAGACCCAGAACGCATCAGCTTCCGTTTAGACCGCATTGATGTTTTGCTGGACATGCAAGAATGGGACGACGCGGTTGAAGATTTAGAATTTGTTCTTGAAAATTCACCCGACACCGCTGACGTGTACTATTACTATGGGTTCTACTACTTTAGCATTGGCGAATACGCCGAAGCTGTGCCCTACTATCAAACCTATCTTGAACTTGACCCCACTGGCTATTTTGCTGACTGGGCCGACCAAGATTTGGAAGACCTCGCTGACATTTTAGGCGACGACTTCGGCTCCAGCGGAAATACAGGGCTTTCGGGAGGAAGCGGCGGTATTTCTGGAGGCAAGTAAATTTTTCTCACATACGAACAGCCGCAAGACCTGCGGCTGTTTTCTTATAATCCGACCCTTCCCACATGATATAATTCTTTTTTCGTATTCACATCATCTAACTGACAACCCATGTTCATAACCCCATCACCCCATGCGTGGGATTCATTCGTACGCCAGCATCCACAAGGCCATGCGCTTCAGCTCAGCGCGTTTGCCAGTTTAAAACAGCTTGCAGGCTGGAAGTCGGAACGAATCGCCTTTCAACGTGGAGATCAAATTATCGCGGGCGCTCAACTCTTATTTCGTCCGCTGCCGTTGCGCTTAGGGACGATGGCCTATCTACCTTTTGGCCCGCTCACCGCAGAAGGTATGGATGTCAATCTGCTATGGGAAACCATCCACACAAGCGCTAAAAAACATCATGCCGCCTTCTTAAAATGGGAACCCGGGTTTGTCGAGCAAGCAGTGGACTACGGCTCGCTTGGGTTTCAACCGGCGCTTCAAACCATTCAACCGCCCCGAACAGTGTTGATTGATATACGCGGTTCTGAAGAAGATATTTTAGGGCGGATGAACCAAGGTACACGGCGCAAGATTCGTCAAAGTCTAAAAAATGACATTCATTATTATGAAGCGTCCCGCGCACAGGTGAAGCACTTCACCCATATGATGGAGACGACAGGCGAACGCAATGCGTTTGGTGTGCATGAATCGTCGTATTATTCGCTTGCCTATGATCTGTATGTCCCTCAAGACGCGGCCTTGATCCTCGCCGAGCATCAAGAGGCGACAAACAGCGAACCGACCCCACTGGCAGGCGTTTTTGTCCTCGCTACGGGCAAAACCGCATGGTATCTGTATGGCGCGTCGGCCAACATCAAACGCAACTTGATGGCGGCGTACGGCGTCCAATGGAAAGCGATTCAGTGGGCGCGTGAGCGTGGCTGTGAAACCTATGATATGTGGGGAATTCCCGACGAAGATTTAGAACAACTGGAACAACATTTTGAAACCCGTTCCGATGGTTTATGGGGCGTGTACGGTTTTAAACGCGGATGGGGTGGAAAAGTGGCGCGCACAGCGGGCGCATGGGATAAAGTTTACCAACCCCTACTGTATTACGCTTATAAATTCGCGCTTCGTTTACGCAACTCACCAGAAACGGAGTGATATGATGCTCACGGCAGAAACGATCTCGTCACATGACGAGTGGAATCGACTGTTATTGGCGCTTCCAACCCAGCATATTTTGCAATCGTGGGAATGGGGGGCGTTCAAAACCTCAACTGGATGGGAACCAAATCGCCTTGTTTTCAAACGCGCTCATGAGATTGTCGGCGCAATCTCCATCGGGGTTCGGCGCGTCGGCCCGTTTAGCTTGATCTATGCCTCCAAAGGCCCGTTACTGGATTATGAAGACGTTGATCTTTTTGTAGAGGTCATCCAGTGGCTAGAAGGCTTTGCGAAAAAACACCGCGCGATTTGGCTCAAGATTGATCCGGATGTGGTAGAAGGGTATGGCGTTCCCCATGAAGCGGATGCTTCTGAAAACCCTAGCGGACAACGCATCATCCAAGCCCTACAACAGCGCCGATGGGTTTACTCCAATGACCAAGTACAGTTTAAGAACACGGTCATCATCGACCTGCAACAGAGCGAAGATGAGATTTTAGCGTCCATGAGTCAAAACACGCGCCGCAAAGTTCGCTTGGCGGATCGTGACGGAATCACCATTCACGAAGGCGGGGTTGAAGACATCGACTTGCTCTACAGTCTGTATCAAGTCACGGCACAGCGCGACGGCTTTCTCATCCGCCCCAAAAGTTATTATGAGCAGGAATGGCGCGACCTTTTCCAAGCGAATATGGCAATGGCGTTCATCGCCAAATTTGAAGGACAGCCCATCGCCCATGTGATTTTGTATGTCTTCGGCCAAAAGTGCTTATATTTTACGGGTGCATCTTCAAATGAACATCGTGATAAAATGCCAAATTATCGCCTCCAATGGGAAGCGATCCGTTGGGCGAAAGCGCGGGGCTGTCAAAGCTATGATATGTGGGGCGCGCCCACCGAGTTTGTGGAGACGGACGCGCTTTGGGGTGTGTTTCAATTTAAGCGCGGTTTTCGCGGGACCGTCGTCCGTTATATAGGCGCGTGGGATTATGCGCCCTCATCCCTGCTGTATCGTTTATATACAGAGTTTGCACCACGTTTGATGAGCTGGTTAAGAAACCGTAGAACCTAGGGTATTTTATGACCTCAAAAATTACGAGTGCTTTAGAACACCGCTATATAAAAACGAATGGGATTCAACTCCATGTGGTCTTGGCGGGTGACCCTGCAAACCCGCCTGTGCTGATGCTTCACGGTTTTCCCGAATTTTGGTACGGCTGGCATCATCAAATTGATGGGTTGGTCGAAGCGGGGTTTTATCTCATCATCCCCGACCAGCGGGGCTATAACTTGAGCGATAAACCGAATCAGATCAGCGCGTACACGCTCGATGAACTTTCACGCGACGCGGTCGGGCTATTAGATGCACTAGGCCTCCAAAAAGCGTATTTAGTCAGCCATGATTGGGGCGCGGCAGTCGCTTGGTGGACGGCAGCACGTTTTGCAGACCGTTTTCACCGCCTGACGATTCTCAACGTTCCCCATCCTAGCGTGATGATGGAGGCGATTCAGAGCAACCCACGTCAGTTGTTGAAAAGCTGGTACATCTTATTCTTCCAAATTCCTAAACTGCCCGAATTTTTGATGACGGTGGGCGGGGCACAAAACGCGGCGCGGATGTTATTCGCGTCGGGCAAACCGACCACATTTGACGATGCCGACATCGCGGAATATACCCGTGCATGGCAGCAGCCCAACGCCATGCGTTCGATGATCCATTGGTATCGCGCTTTGATGCGAAACCCCGTTGGATTAGAAAATGAGCAAATAACGATCCCAACGTTTATCATTTGGGGTAAACAAGATATCGCACTTGAATTTCAAAGCGCAGAAAAAAGCCTTGATTACTGCGCGAATGGTGAACTTTTTGTGATTGAAGACGCTACCCATTGGGTACAACACGACGCCCCCCACACTGTGACCACACTCATCACAAACTTTTTACAAAAATCCTAAAAATTCCTGAAATGCGTGTTTCTAATATGAATTATGTACTCCTTAACATTGCCTAAAGCATAAGTTATGCTATTCTGAATAGTTGAGAATCAATTCAGGGACAATTATTAAATCAATGACACCTAGGACAGACGATAACGAAACTGAATATTTTCCTGATGAGGCATTTTTAGATAAACAAATCCATGCTATTGAACACCTTATCTTCATTGATCCTGTTCATGTCTCTACAGTGATTGATTCTGTTCAAGAGCTTGCATTAATCGTCAATAACACCTACAAGTTAGGACGCATCCTTTATTTAAAGGCGCGTATTCAATACCTGTTCAATAACATCAAAGGCTCGACTGAGCACGGGCTTCAAGTGCTGGAGTTAGCACAAAAATATCACTATCGCGATTTGGAAGCGTTGGCCTTGAATATCATCGGCGGGAGTTTCTTCCTTGTCGGAGATATCGAAACCGCGCGCCAGCTCTACCAAATTCAAGGTGACATTGCGAGAGAGATCAAAAACAACGATATTCTCTCCATCAGCATGCACGACCTCGCCTTGTGCGAAGGGGCGGATGGCAACCTTGAAAAAGAAATCAGCATGCTTCAAGAGACGCTTGAGCATCAATTTTTCATTCAAAACCCCACCTTGTCGGGCATGATTTACGAAAACATCGGCACTGCATATAAAAAACTAGAACTTTATAAACCCGCTTTTCTTTATTTAAAACGCGCTTATACACTTTTAGAAGAAACCAAAGCGGATAATTATATCGTCACGATCTGCCTCAACTTCGCCCACTCCTACCTTGATTTAGGGGATTTTGGTCGCGCTCAAGATTTTTATGACCGTCTGCAAGAATTTGATGACCGCGCAGGGGTCAAATTTTTCAAGCACGATGTGGAGTACCTTGAGGGAAGAATCAACCTGATCAAAGGCAATTGCGAAGAAGCAGAGCAGATTTTGCAGGCCGCTTTGCACGACGCTCAAATTGCTGAACGTTATGATATGATGCCGATCCTCACAGCCGAACTCGTCAACCTGTATGAAATCACACAAGATGAGGTCAAAGCGTCGGAATATCGAACCTTACAAGGTCAGCATAAAGCGGTTGCGAAAACGCGCCTGTTCAATAAACGTTTAGAAGTCCTGTCGCTCATCTTTAAGTCCGGCCAGAATACGCACCGAACCGTACAAGAACGGTTAAGCCGCTACCCTTCCCCTGCCGAACCGGAAGAAGTCACAGAACCCCTGCCAAACAACCAGTTGATCGTCAAACGGCTTGCGCATGAGTTCCGCACGCCTCTATCGGTCATCCGTGTGGGCGCGGAAATCCTCAACAAATATCATGACCGCATTGAGGTGACACGGCGAAACGAATATCTACACAATATCACCGACCGTGTCGATTGGATGACGACGATCTTGGATGACATCCTTCTGCTTTTACAATTTAATCAGTCGTCAAAAACACTTCAAACCCAGCAGACCAACATCGAAAGCACTGTCAAAAAGTGCTTAGCGTATATTGAAAAGTGGCACGGCGGTACCGAGCGCGTCCAATTAGAGATCAACGCCTTACCTCCCTACGTGATCGACGAAGATTTGCTCCATAAAATCCTGCAACACTTGTTGGAAAATGGGTTGAAATTCTCGCAAGGGATTGTCAGGCTCATCATCTCATCTGATGCCGACGCTATCCGTATCGTTGTAGAAGATGATGGCATCGGAATTCCCGACAGTGAATTGAACGCCGTCAAAGAAATGTTCTACCGCGCCAGCAATATCGATGAAAGCCCGGGGATCGGCATCGGCCTCACGATTGTTGACCAAGCGGTGCAATTGTTTAAGGGAAATTGGCAACTTGAAAGCCAGTTAGATCACGGCACGCGCGTGACCGTGTATCTTCCCACAGAGGTCACGGTTGAAAACGCTCTGCTCAAACAGATCGGCTAGCTTTGACGGTCAACATCATATCTTACAGCCGATGGCCCTCTACGCTGAAGGTCACTTGTACGTTAAAAGCGTGATTGCATCGTTTCGACGCCGAAGAAATACGCGCCGACACTTTCCCCTGCTCGCCCCAAAATCCGCACTTGATACGTCCCTGACTGTCTTATAGCGCAGGTATAAACGATATTGTTATCACCTTGGAGAATACGGTCGCGCTGGCACGAATCTTGAATCCTCGTGCCGTTGGGGTCCAAGACCACCACGTTTCGGCTGACACGGTTTGCCCCTAAAGATAAAAACTGTACATAGATGGCAATTTCTTGACCCGCAAACGCTTCAAACGTGTATTCATGAGAATAGCCATCGTCGAGCACATCAGCGGTGCGCCCTTCTTCCATGAACTGGCTTTGTGCAGGCGGGATTACATCGGGGGCGTTGGCAATTTCAGAAATTGGACGGCCATTCCATGTATGCACTGGGGTTGGCCCGCCTGTGAGGATGGTCGCCGCCGAGATGACCCCGTTCACAACGCCGATCATATTCAATGTGAACAGCGTGCAAGAAGTCATCAACAACAACGACCCCAAACAGCCGACCCAGCGCCAAGGGTTCGCCTTCTTTTCACGGCGCACCTTTTTGAATTGACCGCGTTCTTCTTGAATCTGGGCATCGACTGCTTGCCGCGTCTGATCGCGAAGCATCTCCACTTCGGCAGTATCTTTGGGGCGCGCGCCCTCTAACTTAAAGAGCAGACGGTTAGCCTCCATGTGTTGCGGTTGTAATTCAAGCGCATTCCGTAAACACGCAATCGCTTTTGCATCTGAAGTACAAGCGTAGGCGGCTAAAACCCAAGTATCTGCGTCAGCATTGGTGAGGATGGGTTTTAACAACGCCTGCGCTTCTTTACGTTTGTCTTCCCGCAAGAGCGCACGTACTTGATCTAATACATCGGATTGGTTAGACATGATGAATGTGTCTCCCAAGGCAATATGTCATTAGAACGGCAAGGTGATTTCCGAGTGACCTTCGTTAAATTCAGAAGGTCACTCGGAACAATGGATTTTATTCAGCTTCTGGCAAGATGGTGAACAATGTCCCCCCAGTACGCCCATAAATTTCGGGGAAGTACTGCGCCTGAGCAGTGGTGGGAATCACATTATATTCCCCGCTGAGGCCGATGCGGATCGAGTAACTAAATTGATATGTTCCAGCAGCGAGGTATTCCGTATATAACATGACGGAATCATCACGATATTCCACTTCGTTAGGACGATACCAACCCCACATCCACCATGGGCGGTTGATCTGGTCTTCAGAGGTGACTTCTGCTTCTGTCCCCACTTGCTGACTGGTGAGCAGGCTGGGATCAATCGCATCTGAACCGGCAGGGATCGGGTCTTGCAGAACCAGATAATGGATTGGGCGCGGTGCAATGATGGTGATTTGAACTTCCACCACATCACCGATACGCGCCTCTGTGATCGGGGTATTGGTTTCATCCCCTTCTAAGACGTATTGGCGCTGTAGAATAATGCCTTGATCTAACGCTTCAATCTCAGGGACATGGACATAGCTGTTCAGGTAGGCTGTGTAATACAGATTCCCTTCGTCGCCTTCACGGGTGATTACAAGGCGGTTTGCCTCATCCAACACTAGATCAGGGATTGCGATCTCTATCTGTGTGCTTTCAAGAACATTGTCCGTCGTTGCCACATCTTCGCCGTACAAAGCATCGTTGACAGACACGGTGAAGGTGTAGTCAGGTTCTAGCTCACCACTGGTACGCATGAAGTCGGTCAAGGCCATGACTACCCACGCTGTTTCTTGCATGGTTTCCCAAGCGTCAGCGGTGCGTGCCATGACCAGATAGCGCACCACATTCGGGATCAATTCGCTATTTGGGCGAACCGCCACCAATGCGGAAAGCGCCATCGCGGTAGAGCGCGTGTCAGTGTTCCAGTTGTAATAATCCCGCGTGGTATCTGACCAAAATGCGCCATTCGCGCTTAATTCTGCATCACTGATCAAGGTCGTCACCAGCGCCTCGGCAGATTCTGCGCCTGCATTTTCGGGCAGAGAGGCGAACGCTAACGCGAGTGCCGCTTGAGAGAACGTATCCAAGCGCGAACGGTATTCAAATAACACGTTCATGCGTGACGCATCCGGCGCGCCGACCCGCGCTAAGGCATATAAGATAAAGGCATGACGATTTAAATGCCATGTGGGCGAACTTGACGAGGGACGAACATGGTTCGATTCCAGATAGCTGATCGCAAGGTCGATCACCCGTTGTTCCACTGGATAACCCTCTTGCTGTGCTTCATATAGGCCGATGAGCGCGTAAGCGGTCGTCATGGGGTGCGAAGTTCCGCGATACCAACTCCAACCGCCGTTGGTATTCTGGCTGGCATACAAGCGTTGCAACGCATAATTGACCAACTCATCCAAATTCGCTTCTAAAAGTGGATCATCCACATTCAAGGACTGAAGCGCGCGCAAGGTGATGATATTGGGCAAGAAGCGACTGATGACCGCTTCGATTGACTGACCTTCATAACGGCGCAGGAAATCTAAACTTTCTAATGTAACCCCCGCTAAGGAACGGTCAATTGTGACATCCAACGTGCCTTGTGTGGGGTCAATATCTTCGCTCAGCAATATCCCTTCGGTGACCGCACTTTCGCTAGGCGAGAGCATCCCTGACGTGCCAACCGTTTCAGGAACGGCGTAATGCACAATCGGGATGAGGCGATCATCCCCTTGACCTAACGGCGGTTTACTGGCGTCAGAATAATTACCGTCTTCCGAACTGACTAAGAACGTGAGATCAGCATTTTCGCTGTTGGTCACCCTCACTTCCCAGTTCACCCGCGCACGGCTTCCCGCCAAGATGGTAACTTGTTGAGTGATGTCCGAAACAACATCCACCCCTAACGCGCTCAAGGTTACATCAACGACAAGGTCTTCATCCGTGTTATTGTTCACGACTGCACCGAGATCAACCGAGTCACCCACGACGAAGAAGCGAGGCGTAACCGGACGAATGAGCAGCGGCAAGGTGCTGATGATGTCAGATGTGGTTTGCCCGACCAACAAATCTTGATCGGCGCTATCGGTCACGGCGCGCAGGTCTAACCGCCATGTGGTGAGGTTATCCGGCAGGGTCACATCGAACGTGGCGACGCCGTTTTCATCCGTGATGATACTGCCCTGCCAATATGGCGTGTCGATGAATTCCTCACGGATATCAAAGATACCGCCTTCGCCAAAACCGCCGCCGCCACCTTTGATCGTGTCCAGAATCGTTTGGGTGAGCTGGTCGGTATTGATGGTGAGCGCGGCAGCAGTCATCACATAGTTGCCCCGTTCAAAGTAGAACGACGACAGGATATTACCCACGTTGGCAGGCGCAATCGTCAATACCGAGAGGTCGGTCAAACTGGCGCCTAACTCTGCCCGTACAGGGTCGCCATTGGCATCTGTGACGTGTACGGTATAGGTCACGGTTTCGCCGGGTTGGGCATCCTCAACGTTGGTGCTGACATCAAAGTGTAAAACTTTACTGGAAGTTTCCACATTCACGGCGATCATCCCCATACGGAAGGCCGCGACGGGGTTCGTTTCATCCACGCCTTTGACGATGAACACGCTGACGTAGACATTCGGAATCATGTCTTCCGTAATCGGCAGTTCGTAAATGTACGAGTTGTTAGTCATGGTGATGACTTCGGTTTCGTACACCGCGCCCCGTTCGACTGTGATCAAGGCTTGCACTTCCCCTTGAAAAGGCGAGGCGATCAAAATTTCTGCGGTGTCGCCAACAGCGTATTCTTCAGCGTTAATCACCAGATCAATACGGTTGCTGTTTTGTTGTCGCCATGCCACATAATCGCTGCTGCTCACCCACTGGTTGGCTGACGCGACGATTACACGCCCCGCAGAATCCATAACCGAGGCGAAAACTTTAAAAATACCGCCGTTAGGGGGAATGAACGTGAGCGTTGCTTGACCATTTTCATCGGTCACCAAACGCTGCGTTTCCACCACGATTTCTTCAACTTGATAATCCCATGTGGTACGGCCTAATTCATCTTGTTCTTGAACACTGTTCCAACGGCGTTCAATCACTTCAATATCAATCGTGTAGTCGGGGACAGGGTTGCCGTCCACGTCCACGACGATCAGGCTCGCGGAAGATGCTTCACCCGCCACACCGACATATTCATCCATGCGCACGCCGACGTAGACATCCCCTTTATGCACGATCACGGATGTGCGCGCGCTCACGGGTTGGTTACTTTCATCGGTGACTGTCACTTCAATCATGAAAATCTGACTGGCGCTGGTATCTTCCAAGTTGGCGGGAATTTCTAAAGTCACCTGTCCCTGAGCATCTAAGATATCTGTCCCGCTCAATACCATCCCGCCTTGAGGGGCATAAAATGCGCTCGGACCACCGTCAACATTCACATCGTTAAAACTGTAGTAAGCGTCACGAATCGCAAAACCATACGGCTGGGATGTCACGCTGTATTCAACGTTACCTTCCGCAACCGCACCGCCAAAGAAATAGCGGGCATCAATATTAGCGAGGATGTTCTCACCATTGATGTATTCGGGTTCGACGGTGGTCACTTCCACTTGGAATTCAGGCGCGCGGTATTCGGCTACGCCAAAGGTGATGCTGTCATATTGCCACCAATTTTCAAGAGAGGCATCAGTGTCTGTACTCAGCCCAACAACCAAGCGGTAGTAGCCCAACGCGGCTTCTGCATCGAGGTCAAATTGTCCGCTGAATGAGCCGAATTCAGAAAGGGGTAGCGTGGCTTGATAGACCACCTCATCAGTGGGGCTGTAGATCGTGATCGGGGCTTCATCTACTTCGGGTAACGCATAACGCACGTCATCTTCTAAGCGGACAATGCCACGGAAATAAACCGGCTGATCGGGGCGATAGATCGGGCGGTCGGTATAGGTATAAATTTCATAACGGTTTTCTTCGAGGTATGAACTTACGCCAAACGTCCATGATTCAACCCCGCCGCTCCATTCATGATCGGTCACGCCAAAATAATCATCCGTCATCATGATGGCGAGATTATTATATCTAAAGGGCGTCCCAGATGAGGGGAATAATGCAAGGCCTTGCGCATCGGTGGTTGCGGTGAAGGGGGTGTCTGTAGACGAAAGGGTATACAGCATGACCTCTTGATTGGCGATGGGCAAACCCGTCTGAACATCCGTCGCCCAGATCAACACCGCATCGGCGCTTGATTTCATCAACAGGTTCGCATTCCCGACAATCATCGTGTGATCGTTATACGCAGGAACGCCGTCCCCATAAAGATCAAGCAGATAAATCCCCGCTGAAAGCCCGCTGCCATCATCTTGGCTAAGTTCAATGACTTCGGCTTCAGGGCGGGCAGCTACGTCGAGTAAATATTCCCCTTCCACACTTTCGGCGACATACGCGGTGCGACCATCCGCAAGGTTGATTTGCCAGAAGGGAATCCCATTTTCGCAGAACGGCCCATTCGTCAGCACAACTTGATAATCGCGATACAGCAGTTCTAAAATTTCACCGTTTGGCGCAGTTTCACGCGCACGCACAGGGTCGGGATCACTGACGACAATCGCGGTATCCCCCACCTGCAAACGGGATGGAAGTTCACCACAGGTTTGAGGGGCATCATTGAGGGTGATCAACGCATACCAATTGGCATTTGCCGAAGCAGTGCTGGTATCTAAGGTGTTGCTATTGAGCAACCGACCTTCAAATAAACTGCTCTCGCGCGTGATCCGATCCGACGCCGCACTGAACATAAGCTCTACAAAGTTCTCTACTGGAATGGAATATAAATCCCAGCGCAGTTCATCGATATTGGTTTGCGTCACAAACAACTGAGTGACATCGTTATTGGCGTTATAAAAACCTGTCGAAGAAGGCACTTGCAGGTTGAAAGACGGATCATAATTCCGTGTGCTGTAGCGAATGACCGTTTCTTCTTCGATCACATTCCCATAAATATCTTCGATCCCGGGCGCAATCGTGATGGTGTAGTCTGTGCCCGGTTCGGTTGGGTAGGAAAGTGTATAACTCCAATCATAACTGCCGTAATAGCTGTCATATTCGCGCCAAGGCTCAGGCTCAACCGTGAACTTACCTTCAAGCGTGTCGAGATTGATCGGCCCGCTAAAAAAGATCGAGATACCGCCATAGGGGTCGGCATCTACAGCGCCATCAGGTGGGTAAGACCCTGTCACCGCAGGATAAGGAACGGTTTCAAATGACCAGTGAACGCTGTCATCCCCGCTAGAAGATTCGAGTAAGCGCTCAATCGACGCTTCGTATAACGTACCGAGAGTCAAGCGTTCATCAGGGACAAAAAGGAAGCCTAGCCCATCTTCTGCCCATTCAAATGTTCCCGAAACTTCGCTTTCTACGGTTGCATTCACCAATGCAAATTCAGCTTCGATTAGCGCTTGATCGACAGGTTGATTAAAACGAACCTGTAGCTCTTGGTCGAGGACAACTTCCCTACTCCCATTTGCAGGAATGAGCGTAACAGCGCGCGGGCTAGACGTATGGAAAGACAAGATGAAGTCTTCATTCAACGTCGCGCCATCTTGCGCTTGTAACCCCTGCGCAACAGTCACGGTATAGTCCGTGTCGGGGGCATATCCTAACCCTGTGGGGGTGAAGATATAAATCGAGGTGTTTAACCATTCGCCTGCACCTTCCACTTCAGGGGTGATCTGGAGTGGACTGGGAAACTCGCGCATCTGTTCGGCATTGGTCAAAGGTACGACTGGGCGGTTAAAGATGATCGTGATGCTATCGTTGTAAGCGACGTTGGTCGCATCACCCGCGGGAAGCGTCTCTGCCACCACCAACTCACCAATGGTAGTGAAGTCGGTAGTGAACGGCTCGGCTGCTCCACCTGCGACAGCAGTAAGTCCCTCTCCAATCACAAGGGTATAATTGGTATCGACTGCCCACGCATCAGAAGGGGTGAAGTGCACTGAAGTGCCCTCTTCATCACAACTCCATATGCCCTCTGTCGCAGGGGTAATGTCGATATTCGATTCAATACTTACACAATCAACAGGTTGATTAAATAGAAGCGTGTAAGAATCAGTAAGTTGAAGTTCACTTGCGCCAGCGGGTACGGTGTCAACCACTTGGAGTGGTAGTTCTGCGGTAGGGGTTTGTGCGCTCACCCACTGAATACTCAACAAAAGACTAAAAACTAAAAAAGCTAACATTTTTCTCTTCATTGACTTATTCCTCTGGAAATAAAGTCATCCCTATATTGATTATAAGATCAAATATTAAAAGTGCTCTTGCAATGGAAGGTGCTTTTATAACGTTTACACTACGGGTTCCCCACGCTGTGCCCATTTGTAAGACGATCTCTCGTCAACTCGTCTTTATAGATATCTAAGTGAGATACAAAACAGGAGTATATCCGTGATTGAAGTTGAAATTTGGTCAGACATCGTCTGCCCTTGGTGTTACATTGGGAAACGTCGCTTTGAAGCTGCGCTCGCTCAGTTTCCTCAGCGAGATCAAGTCAAAATCACATGGCGCAGTTTTCAATTAGACCCCACTGCATCCAATGTTTCGGCACAGAATTTGGCAGAAGAACTCGGCCAAAAGTTTGGGGGGCAACAAAAGGCGGAGGGAATGTTGGCGCAGGTGACCAACATCGCCGCTGAAGTTGGGCTTGAATATCACATGGACAAGGCCTACACCGGCAATACCAAGAATGCCCATCGCTTGATCCACTTAGCGAAACATCACGGCTTGCAAGGCGAGATGAAAGAACGCCTGATGCGCGCGCATTTCACCGAAAGCCTTCCGCATGCTGAAATCGAATCCCTTGTGAAGTTAGGGGTTGAAGTGGGTTTGGATGAAAAAGAAATTCGTGATATGTTCGCGGGTGATGCCTACAGCAAAGCCTTTGATGCGGATGTCGAACGCGCTCACATGCTCGGCATCGGCGGGGTTCCGTTCTTCTTGTTCAATGAGAAGTATGCCGTTTCCGGCGCTCAACCCACTGAATTATTCTTGTCTGCCTTGAATAAAACATGGGATGAATTTGGCACGAAATTTGAAATGGTCGGCGGGGATACGGACGCGTCTTGCACAGATGAGTCCTGCGCCATCTAACTAACTGAACATCTGTCACGTTTTTTAAAGCTGAGGGGATTATGCTTTCATCCTCTCAGCTTTTTATTTTGAGAGTTCGCCTACCCCACGCTCAAGCCTCTCCTTTTAGAGAATCGTCACATAGGTATAAGGCAAATTGAATATCCGCTTGAAGGCGAACCAGTGCAAGGCGGCCACTTCGCGCATCGTCGAAAAGAAGTGCGTCATGCGCGGTGGGTCTACCGCAGGGGATGGAAAATTGGGGATGCCCATGTCACTAAAAATCCAATGCGCTCGTAGAAGATGAAAGCCATCACTCACCACAACCGCATCTTGCCACTGGTGGGCGTCCATCAGCTCTTTAGAATAGAGCGCGTTTTCTTCGGTGCTTCGGCTTCGGTCTTCTAACCAAATCACGGTTTCGGGCACGTTTAACGAAACCAGCACTTCGCGACACGCATCGGCTTCACTACGTGGACGGTTCTCGGTATATCCGCCAGTACAGATCACGTTGGTCGCAATCCCTTGATGCCACAAGTCAGCGGCGGCGATGGCGCGTCGTCGTAACGATGGACCTGCTTGTCCATCACGGCGCAGACCTGCCCCCAAGACAATAATCACATCAGCGGTTTGAGCTTGATCTTGTCGCCCGTAAGTGTATACAGCGACCATCAACCCGACACACACAATGATTTCAATGGCCACAATACCTATAAAAACTTTGAGGAAATTACGGAGATGTTTGGAATGACGAAGATTTTGTAGCATAGAATCCAAGTATTTAGCGGACGACGCACATATCATACAGGTGATTACGCCTAAACCATATAAAGAGTCTGATGAGAAGTTATCCCGCTCATCAAAACACCCCACTGATTCTTAACCAGTGGGGTGTTTGTTGTTTAAGTTAACCTTGAAGGGGTTCTAGCACTCGCTGTACCCACAGGTGAGGCATTTACGGCAGCCTTCAGCGCGGATCAACGAGATTGTCCCGCAAGAGGGGCACATATCCGCCCCGCTGACATACCCTTTAGAACTCACAGGTTCTTCGTGCGCGTGTCCATTCCCATTACTGAGCTTGGTCTCAGTTTCCGGTGCAACGGTCGCTTTTAAGGTCGGCGTGGCTAAGAAATCCAACTGTTCGCTATGATCGGCTGGGAAATATTGATCCATCAATGCGCGAGCGACAGCGTCCGGCAAAGAGAGGATACGGTTTGGCCCCATGCCGTATGAACGAGCGCCCCCAATGCCTGAGAGCTGTTCGATCACCAAACGGATCATTTGCATACGGTTTTGGGGTGCCGTCGCACGCAGTTGTAACGAGATCATGCGTCCTAGCCCTTCGGCATCGGCTTGGAGGTCACTTCCGGCTTTGCCCGGCGCGGTGATGAACACTTCAAACGGGAAGCCATTTTCATCACTGTTCATAGTGACATACGCCGTACCAAAAGGCGTGCGTGTGCTCACGGTGGTGCCTGTCAAACGTTTCGGACGCGGGTAGACGTGATGAGGCGTCGCCACTTGCTGAACCACTGGCGTAGCGTCAATAGTTGCTTCTTCTTTGGCTTCGTCCTTCAACATTAAGACTTGTTCGTTACGGCTACCATCGCGGTAGATGGTTCCACCCTTGCAACCCAACTCGTACATATACTCGTAAAGCTCGCGGGTTTGTTCAACCGTGTACTCATTGGGCAAGTTAGCGGTCTTAGAGATCGACGAGTCCACCCAACGCTGGATGGCCGCTTGAACGCGCACATGATCGCGCGGGCTTAAATCCATCGCCGTGACAAAATAATCGGGCAGTTGGGTCGCGTCGGGGTTGCGGTCAAACCATTCTTTCGCCAAAGGTACTTGTTCTTCGTGCAGACCTAAACGGCTCTTGCGATAGTATACCCAAGAGAAGAACGGCTCAATGCCCGTCGAGGTATTGACCATCGTTCCGGTTGTGCCGTTGGGGGCTTGCGTCAGCAGGGTCACATTACGGATGCCGTTGGCGCGCACTTTTTCGCGAATATCTTCAGGCATGGCTTGCATGAAGCCACTTTGTAAGAATTTCTCGGCATCAAATTTGGAGAATACGCCTTTTTCTTGGGCGAGTTCCACTGACGTTTCATAACTTGCGCGGGCGATCAAACCATACACTCTGTCGATGAATTCAACTGATTCGTCTGTCCCATAACGGATACCCATACGAATCATCAATTCCGCTAAGCCCATGTTGTTCAACCCAACACGGCGTTCGCTCAACTGCTGATTGGCATTTTCATCAAAGAAGTAAGGGGTGGTGTCGATCACATTATCGAGGAACCGTGTTGCCACGCGCACCGCTTGATCGAGCTGTTCCCACTGCACATCCTGTTTTTCTTGGTCGTAGAATTTGGCGAGATTGATCGCGCCTAAATTACACACCCCCCACGCAGGCAGACCTTGTTCACCGCAGGGGTTGGTGCAGATGATCGGCGCGAAGTACCAAGAATTGGACATCTTGTTATAACGTTCGCGGAAGAACACGCCCGGCTCAGCGCTGGCCCACGCGCTTTCGGTGATCGCGTTCCAGACCTCTTTGGCTTTTACCGTCGCGTGTTTGATGACTGGGTGGCCTTTGGCAATCCATGCGTCGAGGTTGCCGTCCCATTCTTCATCGTAATTTGTGTAACTGGTATCGGGAAAAACCAAGTCCCAATCCGCGTCTGCTTTCGCGGCTTCCATCAATTTATCCGACACGCCCACGCTGATATTGGCGTTGGTGATTTTACCCATTTCGCGTTTGCTGTTGATGAAATCAAACACATCGGGATGCCAGTCATCCAAAATCAGCATCAACGCACCGCGACGTGAACCGCCCTGTTCGATCAACCCCGTGACGAAGCTGTACAAAGCGCCCCAAGAGACAGACCCGCTCGAACGTCCATTCACCCCTTTGACGTAGGCTTGGCGTGGGCGCAGGCTGGAAATATTGATACCCACACCGCCCCCGCGTGACATGATCTCTGTCATTTGGCGCAGGGTTTCGATGATGCCCCCACGCGAATCTTTCGGGGAAGGAACGACGTAGCAGTTATAAAACGTGAGTTCTTGATCTGTACCTGCGGCGGCAAGAATACGCCCAGCAGGGACAAATTTAAAATCTTCTAATAACCAACGGAAACGTTCGGTCCAATAGGTACGCAGGTCTTCGCTGGCTTCAACTTCAGCAATCCCACGCGCAACCCGATCCATCATTTGACCCGGGTCGGTTTCCAACGGTTTATCCACATTTTCAAGCGGACGGGAAACCACTTCACCATCGAGCAGTTCAATGGTAACTTCCGGCAGTTCTAGGGCAATAACTTTCCCAATTTCGCGCTGACCTGTTTCTGCATTGACAACCACAATCACCGTGTCGCCTACCCCAAGTGTTTCGCGGGTCATGTCTTTTTGAGCATAACGGTCAAGGAAAATCTTATAACCCAATTCATGGAGAGCGTTACGCTTTGATATGGGAACTTGTACCATTTCTCTTGCCTTTATCTGAAGTAAATATAACTGTCATCAATAGATTGAGACCCCACACCAACAAACAGATATCCAGCGGTTTGATGTAAGAAGCACAAACCGATCATGGAAAAATCATGGGTTGCTTAATTTGGGGAATCTAAAATTTATATTGAGGATTTTTCACTAAAAAATCCGTTCAACATGAAATATCAAATGATATAGAATAGCCTAGCATGTCCACGAACATTTGTCTATAAATTTTAAGGTTGTTTTGGTTAGAAAAAACTTACATCGACTTTTTATATCCCAACTTAAACCGCATATCCCACATTTTTCAGCACTATACGAAATTTAGAATAAAGTTACTCTACATCATAAGGTTTGTAATACTTTTTCACTTAAGAAACACTGAAATAAACATAATTGATGATTATCGCATCCACTTCGTAAGGATTCACCGTAAACCAACGACTAAGGTATAGAGTTATCCTCTCTAATATTACAGATAACAAACCTAAGCCTATTTCTAGATAACAAAAAAGAGTCCAAAATCGGACTCTTTTTGTTTTTACTATATGGACTTCAACCAGAGGTTATTTTTTGCCTTTGCGCAAGAAGGCAGGAATATCAATTTCGTTTTCTTCATACACGCGGTAGCTGTTTTCCTCTGTAGAAGGACGGGATGCTGGTGGTGGCGTGGATGGTTGTTGTGGCGCGGGCGCAGGTTGATCTTCAAACCGTGGCGTTTGTGGCGCGGGTGAGTATTGGCTAGAGGTGGATTGGGTATTGAATCCCCCCCCACTGCGCGGGTTGGTATTTTGTGCAGGAGGTTGCCGTTGTTGGGTAGATTGTGGACGGTAAACAGGTTGGTTATCCAATTTACGCGCAACACGTCCTTGTTCAAACCCAGTCGCGATGACCGTCACACGGACTTCATCGCCCATGCCTTCATCAATTTGCGCACCGAAGATCATGTTCACTTCAGGGTGTGCGCTCTCTTTGATGATGGCGGCGGCTTCATTGACTTCAAACAAGCTGAGGTCTGGGCCACCGGTAATGTTGAACAAGATACCGCGTGCGCCGTCGATGGTCACGTCTAACAAGGCGCTGCTAATGGCGGATTCCGATGCACGACGCGCACGATCATCCCCTTCTGCACGACCGACAGCCATCAACGCGGCGCCACCTTCGCTCATGATGGTACGAACGTCGGCAAAGTCGAGGTTGATGAGCGCGGGAACGGTAATGAGTTCAGAAATACCTTGAATCCCTTGACGCAGGACATCATCGGCGAGGGAGAAGGCTTGTTGTAAGCTGGCGCGTTTGTCAGCAATTTGCAACAGGCGGTCATTGGGGATCACAATCAGGGTATCGACTTGGCTTTTTAAGTTTTCAATCCCTGCTTCAGCGGATTGTAAGCGCTTGGCGCCTTCAAACATGAATGGGCGTGTCACAACCCCGATGGTCAACGCACCGAGTTCGCGGGCGATCTTCGCGACCACTGGAGCCGCGCCCGTCCCGGTACCGCCACCCATCCCTGCGGCGATGAAAATCATGTCTGCGCCGCGCAGGACTTCATACAATTCATCTGAACTTTCTTCTGCCGCTTTAAAACCAATTTCAGGGTTACCACCGGCGCCAAGACCGCGAGTGAGTTTGTCACCAATGCGCACGCGCGTCTTTGCTTTTGAAAGCAGTAGTGCTTGATTGTCTGTATTCACAGCAATAAATTCGACCCCGCCCAAACCTTCATTAATCATGCGGTTGACTGCGTTACCGCCGCCGCCACCAACACCGATTACTTTGATTTGTGCGAAGTTTTCCCCCGGTGAAAGCATGTCCATAATCAACCCTTCCTAGCTACCCCATAGTTTTTTCCAAAAGAATGTCAGATGAATACCTAAATTATTTGCTTTATTGTAATCCGAACTCCGTTGATCGCAACGGGTTAGGAATTAACTCTCATCATCTGGCAGTAACCGTTTAAAGAACCCGCTTAACAACGTACCAATCTTCACACGACCCGCGGATGTTCCATTGTTCACCACAGGTGTCGGTGATACGGCATCCATTTGTAGACCTAAACGTAACAAGCCCACGCTCGTCGAATAGGATGGATTCCGCAAAACATCGGCCATGCCCGTTAAGCGTTCAGGTTTTGCCACCCGCACTGGACAGCCTAAGACCTGCTGTGCAATTTCGCGGATGCCGGGCAAGTCAGAACATCCCCCCGTGATGACAGCGCCTGCACGTAACAGGCCGTCATAACCCGAGCGTTTGATTTCGGCTTGCACCAATTCGAAAATTTCCGTCACGCGCGCTTCGATCACCATCGCCAGCTCGCTTCGACGGACTTCTGTCGGCATCCCTTCGCCAAAAGGCTGGACGAGGAAGGTTTCAAACTCGCTCACAGCTTTTTCTTGTGCGTGTCCGTGTTGAACTTTGACCGCTTCGGCCACTTCAAACGGGACGTGCATCCAGTGGGTGATGTCATTCGTGACTAATTCACCGCCCACCGCCAATACAGCGGAATGCCAGACCGTACCTTCGATGAAAATCGCTAGGTCGGTGGTGCCCCCGCCAATATCAATCACAACAACGCCCATCTCACGTTCTTGTTCGGTGAGAACCGCGTCGCCAGATGCCAATGGATTTAAGATGAAACGGTCAGGGTATACCCCTGACGCTTGTATGGAGTTTTCAAGGTTTGCCACGCTGGTGGAAGATACGGTGACGATATGGACTTCTACATCCAAGCGGAAACCGTGCATGCCGATGGGACTGCTGACGCTCTCTTGTCCATCCAGCGAATAGGTGCGCGGAATGACGTGTAAAACTTCACGATTGTGCGGAATGGCGATATGGCGGGCGGATTCTATCGCCTTATCCATATCTTCATAACGCACACCACGGTTTCCCACCAAGCCGACAGCGCCCCGACTATTAATAGAGGTAGCATGGTTGCCCGCAACGCTCACAAAGGCACGGCTGATGTTATAACCGCTGGTACGTTCTGCCTTGTGTACAGAGGCGGAAATTGCTTGGGTGAGTTGGTTCATGTCCGTCACGATGCCTTTACGCATCCCGCGACTGGGTTCGACCCCAACCCCCACAACATAAATATCATCAGGGCGAACTTCGCCAATGATGGTGCAAACTTTCGTTGTGCCTACGTCAATGCCGACGACAAGATCATTCATAAGTACGGTTCAACG
Organism: uncultured Anaerolineae bacterium; assembly: GCA_934216615.1. Classification (GTDB taxonomy): domain Bacteria; phylum Chloroflexota; class Anaerolineae; order Aggregatilineales; family Phototrophicaceae; genus Flexifilum. Next base: position 109,858 of record CAKQCB010000006.1, on the reverse strand, counting down.
TCCTGAAATAACAGAATATACAACTGCATCCGGGTTTGAAACATTGATCATCCCCGGGACAATTCCCCGCGCTTGGAGATTTGCGACTAATGCCTGATAGATCAAAATCTTCTCTGGCATGTTGGTACCTGTCCCTAACCAGACATCCCACCCGCCAACATCGGTATAACCTAACCCGCGCGTTGGGTGATAACGTAATGCGCCACGATCTGGCAAAAGTTGACTAAGTTGTAAAGCGCCGTTCACAATCGCCGTATCAATCGTGTCGGCGGTGGAAGGCACTCCGTCCATCAACACATCGGCAGTGATGCGGATGAGATCGCTTCGGTTCTCACGCTGTAACATGATGCGCCCTTGCAAGTCAACCCACACCGAAATGCCGGATTGTTCCCAAATCACCGCTGGTTGGCGTTCTTGAACGACGATGCGCACCATCGGCGAACCCCACGCAACATTCACAGTGGTGCTAGAAATCGTTTGTGAGCGCATGATGTTCTCACGAACGATTTGTGGGTCTACCCAAAAAATATGGGTATTTGCAATATCTGCCAAGCGAAATATTTCCTGATCGCTCATGTAATCCAATCCATCTACTTGAATGTTATGCACATAAAAAGCATCTGAATTGAATAACAATGCAAGCACTGCAATCAAACTGACTGAGACTAATCCACTGAGGATACGCCCACTAATCCCCCTGCGTTTTTGTCCAACTTGAGGGACAGCAGGCGAAAATTCGGTCTCTTGTGCGATGGCTCCACTGCGCCATATAGCAGGGTCTCGCCCTGTAATGGGATCGCGAACGGTTTTGTTACGTTTGTCACGCGAACGAGCTTGTGTCTGCATTGGTTTCAAAATTTGCGCTACTCAGTGATAATCGGATGATACCATGAAATCATCTCTTAAATCCAACAATTACACACAAATATGCCTAATTTCCCACAACTTCAATTTCTGTTTCTAATGTAATTCCTGTTTTTTCTAAAACAATCGTCCGAACGTGCTCTATCAATTTTAGATAATCATCGGCAGTGGCATGGTCGGCATTGATGAAAAAATTCGCATGGACATTTGAAACCTGCGCCCCGCCCATTTGAAATCCCTTTAAACCACAAAGTTCGATCAAACGGCCTGCATAATCGCCTTCTGGGTTTTTGAAGATACTGCCCAAACTGGCGCCGGGCGGTTGGGTACATTTGCGATAGGCATTGTTCGCATCCAGTTTTTCTTGGATGGCGACAGGATCACCCGTTTGCAAATGAAGGTTGGCCGAAAGCACCAAGAAATTCCGATCTGCACGGGCTTTTAAGGATGAACTGCGATACCCATAAGCGAGATCATCACGGTTGAGGGTGCGCTTTTCGATCTTGTCAGATTCTAAAAATAAGCAAGACGCTTCGACCACACATTGAGACATATCGCCCCCATGCGCCCCCGCGTTATTGACCACCGCCCCGCCAATTGTGCCCGGCACACTGCCCGCCCATTCAAAGCCCGTCAAGTTCCAATGAACACACTTTTTCGCAAACGTCGTGAGCGAATGACCGCTGTCCACACGGACGTGTTCATGATCCACCTCAACCTGATTCGCGCGGTTGATCACGATCAAGCCACGAAAACCGGCATCTTGTACGAGCACATTTGCGCCCGCCCCTAAAACGCGCATCGAAATTTGTGCTTCCCATGCCCCGATCACCATCTTTTCAAGCGCATCGACGTGACGCGCAATCAAGATGAAGTCGGCAGGGCCACCTAAGCGCACCGCCGTATATTTCGCCAGCGCTTGGTTCGTCAGCACTTGCGACTGAAAAGCTCGTAAAGGTTCGGGCAGCATCATTGGTTTACTTACTCACTCAAATAATATTGTATGTGCAAGGTGGGTTTAGCAACAGCGCATCACACAATTTTTCATCAAAATTTCAAATGTTTGTTGATTTTTTCGCTTGGTATCTGTCGGTGATTTGGGTGGCATCACCCGCGCTCATGACCAAGATCACAGCAGGTGGCTGAACTTGATCTAACATCTCGAGCGCGGCATCAAAACTTGGAGCGTAACGCGCATCAGGGTGTTGCAACGCCTCGACAAAGATCGCCGCGCTGACGCCCTCAATCGGTTGTTCACGCGCCGCATAAATATCGGTCACAATCACATGATCCGCGTCGGCGAAAGATTGCAGATAGAGATGATTCAGTGTTTGGGTACGGCTGTAGGTATGAGGTTGCCAAATCGCCCAAATTTCACGGTCTGGGTAACGGGCACGGCTCGCCTGTAATGCGGCTTGTATCTTGGTCGGGTTGTGAGCGTAGTCGTCAATCAAGGCGATGCCGTGTTGATCAAAACGCAGGTCAAAACGGCGACCTGTCCCCTCAAATTGTCCTAACGCTTGGATGGCCCTACTCAGGTCGGCACCGCAGTATTGGGCAACCGCCAACGTGACGAGCGCATTCTGCACATTATGATTGCCCGGAATCGGCATCATGACGATTTGCGGTTCAAGGTTCGGGAAAGAGGCCGTGAAGCGTGTGCCTTCGGGGGTCATGTGTAAATCCCGCGCATGAATCGGCAAATCTGGATTCAACCCGTAAGGCGTTGTGACGGCATGGGTTGTCGTTTCAGCCAACAACGCCGCCCCTCGATCATCCCCACAAGCGAACAAGACGCCATCCGCTTGAAGCTGATCGCGAAATTGCTCAAAAGCGGTATAAAAAGCGATGGGCGTAGGAAACAGATCAGGGTGATCCCATTCCACATTCGTCACGACTTCCACATGGGGAAACAGCCCATGAAACATATAGCCGTATTCGTCCGCTTCGATCACGAACCAGTCGCCTTTTCCCCAAGACGCATTAGTGTGAGTATTCTTCATCGTCCCGCCTACGATATAGCCCGGGTTCAACCCGCAAGCGGTGAGCGTATGCGCGATCATGGCGGTGGTGGTGGTTTTTCCGTGCGTGCCAGCAACGGCGATCACCCGCCGACCTTCGAGAAGCCACGACAATATCGCCCGTCGATCATAGACCGGAATACCCAACGCATGCGCGGCGACAATTTCAACGTGGTTGGGCTGTACCGCAGACGTAACGATCAGCGCGTCGGCCTGCTGGACATGATCGGCATGATGGCCGATAAAAATCGTCGCGCCATCAGCTTCTAGAGCTTTGGTCAGCGCATTGGTTTGACGGTCAGAACCGGATATTTGATAGCCTTTTTCGAGCAGGACGCGCGCAATCGCAGACAGGCCCACCCCACCGATGCCGACGATGTGGATTTTTTTTCCTTGTGGAAGTGAAATCATGAGGTTTATAACAAGATCAGCGCAATCACAAACAAAATGATGACTGCGGCGGCGAGAAGATCGCCGTTCCCTGCGGGGCCACCGCCCAAAATGACCAAAGGCAAAATATTGCGCGCTTGGTCGCTTGGCGAACCCAACGCAGGGGCGATGATCTGCGGGGCGAGGGGGTATTCATTGATGTCCATGAAATACCACAGTGACCCCCAAATCAGGTAGCCGTTTAAGAAGCCTAGTAACGCGCCCAAAATACTGTTCTGAAAATTATCACGCCCTTGCGCGCGACGTGCGGCGTCTTCACTGGTGAAGGAACGGGTTTGGTAAGCAAAAAAGACGATGGCGATGAATACCCCTGCTTGGACGAGGAACGCCTGTTCACGCGGGACATTGGCTAACAATGTACCCCGCAAGAGCGTATCAAACTGAAACAACGCAAATAAACCGAGGATAATCCCCGCCGTTGAGATTAGTTCTTTACTCCACCCACGCAAAAACCCGATAATGGCAAAAAAGACTGCCATCGTCCACATGACGGCTGAAAGTTCAATCATCGACTGCCTCCGGCAAGCCGCAACAAAGCACCCGTTACGTTTTCTGTACCTTCTGGTTTGGCTAATGCGCGCGCTGCATCACGCATAGTTCGCCATTTTGCATCATCTTGCATCAACTCTTGGATGGTTGGCAAGAGTTCGGTTGCCATTTTTTCATCTTCCATCACCACGGCCGCCCCACGTTGCGCCAGCCATTCCGCATTCACTTTTTGATAGCGCCATGCATGCGGGTACGGCACAAGGATTGAAGGCAGTGAAAATAAAGGCAGTTCAGCAAGCGTACTCGCCCCTGAACGGCAGATCACCAAATCCGCCGCCGCCATCGCCAATCCCATATCGTCATGTAAATAAGGATATAAATGATACGCGTTCGGCGCGCCGAGCGCATCCCATTCCTGTTTATTTTGTTCCCAATCGAGCGTGCCCGTCACATGAATGATCTGCAAACCCTGTGAAAGAAGCTGTGGCGCAATCTTCATCACCGCTTGGTTGATGCTTCGCGCCCCCCGACTTCCCCCAAAAACCAACACTGTTTTGCGGTTCGGGTCAAGCTGAAAATGCGCAATCGCCTTCTGTCGCCCTTCAGGTTGAGCCGCCTCCAGCATATCCTGCCGTAGGGGATAGCCTGTCACCACCATTTTTGACGGCGTGATGTAGGCCGAACTGTCGCTGGTTGTGACCGCCACTTGGTCAGCAAAGCGCTGTAAAGCGCGGATGGTCGCGCCCGGTTCAATGTCAGGCAAGTAGATTAAACTGGGAATACGAAAGACTTCACTCGCCAGAGCAATCGGCAAACCTACCCAACCGCCCGTCAAAAAGATGACGTTCGGCTTGAGCTGGCGCAAAATGCCCAATGACTGCACTAAACCCAAAAAGAGCTGAAACAAACTGTTGATCAGCCGTAAAGGATTGACCCCAACGACAGGGCCAGCCCGCACTTCGCGATATTCGTTAAATTGAACTGTGGACGCTTCGATCAGGGGTTTTTCAAAACCACCCACACTGCCCACAAACGTTAAATTTGCTTCAGGGTGTTGCTGGCGGATCAGTTCTGCGACTGCCAGCGCTGGGTACACGTGCCCCCCCGTTCCCCCAGCCGCGATTAAAATTCGCACGCGGATTTCTCCCTTCTGCAACCCGATTCATAGCGTTCACCCTGCCGACGCTGAGCAAAAGTCCGATGCCTGCCAGCACCGTGAACAGGGATGACCCCCCATAACTAATAAACGGCAGCGCGACCCCAGTCGGCGGGACAAGGCTTAACATCACGGCGATGTTGAACATCGCTTTGATAATGATCCACAAACTGATGCCGGACGCCAATAACATGCCAAAGGTATCATTCGATTGACGGGCGATCTTTAAACCCCGAATCGCAAATACCACAAACAAGGCTACCACAAAGGCCGCCCCTAAAACGCCTAATTCTTCGCCGATGCTGGCAAAGATACTATCCGTATGAGGTGCGGGCAAGAAACCGAATTTCTGTCTGCCTTGACCTAAGCCCACACCGAACCATTCGCCATTACGAAAGGCGATGATCGCCTGTTGGGTATGGTAACTAGAATCGACCAGATCACTTAAACTGGCCGCGAACCCTGAAATACGATCCGTCGCGTATTCGAGGTTCTGCGCGAGGAAAACCCCAACAATTCCTAGAATTGCCCCACCGCCAAACAGATAGGTTAAGTTGGCCCCTGCGAGGAAAAACACCACCACGCCCACCGCCGCAATCGTCGCCGCGGTGCTCAAGTCGGGCTGTAACATCACCAGAAAACAGATGACACCCACCACCACCACGAAGGGCAGTAACCCTTGCATGAAACTATCGACTTTCACGCGCTTAGAACTGAATAAGGCGGCGAGATAGATCACAATCGTCAATTCTGCCAATTCCCCGGGCTGGTAAGACCCGCCCAAGAGCGCACGACGCGCGCCGAAGACTTCATCACTGAAGAAATATACAGCGATCAGCGAAGCGATGGTCACGATCAAAATCATGAAGGCAAAACGTTTCCAGATACGGTAGTCAATCAACGCCAGCAGAATCAACATCACCCCGCCGATAGCCATATTGCGCATATGCTGAAGAAGCATGGTCGTTTCATTACCAAAATCTTCCACTGACCAATAGAACGTGGTGCTGTAGACCATCATTGCGCCAATCGCAAGCAGTAAAGCCACCACCACCAACAGCGGAATATCCAGCCCTGAAAGGCGACTGCGCCGTTTATTTTCGGGAATCACACTTTGGCGCGGGGGCACAAAGGTGGTTTCGCTCGGCTTCGCCCGCACCAAGGGACGCGGAGGAAAATAATCATCCATTTCAGAGTCAGTGAACTGTGGCGTTACTGGTTTTTCAGCCATGATGTTTGATTACACTCATTCGATTGCAACTTTAGTCAGTATACCTTACGTTCAAACAACTGTTTATAAGGCATTCACTAATGTACGGAAATGTTCACCACGCACAGCAAAATCGGGATAGGCATCATAGCTCGTCCCGCCCGGGGAAAGCAGTACCACATCCCCACTTTGAGCTACCCGCACCGCTCGTTGCACCGCTTCATCCAAAGAATCGACGCGCGTCAATTGGTGCGCATCCCCACTCACGGCCTTGACGGTACTCTCGATCAGGCTTCCCACTTCGCCAAACGCAAAGATATGTCGTGATTTGCGCAACGCATAAGCGATCATTTCTTCCCAAGGCAGTTTTTTATCGCGCCCGCCCAACAACAAAACGACAGGCTCGTTATAGCTTCGCAGAGCCGCGAAAACGCGCTCTGGTGAAGTCGCGATGCTATCGTTCACATACAAAACTTGATTGAACTCGCGCACGAGTTCCAAACGATGGGGCACACCCCGAAATTCGCGAATCGTCGAAACCATCGCGTCGGGTTTGATGTCGCTCACCCCTGTGATGGCACAGGCCGCCAACACATTCGCGACGTTATGTTCACCGCGCAGTTGGATATCCGCACGTTCGGCAAAAACTTGTGGCTTGCGATTAGGGCTGGCGATGCCGGTGAGCGTGAGTCGGTTACCCGCTAAAAACGCCCCATCCGTCACCATCTCGCGGGTGCTGAACCATGCCACTTTGCCCGGCGCTTGAAATTCAAGCCCCTGCGTCACGAGGTTATCCCACCCTAAAACGGATGTGCCATCCTCATCTTGATAATTGATGATGTTCAATTTAGCTTCGGTATAGGCATCCATCGTCTGATGCCGATCCAAATGGTTAGGCGTGATGTTGAGGATACTGCCGACTTCAGGGCTGACGGTCATCAGTTCCAGTTGAAAACTTGATAATTCCATCACCACGCGGTCAGACGGTTCGACCAAGGGCAAAATGTCGAGTAATACCTCACCAATATTGCCACCCACCCATGTACGATACTGCGCTTTCTTAAAAATTTCGCCCACGAGTGTGGTGGTGGTGGTCTTGCCCGCGCTTCCGGTGATGCCAATTACAGGTGCGGAACAGCGCTCTAAGAAGAGCTGAGCATCATTCGACAGAGGAATATCACGATGAGCGGCGGCCTTTACGAGCGAAAGATCAGGCGAAACCCCACCGGAAAGACAAACGAGATCGACCCCATCTAAAATTTCTTCTTTATGTCCACCCAGAACGAAGGTCACGTCAGGATATTCATTTTCAGGGATATTTAAAACATCGGCACTGCGCGAATCATTGACAATCACCTTTGCGCCGACGGTAGGCAACCATTTGGCGAGTGACCGACCTTGCCGTGCAAACCCAATCACGAGAACATTCTTACCCTGTAATGGATCGCTCATATTTGGAAACCAAGCCCTATCATGATGACAACGATTTAAAGTAAAGCTAAGGCAATACCTAACATTGCACTCAATAATCCCACCAGCCAAAACCGCTGTACAATTTGGGTTTCGCTCCATCCAGATAATTCAAAGTGATGATGCAGAGGCGTCATACGGAAGAAACGCCCGCCTTTGGTCAGTTTGAAGTACCCCACTTGAATCATGACCGATAAGACTTCCAAGACAGGCACAATCGCGATGATCGGTAAGAGTAACCATTGCCCTGTCATGATGGCGACAGTGGCTAACACCGCCCCCAAGGGTAACGACCCGACATCCCCCATAAAGAGCTTGGCAGGATGCGCGTTGTACCATAAAAACGCAAAACAAGCGCCCACGAGTAAAAAGCAGAGCTGGACGAGAAAAATTTGTCCTTGTAAATAGGCGATGACGCCGTAGGCCGCAAACGCGCTGGCGGTGATGATCCCCGCGAGGCCGTCAAGACCGTCGGTGAAATTCACGGCGTTGGAAAAACCGACGATTAAAAATGCTGAAAGTGGAATGAAAATAATCGGTGAGAGGGGAATGATCACATTCACAAGCGGGATGATCATCTGGTTGGCGAACTGGAACCCGCCATCATACAGCGAGATGATCGAAGCGACGATTAACGCCAGCACCACTTGAGCGCCAAATTTCGCCCTGCCCGTAATGCCTTCGCCCCTGCGGTGACCGTAAGAACGGCGAATCCCTTCTAAATCGTCGTACCCGCCCAGAAAGGCAAACCCGACCATCACCATTAACGGCAGTAAGATACTCGCCCCTGTCGCGGTACGGATCAAACTCACCAAGTTGAGGGCGAGAGCGATCAACACTGCAGGCAGTAAAATCATGATGCCCCCCATCGTGGGGGTGCCAACTTTTTTCTGGTGACCTTCGCCCAACTCAACGCGAATTTGTTTACCCAGTTTGAGGCGTTTAAGAATTTCGATGAAAGGGCCGCCCCAAATTACGCCTAATAAGAAGGCGAATGCGCCCATAGATAAAGCAAATGGTAACGCCGAATCATTAATCACTTACAGCTCTCCACCATTTACCGACGGATATTATTGACAGAACCACCATTGGCGGCCAATTCATAACGAATCGCGTCGGGTGGGATTTCTAATAAAATGGCTAAACGTTCCGCCAGCCGTTGGAAGATGGGCGCGGCAACCGTGCTGGCCCAATAATCACGCGGGCGGTCTAAACGGATCAACACCGAAACTTGGGGCGCATCCGCAGGGAAGAAGCCGACAAACGTCACAATCGACGCATTCGCCTCATACCCTGTTGGAGATGGAATTTCCGCTGTCCCTGTTTTCCCTGCGATGGTGTAACCCGCGACGGAAGCCGCATCGTCCAACCCGTCCGACACAACGCGCACCATCATCTCTGTGACAATCGACGCGGTTTCTGCGGTGATCGGCCGTCCAAGCGCGACGGGTGGCGCGGTGATGATATTATCGCCATCGATAATTTGATGCACAACGCGCGGTTGCATCATCAAACCACCGTTGGCAATCGCCGAAACTGCCGTCAGCATTTGCAAGGGGGTGACAGAAATGCCCTGCCCGAAGCTGTTGGTCGCGAACATGCTCTCGCTCCAATCAGGGTTACCCGGGCTGCGTAAGATACCCGCTTCTTCCCCTTGCAAGTCGATGCCTGTCAAGCGACCAAACCCAAACTCGCTTAGCTCTTGATAAAACGCCTCTGTCCCCATCCGTAAGGCGATTTCTGTCACGCCTACATTGAGCGAGTTGACCAGAATTTGCGTGGTGTCTTGTACCCCCCAAGCGCCACGATTCCAATTGCGCACTTGGATGCCGCCGACTTCGATCACGCCTTGATCGTTATAGGTGAAATCCCGCGTGATCGACCCATGATCTAAGGCCGCCGCAACGGTGATCACTTTGAGGACAGAACCCGGTTCATAATTATCAGCAATCGCGATATTACGAAGCACGGAAGGATCGGTGATATTAAAGTAGGCGTTGGGATCAAAGGTGGGGTAATTCGCCATCGCCAAAATATCGCCATTTCGCGGGTCCATCACGATGATGGTTCCGCGTGTCGAGCCGGTTTCCGTGATCGCGTTAAATAGAATATCTTCCACAACATGCTGCACGTCGCGGTCAATCGTCAAAATCACGTTACTTCCGCTGTCGGCGATCAAGTCATTGCCCGCAAATTCAAATGGAATATTACTGACGGATTGGCTCACCTGTCGTCCCGCTAACTGAGTTTGGTAATAGCCTTCAATCCCGTAATAGCCTTGCAGGTCACCACCTAAAAAGCCGATGACTTGTGAAGCCATCACGCCTTGCGGGTAGCTACGGCGTGGAAGCGGGGTCATGGTTAATGCTGACCCCAGTTGTAACCCGCTTAACCGTTGGGCAACTTCAGCGCTCACCCGCGACGAGAGTAATATCCAAGGCGTATCGTTACTGAAAGATTCAAATAGTTGAAGTTCATTCAAGCCCAAAATAGACGCGATGCGCGTCGCCGCTTCACGACGGTTTTCTAAGAGACGAGGGCTTAACCCAATCTGATACTCCAGCGTGTTCACCGCCAAGACCTGCCCATCACGGTCATAGATCAAACCACGTTGAGCCGCCAAATCGAGCTGACTGGTGTAGTTACTGTTACGTAGGCCGTCTAAATACGCGACGACTTCATCTGGAATTTGAAATTGAAATGAGATCAACCGCCCGAATAAAACAAAGGCGACGACCAATAACGACAGCACCACAAAGGGCATTCTGCGTCTAAAAACATCTTGTTGAGTGGCGCGTGTCGATTGTAATGACTGTGATGCCATCACCCACCCCCTGAAACTTGATCAACATTGCCCGCTTGTCGAGAAAAATTATCCCACTGCTGTTGAACCCACCCGAGGAAGGATTCTTCATACACGGGAACGCTCACAGGAATACTGTTCTCTGCTTGGATGGCCGCCGCAACACGGTTACGGTCGGGGTTATACCCATCCACCACAAGGTATTCGATATTCTGCTCTGTCGCCAGAGAGAAGCCTAAATCTTGAGCGCGCTGTGTCAACTGCGGAATACTCTGCAAACTGGCAATTTCAGCTCGTAGTTGTTCGTTACTTTGTTCCAGCATACTGCGCTCTAAAATCAAATTTTCTAATTCGCGCCCTAGCGTGGACGATGCAGAAGATTGGGATAGGTACAAAGCACCAATAATAATCGCAACAAACAGGCCCAACGTCCCGAGTGCGATCATCTGGCGCTGCGGCTGAAAAGTGGTGCGCCGCATGGTATGGCGTAGCCAATTTCCTGAGGTCATAATTTTTCTACAATCCGTAATTTTGCACTTCGACTGCGGGGGTTGCTAGCGATTTCGGCCTCACCCGCAATGATCGGTTTCTTGTTCACCAAACGCACACTCGCAGTATGCCCACAACGACACACGGGAATTTGAGGCGGGCAAATGCAGTCGGTACTGGCGAGGCGAAACGCATCTTTGACGATGCGGTCTTCTAAACTGTGAAAGCTGATCACCGCGAGTCGCCCCCCGCTTTTAAGTAAGCTGATGGCTTTCGGCAACACTTCGGCAATCACCCCCAACTCATCATTGACAGCGATACGTAACGCTTGGAACACCCGCGTTGCAGGGTGAATACGGTCATCATAACGGCGTGGGGTTATGCGCTCGATCAAGCCCGCGAGATCACGAGTAGTCACAAACGGTTTTTCAACGCGGTCATGGACGATGGCCGCCGCTAATCTTCGGCTGTTTTGTTCTTCGCCATAGCGATAAAAAATGTCTGCCAGTTCGCTGGCATCCCACGTATTGACCAGATCGGCAGCGGTTGGACGGTTATCCTGTGGGTTGAAGCGCATATCCAAGGGGCTGTTTTCAAAGCGGAAGGCAAATCCCCGTTCAGGCATATCTAACTGCATAGACGAAACGCCTAAATCCAACAAGATGGCGTCCACACTTTGCCACCCTCGTTCATGCGCCACTTCGACCATATTTTCATAACTCGAATGTACCAGATGCGCCCGCCCTGCATAGTCAGCCACTCGCTCACGGCCCAGTTTCAGGGCAACAGGATCAAGATCAAAGGCCAACACTTCGTCTACACCCTGCTCTAAAAATGCCAAGGTGTGACCACCCGCCCCCAGCGTCCCGTCAATGGCGCGTTGAATAGAGCGTCCTTCTGGAAGCAAATGAGCGAGAACTTCATCAAGTAAAACTGAAACGTGTGGTTGTTGAATGTCATTCATGATGAGCCATTATAGCGCGGTTTCATTTGATCTGAGGCTTGAGTGTCTCTTTAACGGGATCAAATTCTCATGTTTATGGGAATCAGCCTATCCCCTTCAGTCGATAGACCGTGATATACTTACGAACAAATAATCTAATTTTCAGACCGTCAAACGTATGAGCTTCCAACCTTCTGAACACATCCGCACCATTTTGACCAATCTGCCGATGAAGCCCGGCGTGTACCTGATGAAAGATACACGCGGTGAAATCATTTATGTCGGCAAAGCCAAAAAACTACGGAATCGCGTGCGTAGTTATTTTAATTCCAGCGCCGAAAATAACCTCAAAACATTGCGCCTGCGCACGCAAATTGTCGATATTGATTACATCGTCGAAGAAAACGAAGTCAAGGCGCTCATTTTAGAAGAAACGCTCATCAAGCGCTACCGTCCACATTTTAATATCAGCCTCAAAGATGATAAACGTTACCCTTACATCAAAGTGACGTGGCACACGCCCTTCCCCAAAGTGGAGACGACGCGCCGTTTAGTCAATGATGGCAGTCGTTATTTCGGCCCCTACGTGGCGATGTGGGCAGTTCAAAACACCTTGCAAACACTGCGCAAAGCCTTCCCCTATTTGACGTGTGACCGCGACATCACAGGGAAAGATAAGCGTGCCTGCCTGTTCTATGACATCAAATTGTGTAACGCGCCGTGTATTGGGGCAGTGAACCAAGAACAATACCGCGCTATGATCCAAGAGTTGATGGACACGCTCAGCGGAAAGTCCGAAACCATCGTGGATCGTTTGAACCACGAAATGAACCTAGTGGCCGAAAACTTGAATTTTGAACAAGCCGCCGCCCTGCGCGACCAATTACGCGCTATCGAATTCATCACCCGTGAACATAAGGCGGTCAGCTCTAAATTTGAAGATCAAGATGTGATTGCGCTTGCGCGGGATGATGGTGAAACTGCTGTCCAAATCTTGTTCATTCGCAACGGCAAACTGATCGGCAGTGATTCGCGCATGCTCGACGCGACCGAAGGCGAAACCGATGCCGAAGTGTTAGAAGAATTTGTCAAGCGGTTTTATGGTGGCGCGGCGGAAGTGCCCAATGAGGTCGTCTTACCTCAACATATTGAAGAAGCGCGGATTTTGGAGCGTTGGCTACGCGATAAACGCAGTGGCAAACGGGTGACGATCACCGTGCCTCAACGGGGCGATAAACGTCAGTTGATCAATGTCGCCCAAGAAAATGCCGAAGAAGCCCTGCGCATGTTCCGCGCACAATGGGAAGCCGACGCGCACAAACAAGAGACGGCGCTCTCACAACTACAAGAGGCGTTACAACTGCCGAAACCACCCAACCGCATCGAATGTTTCGACATCAGCACAACACAAGGGGTCGCCATCGTCGCCAGTCGTGTAATGTTTGTGCAAGGCGTTCCGAAAAAATCCGAATATCGCAAGTTTAATATCCGTACAGTGGCGCACGAAGGCTCTGACGATTATCAATCCATGCGTGAAGCGCTCACCCGTCGCTTTAACCGTTGGAGACAAGCCTACGAAAACCCGACCGCCATCACGCCCGATGGAGAGGACAAAGACGAAACATGGCGACTCTTGCCCGACCTTCTCATGTTGGACGGCGGGAAAGGTCAGCTCAATGTAGGCATAGAGGTCTTAAAAGAATTTGACCTGTTCGGCAAAGTGCCGATTGTTTCGCTCGCCAAGCAGTTTGAAGAATTGTACCTGCCAGATGATCCAAACCCGATCATTCTGCCACGCCGTAGCGACGCGCTGTATTTGGTTCAGCGCGTGCGTGATGAAGCGCACCGCTTCGCTATCACCAGTCACCGCCAGCGTCGCCAAAAGATGGGTATGGTCAGTCAGTTAGAGGCGATTCCCGGCATCGGCCCGAACAAACGCAAGGCGTTACTAAAAGCGTTTGATAACTCGATCACCGCCATCCGCGCCGCCGAAATCGATGACTTGATGCGCGTCAAAGGCATCACCCGCACCCTCGCACAAACCATCAAAGAGATGTTGTAGCGCACACCATGTCAACTACTGGTAACGGGCAGTTGCAAAATCTTCAAGGCCAACGGGCGAATCTTAAATTCAACCTGCCCTGTTCGGTCACTTTCGCCGTCAAGCTCTAACATCATCGGCTCAACAGGTTCGATTTTGACGCGCTCAGCTTTTGCGACTTTTACGGCGGGGTGCGTTAGATGTGCGCCCGTGTAGACTTGTTGAAACGCGCGTATCAGCGTGAGGCGTGACACACCTTTCACCAGCACCACATCAAATTCACCGTCGGCTAACTGTGCGTCCGGCGCAATTTTCATCCCATGCCCAAAGGTTGTGCCATTGGCTACCGCCACGACATAGCTGGTGCCTTCATACCACAGTTGATCGTCCAGCGACACGCGGACAGTTCGCGGTTTATAGGTCAGCATGGTGCGTAAAGTGGTGAGATAAAATGTCCACGGGTAACGGCGTTTGCTTCGGTTCACCCGCACCCCAACTTCACCGCCCATGCCCATGCTGGCGATATTCAAGAAATATTCTTGTTTTTCGTCGGAAACCATCTCGCCGACATCCACAGCAAGCGGCGTCGCGTTCGCAATCCATTGAGCGGCAGCGGGAATATCCCCAAACGGCATCCCTAACCCGCGCGCAAAGTCGCGTCCAGTCCCTACAGGAAGCATGCCATAGACCATCGGGTCATCCCCTGCAAATTGGAGATTGAAGCGCACCAACGCATTCACCAACGCATGATTTGTCCCATCGCCACCAATTGAGATGACACGGCGCACGCCAACCGCATAGGCTTTGTCGAGATGTTCAGCAACTTCGTCAGGGTGATGGGTGATGGTGACGATGATGTCACCGAGGATTTTCCATAACTGAGGCTCTAGTTCTGTCCACATTTTGCCTGCGCGTCCGCCTGCAGCATGAGGATTTAGGATAATTAAGGTACGTTGAGAAGCGGTCGTGATCATGATAAAACTTTCTTCAATTACCAATACATAAAAAAATATCTTCTCAAAACGCGAAAAAGAACCTCACCCAAAAATCGGGTGAGGTTGATTCATCTCAATTTTGTCATTTTATTATAGCGGTCGAAAGGCGTTCAGCGGCTTAAGCTTGATAAAGAAACCTTCACAATTCCCGTTTTAGGGACGGACATGTCCATCACCGACGACGACCCATTTATAAGTGGTCAATTCTTCGAGTGCCATCGGCCCGCGCGCGTGCATCTTCTGTGTGCTCACAGCGATCTCTGCGCCCAAGCCCAATGCAGAGCCATCGTTAAAACGAGTAGATGCGTTCACAAACACCGCCGCCGAATCCACTTCATGAATGAAGCGGTTCGCGTGTACTTCAGTCTGCGTCAAAATGCCATCGCTGTGCGCGGTGCTGTGATCGCGAATATGTTCCATCGCTTCATCGAGCGAATCCACCACTTTTAAGCCCAGTACCAAGGCCATCCATTCGGTATCAAAATCTTCTGCCCCCGCCATCTCGACAGCGTCTAAACCTTGAACTACGGCATAAGCGCGCGGTTCGGCTTTGAACTGTACACCCGCAGGCGCGAGCCGTTCAACGACTTTGGGGAAAAATTCCGTCGCGACCGACGCATGTACCAAGATCGTATCTACGGCGTTACACACGGAAGGGCGTTGCGTTTTAGCATTAAAAATAATATTCAGCGCATCGTCTTGGTTAGCGGTGGCATCTACATAGAGATGACAAATACCCAACCCACCCGTGATGACCGGAATCATGCTGTTTTCACGGCAAAACGCATGGAGAGAGGCACCGCCCCGTGGGATGATCATGTCGATGTATTGATACAGTTTGAGCATCTGCTCAACATAAATACGATCTGTGCTGTCGATGATCACGACCGAATCAGTCGGAATGTGCGGGTTATTCACGGAGGCAATCGCATCACGGATCACTTGGACTAATGCTTGGTTGCTATGATGCACTTCCGAACCGCCACGTAGTAACACGGCATTGTTGGTCTTTAAGCCCAATACCGCGACATCCACCGTGACATTAGGGCGGGCTTCGTAGATCACCCCTAACACGCCAAACGGCGTGCGTCGTTTATGGACGCGTAAGCCGTTGGCTAAAGTGCGCGGTTCATCCACACGTCCAACAGGATCAGGCAGGGTCAATACGTTGCGCGTATCGTCGATCATGCTTTGGATGCGCGTGGTCAAGTCAAAACGATCACGGATGAGCGTCTCGCTCAAGCCTTTTTCGCGTGCCAGTTGTAAGTCTTTGGCGTTGGCTTGAAGAATCACATCGCGCGAAGCATCCAGCGCATCCGCGATGGCGCTGATGACAAGATTCTTTTCTTCCGTCGTCGCCTTCGCCAATTGATACGACGCCGCTTTTGCCCGTTTCCCTAATGCCTGCATATCCATACGTTGTATCTCTCACCTGCTAAAAAATCTGTCGATCAAACATTCTTGCATCTTTATGAAAAAGCCCCGCGCCTTGTCGAAGGATGTTCTCGAAAACCACCCTGTTCAGAGCGCTAATCTAAGGTGACCATATTATTGCGGTGCACAATCGCATCCCCATAACTATAGCCGAGGATTTCCGAAATGCGCCCCGACTTCACCCCCACCAGTTTATTCACGTCGGCGCTATCGTAACTGGTCAAACCATGCGCGATTTCTTTACCCGCAGCGTCACAAACTGCGATCACCATCCCGCGTTTAAATTCTGATTCTACAGCGCGCACCCCAACCGGAAGCAGACTCGCCCCTTCAGACAATACTTTACGCGCCGCGCCTTCATCCACATGAATTTTGCCCCGCACTTTTTCCATCAACAGCCAGCGTTTACGGCTTTCCATCGCCTGTTTGGAAGGGGTGAAATGCGTACCGACCAACTGACCTTGAATCAGCCGATCTAACACATCGGCTTGTCGCCCGTCGGTGATCACCGTCTCGATGCCGGCACGACTGGCAAGTTGAGCAGCGAGCAGTTTTGTCACCATGCCCCCTGTACCCAGCCCAGAGGATGTCCCGCCAGCAACTTCCCAAATTTTCTCATCAATTTTGGTGACGGTTTGGATTAATTCCGCATCTTCATGATAGCGCGGGTCAGCGGAATACAACCCTGCTTGGTCGGTCAGCAAGACCAACATCTGCGCTTCGATCATCGTCGCCACCAACGCCGAAAGATTGTCATTATCGCCAACACGGATCGCATGGACAGCAATCGTGTCGTTTTCGTTGATGATCGGGACAATGCGCTGGTCGATGAGGGTAAAGAGGGTATCGCGCGCATTTAAAAAACGGGTTCGGTCGCCGACATCTTCACGGGTCAGAAGCACCTGACCGATCACGATTTCAAAAATGTCGAACAAGTCGCCGTAGTATTGCATCAGGCGGCCTTGCCCCACAGCAGATAACATCTGCTTAGCGGGGACAGAACTTTCAAACACGGGGTAATTGAGCTTTTCACGGCCTGCCGCCACTGCCCCCGAAGAAACCAACACCACTTCATGCCCTTGTTGATGCAAGCGCGCAATTTGATCCACAATATTCAACATGCGTTGACGATTTAAGCGGGGTGTCCCCGCAGTTAACACACTGGTTCCCACTTTGACGACAATTCGTTGTTTCATGGTTCGCTCAACTATTTTCGGTGGATGGTTTCTCGCAGGTCAACTTTTGAGTATACCTCGAGCAGAAGGTTTCACCTGTCGGCGCTGAAACGCGGTGATCAAACCCGCGAACCCCATCCCCGCTAGAAGGGCGATGAGGGGGATATACAGCAGATAATAGCGCTGCCACGGCAGTGGGTTGACGATCAATGAGCCGATGACCAACCCCAACAAGATCAAAACCCCGACACGCCAAGGCTGTGCGTTCAGGTGACGCACCATCATCACAATGCCGATGAGGGCCAGCATCATCCACACACTGCCAAAGAACATACCCCATTCCACCCCATACCAAATCGATTGTCGGGCGGTGTTGACCTCGCTCATGAATAATGCAGACTCGCCCCATGAAGGTAGTTCGAAATGTTGTGTCGGTTGGGTGAAAGGATACGTCCATAAACTGATGAGGCGTTCGCTCAAGGGAGTGGGCGCGTCGGGCATGATCGCCACTTGAATCTCTAAGACTTCGGTGCGTACCGCCAACAAGTCTTGTAAGCGTGCCAGCGGATCGTTCCACAATGCGGGCGAAAACGCGATGAATAACGCGAGGATCACCCCCGCGCTCACGAGGCATGCGCCGAAGGTCAGAGCAAAATCTCGCCCATTTCGGAAACGCCAGAACAGGTCACATTCTACGAGGAAAATAGTCAAAAATGTGGCCGCGACAAAAATAATCCCTGTGTGTTTGCTCAATATGGCGAGTGCCCCCACCACGATCAGCGCCAGCCATAACCACAGGGACGGCTTTTGTCCCGCCGTGCGCTGACGTGCCCACACCAGACCGAGATATACCGTCAGCAGGCCAAAAAATAACAGCGTTCCTTCTTGGGTCGCACGCCGACCATTCAATAAGATGATCGGGTTCAAGACGAACAAGGCACTGGCGACATACGCGCCGAGCCTTCCGCTGAGCAAGTGTCCCAACGCAAACATGACAACACTCGCCAAGACCAGAAACACCGTCGAGGGCAAGCGCGATAAATCCATCAGTTGGGGGGATAGACGATAGCCGACTTCGACATTCTGCTCATACGTCATGCCCCAGCTCCAGCCCGGGGCTTGCGGAAGTTCAGATGCGGAATGTCCGCTGATGTGCCATATTAAACCGATCAAGTAACGATTGAGCGTGCCGTTCAAAATCCGTAACTGCGCGTCAGAGTCGATGGCATAGGGCGGTTGGGTGGTTAAGCGTGAAGCATCCCCTTCGATAAACGCGGTGGTGTAATCATGGCTGGTATAAATTTGCATGCCTTCATCGCCATGAAAACTTGTGCTCGACATGCCCAATAAAATATAGGATGCGAGAAGTAAGCACCACAGCCCATCCCACCACTTCAAGCGCGACGGCGGGTTATGAGTTGATAACTTGGTGTGCATGGCGTATGAACTCAAGCTGGCGCAAAATATCCACCACCGCATCGGGCGCGGGTTCATCTAAAGTGAGGACGGTCAATGTATGCCCGCCTTGATACGTCCGTCCGGTTTGCCAACTGGCGATGTTGATGCCATTTTCGCTCAACAGTGTACCGACTTTACCGATCACGCCCGGGTAGTCGTAACTGCCCATGATGAGCAAGTGCCCTTCGGGGACAAAGTTCATGCGGTAATCGTTGATCTGGACGATATGCGGTTCACGATCCATCAACGTGCCTGCAATCGTGATGTCTTCATCATCTTCGAGCGTGGCTTGGCATAACACGATGCTCGAATAGCTCGACCCTTGTAAGCCTTTGGCCTGCGTCACTTGGATGCCCCGTTCCCCCGCCAATACAGGCGCATTGATATAATTGACATGCCCCGCCAAAATGGGATTCAGCACGCCTTTTAACATCGCAACGGTGATGGGTTTGATCAGCGCGTTGGTGTCTTCACCGCGATATTCTACGGCCAAACGTCGAATCGGCGAACGTGCTAAGGTGTGTAAGATACCCCCCATCCGTTCAGCCAACGTCATGTAAGGCTGTGCGGTGTCAAAGTCCATGCCGGGCATAAAGGGCATGTTGATCACATTACGGAAGTCTTCTCCACGTAACGCATCGACCACTTGATGCACAATCTGAATGGATAAATCTTGCGCGGCCTCTACGGTGTTATCGCCAATGTGCGGGGTATGCACTACATTTTCCATGCCGATCAGCGGGCTGTTATACGGCGGTTCGTGTTCAAAAACATCGACGGCCACGCCCGCCAATTTGTTATTTTTCAAGGCTTCCGCCAATGCATCTTCTATGGCAATACTGCCATGTGAGGTGTTGATCAAGCGGGCGCCCGTCTTCATTTGGTTGATGAATTCGGCATTTACCATCCCTTTGGCTTGGCGGGTGGGCGGAATGTGTAGCGAGACATAATCGCTACGGCTCAACAACTCGCGCAGGCCAACTAACGACACGCGCGAATCGCCTACTAATTCATCACCTAAATAGGGATCATAGGCGAGGACGGACATCCCAAACCCCACACCCATCTGTGCGACTTGACGCCCTACACGCCCCAAACCGATGATGCCCAACACCTTACCGTTGAGCTGGCTTCCCGTCTGGCGACGACGATCTAACAGCCAAAACCCTTCGCGCAAGCTGTTATGCGCGGTCACCAAACGGCGACTTAACGCCAAGATCAATGCAAACGTGTGTTCAGCGGCGGCGATGGCGTTCACGCCCGGCGTGTTCGTGACGATAATGCCCCGATCCGTCGCGGCTTCGACATCGACCCCGCTTAACGATGCCCCCACCCGTCCGATGACTTTGAGGTTGGGCGCACCTTTCAACAGTTCAGCATCGACAGTGACATCATCCCGCGAGATCAACGCGTGGGCGGTTGCGAGTTTTTCCCGCAACGATTGTAAATTAGGGGTGATGATTGAAAGCTCGATATCTTCAGAAAAGCGAAGAATATTCAAGCTGTCTTCCATTAAATCCGTCGCAACAACCACTTCATACGTTGTCATCCAGCATTATCCATCGTGTATGCAAATATCAGGCACGTGCCTGATAAAACCGTATTTAGACGTCTTTTATAGCGAATTGGGGGTTGGTTTCGGCGGCGCGCAGAACATCCAGCACCCCATGTAAACTTTCAAACAGGTAAGGCGAAATGTCCGTAAAATCACTGGGGTGACCGTGTGACAAGTCTGGCACGACAAAACACATCATACCCGCCGCGACCGCCGCCCGCGACCCATTGGCGCTGTCTTCTAAAGCCAATGTCTGCGAGGGGACCGCGCCAATTTGACGCGCCGCTTCCAAGTAAACGTCGGGGGCGGGTTTGCCCTGCGCCACTTCATCCCCGCTCACGCGGGCGCGGAAGAAATCATCCCAGCCAAATTGATGCACCACTGTTTCAATAATCCGCTTGGGCGAAGAAGATGCAATCGCGCAGGGGATTTGTTTCTCTTTCAAGTAGTCGATCAATTCCAGCGCGCCGGGTCGGGTGGTTGCGCGTAAGCCGATGGTTTCGATCATCGCCTCAACAACTTCAGTCGTCAGGTGAGCAGGTTCGGCGGGAATTTCGAGCGTTCGGCAGACGTTCGTCCAGAACTCATCCATACGCATGCCCACAAACGGTTTGATCAATTCGCGGTTATGAGAAATCCCATACGATTGTAATAAGCTGGCTTCAACTTCTGCCCAAAGTGGCTCGGTATCCACCAACAAACCGTCCATATCAAACACAACAGCACGCGGGTAGTAAGCAATTTGAGTCAACAGAATACTCCTTGATGATGTCTCCACTCTATGCCAGCAGTTTACATAAAAGATAGTGAAATGCTACTTGGCTGTTAAAAGTGGTTCAAAAGCGTGGTAGAACACTTTTTGATGTTCGGCATCTTTAAAAGTGACGTTTTCGGTATCCAGAGCCAGCCGAATCCCCCAATCAAACACCGCTTGGTGTTCGGTGCCAATCACCCGCGCATAACCGCTCAAACCGGTGGCGATGGGAAGCATCGGCGCTAAGTCGTTCACGGTGATGAAGATGTCGGCTTCTTCGCGTACTTTTTTACGCGCCACCACCCCACCAAACCCCACCACCATATCCACCAGCGGACGGGGGGCGAGGTCGCTCGCACCATCACCAATCATGATTTTACGCCCGTGTTTTCCCTGAATCAGCTCGCGCACGATTTGCAGTTTTCCACTGGAAACTGTCAAAGGGCCGTCGTCATAATCCAAGTAGGTTTGTTGTTCGCGCAAGTCCGGCGAATAGTAATGCCACCAACTGCCTGAAAGTTCGTTGTATTCCAGTTCCACCGCACGGATGTTGGCGGCAGGTACGCCTAAACGCTTGCCAAAGCCCCGCACAGGTTCGGCCAACCCACCGCTGATGATGAAGACTTGTTTGCGAATGAAATGTAAAGCGCGGATCACTTCATGCGCATTCGGAACGAGGTTTTCCCAATACTGTTCTTCAATCTCTTTGAGCTGTCCGCGTGTGGGGCGGATCGCCTGTAAGCGTTTGCCATACACTTCACTCAAATCTAATTCACCGTCCATCGCTTTTTGAGTGAGGACGCTCACGCGCCATTCTTTCCCTTTAAACCGCGCCAGCTCATCAATCCCTTCAATGGTGGAAAGGGTGCTGTCACAGTCGAAAAAAATCAAATCAAAACTTGCCCAACGGTTGGTCTCTACCACAGTCTGCCGTATCCTTACTTTTTATAGAATCGGATTTCTGAAGCACCCTAAATATTACAGGTCAACTTGCACACTGTGAACCCAATTCGTGCATTCACAAGGTGAGGTTTTTCTCTCAATAGAGCATTCTGTACAGCAAAGTTTGGTACTTTTCACCAATACTTGTGCACTTAGGGAAGCCCTTGTACATTCAGGATGTAATTCGCAGGGGTGCCACCAAGATCATTCAAGATGATTTGGTATTCCCCGGCTGCTTGAGGGGCTAATGTCGGCGGGTTAACGTCGATGAAACCTGCGCCGATCACATTTTGAGCGTTATCGAATACCGTCAGCGTAGCGCGGACATCGTTCACAGGGACATCACTGATGTTCTGCACCGTCCCGCGCACGATCAACTGCCCCGCTTCAAAGGAAAATTCGTCAGTCCAATCGAGACGGTCAGTGCCGACGACCTCGCCGCTTTCAGCGGGCCACTCGTCACCGCCTAATGTGATGCGGAATTGACTGGCCGCGGCGGGCTGGCCTTCACCAAAACGTAAACTGAAAGGCGCAAAGCCACCCGGCGGTATGCCCCATCCCATTGTAACATCAGTTGCCCCGCCAATCCCCTGCCCGTCGAGGCTTTTCAAACTAACGCTGACAGGGATGCTCAACAGGGTTTGGGCGCTGTAGTTCGCCACTTCCCCCGTGATGTAAAAGATACCGTCTGCGGTTTGCCAGTGTGCGACGTGTAACAAGCCCAATTCCATCGTCTTGGCAAAGGCCAACGTCGCTTCGTTACTGGGTTGCAGGGTGTCTGATGGGATGATTTGAAAGCTGTTTATGATGCGCGTGTACTGTTCGATTTGGACGGGGTCAGAAGGCAAAAGCGCCTCGACCACGCCAACATAATCACCCGAATACAAGATGAACGTATTCACGGGTTGGGTCACACTGCCCGACACATGACGGATGCCTGTAAAACGCCATGATCCATCACCCAACGCCTCGCGACTTTGTTCAACATACATCGACGTGTCGGGGCGAATCGTCGATTGATAACGGTCGATCAACTGGGCGAACGCGCTTGAATCCAAGGGTTGAGGCAGACGAATCACCGCAAATAAGAGCGCGGGTTCATCAGCATTCGGCGCGGAAAAGGATGCCGATGACAGCACGGTGGTATTCATTTCAAATACCGACCATGTGCTAGGGGCGGACAATGTAAATGTTCCGGATGGATGGGTATACAACGCAGAGACAAGTCCAGCGGGCATCGGCGTGGGCGCAAACACCACTGCCCCGCCACTACAGCCCGCCAAGAGCATCATCCAAATGCTGAACCACCCTATCCGTTTTAACATAGGTTATATTCTCTGCGCCTTTTTCCCAGTCCGTACTTCATCCGCAATTGATTTGAGCTTACGCGCACGCCCACGCAAGACATCTAAGGACGTGTGTCCGTCGCCCGTAAGCCAGTTTGCCATGCCACAACAGACCGCGCCAGCCCGTAAAAAGTCGGCTGAATTTTCGTCCGTCATGCCCCCGTTACACATAAATTTGACATGATCCAACGGGCCACGCACCGACTTAAAATAGCCTAAACCTAACGAACCAATCGGGAAAATCTTCAGGATTTTCACGCCCAAATCCCACGCGTTGACAATCTCAGTTGGGGTCAACACCCCCGGGACGGCCAAAATGCCCGCTTCGTGCGCCCTATTCACCACGTCAGGGTTAAACGACGGTGCGATAATCATATCCGCGCCCGCGTCGATCACACGCGCAGCTTGTTCAGTATTGAGTACGGTGCCCATGCCGACACAAGCCTCATCGCCATATTCTTTTTTCACCGCTTTCATGGCTTCGATTGGCTCGACTGAATTCATCGTGAACTCAAAAATCGGGATGCCTTCGGTCATCATGACCTCTGCGATTTGGAGCGCTGTTTTAGGTGGAAAGTCGCCCCGCATCCCCGCCAGAAATGAGGTCGCTTCGATCATCGAATACGCTGTATCCATGTGCATGATGTTTTTATCCTTGCAGAACCATCCAATAGCAGGGATGATAAACTGATTCAACCTTCACAAAATAAACCGTTGAAAACGATGCAAAATCATTCTCAAAAAAAGATTGTAATCGCAGCGGGGGCGTTCAAGCAAAGTTTAAGCGCTCCACAAGCCGCAAAAGCCATTCGACGCGGTTTGATGCGTTCGGGCTTGTATGCCCATTATATCGTCATGCCCACCGCCGACGGTGGAAATGGCACGCTCGACATTTTCCTCAGCAACAGCGCCGATTCTGAACGCATCGAAATCAGCGTAGACAACCCGTTAGGCCGCCCCATCAAGGCGGCGTATGGTCTTATTAAAAACCGTAAAACCGCCGTGATCGAAATGGCGTTGGCGTCAGGTTTGGAACTGCTCACCCCCGAAGAATTTGATCCGTTACGTGCTTCCACCTACGGCACAGGGCAATTGATGCAGGCGGCGCTTGAACATGGCATCGAACGGCTCATCATCGGGTTAGGTGGAAGCGCGACCGTCGATGGCGGGGCGGGATGTTTACAAGCGCTCGGCATCCAATTGCTGGACGCACAAGGGCATCCTATCCCTAGAGGGGGCGGGTTCTTAGAGCAGATCGTCACTATTGATGCGTCTGGTTTAGACCCGCGTTGGCATCATGTAGAGATCATCATCGCCTCAGATGTGGAAAATCCCACTTTAGGGCCGAAAGGCGCAGCGGCAGTTTTTGGCCCACAAAAAGGCGCCACGCCCGAACAAGTCGCCGTGTTAGAGCACAATCTCAGTCACTTTTTTGACTTGACGCATACCCAACATCAGCGCGATGTACGTCATATACAAGGTGGCGGGGCTGCGGGGGCGTTCGCGGCGGGGTTGATGGCGTACCTCGAGGGACATATTGAATCGGGAATTGATCTGGTCTTAGACACGGCAGGCTTTGATCACCATCTGTTGGATGCGGACTTGGTCATCACAAGCGAAGGTCGCATTGATGAACAGACCATCGACGGCAAAGGGCCGATAGGCATCGCACGGCGCGCACAACGGGAACATGTGCCAACCATTGTCTTTGTCGGCGGGCTTCAAGGAGATGAAAGCGTCCTCCATGGTGCGGGAATCGCCGCCGTAATCCCGATCACATCCCGCCCCATGGCTTTACAAGAAGCTCTCGAAAATGCCGAAATCCTGCTTGAAAATGCTGCATTACGTACTGGTTATCTGCTCCAAATTGGATGGCAACCCTCATGACTGCTTATACTGACGCTTCTTTACGCGCCGCAATCGTCGCGTTGAGCGAACCGACCACGGCCGAACGCGCCATACTTTTTCTTGCAGAAGCGCAAGAAGCGGCAATCCCACACTTGATCCAAGTCTTTTATCGGTACGAAAACGAAGCGGATTATGAGGCCAGCCCGCTTGCCTTTGATTTTGCAGAAGAAGCATTCGTCCGCTTGGGGTCTATCGCGGTCATGCCCTTGGTTCAGCTTTTAGAGGCATCTCATTGGGGCGCAGTCACGGGCGCGACGTTCTGCTTAGGGGAATTAGGCGATGTACGTGCGATTCAACCCTTGATCGAACAGCTCGAACATCCTGATTTGGAACGTGTATGGGAAACTGCCCGCGCCTTAACCAAGTTTGATGCTGTCGTCCATCGCCCGTTAATCCATGCGTTGAAACAAGAGGGTCACGATCAGCAAGCGGCCTTCAGCGCGCTCATCTTGGCGAGACTGAAGGCGAGTGATGCCATCCCCGCGTTGAGCGACGTGCTGGCTGATCCCCTACGTGCATCGACGATACGACAAGCGTCGGCCTCTGCATTGGGCGAATTTCAAGATGCGCGCGCAGTTGAACCGCTCATCGCTCAGCTCAGCGACGATGATCCCGCTGTCAAAGAAGCGTGTGTACGGGCGCTCGGCACATTAGGGGGAAGTTTCCTCACCGCACGGTTGATCCAACACCTCGAAAAGATGCTCACCGACGCAGATTGGGGCGTGCATCAAAGCGCGGCTGAAATGCTCATCCGTTTAGGCACACCCCTACGCGAAAAAGCGCGTCAAGTCCTTGTCGCTGATCTCTCGCACGAAGAAGCGCTCATCCGCCTCGGCGCGGCACTTTCGCTCTTGCCAACGTATGAAAGTGATGCGCTGGAAACGTTAATCGCCCTGTTGAATGAGCCGAACCCTGACCTGCTGATCCACGTTATTGAGGGGTTAGCCACCAGCGCCGATCCTAGAGTAGAACCCGCGCTGATGGCTTTAAAAAATCATCAAGATGAGAAGATACAAAAAGCGGTTGAAGCCGCGCTGTCACGCAAGGCTAATTAACGTTTAGCCCATCGCGCAGGCATCTTGTAAAAAGCCTAAAGGCATATCATTGGGGCTGGTGATGTCTGGCCCATTGGCGATCTGCTCCTCAATGGAAGACAGATACGCATTCACGAAGACCCATTCAGAAACATCACTGGTCGCAAGGCTGTCAGTCATGACGACGTAATAACATCCGCCATAAGACCCTACCCCAGTTTGTCCCTCAAGTTCAATTGCGCCTTCTACAAGCGCGGGAAGTGCGACCATCGAAGTTTCCACATCTTGCGCGCTGATGAGGTCTAAACGCACAGTCACTTCAAGGTCAGGCGTGTTGAAATTTTGGATATACGGCTCTAAATCCGCGCTGAAGGTAGGATCACTCCAATATGTGCTTAGATCAGCAGGCGCGATACCCGAAGCCACCGCCCCATAATACGAGGTCAGCAAGTTGATAGGTGACGTATGATTTTCGGGAAAGTCAGCGAGTGTTCCCATCTGCTCGCATAACCCATCCAAGTGAGCGATATCAAACGTCTCCACAGGCGCGATTTCCGCACTGCGCAAACGCCAATTCGGATCGGGTTCCGTCGCATCCCCTTCAGGGACATTGACTTTATGCGTTGTGATGCACCCTGCAAAATAATTACGCGAATTATCCGCATGGACGCTGGTCAATAAGACGGGGACGCTGGCAAAAATATTTCCTGCACCCGCATCGGTGTATACAGGCAGGCGCGTCAACCCACTGATATAGATTGTGTCGGCAAAGCCGGCGCTGAACGTTTCAAAACTTGCGTCGTCTGGCGGGGTTTCCCAGTAACTATAAGCACGCTCATAATCAGCAAGGTTCAAGGCGTTGTAATAAGAGGCGACCTGTAAAACAGGATCGGTGCGCATTTCGAACGGTAGAGGCGTAAACACTTCAGGGACATCTTGTGCCGTCACAGAAAAACAATGCATTATCAGCATTACCGAACTTGCCAGCGCAGTATATCTTAATCTTCGTAATTTGATCATGATTTGTATCCCTTTCGGTTCTCTATTTCAGTCTACCTTCCATAGAACGCATTTCAACCTGTTCGGTGGGTGAACGGCGGTAAATACTCACCCCGCGATCATCTTCATATTGAAGTTCGTAACCCTGCGTGCTTAAAAACTCACTTTCATACAACGTCATCATGAAGCCGGACGTCGCCAAGTTAGGATCGAAGATCAGCACATCTGGGTCTAACATCGCCCATGCGTCGAGGCGCTCATCCAGCGTATCGATGCCTCCAAACTGAGCTTTTACATCTGGCGGAAGATAATCCGGCGTGAGGGGTGACAAAAAGGGATAGTCGTATAACCACAAAAAATACAGATGTTCGCCT
The DNA here is from genome assembly GCA_934216615.1 of uncultured Anaerolineae bacterium. Classification (GTDB taxonomy): domain Bacteria; phylum Chloroflexota; class Anaerolineae; order Aggregatilineales; family Phototrophicaceae; genus Flexifilum. Next base: position 81,948 of record CAKQCB010000006.1, on the reverse strand, counting down.
AAAATCGATTCTTCAACAGGCACATGATCCAAAACCCATTGAGCAGCAGCAGGTGGTGTTTGCAATACGTTATCACTGCGTAGCTGACTCACCGAAGGCTGGAGCGTATACCCTAATTGTGGGGCGAGGAAACAGAAACAAGCGAGCAGGCCGACATGCTTATTATTCAAGTTTTGAGAGAGACCAAACCATAATCCTGCGATGAGTAACCCCAAAATCGGCGTGAGAGGGACGGAATAATAATCGAACGGGCCGTAATTCTTGCTCGCCATAGCCCCTAACGCAAGATATGACATCACCACTGTAAGCGCCAGCATCATGTCGATGCGCGTCCGTCGTAAAAGTGCCCCTATAAACGCGATGACCACAAAGACGAATTCTAATTTTGAATGTTCAGCAATCTGTCCAATGTGATACCCCAACGACTCGACAAATTCCGTCAGGCTTCGTGGGGAACGAGGCGCAAGATAGGTTTGAAACTGCTCTACGTTCGGCAACACTTGGATTGCAAAAATAAGCCCACCGCTTAAAATCCCGCCCAATATAAAGGCGATCATCGACGCGGAAGGGAACAATTTCCTTTGGCGCAATCCATTCACATACTGCGGAAAATAAAGACCGATCCCTAACGCCACACACAACCCTAACGCGTGATAGTGCGCGCCAACGCCTAAACCAGCACACAGCCCAGCAAGCGCATGAAGATAGATTTTATTGTTTTTTAGCGTTAGCGAATAACACCACACGCTTAAGGCGATGGCAAACGTCACACCTACATCATGGCGCAAACGTAAACCGATAAATACTAAATAACTTGCACACATCCCCCCTAAAGTTATGAGTGCTGTTTGTCTATTAAAAAGATTGCGGGCGGTCAAGGTGGTGAAAAGGATCGCTAAAGCCGTCAGAAAGAGAGAGAATAACCGTCCTTGCCACAACCCCACCCCAAAAATTTCTAACCACAGGGCGACCAGTCCATAATAGCGGGGCAAAGAGTAGTAAGGGGAACCAGAAACACTGCCTAAAATCCAATCGCTCGGCTGTCCTGTTTTGAGATAACTCACAGCCCAGCTCAACGTCCAAGGCTCATCAAGGATGTGGATGCTCGGCTGCTGCCCTAAAGCGAGCGCGCGAACCCCCACCCATGCACCGAAGCCTATCAAAAGTAACAAGATGAGCAGTGGTTTTTGAATTGTGGGAAGTTGCACCCCGTACACCGTGATGTAAAGCGCCAACACAAACCCGCTCATGGCGAGGCTGATGTGCACATACACCCATTCAGGACGCAGATTCAAACCCAACACAAGTAAGCTCATCCCCGCCAGCGCTAAAAAAATAGACGGTGAAATTTTCGATGCGTAACGGCTGAGGTTTTGCATGAAGGGTTTTGAAAGCATCAGCGTGATGCCGAGCGCGCTCACACCCAACCCCACTTGTAACACAGTTAACGCCATACAGGATGTACTAGTGCATTGACCTTGTACAAAGCGATAAATCAATAAATGCCCCATCAGCGTGAGATAGAGCAAACTTACACCCCACCATAGATGCTTCAGGCGTAAGTTCTTGAGCACCATCGTATTCGAGAAACTGGATGTCTGCGTAGAATTCATAACCGTCACTTAAAATTTAAAGAAAGTGATGACATTCGGTATATAGAGGATGCCATGCACGACATGAGCGCCAAAAAATAACATGACCACAATCAAGCGCCAATCTCGTTGTGGAGAGACGACGGTAGGACGCGTCACCCAGTATTCCAGAAGAAACTGAACGGAAGCAAAAAAGAGGATGAAATTGGTGATGTAGGCACTCCAGAAGAAATTTCCGTGATACATCCTGTCGCCAGATTCGGCCAAGAGGTACATCAAAGCACAGCCGACCCCGAAAGTAAGCCATGCAAACACCATCGGCTTAGAGCGTCTGACCTGCTGAAAATATAATATCAAGATACTTAGAGGGAATAAGAGCGAGACGAAGAACCGTAAAACCATCGTCGCTCTGGAACCGCCGGCCAACCCTAAAACCGCTTCGAAGGGGGCGAAGACGATCCCGCCACCCGCTAGTTGTTCGGTGGGGTTTAAGTAGGTGAAATAGAACTGCCACCCGAGCGAAAGCACAGACGGTAGCAAAACCCCCAAAAGAATAATCCCCAAAGAAGCCCGCGTCCCACGAAACCATGACCAAACCACCCAAAGACCCAATATCGGGAACATGGCAAGGATGTAATTCGGTTTACTTAACCCACACAAGACCGTCAAAATGAAGCCAAGCACAATCAGGCCGAGTTGTTGTTTCAGGCTGATGCTTCGTGGGGTATTCAAGGCATACGTCACAATGAAAAAATACAGGATTAACGTGAGCGGACGTAAAACGACGGTCGTGGGGTTATGGTAAACGGTGGGGTTGATAAATCCTAATAAGAGCGGTTGTTCCGTCCCCAGACCTACCCAGTCGATCAAGAGAAAGTTAGGCGCGAGAATCACCAGTGCGAGCGCAAAAAAAGCACAGATCACCTGACCCAACAGGCCGTGAAAGCGTTCATGCCCTAAACGGCGAAGGCTTAAGCGCAAGAGCACATAGATCAAACAACCCAAAAAGGCTTGAGACAGCAAATTCGCCAAGAACGCGCTGAACATCCAGTTTTGGGTGAGCACCTGAAGGGCAATGACAAAAACATGATAAATGAAGTGAGGCGTTAACAAGGTGCCTTCACGTACCATATTTTCCGCAATTTCACGGTGAAAATACTGGTCGGGAACGATAGATTCGGCAGCAGTTGCATGGAATGTGACTGTGAATAAGCCCACAAATAGGATCACCCCAATCAGTAAAGTCATTGCAAATTCGAGCATCAAACGCTTGGGCTTCGTGTTCATCTGTGGGGTCAAACTTCGCATCCTTCTGCAAGCAAAAACGGGTTCATCAAAACAATTCTACTTCAGGCAATTTTAAAAGGTGATATTCTATCTACAGGTACTTCAATCACGAGGTAGGGTTTATGTCATCCATCATTGACTTTCTACGTGACCTCTTTCGTCCCCCTTCGGGGGAACAGCATCCTCTGGATACTTCGCCTGCACCGATGCCCAGCAGTTCACCTCAACAGGGAAAGCCTGCGCCTGTCCACCCGCGTGTATTAGCGATTGTGCATAACCCGGTGATGAGGACACACAGCGGGCGTAAAATCCAAGAGGTTTATCGCTGGAACGATCCCGACGCATTAGCGCAAGAGTATATCGAAGATATTCGCAAAATCAGCTATGGGTACGCGAATTATCAGATTGTGGAACGGCTCGAAGTAGACAGCTTTCCTTTAAAAAAGGATGGCTATCGCTATACCGATGAAAGTTTCAGCAAGGCGTGGCAAGCGCGACAATTTCATCAGCCGGATGCGGTGGATTATCTGGAGTTGGTTCGCGAATTCAACATGATCGAAAAGATCAACGCCGACGCTATAGACGAAGTTTGGCTGTTAGGCTTCCCCTACTGCGGTTATTACGAATCGATCATGGCGGGGCCGAATGCGTTATGGTGTAACGCCCCCGCATTGCAAGGCACAGAACACGCATCGCGTCGGTTTGTCATCATGGGCTTTAACTATGAACGCGGTGTCGGCGAAATGTTAGAAAATCTCGGTCACCGCGCCGAATCGATGATGAGCAAAATCTATTCCGTCGCTTCGAAAGAAGCCAACTTGTGGGAACGTTTCACGCGCTATGACCTCAAAAACCCAGGTCTTGCAGAGTGTGGGAATGTCCATTTTGCACCCAACAGCGTCAAAGATTACGACTGGGGCAATCCTCGTCAAGTCCCGTCGCGTTGTGATACGTGGCTCAACTTCCCTAACCTGAATGGCACGCCCCGTTCCGTCAATTGTCGGGATTGGGGCAATGGTGATATTCGCGCACATCATCAATGGTGGTTTCAGCATTTCCCTCATGTTTCAGGGTCAATCAACGGTGTTTCGATGAACTGGTGGGAATATGTCATCGACCCCAACAAGGTGATTGAAGTTCAGTGCTGATGAATTTACATATGCATAAATATTTAGGAAAAAATTAACACAAATAGTAATTTTTTAGTGGTATATATTCTTACATCAGTTGTTTGCATTTCATTCTATTTGAAATATGAGTAACAACTGTTTCAGTGTTTAAGTTGAAGGGCATCATGGACTACATAATCAAACAACTTTCAGACGAACTCGTTTATATTCGCTGGTACACCTCACCCCCCGTAGGCTCACTGATAAATGCTCAATTCTTACACGAGATTGATCAACTTTTGGTTAAAACCACCACCCCACTTTTTTTCATCTCTGACTTACGCGACGGGCGCATTATCGATGTGCGCGTTTTGCAACAGTTAGCAGAATATGCGAAACGTCCGCAGTGGGCCGGAAGCACCGCCTTTAGCAAAAACCCGATCACCGCGTTATTGGTACGGTCCTTCAAGAATTTTGCGCGCGTAGGTACATCTAAAGATGAGATGCAAACCACCCCTGAACAAGCGTTGGTCTATCTTGAATCTTTAAAAGAAGGACTCACACAAAACATCAATTGGGATGAAGTCTTAAGCGCAACCAAAGGCGCATGATAAACCTCGGTAAGTAAGCCTCAGATTCAGCTCTATAAATCCATCTATTGATGAGGGGATGACAAATAAATCATCAGTTTTTTTGCCGTGTATTAACGCATCCCCTATAATTCCTTGTAAGATAATTAAATGATTGTTCGATTAAATTATTCTTACTGAATAAAAAGGCGTTATATTTTGGCAAGAAAACCTGCATTTCTATCGGTCAATAGAGAAGCCATTATTAATGCGGCGGCGGATGTTCTTCAACAGCGTGGGTATGAAGCCACGACGATGAAGGATATTGCCAACGCAGTGAATTTAACCGCGGCGAGCTTATACCATCATTTCCACAACAAAGATTCTCTGTTATTAGCGGTGCTTGAAGTCGGCTTACAGTCGGGGATCGCCTCCATTGAGCCGATTGCCTGCGATACTACGCTTTCCGCGTCACAGCGTCTGCATGGCATGATTCGTACGCATATTTTGTCCCTCACAAATAATCCATCCGTAGGCGCAGCGATGGTCTTTGAAATCCGCGCGTTGATGCAAGTCAAAGAGTCGTTCATCGCAAAAAATGCCAAAGATACCGCCGCTCAACAAGAATTCATCGAACGCAGAAATCATTTCTTCAACCGACGAGATTACTTTGAGGGTCTGTTCTCTGAAGTCATGAAAGACGGCATTGCCACCCAAGAATTTCGCCCTGTCGATGTCGGCATTTTTGTCAAAATGATCTTAGGTTCGCAAAACTGGGTCGGGGTTTGGTACCGCCCTCAAGGACGGTTGAGCGGTGAACAAATTGCCGACTTCATCGCTGAAAATCTGGTCGCATCTCTACGTCAAATACCATCAGAATCATCTTCATAAATCGTAAAACTTAACACAAGAAAGGGATTGATCATGCAGTTATTAGAAGGAAAAGTTGCCCTCATCACAGGAAGCGGACGCGGGATTGGCGCTGAAGCGGCACAATTATTTGCAACGCATGGGGCAAAAGTCGTCGTCAGCGACCTTGACCCCACGCCAGCGGAAGAAACCGCCCACACCATCACCAACGCGGGGGGAAACGCCATCGCGCTCAAGACCGATGTCACCAACGACGAAGACATCACAAATTTGATCCAAAACACCGTGAATCATTACGGCGGGATTGATATTATTGTGAACAACGCGGGCTATACATGGGACGGCATGATCCACAAAATGAGCGATGAACAATGGCTGGCGATGCTCAACGTTCACCTCACCGCCCCGTTTAAGATCATCCGCGCCGCTATTCCCTACATGCGTGACGTTGCCAAGCAGGAAATCGAAGCCAACGGAAGCACCAAAGCCCGCAAAATCGTCAATGTGAGCAGTACCACGGGCACACGCGGAAACGTCGGGCAAACCAATTATTCTGCTGGCAAAGCGGGCATTATCGGTTTGACCAAGACCCTGTCGAAAGAATGGGGCGCGTTTAATATCCAAGTGAACGCAGTCGCCTTTGGCTTCATTGACACCCGCCTCACCCGCCCGGGTGAATTGGGCGATGCCACTGAACGTGAAGGTCAAAACATCAAGTTAGGGATTCCCGACAAAGTACGCCAAAACCTGTTCAGCACAATTCCGATGAAACGTCCCGGCACCGCTTCGGAAGCCGCTGGCGCGTTGTTATTCTTCGCTAGCGAACTCTCAAACTATGTCAGCGGGCAAGTTTTAGAAGTTGCAGGTGGTATGTAACACGGTTCAAGAAATGAATAGTGACTTTTATATGATGACTTTTATAAATGAAAGGTTCAGCAGGATATGACGTATACCATCCGAAAAGCAGTGGTGATTGGTTCTGGCACGATGGGTGGAGGAATCGCGGCATTATTAGCAGGTAGAGGCGTAGAAACCCATCTGTTGGATATCCCTGCACAAAATACGCAAGCAGGCGACCCGCCTCATAAACGCAATAGCATGGTCACCGAAAATCTCAAACGCTTACAAAACAGCCGTCCGTCCTCTCTTTTCAGCGTCAGCGATCTGAACAACCTCAAAGTGGGCAACATCGACGATGATTTAGGGCGCGTACAGGATGCGGATTGGGTGATTGAAGTCGTCGTTGAACGGCTCGACATCAAACAAAACTTGATGGCAAAACTCGCGGAACATGTGGGCGCAAACACGATTGTTTCGACCAATACTTCAGGCTTGCCGATTCATGAAATCGCCAGTGGTTTAAGCCCTGATTTTAAACGGCGCTTTTTAGGGACACACTTCTTCAACCCACCCCGTTATTTACGCTTGCTGGAAGTGATTCCCACGCCGGATACTGACCCTGAAATCGTCAAGTTCATCAGCGAATACGCGACCAAACTTTTAGGCAAAGGGGTGGTTCTGTGTAAAGATGAACCCAACTTCATCGGCAACCGTTTTATGACGATGAGCGGGATGCAGATCATCAATTACACGCTCGATCATGAATTCACCGTTGATGAAGTCGATTCGCTCACAGGCCCGCTGATTGGCCGTCCGAAAACCGCCACATTCCGCTTAAATGATCTGGTCGGGATTGATGTCGCCGTTGGCGTAGCCCGCAACCTGTATCCAGCCATCCCCAACGACCCCGGGCGTACCGTCTTAGAACACGCGGGCACTACCGCTCTGTTTGATCAGCTTCTTGCCAATAAGTGGTTGGGCAACAAGAGCAATCAAGGTTTTTATAAGATGGTCAAAGGGACAGGTGGCGAGAAAGAATTCTGGTCATTAAACCTCAAGACATTCGACTATGAAGCGCCCACCAAACCGCGTTTTGACAGCGTGGGCAAACATCGTAAAGTAGAAAACACGGGCGAAAGAATCCGTCTGCTCATCAATGAAGATGACCGCGCGGCAAAACTGCTCTGGCATCATCACGCGTTTTTGTTGGCGTATGCTTCAAACCGCGTCCCCGAAATTACCGAGACAATTCTCAACATCGACAATGCGCAAAAATGGGGGTTCGGTCACGAACTTGGCCCGTTTGAAATTTGGGATGCCATCGGCGCTGCTGAAACCGTCCCCGCCTTTGAAGAAGCGGGCTATCCTGTCGCGGACTGGGTGAAAGCGATGCTCCAGAAAGGCGTCACCCATTTCTATCAACGCGATGACAGCGGTCAGATCACCGCCTACTACAGCCCACAAACGGGCGAATATGTCACGGTGGATGCGAACCCGCGTGAAATCACCGTTGCGGCGCTCAAACATGATGCCAGCAAACGCGGTGAAGTTGCCCGTAACAGCAGTTCCAGCATCATTGATATGGGGGACGGCGTGGCCTTGCTCGAATTCCACAGCCCCGCCAACGCGATTGATACCGAAGTGATCGAGATGATGCACCGTTCGGTTGACCTGCTCCACAGTGATTTTGATGCGCTGGTGATCGGCAATGATGCGGAACGTTTCTGCGTAGGTGCGAACCTGTTCATGGTGGTGATGTCTGCGCAAGCAGGTCAAATGAGCGACATCGAAATGATGATCCGTTCTCTTCAAGACGCGACCCAAGCCCTGCGGTACGCGCCTAAACCCGTCGTTGTGGCCGCGCATAATATGGCGTTAGGCGGGGGTGCGGAAGTCATCATGTCAGGGTCGCGCGTGGTCGCGCATGTGGAGTTATACGCAGGCTTGGTGGAAGTCGGCGTCGGGTTGATCCCTGCGGGGGGTGGCTGTAAAGAAATGATCCGCCGTGTCGTCAATCCTGTGATGGCATCCCATCCTAATGCGGATGCGCTGCCTCATTTACAAAAGGTCTTTGAACAAATCGCGCTGGCAAAAGTTAGCGAGAGCGCCAAGATCGCCACTGAAATGGGGATTTTAATGCCAACAGACCGCATCATCACCAACCGCGCTCACCTGCTCGGTGAAGCCAAACGCGAAGCCTTATTCATGGCAGATGGCTATGTTCCCCAAACCGCAGGCAAAGTCTATGCCGCAGGCCGTGATGCGTTCGCCGCGTTACAAGTAGGGATTGAAGGCTTCATCGAAAGCGGGGCGGCCAGCGAACATGATGCGCTCATCGCCCGTAAACTCGCCTACATTTTGACGGGTGGCGCCATCAGCGAACCCGGTTGGGTAGATGAACAAGTGATCTTGGACTTGGAACGCCAAGCCTTCCTTGAATTACTCGCCGAACAAAAGACGCTTGAACGTATCGGCCATATGTTACAGACCAATAAGCCTTTACGTAACTGATTTTTGATATGAGATCAATGGCAGTGTACGGATATTTTGAAACTTTAAAACAAGCCTACAGCCCACACCTCACAGCGGTGATCGGCGCGCATCCCCGCGATATTGTCATCTTGCAACGGGTGATGAATCTGCGTTTTCCGGACGCGTATCACGAAATGTTGTTGTGGATGGGCGTGTTTGCAGACCCTTGGGCAACGTTGATTCATCCCGACGGATTGGCAACCTCACAAGGGCCGGTTTTTGGTTTACGTATTCTGCCATTATGGGCGCGGAACCTTGCAGAGCAATATCAACGTCCGCTTGAACTACCTTGGGATGCGTTGATTCTTCGGCTGGATGCTGTACAAGCATGCTTGTGGTACATCCATCTACACGAAGATGAAAACTCCAGCGTGTGGACATACGACATTCAAACAGCGGAGCAAGCGTTCATCGCGCCCACTTATACCGCCTACCTAGAGAAAGCGGTAGCCTACTTACCCACTATGAGTCATAAACCCTGACCACGAAAGGACATAAAAATCATGCGTGAAGCAGTGATTGTAGCCGCATCCCGAACTGCGGTAGGCAAATCAAAACGTGGCATTACCCGAAGCAGCCGCTCTGATGATATGGCCGCTACCGTTATCCAAGACTTAATGCGCCAGACAGACGGCAAGCTCGACCCTCATGAAATTGATGATGTGGTGATCGGCTGTGCGATGCCCGAAGGTTCGCAAGGCTTGAACTTTGCGCGGGTGATCGCCTTGCGCGCGGGCTTGCCGATTGAGGTGCCCGGCCAAACAGTGAACCGTTTTTGTTCCAGCGGGTTACAAACGATTGCGATGGCCGCACAAAGTATCATCGCCAACAGCGCGGACGTGATCATTGCTGGTGGTGCAGAAACCATGTCACTCGTCCCGATGAGTGGGTTCAAAATCAGCCCTAACCCCTACATGGCGGCCAATGAACCCGAAGTGTATATGAGCATGGGGCACACCGCCGAACACGTCGCGGATGAATATCACATCAACCGTGAAGATATGGATCAGTTTGCCTACGAAAGCCACATGAAAGCGGCCAAGGCGGTGGATGGCGGGTTGTTCAAATCACAAATCATCCCGTTTGAAGTGACTGAAACCTTCATCAATGCTGAGGGTCAGCCCGAAACCGTCACCCAAATGTTTGATGAAGATGAACACTTACGCCGTGAAACCACCGTCGAAGGCTTGGGTAAGCTCAAACCGGTGTTCAAACAAAACGGACGTGTCACCGCGGGCAATTCCAGCCCTTTAAGCGATGGCGCGGCAGGCGTAATCATCATGGAAGCGAACAAAGCGGCACAATTAGGGTTGAAACCCCTCGCCCGCTTTGTGGGTTTTAGCGTGGCAGGTGTACGCCCCGAAGTGATGGGCATCGGGCCGATTGCGGCAATCCCCAAACTGCTGTCGCGTACAGGCATCTCTCAAGACGATATTGAGCTGTTTGAACTCAATGAAGCCTTCGCCGCCCAAGCCTTAGCGGTGATCCGTCATTTAGAGATCAACCCTGAACTGGTCAATGTCAACGGCGGGGCGATTGCGCTCGGTCATCCTTTAGGCTGTACAGGTTCAAAACTCACCGTACAATTGATTCATGAAATGAAACGCCGTAACAATAAGTATGGCATGGTGACCATGTGCATCGGCGGTGGTATGGGTGCGGCGGGCATCTTTGAGAATTTGAACTAAGGAGTATGTATTCATGAACAGTCGTCATTTCCGAATTTACGTAAGTCTCTTGGTCCTCTCGATTTTTATGGCGGCCTGTGGCCCCACTTCGGAACCGACTGCGACTCCAATGCCGACGGAAACCCCTGCCCCCACCGAAATGCCAACGGTGATTCCATCCCAAAATCTTCCCGGCACGTTGATCCCCCCGCGTGAGAGTGGGCAATCCATCCCTGAAAATGCGGAATTCGACTTTGAATCCGTCATCTTTGTGCGTGAAGGCGGTATCGCGGGGGAAACGCTGGAAATCATGGTGCGGGTCGATGGGCTTTTGATGCGTAACGGAACGACGCTTCAAATTTCAAATGAGGATGTCGCGCGCTTGAATAATGCCCTGAACCAGATCGCCTTTTATGATCTGGGCGGGCAGTTCACGGCGCCCAACGTCAGCCCTGATGCGTATATCTATAATCTGGAAGTGACCAGCGAACGCGGTATTCGCCAATTGACCGCTCAAGACGGCATGACCCCGCCGGAACTGTTGCTCTTGTTCGACTCGATTGCCGCGTTAGGGGCAGAAGCAGTAGAACCGCCCACGCCGGGGCCAACCGAAACACCGATGACTTAGGTATTTAAAAAGGCCGAGCGTCCATACTCGGCCTTTTTGATTCAACATTTGAGTTTTAAGAGGCGGTCATGCCACCGTCTACAGCGAGTGTTTGCCCCACAATATCCGATGCTTCTTCCGAGGCGAGGAACACGACCACCGAAGCGATTTCTTCTGGTTCAGCCGAACGCCCTATGGGGTGCGGGTCAGCAGTTTGGGTGATCGGGATTCCCGACTTGACCATTTCTTCACCCACTTTGGCGGCCATTGCGGTCTTGATACCGCCCGGGTTCACCGCGTTGATGCGAATCCCCTGCTTGATGTATTCCAATGCCGCTGTGCGGGTCAACCCGTTCACGCCGTGTTTGCTGGCCGCATACGGGCTTAACATCGGTTGACCGCCCAAGCCTGCAATCGAAGACACGTTGACGATACTGCCGCCCCCTTGGCCTAACATCGCCTCGATTTCATATTTCAGACATAAGAAGGTTCCGCGCAAGTTCACGTTCAACACACGGTCAAACGCGCTCACATCAACTTTGTGCAGAGGGTTCATCCCTCCTAAAATTGCCGCATTGTTCACCGCGATATGGAGCGCGCCGTAAGTTTCGGTGACGCTTTCGATCATCCCCTTCACTTCAGCTTCACTGCTAATATCGACTTTGAGCGTCAAGACTTCCCCGCCCTCCACTTTGATGAGAGAATCGGTTTCGTGAAGCCCCGTTTCATCCAAGTCCACAATGACGACTTTTGCACCTTCACGTGCTAAACGCAGTGCGGTTGCACGTCCAACACCGGATGCCGCACCTGTCACCAACGCCACTTTGCCACGTAAACCACGCATCATCTTTTTCCTTTTCAGGTCATAAAACATATAAAAGGGTCGAATTTTTATATGTTTTCAATACTCTCAAACCGAAATGAAACCCTATACCGACGTAAACTTCATATAATCAAGGTTAGTAAGAAAAATATTTCATCATTTATATTTCGAGTAAGGGTATTTCTATCATGTACACTGAAAATGAGATTCTTTTTCCACAACACTTAATTGTTTCCTTAAAGCACTGCCGTGGGGAAAAATTTCAAGCGCTGGTCCAAAAAGTACTGACCTTAAGCCCTTACCACGCCGAAAATGTCGCCTTTATGATGATGATGGTTCGGCTCAACGGGTGTATGCTTTGCGAAACTGACAGTTTCCGCGCTATGCGTGGCTGTTTACCCTGTGTGTTGCAAACCCTCAAACGTTTTAAAGGTACAGATGACGAGCTGTTGAACCTCTATCACAAGACCTTGAGCGAAGTTCATCAATATGCGCTGGCTCATCCTCAATTGGGAATCGTGACTGATTCGTCCGTCCACTTTGAAACTTTTAAATCTCGCGCTGTTTGATATTTATCTCTACTGTATCTAAAAGTCACTCAACACACTATTCACATTCGTCCCCCCTTTTACAAGCAAATGTCATATTGGGGATTCCCCTGACATGTAAAAGGAAATAAAACGCCTTAAAAAGAAAGTTTAACTCACGCAAAAGAGAGATTTGCGTTACACTAAACCGCAAAATAACTTTTTTGTGAATTCTTTACTAAAGGCGGCCCTCATGCTCACGAGTGTTGAAAAGCTCCTATTCCTCACGCTCTCGATTTTGGCGATTGGCGCAACTTTCGCTGGTTTGCGAGAGATGATTGCTGTAATCGCTCGCGGACGTGGCGAGTTGTACCTAGACAACCTCCCCCGTCGTTTATGGACGGCGCTGATCGTCTATTTGACCCAACGCACCACCCTCAAAACCCGTAAAGTCACCAGCCTCATCCATTGGGGTGTCGTCTTAGGGTTTACTTACTATTTCTTAGTGAACGCCGCAGACCTGCTCGAAGGGTTCCTCCCTAACTTCCGCTTTTTAGAAGGCGCGGGCCTCCTCAAACACGGCTATGACATCGTCGGTGATGTGTTGAGCGTGGTCGTGCTAGTGGGGGTGAGTTACTTCATCTTGCGCCGTTTTGTTTTGCCGAATAAAAAAGAACTTGATTATCACGATAATGTTTTGCTTCATCCGAAAGTCAAAGCGGGCGCTATCAAGCAAGATTCGCTCCTTGTGGCGGGGTTCATCCTGTTGCATGTGGGCGCTCGTTTTCTCGGGCAAGCGGTGCAAGTGGCAGAACTCGGCTCGCCAGACCTCACCCGTCCATTCGCGTCGGCCTTTGCGCCTCTTTTTGCGGGTAATTCAGCTGACATCTTACGTTTATGGGAACACCTTTTCTGGTGGGTGGCGCTCGGCGGGATCGTCTTGTTCACCCCCTACTTCCCCAACACCAAACATGCGCATATCTTCATGGCGCCGATCAATTTCCTCACCCGTCCCAAACGGACCTCATTAGGGGAAATGGATAAGCTGGATTTTGAAGATGAAAGCATTGAGCAGTTCGGCACTGAAAAGATCGAACATCTGCCAATGACGCAAATTCTCGACAGCTTCGCGTGCATCATGTGTAACCGCTGTCAAGATGTTTGCCCCGCTTATGTTACGGGCAAGGAACTTTCCCCGTCGGCGCTGGAAATCAACAAGCGCTACATGATCAAAGATGAGATGACCGCGTTAGCCAATGGCGCGGAAAGCTCGCATCCCTTGATGGGGTTTGCTATCAGCGAGTCGGCAGTATGGGCGTGTACATCATGCGGTGCGTGCGTTGACATCTGCCCTGTTGGGAATGAGCCTATGCTCGACATCCTCGACATCCGTCGCGATGCGGTCTTGATGAAAAGCGAGTTCCCCACCGAATTACAAGGCGCGTTCAAAGGCATGGAACGCAACGGCAACCCGTGGCAAAGTCCTGAAAATCGTTTCCGTTGGGCGAATGGTTTAGATGTCCCTACCGTCGATGACAACCCCGACTTCGATATCTTGTACTGGACAGGGTGCGCCGTCTCTTATGACCCGCGCGCGCAGTTGACTGCCCGCGCTCTAGTCAAGGTGATGCGCCAAGCGGGGATCAACTTTGCCGTTTTAGGCGAGATGGAAAACTGTACGGGCGATGTCGCGCGTCGTGCTGGCCGTGAAGATTTGTTCCAAGAACTGGCAACCCAAAACGTAGAAACGCTCAACGAAGTGTTTTCCGAAAAGAAACGTCGCGTCGTGGTCACTTGCCCTCACTGTTTCCACAACATCGGCAAGGAATACCCGCAGTTTGGTGGTGACTATGAAGTGATTCATCACACCGAACTGCTAGAAGAACTGATGGCCGCGGGCAAGATTCCGAAAGGGGCGAACCCCAAGAATCAGCCAAATGTTACGTTCCACGATCCGTGTTACTTAGGCCGTCATAACGGCGTGATCGACGCCCCGCGTGAAGCGCTGGCAGGTGGTGGATTCCAAGTGACGGAAATGCCCCGCACGAAGAAAAATTCCTTCTGCTGTGGCGCGGGTGGCGCGCAATTCTGGAAAGAAGAAGAACATGGCACGACCCCTGTCAATGTGGCCCGTCTGGAAGAAGCCAAAGAGACGGGCGCAGAAGTGTTAGCCGTCGGCTGTCCTTTCTGTATGCAAATGTTTGAAAGCGCCAAATCCTCCACAGGTTTGACGATGGAAGTGAAAGACGTCGTGGAGCTGATCGCGGATCGTTTGCCCGACACCTCAACGATTGCAAATTAATCTCTCTACACTGAACAAAAAACGTCCTCTCTAAAATTAGAGAGGACGTTTTGATTTCTTTCAAGAGCCTCACGCTTTTTATGCTTGGCGCGATGTCCCCTATGCCTTAAGGATGATTGCTCGAAAGTTCAGTCACATTGAGCGTTGCGGCGCTTAATGTGGAGCTGTTTATAAAGCTCCCGACCCAAATATCATACGTGCCGAACTGCGGGTTCGCGATATCAATGGTGGGGTTCAGCGTGCCAAAGCTATCGTCATTGCAAAAGAAATTATTCAGCGGGTCTTGGACGATCAATGTGGTGTCACCCGTGGTATTGGTCAAGTAAAACCGAAGCAGAGCCAACCCGCCCGGCGTATACGTCACGCGGTAATCTGGCGCTTGTGAGTAAAAACCACGGCAGCTCGTCCCTAAATACGTTCCGTCTACACTCAAACCGCTGATCACGTTGTGTGAATGGGGGTCAGGCACGAAGCCCCCCGTCAACGCGGTTTCGCCAAAATTCGGGAACAAGGCGCGGTTCAGCGTTAGCATAGTGGTCGGGGTCACTGTCGGCGTTGCCGTGACTGCGGACGTGGCGGTACTCAAGGGCAAGGTTGCGGTGATGGTGACCGCAGGAATGACCGTACCCACGACAGGCGTTGGGGTCATGGTGGGCGCGGCAACCACTGGAATATTGCCACAATTCCCGCCGATGGTCACCACCGAGAGCGACACCCAACCAATCGTTCCATTGGTGTTAATTTGCACCCATGTATTATCAATACTGCGCCCAATCACAGGGATGATCTGCCCACGTAAAATTTGCGCGAACTGAGCGTAATTGGTGCCGGGTCCACGACGCACGTTAACCGCGTTGGCGCTGGTGGGTGTGACCGAGCAAGCCCCATTCGCGGGGATCACAGGCACAGGGCTGGCGACCACAGGAACCGGCGTGGATGTGGGGGCGGCGGTAGGCTGTGCGCCCACTTGAGCATTAAACCCTGCACAGGGTGAAGCGTCAATTTCCCATAAACACACTTGATAAGGTTCAGATACGCTGGATGCCGAAAACGCAACTTCAAGCGCGAATAAACGAATCCCCTGTGGAATACGATAACGTGTGGCCGTAAACGCCGCGCTCGATGTGGCTAAAACCGCATTGGTTTCAGCGTCGCGCAAGGTGATGATCGGCCCTAAAAGAGAAGGCACGTTCGTTTGCGCAGACGCTTCCACGGCCAGATACAAATCCCCTGTAGAAGCCGACGTAAAAGAATACGTTTGCAGAGGGTTCAGGTTATCCAAACTGGCGCTCACACGCTGACCAATTGAGAGTGGTGTCGCAGGCGCTAATTGGGCGGCGGGCTGAACGCTCAACACATACGACCCAACGCTGTTATTATTCCCTTGCACAATAATTTGATAATTTCCTGTAGCGGTCAGGTTTGCGGTGCTTTGGATGGCGGTTGAATTAGAGAGGTTCAGGTTTGCCAACACCATCACCCCTTGGTCATCTAAAACTGTCAACGCAGGCAGATAGGTGTTACTGAGAGACAGAACCTGTAAAGTCACAACGCGGGGTGTAGAAATATTCAATAGGTACGTACTGCTTGGGCTGTTCAGCGTGAGTTGACCGGTACGGTTCTCCCCCACTGAAATAGCGCCACCCTGCGCAAAAACAGAAACATTCACGCTCACAACACTCAAGACAAAGACGAGTAGAAAGCTCAAAAACAATTTTTTAGAACGCCTGAAATTCATCATCTTGTTCAACTTCTCCAAGTTAAAACATCGAAAACACCCGAACACGATTCATTGTATTCCCATTCCTTTTTTGGGGATGAAGAAGATCATATAGACTTGTAAAAAGTCTGACGTGGGCTTATTTCGGAAAGAATTAGTCACTTCTCACAAATGCTCTGAGCGTGAACCCCCATTTGTTAAAGATGGACAATGTTATAATGGGGCGATCAAAATTAGATTTTTAAATTAGTGCCCGTCATTTGATAAATAATCTTTAAGGAGAGTAAATGAGTACACTTGCGGAACGTGCATCAGCGCGTTTAAGCGAGGCAACCTTACTGGAAATGTATTGGTATATGCTGCTCAGCCGTCGCTTAGATGAGCGAAGTTGGGCACTCCACCGTCAGGGCAAAATCGCGTTCCACATCAGCGCGATGGGTCACGAAGCTGCCCAAGTGGGCAGCGCTTTCAGCATTCACCGCGGGGTCGATTATGTTCACCCCTACTACCGAGACCTCGCGCTCGTCCTCGCCATCGGCATCCGCCCTGTTGATTTCATGATGAGTCTTTACGGCAAAAAAGGAGAGTATTCCAGTGATGCGCGACAAATGCCCAGCCATTTTGGGTATAAAGCGCTGAATATCGTGAGCGGGTCAGCACCCGTTGCGACCCAAGTACCCCAAGCCGCAGGCATCGCGTTTGCCATCAAGTATCGTCAACAGAACGGCCTCGTTGATCCTACAGATACCCAACAACCGCGCTTAGCCCTCACCTGTTTAGGGGAAGGTTCGACCAGTCAAGGCGAATGGCATGAAGGGATGAACTGGGCAGGCGTACACAAATTACCTTTTATTTGTCTGGTTCAAAATAATATCTATGCGATCTCTGTGCCGATGGAATCCCAAATGGCCGTTGCTAATGTGGCCGATCGCGCGCCCGCCTATGGGGTTGCGGGGGTCGTGGTCGATGGCAACGATGTGCTCGCCGTCTATGATGTGATGTGCGAAGCTGTCGAACGTGCGTATAACGGCGAAGGTGCGACCTTGGTCGAAGCAAAAACCTATCGCCCTGTCCCACACTCATCCGACGACGATGACCGAAGCTACCGAACCCGCGAAGAAGTCGAAGAATGGAAGCGCAAAGACCCGATTCAGCGTTTCCAAAATCATCTACTCAAAGAGGGGATTCTCACAACCGAACGTATTCATGATTATGAAAACCGCGCCCGCGCTGAAGTTGACCAAGCCCAACGTGAGGCTGAAGCCGCCCCCTATCCCGAAGGGGAAGATGCTTTGGGCGATCTCTTTAAACCTGCGGAGGATGCGTCATGACCCAAGTTGCTGAAAAGACTATGACGTTGATCGACGCTGTGCGCCTCGCGATGTCAGAAGAAATGGCACGTGACCCGCGCGTCTTCTTAACAGGCGAAGATGTCGGCATACGGGGCGGTGTATTCCGCGCTTCACAAGGGTTGTTTGATACCTTCGGCACTACGCGGGTGATCGATTCGCCACTAGCAGAACTTTCGATCATCGCTGTGGGCATCGGCGCGGCATTGACAGACCTACGCCCGATTTGTGAAATCCAATTCTCTGACTTCATCCACCCTGCCTTTAACCAGATTGTGAATGAAGCAGCAAAAATGTATTACCGTTCCAATGGTCAATGGAATGTCCCGATGGTGATCCGCAGTCCATATGGGGGCGGGATCGGCGGGGGGTTGTATCACAGTCAAAGCGTCGAAGCATTTTTTGCGCACTGTCCCGGCCTGAAAATCGTGGTGCCATCCACACCGTATGATGCCAAAGGTCTGCTCAAGAGTGCGGTGCGCGACCCGAACCCGGTGATGTTCTTTGAGCCTAAAAAAGGATATCGTGCGATTAAGGGGCATGTCCCCGCAGAAGATTATACGGTTCCCATCGGCCCTGCGCGGATCGCCCGCGAAGGCCGCGATCTTTCCGTTTTTGCGTATGGGATGATGGCGCATTACGCCACCCAAGCCGCTGAAAAAGTCGCACGTCAAGACGGCATTGACGCGGAAGTGGTCGATTTACGAACCCTGCTTCCGCTAGATAAAACCAGCATCCTCAATTCGGTGAAGAAAACGGGCAAGGCGCTCATCGTGTATGAAGACAACCGCACGATGGGCTATGGAGCCGAAATCGCCGCTGTTATTTCGGATGAAGGCTTTGAATATCTGGATGGCCCCATCCGCCGTTTAACTGGGCCGGATGTCCCCGGCGTCCCATTCAGCCACCCGATGCAAGAATTTTTTATGCCCAATCCAGACACGATTGCCCAAGCCATTCGTGAACTGGCGGGGTATTAAATAAAGGACTACGGAATGCCAACGAATGTTGTGATGCCACAACTCGGTGAAAGCGTTGTTGAGGGAACGGTGAGCAAGTGGCTCAAAAATGAAGGCGATCAACTTCATGAGTTTGAGCCGTTGGTCGAGATCAGCACCGACAAGGTAGACACCGAAATCCCTGCGCCCGCTTCAGGAACCCTGCTCAAAATCTTGATTCCCGCAGGCGAAACTGTCGAAAAAGGCACGCTTCTCGCCGTAATCGGTCAAGCGGGTGAACAGGTAGACACGCCCTCAACAAATGGGTCAAGTCATGCTACCCATGAACCTGCACCGCCCGCAGAGGCCACGCCTAGCGTTTCCCATGCTTCGCCAGTAACATCCCAAATGGGGCATGTCACACCTGTTGTTGCGCGGATGGTCGCGGAACACAATTTAGACCTGAGCCAAATCAAAGGCACAGGCCGTGAAGGACGTGTCACCAAAAAGGATGTCGAGCAGTATCTTGAAAATCGCCATGTGTCTTCCAGCGCTGAAGATGATCTTCCCCCGTGGGAACGCCCTGGCACAGGTGACTTGTTCAAATCCACGGTCGATTATGAAGACGATCTGAGCGCCCCGCCTGTCGTTACCTCACAACCGACGACACCAACGGCGATCACGTCTGTAGCGCGGGTGCACCCTGTCGAGCCAATTCCCGAAGGGGCAGAAGGTGAACTTGTGGCGCTCAGCCCGATGCGTAAGAGCATCGCTGAGCACATGGTACGAAGCAAACACACCTCACCTCATGTCACGACGGTGTTTGAAGTAGACCTTTCTAGCGTGATGGCGCATCGTCAAGCGAATAAGGCCGACTTTGCCAAATGGGGAATCAACCTGACATTGACCGCTTATTTTGTAGCGGCGACGGTGACCGCCTTACAAGCGGTGCCGATCATGAACAGCCGTTGGACAGAGCAAGGTATTTATCTCGCCCATCAATTGAATATCGGCATGGCAGTCGCGCTCGATCAGGGCTTGATCGTTCCGGTGATTAAAAATGCCGAACGTATGAACTTGCTCGGCTTAGCACAAACCATCAATGATCTGGCGACACGCGCCCGCGCCAAACAGCTTAAACCCGACGAAATTCAAGGGGGGACGTTTAGCATCACCAATCATGGGGTGAGCGGAAGCCTGTTCGCCACGCCGATCATCAACCAACCGCAGGCGGCGATTTTGGGCATCGGCATGTTAGAAAAACGGGTCAAAGTCATCACCGACGCAAACGGTCATGACATGATCGCAATTCGTCCCTGTGTATATACTTCCCTCACCTTTGATCATCGCATCGCCGATGGTGCTTCAGGGGACGCATTTTTACAGACGCTCAAACACACGCTCGAAAACTGGACTTAAGCAAAAAGAGATCATACCCTATCCAGTTCTGAGGATAGGGTATTTATCTCGCATAGAGCATCAAAGCACGCATGATTTTCATCCTGTTTTAAAATGCTGAACGCTGCGAAGCACGAAAAATATTTTATCGGGAAGGCTAAGCAGGGAAGTGTTTCGTAAGAAACACTGTCCCCAAACCGACAGAAGTTTTACAATGGAACGATCATTCAAACCAATTCAGATTTGGGAGCAAGGTTTAAATATGGCGAAACAATACGATGTCCTTGTTTTAGGTGCGGGGCCGGGCGGTTATGTCGCGGCGATTCGTGCCAGCCAACTAGGGCTTAAAGTTGCGATTGTTGAAAAGAGATATTGGGGCGGCGTGTGTTTGAACGTCGGTTGCATCCCTTCAAAAGCCTTATTACGTAACGCAGAATTAGCCCACGTCTTGAAGAACGAAAGTGAAAAATTCGGGATTCAAATTAGCGGTGCAATCTCATTTGATTATGGCGCCGCGTTTAAGCGCAGCCGTCAAGTTGCAGATGGCCGTGTTAAAGGCGTGCATTTCTTGATGCGCAAGAACAAGATTGATGAATATGATGGTTGGGGCACCTTCACCGATGCCAACCACATGGAAGTTGCTTTAAATGATGGCAAAACCGAAACCATCGAATTTAAGCACGCCATTTTGGCACCGGGCGCAACCACCCGTTTGATTCCCAACACCCAACTGAGCGAGCGCGTCGTCACGTATGAAGAACAGATCATGGCGGACAACCTGCCCAAGTCGATCATCATCGCAGGCGGTGGAGCAATTGGCGTCGAATTCGCGTATGTTCATGCCAACTATGATGTAGACGTGACCATTGTCGAGTTCTTGGATCGTCTGCTTCCGCTCGAAGATGAAGAAGTCTCTGCCGAACTGGAAAAACAATATAAGAAACTCGGCGTCAAAGTCATGACCAAGACCCGCGTCGATCATATTGAAGATACAGGCTCAGGCGTCAAAGTCACCGTCACAACAGGGGACGGTCAACAACAAGTATTAGAAGCCGACAAGATCATGCAAGCCATCGGCTTTAAAGCGCGGGTTGAAGGCTACGGCTTAGAAAATACGGGCGTCAACGTCACCGAACGTGGCGCTATCGAAATCAACAGCAAGATGCAAACCAACGTGCCTCACATCTACGCAATCGGTGATGTCACCGCAAACTTGATGTTAGCACACGTTGCCGAAGCGATGGGTATCATCGCCGCAGAAAACATCGCCGGTGCGCCGACAGTTGAACTCGAATACGACATGATGCCCCGTGCCACGTACTGCCAACCTCAAGTTGCCAGCTTTGGTTACACTGAAAAACAAGCCAAAGAAAAAGGCTATGAAGTTAACGTGTCGAAATTCCCCTTCCAAGCCAACGGTAAAGCGCATGGTTTGGGTGACGCTACAGGTTTTGTGAAGCTCATCAGCGATAAACAATATGGTGAAATTCTCGGCGCGCACTTGATCGGCCCTGACGTGACCGAACTGCTGCCCGAATTGACGTTGGCGCGTTTGGCTGAACTGACACCCGAAGAAATTGCCCGTAACGTTCACGCTCACCCCACCTTGAGTGAAGCGGTGAAAGAAGCGGCGCACGGTCTCGAAGGCCACATGATCAACTTCTAAGCTTGTCTTGATTTTAGGAAAATAAAACGTCCGGTGTATGCCGGACGTTTTTGTTTTAACGACGACGATAAATCTGCAAGACATTTCCAGATTCAAAGAAGCGCGTTTCGGTATGACGCAGATCGTTTAAAGTCCGCGCCCCCATGAAAGCAGAAATCCCCTTGCCTAAAATGATGGGGTTGAACATCAAGCGGAACTCATCAATTAAGCCCAAGTTGATCAAAGAAGCGCACAGTTTAGAACTTCCCATGATGATCAGGTCTTTTTCTTGCTCGGCTTTGAGTTGGGTAAATTCTTCTACAATCTGGGTTTTGATTAAGCGCGTATTCGCCCATGTCACCTGTGAGAGCGTGTGCGACAGGACGACTTTAGGCAGAGTGTTCATCTTTTCCGCAACCAACGGATCATTCTGCATCGCTTCGGGGGATGTCCAATACTCCACCATGCCCTCGTAGGTATTGCGTCCAAAAACTAAAAAACTGGCCGAATTCAACTGCGCAAGCGCAAATTCGTTAAATTCATCATCCACCACATGCCAATCAATACCGCCGTTTTCGTCGGCACTATAACCGTCTAAAGTGAGCATTAAAAAAGCGACTAATTTTGCCATGCGTTTATTTTTGCTCCTCTCAAGAACGGATTTTATACCACAGCATCACCACGCCGGATTGAAACGTGCGCGTTTCGGTCAACTCCAACGACATGCGGGACAGATGTTTCGGCAATGCAGGTTTTCCATCCCCTAAGAGGATCGGAAACACAAAAAAGCAGATTTCATCAACCAAGCCCAACTCTAAAAAAGATGCGGCTATACCCGCCCCACTGATAGAAATATCACCGCCTGTTTCTGCTTTTAAGCGCGCGACTTCGGCGGGGATATTCCCTCTTAACAGACGCGCCTTTCCTTCCACATGATCTAATGTGGTCGAAAATACCACTTTCTGAATCTTCTTCCAAAGCGTCGCATAGTCCAGCACTTCTTGAGGGGTATTCGGCACATCGTCATAAGAGATCGACCAACCCGCGTGCATAATCTCGTACATATTGCGCCCGTAGATATGTGTATCTACGGCTTTCTCTAGTTCATTGGCGTAATGGTGTAGTTCTTCATCTGGCGCTAAAAAGTCGAAGTTTCCGCTGGCATCTTCGATATACCCGTCCAAAGAAGTCATGATCGAATACACGATCTTGCGCGTCATATCAGCGTCTCCTTATAAACGTCCGTGTGAGCGTAAGGCATACAAGGTTAATAACGTGACGTGTGGGTACCATCCACTCAACCCATGCTGATCCAGCCAATGACCTTCCGCTTGCTGATGCGCCTGCGCATAATCTAAAGCGCGGGTGACCAGTTCAGGAAGCGCTTTTGCAAAAGGGGTGTCGGGCGTGGATGCAAAACTCAACACGCTGTAAAGCTGATTATCGGGCATCGTGTCAGCACAAGTGCGCATATTCTCAATCACGGCGTCGTGAAACTGCGCTTCAGACGAGGTATACATATAATAGTGATAGCCGTGATACGCCATAAAAAACCACTCATTGGCGGCGATATTTTCAAGTTTCAAGTAATTTTGAGCGTATGTTTCGCCCAGTTGAAGCAGTTCCTTCGTCGCTAATCCTAGCTTGTTGAGGTTGCCCACAATCGAAGATGGCGCTGTTTGCCCTTTCATTTCGACCCACCAAGGCGCAATCGGATAATCAAACAAACTGTCGGGGTTACGCAGGGTGCCATCAGGGTTTGCCTGGCTCACCACCCACGCGGACGCACCCTCAAACAAATCCCCTGCGGGCAAATTCCAATTGTTCACAAACCCCAACGCATATTCTAAAGCCGCAGGGTTAGAATCCGGCGTGCGTAAATCCATCTCCATCCCATGCCCCCAACCGCCGTCAGGGTTACGATAGGCGCGCAAGGCATCATGGACTTTTTCAATAGAACGCCCCTCAA
Organism: uncultured Anaerolineae bacterium; assembly: GCA_934216615.1. Lineage (GTDB taxonomy): Bacteria > Chloroflexota > Anaerolineae > Aggregatilineales > Phototrophicaceae > Flexifilum. Next base: position 58,204 of record CAKQCB010000006.1, on the reverse strand, counting down.
AGAGATAGCCAAATAAGGCGCTCTCATACAGTCGTCCCTGTTGATACACATAGTCGCGTGCTTTGGTGATTGAAATCGTCATCGTGAGCCTTAATAAATACGTTCTTCAAACTGAAGGAAAGTGCGCATGTGGTAACTACGCCATTGATAAAAGTGGATGCAAACGCCTGCAACGTCGCGTACTACGAACTCGCGTGATCCCCAATCGGTATCATTCACGTCAGTGATCCCTGAAGTGGTGACATCAGCGGTATAAGGCAAAATCCCTTTTTCGACATATTGTTGGTGCAAACGATCAACATCATCAACTTGAAGTAAGAGCATGGTGTTGTTAATGTACTGTTGGTCGGCGAAACGGGCGAGGTACAAACGAACGTCGCCGCGCGCCATCACAGCCATTGGCGCTGGCCCATCACTGCGGTAGGTCATGTTAAAACCTAACGTATTCACATAAAAATCAACCGATGCGTCGAAATCATCTCCACTAGGAAGCCAAGGAGAAGCGCTGAGAAAATCTACAGGGGGTGGTACTGACATCATACACCTCGCTTAAAAAGATCGCTCATTTGTTCTATCTAAAGATACCCGATTTTGGCCTCTATAGCAACAATCCACCCCCACGAAATCCTATGAATTTCATGAGGATGGATTGTCTTTGTTGATAAAATTTTCGCTGTATTTCAGTTTACAGACATTAACGGGTGATCTGCGCTTTGACCTGTTCCACCAGTTGGGCACGTTCGATCATCACTTCTTGGCCGTCGCTCAAACGCTTGATCTTGACATTCCCATTGGCGATTTCTTCTGGCCCTAAAATAACCACCAACGGAATACCCTTTTTGTCAGCCAAGGCGAATTGTTTACCCAAATTTTTGTCTTGCAAATAGATGTCTGTGCGGATGCCCGCCTGACGTAACTCGCTCAACAACCGCATTGATTCAACACGTGACGCCTCATCGAACACCGTGACGAACACTTCGATCACCGTCCCGCTCATGTCGGACGGGTACAGGTTCAAAACATCCATCAGGTCAATGATGCGTTCGATGCCCAATGAAGTGCCGGTCGTCGGCAAACTTTCACCACGGAACAAGCCGACCAGATCATCATAACGACCGCCCCCCGTCACGCTGCCGAGGTTTGGCTCTGTGATGACGGTTTCAAAAATCGGCCCTGTGTAATAGCCTAAGCCCCGCACCATCGTGAAGTCGATGTCGTAGTTTTCAGGGTTCACGCCGTAAGTTTGTAAGTAGCTGGCAAGCTGACGAAGTTCGGCAATCGCTTTATAAGATGCTTCGGTCGAATCGTTAGGTTGCGCCAACAAGACTTTCGCCACATTCTCAAGTTTTTCTAAGCCTGCGCCTTCGCTCAAAATTAAGCCCATGACGTTAGAGACAACCTCTTTCGGTAGCCCGCGCTCGACCATTTCTTTTTCGACACCTTCCGCGCCGATCTTGTCGAACTTGTCGATGCTTCGGTACAAGTTTGCCAGCGGTTCCCCTTCTAAACCTGCATACAAACCAATCGCCGTGAGCAGTTGACGGTGATTGATCTTCACCGTGAATTTGTCAAAGCCTAGACGACGCAAAGCCGTCACGATCAAGCTGACAATTTCGGCATCGCCATTCATGCCTGCAACGCCCACAATATCCGCATCACATTGATAAAACTCGCGATACCGCCCCCGTTGCGGACGTTCCGCCCGCCACACAGGTGCCAGTTGATAGCGCTTAAACGGCATCGTCAGGTCATTCTGGTTCATCGCCACATATCGCGCCAACGGCACGGTGAGGTCATAACGCAGTGCCAGTTCTTCCTTGCCACCCGGGTGCTGTGCCATAAAAATGAGTTTTTCAGCATCTTCGCCATACTTCCCCATCAAAGTTTCGTACAGTTCTAAAACTGGGGTTTGGATCGGCTCAAAGCCATACAGATGAAAAACGTCTCGCACAATTCCAAACACATAATCGCGTTTAATCATGGTTTGCGGTAAGAAGTCACGCATTCCTTTAGGCAAGCGAGGTTGAATTTTTGGCGGCATTTCGAAAAATCCTTTTCTAAAAGCGGGATGGCACTAGGCAACAAAAAAGCGCAGACCAACGTCCGCGCTTTGGGAACCTCATAAGGCGTTGGTCAAGTTTATGGAGAATAGAGGTGGTGATGGTGTAAGAACAACATGATTCTCTTCCAGTGCGATAGACCTAAATATGAGTATATTGAAAACGCCTTCAAGGTGCAAGCATGTTCTTATTTTGCTTCACGCGCTTGCCGTGCAACTTCAGCAATTTGGGCATGATGTCCGACTTCGTGCCACAAGCCCAACAAAAATGAGGATTTTGCGTTTTGTTCACCAAACTTTTCGCGGTAACCGTCGGTGATTTCGCGATACACGTCGAAGTGCGGGGTGTCCGGCCACGCATCTAAATAGGCGATGCGCATCCGCCGACTTTCTTCCAAACGCTGGATCACTTGGGCGGCGGTTGTCAATTCTGTCCAGTGGGTTTCATAACGCAAACGCGGTTCTGGCCCGTAGGGAATTCCGCGTGCTAAAAATGAGCTGTACGTGGCATATTCTTCGCTGGACGCCGTGACGTGTACCGCCAGATGCGCCAATGTCCAACCGACATATTGTTCTTCAGGGCTGGCGTGGGGGTCATTCGCTTCAGGGTCATACGGCACAAAGGTCACCTGTGTATCGCTCAAACCATCAATGATACTGAGAATATGATCGATGCTGGCATGGGTGGCCTCGCGCAGGTCTTGGACGCTGAACTGCTGCGCGAACTCATGGAGGATTACCTCGTTGTTATCAACGGGTTGAAAATCAATTGCCATTTAAAATTTCCTTTGACTTTGTTTTACAGTGATTCCCCTATCTTAGGCCTTCTTAGGCGATTTCACCATGCCATGCGGTCTGAAGAATAAAAAACACAGGGGATTTATAGTCGCGCCCCTGTGCTTTTTGCTCTTTCAAGATGAGCGGGGAATTGACTAATCTGCACCTTCGGCGACAGGGTGAGCAAATTTTTCTGGGTACAGATGCTTCACAAGATTATCCGGCCCCAGTTCCCAAAGTTGATAGCCGTGTGGGTAGGTTTCCATGTGCGTCATGAGCTTAGAATCGACAAAGCTATCTTCTTCCCATAGGTTGAAGAACCGCCCTGCAAAACGATATACCTGCATCACGGCGCGCGTCAGCCCACGCGCCAACAGGTTCGGCTTTTTGAGGCCTAAGTTCGCTTCTAGGTTGGCGTCGAACAAGCTGATCGTGATCGGACTCATCACCCCTTTCAACAACGGCGGAACCATTTGGGATGCCCCATTCAGCAACCCTAGAGAAACCTGTGTATTGGCCGGGTCATATTGCTGGTGTGTCTTTTCATACGCAACACGCCAAGCCCAAAGTTTTTGCCATGTGTCGGGAATGTCTTGGATGTGCATCGCCTCGCCCATTTTGCGGTAACGGTGATACAGCGCATTCTGCTCATGGTCGGTCAATTGTCGCCAACCGAAGCGCTCTAGCCATAGGCGGGGGTCGAAGATGAAGGTGCTGAGCGTATAGAGATAATCGTCATTGGTGATGCGGTAAAACGCATGGATGTTATTCAGATGTTCAGTCGCCGCTTTGCCCCGCTCTGAGTCCATCCCCTCAATGCCCATCTCACCTAAAATCGCTTTGGTGTCATCCATGCGTTTCAAGCTGTTATGTTCGTATTGTCGGCTGTGATGCAAAATTTTCGAGATCGACGGGATGGTGAACGTGCGCAGTTGTGCCATCTCGGTTGAAAGGAAGATATCCAATGAAAAGACATGTGCGATCAACAACGACACAATTTCTTCCGCATCCTTTTCAGCATCTAAGGCTTGGATTTTCTGTTCCCATTTTTTTGTCCGAAATGACAATTTCCCCATGACGTTCACCCTCAAACTGATTCGCGTTTCACTTTTAATTTACACTCTGTATCATAAGTTTTAATTTACAATATGTCAATTAGAGCCTATGATATTCTTGAAGTTCGACCTCACGATGTTGGTGAATAAGTGAAAAGTTACGCCATGGAAAGCCCATCCCCTTTAGATTTACGACAACAGCGCACGCGAGATTTGTTGTTCAAAGCCTTGCTGGAACTGCTGGCGGAAAAACCACTCAGCACTATCAGCGTAAGCGACCTGACCCGACGCGCCAAAATTGCCCGCCCGACGTTTTATCTACACTTTAAAGAAGTCGCAGACGTTTTGATGGCGCGTTTAGAAGTTGACCTCATGGAGCAACGCGCCGCTTACGATGCTCTGTTTTCTCATCCCCATGAAGATGCGCTCGAACAACTGGCTGAAGTGGCGAGTTTTGCCTTTAAGCGCATCGCCGACGCGCCTCATTTTTATCACTTTATCTTGAGTGGGCAAGCCAGTTCTGAAGTCTTTGAGCGAGTGCAAACCCAAATCAAAGGATTCATTCAGTCACATTTAGAAATGTTCCAACCGCAAAACCCTCTACCAGAGCCGACGTTGGCCTATATGAGCAGTTACCTGACTGGCGCGATCAGCGGAATGATGCGAACATGGATTGAGCAGGGGATGGTTCCTTCCGCCGATGAGGTGGGAAAAATGTTCATCCGCTGGTCAGCGGGGGAAATCATCTACACGTTGCAATCCACAGAAGATTCCTCATCGTCTGCTTAACATCTGTTTGTATAACGTCAGTGATTACATCATTTTGGAGGGGTTTCCATGCAGGTTTGGATGCGCAGTCTTTTTCTGGTCGGGGTCATGAGCGCTTTTGGATGTTCGCCGGACGGTACACTTTTATCAGACCCTGCGGCCTGTAACTTCTCGTATGAGAATGAGATGATCATCGCCTATACCATCACCCGCCCCGAACAAGAACCGACTGAATCCGCCGCGTATTTTTTGGCACGCACCCGCACCAATGGACAGTCCGCGTTGGTCGTTGAAGATGTTACGGGCGAGTTTCGCACCGCGGTCTTAGTCGATGTCATGGGCGACATTCGCAATTTGGGAACGTTCAATTTCGATCACACCGCCAGCTATAGAGAAGACGAGATTCTTTTGGCGATTGAAGGCGAAGGCGTCGATGGCGCTGACATCATGATTGCCAGCGGGCAGGTAGACATCACATCAGCGCAAGATGATCTCATCAACGGCACCCTCGAAATTACTTATTATGTGGCCGATGGCCTCGGCGCAACCACACTAGACATCCCATTTGAGGGGATTCAGGTCAAGCCGTGTTGAGATTTTGAAAGGCACCTCACCTGCTTCGCTAAGCGCTCAGCCGTCCTCTCCGTAGGGAGAGGACACAAAACACGCGGGCAAGACAGGCGTTAAAAACAAATCATTTCACGACACATTAGGCTTTTGCCCTCTCCTCACGGAGAGGGCGCGACCCCGTCGGGGTGAGGTTCAGAAAGTTCACCTCACCTGCTTCGCTAACGCTCAGCCGTCCTCTCCGTAGGGAGAGGACACAAAACATGCAGGCAAGACGAGCGTTAAAAACAAATCATTCCATGACACATTAGGCTTTTGCCCTCTCCTCACGGAGAGGGCGCGACCCCGTCGGGGTGAGGTTCAGAAAGTTCACCTCACCTGCTTCGCTAAGCGCTCAGCCGTCCTCTCCGTGGGGAGAGGACACAAAACATGCAGGCAAGACAGGCGTTAAGAACAAATCATTCCACAACACATTAGGCTTTTGCCCTCGAAGTGAGGCAAGAATATATCTCACATTGCTTGTGATTGAAGTTATGCGATAATTCACTCATACACACCTCGTCAAAACAAATTCAAAAGCCCTTTCACGCCTATGTCCATAAAACCTGAACTGATGAGTCCTGCTGGTTATTGGCCCCAACTGCACGCTGCCATTGAAGCGGGTGCGGACGCGGTTTATTTTGGACTCAAACACTTTTCCGCCCGCGCCAAAGTTGGCTTTACGCTGACCGAACTTCCCGACGTCATGCGCACCTTGCACAGTCGTGGCGTAAAAGGCTATGTCACCTTCAACACGTTGATCTTCGATCACGAGTTACGCGAAGCTGTCACCACCATTGAGCAGATGGCACATGCAGGCGTTGATTCGATCATCGTGCAAGATGTCGGCATGGCACAGCTCGCGCATCAGATTGCGCCAACGGTGGATATTCACGGCAGTACCCAGATGAGCATCACCAGCGCGGAAGGCGTGACGTTAGCCCAACGTTTTGGGGTGAAACGGGTGGTACTCGCCCGCGAGCTTTCGCTCAAAGAGATTCGTGAAATTCGCGAACAGACCGACTGTGAACTCGAAATCTTTGTGCATGGGGCGTTATGTGTCTCTTATTCAGGACAGTGTTTCTCATCAGAAGCGTGGGGCGGTAGAAGCGCCAACCGTGGGAAATGTGCGCAAGCCTGCCGTCTGCCTTATGACCTGATCGTGGACAACCAACGGCGCGACCTCGAAGACGCGCGCTATCTACTTTCACCGGGGGATTTATACGCCTTACATCAAATTCCCGAAATTGTGGACATCGGCATCTCGACGCTGAAGATCGAAGGGCGCTATAAAGATGAAAATTACGTCGCCCTGACCACCCAAGCCTACCGTCAAGCGATTGATGCGGCGTGGGAAAACCGTCCCATCCCCGTCACCCGTCAGCAAGAACTGCATATCGAACAAGTCTACTCACGGGGGTTAGGCGCATTTTTCATTTCTGGAACCAATCATCAAACGGTGGTGGATGGGCGTTCGCCTCGTCATCGTGGGGTTTTATGTGGGCGAGTGAAACACGTCTACAGAGACTATGTGACAATAGAGCCGACGGATATCCAAGCCGATGCGCCCCTCAAAGCAGGGGATGGTATCGTCTTTGATGCCGCCGATTGGCGCAGTCCCGAAATCGAAGAAGAAGGCGGAAGCCTGTATGAAGTCACCCCACACGGTTCCCTGCTCGAACTGCGTTTTGGCAACCGTGATATTCGATTTGATCGTATTCGTGCGGGGGATTGGGTCTGGCGCACGCGTGATAGCAACGTCGAAAAAGTGGCAAAACCCTTTTTAAACCCCGCCGCGCCCATCACCAAACAACCGTTGAATGTACAGGTCATCGCCAAAGTGGATGCACCGCTTCAACTCACATGGTCATTGGTGAAAAAACCGCATCTCACGGTCACCGTACACTCTGAAGAACCCCTCACCCGCGCCAACAACCGCAGTATCAACGCGGAATATTTACATCAGCAGTTGGGACGCTTGGGCAACACGGCCTATCAACTGGAGACCGTCAGCGCGAACATTGACGGCGATCCGTTCTTGCCCAGCTCCATGCTCAACCGCTTACGTCAAAGCGCGGTTGAACAGTTGGTGACGCTTCAATCACAACTGCCCGAAGTCATTACCCAAGACCCAACCCAAGCATTGGATGATGCGCTGAACGCCATCGAACCAGCCTCACCCGCCGATGCAGATCAAGCTGTTCAGTTACATTTACTGGTGCGCAAACCCGACCAGCTCGACGCGGCGATTGCCATGAACCCCGCCAGCATCACGCTGGATTATTTGGAGTTGTACGGGTTACGTCCAGCAGTAGAGAAGATCAAAGCGTCGGGCATCACCGCGCGCGTTGCCAGCCCACGCGTGTTAAAACCTCAAGAACAGCGCATCGTGAATTTCCTCTTGCGCTTAGATTGTGAATTGGTGATCCGTTCGGGTGGGTTATTTGAGGCGCTTCAAGGACAACATCAGCACCCGCTCATTGGTGACTTCAGCTTAAACATCGCCAATCAACTTTCGGCAGATACCTATCTCAAGATGGGGCTGTCCCAAATCACGCCTACGCACGACCTGAACGCTGACCAGATCAGCCGTTTAGCGCAGGCAGTTGGCAGCGAACGCTTTGAGGTGATCGCGTATCATCACCTGCCCGTATTCCACACGGAACATTGTGTATTCTGTCGTTTCTTGTCGAGTGGGACAAGTTATTTGGACTGCGGTCACCCGTGTGAAAAACATCAAGTAGCGTTGCAAGATGCACAAGGGCGACAGCATCCGGTGATGGCCGATGTCGGCTGTCGCAACACGGTCTTTGGCGCAGAAGCGCAGGTCGCCAGCTTGCACCTTGACCAGATGATGCGCAGTGGCATCCGTCATTATCGGCTGGAATTTGTCCATGAAACCCCTGATGAAGTGCGCAAAGTCAGCACATTATTCCAAGCCTATTTTGCAGGCACGCTCAGCGCGGAACAGCTGGACCAGAAGCTGAAACAAGGCATCAACACAGGGACTACCGAAGGCTCGTTCTTCATCCCGCTGGATTATCTGAAGATGCCGTCGATGGGTTAATAGCTTCATGTTTGGTACGGGCGATCCAGTCCGGCAGGCCACGATGATCACGGCGCACAATCGGCGGGATGCTCAGCACCAACAAAATCAACAGCATGAAGCCAATCGCGATCAAGGCTTTCACCCCATCGACAAATCCATCCGGTTCAGGTTGGGTTAAAGGCAAGTAGACCAACACCGTCGCCAGCCACGGCAACCCGAGATAGACCAGATAGCGCAAGGTCAATTGACGGAAAGATGCGTCAGAACCCTCTAACGCGACGATGCGAATGCGCACGATCTGTTTGCCCAGCGTGCGCCCGCGTCCCAAATAAGCGCCGACCACAAACCACAAAAGAATGACAAAAAGATTCTGCGGGTACATGATAACGGGCACCAATAGAGTGAGCACGAGGTTGAGGAAGAAGTAATCCAAGATGAACGCGATCCCCCTGCGAAAGACAGACACATAATCATCATCTTCCACCAACAACGCGGAACGATCCACTTTGGGCAAAAATGCAAACAGGGGCATCACCGCGTAGCCGAGCAGACTTCCGCTGGTATTCAAGAGCAGATCATCTACCGAAAAGACTCGATACGCACACGGATATAAGCCGTAGATACCCGTCAACTGCGTGATTTCAAACGAGAGTGAGACTAAGAAAGAGATCAGCAACACTGTACGAAAACGAAACTGAAACAGGTAGCGCAGGAAAAAGCCGAGTGGGAATAACAGCAGAAAATTAAAAAACACTTCAAGGAATTCAAACGACGTCAGCGCGTTGATTATCCCCACAACGCGGGCTTCGTTCCCCACCCGCCCCAAAAATTCGAATGGGCTGTAAATAGGCGTGACTTCACTGTACACACGGCAAAAATCAGGCGTGATTTCGGGCAGAGGCAGCATGATCAAACAGTAAGCGCAGATCAAAAAAAACACGAAGGCGTAGACCACTGTCGTGCGCCAACCAGCCAAACGTCCGTACTGTTGATAATGGCGCACGCTCAACGGCACCAAAATGAGGATCGCTAAAAATGGGAAGATTCTTAATGCGGTTTGGATGGGTATAGTATAGACGGATAGAAAGCTCATCGTGTGTGAAAAATCCCCGCAATATCAGGCGTCATTTCAACGAATTATGCTTTTATGATGACGCATCTCAACCCAGTTTACTTGAAGCACCGCCGATGAAAAAGCCTCGCCAAAAATTCGTACTTGAGCTTGACGAACGTAAAGGTTTACGGGTGTTATCCCTAATTTGCATACTCACTGTGCACGTTCTTTATTCATGAGTATGTCGTGAGAAACCCAAGCTAAGAACCCAGCCCAACGGTGACGATCCAGAACCCTTTTTTACGTTTTAGCGTATGCTAATGAGGTAGAGTGGAGGCCAAACACTATGTCTCTTAGTCGTCGTAATTTTCTCAAAATGAGTGGGGTTGCTTCGCTCACCCTTGCGGCCGCGCCTACCGTGCGCTGGTCAGGGGCGCGCTTGATCCAAGCACAAGACAGCGCCAGCCCCAACCTCGAGCATCACCTTTTAAATAGGCTGACGTGGGGGCCTCGTCCAGAAGATTTAACCCGTTTGCAAGCAATGGGTTATGAAGGCTACATCGACTGGCAGCTCAACCCTGCCGCAATCCCCGACCCGCTCATTGATGAGTTACTTTCACGCGAAACGTTCATCAATATGAGTTTCCGCGATCTGTATCAAACCATGCAGGCGGACGAAAACTACACCATCGAATCACGCTTTATGTGGGCGCGCATCTACCGCGCCATCTACAGCGAACGCCAGCTTCATGAGCGCATGGTCGAGTTCTGGACGGATCATTTTAATGTGCCAATAGCCGATAACACGGCGATCAAGATTGTCGAAGATCGTGAAGTGATCCGTCGGCACGCGCTCGGCTCATTCCGTGACTTGTTATTTGCCTCGTCACAAAGCCCTGCCATGATGTATTACCTGAACCAAACCACCAGTAACAAAGAATACCCGAATGAAAATTACGCCCGTGAAGTGATGGAACTGCACACGCTGGGCGTCGATGGCGGTTATACCGAAGACGATGTCAAAGCGGTGGCGCGCGCGTTAACCGGCTGGACAGTCAACGAGACGGCGGGCGGGTTCATCTTTGATATGAACATGCACGACACTGAAGCCAAGACGATTTTAGGCATCGAGCTTCCCGCAGGGCGTGGCATTGAAGATGGCTTACAAGTCTTGGATATGCTGGCGCATCACCCTTCTACCGCCCGCTTCATCAGCTTTAAATTGATCCGACGGTTTGTGAGTGACACACCGCCCGAAAGTTTGGTCAACAGCACCGCCGACGTGTTCATGAACACGCAAGGCGATATTCGCAGTGTGATGCGTCACATTTTCCTGTCGGCTGAATTCATGGGGTCGGCCGGGCAAAAACTGCGCCGTCCGATGGAATTGATGGTCGCTATCTTCCGCGCTTTAAGACACGGCATCACGTTCACGCATAATGACAGCATCCCTTGGATTTTCTGGAGCCTCGAGGGATTAGGTCACATGCCTTTCTATTGGCACCCACCCAACGGTTACCCCGACACAACCGAAGAATGGTTGAACACCAATGGCCTGCTCAACCGTTGGAATCTCGCCATGACCATCCCCTTCGCGTCTGAAGGGTGGATGGAGCAAATCCACTTGGATTGGGATCAACTGCTTCCGCCTACCAACACGGTAGCGCAGTTGGTGGACGTCACCGCCAAAACTGTCTTAGGCGGGCACATCAACAATGCGGATGTTCAAGCGATCATCCATGCGCTGTCTGATAGCGTGAACCCCACAGAATCGATCGACCGCGATACGCGCAATTATTACCTGCCAACGTTGACGGGCATTCTCTTGTCATCGCCCTATTTCCAGTGGCATTAGAGGATAAAAACCGATGAATATGACATCACGACGTAACCTTGTCCGTTCTGCAGGGGCACTGGGGGTGATCGGGCTGAGCAAGTCCCTTTTCCCTGCATGGATGCCACGCCTCGCTTTTTCACCGTCCTATCAAATTCCGTCGAGTGGTCAGCGAGATACGCTGGTGGTGATCTTTCAGCGTGGTGGGATGGACGGATTAAATGCCGTCGTCCCGTTTGGCGAAGGGGCAAATTATTATGATAACCGCCCCACGATTGCCATTCCAGAACCCGGTGTTGGCGAAAACCGCGCGATTGATCTCGACGGATTCTTTGGGTTGCATCCTGCCCTTCGACCCTTGAAAGAGATTTATGACAGCAACGCGCTGACGGTGATTCACGGCGCAGGCTCGCCCGACCCATCCCGTTCCCATTTTGACGCGATGGAATATATGGAACGCGGGACGCCGGGCGTCAAAACCAGCCCGAACGGTTGGGTCAGCCGTCATTTGGAAACGGCGGCATGGCAAAACGATTCCCCATTTCGAGCGGTGGGCATGGGCGCAATTTTGCAAAGTTCATTACGTGGACAAGTGCCTGCGTTAGCCCTGCAATCCATTGTAGACTTTCACCTGCAAGGGCGGGAAGAACACATCGCCACCATCCAACGCACCTTAGCCAACCTGTACAGCATCCAAGCGCCTGTAGACTTGATCGGCCAAGAGGCGAGTGAGGTATTCTCGACCATCGACTTGTTATCTCAACTCAACGCATCCGAATATCTGCCCGCCAACAATGCCCAATATCCTGACAGCGATTTTGGCATGGGACTGAAACAAATTGCCCAACTCATCAAAGCAGAAGTTGGGCTAGAAGTCGCGTGTGTCGATGTCGGCGGATGGGACACGCACGAAAACCAAGGCGGGGTAGAAGGTGAGTTTGCAGGCTTGCTGAGCAACTTCGCCCAAGGGCTGGCCGCCTTTCATGCTGACTTACGCGACCACATGCAGAACATCACTGTTGTGAGTATGAGCGAGTTTGGACGCCGTTTGACCGAAAACAGCAGTGCAGGCACCGATCATGGACATGGGAACTGTATGTTTGTGATGGGTGGTGGCTCAACAGGTGGAGTGTACAGCCGATGGGCAGGGTTACACGCTGACGCCCTCGAAGACGGGGATTTAGCCGTGACTACCGATTATCGCGATGTGCTCACAGAAATCTTGACCGGACGGTTGGGAAACAGCGAAGTAGCGCAAATCTTCCCGAATTACGTCGCCACTTTGCCGGGCATTTTTTCCCCTCGCACGTTCACATAGGGGGGATGATGATGCGATCACACACCAACATAATTTTTGTCGCGCTGTTCATCAGCGTCATGATGTTCTCGCACATCCACACCACCGGGGCGCAAGAAACTTATAGTGAACAAGATGCCATCCAATTGGCATCTCACCATGCGATGTTTGCGGTGGGGCTTAGCAACAATCCCGACTGGACAGGCGCCGCTTACGACACCCGCAATACTTACGGTATTTGGCATGTTGAATTTTGGGATGCAAGCGGGAACGAAATCGGCTGGGCGGATGTCAGCCCGTCGCGCGGGCGGGTGTACAGCTACGAAACCTATTATGACGCGACAGGTGAACAAGTCCTTGAGGCAGAAATGGCAATTCGCGACTTCCTCAGCAGTGACCCTGAATTCACTGAACTGGTCGGCGAAGTCAGCGCGTATGAGGCGTTATATGTCGATTATGATCCTTATAACCGCTGGTGGTATGCCTACTTTGACCGTGGGGTAGATTCGCTGAATCTAGTCGTGCATTTTGAGGGAGAAACGCCCGCGTCGCTCGACAACCCCGAACTGATCTACATCGGTTTTAATAACATCCTGAGTTATGACGAATGGCATTCCGCCTCGCAAGCGCAAGCCATCGCGCTGGCTTACACCCAACCAGAGATCGCCGAGCAGATGCGCGACAACCCCAACTGGACTGCCGTTGGGGACGCAACCGAAGACAATGCTGATTTGTGGACGGTGTGGTTTACGCTTGGAGAGAATACCCTCGCCGAAGCGACAGTAGATTTGCTAACCCGCGAAGTGGTGTCCTACTCGCTCAACAATGGATGAGCCTTCCCCATTCAGATGCACTTCCTCTATATGAACATGACTATCCACAAGGGCGATTGATGAGATCGTCCTTGTGTGTTTTTACACGTCTTTGAATAGCTCTCTATACCCTCTGCGGGTCGAGTCGTTCTGGAAGTATGGCCTTGGGCCGCTTCGCCGAAGAAATCGAAAAGTTTCAATACCCTCTGCGGGTCGAGTCGTTCTGGAAGTGTAGCACTTCGGGGTGCGGCGGCCTATGGTGGGATGTTTCAATACCCTCTGCGGGTCGAGTCGTTCTGGAAGGCTGGTTCCGTCGCCAACCGCGCTCGCGTGGCGCGGTTTCAATACCCTCTGCGGGTCGAGTCGTTCTGGAAGAACCTTGATTTCATCCAAGGGGATCGGCTCTTTTACGGTTTCAATACCCTCTGCGGGTCGAGTCGTTCTGGAAGGCTGGTTCCGTCGCCAACCGCGCTCGCGTGGCGCGGTTTCAATACCCTCTGCGGGTCGAGTCGTTCTGGAAGCCCAGACGATGAAGACGACATGGAAGAATTTTAATTGTTTCAATACCCTCTGCGGGTCGAGTCGTTCTGGAAGAACGTCCCGCAGATCGTACCCCTTTGATGCCTTCCGGTTTCAATACCCTCTGCGGGTCGAGTCGTTCTGGAAGAAGTCGCGCACGAGAATGTCACCCACTAGCTCGTGCCGTTTCAATACCCTCTGCGGGTCGAGTCGTTCTGGAAGCGCCATTCGCCCCCGCGAACACGATTGAGTTCTTGAGGTTTCAATACCCTCTGCGGGTCGAGTCGTTCTGGAAGGACATTGCCAGCAGATTTGGATTTGCATTGATCGCTGTTTCAATACCCTCTGCGGGTCGAGTCGTTCTGGAAGTTACGTAAAACATTCTGTGTAGCGTTACTGTTGTTAGTTTCAATACCCTCTGCGGGTCGAGTCGTTCTGGAAGGAATGTATTCAATCAATTGTGATACTAAATCTAATGGTTTCAATACCCTCTGCGGGTCGAGTCGTTCTGGAAGCCCCTGTGGGCGGTACACAGGTGGTTGGGCAGGGATAGTTTCAATACCCTCTGCGGGTCGAGTCGTTCTGGAAGGCAATTCTCTGATCCGTCTTCAATACCACGTCAACGTTTCAATACCCTCTGCGGGTCGAGTCGTTCTGGAAGCGGATTCAGTATCGATGAGACACGTCGCCTAAAAGGAGTTTCAATACCCTCTGCGGGTCGAGTCGTTCTGGAAGCATGGCAACAGATACTAATGCAGGATTTCGTTTTGAAGTTTCAATACCCTCTGCGGGTCGAGTCGTTCTGGAAGCCTTATGTTTTTAATTCATCACTGGGGTCATTTTGACCGATCCACTGATTTAAATCGTAAATAACCCACTTCATGAGGCTCATTTTTAAAACCTCTTTCGATAAAAGACTAACCATAAAGCATTTTTTTCGCAACTCGTTTTTTGTATGAAAAACGGGGGGAGTTTCGTAAACTGACACTTTCATATCTTCCCCCTGAACCTCTCTCTACAACTGTGAATTAGGACTTAAACCGTCCTATTTAAACGCTTTATTTTTCAGCCCATACTTCGAGTTTCGTCAATAGAGCTATTACACCCTACAAATTGCACATTTCAAGTTATATTCACAGCATACGCAAGGATGTTTGTTTCACCGCAAAATATTTCTACTGCACATCATCTTTATGACGTCAGGCAAACGTTGTGTTGGCGGTGGATAAGCGTCCGCTGTCATAACTGCCTTAAAATCTACAATGGAGAGATCAGAGATTGAGCGCAGAATAGGAGCAACGGCAAGATGAAAAATCAGGTTTATTACAGGCGCACGTTTCGCCTTCTTTTATGCAGTGTCCTCATCGCCGTGTGTATGATGAGCGTCCTTTGGGGGAACGCCCAAGAGGAAACCATCTACGGCCTTATCACAGTCAATGGCGCCGAAGTGCGCGTTGGCCCCGACTTTGCCTATTCGTCCATTGGTCAGCTTCCAATGGATGCGTCGGTCGTCATCCTCGGTCGCGCAGGGGATTTCTTTCAGCGGTGGGATGGTCGCCAATGGATACAAATCGAATATGGCGGTTCACCCGCGTGGGTTTATGCGCGTTTAGTGCGTACAAGCGTCGCGTTTAACAGCATTTTCCCAACAGGGCGCTTGCTCCCGCGCGATCAAAATGGACGTGTGCCTGACGGCTTTGACCTTTCGAGCGACGTATGCAGTCAGTGGCATGGGGAATTCACGCGAACGGGCGACTTCATGACGGGTGATGCAAGGCTCACAGTCACCTACCCGCTGTTACAAGGAGCCAACGTCTACAGCGTGATCGTCATTTCGCCTTCCGGCGAACGGCGCGCGTTTGACAGCACCACCGCAACTAGTGAAATTATACTCGCCAGTTTGCCTGTAGAAGCGGGGACGTATACATGGCGGGTTGCGCCGTACTGGACAAGATCAAACTCACGGTATATGTGGCAACAAGTGTGTTTATTACAAACAGGCGGAACGTTCGAGAAACCCTACACAGGCTATTATCCTACCCCCACCCCATCAGCATAAATCGGTTGGGGCGCGGTCACCTGCTTACGGCATCATCCCTTATAGATTACTGAAACAAGAAGGGCGACCTAGAATAGATCGCCCTTTGTGATGCGTTCTGATGAACGTCGCTCATTTCTCAACATCCCCCCTGTAAGGTGACGTTTCTAACGTTGCTTCTCAGGGGGAATAGACCTAGCGGTATTCATAAATGGTATCTTCGAGAGCGTCGATTGCGCCCAACACCGCATCAAACACCACGCGCCCATTGATAGCGCTGTTGCGCGCGGCCACCGTCACGGAAGGCGCAACCACCCCACAATCCACAAAAGGTGCACGGGCAGACTGTAGATATTCAATCGCCGTGTACAGACGGGGGATATAACGACCCAGTTCCGGCAGATCGCGAATATCCGCTTCGGTATAGGGATAGTCGGTAATTTCGGGCGGTGCGTTGCAGGGCATGATCTCACCCCGATAGACCCGCCACCAGAACGATTCTAAAGAGGCGGCTAAAGCGCGTCGCTCATGAGCAAAACTACGCAAACGGTCGATCTGCGCTTGTTGCAATTCGATGGGGATGATGATCACCGCGATGGTATCCGGCGGGGGCAGACCGGGCGGGACGGGTAACGTCATCCAATCTACGTCGCCCCGTTCGCGAATGGTCGATCTGTGAATCCAGCCTTGATAGCCGAAATAATTCACCTGTAACCAAGACGCGTCTTGATTGCGGGCGAGGACAGGAACGACGATCATCGAAGGCAAGGCCATGATGCGCCGTCCGTCACGCAGGGGAATTTCGCGCAAGATCGGCGCTTCTTCGAGATATACGCCCAATATGGGCAAGGTATTCAACGGCACAGGCCCCGCCACATTGACGCTGGCATCACCCAACGGCAGTTGTTCCGGCAGTAAACTCCATTCCAAAAATTCACTGAACACCCATCCTAAGCTGTTCATCCTGCCTAGACGACGCACTTCAAACCATGATGCATCTTGGTTACGGCTCACCGCTTGGAGGATATCGCCATCAAATAAAGAGGCGATATGCTCTGCGTCTTCAGTGGGGAACGCGCGGACAACCAGACTTTCTACATTCACCCGTAACAACATCTGCGAACCGGACGAAAACCGTTCCGGTAGATTGTCAGAAGCGACGGGGATCGGCGTGGGTTCCTGCGCAGAGACGGGCATCAAGGCCAAGCTCATCCACGTTGCGACTAAAAGCGCAAACAATATTTTCATGGGGATACCCTCCATGAGCGAACATTCCATAAGGGGTCGCCCGAACGGGGATCAAAACCCATCACGTTCGGCGCGGCGGCATAAAATTCCAGCGGACGCACCACCCTCAAAAACGGCAAATCTTCTTGAAGGATTTGGCTCACCTGCTGGTAATACGATGCCCGCAGAGCGGGGTCACAGTCGCTGATCGTGCGCGCCGTTTCGAGCAAAGCGGTGACTTCGGGGTTGTTATACGATCCGTGATTCTCAATCGCGCCAGTGACGTCGGTAGAGAGTACATCGCTGATCGGCGTTAACATTCGGGTACGGTCAGGGTCAAGCTGTTCGTAGAGCGTGCTGTCGGTGAGGCGCAAAAACGCATCAAAGCGTTGATTGCTTAAGGCACTTCGTGCATCCTCGCCCGACTGGACATACACTTGCACCCCAATTTGCCCCCATTGACTTGCCAACTGCATCGCTACCGCGTGATCAATACTGCTTCCAAAAGTCCCTAGCGTCAAAACCAATTCCCGTTGCGTAGCTTGATGGAAGCGCATCCCCGGGCGGGTGCGAAACCAACCCGCTTCTTCCAGCAGTTGGTTCGCGCGTTGCAGGTTAAATCCCATGTCTTCAAGCGGTTCATAAGCCCATGAGGTGGGTGCGAACAGGCTGTCCATCGGCATGGCGCTCTGTTGAAACACCGTGTCAATGATGGCTTCAGGGTCAATCGCCAACTGCAACGCTTGACGCACGCGCAGGTCGCTCAAAATCGGATGTTCCCCCTGCTCCACAGGTTCACCTGTTTCGGGGTGAAAGGCGGGCAACGGTCGGCGCGTGTCGGCAAAATTGAGCTGTACTATATACCCTTGTTGGCTGGGAACTTCGACAATTTGCAGGTTGCCTCGGTTCGGGTCAACCAAGTCCCGCAGTCCCGCCCGCTGGTTAAACAACGGGTTGAGCAAGACATTGGTTTCACCGCGCATAAAATGATTCACGTTATTCGACGCGCCCGTGAAAGCATCCCCCACTTGGGTCATTAAAGCTGAACCTTCGCTAGACATGGGAATCAACTGTTGTAGCGAGGTGTCCACCCATGTATATTCGCCCGCCGTGATCATCTCGGTATTAGCGCCTTGAACTGTGTACTCTGATGAGCCGTAAGTAAATGCTAACTGCCAGCGCGCCAATGAGTTCGACCCGCTACGTTGCTGTATAAAATCATCGACAAAGGCGCTGAACCGTGGTCTAAATTGATGCGCGGGTAAGACCATGAAATTGGAGCGCGGTAACACATCACAGGTTGAGGTCAATACTTCCCCATCGGGGGCATTTCCCGCAATTTCTTCAGCGGTCATGCTGAACCGCAACCCTAATGTATAGGCATCGATAAAACGCACGCCGAGCAGGTTGCGGTTCATGGCAAAAAATTCATATGGATATTCGCTGTACATCATCAAGCTGTACAACACATCATAGGCGGTGATGGGAACGCCATCACTCCAATAGAGGTCTTGGCGCAAGGTGATAATGATCTCATCAGCAAGGCGGTCTTCCGGCACCGCCGTCGCTAAGATAGATGTTCCCTCTCCCCCTGCGACCAGTTGACCTGTGTCAGCATCCACTCCAAAAAGCTGTGGGTACAACAGCGGGCTTAACGAGACACAGCCCGTGCCATCCATGAAGCAGAAAGGTGTGAAGACGTTACTTCGGATGAACGATTCCGAAGCGTTCTCGTTTGCAGTGAAACGCACCACCCCAGCGCCAACGTCTTGCGCCAGCGAGCTTTGAGAGATGACCAGCACCATTCCTAATAACAGCGCCGGTACGAGGCCGAAACGTTTGTGATCACGGTTCATCGTCCCCCCCTTAGCTGGCCGGGCCAGATGCGGCGCTCAAATACGAAAGCCAGATTGAAAAATCACCGGTGCGCAGGCTGGCATCAATCGCGCTGATGACTTCGTTCGGTGCGCCCGCAGGGAGTTGTGGCGTACTGCTCACGTTCACATAGGTTTGATAGTCTTGCACCGCCAAAGCGGAATACACGCCAGCACGGATCGCGTAGGCAAGCGCGTTTTGTTCGTCCAAGGCCAGCACCGCCGTAATGTCTTGCAGAGCGAGGTCATAGTTGCCTTCGATGGCGTGGATTACCGCGCGGTTATTCAAGGCATCGACATTATTGGGGTCTAAGCTGAGCGCTAACGTCAGGTCATTGATCGCCAAGCCAAAATTGCCGATGCGGGTATAGAACACCCCACGGTTCACATACAGCGGGATATACAGTTCATCGAGAGCAAGCGCCCGTTCGTAGTCGGCCAATGCGCGTTGCGTATCGCCCAATACCGCGTAGATATATCCCCGTTTGACATACGTGGGCACATGGTCAGGCTGTAAGGTGATGGCGCAGGTGTAATAATCTGCAGCGTTGGGGTAGCGTAAACGGGCGAAACTTGTATCCCCCAAGCCGATATAATATGCGGCTGCATCCAACCCTGAAAACGGTACCTCTTCGCATTGAAATTCGGGCGTTGCGGTGGGTGTTGGGGTCAACTCGTCTTGAGCTGACCCGACCATCACACTTGCGCCTAACAACCACAAACAAGCGATCCCAAACAGTTTCCATTGTTTAAACCGAAATAGACTCATGAGAATCTCTCCTGTAGGGGTATGTTTAAGATTCGCCTAAAAAGTTACTGCGAAGCATCCATGAACCATCATCCAAGCGCATTTCAAACGTCAAGCGGGATTCTAAACTGCCGACAGCGGCGACCACCCGTTCATCAGGGTTGCGTCCGGTGGCGCGGGCAAGGTCGATATAATCGCGGAAGGTGTCGAGGTTTTGCGCTGTTTCGAGGATGCCCCGCAACGCATACAGCCGTACCGCAGCGTTGGGTAACACAATCGGCGCGGCATTGGCGGGACGTTCGCTCTGTGCCAAGATGAGCGCTTCAGCCGCGCCAGAGACTTCAATCCCCTCGTCGATCAAACGCAACGCTTCTTCAAATTCAGATTGAATGGCGTGAATGATGCTACGGTTGTTGTAAGCGGCGATATATTCCGGGTCGATTTCTAACACACGGTCAAAGTCGAGGATAGCGCGGTCATAGTCGCCCAAGATGGCATACGCCACGCCGCGATTGTTCAAGGCGATGATCGAATCATTGGCGCGCATGACGGCGGCGTTGTAATCGTCAATGGCTTTTCTGTAATCGCGCAAGTTCACATACACTTCAGCGCGCGCTAAATAAGCGGGGACGTAGCTGGTATCGATCACACGAATGACGCAAGTAAAGCTGAATTCCGCTTCGCCCATGCGTCCAGCGTTCATGTAGGCCAACCCTTCGCCCATGTAATACCCCAAGCGTGATTCGTTCGATTCACCTTGAAACGCAGGGCAGTTCGGAAGGGGTTCAGGGGTCGGGGTGGGCGTGACGGTAGCATCTTGCGCGAATGCAGGTAGTGATGAGACGGTCAAAATTCCCAAAGTCAGCATCGTACGAACAGTCTTTTTCCCAAACATGATTTTTGATCTCCTCTTAAATAAGCAATTGAACGAATGAATGACCTACGAACCACTCTCTAATAAGGGGTTACGCACCCGTAGCGGTTCAAGTAAAGAAGCGGATAACAACAGATTGCGATACGCATCATCCAAAATGTCGGACTGCGTCGTGATGTATTCTCGCGTCAAGGTGAAAGCAGGGTTATTACAAGCGTCCCGAAAGGCGGTGATAGCCGAATTGATGCCGTTGATCCCCGCTTCCAACGCGCTGACCGAGGGGATAAATGTGGGCTGGTTGGTGACATCCACAAGGGTGATCAAGCGATTGACGAAAGGCGGAATCGGATCACAGGCGATGCTGTATCCAAATTCAAGGCGCGACCAAATATGCTCTATCTGGTTATAACTGCTCACCGCCAGCGCTAGGTTGTTCTGCAACTCAAGGTAAAGGCGACCATACGGGAATAGATACGCAAGGTCGAGCAAGCGCAGATAGTTGCCATCGACAAGGCGCAGATCGTGCGAGCCGACCCAATACAGGTTGTTCTCATAACGCAGTTGTACGCGGAAGAAGTTTCGATAGTAGTTGCTTCCGGAATCGCCGATTCTGCCTGTTAATTCCACCGAAACGCCCGCAGGAATCCATACCCCTGCCGAAAGCGGATCATCCCAGTTTAACAGGGCGAAGGTTTCGCGCGTGGTGTAGGCGATGCTGGCGGCACGGCGGATGAACGGTTCAGGGTCTACACCATCGACAGTGAGATTGATCACATCCCCCGTCCAGACCAAATAGCGCGATGCCAGCCAACCACGCTGACCTTCATACTCGGTTTGAATCCATGCGGTATCGGCAGTACGACCATAGGCAGGCAAAGTGAGTCCCGCTGGTACGGTGGTGATTTGTTCAAACGCTCGGCCGGGGCCACGTCGCAACGCCAGATAATCTTGCGTGGTAATCCAAGTGTCGGTAGGTAACGTCCCATGCAAGATCAACGAGCCAGCGACATTCACCTGTTCGACAGCAGGTTCTTCTGTTGGTGGGGTTTCTTGCGCATAAACCCCGACCGTCATCATCACGCTGATGAACGAAGCCACCCACCAACGCCCCCAAGTGCCAGAATGTGATTTTAAAAGGTGTGTTCTCATGGTTATTCCCCCAACCAACGTTCGACCGATGCCACTTCTGTGCTGATCACCGTGATGACGCCCGTCGTGGTATCCAATAAAAAGGTGCGTGGGGCTTGGTATTGATACTGCTGTTCCAGCGGAACCTGCGTTGAGGCAGGTGGTGGCGCTTCGGGCGAAATCGCAAAAGTGGGCGTAGGGAAGATATCGCCTGTCGGGGGCAGTTGTGCCACGAAAGCCACATAACGGCTGTCCGGTGACCAGACAAACGATGTATTCGCGGCGAGCGCGTTCGATTCAGGGAAACAATACGAACGCACACTGCCATCTTGGCTATCCCAAACATGGATCGTGGCGACCAATTCCCCGTTCGTCATGGTGCGAACCACTTGTTGAATCCCGTCACGCCCCCACCAGATGCGGTAGCGCCCATCGATAGAAGGCATCCCGTCTGGTTTCGTTCCTGTTTCGATCAAGGTCTGGGTTTCGACATCGTAGGTGTAGCTTCCGAAATATAAATACCGCCCCGAAGGATGCCAGTCAAAATGATAATTACCCTGTCCTATCAGTTCAGCGTGTTGAGTCGTACGGTCGCGCAACCAATAGCGTGTCCCCGCGCTGAATTGTTCGGCTAACACTTCGAGTGTGCCTTGTGGCTGTCGGCTGACGATTTCAAAGGGAAGCAACCCAAAGGGGATTTGCGTCGCACTTGGTTCGGGTACGGTACGTTCGCCCGTTTCGACGTTATACGTGCTGTACAACTCCACGATCAAAGGTGAGTTAGGCATGTATCCCATCGTGCGGATGGTCAACACATGAGGTGCTTGCCAGCTCACACTGCCGATGACGCTGACTTCCCCCGCTTGGAACAGTTGGATTTCTTCCGAACCGTCCGTTCGCAACAGGAACACCCCGTCGTTTCTGTGAAGGTACATCCATAGACCATCGGGTGAGATGGCACAATTCCCCGTACAAGCAGGAAGGTCGGGGTTTCCGATCAATTCTCCAGTTTGAGGGTTCAACGTCCACTGAAAGTTATAAGGCGTGGGGCTGTTCGGACGAACGATCAACTGACCATTGGGCGAAAAGCCTTCTTCTGGAGCATCTACCTGCGCCAATCGGCTCAGTGGACAGACGAAGCTTTCACTGCCCCAATCCTCCCCGCTGGCTTGTGTCCCTAACATGAGCGGGATGGGGGTCAAGGTGGTGG
Organism: uncultured Anaerolineae bacterium; assembly: GCA_934216615.1. Taxonomy (GTDB): domain Bacteria; phylum Chloroflexota; class Anaerolineae; order Aggregatilineales; family Phototrophicaceae; genus Flexifilum. The sequence goes on along the minus strand of CAKQCB010000006.1, from coordinate 35,275 downwards.
TCGGCGTCAGCGTGGGCAGGGTTTCGCCCAATGAACGTGGCATTGAGGTGGACGTCGGCATCAACCCGATGCTGCGCACTGCCCCTTCACCGCGCACCGCAATCGCGGTCAATTCATCTTGTCGTAACTGTGTGACTGTACGCGAAAGACGATACACATCTGCAAAGCCCGCCACGTTGATTTCAGCGAGATATTGACCGTCAGCGCTCACGCGGAAGTTATTGGGGAAGCGTCTGAATTGTGAATTAAACAGGCCAGACAAGATAGTAAGAACATCTACACTCGGCTCAGGCTGGGCGGTGAAATTCTCTAACAGGACGCGCGAACCTGTATTCAAGTCGATGATGAGACGGTTGACCGCACGGCTATCCCCGCCTGTTGTTTGGGGGCCACCGAACATCGGGGTTGCGGTCACGACGGCCATCGAGTTCGGGTCAACGGTAGCTGTTGGCTGCATCCCCGAAAGGCTGGACAACAACCCTTCGCAGATCATGATTTCTAATTCGCGCAATTGGTTTCTATCGGTCACGCCTGCCGTGATCTGTCGCCACAAGTCGGCATACGCAATCGCTTCACTACGGTAATTCATGGTGATGCAAGCAGGCACGCCCGGCACCACTAATGGCGCAGGTGTTCGCCCTGACTGGTACGAGGCAGGGGGCGTGGGTGTCAACAGAGACAAGACGCTGGCAACGTCAGGTGCGATGGCGGGCGTCCCTTCGGCATGGGCGATATTGGTTGCTCCATCCCCCGTTAACGCACTGCAAATTTGCCCCGAAAGACGGTTTAAATAATTACGATCTGTGAACAAGACGACCGATTCCCACACAGGGATCAACTGTTCCCAGTCCGCGACGAGGTCTACCACACACTGAGGCAAGCCCGTCGAGTGAAACTGGATTTCGAGCGGTGGGGTTGTGTTCGGAACCGACCCCACATTGGCGCTCAACTGAATGGTTTGATCGTCGATCCACGCATACGCGAAAGCCTCGGGAAATATATTATTGCCCGCGTCGGCATATAACTGTTCACCTTCCCATGTGTAGACGGCAAGCGCGTTTGGTGCATTGAATTGGTACACAAAGATGAATTGTGTCCACGTTTCATTAGGGATGATTTCCGCGAGGTTCGCCCCAACAGAAGCGGGGAAAATGGCGCTTCGGCTTTCCCCTGCATAACCGTCAATAACCTGTAATCTGAGGTCGCCACTGGACAGGATTTCACGGGTGAGGAAACGCATCCCGTTGGCACCCGTGCGAACGATATTCCCCGTCACGACAAATTCATCTTCCCGCAATAGTTGAGCATTCGTGAAGTCCCACAAACGCCAGCTTGACGCGCCATAAGCGGATTGATTATGACTAAACGTGATCAAATGGTTTTCAGCATCAAACCCGAGGGAAGTGAACGGTTCTGTATATTCAGTAGCGCGTGACAGGCGTTCGCCCGTTTGCGTGTCATAACGTTCAAAATCAATTAAGAGTTGGGTTCCGTTATGGTTGTAGTTAAAAATGTACTGGCTGTTATCGTCCCGTTCGCTAGGCGTGATGATGCGTAACAAAGCGCCCGTCTCAAGGTCGTACAATTCAACCTGCCCGTTTGAGCGTCGCATCGCCAGTTCATCGCCCGTTGGGCTGAGCACCACATGACCGCTGGAAGGCGGACGTAACAGGTCAACCACCCCGCTAGAACGCGACTCGACAAAATCATAAGTCAGCAGTTGGGTACTGCCACTACGCCGAACCAGCGGGTCTTCATTCACGGGGATTAAGACGTCCAGCAACCGCAACGCCATTGGCTCATAGGAGCGGTCGCTGATGTAATTTTCACCCAGTAAGGTTTGCGTGAGGGCGTTCATTTGGGTGCTGACTGTGCCAATATGCCCTTCTACCCTACTTAAGAAAAGATTTTCGAGATCATCAAAACGTCCATAACGCCATTCTTGCCCCAACGTGAGCGAAAAGACATCATTGGTTTCGGTGTTAATTTGTAAAAGTTCACCGAAGCGCGTGACGCGCACATACAAATAAGGATCGGTCGCGCTCACCCATGCCAGAATAGGATCCATCTCTAAACGTTCGGCGGGGATATCGACGATCATTTCCATCGAAGCTGAGTCGGCATCATAAATCTGGATGCGGTTGTTCAGCCCTGTTACGATGATGCCATTCGGCCCAGTGATCATGCTGGTGCGCGTGCTGTAAAAAGGATAGGCCGCCACACGGTTCACCAACACCGACGGCCGTTCACCGCGCGCCGCCGCGACATCCCACACCCAAGGCAGAATCATCGTATCGTTTTCACTGCGACGCAGTTCGGGCGGGGCGGGCACGATGCTGTCAAAGGTCAACAGTTCATCATTGCGGGTGAACTGAAGCGGGCCTTGTACGCTGTTGGCAGCGGGGGGTTCAAACGAGGCCACCCGTGTGCTGTTCGTCAAATCCCAGACATCGACGCGGAAATCAATCGCGACGGCTAACCAACGTCCGTTTTGACTTAACGTATAGGCCGCATAATTACCATTAGCGTAGATGATCTGCTCAGTTTCGAGGGTCGAGGCATTGGTGACGACCAACTGGCGTTGAGCATCCACCCATACAAAACGATCATGATGACTATCGTATTGGATTCCCCCGGGGCGGGTTTCCCCCACCGTACCGACATATTGAAAGAGGTCGGTTTGGCTTCCCCACGCCGAAACGGATGAACTCTGCCATAAAAAGGCGCCACTCAAACTTAGGATGAGCACCAACAGCGAGACAAATAAAAGTACAGAAGGTTTTTTTCGGACCATCGCACAACGTCCTTAATAATTTGATGAAAGGTTGTTTTTGCTTAAACAGCATTATGTAAGATTAGTTACAAACACCGTGCTACGCTAACCCTTCGTCAATTCTTCTGCTTCACAATGCCCGTCCCACGTTTCCCCTTTGCGAACCCTACTACGGGGGAAAATCACCCTCTGCATAGCTAGATTGTGCACCTCATTTTCTTGTACTGTATGGATACATCCGTAAATCATTCATCCATATTCATTTTGAAAGAGTCTTGTTATGACGTTCGCAACACATCCCCGAAAATTCACCTTTAAATATGGAATCTTCATGAGCGCATTTCTGGTCATGGTGGTTGGGATTCATTCGGTAGTGCATGGGCAAACCTGCTCTCCGCAAGAACTGTTATCCATTGCGCGGGCGGGGTCGGCTTGCATCAATACCCAAGTGGGGGAAGCCTGTTACGGCAGTGGCTTCGTGAGCGCCGAAAATGAGGATGGGGTGATCTCGACTTTTCGGCAGGCGGGTGATCGGATTCAGATTGTCGAAGCATCTTCTATTTCGGTCAGCGCGCCCGAAAACAGCGCGGATGTGAGCATCGCCACATTAATTTTGAACACATCCCCGCGCGTGACTGACCGCATCAACCTATTACTCATCAATGATGTACAACTGTTGAATGAAGTCGCCCCGCCCAACGAACTGTCTTTCCGTGCGACAGGCGCGCTTCCCATACGAAACGCCCCGCTGACCGATGCCCCCGTGATCACGGAGCTGGCGGTCAATAACGGCGTGGTTGCCAACGGGCGCACCCGTGAAGCGGACTGGTTGCGCGTGCGCGTCCCCGCTACGGGGGAAATCGGATGGGCGTCAGCGCGGTTGGTGGCGACGACGGGGAATCTTTTATCCCTGCCTGTGGTGACCACCAACGAAATTGTCGAACAGCCGTTTCAACGTTTGCAGATACAAGGAGGCGGGGATCGTCTGTGCGGGGATACACTACACGGCGGGGCGCTGATGCAAACGCCATCCACCGACAGCGAAGATGCAGTCTCTTTCAGCCTGAACTATACCGATGTGCGGTTGGCAGGCACCGCGTTTGTCACCCCACAGGAAGACACGTTGGTGTTTGTGATGCTGGACGGCATCGCCCAATTTCGCTTAGAACAAGAGACGCGCATTGTCCCCGCTGGGGGGCAGGTGAGCATCCTGCTGGATATGAACGGACAAGCGGAAGCACTGGGGGCATTAACCCCCTATGAAGCAGACTTGTTTCAAAGTTTACCGCTGAACAATTTACCGCGTCGGTTTCAAACGGTGGTGGCACAATCCCAAGCCCATTTAGAGGCCGCCGTCGAAACCTTCATTATGCCATCGCCTACCCCGCAGCCAGAGGAAGTGATCCAAGCGCCGTCGCTGGACTGTCAGCGTAGCATCGCCCGAAATACCCAAGTATGGTCAGGGCCGGGCAATAATTTTGAAATCCTACGGGAAATTTCAGCGGGGACAGCGATCAACGCAGTGCTGTCTACCAACGACACCCAAGGCGCGGAATGGTGGCAGTTAGCCAACAGTGGATGGGTGATGCGAAGCGCCATCTCTCAACGTGGAGATTGCACCGCGCATGAGATTCCAGTGGTCGCCCATGTATCCGCCCCTGCGAACAACACCTATTCGCTCGAACGGTGTGAATCTTTTAACGGGCCTGTGCGTTCTGGCCAACAGGTGACGTTCGAATTTGTCCCGCCTGCATGGGATAATTACGGCGCGGCCTTGAACGCCACGCGCACCGACCCGGGGCGTTTCATCCTGAATAATCAACGCTACCGTGCTTCGGCGTCAGCACCCATCCAGATCGGCAGTACGAATGATCCACTCGAAGATCGTCATATCCGACGGTTCACATGGGTATGGACGGCCCAGCCGGGAACATATCGCATTATCGGCGACTGGCTTACCTACGAGCCAAGCTGTAATTTGACCGTCCCTATCGAGTAAGCCTTTAGCAAATCAAAAAGAGTGAGCGCCTTGTGACAAAGCACTCACTCTTTTTTGTTGTGTACCCTCTACGGGTCGAGTGTTACTGCAAGTTTGATTACGGGGATGGAATCCCGGGAGGATACTAATGTTTCAATACCCTCTACGGGTCGAGTGTTACTGCAAGCTACTGGAGTTGATCGAAACAATCGAGGGATATGTGAGTTTCAATACCCTCTACGGGTCGAGTGTTACTGCAAGCGGATAGGGTCATTGGCGGCACGAGGCTGTTTTGAGGTTTCAATACCCTCTACGGGTCGAGTGTTACTGCAAGAGGTTCTAGCGACTAGCGCCCGTAGTCGCGGGAGAGGTTTCAATACCCTCTACGGGTCGAGTGTTACTGCAAGTCGGCAATTCGGGGATTGTCATGTCGGCAATTCAAGTGTTTCAATACCCTCTACGGGTCGAGTGTTACTGCAAGGCCGTGATCTTGATCGGAAGGCTGCGCGTCGTTTGAGTTTCAATACCCTCTACGGGTCGAGTGTTACTGCAAGCTTGCTGTAATCAGCCGATGCGAACGTTTGACCAAAGTTTCAATACCCTCTACGGGTCGAGTGTTACTGCAAGCTCTGGGCGTTGTGCCCGACTGCGTCGCTCAGCCCTGTTTCAATACCCTCTACGGGTCGAGTGTTACTGCAAGTTCGATTCTGATGTCAGCAAACACGGCGTGCTGGTCGTTTCAATACCCTCTACGGGTCGAGTGTTACTGCAAGGACTTCCGGCGCTTTCACAAATTCCGTGTGGGTATAGTTTCAATACCCTCTACGGGTCGAGTGTTACTGCAAGTTTGCTAAGCGCGTCTCACAGTATTATCACAAGGTCTAGTTTCAATACCCTCTACGGGTCGAGTGTTACTGCAAGGATGAATGTTTGCAGGTTGCTTACGCAATCGCCAAAACGTTTCAATACCCTCTACGGGTCGAGTGTTACTGCAAGAGGACATCCAAGACGCGGTTGCTGAGGATGTCAAATGTTTCAATACCCTCTACGGGTCGAGTGTTACTGCAAGCGCTGCACTGCTCGAAAAGCCTAGCCTCAAGGCATTGGCGTTTCAATACCCTCTACGGGTCGAGTGTTACTGCAAGTGTTCCCTCTATGTAATAAAAAACGCCGATTTTCTGTTTCAATACCCTCTACGGGTCGAGTGTTACTGCAAGATGGCGGCCGCGCACAAGGCTGAGCTGATGTTTCTTAAGTTTCAATACCCTCTACGGGTCGAGTGTTACTGCAAGACCAAGTGCGCATCGAGATCATGTCCGACAGTCAAGTTTCAATACCCTCTACGGGTCGAGTGTTACTGCAAGTCACCCAAACAACGCAGTCGATGGGTTCATCTTTGAAGTTTCAATACCCTCTACGGGTCGAGTGTTACTGCAAGGCGGTATGATCCTCGAAAATCCCTGCAATGAAAATTGGAGTTTCAATACCCTCTACGGGTCGAGTGTTACTGCAAGAATGATTGCCAGAGCGTCCTGTCCAAAGTTACGCTCGTTTCAATACCCTCTACGGGTCGAGTGTTACTGCAAGAAGCCCAAGAAGCAGCAGGGCAAGCCCTTTGATTCAAGTTTCAATACCCTCTACGGGTCGAGTGTTACTGCAAGTGCGAGGTGGTTTTGGGGGTGGAAGACCCTAAACATTGTTTCAATACCCTCTACGGGTCGAGTGTTACTGCAAGCCATGATCGCTGATCTTCTTGCCACTATAACTGCAATGTTTCAATACCCTCTACGGGTCGAGTGTTACTGCAAGCATCAGGAACGTTTGTTAATGAAAGTGGGACAAAGGAAGTTTCAATACCCTCTACGGGTCGAGTGTTACTGCAAGTCGTTGGGGATCACGTGAACGCGAAGTCGTCTTAAGAGTTTCAATACCCTCTACGGGTCGAGTGTTACTGCAAGAAGGCGAAGTTGCGCAAGGTTGCTGAATTTGACGCAAGTTTCAATACCCTCTACGGGTCGAGTGTTACTGCAAGTTTGTGTTTAATGAGCCATGTTCGTGCTTCAGATGTTTCAATACCCTCTACGGGTCGAGTGTTACTGCAAGGTGCGGTGCATGAAATAGTCGTGAGTGAGCATCAAATAGTTTCAATACCCTCTACGGGTCGAGTGTTACTGCAAGATTTGATGGGTTAACCCCCAAACGCATGTCCGAAATGTTTCAATACCCTCTACGGGTCGAGTGTTACTGCAAGGGGTTGATCTGCTCTTAGTCGCGTTGTCAACTCGCTAGTTTCAATACCCTCTACGGGTCGAGTGTTACTGCAAGCTGGACTGAAACGACCCTCTCTCCATTGAAATACGGGGTTTCAATACCCTCTACGGGTCGAGTGTTACTGCAAGCTTTGCCAGAATTGATTTTCTATGATCGCAAGACAAGTTTCAATACCCTCTACGGGTCGAGTGTTACTGCAAGACCCACGCTTAGCCCCCATTTAGATTGCTTGACAACGTTTCAATACCCTCTACGGGTCGAGTGTTACTGCAAGCCCCATGCGCTTTAGCGTAGTCCTCAAGCCCTTTATGTTTCAATACCCTCTACGGGTCGAGTGTTACTGCAAGTTTGATGTGTCGGAATCCATCCGACGCATCTCCTTGTGTTTCAATACCCTCTACGGGTCGAGTGTTACTGCAAGGCGCATAATCAGCGCGCCCGCACGATCGCATTTCAGTTTCAATACCCTCTACGGGTCGAGTGTTACTGCAAGCGCGGACAAGCGCGGGTAGAAAGGATTATACCATGAGTTTCAATACCCTCTACGGGTCGAGTGTTACTGCAAGCATTGAGGACGTTGCGCAGATCGTCAATGAAACCCAGTTTCAATACCCTCTACGGGTCGAGTGTTACTGCAAGGCTTTCGTTTTTGAATCCTGCATAAGATTCAGCCCAAGTTTCAATACCCTCTACGGGTCGAGTGTTACTGCAAGTATTGACCGTGTGCTCACGGTCAATATTGACCAATTAGTTTCAATACCCTCTACGGGTCGAGTGTTACTGCAAGTCGAAGCATTTGAAACTAGAGAGGCGCTTCAAAGCGGTTTCAATACCCTCTACGGGTCGAGTGTTACTGCAAGACCAAAGTGCTAACATTGTCTTAATTATTAGCACATGTTTCAATACCCTCTACGGGTCGAGTGTTACTGCAAGATAGTTCGCTATTCATCTTCACCACATTCTTCTGGTTGTTTCAATACCCTCTACGGGTCGAGTGTTACTGCAAGAATGATATAGACTCCACATTCACACGATTTATAGATGTTTCAATACCCTCTACGGGTCGAGTGTTACTGCAAGACACAGGGGGCAACCTCATCATCACCAATAAGGCGCGGTTTCAATACCCTCTACGGGTCGAGTGTTACTGCAAGACTGATGGCGAATGATGATGACGTAAGAACTGAAGTGTTTCAATACCCTCTACGGGTCGAGTGTTACTGCAAGGCATAGACTTCCTCGAAGGCATTCACTCTACAACATCGTTTCAATACCCTCTACGGGTCGAGTGTTACTGCAAGGAAGCGGATAAAGAGATTGCATGGTTGCCTGATGATCGTTTCAATACCCTCTACGGGTCGAGTGTTACTGCAAGCAGCGCGCCATTGAACGGAAACTGCTTCCTTCGTTAGCGTTTCAATACCCTCTACGGGTCGAGTGTTACTGCAAGATACATGGTCGCTAACGACTACATTAACCCAACCAGGTTTCAATACCCTCTACGGGTCGAGTGTTACTGCAAGACACCGCTCCCCATATGCGCGCCTGTGATAATGCGTCGTTTCAATACCCTCTACGGGTCGAGTGTTACTGCAAGGGGACGTGCCCTTGAAGCGCTAATTTCTTCAAGGGCAGTTTCAATACCCTCTACGGGTCGAGTGTTACTGCAAGTACCTATGTTGCGGATGCTTACTTTGTGCCGCTTTCGTGTTTCAATACCCTCTACGGGTCGAGTGTTACTGCAAGATCTGAAAGGCGCTGTCTGAGTTTCCGATAATAGGTTGTTTCAATACCCTCTACGGGTCGAGTGTTACTGCAAGGCAAATAGCGTAATAACAGCATCATCCACTCCCTTGTTTCAATACCCTCTACGGGTCGAGTGTTACTGCAAGCGCGCGGGCATTGGCGACGTCGATCACCACCTGATTTGTTTCAATACCCTCTACGGGTCGAGTGTTACTGCAAGTTTTTTACCGCCCATTTCCGCTAGTCCCGCTTCGGAGTTTCAATACCCTCTACGGGTCGAGTGTTACTGCAAGTGATGAGGTAAACGAGTTGGGCAGCATCACGCTGTCGTTTCAATACCCTCTACGGGTCGAGTGTTACTGCAAGGTGCCCGCACCGTCCAGCACCCGCGCCCACGATGCACGTTTCAATACCCTCTACGGGTCGAGTGTTACTGCAAGACCTGACGACCCTTAGCTAGATATTGGTTGCAACGTTGTTTCAATACCCTCTACGGGTCGAGTGTTACTGCAAGCAGGTGATGGGCATACGCCGTTGATCCTCCGTCCCGTGTTTCAATACCCTCTACGGGTCGAGTGTTACTGCAAGCATTGAACACACCATCAGGTGTGTTTTTCATTTAGAAGTTTCAATACCCTCTACGGGTCGAGTGTTACTGCAAGTTACTTTTCTGGTTAACAAAAACCCCCGACTTCTGCGTTTCAATACCCTCTATGGGTCGAGTGTTACTGCAAGGTTGGCATTGAAATTGCTGACGACGCTATCAGCAGGTTTCAATACCCTCTACGGGTCGAGTGTTACTGCAAGCAAGTAAGGCAGCAATTCGATTAGCTCTTGTTTCGTGTTTCAATACCCTCTACGGGTCGAGTGTTACTGCAAGGCCAAGCAATAGCTCGTATAGCAACCTTTTCACTTTGTTTCAATACCCTCTACGGGTCGAGTGTTACTGCAAGAGTACCTACGTCCAACCATCGCGACGATTGCCCAAGTTTCAATACCCTCTACGGGTCGAGTGTTACTGCAAGCTTGTAGAATCCCACGCAATTCCCACAAGAGATCAGGTTTCAATACCCTCTACGGGTCGAGTGTTACTGCAAGTGTTCACCATCAGCTTCAATGCGTAAGGTGAAAGCGGTTTCAATACCCTCTACGGGTCGAGTGTTACTGCAAGGGACAAAGCGATTTGGAATTAGATGTAATGTTTCTTGGTTTCAATACCCTCTACGGGTCGAGTGTTACTGCAAGACTTCCCTTTGAACAACAGCGAAATTGTTGAATTCGAGTTTCAATACCCTCTACGGGTCGAGTGTTACTGCAAGGCACGTACTCCAGCACGCCTTAATTCATTGCGCATGGTTTCAATACCCTCTACGGGTCGAGTGTTACTGCAAGTACTCCCATCATAAATGAATAGACGCACCATCCCAGGTTTCAATACCCTCTACGGGTCGAGTGTTACTGCAAGTCCCGCGAGGGGGCGATTGAGTTGGTGGAAATGGTGGAGTTTCAATACCCTCTACGGGTCGAGTGTTACTGCAAGGAAGCCAACGATTTTCCACTTCCCCATTGGCCATCCTGTGTTTCAATACCCTCTACGGGTCGAGTGTTACTGCAAGGGCCGAAGGTGCGTTCTCTAACGCGGGGAACGAAGGGTTTCAATACCCTCTACGGGTCGAGTGTTACTGCAAGCAACCTGACTTGCCGTTCTTGTGAATGATCACTTGCTGTTTCAATACCCTCTACGGGTCGAGTGTTACTGCAAGATCCCCCAACACATCGAGCGGATCGTATTCTAACAAGTTTCAATACCCTCTACGGGTCGAGTGTTACTGCAAGTTTGGCACACAGCTACTTACGTCGCTTGCCCCTCACGTTTCAATACCCTCTACGGGTCGAGTGTTACTGCAAGCGTGGGTAGCTGTGAAGCGTGTCGATGTCGGTGTGGTGTTTCAATACCCTCTACGGGTCGAGTGTTACTGCAAGGCCATTGCCTGCGTTGACGAGGATGATCGTCAGTAGGTTTCAATACCCTCTACGGGTCGAGTGTTACTGCAAGTGATCTCGCCGCTGGTACTGGCTAGGTATTTTGTGCGTTTCAATACCCTCTACGGGTCGAGTGTTACTGCAAGCCAATTAAGCGTGTATTCCACGTCCGCCGAGCGCGAGTTTCAATACCCTCTACGGGTCGAGTGTTACTGCAAGGCACGCGATTCCACTCCTCGTTCCGCTTTTCCTCGGGTTTCAATACCCTCTACGGGTCGAGTGTTACTGCAAGGGCTTATGCGTTTAAAAATCCAACATGGCAGTTTTGACCTACCCTCTGATTTAAACCGCAAACAACCCACTTCATGCGAGTCATTTTTTAAACCCCTCATACTAAAAGACTAACAACAAAACCTTTTTTTCGCAACTCGTTTTTTGCACAAAAACAGGGGGGAGTTTCGTAAGATCACTAGTTGCAACTTTCCCCTCAAACTCAACTGCCCCTATCGTATTTAGGACAGCTTATGCCCTATTTAAACAGTTATTTTTCCAGAATGCTCACCGAGTTTCGAAAATACACCATTTGGCATGATATTTCTCATCCATACTAACCTTTTAAGCATGGTGCAAACAGTAAAAAGCATGCGCAACTTCTCTATTTTAATACACCTTTTGTTGATCTGTCACAAACAGGGATGGTCAATCGTCTTATTTTCATAGTGATTTACAACGATGGAGTACAAGACGATGAACCCTTCCCCACACGTTCTTATTCTCGGCGCAGGTTATGCTGGCCTCATGGCGGTATTACGCATCCGCGCGCAAGCCCCACGCGCAAAAATCACCGTCGTGAACGGTACAGATCATTTTGTTGAACGCATCCGCCTGCATCAGATGGCGAGCGGGCAGACGGTCAAGCCCATCCCCCTACAAAAGTTACTACCCAAAAATGTGACGTTTGTTCAAGCATGGGTCGAAGCCATCCTGCCGGATCAAAAAGCGGTTCAAGTCAGCCTGCAAGGTCAAAAACAGACGCTCACCTATGATTATTTGATCGTCGCGCTCGGCAGTCATATCGACCGTGACAGCGTGGCAGGCGTTCGTGAATATGCGCACACCTTGGACGCACAGACGACAGGCCATCTCCAGCAGGCGCTTCCCAACGCAAAAAAGTTGGTGATCTGTGGTGGCGGGTTGACGGGCATCGAAGCTGCGACCGAATTTGCCCAAGCCTTCCCGTCGCTGGAAATCACACTTGTGACGCAGGGGCGTTTAGGCGCGAACCTCTCGCAAAAAGGCGCGGATTATTTGCATAGGGTGTTTCGCGAAGCAGGCATCAAGCGAGTGGAAAACACCAGCGTACAAGCGATCACCGCCCAGCATATAGAAACGTCACACGGTCATTTGCCGTATGATGTGGTCGTATGGGCGGGAAAATTCAGCGTGCCCAAGATCGCCCAGAACGCCGACATCCAGACCAACACACTGGGTCAAATCAAGGTGGATGCGTACCAACGCTCGCTCTCGCATCCAGACATTTTTGCCATTGGCGATATTTCTGTCTTCGCGCATACATCCCCGCTGAGGATGGCGTGCGCAACCGCCATGCCGATGGGCGCAAAAGTGGGCGATAATATCAGTGCGCTCATCAACCACCAGCCGATGACACCATTTCGGTTTGGGTATTTCTTTCGTTGCATCAGCCTCGGCAGAAAACGCGGATTGGTGCAGTTCGTCAGCGCGGATGACACCCCTCAAGAGCGGGTTTTGACAGGTCGCTTAGGGGGTCTGGTCAAAGAGATGATCTGTCGCTTCACCGTATGGAGCGTCCGCATGGAACGGGTGGTGCCAAAATCGTATCGGTATCCACAAGGGACTGCGACGCAGACACCTTTGAAACAAGGGGTAGAACATGGATGAACTCGAACAATATCGTCCATTATTATTTGGGATCGCGTATCGTATGCTCGGCAGTGCGATGGAAGCGGAAGACATGGTGCAAGAAACGCTCTTGCGCTACAGCCAACTGCCGTCAGATCAAATTCACACGCCCAAAGCCTACTTGAGCAAAATGATCACGCATTTATGCCTCGACCATCTCAAATCTGCACGATCTCAACGCGAGATGTACTTTGGGACGTGGCTTCCCGAACCGCTGCTCACGCCGTCGGAAAGTAATACAGTGGAGTTGGAATCGCTCTCGATGGCGTTTTTAGTTCTGCTCGAAAAACTGACGCCGACAGAACGCGCCGTGTTTCTGTTACACGAAGTCTTTGATTACACCTATGCCGAAATTGCCGACATTCTGGGGCGTGAACAAGCCGATTGCAGGCAGTTACTTCACCGCGCCAAGGGACACATCAGCGCTGAACGCCCACGGTTTACCCCTTCACGCAACGAACAAGACGCGATCACCGCGCGGTTTATGGAAGTGTCGATCAACGGTGACTTGCAGGAATTTGTCGATCTTCTGGCGGAAGATGTCACGCTCTGGTCAGATGGTGGAGGCAAAGCGAAGGCGGCGGTGCATCCGTTGGTGGGACGTGAACCCGTCGCAAAATTCTTTTTGGGGCTTCAAAAACGCGCGCCCGCAGGAAGCAGTGTAGAATATCGTTTTATCAATGCCCGCCCTGCGTTTGTCCTGCGTCAAGATGGTGTCATTGAAGGGGTGTTTGTGCTGGAAATGGCAGACGGTCGTATTCGGGCGATTCACAGCATCCGCAACCCTGACAAACTGCGTTACCTCGCCTCACAAGCGTAATATTCACCAAAGGATCATTCCTATACAAGTGAATGATCCTTTGGAAACACCTCAGATTTTAATACTGCCGTTCGACATCAAGGACGTTCACCATCGGTTCGCCCGCTAAATAGCGCCGAATATTGTCGATGAACAATTCCGTCAGCTTACGGTTTTCACTGCCTACCGTACTGGCCGAGTGTGGACTGATGAGGACATTCTCCATCGTCCATAACGGGTCACCGGGCGGAAGCGGTTCGACTGCAAAAACATCCAGCGCCGCCCCGCGTATTTTTTTATTTTCGAGTGCGTGCACCAACGCGACTTGATCAACCACCGCGCCCCGCGCGATATTGATTAATACTGCCCGTTCGGGAAGCATCGCCAATTCCGCTTCGCCAATTAAGCCTTCGGTCTCGTGGGTATGCGGGGTGATGAGCACCACATAATCGGCGTTTTGGAGGAGCGCGGGCATATCCGTGATGGGGTACAGCGCATCGACTTCAGGAACGGTCTGTGATAAGTCACGTCGTGAAGCGATCACGCGCATATCAAACATTTTGGCAAACTTCGCCACTTCACGGCCAATCTTGCCTAGCCCGATGATGCTGATCGTGCGCCCGCTCAATTCTTCGCCACAATAGGCGTGCCACTGTTGCGCCGCCTTTTCCCGCGCAAGATAACTAAAATCTTTCGCGAAATACAGCATCGAAAACACGACAAATTCCGCGAGTGGACGGGCATGAATCCCGCTGGCGGTTGTGAAGACCCAATCGGTTCGTTCGGCATATTTCACCCGTTCGACCAACTTGCCAATACCGGAGCTGGTGGCTTGAATCCATTTCAGGTTAGGCGCTAATTCCGGCAGGTCTTGATGATGCGAATGGTCAAAGTCAAACAAGATGTCGGCTTGCGCTAAGAGCGTCTGCCATTCCCCTTCTTGTTCGGGCGTGCGTTCTACAGGGGCGGTATGGTCGGCAAGGTAACGCGGTTTGCCCATTAAATCTGGGCGGTAAATTACCGTGATCGCAGGGAAAGTAGTTTTGATCTGCATCACATACTCAGGTTCAAGGTAGGATGCAATCAGAATGGTGGTCATGATCAACAACGTCCTTAGATGAAAGGCAAAGGTGCTTGATGATAACAGGGAAACACGATATCCCTAGCCCTGTGTCAGCCCTTCTATACGCGAAGCGACCCGCGAAAACCGCGCGCGCTGTAAAATGATTCTGCGCCGTTGTGGTACAAAAACACGGTCTTGTAGCGCTTATCCATGAAGATCGCCCCGCCTAACTCGCGTATCTCGTCAGGAGTCTTGACCCAACTGGAGGTTTTGGTATCGAAGTCGCCCAGTTTTTGTAAGGCGCGGTATTCGTCATCGTTGAGAATTTCGATCCCCATCGCCTTTGCCATCTCAACAGCGTTCCCGTTAAGGTGTATCCCCTTTTTCTCGCGCGCGGCTTGTCCCTTACCATCATAACAAATGCTACGGCGTCCGCTGGGGCTTTCGGCCGAACAATCATAAAAAATATATTCACCCGTCTTTTGATCAAACCCCACCACGTCCGGTTCGCCACCGCTGGTTTCCATTTCGTTCAATGACCATAATTTTTCAGGGTTTGCGTCCAACCGCGCTTTAACATCCGCCCATTTAATACCGCGATGCCGTTTGATATTTTTCTCAAACCGTTCCTGTAACACTTTCACAAAATCCCCATCTTGTTCTGATGATAATTCTTTTTTCGCTGGCATCATGAACCTTTCTTACAAGCAAATTTTTTAAAATATTCTTTTTTTATGATATCGCGTTTTGAGGTTTCATTTGAGGTTGAATCTGGCGCTCACCCTTGCAAGCGCCAGATTGACTTGACTATTCGGGGCGTAGATAAACAAAGCGGACGCCGTCACTAAACTGCACGAAGTCCGGCTGAAACTGAAGGGGGGCATACTTAGGGTCTTGGAGCGTGACGCGCACCCCATCATTCACGGTGAAGATACGCTGTGAATCAGCACGGGTATACGTATGCGCCACGCGGTTATCCGTCGCATACGCGCTTTGAGTATTCACCACCGGCACATGGATGAACGGCGCGCGGATCGTTCGTATCAACCCACGCAAGCCCAACAGCTTCGACATCATGCTTAAAGTGGCGCTCGGCTGGCGTTCAGGCAGGATGACATCCCCCTGAATCAACGAGCGAGATGTGTTGGCATCTTCGACTTCAAAGCGCCACTGATGAGGGGCATGGGTGGCGATGTGACTTTTTGAAAGGTGCGCATCTAACCCTAGATGTTCTCGGTTGTAACGCACGACCCGTTCCGTACTGTTCCATAACCCATGACAGACCATCATCGCGTCAGGGTTGAGGGTGAGCAGGCGATAAATGGCAAACGGGTGTGTTTTCACAGGCGGTTGTGATCTAAAGGACGCAAACAATGAAATTTGAAGTTCATGGTGAGGGCCAAGATTCGCCTCGGTAAAGTCGCACACCCACACGGCCATCAAAGCATTTCCATCCGTATCAAGTATGGGGGTGAGGCGTTCATCTTGTAACAGGTCATTGGCAACCTGCGCATTGGCACGCCCGCCGATGAAGAAGATCGACCCATTATAAATATGATACGGGCTTGAAAGGGTTTCCTCACCAAGTTGAATTTCTTTGTCGAGCGGGTACTTTATAAAAAGGGGGTGTTGCTCTCTCATACGCTGTTTCCTATTCAGTTTAAAATGTTACTCAACTAGGAATCAGTATAAGCGGTTATTCAATTATGGAGATTCGTTCTTTATCGTCAATTGAAACAACTTGTTAAAAACGTTCTGGCTCATCGCTTCATCTAAGACATCGACGCTTAAGGCGCGGGTGAAGACCACCCCTTCGATAGCTAAACGCACCACCGTCGCCTCTACGGGGTCAATGCCATCGTCAATGGCGGCCTGTTGGCTGACAGCAAATAATTGTCGCAGACGGTTCAACGTGTGATGATCTGAAGCGACAGCGGCGGCCAGCGTGGGAATCAAGTTATTCACATCATAATGGACGGAAAACACGGTACGCAGATAGGCGCGAAGCCAACGCCCATGTGCTTCGGGCGGTTCAGCGA
Source organism: uncultured Anaerolineae bacterium (assembly GCA_934216615.1). Taxonomy (GTDB): domain Bacteria; phylum Chloroflexota; class Anaerolineae; order Aggregatilineales; family Phototrophicaceae; genus Flexifilum. The sequence goes on along the minus strand of CAKQCB010000006.1, from coordinate 18,682 downwards.
GCAGTTCTTCTTCCAACCTTGAATTGAACACTGCGATCACTTGATCAATCAAGCCGTTAATCAACGCCTCTTTAGAAGGAAAATGATGCAAGACACCGCCTTTGGTCAGGCCGGCTTCACGCGCAACCGCATCAAGGGTGAAAGCGCCTGTGCCTTGTTGAGCAATCACTGTGGCAGAGGCTTTCAACACCGTTTCACGGGTTTGCATTGCATCTTCTTTTTTCCTGCGCATCCCCATCACTCCAATTCATCGTTGGAATACACACATGATAAATGAGTTTTTTATTTCATGGCAAGCAGTTCATTCACTGCTGTTGGCGAGCGTGTTCTAATAAGATACCCTGACATCTCGCATCCGTCTGTGAAGGCGCGAGATATCAGGATCAAGAGTGCGTAAAAATGACGAACATCAGCCGTTCATTATAGGGAACGTTCCTTCAACGTGACATGCACGCCGTATTTGGGTCGCAACGTCCCCGCCAATTCAAAACCGATCTGCTGATCTGGCGCGACGGCCACATGATATTTCTGCAAAATCGTCGCCAACAATAAAACACTTTCCATCATCGCGAGGCCGTTACCGATACAAATATGAGGCCCACCGCCAAAGGGAATATAGTTCTTGCGCGCGGGTTGTTCCGCTTTGTCTTTAAGCCAGCGTTCCGGCATGAAGGCTTCCGCTTGGTCGTACCAGCGTGCATCGTGATGCACGATCCAAGGACTGAGGAAAATAAATGTGCCTTTGGGAACATGGAAACCGCCAATTTCAACATCTGCCACCGCTGTGCGCTGCGTTACCCACGCGACGGGGTAGCATCGCAGAGATTCTTTGATCACCGCGTTGCAGTAGACGAGGTTGGGAACATCCTCTACCGTTGGCACGCGCCCATCCAGAACCTGTTTGATTTCAGCTTCCAGCTTGGCATACGCTTCGGGGTTTTGCGAGAGGAGCAGCCACGTCCAAGAGAGCGTCGTCGCTGTCGTCTCATGCCCTGCTAAGTACAACGAACGAATTTCATCTAAGAGTTGTTCTGTCGTCATCGGCTGGTTGTTGTCGTCGCGCGCGTCCATCAACATGGTGAGCAGGTCAGCTTGTTCACTGCCCTCTGTGCGTCGCTTCTCGATGATTTCCAACAACAGGCCGTTAATATAATTCACCCCGTCGATCATGTGCTTGCGCGAAGACGTCGTGATGAATGAAGGGAGAAGGGCATCTAAACCGCTCATTTCTGCGCCCAAGCCTTGCATCATCGCGTCAAAAGATTTGCTGGCTTCGTTAGCATTATCAACCACATCGACATCAAATAATACTTTCATGATGATGCGCTGCGTCAACATCATCATATCTTGATGAATGTCGCGCTGAAGGCCGTCGTGCCATGTCTCGACCAAGTCTTGACCGTAGCTCACCATTTGGTCAGCGTACTTTTTGATGGATTGATGGTGAAAGGCGGGAGCGATCAACTTACGCTGACGACGCCAAAAGTCGCCTTCGCTGGTGACAAGCCCATTTCCCAACACAGTCCGCAAGGCATAAGACGGCGCAAACTTCCCAAAATCCTTGCCTGTTTCCAACAGGATGCGCTCAATTTCTGTGGGGTCGCTGACGAGGATGCTCTTATTGCCCAACAATGAGAACGCGACCACATCCCCGTATTCGCGCTGTAAAGTGGAGATGAACTTAATCGGATCGCGCGCAAAGTCGATCATATTCCCGACGATAGGAAAGCCCGGGGCGCTAACAAGCTCTTTTTGTGGCGGTGGGGAAATAGCCATCCTGTTTCCTTTAATTATACATACCGTATGGATGGTATGTATAATAATGGAGGCAAATTTCGCCGTCAAGTGAAGAGAGTATGAATTTTTCATATATTCAAAGTAGGAGCGCGAGTTTATCGCCTATAGATAGACGGACACCCTGCGGGTATCAGTCGCTTATAAACTTTCCCGTGTTTTGTCGAGCAAGCTCTAGCAAAGCAAGCTAACATGGTCATATCTGTATGAGCTTAGTTGTTCACTGATGAGGGAGATATGCGCATTATTTTTAGTTTCATTTGGGTATTCTTGGTCACCACCACGCCGATGATGGCACAAACTCGCGGAAGTGAATGTCCCGACACGCAGTTCACTGAGTGGGGGATGAATGGCGTCGTCACACCCGGGATGTCGAATCGCCTACGGGGAGAGCCGTCTACCTCTGGCGCTGTCCTTGGGACACTTCCAGCAGGCGAAGTTTTTAATGTTATGTATGCCTCATCCACGTGTGCCGAGGGCTATCTTTGGGTCGAAGTGAGAACCCTAGAACAAACGGGATGGACGGTAGAACGTCCCATCGATGAGGATGAACCCTTCGTGATTCCCTATGAAAGCCCTGAACCCCGCGAAATCGGTCAACGTTTGGACGATGGTTCCTACCTGATTGATGAAGGTGGGCTATACATGGAAATCCCCGCGTCGTTGGATGTTGAACAGGTATGGCTCGCAGAACGCATCGGTTTCTTTGGAAATACGATGAGCGCACAACCCAGTTCAGTCACGTTATCGTTCATCAACAGTGATGAGGAGTCGTTAGCCGACATCCAAATTTTACCTTACGCGATCAGTGAGACAGTACGTGAGCTTTATTGGGACTACCTGCCACTCGAAACGCTGTTGACCGAACAACCAGACTTGGCAGAATATGCGTCTCGCAACCAGATGCCACAAGCACCCATCGGTGGGGTGGCCGCATTATTCGGGGGAGCAACGATCTATTTGCCCTTCAATGAAGGAATGGGACTACGGTATTTAACCTTTTTTGCGCAAGATTGGGTGCTGTTTGAGCCTGATTACAGCCTCACCTATTTATATCGTGGTCTTACAAATGATCTCGCCTTTTTTATTGCGGGCGAGCAAAGAGGCGTCTCGATTCCAGAAGGAACCATTCCCGACCCTGTGAACCGAGGCGACGATGCGCTTTATGGAGCGTATACGGATGAATTTTCGGCGAACTTGAACGCCCTACCAACAAGCGCGTTCACACCTGACCTCGCCCTGATCGATACGCTGATGTCCTCGCTCACTATCACCGACAACGACTTACTAATGGCGTTGATTCCGTAGCGATTCTATCTCTAAATGAACACAGCAGGCCTTTGAATTAAGGCCTGCTGTGTTCATTTCCACGACACGAATTATTTTGCGACAGTGATGGTTACTTTACCGCGTGCACGTCCGGTTTCAAGATACCGAAGCGCTTCCGCTGTTTCACTGAGTGGATAATTTCTATCAATCACGGGGGTTACCTGGCCCGCCTCAAGAAGCGATTTCATAAACGTCAGGTCGGCTTTTTTGGGTTTCACCGCCTCCATAAGGATCACACGTTTTGTGTTGGGTTTCTTGTTAAACTGCCCAAGGATCATGTACTGAAATGTCAAAGATAACGCGGTGAACCCCACGATCACGCATATCCCCTGTGGTTTGAGGACACGCTTATAATCTGCGACGGAATGATTTCCCACCGCACACAAGATCAAGTCGTACTGCTCATCCCGTTGGGTGAAATCTTCTTGGGTGTAATCGATCACATGATCCACGCCAAGCGCGCGCACCATATCTAAGTTTCGTGTACTGGTCACGCCCGTGACTTCAGCGCCGAACGACTTGGCAATTTGCACCGCAAATGTCCCCACCCCGCCCGAAGCGCCGTTGATCAGTACCTTTTGTCCGGCTTGGATTTGTCCATGATCTCGAAGTGCTTGCAAGGCAGTGAGTGAGGCTATCGGCACAGCGGCGGCTTCTTCAAATGAGAGGTTGGCAGGTTTCAAAACCAGAGCATCTTCGCCCATGCAAATGTATTCAGCAAACGCACCGAGGCCCGTTTTGAATTTATCGCCAAATACCTCATCGCCTACGCGAAACTGTGTAACACGACTGCCTACTGCTTCGACGCGTCCGGCGACATCAGCACCAAGCAGGGAGTTTTTAGGTTTAAATAAGCCATTCTCCAAACGGGCGAGGAACGGCGTCGCACGCATCAGTCGCCAATCGAGCGGGTTTGCGGACGAGGCGTAAACCTTCACCAAAACTTCGTTGTCTTGGGGAACGGGTTTTTCTATTTCTCGAAATTGTAGTACATCGGCTGTTCCGTATTCGGTGTAGGTGATAGCTTTCATGGTGACTTCTCTCTTGATAGGCAGATTGCTCTTGGAGCGGAATATACCCCCAGTACGACAACCGACGAAGAAAAGTTGTAGAGGGAAGCGATTCATCCAGCAGGCAAGATGATTTTTAAGCGAAAGGGTATAGGGATAGGTTCTCTCTCAAATTGTCCTCATGGAATAAGGGGGTGCCTGTAATATGTCCATTCTGACGTAAACACGTATACTGAACTCAAGGGTTACTCAATTCTATTTTGATTTGCCCGCAAAGAAAGGTGATTCAATGCGCGCACTCGTTTTCGCTGTCTTGTTATTGGCAATAACTTCCACTCGACACACGGTACAGGCACAAGAAACGTCGGGTTGTCCGTCCACCACCCCATTATCACTGGTGATTGGGCAACAAGGACGTGTAATTTCTAGCGGTGGCGCGAACCGCATTCGGAATACCCCATCAACGTCCGGCACAGTGTTGTATCAAATTGAAGGCGGTGGCCTATTTGATGTTATTGGTGAAGCAGCATGTGGCGATGGCTATCGCTGGTGGCATGTCAGCGTTGAGGGGCAAGAAGGCTGGACAGTGGAAGGTGACGAGAGCGGGTATTTCTTAGAAGTCATTGCCGATGAAGAAGAACCGCCCGCGACAGTGACAACAGCCCAAAGTGTAGATTGTGACATGGAACCCCGTCTGATGATCGGACGTGAAGGACGGTTGACGACCAGCACCCCTAGCCGTGTGCGCGAAACGCCGAGCATCAACGGCGTTCAAGTCGGGCAGATTCAACCTCTCACCCCCTTCACCATCCTTGAAGGTTCGGTGTGTGCCGACGGCATCCACTGGTGGCGGGTTTCCGCAGGTGACCTCGAAGGGTGGACAGCCGAAGGCGTAGAAGGTGAATATTTGATCGACCTTGTTGAACTTGTCCCAACCCCCACGCCCGATTATATTGGACTGTCCAACCCGCACGAAATTTCGTGGAATAGTGACGACACACGCATCGCCGTCGGGACAGACGAAGGCGTTTTTATTTACGACACGTCCGACTGGCTCCAACCTCCAACTCAACTTTTTGCAGAGGCATCAGTCCTGTCGCTCGCATTTGTACCAGAGAATCCTCACCTGCTTGCGGTCAGCTTACGGGATACCAATGCAGCCTGTGATGAGGAAAGCAGCTCTGGCGTTTTTGTATATGACTTAGATGCAGACGATATCTCGCTCATGATCCGCGACTTTTCTAACAGTTGTGGGTTCGATCATGTTTCCCAACTTCAGTTCAATGCAGAAGGAACTTTGCTCATCACCAACAGCAGTGGGCAGTTTGTGGCGTATGCGTTCCCCAGTGGAGAATTTTCACTTCATATCGCTCCATATAATTTCGGCGGCTTTCCTGAATTTATAGAAATCGCGATGAGTGGGGATGGCTCTCAACTTGCGCTTGCCCAACCCCTCACCGATCTACGATCTTATTTATTCAGAGCCAATTATGCTGAAGGTGAACTGATCGGGTTTGAAGATGGGCGCGTCACGGAAGTCATCACCGCGCTGGCGCTCACCGAAGATGGCAACCGCATCGTCATTGGCGATGCCGTGGGCAGTCTCAGAACCTACACGCGCACAGAGACAACAGAATTCTACAGCGATTATCAATCTGTGATTCGCGAAGGACATTCGCCCACCAGCAACCGCATCAACGCGATTGATCTTGACCCAAACGGGATGATCGTCACGGCTGAAAGCGATCCTTATGCGGTTGTCCGTGTGTTTGAGCCGCAAACACTGGCTCAGGTTGCCACCTATCTGGGCGACAGTACCACCACAACGGCACTTGATCTCGATTTTAACGCGGATGGCAGTCTGTTAGCGGTACTGATTGATGATACAGTTCATATTCTGGATACAGCGGATTACAGTTTACTTGTAGAGTTGGTTTTACAACGGAACCCGTAGGCCGAAAACCCGATTAAGCTCACATTTTTAAGCGCAAGTGTAGGGTTAGCAACCGACGAATTCCTATTCTGGTTTTGAAGTTACGTGCCTTCAAAACGTAGATGAAAATATGATTTAGAAAGTTGTCTAACCCGCATTTCTATATATACTTAATCAGGCTTTTATTCCTATACCTTATTAAAAGGTTGTTCCATTGAAAACCGTTCAACGTTTACTATGGTTAGTTCCACTTTTTACAATTTTATTTTTTGCTAGTCCTTTTACCAAACCCACTTATGCGGCCAGTACCTGCGCAGGCTATATCCCAGCAAGCATTACAACGCCCGACGATCTTAATACTGCAGTCATCCAAGCCAATAGCACTAATTGCCCCGGCGCGGATGTGATTGATCTCAATGGGGCAACCATTACTTATATGCTTTCCTATGGACCATACACAGCGTTGCCGTTGATTACGAGCGATATCGCCCTAATCAATGGGACGATTGAGCGTGGTTTAACAGCTCCTGAATTTCGCATGATTGAAAATCAGGGTATCTTGACACTCAATCAAATAATGCTTCGAAATGGCTCCATCTCAATCAGTAATGGTGGCGGGATCTATAATGCCGGCCAGTTGATGATTCAACAAAGTACGCTCACAAATAATCTTGCGATACGTGGTGGAGGGCTTTATAACAGTAGTGCTTCACCTGTCTTGATTGAGCGAAGCACATTCAGCCACAATAGAAGCACCCAACCCGGAAGTGCAATTGGAAATCTATCCTCAGGTATACTCACCTTATCGAACAGCACCATCACCGAAAACACGATTACGGGTAACGCAATAGGCACTATTTATTCTGGGGCAGGAACAACGCTACAGATCATCAATTCGACGATCCGCAACAATCATATACAGCAAGCAGGAGCCTCAGCAGCGATTAATGGGCAGGGGAATACATTTTTATACAACTCGATTCTAAGCGATAATGTACCTAGTGATTGTGTGCATTACGTAGGAACAATCACCTTCAGCCCATCCTTAAGCAATATCATTGAAAATGATGATCCTTCACATCCCTGCGGAACAGCAGGGACGGATTATTTGGCGGTTGACCCTCAACTCGGCCCGTTAACCGGTTTCCCCGCATATTATCCTATTGCCAGCGCTGCTAGTCCGGCAGTCAATGCAGGGGATAATGCGAGCACTGGGGGCGCGATACTCGACCAATCAGGCACTTCTCGTATTCAAAATACGGAGGTTGATCTGGGCAGTCATGAATCCCCCTTCGTTCCCCAAGTGATTACCGTACGGTTTGCTTTCTCGCTCGCGAGTATATCTGAAAGCCTCGGCATGGGAAACGCGTTAAGGGTCGCCACGAGCGATGGCTTACCCACCTCAAGAGTCGCAACCGTTTCTGTAGGAGTCACAGGGGGAACTGCGACCCTTGCAGATTACAATTTGACGGGAACGATCACCATTCCCGCTGGAACTGCCGATAACGCGCTTGTCTCAGTTGCCAGTGGCATCACCATCACCAATGAACTCATGGTTGAGCCAAACGAAACCCTGCAACTAGCCCTTTCATCACCCATTGGGGCCATTCTGGGCGCACAAACGACCATGACCCATACCATCAGCAATGATGATAATGCTACCGTGATGATGGTAGATGTTGCCCAGGCAGAGGGGAATTCAGGCACCTCAAACATGTCGTTTATGGTGTTCCTTAATAACCCTGTTCAGGGTGGGTTCACCTTGAACTACACCACGACGGACATCCTTGCGTCCACTGCCGACAGTGACTACACAGCCAGTTCGGGCATGTTGACTTTTCTAGGCAATGCGAGCGAAACCCATTTAATCAATGTCATCATTCATGGAGATACCAAAACCGAGGGTAACGAAACTTTTCGAGTGTCATTTCCTTCGGCCATTGGGACGATACCTGCTGGATCACTCAACATTACGGGTACCGCGATAGGTACGATCATCAATGATGATACCGCCGCCCTAACGATTGCGGATGTATCACTCACCGAAGGAAACGCGGGCACATCCATAATGACCTTCACGGTCACGCTGAGTAACACGGTTCAAGGTGGGTTCACCGTTAACTATGCTACAGCAAACGGCACAGCCAACACCGCGGATAATGACTATGTCGCATCCACAGGCACCCTCACTTTCGCAGGAACCGCAGGCGAAACAGAAACGTTCACCGTAACGATTAACGGCGATACGAAAGTCGAAGCAAACGAGACCTTTACCGTCTCGCTCAATACCGTCTCGAACACTGCCGTCACCATCACGGATACCGCAACAGGCACGATCAACAATGATGACACCGCCGCCTTAACGATTGCAGATATGTCGCAAGCCGAAGGGAACGCTGGCACATCCACCATGATCTTCACGGTCACGCTGAATAACACGGTTCAGGGTGGGTTCACCGTCAACTATGCCACGGCAGACGGCACAGCCACCACTGCAGATAACGATTATGTGGCGACAACCGGTACCCTCCCCTTTACGGGAACAGCAGGCGAAACACGCACATTCATTGTGACGATTAACGGCGATACAAAAGTTGAAGCGAACGAGACCTTTACCGTCTCGCTCAATACCGTCTCGAACACTGCCATCAATATCACGGATACCGCAACAGGTACGATCAACAATGATGATATTGCCTCTGTAACCCTTGCGGATGTGTCGCAAGCCGAAGGGAACGCGGGCACATCCACCATGACATTTACAGCCACGCTGAATAACGCGGTTCAAGGCGGGTTCACCGTCAACTATGCCACGGCAGACGGCACAGCCACCACCGCAGATAGTGACTATGTCGCATCCACAGGCACCCTCACTTTCGCAGGAACAGCGAGCGAAACAGAAACGTTCACGGTGACGATCAACGGTGATACAGCTATTGAACCCAATGAGACTTTTACCGTCTCGCTCAATACCGTCTCGAACGCTGCCGTCAACATCACAGATACCGCAACAGGCACGATCATCAATGATGATACCCTTCCTGCTCTATCGATTAACGATGTCAGCGTCACCGAAGGCAATGCAGGCACCTCTCTCATGACGTTTATCGTCAGTCTTTCCGCGCCTGCTTCCGCGGGGGGTGTCACGTTTGACATTGCCACTGCAGATGGCACAGCCACCACCGCGGACAATGATTATGTGGCGCAGTCGCTGACGGGACAAACAATTCCAGCAGGAAGCAGTACCTACAACTTCAATATCACAATCAATGGCGATAGCAAAGTAGAGTTGAACGAAAATTTCTTCGTCAATGTCACCAATGTCACGGGGGCAAGCGTGCTCGATGGGCAAGGTGTAGGGACGATCAACAATGATGATACTGCCACCGTAACCCTTGGAGATGTGTCACTCGTCGAAGGGAACGCGGGCACGTCCACCATGACATTTACAGCCACGCTGAATAACGCGGTTCAAGGCGGGTTCACCGTCAACTATGCCACGGCAGACGGCACAGCCACCACCGCAGATAGTGACTATGTCGCATCCACAGGCACCCTCACTTTCGCAGGAACAGCGAGCGAAACAGAAACGTTCACGGTGACGATCAACGGTGATACAGCTATTGAACCCAATGAGACTTTTACCGTCTCGCTCAATACCGTCTCGAACGCTGCCGTCAACATCACAGATACCGCAACAGGCACGATCATCAATGATGATACCCTTCCTGCTCTATCGATTAACGATGTCAGCGTCACCGAAGGCAATGCAGGCACCTCTCTCATGACGTTTATCGTCAGTCTTTCCGCGCCTGCTTCCGCGGGGGGTGTCACGTTTGACATTGCCACTGCAGATGGCACAGCCACCACCGCGGACAATGATTATGTGGCGCAGTCGCTGACGGGACAAACAATTCCAGCAGGAAGCAGTACCTACAACTTCAATATCACAATCAATGGCGATAGCAAAGTAGAGTTGAACGAAAATTTCTTCGTCAATGTCACCAATGTCACGGGGGCAAGCGTGCTCGATGGGCAAGGTGTAGGGACGATCAACAATGATGATACTTCTGGCTACGTTGTGGATACCACCGCAACTGCGTCCAGCATTGCCGAGCCTGTGGGAACCACCACTTTCACTATTCGGCTGTTATCCGAACCTAACGGAACGGTCATGCTTGATTTTATGAGCATCGACACCACCGAATGTGTCGTATCCCCATCCACTTTCACCTTCAACGCGGGCAACTGGAACACAAATCAGGTGATCACCATAAGTGCGGTAGATGACCTGATTGCCGATGGCACACAACCCTGTGCAGTAATGACTCAATACAACCTTATGAGTACCGCTTCTGAATACAGCAGTCTCTCGAACCCGCCGAATGTGCCCCTCAACGTGACCGACAACGACACCGCAGGCATCTCGTTGTCAAGCATCACCGTGACCGAAGGGCAAGCAGGCGTTGGCATGGATGTTGTCTTGACCAGCCAACCCACCAGCGACGTGACGATCAACTTCACGCCCGACGCACAGTGTACACTCGCGCCTGCAACGCTCACCTTCACCAATGGCAACTGGAACACGGTTCAATCCGTGACGGTTACAGCGGTGGATGATGCCCTGAGCGAAGGAGCGCATACCTGCGTCATCACTTACAGCGCATCCAGCATCGACACGAATTATGTGCTTGCGTCAACTGCTCATAACGCGGATGTCGTGGACAACGACACCGCAGGCATTTCGTTGTCGAGCATCACCGTGACCGAAGGCCAGCCCGGGTTGAACATGAATGTCGAGTTATTCACCGAACCCACTGCCGACGTCACGATCAACTTCACGCCCGACGCACAGTGTACACTCGCGCCTGCAACGCTCACCTTCACCAACGGTGCAGGTCTCTCGCCATGGAACATCGCCCAACAAACCCTCGTCACCGCAGTCAACGATACACTCATCGAAGGGGTGCATTCCTGTGTTGTGTCTGTCAGCGTCACCAGCACCGATGCAAATTATGGCGGGCTGTCGCTCACCCATAACATCACCATGCGCGACAATGATAGTGTGATGGTTGAACCTGAAATCATCATCCCTGCCATTCCGGCCGAAGTGTTCTTGTGCGGGAATCTACGTGAACAAACCAACGGCGCGATGACTGGCAGTGGCGATATCGGCAATGTCGAGTTGAACGGCACATACGGCAACACTTACTGCACCGTCATCACCTTGCGCGGGGAATTCCTGCGCAGTTCAGCGCAAATCGGCAACGCCTCGATTCTTGCGCAAGGCGTGGTCCACGCTGTGGATGTGTACGGGTTGTTGCCAAGTGGCAATTCTGTCGTGCCGTTCTTGCGCCCCGCTCAAATCTGTTTTGTAGGGTCGGGAAGCATTTACTTCTTGTCTTCAGTGGCAGGCAACCCGCCCCCCGTTCAACTGCCCACACAAGCGAACAGTCCATCAGGATATGCCTGCGTCAGCGTGCCGAATGCGGGGAAAGTGGTGCTGGTCAGCACAGCATCGACCTTACCCCCTGCCCTCACGTCCAGCACGATACTGGCTCAAGGTGCGTGCCAAGTGACCACCACATTCGCCGTGCGCTTACGTACCACGCCGGATACCTCCAGCGATGCCAACGTCATCACGATGCTACCATTTGACCTGACGCTGGTGGCGACGGAATATCTCTCTGGTTGGTATCGCGTGATCTATCTGGATGGGCAAGGCTGGGTCAGCGAAAACTACTTGAATACAACAGGGGCTTGCTGATCTAAGATTTCGTTTCTATCTATCCACAAAAAGGGACGCTCTCATATGAGCGTCCTTTTATTTTTACGGGCAATTCACGTAGCGAATCGGGTTTTGCGAACCTATAGAGACATAGTTTACGGTGCTTTGACTGAGATACTTTTGAAGCTCAGAAGCAACCACGCCCTCAAAACGCCAGCGATTAGACCTCTTTTGATGCGATTCAGGCTCAAGCGTTACCGGAAACCAGCGCTCAATTTTATAGGCTTGGCGAATAACCCCGTGATAAACAGCAAGCGCATAGCGTACTTCATTCCGCCGTTCGCCAATCACCCAATCCCCTCGTGTGGCTTCATATAATTCATCAGTACTCATATCTCTACGATAGAGCTTATTGATGGTGATGAGGATAAGAGGTTCGGTGATGACCGCTGGCTGAGCGTCGTACTTTATCATGATTTCAGAGGCACTCATCAGCCCTCGATCATCGAAACCATGACCTTGTACTTGATTCGTCAGATTCTCAACTCCGAGATAATCAATGAGGGCAGCTTCAACCTCAAAGGCCTCTTTTTCCGTCAATCCATGACGTAAAATATCATATTGAACGGTGAATCCCTTGTCATGAATAGCGCGAATACGGTCCAGTTTTTCTGCAGGTATAGGGTCATTTATCGCCGCATTGGCATGATCGAATACGCGGTTACCCTTCCCTTTGCCAACATAGAATACCTGCTGTGTTTCAGGGTCTCTCAATAAATAAACATAGAACCCAATCTTTTCCTGTACAGCGAAAGAAAATCCCTGCAAGCGTGTCATAAATTTCATCCTAGATGTCAGAACGGCAAATGAACTTCATATGATCATTCTCTCGTAAGCGTATTATCCCATAGCTACAGGAAATTCAATCAGCTCGAATTCTCTAGGGAAAACCCACTGACCACTTCCCCCCTAAGAACGTAAAATTATGGATGCCCTCGTAAGGCATAAAAGAAGATATTCCATATCGCGTCGATAAACGTGATCGCGTTTTGAGTTTGATCAGGCCTCATCGGGATCGTATTTTAGGCGTATGAAAAGCGTAGAAGAAGGGATGCGTTGAGATATCTGTTTTGTTGTTAAAACAATCGAACTTACTTATTTTATGAAAGTTTATTGCGTTGTTGTTGAAGAATTTCCATTAACTCTTCAATAGTATAGGGTGGTTCTTTACGGTGAAGCATTGCATGACAATTTGGGCAAACTGGGCGTAAATCTTTGACGGGATCAATCTCATGGTTTTCTTTAATATTTGCAAGTGGTGTTAGGTGATGAACATGGATATACCCAAGCCCAATTTCCCCATAAATTTCACTTAAATCGAGATCGCAAACATTGCAGCAAGGCCCATAATTTTCAATGCAAAGACGCCGAGCCAGAGGATCACGTTCATATCGATTAACTATGCTGCTACTTACTTTACCTTCATAAATTGGACTATATAATATGATCTTCTCCGCTTGTTTAAATTCATCTATGAGATTTACGTTCTCTAGTGCTATAACTAAGTTAGGCCATAATGTCCACACAAACCCTTGATTGCTATCTTCCCCTTTAGATAAAACATACCACCATTCTGGCCTTCCACGTAAAGTAGAAAGAGGAATTTGATCTTCAATTCTTAAAAACTGAGCAATTTCATGTCCAAGTTTCCCATATTGCAGATTGATTGGTGCATATGATTCTTTACCCAATAAATTTGCTATAATTTTCGCCGTTGAAGAATGATTTGAACTCCAGTAAATAATGTTCAGTATATTGTATTGAAGATCATTTATTGGTATCCCTCGCAATGCTTTTTCATAATCTTCAACTGAAATCACCATCATATAAACTCCTAAACACGGAAATGCTCTTAAATCATTTAGCTATTAATTCAGACAAACTTCACCTAATTAGTCTTTTAAAGTCGTTCAGACTACTCTCCACAAGCATGAGATATCTTCATGAGATATCTTAATGATGTCACCATACTTTCGCTAAATAATGGCCTTAAAAATAGAATCCCCAAAACCATTTATGAGCTATGATCCATCCGCTTTTTAACGAATCACATTCCTAGCATAATTTAACATGGTACAAAGAAAAATAAAGAAATCTTGGGTGTAACCATCCGCTTGTACAAGCATGATGTCTAGGGTGTAAAATACAGATCACAGTAGTTTTCTGAAACATCACAGGCGCTTGGCAAATGGATACAGTCGGTCTGACACTGGAGATAAATCATGGGGCAATTAGATGGAAAAGTGGCTGTTGTTACTGGGGCAAGCCGAGGGTTAGGCTTGGCCATTGCTGAAGTTTTTGCCCGTGAAGGGGCATCCGTTGTCCTCACCGCACGAAGCGAAAATATGCTTCGTGAAAATGTTGCGACGCTGACTGCCAAAGGGTATCAGGTCGCAGGCTTTCCTTGTGATGTAGGCAAATTCGATGAGGTACGAGCGCTCGGCGAGTTTACAAAACAAACCTTCGGCAAAATCGACATTTGGATCAACAATGCGGGCGTTGCCAGCATCTATGGGCCAACGGCTGCAAACCCTGTAGAGCGTTTTGAGCAAGTCGTCCAGACGAACATTCTGGGTACGTATTACGGTTCAGTCGTCGCGCTCGATCATTTTATCCCTCAGCACAGTGGAAAGCTGATCAACGTGCTCGGGCGTGGGGATGACCGCCCTGTGCCGTTCCAGAACGCTTACGCCTCATCAAAGACATGGGGGCGCGCATTTACCTTGGCATTGGCAAAGGAAAACAAAGAGAACGGAATCGGGATTCACACGTTCAATCCCGGGCTGGTGGATACCGATTTGCTTCGTAAAATCGACGCGATTACAGGGTATGAAAAAAATCTAGTGCCTTTTAGCACGGTCATTCAGATGTGGGCGAACCCACCTGAAGTTCCCGCTGAGCGTATCCTCTGGTTGGCTTCATCTGCCACCGATGGGAAAACAGGCCTAAAAATCAATGTGCTGGATCGCACCACGCTTCTCAAAGGAATTGGTCGCTTCATTGTGAGCAAGATCACGCGCCGCCCCATCCCCCGCAACGGCGCGCTGAACATCACCTCTATCGACCCTAAAAGCTATACGTAAACGACTACAATAAAACGTGAGAAGCGGGGAGAATTCTAAATCGGAACATCGCCCAGCTTTGAGGAAGATATTTAGAAGTTCTCAGAACTTATTCTGTGCATATCGATGCTGACAAATCTGAATGATTTCTGATCGTCATATTACATTATACTTGATCAATTCGGCAGTTTTTACTCAATTGAACAAAATGCTTAGACGCATTTGAGGAATTATGACTCCCTTGCTTCTCTCTTCAGGGTGGTTTAGCAAGCGATTATGGCAACGAGGATTCATCGTATTCCTCGTGGTTTTAGTCAACTCCCTTTTTATTCCAGCCACTTTTGCCGCCCCTAATGATTTAACGCTGATGCTGCTGAACACTTCAGAATCAGACTTTTGGAGCGCAAATAATGTGATGATTGGCGAAGTAATCACTTACCGTCTGGTTTATGAAGTCCCAGAAGGCGCAAGTGCCAACGTGGTCATTGCCGCCAATTTACCGGCGGGCTTACAATATGTGTTGTCTTCTGCAACTTCAGCATACACCAATGATAACGGTTGGAGCGCACCCATGACCGTGAGCGGTGGTGCCTTATCGGGTGCGGCGGTCTCCTTTAATTTTGGGAACCTCAATAATACCGATGTAGATGCCAATGCTGAGACGATTACTATTGAGTTCAAGGCCATTGTCAACAACGTACTCACTAATCAATCGGGCACTACGCTCAGTGTGAACGGTCAACTGAGGATTAATAGCATCCTGACCACCACTTCTGGCAGCGTAGTTGTCACCATTATTGAACCCAATCTGAGTGTTGCCTCCTATACGATCAATAACCCTGTAGGTCTGATCGCAAGCGCATACCCTTCTGCTGGCGCTGGTGACACCTATAATTATCGTGTAACGTTCACCAATTCAGGCAACGCACCTGCCTACAATATTGTTCTAGAGATCATCTTCCCCTTGACGTATATCTATGAAACCAATGGCACCTATTCGATATCAGGTGCCACTACTTGTGGTGGCGTTACCCTCGGTGCTAGCTTAAATCCTGTGACTGTCACTATCCCTTGCCTCAATCCAGGGGCAACCCTGAGTGTACAGGTTAACATGACCGTGAATAACACGGTTCAACCGCTTGATTCATGGGTGAGCAGTGCTTCGCTGATAAATTATACCTCGTTGCCAGATGAAAATGGATCGAATAATGATGTTCCCGGCGCTTATGGCACAGCCACTGGCGCACGCAATGGCTCAAACGGTACAGGTGGCGGATTAAACAATTACGCCACGGGTTCTACGAATTCACCTACGCTGAGTGTGCCTCAAACCATCGTCGCTTTTGACAGCGCGTCCAGTAGTGCCAGTGAATCCGTCGGCATCGGCAATGTCCTGCGCATAACGACGAGCAATGGGAGTCCGACTTCTGCGGCGGCGACGGTAAACGTTGGCGTGACGGGCGGAACCGCTACTACAGCCGACTATACGCTAGGCGGCATAATCACCATTCCTGCTGGCACTGCCCACAACAGTTTGATCTCTGTTGGCAGCGGCTTTAGCGTAAATAACGATACCGTTGTAGAAAATGATGAAACGGTCGTTCTCACATTATCTGCGCCTTCCGCTGGCTTAGGAATAGCCACACAAACTCATGTCCATACAATTCAGAATGATGATACGACCACGTTGACCTTGAGCGACAGCAGCATCATTGAAGGGAACACCGGAACCAGCACGCTCAATTTTACGGTAACCAGCAGCGCAGCGGTGCAAGGCGGTTTCACCGTCGCTTACAATCTGACGGACGGCACCGCAACGATTGCCAATAACGATTACACAGCCACAGGCTCATCACTCACATTTACAGGCACAGCAGGCGAAATACGCACAATCCCTGTCACGATCCATGGGGATCGGAATATCGAGGCGAATGAAACCTTTATCGCAGCGTTTGGCGCGATTTCGGGTACAACCCTTGGGCAGGCAAATTTTGTGCGCTCGGATACCGGCACTGGCACGATCATCAACGACGATGTCGCGGGTATCACCGTGACGCCAACCACGATTGCTATTACCGAGAGTGGCACAACAGCAACCTTTAGCCTTGCAAGCACCACGAACACCGTTGCAACCGTCGATATTCTGGTGACAACCGATGGACAATGCCTACTTTCCAGCGTCGCCAACCCTCTCCCTTCAACCACACTGACAGTGACCTTACCCAGTGGCACCAGTACAGCTATCAACATCACAGTCGAAGCGGTAGACGATAACATTGACGAAGGCGTACATTCCTGTGCCATTACCACAGGCGACCCACTCAGTGCCGATACCAACTACAATAATCTCACTGCGGTGAATGTAGCAGATGTAACGGCTACTGTGACGGACGACGACACCGCAAGCATCTCGTTGTCGAGCATCACGGTAACCGAAGGACAAGCAGGCGTTAGCATGGATATTGTCTTGACCAGCCAACCCACCAGCGATGTCACGATCACCCTCACGCCCGATGCACAGTGTACACTCGTGCCTCCAACACTCACCTTCACCAATGCAAATTGGAACATAGTTCAATCCGTGACGGTTATAGCGGTGGATGATGCCCTGAGCGAAGGGGCGCATACCTGCGTCATCACCTACAGCGCATCTAGCGCCGACACAAATTATGTACTTGGGTCAACTGCTCATAACGTGGATGTCGTGGACGACGACACCGCAAGCATCTCGTTGTCGAGCATCACGGTAACCGAAGGACAAGCAGGCGTTGGCATGGATGTCGTCTTGACCAGCCAACCCACCAGCGATGTCACGATCACCCTCACGCCCGATACACAGTGTACACTCGTGCCTCCAACGCTCACCTTCACCAATGTAAATTGGAACATAGTTCAATCCGTGACGGTTACAGCGGTGGATGATGCCCTGAGCGAAGGAGCGCATACCTGCGTCATCACTTACAGCACATCCAGCGCTGACACGAATTATGTGCTTGGGTCAACCGCTCATAATGTCGATGTGACGGACGACGACATCGTAGGCATCACTTTGTCAAGCATCACGGTGACCGAAGGGCAAGCAGGTGTTGGCATGGATGTCGTCTTGACCAGCCAACCCACCAGCGATGTCACGATCAACTTCACGCCCGATGCACAGTGTACACTCACGCCTGCAATGCTCACCTTCACCAATGGCAACTGGAACACGGTTCAATCCGTGACGGTTATGGCGGTGGATGATGCCCTGAGCGAAGGGGCGCATACCTGCGTCATCACTTACAGCGCATCCAGCATCGACACGAATTATGTGCTTGCGTCAACTGCTCATAACGCGGATGTCGTGGACAACGATACCGCGGGGATACTGCTCACCCCCATCACCGTGACCGAAGGCCAGCCCGGGTTGAGCATGAATGTCGAGTTATTCACCGAACCCACTGCCGACGTCACGATCAACTTCACGCCCGATGCACAGTGCACACTCGCGCCTGCAACGCTCACCTTCACCAACGGTGCAGGCGTCTCGCCATGGAACATCGCCCAACAAACCCTCGTCACCGCTGTCAACGATACGCTCATCGAAGGGGTGCATCCCTGTGTTGTGTCTGTCAGTGTCACCAGCACCGATGCAAATTATGGCGGGCTGTCGCTCACCCATAACATCACCGTGCGCGACAATGATAGCGCGGTGGTTGAACCTGAAATCATCATCCCTGCCATTCCGGCCGAAGTGTTCTTGTGCGGGAATCTACGTGAACAAACCAAC
>CAKQCB010000005.1 GCA_934216615.1 uncultured Anaerolineae bacterium | reverse complement strand
TCAAAATTTCCTTTAACAAGACTGAGTGTGAAACCGACACCCCGTTCTCGTCATCATATCCTTCGACAACCGATACCCAAACACGAAACACACAAAAGAACGCGCACACTAGCGCGTTTTTTGTTTCCCCCTACCCTGTGTCTGTGTTACTGATACATAGACAATCAAAAAGCGGACATACGCTGTCCGCCTTTGATGCCATGCTGAGCTGATAGGACGATTTACATCAACCTATGTTTGTAAGTCTTTAAGTAGCTTTGACGCTGGAGCGGTTGAATATCTTTAAGTTGACCACAGCGATTCCGAGGAAGATCAGCCCTGCCCCAACCAACAACTGCCAGTACAACGGTTCATCCAAGATGATAGTCCCGAGGATTAACCCCACAGCGGGAACGATATAGGTGACCATCGTCGAGCGTGCCGCCCCGAGTTGTCCAATCATCCAATAGAACAAGATATAGGCGATGAACGTATTCACAAAGCCTAAACCAAAAACCGCCAGCAGGATCGATTGGTCAAGTTCTGCCAATGGGGTTGCAGGTTGTCCACCTAACAGCGGTGCGACGATCATCCCAATACCGGAACTGATGGCTGCAAACGTCTGTGCGCCACCGGCGACGATCATCGGGTCATAGCCCTTTTGCAGTGTCTTCTTACTGTACACTGTCATGATAGCGTAGAAAAAGGATGCCACGACAATCGCAAGCTGACCTGCGAGTGACCCGCTAATGCCATCTTCCCCCCAGCTTTTGCTTGAAAGGATGATCACGCCTAAAAAGCCCACGATCAAACCGACCAACCGCTGAGCATTGATCTTTTCATCGGCAAGCGTGAAATGCGCGATCACCAAACCAAAGAGGGCAGCGGTCGCTTGTAAGACGCTGGCAAGCCCACTTTCAACGGTGATTTCACCCCATGTGATTAAAACAAAGGGCACAGTCGTATTGAACAGGCCCAATAAGATCAACGGCCATGCTTTGGATAGGCTAAAGGGCAAGCGTTTGCCTTGTAAAAAGAGCAGGATATTAAAGCCAATAGCTGCAATTGCTGTACGAATAAAAACGACTTGGAACGGACTCATTTCTTCCACGCCGATGCGGATCAGAAGAAACGATGATCCCCAGATGAGTCCCACTAGCCAAAATGCTGCCCACTTCTTCAAGATGTTAGTCCCCTCTACTGTAATGCATTATAAATTCCGCCCATACCCAAACACGCGCTCTAAAGTTTCTATGGAGCGCGTGATCAGATATTTTTATTGTGCATGAGGTGCGATGAGAGCGCATCCCGAAAAGCGGGTTTTTGGCTACACAAAAGACGGTTTTAGAACAAATGTACCTCGATTATAGTAGGGAGTTCAGCAATCCAAGTCAACATCCAATTAATCCCAAGTACGGTCATCGCGAATCATGCGTTGAGCGGGGTCAACCATCCCTTTTTCAACGAGATTCACCGCGTCCACCCGTAACCGTGCGATCAGGTGCAGGCTTTGTTGTACCGCATCAACGACCCCTTCAGCGTTTGCGTCGGGATGTAACTCCACATTCACATGGACGATATCGCGGTTATTGTCGCGGGTGATGACCGCCTGCGCATGTCGAATTTGGGGGATGCGTCCTGTCGCTGCCATGATCTGGTTCGGGTGCAAGAACATGCCTCGCACTTTGATGGCATCGCCAATTCGCCCGACCAAGCGAAGTTGATCGCCTAAGAAAAGCCCCATATCTCCTGTTCCAAAGCGAATGAGTGGATAGGCTTTATTCAGCGTGGTGATGACGATTTCGCCGGGTGTGCCCCCTTCAACCGCTTCACCCGTTGCGGGGTCAACCAATTCGAGATGGATGCTATCCATGACCAAGAAGCCTTCTTCGCCGGGTGGGGTGTAAGCCAAAAAGCCCAGATCAGCCGTGCCGTAGGCGGATGTCGTCGCCATGCCGTATTCCCCTTCAAAACGTGCCCGTTGGGATGGGGTGTAAGGTTCAGCCGAGAATAAAGCCTTTTTAATCGGGATGGAGGCTTGTGGGATGCCCATTTCAGCCGCTTTGTCGAGGATGATGGCGAGGAAGCTCGGCGTGCCGATGTAGCCCGTTGCGCCCAAAGAGGTCATCATCAAGATTTGTAATTCGGTATTCCCCGGCCCTGTCGGGATCACGGTTGCTCCACACGCGCGCGCGGCTTCATCCAGTAATAATCCTGCGGGCGTGAGATGATACATGAACGTATTCAGGACACGATCCCCTGCGCCAAAGCCGACCGCTTTAAAAGGCGCTAACGCTGCTTCGGGGTTTTCATGAGCAGGTTGGGGATCAAAGATGGGGCCGGGTGAAATATAGATACGTGGCAGTGTGGTTGGGTCAACCGTGAGCAAGCCCCCAAAAGGCGGATCACTCTGTTGAAATTCAACCAGCCGATCTTTGGGCGTGACGGGAATTTTCGCAAGGTCTGCGGTGGTTTGGATCGCGTCTGGGGTGACGCCTGCTTCATCCAAAATACGTTTGAACGTAGGGGCATGTGCATACGCATGTGCCACTAAATCTCGAATTTGAGTATCCGATGCCATTCGTAAAAATCCTTTTGATAGTAAACCGTAAGTAGGATGAAAAAGCCTAGCCTAACCAGCGCTTGCGTCGTTTGTAGTGTTTGACTTCCTTATAGCTTTTACGCTCGCCAAGTTGGTTCAAGCCTAAATAAAATTCTTTGATGTCTTCATTCTCTGCCAGTTGAGCGGCCGGCCCATCCAGCACCACGCGCCCATTTTCCATGACATACCCATAATCGACGATGGAAAGGGCGGCGCGGGCGTTCTGTTCGACCAACAGCACCGACATCTTTTCTTGTTGATTGATTTCGCGCACGATGCGGAAGATTTCCGCGACCAATAACGGGGCGAGGCCGAGCGAAGGTTCATCCAGCATGATGAGTTTCGGGTGTGCCATGAGCGCACGACCGATCACCATCATCTGCTGTTCACCGCCCGAAAGATATCCGCTCACACGTCCTCTGAGGTCGCGCAGACGCGGAAAGTAATGATACACGCGCTCAAGGTCGGTGCGGGTGTGCCGCCCGCCTTCATAGACCATGCCCCCAATGCGCAAGTTTTCTTCTACGGTGAGATGTTGAAATGAGGGACGACCTTCGATCACCTGAACCAAGCCACGCCGAACGACATCTTCCGTGTTGAGGTTGTCGATGCGTTCCCCATTCCATGTGATGGTTCCGCGTGTAACTTCGCCTAGTTCTGTGCTGAGCAGGCCGCTGATGGCTTTTAAGGTGGTGGATTTGCCCGCGCCGTTTGCGCCCAGCAGGGCGATGACTTTCCCCTGCTCAACATTGAATGAAACCCCGCGTAAAACGAGGATGACACTATTATAAATAACTTCAATATTATTGACGGATAACATTAACTTGCCTTCATACTAAATAAGTTATTTTGGCCTAAGTATAACGCGAAAATAAAAGAGAGGTTGAGCAAAATCTGCCGAACCTCTCTCTAAGCGTCAAAAACGGGATGGGTTAGCGTGCGGGAATAAGGGTGATCTCTCCATCAACCGCTTCAACCGAAAAACCGCTGACGCCTTGATCTGTGCGGATTTCCCACCAAACCAGCCCATCGGCTTGGTACGGCCCGCTGACGAGTGTCACTTGGGTGCCGGAACGGAGTTCGTTCACAATCGCGAAGTTACGCCCTGCGCCCGCGCGCATATTCAACACGTCGCCATCGGTGGTTTGAACGAGCGCCTGCCCGCCCACTTGTAATTGATTTGGAAGGACGAGGTTAAATTCAGGCGTTACTACGACGGGAACATTAGAAAAATCAAGCGCGAGTGAAGGGGTTGGCGTGGGTTGGACGACCCCGCTCAAGTCCAGCACCATCGGCGTTGCGACGATGTCGGCGGATAAGTCTAAGTCCAGCGGTTGAATGCCACCCCCCGAACCATAATCCGCGCCTTCACTGCTCCATTCAGGCACAGCGACGACAGGGGCGGCGGTATCATCGCTGACCCACATAATGCGTAACAGGCTTCCCGAAGGGCTGTTCCATACCACTGCGGGCATGAACTGCGGTGGGTTGCTTCCTTCGCGGGTATAGATGCGGAATAAGCTGGTGCCTACAGGGGTATTGAAGGTGGTGATCAAACCCCCGATGATGTTGCCCATGCTGGTGACTTGCTGAGCGTTCAAATTGGCCATCGGAACTTCACCGAGTGGGGTGCCATTACGGCTGATGAAACGGATCGGGTTATAGGTCGAGTTGGTATCCGTGAAATTGCCGGATTGATACGCCACAATTTCAGTCGCTTGTGCATAGGAAATGTTGATGATGCCAACCGCAGGGGAAACTGGCACGTTATAGCCACTCAATGCGTCGTGAGCGTAGATGGTATTCGCGACGGCGAAACCCATAAAAGAGGAGAATGCTTCAGGCATTCCGCTGTCATGATGCGCCATCACCACTTCACCGAGAATATTTTGATCGTAGGCCCAATCGGCATATTGGATGTTCTCAATAATCGTATTTTGGGCGAAGTTCCATTGGAACGTAGGCCATGAAGGTGACCCTTCGCTTGCACTGGCGATCAACGTGAAATCAATCGTCTCACTTTCAAAACGACGAACGGCAGGCGTGACCAACGCGCCAATTGCGCTTGGGCTGGCTGGCCCGTTGCTGACGTTCGGATCATTCGAGTTCAAGACAGCATCCACCGCGTTGATGGTGAGATCAATCACTTGAATTTCCCAGCCCCAACCTCCCTCAGTGAAGTAAGCGTAACCGAAGGCCAACGCAGTATTGTTCGGGTTGAATTGGAACGGTGTGCCATCGTAATTGAAGTTAGGATACGCCCCTACAGGCAGAGCGCCGTTGTAGACGAGCGCGTTCACTGTGCTGTCAAAAACTTTGACGAAGACCGCATTCGGGGATTCGGTATGATACGCGATGTAACGGCCATCTCGTGAAACCGCAGTTGTAGATGAATAGGTTGCGCCCGCGTCGCCGGGCAAAACCAGATCGGCAAGGGTGACGCCGTCAGAATTTACTTTGAGCGCGCGTCCTGTCCCATTATCATACAGCCATGTTTCCCAATACCCGCCTGCTGCATGGGTTGCAAGGGGTGTGAGCGTGAGTGTCAGAATTCCCATCATAAAGGTGATTAAAAACCATTTTTTCATCGTGTTATCCTTCGCTAAAAACGTCAGTGAATATCTATTAAGTATGCTGAAACGGGTCAAAAGTGTTGGAAAAAACCTATAAAAAATGATAGATAAAAGATAAAACGTTCGATGTTTTAAGGACGCTCTCTCAGAAATCAAAAAGACCTTCTCAGTCATGTGAGAAGGTCTTTTTTGAAGCGGTTGATTCTGTACGATTACATGCTTGGAACGTCAGCACCACCCGGACGCAAGTCGGGCGCGCTATCAAATGGGGTCAATGGGATGAGAATGGGCACGAACAATTGACTGCCATCAGGCGCGGTGACCAACATCGCATCTTCAGCAGAGGTTGCAGGGCCATCCCCTGTTGCGTTGAGGTAGGCAATTTGAGCGATACGGTTGCCGGGCAACGCACGGATTTCACCACCCCGATAATCTTGGTTGTACAGGCCGAGCGGTGAATACGCCATCGTGTCGATGGTTTCGCGAATCGCCACGCCGTCCACTGCATCCAAGCTACCCACGCGGTTCACGGTTTGAATGTACATTTCCACATATGTATCAACCAAGCCCCAGCCGAGCAGATAAGCAATGTTTTGGGTCTGTAAACTGCGTTCGTTGGCAGTTGCTTGTTCGGTGATTAACGCGATGCCCGGTTCACTGCGTTCTGACCACCACAGGAAGGGCAATGAGCCGATCAAGCCATTGGTTGAGGGCAGGCCGTCACTTTCGCGCAAGGAACGTTGACCCAGTAAGGCAACGCTGGTATCCAATGCCCAGTTGACGCCGGAAACATGAATATCATTTTCTAAGCCGAGCAGGACAGTGGTTGCTGCAACGAGCGCAGGCCCGCTGGCGAGTGAGTTGGTGTAGAGGATGGTCGCGCCCGCATCCACCAAGTTTTGAACGTTGGTGGTGATGTCGGTTGCAGAGGGCAAGAAGTATTCTGGCGTTTCGATGACTGTCACGCCTTGTTCGGCACAATAGCTGAGCGTTTCAGCAGTGAACGCCGATTCGCCAAACGCACCCGGCCAACTGATGTAACCGATCACAGGATCAGGATAGGTTTCAGAGTTTGCACCGACATAGCTACAGAACATCCCAAATTGGTCTGCATAAAGGGGATTGGTGGCATAAATCCAGCCTGCTTCGCCCGCTTCGTTATACAAACCTTCAACTGAACCTGCTGAAATGAAAGCAGGGGTTTGATCTTCCGCCAATTGATCGCGCAGCAGTTCCGCATCAGCAGACGCATACAAAACGATCAAATCAGGCGCGGGGTCAAGTTCGCTGAATGCATCATAGGCCGCTTGTGCTTGGGCGAGGTCGCCCCCTGTGTCACGGTTTTCTTGGGTGATTTCTGCGCCACAGATACCGCCGTGTGCGTTGTAATAAGCGGAAGCATCCGCCAAGCCTGCCAACAGCGGTTGGGTGATGAACGCATACGAACCGCTGATGTCACCTAAGTGATAAATGGTGACGGTTTCCCCCGAAAGGTCCATACTACATTCACTATGGGTAATGAAGTCGGGTAAAGTTTCATCCCCTACTTGAGCAGTGGTTGGCAAGGCAACCAGCGATAACGCTAAACCACTCAGCAACACAAGCCTTTTTTTCATTATGAATATCCCTTATATAAAAAATACTCTTTTAAACAATTTTGTTGAGTACGGCTTGTCGCGGTGACAAACCCATACGGTACTCCTGTATCAAAGTATATCGGGTTTTTGAACGTGTGATCCGTCTCTTTTAGCTTAATGTGAAAATGGACGAATCTTCCACGCAATTTTTAGAATTTCCCAACGGTGTGCAATCCCTCTGGGCATCAAGATGAGAAACGCCATCAAGGCCACGCCGAACAACAATGGACTGAGCGAAGACTGAATATTGATCGGGTTCAAGAAGGGCAAGACGGTCGGTAAGAAACTGCTCAAACTTGGGATCAGCGCGGGGATCACATTCTGTTGCAAAATCAGCACCAGCGTCACCCCAAACAACGGCGCTAGGGGAAACCCCGCCCCGCCAATTACTAACATCGCCAATTGTGTGATCGACGTGTCCAATAAGAAAATGTCGAGTGAGATGCTGTTCGCCTCGAACGCCATCAAACAACCCGCGATGCCTGCGTATAAAGCGCTGAGGAAAAACGCCTGCAACTTATACGTGAACACGTTGATGCCTAAAAGCTCTGCCGCGAGATCGTTATCACGGATGGAGATGAAGGCGCGTCCTACGCGGGTGCGCAGAATATTCCGCGCCGCCAAACAGAGAAACACCGACAGCGGAATAATGATGTAATACATCGCCGACTCGTGCGCGAAGTTGATTCCAAATAACGTCGGCACCGGAACTTCTAAAGGCCGTGAACCGTTCGTCCACTGCGCCAGTGGATAGCGCATCAACCAGGGGATGATAAATTGCGCCGCGAGGGTTGCCATCGCCAGATAAAAGCCTTTGACGCGCAGCGAGGGCAGACCGAAGATCAATCCAACCGCGCCGGTGAATAATGCCGACAGGGGTAAGGCGATGAAAAAATTGATGCCCCACTCACGCGCGAGGAAGGCCGAGCTGTAAGCACCCACCGCCATGAAGGCCGCATGACCGAGTGAAATTTGCCCCGTATACCCGACGAGGATATTCAACCCCTGCACGCTGATGACGGCAATCGCGATGCGAATAATCAGCCCAATCCACGCCTGCGGGATGATGTTCAATCCCAACGGGCCACTGGCGGCCAACAGAGGCAGAATCAAAAGTAAGACGAATAGCCCATTAGAGATGAAGCGATCTGTTCGGGTGCGGTTCAGGGCAATATCTTGCGCGTAATGGGTATCAAACGTTCCCGCAGGTCGAATATTCGCTGACATAAATTCCCTTTAATAACCGATTTTTATATGCTAAAAAATTTAAATACGTTCGATGCGCTTTTGACCGAACAAACCATCTGGACGCAAGACCAACACCAACATCAAGACGACATACGGCGCTAACTCTGTGCCTGCTTGGGTACCGGGAAATAAGAGGTTGGCCCACTCTTGGACGAGGCCAATCACCAACCCGCCGATGAATGCCCCGCTGATCGACTCTAACCCGCCGAGTAACACAGCAGGGAAGGCGCGTAATGCCAATAACGGTAAGTTGAGTGAGAGCGTCGTCGCGCCCCCTTGTAAAACGCCTGCGGTCGTTGCCAACAACGCGGCGATAGCCCATGCCACCGCAAGGATGGTACGCACGCGTAAGCCTGTCGTTTGTGCCAGCTTTTGATTTTCGGCAGTGGCGCGCATCGCCAGCCCGACATTCGTAAAGCGGAAGAACAACACAAACGCGCCAAACGCGACTAAGGCCAGCACAAACGCGACCAGCAGCGGGGTGTTGATGATGATCGTGCCATCCAGAATTTCGCCCCCATCAATGCGCATGGGCGAGGGAATCCCCAATTGGCTGATACCTGCAAACACGCCGAGCGGGATTTCAACACTGCCCCAAATCATCTGGGTGATGCCGTGAATGGCTTCAGAGACGGCCAGTGTCATCAAGACGGTGGCGAATAAGGGCTGTCCCAACAGCGGACGGATCGCGAAGCGTTCGATGACCAACCCCGTAATCGCCGCGCCGATCACCGCGCCTAAAATCGCTCTTGGAATCTGTAACTCGCTTCCGCCGACTTGTAATGCCCCGCCGAGGATCAACGTGCCCACGACAATGATGATCCAGGTTCGCGGGGCTTTTAGCGCCTTCCATGAATTGGTCGTCACCGCCATGAAAAGCATGACCCCGCTTAGGCCGAAAGCAGCCAAGGGTGTCACCCGTTCACCGCTGGCGGCGATGAAGATGGCATAAAAGATCAACCCGCCAATCAGCATCATCCAGCCATGCGCGAAGTTGAACACGCCCGAGGCTTTATTGATGATGACGATGCCCAGCGCGATCAGCGCATAAATACCCCCAATCAACAACCCTGTGATGGTGCTTTGCACAAGGCGATAGGGGCGCTGTCCCGCTAACAGGTTGCTCAAAACGACCGCCGCAAAGAGCGCCAGCGCAATGTAGATCAACAGCTTGATGATCCGCTTATTTTGGTTGAGGGTTTGGCTTAAAGATGTCAAATTTTATGTCCTAAAAACAAGAATCTAATTTTAAATTTTCTGCAAAACCACGTTGTTTAGACGGTACACACCTTCACCGCAGTTTCGATGATGCCCGTTCGCCCGTCGCGGTACTTCACTTCTGCGCTCACCACGACTTCTTCAAGGTTGTTATACATCGCGTCTAACATCACGCCATACTTTTGTTCCAGCGTGCGCCGACGTAACTTGCGGGTACGGGTGAGTTCCGCTTCATCGGCATCGAACGCTTTATGCAGGATGACAAACTTTTTGATGCGTGCCGCTGGTGGTAGGGTTTGGTTCACGCGCTCTACTTCGGTTTGGACGAGGCGGTAGACCTCATTTTTTTGAGAGAGGTCAACAAACGTGGTGAACGAGATTCGGTTTTTCTCTGCCCAACGCGCCACATTTTCAAAATCAATATTGATGATGGCCGATACAAAGTGCGTGTCGAACCCGCCCACCGTCATCACATCTTGGATGTAAGGGCTAAATTTCAGCCGTCCTTCGATGTACTGCGGGCTGAATTTTTCACCGTTGGCTAATTCGATCATGTCGCTCACACGATCCAAATAGATCAAATGCCCATCTTCATCTACGTAGCCCGCATCACCCGTGAGGAAGAAGCCTTCAGCATCGAGCGCTTTGGCAGTTTTTTCAGGGTCTTTGTAATATCCCGTGAAGACCGCGTGGCTTCGAATCGCGATTTCATTGTCTTCGCCAATCTTGATGGCGACCCCCGGTGCAGGCAAGCCGACTGTCTCCAGTTTGATGTTGCCGTCATAATGCAGGGTGTGACATTGACATTCTGTAGAACCGTACAAGTTCTTTAATTGGATGCCCACCGCGCGGAAGAAACGGATTTGGTCAGGAGTGAGAGTCGCCCCTGAACTGAAGGCGTTACGCATCCGCGTCATGCCCACTTTATCACGCAGGGGTTGAAAGACCGCAAAATCACCCAGTTGACGGAGCACCCGCAAAGAGAGTGGGATCGGTTTTTTCTCGTCTTCCATCTCGGCGATCTTATACGCTACAGGAAGGAACAAGTCATATAATTTGTGGTTCAACCAAGAGCTGTCTTGGATGCGCATCTGCATCGTGCTGGCGAGGTTTTCCCAAACACGGCTGGGAAAAAGTAGTGAGCTGGGCGAAATTTCACGTAGGTCATTTTGTACTGTGCTTTGACTTTCGGGGAAGTTGACCGTGACCCCTGTCATTATATGGCTTGCAAGCCCTAAACTTTGTTCGGTGATCCATGCCAGCGGACTAAACGACAGATAGTTATCATCGGCATGGGTGGGCGCGACCAAATTGGCGTGGAGATTGCCGTAGATCAAATTGCGATGTGTCAGCATGGCGCCTTTCGGCAGGCTGGTCGTTCCACTGGTGTAGCTAAAAATCGCCGTATCTTCGCTTTTACCTAATGCGACTAAGGTTTCAAAGGCTTGCGGATGTTTCTTTAAATATGCGCGCCCTAGCGCTTCGACTTCTTCAAAGCTGATCAGCCAGTCGTTGTTGTAATTCCATAACCCGCGGTCATCCCAGTAAATCACCCGTTGAATCTTCGGTAGTTTGTCGCGGAGTTCGATGGCTTTATCACACTGTTCTTGATCGTGGGCAATCAAGAAGGTGGCGTCACAGTTGTCGAGGACATAGCCCAGTTCGTTGAGGTTTGCGTCTGTGAAAATGGCGGTGGATACCGCGCCCACGCTCCAAATGGCGATCTCTGCCCAATAAAATTCGGGATCATTTTCGCCGATGATCGCCATTTTATCGCCACGTTGTAAGCCCAAGCTGACTAAGCCTAAGCAAAAATCGCGCACGTGATCAAGGCTGGCTTGCCACGTATATTCTTGCCAAATGCCGTACCGCTTTTTGCGCATCGCGATGTTGTGAGGATGTTCCGCCACACGCAAGAGAAAATTTTTCGCTAAGGTGTCGGCATTGGCTCCAAATTCAGGGAGCGTATATTCTTCAGGGGAATGATAAATTTTTTCTGCAATCATAGTGAGACCCTTTACAATACCCCGCGCACTTTATATTTCTTGGCCTAAGTACGCATGGATCACGCGATCATCTTGTTTGATTTCGTCAGGTGTGCCTTCGGCAATTTTCTGCCCAAAGTCGAGCGCGACGACCCGATGCGAAATATCCATGACCAACCCCATATCATGTTCAATCAAGATGATCGTCATGCCTTGACGTTCATGAATGTCGAGGATGAACCGCGCCATATCTTCTTTTTCTTCGACGTTCATACCGGCCATCGGTTCATCAAGTAACAGCAGGGTTGGCTCCAGCGCTAAGGCGCGCCCTAGCTCCACCCGCTTGCGCAGACCATAACTCAAGTTGCCGACAATGGTTTTGCGGATATTTTCCATTTCCAAAAAGTCGATGATTTCTTCCACCCGTCGGCGGTGTTGGATTTCCTCTTTGCGGGCGCTTCCCCAAAATAAAGCGCCGCTCAGTAGGTTGGTCTTCATGTGGATGTGACGCGCCGCCATCAAGTTGTCGAGCGCGGTCATATTGGTGTAGAGCGCGATGTTCTGAAAGGTACGTGAGATTCCGCGTTGGGCGCGTTTATAGGCAGGCAAAGCCGTGATGTTCTCATTATCAAGGATAATGCGCCCACTCTGCGGGTGATAAAACCCATTGATGCTGTTGATGAGGCTGGTTTTTCCCGCGCCATTTGGCCCAATGACGGCAAAAATACTACTTTGTGGAACGTCAAAACTGATATGTTGTAAAGCTTTAATACCGCCAAAGGATAACGATATGTCTTCAACCCGCAGTTTAATGGGGGAGGCATCTTCCATATATAAAGAACCCAATCATAATTAACAAAACTATAATTACTTAATTTGAGAGCGATTGTAGCTAAAGCTCTTTTTATACGCAAACTTCCCGTAAAAGAAACGAACTGGATGAGCGATGCGTATAGCCTCTTATGATAGAGTAAATCGTACAAATCATCATTAAAGTAGTTGAACTATGACTTCATTCAAGAACAATTCAGAACACCGCTTGATGATCAACCCCCGTAATCTTGTATTTAGCGCGCATGTCGGTATCTATGCTTCTTCTTGGCTCATGGCGGCTGTGATCCAAATGGCCGATCCACTCAGTTCAGTTGAATCCGTTGCGATGCAATTTATCCTCGTGGTCTGGGGCTTTTTTCTGTTGGTGCATACGCTGTGGGTAGGGGCGCGTTTTGGTCAACAGCGCAATGAGAACATCAGCAAATTGTCATACCGCGAAGGCTACCGCGATGGGCTTTTGGATGGCCGTGATGACCGCCTCGCAAAACGTCGCTTAGTCGATGATGAAGGCGAATTTGCCGAAGAATTGATGGTCGATAAGCCCAAACGTTATTATGAAGACTAAAACAATCTAAAGGGGGATCAATGAAAACTTCAAAACGCAGGATGTTATGGTTATTCATCGCGGGCGCTCATTTGATCATTTCCCTCTTGATTGGTATCCAACTGCTTCATCCGGCGAATCAGGTCAGTGCCCTGCTGTTTTCCGCTTTGTTAGTGGCGCATCTGGCATGGTTTTACAGTTGGTCATTAAAATCAGTTGAACGGTCGAAAAAAGGCGACTCTAGTGCGTTGCAAAAGGCCTATCGGCAGGGGTTTAAAGAAGGCTTCCGCGAAGGTCGTGAGGCCGATTCTGAGAAATCCGGTTGGCGTGCATCCCCGCAGGACGACGATGACGATGATTCGCAGGAATTCTATCCCCCTGAAAAAGCAAAACGCTACGAATAAAAAGTGAGGGTCTGAGATGCGGAGAAGGAAAGTTGACGACGCCTCACAAAGCGATGAGAACAGCCGAGACACCTAAAAACTGTTTCGGCTGTAGATGATCCTCTCGAAACTCTATGCCTCATCCACAATGGCTTTGATCCAAGGGAGATGCTCCTGATAGTGCAAATAGGCATCACCAATGATATGTTCGATCAGCCGATAGGTGGACTTAGAATTGGGGTGATACGTTTTAAACGGCTTCTGAAGATCAGCATCATCCCATGCTTTTAGGCGCTGTACGGTTTGCGCATGGCGTGTGTCGAGCAGTGACAACACTTCCGCAGGGGACTTCTCAAGGTGTCTTTGACGCAGGATTTCATTCACCACATCAAAGTCGTGATTCTTCAAATCTTCAGCCGGCACATTCAGGACTTCGGCGGTAGGTTTGCCGTCCAGCATGGCATGGATGGCATTTTCCCACTCATAAATATGCGCAATATGATCTTTCGCCGTCCAGCCTGACGCATCTGTGGGTTGGGTGAGTTGTGCCTCGCTCAACGAGCCGATATAAGCGCGAAATTCATCCCATGCGTGATGGGTGTCGCGAAGGAGGCTTTCTTTGGTCAAATCATCAGCCATTTAAGATCGCCTCGATCCAAGGACGATGTTCGTCGTAATGTTCAAAGGTATTGCCCCCGAAATACAGAATGATCGGCCTGTCAGATGCGCTTTTGTCATATTGATTGAACGGCGCTTGAAGTTTTTCATCCGTCCAGCCTTCTAAATTCTTGACCAGTCGTTCATGTCCTGCATCGAACATCGCTAAGACTTCATCCGCTGTTTTATCAGCGTGTTTTTGACGGATCACTTCGTTGATCTCATCGTTTTCGTGACGTTCCCAAATATCTTGTGGAAGCCCCATCGTTTCATGGCGTGATTGACCTTCTAAAACCGCATTCATGCCTGCTTCCCACACATACAAATGAGCGATATGATCTTTGACAGCCCATCCGTCGGCATCTTTAGGTTGGGTGAGTTGTGCTTCGCTCAACGAGCCGATGAACGAGCGAAAATCAGCCCAATGATTTTGGATTTTATTTAACAACTGATCTTTGGTGAATTTTTCTTTTTCAGCAATCGCTTCGATCCACGGCAGTTGTTCTTCATAGTGTTTGGATGTACACCCCAAGATGAATTCGTAAAGAGGGGACATGCCACGATCCGGCTGAAAATCTTTCATCGGGCGGTTTAAATCTTCTTCGCTCCATTTTTCGAGCGCGTCGAGCAGGTCTTGATGCGTTTTCTCGACGAAAGCATAGCCTTCATCAAGCGACATCGAAAGGGTACGCTGGCGCAGAACCTCATTTGGAATGTTGAAATCCGGCGAGTTCCAAACGTCTTCGGAAAGCTCCATCGCTTCTCGTAAAATTCGACCTTCTAAAACGCCAACGACGCCTTTTTCCCACGCCGCTAAATGAAGTGTGTGATCTTTCGCAGTCCATCCGTTATCGTCGGTTGGACCCGTGAATTGATCGGACGTGAAACGCATCAAGCGGGCGTTTAACTCTTGCCAACCTTCATTGATTTGTCGTAACAGGTCTTCTTTGGAGAGCCAAGCGGATTGAGTGGTCATAAAATTCCCTTCACCAAGAAATTCATTGAAAAATAGCACATATGTTTCAATGATAATACTATTATGAAGGGGATGATGTTCAGAATTGAATTAAAAACTTAGAACTGATCCCACGTTTCGTTTTCAAAGTGAACTTCATCAGGGCGTGGATAGTGGCGGTCATGCTTGACCCCACCGCTGATATAGTGATGGTCGCTCTCTTCGTAGCTGATATTGCGCGAGATTACCCGACGCTGTGGGGATGCTAATAAGACAACATCAGACTCGATCATACGGCCGGGGAACATCACCATGCCGGAACCGATGCGACAGTTATGACCTACCGCGCTTCCCAACACAATTTGACCGACTTCTTCTAACACGCCGTTGATATTCGCCGCGCGGATCGGTTTCTGTTCCACCAAGTTAAAGTCGGTGAAGGTACTGCCTGCGCCAACAAAACTATTGCGCCCTACCACACACATTTGCAAACACGTATTTTGCGCGACGATAGTATTTTCCATCACCGCGGTGAGGTACAGCGCGGCTCTGAAGGGTAAGAAACACCCGTTGCCGAGCGTGCTCTCCATCAAAACACAGCCATCATCAATCGTCACGTTGTCGCCGATGGTGCAGTTATCAATCATCACGCCCGGGCCAATGCTGCAATTATCGCCAATCGACGCTGGCCCCGTGATCACGGCGGTGGGGTGAATGACCGTATTTTTGCCAACTTTGACCACTTCAGAACAACTGAGAAGCTGTTTTTGTTCGAGCATCGCTTTCCATAATAACTTCAGCGAATAGAAGTTATGGGTTTGAACGTAACGGTCAAAACGACTGCCCCGCGCAAACAAGCTCAAAATAATCCCCGCGAAGTAGATATGCACCCAACTCTCAATCGACACGACAGAGCGCAGCGTCCCGTAATGGGTGAGGTTGCCTTGTTCCATCGTCATGAAGTCGGGAACGCTGTAGAAGCCCATCTCCTGCCCCTCACTAGGGACGACAATCGGCTGTATATCTTCTGTATAACCTGCGGGAAAGTACCATAAATCGAGTAAGAGTAATGGATTGCCATTCGGGTCTACTGCGGTTTCGTAATTGCTTGCCAACGGCATAAAGTACGCTTTATAAGCGGGGTCCGTGGGTGAAATCGCGGCGCGACAGGCTTTGTTGCTCTTGCTCGCTCGTTTCATGAAATATTCTAGAAACTCAAGGTCAAACCAGAGGCTATCGGTATAGACGATGGCCGACCCTTGCACGCGCGGAAGCTCAAATTGTTTATTCGCAAAACTGAACGTGCCCCCCAACGTAGGGCTTTCTTTGAAATAGCCGAGCAGAACATCTTCATGATGTATTTTTAGCGGTTTGATCCCAATGGTCAGCAGGCTCGCCGGTTGGTTAAAAGGCGGGATATGGCGGGTATCTTCAATAATATAACGGAGCATGACAACTCTTTAAGACTTATTTAGACGACAGAGCTTGCTTATTGATGATGGGTTTTACAAAATCCACATGATTATTGCTGTTGAGGAACGCGCGCACACTGGTGTGGAACCGTTCCGTCTCATCCATCATGGGGAAGTGTCCCGACCCTTCAAACCACGCAATTTCACTATGGGGTAGATGTGTTTTTAAGACCGCCGATTCTTTCGGGTCAACAATATTGTCTTTTTTGCCGTAAATCCCCATCACGGGCACATTGATGACGTGCACCTGCGGGCGTAGATCAGTTTGGCGTAGGGTGGTGATGCTTTCGATGAAGGGCGCTAGAGCGAGCTTGCCCACATCTTCTGTGAGCATCTTCCCAAGCGACGTTCCATCTTTGGCGAGTAAGTGTGAATACACCCGCAAGAGCGGTTTAAACCCCGTTTGGAAGATGTTATACAGTCCCGGGGTGGTCTGGCCGAGGTCGATCCAGCTTCGGTTTGCCGCAAGTTTGAGTAATGGGCTTAAGGACGCCCCATTGATGGGCGAACCGATGACGATGACTTTCACCACTTTTTCGGGATATTTCATCGCCGCACTGAGGGCAACTGTGCCCCCCATCGAGTGGCCGACCAGCGGGGCGCGTAAAATCCCCATGCGATCCATAAACTCGTTGACCATCGTGACGAAGTTGTTGACCGAAAATTCTTCTGCTTGGTCGCCAGAGTCACCAAAGCCCAGAAAGTCTAGCGCATAAACGCGGAACTCTTTCCCCAAGATTTCCACCGTCTGACGCCATACCGCCCACGAATTTAGCCATCCATGCAAAAGAAGCACAGGGCGTCCTCGCCCATATGCTTCATAGTGAACAATACCCTGTTTGGTGACTAATGTTGCCACAGTCTTTTGCTTTTGCCTTGTACAATGACAGACTGCGATAGTGGTGCATGGTGTCTATAGGCTAGACTAGCCATCGCTTTCTTGCAAGATGGAGTATAACAGCGCCAGCAAAACTTCTTTCACGCTGTCTTTTTTGTTGGCGACGCACGGTAATAGCTTTACGCCATCTTCAATACGTAGAGCAATGCGCAGGTCTTCAATGCTCCATGCATCTGGTAAATCTTGTTTATTCGCGGCGACGACATACGGCGTTGACGCATAAGCGCGAAAAGTTTCAAGAATGCTTTTTGCTTCGCGGAAAGTTTCAGGCTTGGTGCTGTCCACCATCACAATAAAACCCAACATCCCTTCAGCAAGAATTTCCCACATGAAGTCGAAGCGACGTTGGCCCGGCGTACCGAAGAGATAAAGCACAAGCTCATCATCCACCGTAATACGGCCAAAGTCCATCGCGACCGTTGTTGCCTCTTTGATCTGGCGCTCGGTCTCAGAAGAAATTTGGCGTTCGGTCCGCACCACCTCAATTTCACTGATGGAATTAATGAACTCAGTTTTCCCTGAGCTAAAAGGCCCTGTAATGACCATTTTCACATTTTGCAGCATCGATAGTCCGTTTCTTCCAGACCTGCCCAGTTATGGGCAAACTCACAAATAAAATAATTGATTGACTTTATACTGAACCAACTAGATAGAGCGGATACGGTCGATCAACTTCCGAACCGTTCCCGGGTCTACTTGTTGTTTGGGTATTTGCCGTCCAGTTGAGTTTGTTCCGCTGGATGCCCCAGTGGCCGCAGGCGTCGCCGGACGGATCAGCTCAACTAACCCTGCTTGTTCAAGACCATACACGATACGTCGTATTTCAACTTCAGACATGTTATTCGCTTTTGCAATTTGCCGGACTGTATTTTTAGGGTTGATAAATGAAACCACACGCCATTCTTCAACACTAAGATGAACACCCGTATACTTTTGGCGCGCATTTTCTGGGAACTTCAACGCCATATCTAAGTTCGGAAGGTGTGAACTTAATTGTTCAATTTCCCGAATACGACGCGCCCCTTCAATAATGACATTTTCTAGGTCAATTGGCACTAGAATCCGATCATTACCCGGCAGTGTATTGTCTTCAAAGCGGAAAGGGCCTTCATTCCATGTGAGCAGGTTGTATACGATATCCAATGTGCCTTGTTGAATACTGCTCACAATATCACGCTGGGTGACATAGTTGGCGTTAATCAATAAGAGCGCAATCGCTTTGTCATTGGTGTTCCGTGCCCGTTCGCGAATGATTCGCGCTTGGTCATCTGTTAATTTACCCGCTTTATTCAACATCGCAACAAGACTACCGTCCTGCCCGTCCACTGAAGCCGAAATCAACTTGCCCGCTTTAAAAGCTACGCGCGACCGTTCTTTACCCGGTGCCATCTTAGGCTTATTCATCGCGTCATTTTCACCAGTGGCGACACCTTCAAATATTAAGAGTGTCCCCGTTTTACCAGCAAGGTTGATCAGGTTGAGCAGTTGGGTTGTGCTGAAATCACGGAGATTGCCCTGAAGCGGCATGTGCCCCCCTACAAGATCGCTCAGCTAAAATAAAGTTTGTGAGCGAAGATCCACAATATAAAAACAATAGGTGCTAATGAAAAAATGCGCGATGATAAAATGATTGCGTAAACAATGATTATAACGGCGTGAAAATATCGCGTCAACAAAGCGTACATAATTGAATTGTAGTACAGCTTATGCAACAGAACAATCAACCCTCACAACGTATAATGAGGGATAGGTAGAAAGTCATAGGTGAAACTTGATGAAATTACTGCGTGGATTGGTCGGCTTGTTATGTTGTGGAAGCCTGATATTTGGTGGGGTGAGTGCCCAGTCCGAACCTGCTGTAGAGGCGGAAACACGTCTCGTAAACCCACTAACTGGCCTGCCAGTAGACGACCCCAGCGTGCTTCAACGGCGCCCTTTGGTGGTAAAAATTTCGAATGCACCCCCGCTAGTGCGCCCTCAGGCGGGTTTAAATGCGGCAGATATCGTTTGGGAACATTACGCCGAAGCGGGCTTAACCCGTTTTTCAGGAATTTTTTATAGTCAGGCGCCGCGCCGTGTTGGGTCTATCCGCAGTGCGCGGTTGATCGATCTCGAATTAGTGCCGATGTATCAAGCCGCGTTGGTTTTTTCGGGCACGAGTGTCGGCGTAGGTGAACTTTTATCCGCGTCAGCATTTTTCGACCGTACCTATAACGGAACGACTACCTACGGCGTCCCGTATTACTACCGCGATGCAGAAATTCCCGTTCCGCACAATCTTTTCGCAGACCTCACCGAAATTCAACAGCTCATCGAACGGGAAGGCTTACAAGCCACGCCCGAACTTGAAGGCATGATATTTGACCCGAATCCCCCACCCAACCCTGCACGCACAGGGAATTATCTCTCGATTCGATATCGTGGTGAGTTTGTCGAATGGCGTTATGATCCCGACTTGATGGGGTATCGCCGTTCGAGCGACGGCATCGGCCATTTTGACGGCACAACCTTATTGCAAGTGACGGCTCAAAATGTGGTTTTATTATATGCAGAGCATATTGTGACCGATATCGTCGAGAGTGGTGAAGGGCCGAATGCCAGCCGAAGCATCGAGATTGTTTTGACAGGCGAAGGTGACGCTGTTCTCTTGCGCAATGGTCAAGCCTATTTAGCGCGATGGGTTCGGCCGACCAGCGACGAGATGCTCATCTTGACCGACCGCGCGGGCGGGGCTTTGCCCTTTAATACAGGCAATACATGGTTCCAAGTCTTTCCGCTGATCGAACAGCTCGACCCCAGTATAGAAAGTGTGGTGATTAACTAAATGGGCCTCAAAATTCTTGAACAAGGGATTACCGCCATTCAGTCAGGGAGTTTAGACGAAGGCGCACGCTTGATTAAATTTGCCCTGCGCAGAGGGGATTTAACCAACCCCATGCGCGCTGTTGCCTATTTATGGTTGGCAGAAACCACACATGACGAGAGCCTGAAGCGCGAATATTACACCGAAGCCCTTGAAGCCGACCCGAACAATCAGGATGCGCAGCAGCGCCTCACCACGTTGATGAAGCCGAGTTTGCCCACCGTCGCCCCTGTGATGAGCAGTGCGAAGAACACCAGCTTCAATGTTGCTGAGCATGTGGTGCGTATTTCAGGAACACCCAACGGCCCGGGGACAGGGTTTTTTGTCACGCAGGATGGTATCGTCGCGACCACCCGCTATCTGGTCGGAAATGTGGATCAAGTGGTGGTGGAGTTGCACATCGGCCAGCAGGTGATGGGGCAGGTGCTACGCGCATTCCCCAATATCGATTTGGCGTTGATACGGGTCGAAGCGCGTTTACCCGAAACCATGCCGATCACTAATTTGACGGTGGTGCCTGAAGATTCGCCGTTGGTCGTCGTCAACTACGATGGCGAAATGATTCAAGGTTTTCAGCGCCCAACCCAACGCTTGATGGCACAGTTTTGGGTGCCGACCACCTTCACACGCATACCTGACAATGGAGGCGACCCGATCTTTGATGAGCGTAATTATTTGGTGGGTATGATGACCAAAAACACCAGCCGTACGTCGAGTCATCTCTTTGGGTTACATATCTCAGCCATTCGTAAAGGGATGGATGCGTATCTTCAAGAAGCGCGCGAACCGCGCGTTTACTGTTCCTCTTGCGGAAGTCGTGCCCGCTCAGGGCTGACAGGGTACGCTTACTGTGAAGTGTGCGGAACGGTTTTGTCCTACATGCAGAATCAACGTCGTGTGCGCAAACCAGAAGGGGATTATCTGTATGAGGCGGGTTCTGTCTTGCGCAGATGCTCACACTGCGGGACAGCGCCAAGCTTTGGCGGACGCTGCCTTCGTTGTGGTCAATCGTTGATGAATGTGCCCAATCAGTCACTCACTTAAAATCAAAAGGATAATCAGGGATGTTTAATTCACGCGGACGTAAACAACCGGTGACGGGGTTAGAAACCCATGCGGTGACGGTGGAACAAATTTTGCTCGGCATCGGCGTTGACCCAGAACAAGCGCGGATGCACGCCAACGAAGGCTATGCGTGGCACTTCCCGCGTGGCTCGGCAACGATTGAAGTCTACGTCACCCAACAAGACGGAAGCGGATATTTACAGGTGTTATCGCCCATTGTCCATCTGCCCGAAAATAATCTGTTTCCGTTGTATCGCCATTTGTTGGAGTTGAACCTCAAACTGACGAACGCTTCATTAGGTGTGTATCTCGACGTGATCTATGTCTTCAGCGAACGTGCCTTAGAAGGTCTAGACCCAATCGAAGCCAACATGATCATTAATTTAGTCGCGACGTATGCCGACGACCTCGATGATAAATTGGTAGGGGAATTTGGCGGTCGCCTATACGGACGTATATGATAAAGTTCCGCGCCTATTTTGACTGGGTATTAATCCTAAATCAATAATTTAAAAACTATTCGGTACTTATTTTTCTCTTATTATCGCATAAGAAACTTTGCGTAAATTAATAAAACGGTAAATAATATAGACTTCTAAATTGATTCATCATTCTAAGTTAATGTATTAGGGCATATATCTTATGTCGATAGAAGTAAGAGATATTTTAGATGTTTCGCAAGCTGAAACTATCATTACCGATTATGTCAATGCGTGGGTAAAGCAGGATATTGACGCTATTCAAGAAGTCTGTCACGACGATTGTCGCATCCAAATTTTGAATAGCGTGAACTGCAACAAACTGAACGACTTTCGCAAAGAGCTAGAATGTTGGTTTGTTTCAGGGAATGAAATCCATTCATGGAATATTTTAGATCAAATTTATGCCACCACCGATAACGGCGGAACCGGCTATTTCGATTCTATTTTTGATGTCACCATCAACGGCGTGCGCCGTCGTGAACGCGGTGTCACAGTGGTGATTTTTGAAAATGGAAAAATCATGAATATGCGGAGCTATTCCACACGTATTATTCAATAACCAACCTCATGATGAACATAATGGCCCCTTGTCGTGTGGATGGACAAGGGGCTTTCAATTGTTTATGAGCGGGTGAACCGAGCGCGCAGGGCCTTAAGATCATGCCAGAGCGCTTGAAAATGTGCGCCTAAACCGATGAGGATGAAAAACGGAATCACCCAATGTTGTACGTAATCGAATAAGTACATGATGGGTACGGGAAGGGTGCTCTGGTTGTACATATCCCATGCGATTACAATCGGCGCGCCGATGCCCATCGTCGCGATGAACACTTTCAACCATCCCGACAAACGGACTAAACTGGTGATGCCGAAAGCCACCGCTGTGCCAACGCCCCCCAACAGCATCACATTCCATTCAGGGTCTAATTCAAGAATCAGATAGCTAAACACGCCCCAACTGAGCGTCCCTAAGATCAAGCCTGCGCTGACGCTCCACAGAAGCCGTGCCCACCACTTCCAAAAGCCGATCAACCGCTCTGGAATTTCGCCCGCAATGAGGACCAAAATCCCGATCAGCACGCCAAAGGAAAGGCCAATCGAAACCGCCCGCCCCCAAACTTGCGCGGTGAGTAAAAATGCTCCTGGAACATTGGTGAATGCGATCCAAACATAGGTCGCCATCGCGAATGTGCCCCCAATCGTCGCCCATAAGAATCGCCACATCGTTTCGAGCGGGTGACTGGTCAAGCGCCGATAGGTGTTTGCGATCCACGCATAAAAGCGTTCGGTGGGGGCGACTTCCGGCGGTAAGGAAAGGGCTTGATCACGAATGACTGCCAGCGCTTTGAGCGCGTGTTTATTCCCTTCTCTGCGTTGTTCCAAAATTTCTTGAACGGCGGTGACCGAATAAATTTGACCAATCGTTCGTGACGCTAATTCAGCCGTGATGGGTTCGTCAAAGTCGAGCGCTTTTTGGGCGATCAACAGGTCAATTTCGGGTGAAAATGCCGTCGTGCGCCAAAGATGTTTGTGATCGTCAACATCTGCCTTAACGGTGGTTGATCCACGTTGAGCGAGTACCCGCAGGGCGGCGCGTTCTACTGCGGGGACGGTCTCAACCTGTAAAGTTTGGGCGACCCGTTCCGCAATATGAGGCGGTTGGGTGTCTTCAATCGTTTCGAGTTTTTGCAACCCGCGAATACGGGCGGGTGCGCTTTCACTGCGGATGGTATGCAGTGCTGTCCAACGTTGATTTTCCAACGAAAGTTTTGACCACCAAAATTCAATTTCGTGATCATATTCCAACGCTCCGCGAAGTAACATCTGTAAGCCTGCGTCGTCCAGTTCAAGCTGATGTTTTTCCGCTTCAGCGTAGTAATCCGCAATCAAAATATAATCGGTGATGCCCAACGGGAAACGCCCCTTGCCCTGTGCATAAATACGGCGTGCGCGTTGATAAATATCGACTTCTTCGCGTTTGACCGCTTCGGGCGGGGTGACTTCCAGCGCGGGGCTTAAATCGCTGACATCAATTTTAAGCTCGGTAGGCTGAACGGGCTGGGCTTGTATAGGGACGTTCGGACGAGAGATCAAATTGTCTAACAGATCAATTTGGGTGCTGTCGGAAAGGGATTCTTGTTTGACACG
Organism: uncultured Anaerolineae bacterium; assembly: GCA_934216615.1. Lineage (GTDB taxonomy): Bacteria > Chloroflexota > Anaerolineae > Aggregatilineales > Phototrophicaceae > Flexifilum. The sequence continues at coordinate 179,906 of CAKQCB010000005.1, read as the reverse complement.
GGGTACACGGCTGATTAGGTCAATATCGTGTTGATCGTCTAAGATGATCTGCGTGCTGTCTGAGGGCATCGCTTGTTTGGGGCGCGAGATCAAATGGTCGATAGGGTTAGAGAGCAAATCGTTGAGGGGTAAAGTTGGCGTTGCTGCAGGTTGCCCCGTTTGCCGTTGCAGGTTTTGGAGTGAAATGCTGTTCGGTTGGATGATCTTCTCTAAGTCTTGGATCAGTGTTTCGAGCGAAGCCTGACGTTGTTCGGGGTTGAGCGACGTTCCTTTTTGCAAAACCGTATTGAGCGCGCTGGGCAGGCCGGGCAATACACTTTGCACTTCAGGGATATTTTCGCTCATCTGAAGTTGTTTCAAGGCCAACGGCATCGCCGCGTCAAACGGTAGTTGACCGGTCATCATGTGAAAGATCAGGATGGCAAAACTATAAATATCCACCCGATGATCGAGCACTTCCGAAGTCAGTTGTTCCGGCGCCATATACAGCAGGGTGCCTGAACCCGGGTTTGCGGCGCGTCCTTCTGGCCCGAGCATCGTCGCCAACCCAAAATCGGCCAGATAGGGGGATTGATAACTATCCAGCAAGATGTTCGACGGTTTTAAATCCAAATGGATGACTTTGTTGGTATGGGCATAATCCAACGCTTGGCCAACCGCGCGCGACACGCGCAGGGTTTCTTCTAATGAAAGCGGGCTGCGCTCTAAAAGTGATTCGAGCGAACCGCCCGAAACATAACGCATGGCGATGAACAACTGGCCTTCATATTCCCCAAAGCCGTAGACAGGCAAAATGTGCGGGTGTTCTAAAGCCGCGATCGTCTGCGCTTCTTTCTCGAATAGCTGGATTGGATTGGTATCGTTAGAAAGGTCGCGCGCAATCGTTTTGATCGCCACCGTTCGGCTGAGTCGTTTATCGCGCGCAGACCAAACATCAGCCATCCCTCCACGCCCAATATGCTCAAGAATACGGTAATTCTCGAATTCAACTCCAACATCCATATAAGTTGACTTTCTTCATTTGGGAACAGAATAATTTTCTAGGTTTAAGTATAGCGAGTTTTAGTTTTTCTGAACGATAAGATCACGCGGTTGTGGGCTGAATTTTCTCATAAACGCATCGTTCTAAGTGGGATTTCTTTTCACTGCGGTGAACCATCTTCTATGGTAATCTACACAAAGAAAATTTTTGTACGCGGTAGGTGAATACCTGTGAAACGAAAACGCTGGGTTCAATGGGTAGGGGCATCCCTGATAAGTGTGCCGATGTGGGTGGGGATGGCGCAGGATGTTTCCCCAACACAACGGGATGTGATGGGTTTAGCCACGCGTTATTTAAGCTATTCGGGCGAAGTCAGCATCCCTGAGCTTTCCCCACAGTATGCCATTGGGGACACGTTCGATTTTTGGGTGTCTCGGCAAGAGGCGCTGACCCCTGTCCAAGTCGAAGCGCGTTTGATCGCGGCGACCGCGATGGTATATGTGTGGGCGGAAGAAGGCATCACGCTCAGCCCTGAAATTGCCAATGCGCTGGCGACGGGCTTCACCCAAACCATCGGCTTACTGCGCCAGTCTGACCAATATCGTTCTTTGCGCCTGCCCTCAAATGAAAATGGGGGCAGTTTACGCAACCCCGCCGACCTCGTCACCTTGACGGATATTGATGGTGATTCACATTGGTATGTTCTTTTAGCCAAAAACCTCGCGGGCGATGATGTGATTTTTACCAACCCGAACGATGTGCAGATGTTATCGCTCGTGCCGAACGGGTACAGCAACCAACACGAGATGTTTTATGTGAATATGTCTGCTTTGAGCGAGGCCGACTTACAAAACCAACTCTATGCCCCATTGATGGTGAACGCGGTCTTTGATGAGGTCGTGTCATCGCTCAACCCCAACTTGACCCCTTGGCTGGTGAACGCGCTGTCGATCAACACCCAACGCACATTGTTACAAATCCCCATCAGTGATGAGGAAGTCGTGGCCTATTTTGGCAATATGGATGTCGGCTTAACCCGTTCCAGCACACTTGAAAGCCAGCCGATCACCCAGATCGGTCAGCAGGTATTCCTCTCTTATTTACAATCGCGCTACGGCGTGATGATGGATGCCTACACCACCACCTCACAGGGAATGGACGCGCTCGATGAACTGTTGACCGAGCAGATTGATTTTGCGACGGGCGCGGTCGTAACCGGAAATGACGCCTTTGCGGACTTTGTGATGGCGTCTGCGCTCAACCTGCCGTTTGGGGATGGACGCTACGAGGTCCGCGAAGTCGATAACAGCCTGCGCGCTTACACATGGATGTTTCAAGACCTCGCCGAACCTGTTGTGTTATCCAACCAATCGGTGAACCCGTATGGGGCGATGATCTATGTGTTTAGCAACGGCAGTGCCCCGCAAACCGTGACGACGACTTTTATCGGCAGTGACCGTTCGCCCCGCCTGCCGTTTGCACCGCCCCGCCAACATAACGACAGTTATTATTGGTCGGGCACGACTGTGAATAGCAATCATCACATGACGCGGGCGTTTAACTTACAGAATGTGAACCAAGCCGAACTCACATTTGACGCATGGTTTGACCTCGCGCACGGTTGGAATTATGCCTATGTCAGCGTATCGACGGATGACGGCGCGACGTGGACGCCTTTACACGCTGAACCTCAAGGCGAAACGAATGTCTTAAACCCTGAAACCAATCCCTTCGGCATGGCATACGGCGCAGGCATGACAGGGGTGAGCAATCTCGATGGTGTGGTGCGCTTTCCCGCGCTTGGCATTTTTGCGGGGGAAGATATGGTGATCGCCGCTGTGAATGAAGGCGGGGCTGCCGACCGAGCGGGAATCCTCGCGAACGATGTCATCATTGGGCAGAATGGCGCACGTTGGGGACGTCTGCCGAATATCCTCGACGTGCTGGCAGAATACGAAATCGGCGACACCATCGACTTGATGATTCAGCGGGGGGACGAAACCCTTGATATTCCTGTCACGTTAGGCGAACGGCTCATCTTGCCTACGCCCCAATGGGTTTCGTATTCGTTGGATTTAAACCCGTATCTTGGGCAAACGGTGGGACTTCGTTTTGAAACCGTCTTTCTACCCCAACGGGATAACCTCGGCTTTGCGCTCGACAACATCCGCATTGACGCGCTGAATTATCTCGACACGGCCGACACCCGCTCAGACTGGATTTTACAAGGCATGTCACAGGTCGATAACAACGCGTCACAAGCCTTTATCGTCCAAGCCGCCGCCTTACAACCAGACACAGAGCGTATGCGCGTCCGCCGTTTGCTCAACGCCGACGCCAGCCTGCCCGTAGGGGAATGGACGTTTGACCTTGCGCCCAACGAGATTTTTATTGTGACCGTGAGCGCCGTTTCCGAGGATGTTTTCACCCCTGCGACGTTCAATTTGCGTTTTAGTTCGGTGGAGTGAGGCACGCCATTTGTGTTCGATGTTTTGGCATCGACCTAATCGTTTGTATACTCGTGTCTGCTGAGAAATGGTTTTTGTGAAAGCGAAACTCTTGTACGGGAAACTATCCTTTACACCTCGAATACGATGGGTTGTTCTCTATGTGATGCTCATCATGGGGTGTTTCAGCGTTTCCATCCAAATGACCTTTGCGCAAGGGTCGATCCGTCTGCATGGCGAACCGCCCGACCTCTCGCTCATCACGATTCGGCAGGGGTTCATTCCCACAGAAGTGATCATCGAAGGCGCCCAGAACGCGATCTTTGCCAACGCAACCGTGTACGTACGCAACATGAACACAGGGGATACCGCTGTGACGCGCGCCGGCATTACGGGCATGTTCAGCATCACGGTGCGGGGGTTGGTCACTGACCCGTATGCCATCAGCCCATCGGTTGAGGGCTTTAATACCGAGTCGAACCCAAACCTTTTACCAGACTCGCTTCCGGGTGGGCCTGCCGCGATTTTGTTTCCAAATGATGCCGATGGTTATCAATTTGGAGGCACATTGAGCGATGCCTCTATTTTGGGGCGTGACGTATTTTGGTCAGCGACGATGAACCCCGCCGTCACAACATGGGGCGCGGGCGAACGGTTGACGTTTGAAATCCCTGTCACGTTCACCACCAGTGAATCCCCTGATTCGGGCATCTTTTCTGCCCAAATTGCATGGATACCGATTGCCACCTTACAAGCCGACGGGAACTTACGCGCTGTTCCTGACGTGACGACAGGCAACGGTTGGTCAACGACATTCACCCCTAGTGGCTTGCCGATACATGGGGTCTACCCTGCGCGCGCTTCAGCCGACATGCTGTATTCCGAAGTGTTCGGCTTTATACGCGATGAGGTGTTGGTGTTTCGCTATGAAATGCCGATCACCGAGACGATCAGCGCAGGTTTGTATACCCCCACATTCACGGGCTACTACACCGATGGCGATGGACAAACGTCCGCTTGGACCGAAGTCGCAGACCAAGCCCTACAACTACGCTTACCGTTTGTATTCGCGCTCAACCTGCCCGAAGATGACCCGCCTGTGACACAGCTTCCGTTTGTGTTATGGATGGACGATCCTAGCGACGGAAGCCGAGGTGTGTTGCCGGAAGAAGATCAGGATTGGGTGGGGTTATCCAACCATGTGCGCTTCAACAGCCCGACATATATTTTGCCCCCCAACGGCGAAAATAACGCGCCTTATTATTCGCTTGAACCGTATATGCCGAATCAATTTTTGAACCAGTACCGCGCCGATGTGGTTCCGCTCATCCCCTTTGATGAAACCAGCGGATCGCTCAGCATCACCGTCGCACGGCCGGATGAGAGCGTCACTCGTTTTGCGAATATCCCCATTTTAGGCGCACAGCGCTCCAGTATCTTAGAAGACGAAGCCACCCGCTTCGGCGTTAATTCACCTGTTGATCTGTATCAGTTTGCGACCTTCAACCGTGATGTCAGTCGTTTTGTGTTCGACCAGTATGGTCTCTACACCGTGACCGCACAGGGGATGATCCAAGATTTGCAGGGGCATGAATATCAGGGCGGGGGGACGTATTCGGTGTTGATCGCCGAGCCTATCGACATGATGCCGGATGTGCTTTCGGGAACGCCGTTTCACGTCGGTGATCTGGTGGCGACAGGCTTACACCTTTTACCGCACATGCCCGCTGAAGTGAGCGTGCAAATTCAGATTTTCCCTGCCGATGGTGCTGAGACTATCGAATATACCTACAGCGGAACGGCCAATGATTTCGGCGTTTTCCAAGCTGAAACCCCGTTCATCACGCTGGATGTCGTCGGTGAATACCTCATCGATTACGAGGCGCGCTACACTGACGCACAGGGGCGTTTATGGGCGGGAAGTTTACGAAGCGCGGGGGCGATTTCGGAAGTGGAGTCCAACCTTGTTGTGCATGGCGAACGCGGGTTCATCCACCGCGACGAACCCTATTCACAGGCGCGCTATCTCACCCAAGTTTTTGACCGTGTGACAGGGGCACTCACGCTCAACTTCCCCTTCTTTAGTGGGGATGTGCTGACTCTACGTGACGGAAATGATGCCATCCGTCCGTCGCTGTCGTGGACAACCTATCCCCCTGAAAACGACATCCACGAAACGACAAGCGAACTCAACGGCTATGCGTATGTGAGCGCGGTTCGGCCGGATGTGAGCGCGCGTCAATTTGTCACAGCGCTGCCGATGCAGGTCGATTATTCATGGACGACCCAAGACCCGTATAACCAGCAGTTAGGGGCGGGCGCGTTGGGCGACTTTGCGGGGGATTATCACTATCTGTTTGCAAACATCGTGAACGCGGATGCACAAGTCGGCGGGTATGCTTCGCTGAGTCTCGTGACGCGAACGGAAACATCGCCTACGGTGATGTCACCGTATCGCGGTAGTGTGGGCGACGCCGACCGCGGGCCGTTGATGCGCATCAATAATACCGATGTCGATTATTTTTTCTTGCCCACAACTGTGCGCGCGGGCGACCTGTATTTCTTGAACCAACCCTTGCAGGTGGTGGGCTATGCCACCCCGCCGATTCAGTCTGAAGTATTCTGGACGGTGACCGCGCCTTCGGGTACGCAGTATCAGGGTGCGGGTGAAACTTCGTCAATCGGGTGGTTTACCGCGCTGGAATCCGTCACTGCGGACGAGGTCGGCGTATGGGAAGTAGCGATTGAAGTGCGCCCTAACGGTCAACCTATAGATGGGGTATTAACCAACCCCAACAGCGGAAGTTTGCTCGGCGAGGAGAGCGTTATTCAACGAGGAAGTTATCATATCTATGTGCTGCCGCCCGACTTCACCCCACTTCCTTGGAACGCCGTCAACAGCAGTGTGCAAATCCCACCTGCGCTGGCTTATAACTTTAATTTTGTCGCCCCAGAAACATGGACGAGCTACCGCGCTATGCACACCCTAACCACCGCAGGCTGGATTTTGGCCGATGATACCTTGCCTCTGAACGGACGCTCGCTCTCGTATGCCTATAACGCGACAAATTTGACGCGCGAATATTCACAGATCGAAGTGCTGAACCGCACCTCGGGCTTGGCTGCTTCTGATGTGCGTTCGCTGATTTTTGTCCTTGTCGGCACGGATGCACAAGGCACACCGCAGATCACCGCGCGCGCCTTCACGATGTTTCATGACCGTTTGGTAAGTTTGATGGAAGGTGGAATACCATGAGTCGCTATAGACTGGTATTGCCCTTATTGATGCTGATCTGCGGGGTTGCCGTATGGGTGATGAGCCAACCCAACGCGCTGATTGTGGCGCAAACCATCCCTGAACCGACGGCACTACCTCTCTATGCGCTGCCCAATGCCAACCTCAACCGCGCCTATACCTCTTCGACGATGGCGCTATCCGCTATCGACTCGCGCACGTTGATCGCCGTGAATATGCTGAATAACAGCGTGACGATTGCCGTACCTTCACAAAGTCGCTTGGTGACGGAAATTCCGGTGGGGCGTGACCCGCGTAGTGTGGTGCTTTCGCCCGACGCAAACCGCGCGGTTGTGGCGAACCGCGCCGATCATACCCTGAGTGTGATCAATATGAACACCCAGCGTGTGAGCGCCACCATTCCCCTAAATGGATATTATCCTTACGGCATCGTCACTGAGGACGGAAATTTGATCTATGTGGCGCTGGAAGGCAGTAGTCAAATTGCCGTTGTGGATGTCAACGCGGGGGCAGTGTTGTACACCATCCCCGTAGGGCAGTTTCCCACAGGCTTGGCGCTATGGGGTGAGTTTCTGTATGTAACGCACTTGTGGAGCGGTGATCTGAGTTTGATCTACCTTCCTCAAAGACGGGTGATTCAGACGCTCGAAACAGGTTCAGATACCGCGTTATTCCAGTCGATTGAGCTGGATATTTCGCGGGGCTTGGCCTATCTTCCGCAAACCCGCCTGAACGCTCAAAACCCTCAATTGACGTATGACAGTACGGCATACCCTGTGGTGAACGTGGTGAACCTTCAAGGGTTGAGCGTGAATACTTCCCAGCGCATCGCCTTAGATACGGCTGACCGCCCCGTGAATATGCCGTTTGCGCTGGCATTGGATCGTTTCGCTCAGCGTCTTTATGTCGCGAACGCAGGCACCAATAATGTTTCGGTGATCGATATCAATACCGGCGTGGCACGCGCCAATTTACCTGTCGGCGCAAACCCGCGCGGGATCATGCTCAACCGTGACAATACCCTGCTGTTCGTTCATAACATGCTGGATGCGTCGATCACGATTTTTAACACCAACACGCTGATCGAACTGGATACGTTACAGCTCACGCGCATCACCTTGCCGATTGATCAACTTTTAGGGGCGCAACTTTTCCACAGCGCGGAAGACCCGCGCATGAGTAACAGCGGATGGTTGAGCTGTGCAACGTGTCATTTTGAAGGCTATTCTGATGGAAATACGTGGGTTGGTTTCCCTAATGGCCCGTCGAATACCTCGACATTATTCGCACTGCCGGAAACCGTCCCGTATACATGGTTAGGGCGCTGGCATGATCTGGCGGGCATCGAAGAAAAAATCCGCTGGTTGCAGGGTGGAGAAGGCTTGATCCTCGACCAAGATTTAAACGGGGTGCTTCAACCTCGAATCGACCTTTCGTTAGATTTAGAAGTCTTGACCGCTTACTTGAACGCGCTTCCTACGCCTGTCCCCGCGCCCATCCTCAACCCTGATCTCTTTGCTGAAGGGCAAGCGGTGTTTGATGCGCAAGGCTGTGCCTCTTGTCATGTGGGGACGATTGGGACAAACTTGCAAGCCGTCGATGTCGGCACGTCGAATGGGGTCAATATCGATACACCTACATTACGTTATTTAAATGATTCTGCACCCTACTTCCATGATGGGGCAGCGGAAACACTCGCGGATGTCTTTCGTTTGGAGGGGACACACCAGTTAATTTACAGTGTTTCACCCGAACAAATTGAAGCGTTGATCTATTATTTGAACCATTGGTCATCTATACCATTGGATTGATAATATTTACACATTGCTTAATTTGAGGTTTAATCCTTGCTAAAGTACGTGTAGATTGCTATATTTATGATGATTATCATCATAATTAAGGTGGCTTGAGGTTGCCTATGTCAGTGAGTGCCAGTGCAGGCATGCAAGAATATCTTGCAGAGGCGTACCGCCTTGCATACTATCAAGAAAATAATCCCTATATTTCAACTTCTGCACTTGCAGATGCCTTGAATGTTTCTGCTCCTGCCGTGACACGCATGGTTCAACGTTTAAAAGAAGCCGGATATTTAGAACATCAACCGTATAAAGGTGTTTACTTAACCAGCAGTGGCGAAGCTGAAGCGCTGCGCAATATCCGCAAGCACCGTCTGGTTGAAGTCTTTCTGGTCGATGTTATGAAATTTGGCTGGCATGAAGTTCACGATGCCGCGGATACATTAGGCGAGTCTGCAAGTGATCGTGTCGTTGCGCGCATGGCCGAAATGGCGAATAACCCGCGACGCTGTCCTCATGGTGAGCCGATTCCTACCGAAGACGGTATGATGCCCCGCGTGGTTGACAGCCCGTTAAGTGATGTCGAAGTCGGGCAGGAATACACCGTCAGCCGTGTGAACACCCACGATGTCGATAAACTGGTCTATTTCGCAGAATTAGGGCTGAAGCCCGGCACCCAACTGCGCTTGATGGCGCGCGCCCCGTTTAACGGCCCGCTCCAATTGACGATTGGCAAAGAAAACCGCGTCATCGGCCATGAGCTGGCAGGCGTGTTACGGGTCTGCTCACCCGAAGAATACGAGCTTTAAAGCACTTGAACGTCTAAAAAGCCCTGCAAAATTTCTCTGCAGGGCTTTTTGATTTCAGGTTTCGGGTGGGGGTGAGCCTTCAATGTTCTGACATTGAAGCGCCCCATCGACGTCGCCCAACCCGCCCGGGTCAAAGCAGATGCCAAAATCCTCTGTCATGAAAACACAATGGGTATAACCCGCTAAACATTGACGGAACACGCCATCGAACATGCGACACGTCGTTACAGGGGACGGTTCGAGATCGCAAGGCGGGTAAATCCCTTCATCCTCCATAATCGTGAGGGTGTTCATATCAATATCGTCTTCGACAGGGATGAATTGGCTGAGGTTCGATAAAACCTGCCCGCGCCGTACCTCGTCTGGCGCTTCGACCAATTCCGCGTTCACAGGGCGAATTTCGTTAGAGACACCTGTCGCAATCACCCCGCCCGTATGCACATACGCGACCGACTGCCCATCCGCTGTGACGATGCCTTGTTGGGGAATTTGTTCCCATGTTCCATCAGCGTTTTGACGGAACAACGTCACGGGCGTGAAGGGCGCGATGGGACGGCGTAACGGCACAATGACAGAGACCGCCGCACCTTCGGGAATATGCTCAATTTGGACTAACGAACACCACCAAAAATCGCCGACTTCGGCGGGTGGGTTGGCTTCGCTAGGAAGTTTACTCACCACGATTTCAGTCTCTTCTAAAAGTTGATTCGCCCCCACGCCGATCAAGACGCCCGTCCCGCCTACAGGAAGCATCTCACCGCCTGTGCCTTCAGCTCCAATGATGATCGCGTCTGAAAACAGGTTGGCATGGGTCAATGCGGGTTTATTGGTCAGTAAGGTTGAGCCGATTTCGTAATGACGTTCTGCCGTGGCGACCCATTCCGCATAGGTTTCAATGTCGGTGCTGATGGGCGACTCAGTGACAAAGCTGATCGCGTCTATGGCGATATGCGGTTCAATGTCGCGTGCAAACCACGATAAGATTGTTTGATTGCCCTGCTGACGCATGCCTTCAAATTGGAGTTGTTCGGTTGTGAGCACCTGCGTTGGCGTGATGATTTCTGGAAATTTCACTTCGAGATACAGCGCTTCGACCATCAACTCATCCGGCTTGATGAGTGACGCGGTATAACGAAACCCACTGTCCAATTCTACACCGCTGAGGGCGACGTTCATCGTTCGTGGGGCAGAGATCAGCACTTCGCTGGCTTGAGCAACACTAAAACCATGAGGGGATAAAAGGAGGCAATAGACGACTAACAACGTGCTTATGAAGATCAACCGATTTTTCATACACATCGCTTCGCTGATAGAAGTGCATAAGGACTATAGAAGTATTATGCGCGATTTTTGAAATATCCGTGCATGAAACGATAATACTCAAGCCCGTTGTCGGGGTATTTTTTTGCTTGGTCAAGTTTGCGCGCCGTTGAACTGTCGCTCAATAAACTGCGAATATCCACTTTTTCCGTGATGGTGAGGATCAATTCTGAAACATGCTGGAAATCAATCGCAAGGTCATGCACCAAACGGCGACGTTCATGCAAAACAACCCCGCTCCAGATACTTTCAATCTCAGCCGTGATGAGCGCGGGCTTGAGGCTGACTTTCTCACCTTTGGGGAACGCATCCAGCGCATGGCGCAAAAGCTGATTCATCGCTTGGACTTCAGGGAATAGGTTGTTCAGGGCGCGGTCGGCCAACGCATGTTCTGGAATTTTACGGTCAGCGCGTGCGCTCACCCAGCGCCCGCGAGAGAAATACCCCCCAATGACGCGGAATAAATCGAGCATGGTGCGCACATCGGTCTGCCCATTCAAAATCGCGCGGATGTGATCTTCACTTTCACGACTGTACACGGTACGGTGTTGTATAGCGAGTGCGCCAATGAGCCGAATCGTCTCTAGCATGGAGAGGGCTAAGGTATTCGATTCTTGACGGCTCAAACCGCCTAGCAGACTATCTAAGTCGTTGAGCAACGTTCCCACTGATGGCTGTGAGAGCGGGTTAGCGAAGGCCATACCGGTATCAAACAAAAAGTGTGCCGTGATATTCAAAGCGTCAGCGTAATCGGTAAAGGCTTGCCCGTTCAATATGTTGTTGATGAGCAGGGTGATTTCTAACGCTTCGCGCAGAGATGTATTAAGTTCAGGGCGTTTGATCAAGGCTTGCCCACGCGCTTGATCGACACGTCGAATGTATTGGCGTAACGCTTCGGTGATCGCGGTTTGTACTTCCGCATTAGGGTTAGAAATTTTCGCCAAATTCAACATGGCGGTATAGCCTGCTTCGCCCTGTCTTGCCGCGCTTGCAGAGAGTAGCGATGCCACCAGCGAGACAAATTGAGGTTCGCGTCGGTTAGCAAAAAACTGAAGCAACAGATACAGCGATTTCGGCGGGACATTCTCGGCCGCACTGCGGTTTTCGGCCAGTAAGGTGACCAAATCTATCGCGGTGGAGGCCAGTTCATTCGCCCATGTATGCTGTTCCAACACGCCAAAATAGGCCATCGCTAAAGGCAGGGGTTTGACATCGCGAACGCTTAACGTATATAAGGCGCCCCCAATCTGGTCTTGGAGGATGGGCGTCTGTTTGAAGATTTCGTATACCGTGTCGCTGAATTGTTGTTGATCTGGCGGGTAGAACAGACGCGCATGGCGCGAAAGCTCGTTGGCCAGTTCACCGTACAACCCCCGTGCTAATAAAATTTGCAAGATGCTCTTGCGCCCTTTGATATCATATGTGGCTAACACGCTGTCGGTAGCGAGGGTGCGCACTAACCAACGGTAACAACTGTCGTAGTTGGTGCCGATGTCGCTAGTGGCACTTTGGGCGAGATGGTCGAGCGTGATGGTATCAAACAGATCGATGCGCCCCGCGCTGAGAATGAGTTCTGCAAAACGAATCTCTAAAAGGGGTTGCCAAATATCTGGGAAAACTTGAACGGCATTTTGGACTAAATTGGGTGTGGCGACGGGACGCTGAGGGTTTTGTATAAAATTCAGAAATTCGCGCACTGGTACGGGTAACTGTTCTACAAAAGAAGCTAACGAGAGCAATTTTTGCCAGCGTTCCATGCTCAAGGTAGACGCCGCGATCAACATCAGGTTTTCCGTCAGTTGTTTATTTTTAGAGACGAGCGGTAAGGCCACATCTAATAACTGAGGCAAGATGACCCCCGTCGAGAAAGAGAGGGGTGCTTCGGCTAAATCTTGCAAAAAGGCATTTAAACTATCCGCATCTTGGGCTTTGGCTAAGTTTTCAGCGTGGATGATAGCGGAACGATGCAGGACATCAATCCAGAACATGCCTTGTAAGCCGTTAGGCATCCGTAGCCAAGTGGCGAGTTGGGAATAAACGCGCGACGCTTTCCCACTGTCAACCGCCGTGAGCAAGGCGTTCAAAATAGAACGTTCTAATTTAGGCTGACCGCTGGTAATTCTAGGCAGTAAATCCGCCGCTTCTACATCATCTAAGGCGAGCGAAAAGGCCAAGAGATGTTCTATGTACTGCGTCCGTAATTCATCCGTGAGCGTGGGGTCTTCCATCAAGATATTGGCGACATCATCGGTCTCGATGGGTTGGTGATTGATGAGCGCATTATCCACTTTGAGACGGTAGGACGCATATTTCAGCGCTTCGAGCAGGTTATCCCCATGACGAATACGCCACCCCGCCACAGGGGTTAACGCGTTTGCCTGTTGAATGACCAAATTGATGTCGAGGCGTAGCTGACTACAGATATAACGGCTGTAATCATTTTTAGCGACTTCCCCAAACGCCAAAGTCGTCTCTTGCCATTTATAAACGAGCGTATTGGGTTGAGGCGCATCCACACTGTAGAAACTGATTTGTGCCTCTACCGGTGGCGGATGAATGCCGAGCGTAGCGAACGTGACGCCAAAACGCGCGGGTGGTGGCAGCAGGGTCAACAACCCTTCGATAAACTGCTGACGTTCGCGAATCACCATTGGCGCATCGCTGATGACAATTTTCATGCCATGAATGATGCCCGTCAGTAAACTTTCGATCATGTTGTAACGGTCACGGGTGGCGCTCAACAGGGAAAGCAGGGCGGTTTCTTGCTGGCTTTCGGTGGGTAACGTCACATTCCGCACAATGATCGGGTCTAGTGAATTGGCGACTGTCGAGAACGTGCGCATATTCGGTTCGAGCAATTTACTTAAATCGCGCAGGTTTCCGCCATAAGCGCGTAAAATTTCGCTCGGCAATAAGATGATATGACGCTGTACAACGCCGTTGACCAGCGCGGCTTGAACGAAGATAAAAGGCGATTTACTGCCCTGCACGATTGCCCATGACATAAATTCAGGGTCACGACTTGCAGGGATGCGCGTTTCTTTGAGGGCGGCCACAATTTGTTCTTGCGAAACGCCCGCAGACGCACCTAATAGACGTTGTTTATCATCTGCCTTTGTGTCACGAACCACTGGCCCGTAATAAAAATGTTGAAGGGAAAATATTGCTTCTGAAGATGACGTTGAATGTTGACTGCCCTGCTGCGCCATGCAAATTTACTCGTTATCTGCGTAAAATAAACCCAACTACCCAACATAAGGGTAAACAGCAGAGAATAACCTACCGTATTCATCAAACTGCGTCAAAAAATTGGAACGTATCAATCTCAATTTTTAGGACTCTATCGAGTTTACGTCGAAACAATGTTGAATAGCAAACTTAAGGAGAAGTATAAATGATTCGTCGGTTTATATTGTGGGGGACTTTTTTAGGCATGATCGCGGTCGCTATTGGCGCGTTCGGTTCGCATGGCTTACGCGCCCATTTTGAGGCGAACCCTGACCTGCGTCCGACCTTCGAGACGGCCTCACAATATCATTTGATCCATGCAGTTGCGCTCATTGGGGCGGCGTGGGGGGCGCAAACATGGCCGAACCGCTGGACGCGCTTATCCGGCATCTTCTTCCTTTTAGGCGTGCTGTTATTTTCCGGCAGTTTATACGTCTTGAGCATTTTGAATATCCGTTTTATGGGGGCTGTCGCGCCGATTGGGGGAACGGCACTCATCTTGGGATGGGCGACTTTGTTTTGGGGCGTGCTGCGTCATTCTCAAACACCCCAAGGGTGATAAGAAGCATCTTGAAGGCTAAGTGATTCACGTCTTCAAGATGCTTTTCATCGGTCGCGTTACGGTTTGACGTTGAGTTCTTCCAGCAGGTGATCGAGGGATTGCACCAGTTGGGTCATGTCCCCTGCATTGATCAAGGCGTAATCTGCAAGGGCGATTGGCCCGCCTTTTTCCAAGTTCTCAATCTCTGCAAAATCACGTTCTTCTGCTTCTTCGTAGGTGAGCGGGCGTTCTGTGCGTTCGCTCAGGCGCTTATAGCGCAGTTGGCGCGGGGTGATGATGGCAATCATCACGATGGAATTGCCAAACGCGTTGCGCAGGGTTTTATACTCTTTAAAGCTGTACAACCCGTCGGCGATCACCGTTTGATGGTGGTTCAATGCGTCTTGCAAAATTGGCAGGGCGCGCTTCGCCATGACATCCATGCCTTCGTTGGCGCGAAATTCTTCCCGCACAAGACGCTCATTTTGAGGTGTGATGGCTAACCCGCGTCGTTTGACCTCATCCACAACAATGCTTCCAAAGCGAAATTGAAAAAAACCGCGTGCTTCTAAATGTTTCGCACACACTGATTTGCCAGACCCGGGCATTCCGACAAGCGCAATCACACGCGGTGAGTTTTGACTCATTAATAGTCCCCCAAAAATATGTTATCCAAGTGAATGAGTGATGAAATATGGTGTCGATATGATGTCAAATTATACACTAGGCTAACGTGACGATGAGCGAGATTCAATATGAATTTTAGCGAAATATCGTCCCGCTGAAAGATTCATTATTTTGCTTTTTTTGGACAAATTGGCATCAGTCATTTGCTGATCTTCATCTCCCCATTCTATAATTTGCGTATGATGACTGATGAAACCATACATAACCCCTACCATGCTGATTATGCTGAAGATAGCGTCACGGTCCCCTTTGCTGGTCGAAAACAAGCATTAGGACGGCTGTATCAGCAGTTGAACGACCCCGCCGCCGACCATGCGCTATTGATTCTAGGTCATCGTCGTGTTGGAAAAACCACTTTTTTACGAAATTTCGACGCGCTTTATGGGGATGCTTATGCGGGGGTGTACATCAATCTCCAAGAAGCTCCGCCAGAAAACCTCGAAGCATTTGTGCTGACTTTGGCGCAAAATGCGACGCAAATGCTGGTTGAACGGGAATTTACGGTGCGTCGTCTGGCTGACCTCGAACCGCCCGCAGACGACCCTGAATCATGGTTTGCCACGACCTTTTTACCGCATATCTTTTCGGCGATTCGGCCTCACCGTGACCTTGTGTTTTTGATCGATGATGTGGATCGGTTGATCTTTGCAGTGAAGCAGGGGCGCTTGCCCGCATCCTTGTTCAAGATGATGCAGTCATGGCTGACGCAATTTAAACAGCTCAATTTTGTCCTGACGATGGATACAGAATACGAGAGTGAGATTAGCGCGTTAGCCCCGCTTACGTCAGATCAACAGATGGTGCGCATCGGTCATCTAGCGCCCGATGAAACCCGTTGGATCATGCAAGAGCCGATTCGTGGCGTGTATTCGGTGACCGATGATGCCGTGACGCAGATTCACCGCGCCACAGGTGGGATGCCCGGCCTTGTGCAACACGCGGGATATCAGATGTTTCGTCGTTGGTATGTCGCGCCGGATAACCGCGTTTTCACGGCTGAAGATGCCAAGCAGATCATCCCGATTGTGTATGATTATGGTGAGCCGGATTTTCGCGTCGCGTGGGGCAAGTTGTCGCTCAATGAACGCCTTGTGCTGACGGCGATCAGCGGGCTTTCTTATGAAAACCCGTTGCGCTTGATCGACCCTGCCGAAATTGAATCTTGGTTGGTCGAGACTGATTACCCGATGGACTTGATGACCATCAACGCGATTTTGCGCAGTTTGGAATACCGAGAGGTCATCGCCAATGCGCCCGACGGCGTGCGGATTATCTCTGGCATGTGGCAGACATGGTTATTAGACAACGCTCAAATTGTCGAGCGCACCCCTGAACCGATTCGGAAAAATAACCCGTCGCGCGTGGCCTCGCCCCCGTTGGGAAAGATGCTCACCATCGCGATTGTGGTGGGGGTGATCTTGGCGATTTTGATCTTGCTCATCATCAGTGGCAACAGCGCCCAAAATGAAGCGGATTTAGCACGGACGCTCATTCAACCAACCGTGACGTTATTCGTTCAGCCCTAAGTTTATTGATTCATCTTTATTCGACTGACGGATCAAATGAGCATCGCCCCGCTGCGATACGGCACGTCGCAATCACATTGACCCCGTCTTGCACATTGAAGATGGCATCTTCATCATTATCACTGCTGATCCAGAACCAGCGTGGCGACGCGATAGCTCGCCATGAGTGACGATTGCCACAATCTTCAGGAATCTCTTGTTCGGGGGCGTTGATCACCCACACTTGGAAACAATCCCCGCTGGGAAGTGACCATGCAGGCCGTGATCCACCGCTCCATTGGTCGGCCCTAAAAGAGAGTTGTGCCCCCGTGTTGGTGCGCTGTACAAAACTGATATGGCTGATGTCCAGCGTCGTATCCGAACGGTTATACAAGACCAGCGTTTCTTCTGTGTAAATGAGTTCAATCGGCAGTGTGGATGGAGTCGGCGTGACTTCAGCGGTGACTTCGGGCGCTAAAATAGCTTCAGTAGTCGCTTCGGCTGTGGGTGTGCGCTGTCGGGTTGCGGTTGCGACGGTAGTACGTGTCGTCCTGCGGGTGGCTGTAGGCGCTAAGGTGTTTTCTTCCGTAGCGGATGCTTCCACAGTCTCAAGAGCATCTTCTGTGGCTGACGCGCCGACTTCTGTCGCTTCTTCTGTCAGTAACCCTGCCACAGCTTGCGACGATGGACTCAACGTTATTTGCGTTGAAGGAGAATCATCGCCCATCCCGCCAGAGATTGCGTACAGACCGAGTAACACCACTGCGACAGCCACTGCGCCCAAACCCCAAATCAGCTTGCGATTTTTGGGCTTCTCAACTTCTGGCGTGGGGGGAACAGGCAGTGATGCCTTGAGCATCTCTTGTGATTCGGTGACGTTGCGCAGAAGACGTGAGGCGGTAGCGCTCGACTTAAGAGCTTGGCTCTCGCTTCCTAGCGCGCGCGGTTCTACCGAAGCAGGATATAACAACGTGCCTGCACTGCCTGTGTCCTCAAGGCTCTGGTGCACCCCGATAGGCGCGGGCAGGGGTTGTAAAATCTGTTCTTGGGTGGGGGCGATGCCGAGCGCCTTTTCTAACGCTCGCACCATCGATTCCCCGCTGACATACCGTTCTGTGGGGTCTTTGGCAAGCAACCGCAAGACGATTTGCGCTGTCTCTTCCGAAACATTGGGGTTGAGATTGCGCGGGGATTCTGGCGTGTCGTTTAAGTGTTTGATGGCGACGCTCATAGGCGAATCGTCATCAAAGGGAACTTGACCTGTCAGCAGTTGATACAGCACAACCCCCAGTGAGTATAAATCGCTTTGGGGGACGGCCGCCGCAGAGGAGAGCGCTTGTTCTGGGGCAATATAATGGGCGCTTCCAAACGTGTTGCCAATCGTGCCGTCAGGGATGCTTAAGGCAAGCCCGAAGTCCGTCAGAATGGCACGTCCTTGGGGCGTGACCATGATATTCGAAGGCTTCACGTCACGATGAATGACCGCGTCCGCATGGGCATAATCCAGCGCCCCTGCGATGTCGTGCATAATACGCAGTATCTTCCCGTTGGTGAGCAGGATGCCCCCATTCTCTTTTAAGATTTGACCGAGGTCGCGCCCTTCGATGAATTCCATCGCCATATAATAGCCATGATCGACATCGCCAAATTGATACACCCCAACAATATTGGGATGATTCAGGCGCGCAATCGCTTTGGCTTCGCGTTGAAAGCGGTTCCGATGTTCCTCTTCGGTATCGTCACCGATGGCACCCGCGTCAATAATTTTGACTGCGGCGAAGCGGTCTAAGCGCTCGTCAAAGCCTTTATAGACGCGTGCCATACCACCACGGCCTAAAAGAGAGATGATTTTATAATCGCCAAGTTGTCGACCAATGAACGGATCGTTTGTTACCATTACTATGACTGCTACTTCTTATAAAATCTGACAAAACAATATTTTCGTAATAAAACAGTGTTGGCTGGACTTCTAATGTGGAATAAATGGCCTGAAACACTCTATAAAAGATTATAGCGCTTCTCTACTCATGTCGTAAAAAAATGGAGATTGAATAGTGAAGATTGTCCTCCACTATACTTTGTTTTTCATTAAATGAAAAACCTCTACCTGCAAAATGAGGGGTAGAGGTTTTTTTATAGAGGGGAATTGATCCGTTTTAGGCTATTTGTCTTGTAGAGTTTCGATCATCTTCAAGTCGCGGTGGAAATTTTTCCAACGTAAATACACGCTGGCGATGAATAACAAAGGTAAGCCGGTGGTGATGATCATCCCGAGCAGTAAATAGATGTCGGTATCTGGTGTGTTTGGCATGGTTTTACCCTTCTACAACTTGGGCGCGTTTGGCGCGAACAAATTCTGCAACTGCTTCTAAACGAATACGCCACCACATCATCGCGATGGGGATGAAGACACACCATACCGTCATGACGACGCCCAAGGCGGTAATCATGGACGTATCCATCGAGAAACCCCCTTGCGCATTTTGTGGGCTTTCACCAATGACGGTGGGGTGAATCGTGTCGGGGCGAAGGCGGATGATGAACAATGTGACGAGAACGGTAGAGAATGCCAAAATGCCGTATACCGAAGCGAAACGGCGTTTGGTATCGACATTTTCGATCCCGCTACGAAGCATAAAATACGCCGCATAGGTCAGCAACATGATCGCCGCAGAGGTCAGGCGTGGGTCCCACGTCCACCATGTATTCCAGATCGGACGTGCCCAGATCGACCCTGTGATCAGGTTGATGGCCGCTAATACAAAACCCGTTTCAACACCTGCTAACGCAAGCGTGTCCCATTTTGAATTCTTGGTGATCAAATACAGGATGCCACCAAAAACAGTCGCTAAAAAGGCACAGAATGCCCCAGAGAAAGTTGAGATGTGGGTATAGAAAAGACGTTGGACGTTGCCTTGATCGATGTCGGTGGGGGTGTAGACCAACGAAAAATACAACGCCATGATGAAACTGATGATGGCGATGAAGGTGACCGCATAAAGAATACGTGTGCGTGTGGCACTAAATACAGGTGCATCAACACTCACCGTATGCTCAAGTGTCAGGTTTTGAACTGCACTCATGAATACAATGTTCCTTTCAAATCATAAAATCTGCAAAAATCTTAGCATATCTACAAAAATACTCAAATTTTATATAGGTTTTCTCATAAACCTATTCCTCAATTACAAAGGGGAATAGAAACAGGCACATGACCAAAAAGAAAATGTCGAGCAGGGCGAGGAGCATGATCCATGACATCCACGTTTCTTGAGGCGCATTTTTGAGGATCGACGTGGATGCATTCACTGCCGATAACAACGTGGGCAGTGCGAGCGGCATCATGACGATGGGAAGCATAGTTTCGCGCGAACGCGCTTGTACCGTCATAGTGGCGAGTAAAGTACCGATGAGCGTCAGCCCAAAGGTGCCTAAAAATAATGTGAGGATGATGTAGAAGTTAGTCAGCGGAAGGTTATAGAGCACCGTCATCAGGGGGATGAGGATGATCGCCACCAAGAAAACGAACAGATAATTGCTGAGAAACTTTCCGACGAAGATCGCCCCGCGATGGATCGGCGAGATGAGCAAGGCATCCATACTGCCTTGGTCGCGTTCCATGCCTAAACTGCGGTTAAACCCAAGCACGCTCGAAAAAATCAGCGTGACCCACAATACCCCTGAAACGGATTCGCTGCGTACCACACGGTCTAACTCTAAAGCGAAGCTGAAGACCAGAATACTCAAAAAGGTGAATAAGACCATCGCGCTGACGAGTTCACGACTGCGCATTTCCGCGCGCACATCCTTGCGGAAGATGGCGAGAGCGGTTTTCAAAAAAGGCGTGTTCTTCATATGTTCGCTCGTTCGGGTTGAGCCAACCCCGTGATCGCTGTGTAGGTTTGGGCAAGCTCGCCCGCTTGAAGGCTCGTCGTCGGTTGGTCAAAACCGATCACGCCCTTGGAGAGGATGACAGCGCGGTTGGCAATTGTTTGGGCGCGGTCTAGGTCATGGGTAGACATGAGGATGGTGCGCCCGTTGGCTTGGGCGCTGAGCATCAGCTCGTCCAACATCAGCGCGGCAGATTGATCTAAGCCGGTATGCGGTTCATCGAATAACAGAATGTCGGGGTTGTGGAGCAGGGCGCGGGCGATGCTCAAACGCTGCTGCATCCCGCGTGAATAATTGCGGACGAGATCATCACCCCGACGTGCCAGCCCAACTTGTTTTAACAAGGTTTCCACACGCGCTTTGCGTGGGGATTCTTCGAGGTTATATAACCGTCCGAAAAAGTGCAGGTTCTCTCTTGCCGACAGGTTTTCATACAACAAAACTTTGTGACTGACCAAGCCGATTTGCGGTAATACCGAGGCGGCTTCATTCGGCAGTGACCAGCCCCCAATCACAATTTTTCCTGACGACGGTTTGATCAACGCACACAGCAGACGAATGAGCGTAGATTTTCCGCTTCCGTTCGGCCCTAATAAAGCGACAAACTCACCACGTTCGACGGAAAAATCCAGTTTTTTCAGGACGGGCAGAAAGCCGTAGGCTTTTGTCAATTGATGGGTTTCGATCAAACTCATGAGGATTGTTCATCCATCAATTGGGCTAAGCGGGTTTTGAGCGCGTCGCGTCGGCGTTGATAGTCGGCTTGTTCTAGTGTCCCTGCTTCGTAGGACGCATCCAATTCGGCGATTTGCTGTACCAGCGCGTCCATCAACAACGTGTTTTGCTGGGGCGCGGGCGTATTGGCAGCGGGTTGGCGCTTTTGGGTGCGTCGGCGGGCATAGAACAGATACAGCGCGACGACCAATACAATTTCGATGACGATCACCCCGCCGATGATCAAGACGAGGTTATTGGTCGGGACAGTTTCGCCGATCAGTTCCCCTTGAGGGCTGACGGTGAAACCCGTCCCTGCTAATTCATAACGGATGACCGAGCCAGCGGGCAGATTCAGCGGGCCTCCATAACTGGCGAAGTCGGTTTGCCCAACGGTTTCGATCCCGCGGGAAGGCAGTTGCTCACTTGTTACGCGGATCGTCTGCGGTGAGATGAGCAAGCGCGCGTTGCCATTGATGTTGTAATGAAATTCCTGTTCGATGATCGCGCTATTTTCATAGGGGATTAAATACACCACTTGCACGATGTGGCCTTCACCGGGAAGCACTGGCCGTGTATCCAAGATAGTCGATTGATCTTCCGAGATGACAAAGCGGTTGGCGTCGCCAAAAGCGGCGATAATCGCGCCCGGTGGCAGGGTGAAGATGAGCGAGATAGAACGCCCATCCGGAACGGTTTGGCTGGTGCTGTATACACGGTCAGAGGTGTTGGTGATGTTATATACCTGCGCGACTTCTAAAGAATCGCCCACGACGGTGACTTGGCTCACCACGCCTACAATTTCTAAGACCTGATCATCTTCGGTCAGCTCATAAATGGTGATGGGCAGGTCGAGCACCGCGCTGGTGAATGTACTTCCTTGGGTGATCGCGCTGGCATAGAGATGATCGCGGTAGGTGGTGCTGGTCAAATAGGCGGCGTCGGTGATGCGGGGGACATCGGCAAATGTGAAGACCCCTTGCGCGTTCGACGTGGTTTCAGCTTCGTACAACAGTTGCGTGAGGTCAGACGAAAACACCAGTAACTCAACCGTTAACGTTTCGGGGATGGTGCTGGCGGCGGTGCCATTGGTGATCACTCCGCTGATGCTGCCCGTTTCGCTGAGATCAAGTTCTTGGGTGGCGGATGGCTCAAGCGGGGTTTGACCTGTGGGCGCTTTGCTCAAACTCAATGTTCTGAGATAGTGCGCTACGGCCCAACGTTCTTCATCGGTGAGGGTTTCGGCAAGAGAAGGCATCGCTTCCCCTTGCGACAACATGTTAAAGAGCGTTTGATCGCTGAGGTTGACCATCAACATGGGGTCAGAAAAATTGGGTAACGTCGCATCGCCCAATTCGGATTGTACGGATTGCCAAAGGGCTTCACCTGCGGCGATTTCTTCCGCAGAGTAATGCTGAGTGTAGGTGTAATGTGCGACTGCCCAACGTTGATCTTCGGTGAGGGCGCTTCGCCACGGGGGCATCAAGTTTTCAATGCGCCCGTTGGTGATGGTTTGATACCACTGAAGCGGGGTTTGCTGGCTCGCCGTTTCCGCAACTGTGAAATTCCCCGCATTTTGTACCTGTCCATTGGCGACCAGCGGGCCATCGCCCGCGCCCGTCGCACCGTGACAATCGACACAGCGCGCCGCGAAAATCTGCGCGCCTAAATCCATGTCCGGCAAAGTGGATGGATACCCTAATTCCGTGACGGTGGCCGTTGGTGGGATGCTGGTTGCGATGATCGGCGGTTCGCCCCCAAGACCAGAACATGCCGTGAGGCCAATAAGCCCTAAAACGATGAGACAACGGGTGAAGATCATGGCGTACTCACACTTTTTTGCGAACGGGCTTGGGCAACTGCGGCCTCAATCGCCGTATCAATGGCATCGTCAATGGCTGTGTCTGTGACTGCGGTTGTGGCGAACAGCGGGTTGGTGTTCAGGGTGTCTAAGGCTTTGAGGGCATGAATCCCACGCTGTACCCAAATTTCGCGCTCTACGGCGTATTCTTGTTCGCCAATTTTCTGAATCGCGTGGTCATCATCGAGGTCGCGGATGTTTTTTAATGCGCGTTCGTAATAGACCTGAAGCCGTTCGCGTTGACGTTCGCGCAAGAGGTCTTGCTCATTCCGTTTGCGGGTGGCGGTGAAAAATGGCAAGGCAATGATGATGATGATGACGCTTGCCATCAATACGGCGATGATAACGCCGGTTGAACTCATGTGAATATCCTTTAATAAGCGTGATTCTTTAGAGAGAAATCATCTCTGTATGACTCTGTGCAAGGTTACGCGGGCTGTGCGACCAATTCTTCTATGAGCGGAATTAAGTTCGCTTCCGTCACCTGTGCCATAAAAAACTGTGCGATTGTGCCATCACGGTTGATCACAAAGGTTTCGGGCACGCCCATAATATGATACAAGTCTTTTGTGATGTTCGTGCCAATGTCCGGCGCGTTGGGATACGTGATTTGATACTGCTGGATGAACGCGCGTGAATCAGCCTCAACATCGCTGAACGTCACCCCTAACACGACCACATCTTGATCGGCATATTGTTCATAAACGGACTGCAAGAAAGGCGCTTCATCACGACAGGGGCCACACCAGCTCGCCCAGAAATTCAGAATCACAATTTTACCGCGTAAGTCGCTTAAGCGGAGCGTATCGCCTTCAAAGGTGGTGATGGTGAAATCGGGCGCGGCGCCGTCTTGGGGTTGTGTTTCACGGCTGGATAAAAAGGCGATGCCGATCACGACACACGCCGCAATCACACCCACCATCAAGATAATGGAGGGCAGACTGAAACGGGGGGTGTTTTCGGCGTGTTCGCGGTCTTCTTTTTCCAACTGCTCCAGAAGATTCATATCGGTTGTTGGTTCCATTTACAATGTCCTGCTTCACATTACGTCGGTGTTATGGGTTCAAATCTTCTTCGATCAATTGACGATAGGAATCATCGGTTGAGGGCGTGGTGATACTCGTCGGTTTCGGGTCTTTTGTCGCGGTGAGCGCGCGTTGATTTCGACGCCAACGATAAATCGTATATGCGCCGATGATCAGGGCGATGGCGGCTAAAAGAAAAGGCGTGACGAGTGAGAAGGCGCGCAAGGTCGGGTCTAGCGGAACGGCAGAGGCGCGTTCGCCATAGCGTTCCACAAACAGCCGAACGATTTCATCTTCATTCATCCCCTGTTGCAATTGCAAGCGAATATCTTCGCGCCAGCGGGTACAGGCGAGTGTGCCACACGTATCCAGCCGTTCGTTGGGGCAAACAGGGCAGTAGAGATTCCGTGAAATTCGATTGACTTCATCTTGGGTGACCACCCGCGTCGCCTGCGGGATGGGCGTCAAGGTGAGGTCTTGCGCGGCGACCATCCAACTTTTGCCAAATAACAACGCCAATATGAACACACATAAAAACCCGATTTGTGAATATCTCATGCGGGGGTGGCTCCTGCAGGGGCGAGGCTGTGAGAACGCACTTGCGCGCGTACTTTGCTGGTTTCATTCGGCCCAACGCTGATGACCGTCCCAACGATCAAGATGAGGCCCCCCCACCAAACCAAGTTGATGAGCGGGTTGATATAAATCTTGAAGGTTGCGGCTTGGCTGGTTTCGCTCCACCCCGCCAACAAGACATAAAAATCATTTTCTAAGGTGCTGTGCGCTCCCGCGATCACCATGCTCATTGGCTGACCGCCCGGCGAAGGCGGATAATGATCTAGGCGCGGGCGCAGGGTCGCTAACAAGGTCGCGTTGCGGTACAAACTCAAATTGGCAATGTCCATCACGCGGTCACTGGCGACCTGTCCATCTTCCATGCTGTCATAGATGAGGGTATACCCGCCAAAATCAAAGCTTTGACCGATGCGCAGGGTTTGTTGGGTTTCTTGTTGGTAAACTGTACTGCCGATCACGCCTAAGCCGATGACGGTGATGCCAAAATGGACGATGAACCCGCCATAACGTCGGCGGTTACGGCTGAAAAGCGTCAAGAATGCTTTGAGAAGCGTTTCTTTGCCGCCGCGCGTGCGCGCTTTTGCCCCGCGATAGATTTCGTACAACGCCACAAACCCCGCGAACAGCACAATGCCATAGGCGAGGATCACCATCGGGCTATGCGCCCCTAAAATGGCGGTGATGACCATGCTGATCAGCGTCAAGATGCTTGGCACGATCATGGCTTTGCCTAAACGACGTACGGACATCACACCCCATGCTGTGAGGGGTGCGACACCCATCAAGAGATACATGACGAGGAACAGCGGCGCGGTGACGGGATTGAAATAATCCGCGCCGAGGGTGATATCCACGCCCATGAACATTTCAGACAAAATAGGGGCGGCGAAACTGCCCCAGAAAATCGCCAAGGCTAAGGCGACAAAGATCACGTTATTGAGGACAAATAAAGTTTCACGGCTTAAGATGCCGTTGAAGGTGTGCTCACCGCGTAATTGACCGCGATTCCAGCGATACACGATCAAGCTGACCGAAATAATGGTCATGCCTGCCCAGAATAAGAACATCGGCAGGCCGATTTCACTTTGGGCAAAACTGTGCACGCTGTCGATCAACCCGCTGCGCGTCGCGAACGTCCCAAAGATCACGGTGGAGAAGGTGAAGATCACAAGGAACATATTCCAGACCTTCAACATGCCCCGCTTTTCTTGGATCATCACGCTGTGTAAAAATGCGGTGCCAATCAACCATGGGATGAACGCCGCGTTTTCAACAGGGTCCCAACCCCAATAGCCCCCCCATCCAAGCACGTCGTAAGCCCAACGGCCACCGAGAAGTAAACCGAGACTTAAAAAGAGCCAGCCGATCAAAATCCAGCGACGTGTCGCCTTGATCCAGTTGGTCGTCAGGTCACCACTGGCGAGGGCCGACAGCGCAAAGGCAAAGGGGATCGTCATGCCTACAAAGCCGAGATATAACATCGGCGGGTGAATGATCATGCCAAAATGACGTAAGAGCGGGTTCAAGCCACGCGCGGTTTCTGCCAAACGGCTCGTTTGGGGGACGATACTGCCTTCCGGTTGGAAGACCGCATTCACCACTGTGTTATCAGCCAGAATCCAGATGCGCGCAAACGGATTTTCGAGGAATACCGACAAGCCGACAAAGAAAACGAGGACGGCCATCATGAAGGCGATGGCATACGGCATCAAGCGGTGATTGCGTCGCCAATTGACCAAAATCGCGGCGAAGATGAACAGGCTCAACAACAAGTTCCAGAAAAGAAGCGACCCTTGTTGTGACCCCCATAACGCCGTGAAACGATAAAAGTCAGGCGTGGCGGGGTTCGAGACTTGCCACACATACGCGATGTGATAATCCTGTCGCATCAAGGCGACAAGCAGGGCAAGGGATGAAACAAAGAGGATAGGAAAGACCAACAGCGCCGCATTGCGAGCGCTGTTCATAAGGGTGTCTATTTCTCGTCGTGCCGCAACAACCGAAGCAATCAGGGCGTAAATCGCAACCACAAACGCGATGACGAGGCTCGCAATACCGATTTCCGCGAGCATAAAATTAACTTTCTACTGGAGCCGCAATAGCTTGGTCAGGTCCACCCGTGAAGCGGGTTGGA
The DNA here is from genome assembly GCA_934216615.1 of uncultured Anaerolineae bacterium. Classification (GTDB taxonomy): domain Bacteria; phylum Chloroflexota; class Anaerolineae; order Aggregatilineales; family Phototrophicaceae; genus Flexifilum. Next base: position 153,134 of record CAKQCB010000005.1, on the reverse strand, counting down.
CACTTCAACAAGATTTCAGTCGCGTAGAAAACGCCATCTTCCCCCAGTGTCCCCGAAAGGATGGCTTGGGCTTCATGTTGCAGTAATTCCGGACGGACTTGGTTTTCAATATGAATGGCTAAGCGAGTCGCGTCAGGGTTATTGGCCGCTATAAATAAGGCTTCCGCCAGATCATCGTAGCCTTCCGGCACATTTGCGATCACGAAGTCGATGATGAGATTTTCGCTGTCGTATTCGATGGTCGGGCCGAGGACAACCCCAGCAATCCGAATCGTTTGTCCTTGATATTGTGCGGGGTTTGCCATCAGTTCATCAACTGTGATGTAATAGCGAGCGCCGAAGACCGTGCCCGTGCTGATGAGATAAATGACCGCGCCAATGATGGCAAAACCACCGAACATAAATTTCCAATTGAATTTATTTGAGGTTTTTGCGGGGGATAATGTATTCGCTGGTTTTTCCCAAGTGGCTTGCGACATTGGGGGAACTCCTTCAAACAACTAAGTTGGGATGCACATGGTTCAATGTGCGAAGTGTGTGTTTAGTATACATCACCCCGTGACATTATTCACAATCCAGTGCTTAAAAGCTGATGAGTGAGTACATATTTACGCAGAATGTCATAAATCTACAGAAATATATAAAAAAAGCGCTGAGGGATCAGCGCTTTAATTGATATTCTGAAGCGTGACGGAACTATTTCTTGTTACGGTCACGGCTGTAGGTGATCAAGCCGATGAAACCCACCCCGCCTAAACCGATGAGCAGGATCAATGTGGGGACGTCGAGCGGGTCGGGCGTGTTATCATCGACAACGGCGCCGTTATCGCCTTGAATAGTGAGCGTGGATGAATCTGCCTCAGCGGTGGCTTCGGGGGTTGTTTCAGGCGTGACTTCGGCGGTTTCAACCGCTGCCACTTCGGTGCTTTCAACTTCAACTTCTGTGGCGACGGGTTCAGCGGTGGCTTCTGTCGCTTCGGCATCTTCAGGTTCAGCCGTTTCGGTCGCTGTGACTTCAGTCGCTTCAGGGGATGTGACGGGTTCGGGAGTTGCAATCAGGTCAGGGTTTGCCAACGCTGTCGCGGTGAGACTGAAAGAGAAAATAGGGGATTCTTCAGTTGCTTCTTGAGCAGAAACGACACCGACCATGAATACGGTCAGCAGGATGACAAGGACAATAAATAAAGACTGACGTTTCATAGGTGATTGAACTCCTTTATGGGACATGCTCTATATCTCTGATTGTAACCTGTATAGCGCTCACGTAACAGATGATTTTAAAGAAAAGTGACAGACTGTATTTGACGTTTCATCCTCTGACAAGCCCACGCACAACACCGTGAATAAAAACGAGCCGTTCTTATATCAAGAGACGGCTCATTTTTTAGGTAAGGGGTTAAAACCTTATTGTGCGGGTTGATCTTGGCTTTCTAAGTAGGCCATTAAGTCCGCGAGTTGTTGGTAATTGATCAGTCCACCGAAGCTCGACATCACAGGTTGGAAGCCCGGGACGATGTAGTTGGATGGGTGAATGATGCTGTCCACCAAATAACCTTCTGCGGTCAACGCTGCGAGTTCGGGCACAGCCATACGTTCTTCATTCACGCGGGTCCAAGTGCCTGCGGTGAGCGGGCCAACAACGCCTGCTGTGTGACAGCCTGAACACCCTTGTGCGGTGTAGAGTGCTTCACCAGAGTTTGGATCGCCCGTGAAATCAACAAGGGTTGTGAGTATTTCTTCAACTGTCGCGTCAGTTTCAACGGTAGGAATGCTGGCATCGCCACCTTCGCTTGGGCGTGCAGGTTCGATACCGAATTGTTGCACGGCGTTCAGGTCTTCGATGGTCCAGTCGTCGCCACGATCCCAGTTCATGATGAATTGAGTCAGGTCTTCCAGTTCGTCGTTACGCAGCGGCCCACTGGCTGCCTGTGACCAAGCTGCCATCGGTTCAGGCCAGTAGCTGTTGCTGGTCGGACGACCGCTGTACAGCGTGGTGTAGATGAAGTTATGCAAGGTGCTTCCCCAACCTAAGTTGGAGAGACGGTTGAACCCATCGGGATCATACCCACGATCAATTGCGGGTTGCATTTGTTGACGCAGAGACGCTTCTTCTTGATCAAGTTCCGCTAAGCGGGCATTGATTTCAGTGGTGCGTTCTTCTGTCACGCCTTCAACTGCCAATTCATCTTCTAAGGACTTGCGTTCTGCGCGAACTTCGCCTAAGAAGTCATGACCGAATAATTGAGGGTTGTTCAACGCAGGGGCACGGTTGATCATACCCCGACCATCAACCCCGTGACAGGTTGCGCAAGTGCTGTTAAAGAGTAGCGCACCACGTTCAATCGCACGGGCGTTGTACTGGATCGCAAATGCTTCCATACGGCGGCCTTCGCTGATAGCAATCCAGCCGATGAGGACAAGGGTTGCCAAGAACGCGACGGTGCCAACGATAATTCTATGTTCGATACGTTCGACGAGTAGTCGTTGTAAGTTCACGGACTAGGCTCCCGGTGCTGCAAAATACTGCGAATTTTCATGGATGAACATGTGCTCCGCATTGTAGCGACGAACGACTTCACCGTTTTCATCACGTACAAACACAGGTTGCCCATTTTCATCAATAACGGCTGTACCAGTGAGTGGGTCAATTTCCACTTCATCCCATGACAGCACGACTTCTACACGGCGTACATTTTCTTGTACGTTCGCAATGATCACCGCGCCCCAACCGTTGGGTAATTCATTGGCACGATGTTCAATTTCTTCAAAGAAGAAGTGCATGCCTTCATACAGTTCGGGTGAAGCTGAGGGAACGACCGAGAATGTGGTAGAAGTTAAGATCATATTACGGGCAGGGTCAGCAAGATAGGCGCTGAGTGCTTCTGCCTGTCCACTCGCCGCAATCTCTTCGTTGAAGGCCGCAACTGCTTCTGCAGCATTCTCTGAATGGAATTGCGAAGTGGTGTATAACCCGGGCGCAAGTTCATCGAATGGAACAGGTCGCAACACACCCATGTGGTTATGTGCGGGTTCCATGACAAGTTCATGCAAAATTTCAGAGTCGGCAGAAGTGGCTACACCAAATTCTGGCAAACCCATGTAGCTGGTGATGACCAACAGCGACAGCAAGATGAAGCAGACGCTTAATGCAACACGACGGTGTGCATAACGACGGCTAGGGGTGGTGTCGATGTAGGGCACGGCCAGCAAGAAGACCACCACAATGGTGGGGACGATGATCCCCCACAGCACTTTGTCACCAAGCTTGAGCATCCCCTGAATCCAGAGGAAGTACCAAGGCGCGGTGGTGCCTAATGGCGTTGCTTGTGGGTTCGCATGACTTTCTAGTGGGGCATGGAAGAACCATGTCACCAAGACGGTCAAGATCAGCGTTGTCACCGCAATCCACATAATTTCGCTGGTGAGAACGTCGGGAATGAAGTACACACGCTTTTCAAGCGGAACCCGCTTGGCGCTGTCTTCACCGATATTTTCTTCGCGTGGAGGTAAGCTGTGACCGTGAATAATCACCTTGTAATAGTGAACACCTGTGAAGATGAACAATACTGCAGGAACGGCGAGGACGTGTAACAGGTAGAAACGGAGCAAACCGTTTGCACCGATGTCTGGCCCACCGCGTAATAGCAAGTTGAGGTTCGTCCCGACGATTTCCGGCGGCGCTGCTTCGATCATCGAAGCGCCGATGGTCACCGCCCACAGCGCTAATTGATCCCATGGGAGCAAGTAACCGCTGAAGCTGAGGAACATGGTACAGATCAACAGGATGATACCGGAGAACCATGTGAATTGACGTGGTTTCTTGTAACTGCCCGTGAAGAACGTCCTGAGCATGTGGAGGAAGACGATTAACACCATCGCTTCTGCGCCTAAACGGTGCAAGTCGCGAACAAACTGACCCATCGGCACATTGCTCATGATGGTGAGCATGTTGGAATAGGCCACTTCTGGCGACGGTGTGTAGAAAATCATCAAGAAGATGCCCGTGAGGGTTTCAAAGAAAACAAAATAGGTCGAGAGCCAACCCAGTCTAAAGTGTGGATATAGACCTGTGACCGACCGATTGAAGTAACTTGGACGCATGTGCAGCCAGAAGCCATCCGCATGCGGTTGGAGACGGGGGTTCGGCTTCCGTGATGGAGCTTCCCCACGCAACGCTTCACGAATATCTTGGATATTCATACCTGCAGTTGCACGTTCAACAACCTCATTCACGCCTTCAAATACAGCGCGCTTGAGTCCCTTTTCTTTAACATCATCGAGGAATGATGGAAATGGGAGTACCGACATTCCCTAAACTCCTTATACGTGCCAACAGCTAGACATTCCAGCCGTTGGTTTATGACCCATATTAATTATGACCCGGTCGAACCAATTTTTTACCCGTATCAATCACAATGGAGGCAATTTCGCGACCATTGAGAGGGATGGGGTCACCAATATCATTGCTTGTTTCAACCGTACCATCGGCAAATGTGATGGTGGTTGGGAAGCGATCAAGAGCGCGCGGTGCAGGCCCTTCAATATAAGTGCCATCGAGTTCGAATTTCGAACCGTGGCACGGACATTCAAAGCGGAAATTTGCAGGTACCCACTTGGGCAAACACCCAAGGTGTGTACAAACCCCAAATAAGACGACTAAGCCTGAATTGGTGTTACTCACCCAGAAACGACCTGATGGAACAGACGTAGGTGCTGTTTCAGCTTGTGGAATTTGGGTAGGTGCAAAGTTGAATAAACCGCCGAATGTACCTTCAGCGAAACGGGGTAGTGCGTACCAAATAAAGGCCGCGCCACCGCCGCCCAGTAATAACGCCATTGAAGCGCCCCAAATGTAATACAAAAATTCGCGGCGACTCGGAGCATTTACTTGGACGTTGATTTTGTCCTTGGACTGTGGGGATGACGTTGTGCCCCCCGCAGTTAGCGTTGCCATGTGTTACGGCCTCCTCATGTTGCTCGTTAACTACTGACGACCGAGCACAATCCCCCCGTTAGGCGGAGAGTATAACATACTCAATAACATGGGTGAAAGAGCTTTAGAAGAATACTTTTTGTGAAAATTTACAGCGTCGTCTCTTTGTAAAATGTATCACAAACAGATATGCCTGTCAAAATTACTTTAACCACGTGAACAGTCTGTTTTTAACAAACTGCACAAATTTATACTGACTTGTTAAGTTCTTAATTTCACTTGCGTTGAGTCGGTTTATTTTAAACTACAATATTGTTTTAGCTAGAAATTGGATTTACCCTCTTTTTGAGAGAAATATATTGGATATAAAACCTTATGCAAATGGAACCAAGTCGTAGAATCGCTTTGTTAATTGATGGTGATAATGCCCAAGCCAGTTTGTTTCCGCAGATATTGGCGGAAGTCAGTAAATATGGCGTGATCACAATTCGTCGGGTTTATGGAGATTGGACGACTTCCAATTTAAAAGGTTGGAATGAAGTCATCAAAACCTATGCCCTGAAAGCGGAACAACAGCACAGTTACACCAGTGGCAAAAATTCAACTGACAGCGCGTTAATCATCGACGCGATGGACATTTTATACACGGCGGGGTTAGATGGGTTCTGTATCGTTTCCAGCGACAGTGACTATACCCGTTTAGCCACGCGGATTCGGGAAGCGAATCTCTTTGTGATGGGCATCGGACGCAAAATTACCCCGCCCGCCTTCGTCAACGCCTGCAATATCTTTGTGTACACCGAGAACCTGAAACCGGAAAAAGTGACGACGGTCAAAGCGGTGGAGAAGACGACCAAAGTTGTGCCATCGCCTAAAGTGGAGAAGAAAACGTCAGCGTCATCGACCAGTAATACAACCAAATCAAGTGCGAGCGCATCGTCACCTTCCACGGCGACCACCAACACGAAGGCCAACGCCCGTTTCCGAAAATTGTTCAGCCAAGCCTATGATGTGGCGTCGAAAGACACTGAGGGGTGGATCAATTTAAGCGCGTTAGGGACTTCTCTGCGTCAGCTCGACCCCGCCTTTGACCCGCGTAGTTACGGGCATAAGATGCTTTCACAATTGGTGCAGGCGCGGAATGACTTTTTTGAGATTCGCAAAGAAACTAAAAGTGGCAGTGATACCATCTATATCAAGCTCAAAGACGAGAATTCAAAACATTAATCCCCCTTCATGGATGAAGTTAGGCTGGATGGGTATTGATGAAAATGTGTAAGTATGCAGAATGAAGATCATCTTGGCATACTTAAGACGATCATGGAGCAGGTCAAATCACGATGGGTTGTTGACTGCTTATACCATGCGATAGTGAAATACGATGACACTTCAGCGGATTGCGGGTGAACGCACAATCTGGGTTGATATTACGGATACAAGTATTCACGATGTCGCTGCATTACGCCGCGCTTATCCCGACTTTCATCCCTTAAATTTAGAAGACATCATGAGCCCGATTGAGCGCCCGAAGATTGATGATCAGGGTGATCATTTGTTTATCGTGCTTCATTTCCCCTTGTGGGACGCCAAGATGCGCCTTTCGCGCCCAAGTGAAGTAGACTTTTTCATCGGGCGTGGGTACATCATCACCGTACACGATGGCGTGCTCAAGCCCTTGACCCAACTGTTGAAACAAGTAGTGAATGATGAATCGGTACGGCGCTACTTATTGGATAAAAGTAGCGGGCATACGTTTTATGTCATCTTGGATAAGTTAGTCGATTATATGTTCCCGATTTTAAACCGTGTCGATTACAACATACGCGATATTGAAGAACGTATCTTCGCGGATGAAGGCATGCGTTTGATTCGGTCGATTGCTGAAGTGCGCCGTGATGCGATCTCTTTACGGCGGATCATCCGTAACCAAGTCCCCATTCTCGACTTGATCGAGCGTATGAATAACCCCATCATCGTTGATGAACTAGACGAATACTTTGGCGACATTGTAGACCATGCCAAACGCGCTCGTGATATTATTGATGAAAATGTAGAAGTGATTAGTGGGTTGGGGGAAACTGCCGATACGCTGTTGAATCACCGTTTGAATGGGGTGATTCGTGTGTTGACGGTGTTCTCTGTCATCATGCTACCGCTGACGTTGGTTTCCAGTATTTTTGGTATGAATGTTGACCTTCCACTGGCAGATCACCCTCACGCTTTTATCTATTTAAACGTGTTAATGATTGTTTTAGCTGTACTGATGCTTATTTATTTTCGAATGCGCCGTTGGTTATGAGTTTGATTGAATTGCAACCTGCCCTGTATATTAGCGAAGCGGAAACTTTAAAAAAAGTTTGCGCTGAAATTTCACAAGAACCCAAATTAGCCGTAGATACAGAATCGAATAGTTTGTACGCCTATAAAGAGCGGGTTTGTTTAATCCAGCTCTCGACGTCACGCCAAGATTATTTGATCGACCCTTTCACGGTGCGCGATCTGTCCCCACTGGGGGAGATTTTCGCCAACCCCAACATTGAAAAGTCCTTCCACGCCGCCGAATATGACCTGATGTGTTTAAAGCGCGACTACGGCTTCACCTTCAGCAACTTATTTGACACGATGATCGCCGCGCGTATTTGTGGCTATAAAGGCGTGGGTTTGGGGTCACTCTTGAGTACCCTGTTAGCTGTTGAGGTGGATAAATCTCAACAGCGTGCCAATTGGGGTGTGCGCCCTTTGCCGAAAGTGTGTTTGCAATACGCACAAAACGACACCCACTATTTATTACAACTGCGCTATGAACTTGAAGCGCAATTGGTGGCGCAAGGTCGGCTTGAAGAAGCGCACGAGACATTTCGCGATTTAGAGACGATTCAGCCTGTTGTGCATACGTTTGACCCGCAAGGGTATTGGCGAATCGCGATTCCGAACCACATGCCATTGAGTACAGCGGCGATTCTGCGCGAGCTGTATCTCATGCGGGAACAGGCCGCAAAACAGCGCAATGTCCCTGTTTTTAAAGTCATGACCGACAAAACTTTGATGTCACTTGCCCGTGAAGCGCCGAAAACACGCGAGCAACTTGCGTCGATCAACGGGATTGGCGCCTCCACAATTCGGCGTTATGGCAACCAGCTTTTAAGCGCGATTCAAAAGGGTAGTGCCAGCCCTGAACCTGAACCACCAACGCCAGAGCCACCCATCGCCCCTGCGGTGATGGAGTTGTACACCCTCTTGCGCGAATGGCGTAAAAACCGCGCCCAAGAACGCGGGGTCGAGTCGGATGTGATTATCTCTAAAGAAGCCTTGTGGGAATTGGCGGAACGATCCCCAAGTACAATAGAAGAAATGCAAGGTATACATGGGCTTGGGCCATGGCGCATGCAAACGTATGCCCAAGAAATTCTGGATGTCATTACAGAATATAAAGTCTAACTTTTGAAAGGAACCCTCATGAAAATCAGTTTTTATGGCGCGGCACGTTCTGTGACAGGGTCGCAACATTTGATTGAGGTCAACAGCAAGCGCATCCTTTTAGATTGTGGATTGTATCAAGGCAAACGTTCAGAAGCCTATGAGCGCAACGTCACTTTTCCGTATGATCCGAAAACCGTGGATTTGTGTATTCTTTCGCACGCACATATTGACCATTCGGGGAATTTACCAAACTTGGTCAAAAGTGGGTTTCAAGGGGATATCATCTGTACATTTGCCACTCGTGATCTATGCGCGACGATGCTCCAAGACAGCGGACACATCCAAGAAAAAGATGTGCAGTATGTCAACAAACGCCGTGACCGCGACGGCCTGCCCCCTGTAGAGCCGATCTATACCCAACTGGATGCCGCCCAAAGCCTTCATTCTTTTAGCAGTTATGGTTACGGACGCACGCGCATGATTGCGCCCGGCGTACATTTGACGTTCATTGATGCGGGGCATATGCTTGGCAGCGCGTCGGTCATTTTAGATATCGAAGATCATGAACAGCATCGCGATATGCGCTTGGTCTTTAGTGGGGATATCGGCCGTCAAGGGATTCCGATCATCCGCGACCCTGAATATGTGGATCGCGCCGATGTGGTCATCATGGAAAGCACCTACGGCGACCGTCATCACCCGCCGTATGAGGATGAGATTCGCCAACTTAAACGGATCGTGATTGATACCTACAAACGTGGTGGGCATATCATCATCCCCGCGTTTGCGGTGGGGCGCACGCAGCAATTGGTGTACACCCTGCATCAACTGTCCCTGCAAGGGGATATTCCCGACATGCCGATCTATGTAGACAGCCCGCTGGCGATTGATGTCACAGGGATTTATCGCTTACACCCTGAATGTTATGACGAAGAAATTCGCAGTTTCATTCAGAATCAAAATATCCGCGACCCGTGGGGGTTTAACGATCTACATTACACGCGCACAACAGAAGAAAGCAAGAAGCTGAACTTCATCCAAAAGCCGTCGATCATCATTTCTGCGAGTGGTATGGCTGAAGCCGGACGCATTTTGCATCACCTCAAAAATCACATCACCGACCCACGTTGTACCGTGTTGATTGTGGGGTATCAGGCAGAGAATACGCTAGGTCGGCGGATCGTAGATCGTGTGCCGGAAGTGCGCATTTTTGGACAACCCTACCCGCTCAAAGCGCATGTCGAAGTCCTGAACGGGTTCAGCGGTCATGCTGACCAAAACGGACTTTTGGAATGGATAGGGCACATGTCCCCCAAACCGCGCCACACCTTCTTAGTGCATGGCGAAGAAAAACCCGCCAATACACTGGCTGAACTGATGAAAACACAGCAGGGCTTGAACGTCACCGTCCCCGAATTTAGACAAGAAGTGGAGGTGTAAACATGCCCGGCCCAAGTCCTTTTTCTGATGATTGGCGCGACTGTTTGAAAGCTCATTATCAGCATGTGATACGAACGAATGACAAGGGGACAGAAGCGACCCTCGTCAACGTGTTGAAGAAGACCGGTTTCACAGAAGAACAATTGTCACAAATCTATCTTGAAACCACGATGCATGTGGATCACATGCCTGAAGATTTTGTCCCTGACTTCACCCTTGCGGAAGCCGAAGATGAGAAGGTGATCGTTGCAGGCATCGACATCGACACGGCAGAGGAGGCAGCGCTGACCGAAGACAGCCTTTCCGATGTCAGCGGGGAATACCTGCCTGAAGAAGCAATTGCTCAATCTGTCACGGAACTGTCAACCTATGACCTGCCCGTTGCGCCCGATTCGACGGATGCGAGCGATGTGCCGGGCGCAGTCGTTGAGGCCCCATCCACGGATGAGGATCAGTTGTTGACGGCTTACGAAGCGGCTGTGATGTCCGATTCGCAAGTGGTCGAACTGATTGAGGAAGAACTCGAAGCGGAAGAGGCGCAAGAAGCGCAGGCAGAGGCTGAACACGAAGACGATGCGGAAGAAGTTCCGTCGGCCTCTCAGCCCGCAGACGATGATGACGCGCCTCAACAACTGTCTATGTTTTGATGAACGACCTTGATTATATGCGCCTTGCGCTGACCGAAGCTGAAAACGCCCTTGAAACAGGGGATGTGCCGATAGGGGCTATCGCCGTTTACAAGGGCGAAATTATTGGGCGGGGTTATAACCGTCGTGAGGCTGATCACGATTCTACCGCCCATGCCGAGATATTGGCGATTCAGCAGGCTTCGCGCTTTTTGAATCACTGGCGTTTAGATGGGGTTACTTTATATTGTACGTTGGAACCTTGCGCTATGTGCGCGGGGGCGATGGTGTTGGCGCGTTTACCCCGTCTTGTGTATGCCGCGCCCGACCCAAAAGCAGGCGCGGCGGGCAGTTTGATGGACATCACCCGGCACCCCTATTTAAATCATCGTGTCGATGTGATGGGCGGGCTGTTAGCTGAAGAAGCGGGCGGTTTGATTCGGACGTTCTTCCAAAAACTGCGCGATCAAAAGCCCAAGTAAACCGCCATCTCCTTCACCGCAACGTGCAAACTTTCGCGTATTTTTTACACTGATAACGCTTGTTCTGGTGAGAGAAAAGCATGTCCCATTTTGAAGAACCCCAATTTGTCATTACCGACCCTGAACTCTGGAAAGCGCCAAACTATCGAGGCTTGCTGGCGATTGACGTGGGCAATACCAATATTCATTTTGGCCTTCTGCAAAACGAACATTGGATTTTTAGCTGGCGTGCGCGCACCATCACCGACAAGATGCCGGACGAATATGCGTCTTTACTGCGCAATTTTATGATGCTCTCGAATTTGAGCTTGCAAGCGGTGACCGCCGTCGCGATCAGTTCGGTGGTGCCTTCGCTGACAGGCGCGTTCATCGAGCTTTCCCAACGCTATCTAAAGTTAGACCCGTTGGTGGTCACCAACAAAACGCCGATGGGCATGAAGATCGACATTGACCAACCTGAACAAGCAGGCGCAGATCGGATCGTCAATTCGGCGGCTGTGGTGAAATTGTATGGCCCGCCCGCCATCATCATTGATTTTGGCACCGCGACAACATTTGATATTGTTTCGGCCGAAGGCGCGTATGCAGGTGGGGCAATTGCGCCGGGGATTCAAGTAGCGCATGATGCGCTCGTGAGCCGTACCGCGCGTTTGCATAAAGTTGACCTCATCCCACCGCCCTCTGTGATTGGCAAAAACACCATCCACGCCATGCAAGCCGGTATTTTCTGGGGGTATGTCGCGCTGGTAGAGGGGATGGTCGCGCGCTTAAAAGCGGAAATGGGCGACCCAACGGTTAAGGTGATTGCGACAGGGGGGTTAGCGCCCTTGTTCAATCAACATTCCAACGTGATCGACATCATCGCGACGGAAATCACGTTAGAGGGTTTGCGCATCATCTATGAGATGAATTCGTGATTCTTTACATCTAGTACCATGAAATACTCAACCAAGCCCTTGTTTTCCACTGCATCCCTGACGTGTTCTTGGATGCAGTGGGTGACCGTTTACCCCGCACGCTCTATAAAAAACGATTATGTTTATTCAGGTTTATAGGCCACGATCACAAAGCGTTTACAAGTGAAACTGAGCGGTTTGGGCAGCGCTTCGAGTTCTAAAAGCTGTTTTTGATAACGCTCGACGGTGAAATCTTCAGGAGCATCCCACGGGACAGCGTGCAGAAAATACACCAGCGCGCCCACATCGTGAAAGCGCGCTGCGCCTTGCCATGTTTCCGCACGTTCAATCTGAAAGCCTGCGTTTTCTAACCCGTTGCGTATCGGCTCAAGCACAATATGTGGATATTCTGGCGTTTTGTCAAAATGGGCTTTGAGGTCGGCCAGATCATACCCATCGACTTGTTGCGTGAGGAAATACCCGCGCGGTTTGAGGATGCGAAAGACCTCGCTTGCATCAAAGGCTTCATGACGGTTGAGGATTAGGTCAAAACTTGCGTCGCGGAAGGGCATGTGCGCATCGGTATCGCTGTCATACGGAATCACGCTGATTCCGTGACGTGCTAACTTCGCTTGAGCAATCGGGATATTTGGCGGATAGCCTTCCGTCGCAAACGTATTTTTCGGAAGTTGAGGCGCGAGCGCGCTCAACATCTCACCGCCTCCTGTGCCCATATCCAACACCCAACGTGTTTTTTCAGCCAGCGACCTTGCGATAGAGACAAAATCCCATGTTGGATTTTCTTCTTCATAACGGTCTTGGATGTAAGAAAAATCCCAGCCTGAAAAAAGTTTTTCGGCATCTGCTTGCCAGCGCTGAATCAACTCAGTCGTGTTCATCTCATCCCATTTACGATGCAGTGAAAACATCCATTTTTGATAGAAAATAGAATCGTGTTCCTCACAACTATAGTGAAAATTTGCAGGTTACGGTGAATTTGACTATAAACTGTGCGAAATTATTTGCAACTTTGCACATATTATTGCAAAACAGTTTAGCGTTATATACACAGCATGCTGTTGACGGCGTGAAGGGATGAGGATTGATGAGCATAGAAACTTTAAAGAGCGCGATACAAGCAGTTGCAGATGAAGTGGGTTTAGAAATTGGGTTATCGGTTTTGCAGGTAGAAACGGGTGAACAATTCGACATCAACGGCACGCAACCTTTCCCGATGGCGAGCGTCTTTAAAATTCCGGTGTTAGTGACAGCAGGACAGCAGTGGCAAGCGGGGAAATTCAGCTTGGATGACCGCATCACCATGAGTGAGGAAAGTAAAAGCACCGGAAGCGGTATTTTAGCCTTCTTTCAGCCCGGCGTTGCGCCCACCGTGCGCGACTTGCTCACGTTGATGATCATCATCAGCGACAACACGGCCACCGATATGAGCGTTGAATTGGTCGGCGGGCCGTTGGCCGTCGAAAGCGCGATGCACGCGCTAGGCTTGACCGATATTTTCGTCAAAATGGACTGTAAAAATCTGCTCAAACCGTTGGCCCCCGCCGAACTTCATGACCAGCCGATTGAAGCGATCAAAGCATGGTGGACGAACAACGACATTCTGCGTGACGGTGTGACCTTCAGCTTGGAGTCGGACAACAACATCAGCAGTGCAAACTCAATGTCTCAACTGGTGTATCGCCTGTTTCAAGGCGAACTGGCCGACGAAGCTACCACCGCCGAATTGATGCGCATTTTGTATACCCAACAACTCAACCAACGCCTGCCCAAACTTTTACCTCAAGGGGTTGAGTTCGCCCACAAGACGGGCACTATCGGCGGGTACTACAACGACAGCGGGGTGATGACCGTCAAAGAAGATCATCATGTTGTCGTCACCTTGTTCACCCATTGGGATGATGCCGCTTATTGGCAAAAACCTGTCGAAAGGGTGTCGAAGAGTTTTGAAGTCGAGATGGCAATGGGGAAGATTGGACGCCTCATTTACGATCACTACGCCAATGTATAGAGTGGAAAGGAGATGCTGAGCTGAGGAGAGAAATTCATCGTCACCGCGAGTCGCCCATGATGAGACTTTACGAAAGGCAAACTAATGTATACTCGAAAGACAGTTTCTAGAATTTTGGCAAGCGCAACCCTGACCACCTTATTAACCGTAGGTTTTAGTGTGAGCGCGCAAGATAGTGATGGGGATGGGCGCGGGGGACGTTTGATCGTTGCCGACGCCAGTTCAAATACCTCGCTTGACCCGTTTGTGACAGCGTGGCATTCGTGGCCGCATTATGCAATCTATTCCACCTTGTTCACCCGTGATGAAAATCTCGAATATATCGGCTATTTGGCGGATACATGGGAAGTCTCTGAAGATGGAACCGCGTTGACCATTCAGTTGATCGACTTCGCGACGTTCACCGATGGCACACCGATTGATGCGGAAGCGATCCGCTGGAATCTCGAAAAATATGCCGACCCAGAAAGCACCGCCGCTCAAGGGGCAGATTTGCGCGGGTTGCTTCTGGAAGTGGAAGTGTTGAGTGAATACAGCCTCACGCTTCACCTCGCCTCTGCATACGCACCGTTATTCTATACGTTGTCCAGCGTGGAAATTGTATCCCCCACCGCTTATGAAGCGGCGGGCGTCGATAACTTCGGCGCGAACCCTGTTGGTGGTGGGCCATTCATGCTGTCGGAACTCAATACCAATAACTATATTTTATTAGCGAAAAACCCTGATTTCACATGGGCACCGCCGGAATTGTACGAACACCCGGGGCCTGTGTATCTGGACGAAATGCAAATCTTATTCCTTGATGAAGAACAAACCATCTTGGCCGCGTTAGAAACGGGTGAAGTGACCTACGCGGGCATCCCCACCCAAAATATTGCCGATGTTCAAGGTAACGCGGATATTGCGATTCATGAAGCCCTTTTGACCGAAATCCGTTATGCAGGGTTTAACACGTCGAAAGCCCCTTGGGATAATGCCGACCTGCGTCGCGCGTTTGCGATGGCGACCGACCGCGATGAGGTGAATATCTTCGGGTATGATGGTCTTGCGCAGCCGCTGTATCAACCCCTGCCGACGACGATTTGGGGACATAACCCAGACTTAGATGCCACGTCTTATCATTACGACCCCGAAGGCGCTGGCGCCTTGTTAGATTCGCTCGGTTATGTCGATGTCACGGGCGACGGTATGCGCGAAACCCCTGAAGGGGAAGCATGGTCGGTTCCGTTGGCTGTGGGCAATTCGGATGAATTCATGCGCTTGGCCGAAGTTTTGGATGCACAGTGGCGCGCAGTGGGTATTCCGGTAGAGATTCAACCGTTGGAACGCACCGCGTTGATCGAACTGACCACGACCGGTACGCATGACCTGTTCTTGCTCAATTACGGCTACCAAGACCCCAGCATCTTGACTTACTTCTTTGACCCTGATCGTAAGGGTGGAAGCAACCGCGCTTGGTTCTCGACTGATGAATTGACGGCGTTACTGGTCGCGGCAGATACCGATTTGAACCAGACGACCCGTTATGAAACGATCACTGAATTGAGCCAATACATCATTGATCAATCGCCATGGGTGTTCCTCGTAACCCCGCCTGCATTGATCGGCGTGCGTAGTGAGTTGCAAGGCTGGGAAATTCTGCCAAGCCTCGACTTCCTCTATATGAACGCTTATTTCGAAGTGGGCGAATAGTCCTTTGATAAAAGAAGGGCATGCGGGCAAAAGTTCGTATGCCCTTCACTTGTAACGCTCGTTTTTAAGGAGGATATGGTTTGGCTACCTTTATTCTACGGCGAACCCTCATCGCGATTCTGCTCATCATTACGATCACTATCATCGTTTTTGTGATGTTGCGCGTCGCTGTCCCAGGAGACCCTGCGGTGGTCATGGCAGGGGAACGGGCAACGCCTGAGCTGATCGAACAAA
Organism: uncultured Anaerolineae bacterium; assembly: GCA_934216615.1. Taxonomy (GTDB): domain Bacteria; phylum Chloroflexota; class Anaerolineae; order Aggregatilineales; family Phototrophicaceae; genus Flexifilum. The sequence goes on along the minus strand of CAKQCB010000005.1, from coordinate 137,382 downwards.
TTCGCCAAAGTATGGGGTTGGATCGGCCGATTCCTGAGCAGTTGTTGATTTATATATCGAATGCGCTTCGGGGCGACTTAGGCCGTTCCGTAAAATTTGGCGAACCTGTGTTCGAAGTGATCGCCAAAGCATTTCCGTTCACTGTGACGATCACCTTTTTAAGTGTGGGGGTAGGCACAATTTTAGGCTTGATGATCGGCGTGATGACGGCGGTCAAACGCGGGACTTGGGTGGACAAACTCAGCATCGTGGTGGTGGTGTTTTTCTACTCCATCCCCAGTTTCTGGTTGGGGTTGATGTTCATCCTCATCTTCGCGGTGGGCTTACGTCTACTGCCCGTACAAGGGGCGGCGACATGGCAGCATTTTGTTCTGCCCGTGGCGACATTATCGACAGGGCAAGCGGCCTTGATTGCCCGCCTCACCCGTGCCAGCATGATCGAAACCCTCAGTTCGCATTATGTGCAGACGGCGCGTTCTAAAGGTCTGCCAGAACGACGTGTGATCTTCACCCACGCGCTTAAAAACACCCTGATCCCGATTGTGACGATTGTCGGTTTGTCGATTGGGGGTCTTTTGGGAGGCGCGGTCATCACAGAAAATATTTTTGGCCTGCCGGGGGTGGGAAGTTTGTCGATCGACGCCATTTTAGATCGAGATTATCCCATGATTCAGGGGACTGTTTTATTGGTTGCAACATCGTTTGTGGTTGTGAATTTAATCGTTGATATTCTGTATCTGTATATTGATCCGCGAATCCGTTATTAAGGTGATAATGTAATGACTGACCATGCGGAAATCCAACTTCCCCCCTCTGTAGTCACACTTTCTGAGGCAAAATCAAAACGGCGTGGCGGTTTATACGAACGCTCGTTTCGGCATTTTCTACGGAATAGAATTGCGGTGATGTCGCTGATCGCGGTGATCGTGATCATCATCGCGTGTATCTTTGCGTCGTCGCTCACCAGCGAAGACCCGATTGGTCGTAATGCTTCGGCGCGCTTGCTCGCCCCCTCGTTGGAATATTTGATGGGGACGGATTCTTTAGGACGTGATATTTTCACCCGTATCTTGTACGGCGGTCAGGTGTCTTTACAAGTCGGGTTTTTATCAATCATCCTGTCGGCGATTGTGGGGACCCCGCTCGGGTTGATCGCGGGCTATTTCGGCGGGCGGATTGATAACATCATCATGCGCGTGATTGATGTCATCCTTGCGTTCCCTAGCTTGATTTTGATCATCTGGTTAGTGGGGTTGCTCGGCTCAAATATGTATAACGTGATTTTTTCCATCGCGTTATTCACCTTGCCCGTCTATTCCCGACTGACGCGCGGGCAAGCGTTATCGCTGGCTGAAAATGATTATGTGTTGGCCGCCCAAACGATGGGCGCTGGCCCGATACGTATCATGTTCAATCATATTCTGCCAAACTTGCTCGGCTCGTTGATTGTGGTGACGACGTTGAGCGTTTCCGGCGCGATCATCACCGGCGCGAGTTTGAGTTTTCTTGGTTTAGGGGTACGCCCGCCCACCCCTGAATGGGGTGCGATGCTCTCTGACGGGCGCGGTTATCTGCGGAATGCGTGGTGGATTTCGTTTTTCCCCGGCATGACGATCACCTTCTTGGTCTTGGCGCTGAACATCATCGGTGACGCGGTGCGCGATGCGTTTGATCCCAATGTAGTCACAAAGTCGTCTTAGACAAAACCGCTCAATTTGTAAATTTGAAAGTCATCTCCTAAATTTTAGAGGTGACTTTTTTTGTTTTTTTACGTATACTGTGGTTATATTTAGACAGTTGCCTAAATATCTAATTAAAGATGTGAGCATACCGCATGAATCAAATGTTTCAGGCGTTGGCAGACCCCACACGCCGCCGAATTTTAGAGTTATTGAACGAAGGCAACAAGTCCGCAGGGGAAATTGCATCGCACTTCAACATCAGTGCGCCGAGTATTTCGCATCATTTGGGCGTGCTGAAAAATGCGGAGCTTGTGACCACCGAACGCAAGGGACAATCCATCGTGTATTCGCTGAATACGACGGTGGTGCAAGAGCTATTACAAACGATGATGTCTTTATTCAAGGTCGGTGCAGATGCGCCCGAACTCAAGCAAGGAGAAAGCCATGTTGACGAGTAACAAATATTTTTACGCGCTGATTCTATTGATGCTCATCTTCGGAATACTGGCTTATCCACAGTTACCGGAACAAGTGCCGATCCATTGGGGGCTTGATGGACAGCCTGACCGTTGGGGTGACCGACTGTTGGCGATTTTGCTCATGCCTGCGCTTTTGCTCGTCATTCGCTTTTTCATGCAAATGCGCATTTCCAGCGCCAACGTGACGATTGAGATTTTCAATTTTAATGTGAACGTCGTCGCCACCCTCTTGGCATATGTGCAAGTGCTGATCTTGTTGAGCGCGATGGGCCATGACTTGAATCTTCCGCAGGCGGTCATCCCTGCATTAGGCATCATGCTGATGCTCGTCAGTAATGTGATGGGGCGGGTTCAGCCGAATTGGGCGATTGGTGTGCGCACATGGTGGACGCTTAATAACCCTGAAGTTTGGCGACGTACCCACCGCGTTTCGGCACGTTGGATGTTCCTCGCGGGTGCTGTCATCACGCTGGTGGGCATCATCGCGCCATTCCCCGCGTCGATCATCATCACGTTGGGGCTGATCATCGGCATCAGCCTTAGCGTGCTGTGGTATTCGTATCGTATTCATCAGCAGGTTACAGGAACATCCGCCTAGCGTTGCTGAATCTGTCGAAAATCAAAATGTCGCGGATCAACTGAATATATCCACGACATTTGTTTTAAAAGAGACGGCGATCAGGGACTGGAAAACAGGCTAATTCTGCATCTCAATATTCTGTTGCAGAAGCATTTTATTGCCATCAGGGTCGGTGATGAGGACCGAGATTCCCCAAGGCTGATACTCTAGTGGGGGCAGGGATAACCCTTTCGCTTGAAGTTCGGCATAGTCAGCTTCGATGTTGGTGGTGACGAGGATGATCGTTCCGCGGCTGGCAGGCGTTTCCCATGTAGACAGCACAATCGCGGTCGATGCGCCGGGGGGAACGAGTTCAATCCATCGAATGTTAGGGTCTTCAAAGTGAACCATGTTCACACGTTCCTCAAACCCGAGCATTTGGGTATAAAACTCTAGCGCCACCTGTTGATCTGTCACAGGCATTCCAATGAGATCAAGATGTTGGATATTCATCGTAGTTGTTCCTTATGTTGTATCGGATGACAACCCTAGAATATCAAGCTCCCATTGTAAAAATCGGTCATGTTTTCGGAATTTCTGTTCGATCAAATCGTGATTCCCATAAAAATATTTCATGGGGGACATGCCGACCAATTCTTGAAATTCGCGCACCAAATGCGAAGCATCATGAAACCCGTAATTCAATGCCAACTGCTCTAAAGGAATATCAGGGGTTTGTTGAACGGCCAGTTTTAAGATCGGGGCGATGCGGGTGATGCGTGCGAATTGTTTGGGCGATAACCCAACGATTTGACGAAAGACACGACCAAATTGGCGTTCGCTCAAGTTGACCTCATGAGCAAGCGCAGAAATACTCACACGGCGTTGATGGAGCTGTTTTGCCGCGTAACGGATGCGCTCTGAATGGGGATGTTCGACTTGCCGCCGTGTGAAAAAGGTGACGAGCGGGTTTGCCCATTGTGGTGTGCGTAACGTGGTGAAAAGCTGTTCCTCTAATAAACGAACTTCTGAAGGGGCGTAAAAATCGCTGAGGGGCATGAAAGAGTACGTTTGTTTATCGGTCGTATCACGATGTGAAAAGGTCGCCCATCCACCCGCAGTAAACCGTACCCCAATCATCGCCGAGCTGGTGATGCCGACCTGACGCACATGCAAGGCATGGGCAAAGGGACGCATGAGCCAACTGGATGCACAGTTGAAGGGAATTGGAGAATCTACTGGGATGATTTGAGATTGCCCATGAAACTGAAAGAGAATTTCCGCGCGCCCTTCCGCAAAAATGACTTCATCCGGCGCGACGACCATCGGAAGAAGCAGGCGCCAGAAACATTCAATCGTGTCCGCAAGGGACGAAGGGGGGCGAACTTGTTCAAAGGAAAGGGGATCAGACACTGCATCCTCTAGGACTAGCGGATTCATCAACGTCCATCCTATCACATTTCGAGATGGGACAGAGGATGCACTACGGTGATTCCGTCTGGTCAGCGGGGGCGTGTCTCGCCTTTGCTGCTCATCGCCTCACCGTAGTGTTTGTAAAAAGCACAACTAGAGGAGTCCTAGCTGTTCGCCCATGAGCGTAACGCGCGTAAGCGCGACGACTTCTTGATCTGATGTGTTTGCATGCGACGCAGTACCCCGTCGAGGATGTCCAGCGCATCAAGGATGTATGGGCCTTTGTTCAGCATTACACATTCAGCGCGTTCGGACATGGCCGCGTCGGTCATTTCTGCGCGTGAGGGGAGTCCCTCTTTCGCCAGCCCTTCTAAGACCTGCGTCGCCCAAATGACCGGAACATGGGCGGCTTCACACAGCCACAGAATTTCTTCTTGTATCTCTGCCAAACGTTCCCATCCGATTTCGACAGCGAGATCACCGCGCGCGATCATCACGCCAAAAGGCTGTACACCCGCCGCCCGCACGATGATTTCAGGCAAGGCGCGGACGGCACGCGCTGTCTCGATCTTCGCGACTAATCCTAGCGTGCGCCCGCCTGTACGGGCGTTGAGTTCGTTTTGTAACCGTGTGACATCATCGGCGCTTTGGACGAATGAGTAATTCACGATGTCTGCATGGAGCGCGACGAAGTCGAGGTCTTGTAGGTCTTTGGGGGTGAGTGGGTCAAGGCGCAGGTCGGTATCGGGGAAATTGACGCCTTTATCTTCTTTGAGTTTTTCACCCCCTACGCGGGCGCGGGTGATTCGGATGACGACACCTTCGGGGCGCAGATGTTCGACCACCCCGCCAATGCGACCATCATCAAAGTAGACCGCTTCACCAATCTTGAGATGTGCCAGCGCGTCGGTGAGAGTACAGCGTAGTGCCGCTGTTTCACCATGTTTTTTAGGAGGTTTCTCCGCCGTCATCAAGACCGTATCACCGATATACAGAACGCCTGCCGCTGGCTTACGCAGGTCAGCAGTGCGCGACTTGGGGCCACCCAAATCCATCGCCACTTTACAAGTGCGCCCTGTCTCACGTTCGGCACGACGGACATAAGCTACCATCGCTTCCCAAGCGTGCGCATCATCATGCGCGCAGTTGATGCGGGCGATGTCCATACCGTGTTTCATCAAGTCGCGCACAAGGTTGTACTGCTGGGAGGCTTCGCTCGGTAGGGTGACCATCACCCGCACACGGCGACCGTTATCACGACCTCCAAAAAGCTCAGTGGTGTTGGCTTCAAGCTGACGGTCACCGCGCATAAATTGATGAGGGCGCGGGCGTTTGGGCAGGGTGGGTTCATCCACGTCGGCGATGTCTGCCAGCGATACCAGCACCGCATCAAGGTTAGATTGGACATGCGCCTCAATCCGTCCTAGCGACGACAATCCCCACATGGATAACACAGGCTGAAGCGAACGCAGATCACGGCGTCGCAGGGCGAGATAATGGGCAAAGTTGAGACCGCTGATCAAAAAACTACGGCGGGTGATCTGGCTTCGCCATCCTTCAAAACGGGCATAACCTTCTTTGATGACCGCGTTACGCAAGGACAGCAGGGCGTCAAGCGCTTCAGCGGGGGTATTAAGTTGAGTAGAAATAGGAATCGGTTCAGGAAACATGATGTGGTTCACTCCTTCATAGAACTATTATAAGATTTGATCCTGCCAACTCACGATGACAAACATCACCTGTCCTATGGGATGGAAAGCACAGCTTCTTCAAACAACTCTCGGGCACTTCGGAAAAGGTAAATTCCAAAGCGGTGGGCGCGGTTGTGGGGCGATGAACTGATCTTCACATTATGTAAAGTATTCACGAAACCGTATACAAAACAGAAGTTAACCGCATCAGTGGCAATTTAGCGTCGCATTTTAGACAATGAGATCAGGATCATCATCCATCAACAAAACAATGAACGATGTCCCGCGAACGGATGACATCGACGCGTGTCTAAACTAGGGTACGAAATGATGGGTTCAATCTGTCATTCGTGAGAGGAAATTTTATGAGCGCAGTGCATGAACACTTACCCGGCACCGGTCTATCATTTGAGAAAATGCCCGGTCATTGGCTGTTGGCACAGTTGGGAAAACGGGTGCTTCGTCCGGGGGGCATTGGCTTAACTCGTCAAATGCTGAGCGCGCTGAACATCACGCCACAAGATCGAGTGGTTGAGCTGGCGCCGGGCTTAGGCATCACGGCGCAGATTGCGTTATCGCATGCTCCTTCCAGTTACACGGCTGTAGAGATGGATCAAGCCGCTGCACAACAGGTAGCGCATTATCTAACGGGTGAGAATCAGCGTTGTGTGGTGGGGCGCGCCGAAAAAACAGGCTTGCCCGATGCCAGCTCAACCGTCATTTATGGTGAGGCGATGCTCACGATGCAAACGCCGAACAACAAGGCAAAAATCATTGCTGAGGCGCATCGGGTACTCGCCAGCAAAGGGCGTTACGGTATCCATGAGATGTGTCTAGTCCCCGATGATCTGTCTGAGACGATTAAAGAAGACATCAGCCAAGCGCTTTCAAACGCCATCCATGTGGGCGCGCGTCCGCTGACGATCAAGGAATGGAAGACTTTATTGGAGCAAGATGGCTTTGTTGTCACAGCGGAAGCGACTGTTCCGATGCATCTGTTGGAGCCGATGCGCCTCCTTCAAGATGAAGGTCTGGCAGGGACTGCGCGCATTGTCGGGAATATCCTTCGTAATCCAGCCGCGCGTCAGCGTGTTTTAGCCATGCGTCAGGTATTCCGTCGGTATGAAAAAAATATGGCCGCGTTGATGCTGGTAGTGGAAAAGAAACCTTAAGGGGGATTGAGGGGGGGAATAGTTCCAATAAAATATTCAATTTATCTGCAAAATCAAGCGAATCATTGTTTCTTAAACTTAGCGCTGGCTTTTAGGTGATTCTAGGAAATAAGAGACTGTTCACTTTAAGTTTTATTGGGAAACTATCGATTGAATCTGGGCTTTCAAATGTGACTGCTTCATGTGAAAATAAGGGGAGAATTATCTTATTGATTGGGAGCATGTAGTGCAACATTCTATTACAAAAGCCTTTGAGAGTGACCGCGTGGAAGGGCTTTTCGCTACTTTTGTGTCGCATCTACTTGTACTTAGCGGTGCTTTACTTCTAGCAGTTCAAATCCGTTTGCAAATTCCAATTGGTCAGTATTTACCACCGGAATATCAGGCACAACCCCTACTGATTTATCCATTGTTTGCTTGCGCTACACTATTGACCTGTTTACTCATTCTATCTCCTCTTGCTACGCGTAAACCATTCAGTATTTTTTTAGCAAAAAGTCATCCTTTTCGGCGGTACCTTGTATCGTTAGGTTTCGCAGTCGTGTATGTCCTCCTCTTATTGCCGGATATTTCACAACTTCAAATGGTTTATTTTGCGGTTGCAGGGTTTATATTGGGTATTCTCTGCATTGCGCTACCCTATCGAATTTATTTTGGGCAACCCGGTAATAATTTAGTTAAATCTCTGACCTTGCTGTGGGAACGCCGTGCGCTTTTAAATATATGGTTACGCTTTAATATTGAGGCTCGTTATAGTCAACGTGTTTTAGGGATTCTTTGGATCATTCTTCAACCTGTGGCTACTTCAGTTGTGCTTGCGTTTGCGTTCCGATTTTTTATGCGCGTAGAGCTTGATGTGCCCTTTGTAACCTTCTATATGTCGGCGATGGCTCCATATACGTTATTTGCAAACAGTGTACTCAATAGTACAGGGTCTATCGTTGGACGTATATCAATTGTGGCTCAAGTATATTTTCCCCGTGAAATACTTGTTTTACTTACGCTCGGTGAAGGTGTGGTTGATTTTTGCTTTGCCTTTCTTGCCATGTTAGTGATTAATGCGTTAAGTGGTGTCTATCCCAATATTTACTTTATATATTTACCACTGCTTTTCCTTATTCTTCTCACCATGGTTTTAGGTCTCATGTTTTTTTTGAGTTCACTCACGGTTATGGTGCGAGATATTCCACAGTTATTGGCTGTTGTAATACAGTTGGTTTTTTTTCTGACCCCCATTATTTACCCCATTGAATCGTTCCCTGAACACTTTCGTTTCCTGTTTGTGCTCAATCCGCTTGCTCCATTGATTCAGGGCTTTCGGGATATTATTGCTTATGGTCGTGCTCCTGACATGGTTTCGCTTCATTATTGCATTGTTTTCGCCGCGGTTGCGCTGATCGTTGGCTATTCAACATTTAAGTCGTTTGAAACAGAAATGGCTGACTACGTATGATTCCCACACAAGAAATATTAAAGAACGATATCGAAACTGTTGCTCTGCCTGAAGAGGTGATTCGAGTTAGCCATGTATACAAAGAATATCGCCAGCAAATGCGCCAGTTAAGTTTGCGCCATGAAACGCAAGCTGCGCTAAAGCGTGTTTTGGGTCGGTATGTTAAAAAAGAAGCACAGGTACCTTTTTATGCTGCTCGTGATGTCAGCTTTACAATACGCAAAGGTGAAGCTGTCGGAATTGTCGGCCATAATGGGGCTGGTAAAACTACAATGTTGCGGTTGCTATCGGGTATTACCAAACCAACCAGTGGAAGCATTGAAGTAAATGGGAATTTTGCTACTCTGATTGGCCTCAGTGCGGGCTTTAATTTTGAAATGCCGGGTAGAAGAAATATTTATCTGAATGCGGCGTTTTTCGGTTGGTTTCCCCATCAAGTCAGAGAGATAGAACAGCAAATTATCGACTTTGCTGATATTGGTGAGTTTATTGACGCTCCCGTAAAAGTTTACTCAAGTGGAATGGTTGCGCGTTTAGGTTTTAGCATCGCTATACATTTACTCCCTGACATCATCTTCCTTGATGAAGTGTTGTCCGTAGGTGATGCAAAGTTTGCTGCTAAATGCCAAGAGAGAATTTACTCACTGCGTGACGAGAAACGTACAATTGTGCTTGTTTCTCATTCCGCGGCGGCTGTTCAAGCAATGTGTACACGCGCAATATGGATGGAACGTGGTCAAGTAAAGATGGATAGTTCCCCTGAAGAAGTATTACAAGCATATGCAGATGCGGATGCATAAATTTGACAGTGTTTAGTTAGAATATTTCTCTTCCACTTTTACGCTTAACTTCTGTCTAAACATAGATTGGTTTCATTCTTGAGAGCATAAATTTTGATGAGTGAACAAGATTTTTTTGTCTCGCTTGTTTAATGTTATGCTTTTCGTGGAGTTTAGCTCATGTGCTGTGAGCGGCTTTGTAATGCGATTGGAGTTGAAAATTTAATATGAACAAACCTCAGCATTCCGAACAACTTCCTGCTAGATATATATATAAAATTGATTTAGGTGCTGGAATGACCGCCCAGCCTGGATTTATCGGTGTTGATCGATTTGCATTTCCGGGTATTAGTGTCATCTGCGATTTAAATACTACGCTACCATTTAAAGACAACTCTATAGATTTTGTTTATGCAAGCCATTCTTTAGAACATATTGATGATTTAAATTTTACAATGATGGAAATTTATCGTGTCTGTAAAGATAAGGCACAGTTATGTATTGTTGCACCGTATTCGGATCAAAGCCTAAATATTGCTAATCCTTATCATAAGCAGATGTTTAATGAGCACACTCCACGTTTTTGGTCTGATAGTCTATTCACTGTCTTAAACCCACAGGATTATGAGCACCCTGCTAGTATGCATTTTGGGTTAAGTCGAAGTGATAACAGCGCTGCGGAGATCAATATTCAATGTCTTAGTATAGAATTTTTCTATTTTCCCAAATATCGCTACCTTTCCGACAGTGAGAAGCGGGAAGCACGACAGAAATACATGAATGTATGCGATCAGATTTTGTACCATCTTGTGGTTATAAAAGCTCCTATCAATGCTGCAGAACTGATCGAACTTTCAGAGAAAATGAATTTCTATGAACCTTCATACGTCAAGGCTCGTAGAGAGAAGGAACTTAGGGAAAGACAGAGAGTTTCATCGGGAAAGACAAAGGATTCTGCAGAGGCTTTGTTACATGCACAATTAGATCTAATGCAACAACGATTAGAACGCACGGAGCAACTAGTTCAATCTCTTCGAGAAAGTTTTCATGCCGTATTAAATGCTGAGAATAATGACGTTGTGAGTCGTGAGCAGAATCGTGAAGATTTATATGTTGCGCAATTGGCCCAACGACGTGCCGAGATGTCAGAGGCTAAACTCACTGTTTTTAAACAGAAATTTGGAATTTTCTTTCCACTTGCAAAGAAAACATACAAAAGGCTAAAACATAAACTTTTCACTAATGATCTTCGTGAAGAGATTTCACCAGCATTTCAACAGCTTGTTGATGATACGTTATTGTTTATTGATCCTGCGCAAAACTTTAAACTGGTAATTGGTGAAGATTTATCTTTAATCAGTTATACAGAATATGTACTTCCCCCTCTACGTTCCTCATTAATCGGTTTAGGGTTTGCCTTTACTATAAACTCAGAGGTTCTTACAGGTCATCTAGGGTTGGAGATTATAACATCAAAACAGGAGATTATTCGACAGTGTTACATACCGTTAGCTGAGGTTGACCAACATCAGCCAGTGCACTTCACTTTTGAACCTATTTCAGATAGTGGAGTTCATTCGCTTACATTGCGTGTTTTCGCACACAAGATTATTGGGGAAGTGCGCATATATGAATTGGTGCGCTATAAAGCATTTGGTATTGGACGCTTTGAACAACGTCCATTCTGTTCTACTCAGTTCAGCTAATTTATATAACTATAGTCATGGCTCAAAATAAAACGAAGTGCTGAACTTTGTAACATTTCCTGTGGTATTCAGATGAGTATATAATCTTATATACCTTCTTATATGGATTAAACCCAAAAGTTTGATTTCTTATGTTAACTATCCTTGCGATCGTACCTGATTATATCCCTTCAATCACTATTGGCATTATTACTCCCTTAGCGTATTTACAACAGCAAGAGTTGATTATATTTGATCATTGTTTGGAACAAGAAGTGCGTCCTAGTCAAGTAGTTGGTGCTGATGTGATCGTCACTGGACGAAATATGAACCCATTGTATCGTCCAATTTACGAACTTGCCCTAGAACATAAAATCCCTATTGTCATGGAACTTGATGATAATTTGCTCGCCGTTCCTGATCAGGATCGAGACCAAGTTTATTACAAGATGGACAAACACCGTGAGCATTTAGAATGGATGTTGCGAAGTGCTAGTCTAGTACGGGTCTATTCTCCTGCATTAAAAGACATTGTGAAATCATATAATGAAAATGTTGTAACTGTGTACGCTGCTATAGACTGGTCACTTGTTCCTTCTCAAATGCCGAAGATTAGTCTAACCCCTATGCATATTGTCTATGCAACCAGTCGCACGCAATCAGATCCTATGTTTGCGCAGTTATTGCCTGATCTAATGCAAGTAATAGAGCGATATCAAGATCAGGTACAACTACATTTTTTAGGCTATCACCCTCATGAATTACGTGATCATCAGAATGTTAATTTTGCGCCTTTTGAAGCAAACTATCAGACTTATTTTTCAAAATTTACTCGTTTTGGCTACGCCATCGGCTTAGCGCCTATGTTGGAAGGGCACTTCTACGCATCGAAAACCGATAATAAATTTCGTGAATATGCGGCTGCGGGTGCTGTCGGAATCTATAGCGATTTGCCACCCTACAATGTCGTGGGCGGTGTTGTGCACAATGAAACAGGTCTGCTTGTGAGTGGGGAGCGGGGTAGCTGGCTTACAGCGATTGAAACACTCATGAAAAATCCTGATAAATTATTCTCGATTCGAGAAAAAGCTTCAGCTTATGTTCAGGGAAAATACAACCTAGAGTCGGTTGGGCGCCTTTGGTTAGAACACCTGCAGGCGCAACCTTCGCCTCAACCATTAACGGTTACTCCTATAAATGATTGGTGGTTTACCCGTAACTCAATGGATGAAAAATCATGGGTCAAAAACTTGCGAACACAATATAGAACACGAGTGCCCATGCAATGGCGGCTTCGGTTCCAAAAAATTGTGCTAAGTTTGCGTTATATTGCCTATAAGCTACGTCGATAACTAGCCCTTGCAGGCTAATTACTAAACTTATTTTGACTACGAACTTGGAGAAATCTCCATAATGAGTAGATCGTCTCGCTCACCTGAAAATACAAACCCGCATTTTTGATACAGTGAGATCGCAGCGGTATTTGTCTTAAAAACCTCTAGATAAATTCGCTGGAGACCGAGGTCGTTTAGCCCAAAATCCACGATCATTTGAAGGGCTTGTCGTGCTATTCCCTTATGTAGAGCACTTTCTTCCCCAATGAGCAATCTTCCAAATTCTGCCTGCTTTTGTTCCCAGTTGATGTTATAGAGTGAAATTTGTCCAACAGGTTTATTGAGGTCACAGGTTTCTGCGATGATGAAAACAAAGTCATTATCATTGGTTTTATATTTTTCGAACCAGCCTCTATGCTGTTCATCGGAAATGATATTTGAAAAGATAAACCATTGGCGAATATGATCTTGATTGCGCCATCGGAGCGTGTTACTTAAATCTCCCTCTTCCAGTAAATACAGTTTCACACATCCACTTGTAATGGGGGCAATTGATCTTTTCATACTCATTTGTACCTGTTGATGAAGGTGTGCTGACATTTACAAATAAACCGACTGTGAAACGTATGTAGTAATGTCAACACAACCTTTTGAATATGTATCAAATAATTAGTAACTCTAATAGGTGGGTTTAGTTTTCATATGAACGACTGCAATCATCAATCGTGATTGATGATGTTGCAAACCCATTACACTGTTTTTGTCGTGGACTGACTGATAACATCCTTTAGAGTTTTCGTGATACGCTCAATATCATGGTATGTCAACCGCAAGTGCATGGGCAGGGACATAACATGGTCACTGATATGTCGTGCCTTTGGACATGTGCCTTCAGCATAGCTATACATATGGTATTGAATATTGTCACGGTAATGTACACCGGGGAAAATACCATGCTGATTTAATGCTAACATCACTTGGTCTCGGTTTTCCACAAGCACCTGATAGAGGTGACGGGAAGGCTCACACTTTGGTGACATCGCTACCGATTTAATACCTGAATGGCCGGCAAACATTGTGTCATACCACGCGGCAAGCTGGCGTCGATAGGCGTTATCTTGATCCACATACTTAATTGCTACCAACCCCATTGCTGCCATGATCGAGTTGCCATGCGCTTTAAACCCAACATGCTCAACATCATAATGCCATTTATATGTTCCTTGGCTTGTTGTGCGCGCATAAGTGTCTTTGTTAATCCCTAACCATGACCACTTACGTACTTCCGCATCTAAACTTGGCTCTTTAAAGCAGATCATGCCAGAGTCCGCTGTTGGCAAGTTCTTCACTGCTTGGAAGCTGAAAATAGTCACATCTGCATCATACCCTACATGCTGACCCTTGACCCGCGTTCCAGTCATATGAGCCGCATCAAGAATCATTATAAGCCCGTGTTTGCGACATAACTTGAGGACTTCATCATATTGTCCGACGTTTCCGCCGATTCCAACAAATAGAACTGCTCGTGTCTTTGGGGTAATTCTTTCTTCAACAGATTTCGGATCCAATGTTAGATATTCATCTACGTCAGCAAAGACTGCGTTCAAGTTGGAATAGAGGATTGCGTGATTAGACGATACAAAGGTTAATGGAGTTGTGATGATTTCATCACCTTCCTGCCAATTGTTCGTTTCTTTCAGAATTCGTACGGCGAGATGAAGCCCGTCAGTAGCCGAACTCAGGAAATGGGCGTGAGGCAGATTCGTATACGCTTTCCACGCTTCTTCAAATTGGTTCGTCTTGAATCCTAATCCAGTCCATCCGCGTTCTAAACACTCACGAATCTCAGCTAGTGTTTCTTCAATGCGAAATTGTGGGACGAACACCTGGATATTTTCCATTCTTGACCGCCTTCTATATTTTTTGTTGATCTCGGGAAATCGATGAGCTATAAGTATCTTTCATGAAGGAATAGGGGGGTTCCCCATCTCTAATAGCCATACTCTGTATAGCACATTGTAGAATTTTACAATGATTTTTCAACTGCTGAAATATCCAGCCAAAAGCTGCTTTAGCTTACGATGTGTGGAGTTCAGTTAATCTTAACGGTATATCGTGTAATTTTTCGCTAAACTGTGAGTTGATTAGGCATAACATATCTCAAATGAAATTATGGACAAACCACTTTTTGATCGCATTGTGCAACAATTGTTACCCGAAATGGATGAGTCGGCATCGCGTAAAGCCTTAATTGAAAGTGCCTTGTACGGCTCATCGATTTTACAGAAACTCCAATGGGTTGGCGCGGCGCGGCCCTTCACTGTGCGGTTGGTGCGCCAATTAGATGAATATGGGGAGCTTGCGCCTAAACGTCCTGCATTAGTTGCATTGTTAGAAGAAGTGAAAACGCAGGTTGGTGAAGAGCGTCAGAAGCAGATTGACGACCTTATCCATGCGCTGCAAGCTCCGCCTGCCGCGCAGGAAATCATGTTGCCGACGGAGAAAATCGATGGTGAATTGTACGTTTTCATCTCCTATGCCCGCCCGGAGCAGGTGCTTGCTGAGCAGGTCGAGGCTTATCTGAAAGCGGCGGGGGTGCGCGTTTTCCGCGATACCAGCGAAATCCACGAGGGCGCGAACTGGGATATGACGATCGAAAAGGCGTTACAGGAATGCCAGCGCATGGTGTTACTGCTATCCTCGTCGTCGATGCCCTACCGCAAGGAAGTTCACCGTGAATGGTTCTTCTTCGATCAGAAACTCAAGCCTATCTACCCGCTGTATGTCGAGCCGTGTGAACTGCACACCCGCCTGTACGCTTACAAGTACATTGATGTACAAAAGGACTTACAAGCCGGATTAGAGCGCCTGCTCAATGAACTGAGACGCGATTATGAATTGCCAGATACCGCCACCGGCGCGGATAAGGTGGGTGTCTTTGCAGACATCATTGTTGAAGAACGCACGTTACCGGAAGCGTTACAGGCACTGCTGGATGCCACCCGCGACCCAGAAGGCGGCGTTGTGTTATCTGTTGAGCAGGCGACTGCCATCAAAGACCATAAACCCGTTGACCAGACCGAATATCGACTGGGGCGTATCGCGGAGTGGTCTCTGCCACGTTACGCGCTCGATAACCGCTTCGTGAACCTGACGCTGCTGCTAGACAAAGGTGAAGATGCGCAGCAGCGCTGGCAAAATGCCGAAGATATGCGCTTCCATGACCTGCGGGATGTACTGGCGAAAGTGACCGACCCAGTACTGGTCTTGCTCGGTGCGCCCGGAAGCGGCAAAAGCACGCTGCTGCGGCGCTTGCAATTCGACCACAGCCTGGATCAGCTTCGCGCCGACAGCCAGCAGATAACATTCTTTATACAGTTGAACGGCTACCGCGCCAGCGCCGACGGCAAATTACCCGAACCGGAAGCGTGGCTGGCGGAACGCTGGAGTAAGCTGTACCCGGCACTTGACCCTTTGCCGGAGATGTTGAAGACCGGACGGGTGCTGCTGCTGCTGGACGCGCTCAACGAGATGCCGCACAAAAGTACGGCTGAATATCACGAGCGCGTCGGGCTGTGGCGGAGCTTCGCGCAGGATGTCGCCCACGCCGGAAATCGCATCGTATTCTCATGCCGGAGTTTAGATTACAGCGCCAGCCTGAGCAGTCCGGAACTGCGCGTGCCACAGGTCGAGGTACTGCCGATGAACGCCGGACAGGTGCAGGCGTTTCTCAAAGCCTATACGCCCGCCCATGAAGCCTTGATCTGGCGTGAACTGGACGGCAGCCCGCAGCTTACGCTGTTTCAGACCCCCTATTTCCTCAAACTGCTGTGTGAACAGGTCGAAGCGACCCGCGAAGTGCCGAAGGGCAGGGCGAGCCTGTTCACCGGATTTGTGCGGCAGGTGCTTTACCGCGAAATCAACACACCGCTGTTCCAGCCAGACACCCTGTTGAGCGACCGCGATCACCAGAAGCTCTCGCTGGGCAGATGGCGCAGCCCGTTTGACCTGCCGGAGCGCGGGGTGCTGATCCCACGTCTGAACCACCTGGCGTTTGCCATGCAGCAAAAAGGACTGGAAACTGAGGGCGCACAGGTTCGCATTGACTATGACGACGCCTGCAACCTGATCGCTCATGAACGGCAGGAGGACATCCTCAAGGCGGGGGTGGCGCTGAGTGTGCTGGATGAGGACCTCACGCAGCATGAAATCACTTTCTTTCACCAGCTATTGCAAGAATTTTTTGCGGCACGCAGGCTGGCACAGGAACCGAACCCGGCGCTGGTGCATGTCGAATGGCACGTTGATCAAGTTACACCGACGCTGGACGAAACCTTAGCCGCACTCGCCGATGGCGACCCGCTGCCGCCTCTGCCTCAGACCGGTTGGGAGGAAACCACGCTGACGGCCGCGCCGATGACGAAAGACCCCAGCGCCTTCATCCGTGACCTGATGCCACATAACCTGCCCTTAGCCGCCCGTTGTGCCGCCTCACCGGAAATTAACATTGACCCTGCCCTGAAGCGTGAGATACAACAGGCGCTTATCGCCCGGTCACAGGACTTCGCCAACGCCGACCTGCGGGCGCGTATCGCTGCCGGGTTAGCGTTGGGCGAACTGGGCGACCCGCGCTTTGAGCGCAAAACGGGCGCTCACGGCGACTATCTGCAGCCGCCCCTGATTGATATTCCTGCTGGTGCATACCCGATGGGTACAGATAACAGCCAGTTTGATGATGAAAAACCCACCCACACGGTCACACTGGAAGCCTTCCAGATCGGGCAATTCCCCGTGACCAACGCCGAATATGCGCTGTTTATCGAAGCAAAAGGCTATGAAAATGAAAATTGGTGGGATACGGACGACGCGAAAGCCTGGCTGCGCGGCGAAGGCAGCACCGATGGGCAGAAGCAATCATGGCGTGATAATAAGAAGACTTTTGAAGGATGGAGCGAAGATTTCATTCGTGGGCTGGTTGCACAAAATCGTATTACATCAAAACAGGCTGAGAATTGGATTACGATCCGTAACTGGACAAATGAGCGTTTTGAACAACAGCTTGATGAATGGCACCCCTCTGGACAGACGTACTGCCAGCCGGAATACTGGAACGATACACGCTTCAACAACGCATCTCAACCCGTCGTTGGCATCACATGGTTTGAGGCGCGGGCATATTGTAAGTGGCTGTCTGTTCAAACGGGGCAAATATACGAGCTGCCTACCGAAGCGCAATTTGAAGCGGCGGCACGGGGCAGCGCTGGACGTGAATACCCTTATGGCAGCCCCTTTGATGTGACACGGAGCAACACCTTTGAGAGCCACATCCGGCGCACGACACCCACCGGCATCTTCGATAATGCCACACCGGAAGGGGCATTTGATCTGACTGGCAACGCTTATACATGGACGACCAGCATCTATGATCAGGAGCAGTTCCGCTATCCCTATCGAGCAGACGATGGGCGTGAAGATTTGAGCAAAACTGATGCCCGGCGGGTGCTGCGCGGCGGGTCGTGGAGCAGCGCTCGTAGCGGTTCGCGTGCCGTGGCCCGCAACGACGACAGTCCTCGCAACCGTTACTACGGCAACGGGTTTCGGGTGGTGCGTGCCCCTTCTTAATGCGCTGAACGCTGATGGGGCGGTGCGGCGCAGCCGCAAGTGCGTAGCACTAGTCCCTTGCTTTTTTCACCGCAGGCGAATCGAAAATCTTGAAAATGAGGCTACTGTCCCGGGTTTTTCATCCAGCCACCCAACAAACGCCCAATTTCAGCAACCATCGCGCTGACATGGCGGTACTGTCCGTCATTCAGCCAGTGCCAATGATGAGCTAAACGTAAGTATGACCGTAATTTGTTCAGGTGCGCATCTGCCATCCGCAAATGTTTCTGGCGTGTCGTTCCACCTTGACTGTGGGCATCAAACAGGGCTTCCTGAAAGTCCAGGGCGCTGTTCATCAGGCGTTGAGTGACGGTGTGGCGGTAGACTTTCGGGAATTTTTCAGCCTTTGGCAAGAGCCATGCCAGTAAATCATAGGTACGGGTCAGAATAATCATGTCATCAGACATTCGTGAAAGCTCATTTTATGCTCAAGTTGTTGCGAATGGATATTCAGAAGCATTTCCCATCGATTGACCACGCGCTGTTATTCGATATTCTGGGGGATACCGTCCATGATGAACAAACGAGCCTACGCCAAACGGTGTCGGGTAGTGAATAGTAAGGCTTATTTCGAGCGATGCCAAAGATGAGCCATGTTTTGGGTTCCAATTGCATCTGGTCTGTCCATTTGCAACAAGTAGTTACAAGCCTGATTAAGTTTTATTGAGCGTTGAATTGTCAATGTTGTCTTAAGATGTGAACTGAAATTCTGCCATCAGGATGCACTAGCAAAAGGACAACCTAGTTGCGTTCTGTTATAGAAAGAAAAGATCGTGTCCTGCCAAATATTGTGGCAGCTTGTGACCCTGATGAAAGTGAGTGATAAACGAGATGCTTGGTAGCGATATTATCCGGACAATGTTTCAATTATGATCACCCCATCAATTGCCGTCTGCATTGAGCTAACCACGCAGTGGGCAATCCCTACGAAAAAAAACACCTTCATTCTATTCTTGATCTCGACGTATTCAGGGCTTGAACGGGCACGACACAACAAAAAACGCCAGAGATGATTTCTCTGGCGTTTTGCTTGCTCCACAACCTGGATTCGAACCAGGAACCTACCGGTTAACAGCCGGTTGCTCTGCCGTTGAGCTATTGTGGAATAACCTGTGTGTTATTTAAGCAGAGACAAAAATTAATGTCAAGGTGCGTTTGGGTAAAAAAAGGGCTAATATTACTGTTTGTGAACATGATCCGTAGTTTCTATTGAGTGCAAGGTTGTTAGAGGATGTCAAATCGTCCACCGGTTTCGGTTCGTAAAGTTGAAACGCCCCAAGAATTAAAAGCTTTTTTAAACTTTCCATGGACAGTGTTTAAAGATGATCCGAACTGGGCACCCCCGCTGGTTTCGATGCGTCATGAATTGTTTGATAAGCAGAAACATCCGGCTTGGGATTACATTGAAGGGGATTATTATGCCGCATGGCGCGGCGATCAAATCGTAGGCACCATCGTCCCCTTTATTAATAAACGCCACAATGAATTTTGGAATGAAAATATCGCATGGTTCGGTGGGTTCGATGTCCTAGAAGATGATGAAGCCGCCAAAGCCCTATTTGACACCGCCATCGCGTGGGCGCGTGAGCGTGGCGTAGAGAAAATTCGTGGGCCACAAACTTTCACAACCCACGATGAGACAGGGCTGTTAGTCGATGGCTTTGAACGTCAGATCATCCTCATGCCATATAACAAACCGTACTATGAGCGCATGGTGTTGGCGCAAGGTTTCCAACCCAGCATGGATACCTACAGTTTCTACTTAGGGAGTGCAGATGTCGCGAAAAATGGCTTGAATGAACGGCTGGAGCGCATCACCCAATCGATCATCAAACGCAATAAGATCAGCGTGCGACCTGTAGACCGCAAGAATATGAAGAAGGAATTTGAGCTTTTCAAAGAACTCTACAATGCCGCGTGGGATAAAAACTGGGGATTCGTGCCAATGACCCCGCGTGAGTTGGATGGGTTAGTCACGTCTATTGGGCAATTTTTTGACCCTGACTTGGCCTATTATGCCTATGTGGGGGATGACCCTGCGGGCTTTATTCTCGGTATTCCCGACTTTAACCAAATCTTACATAAAATTCGCCCACGCCCGGGAAAGCCGGAAATCATCAGCTTGTTGCAGGCGCTCTACTATTGGAAGATCAAAAAGTCGATTACATGGGCGCGCGTCCCGTTGATGGGTGTCAAAGAAGAATACCGCAATAAAGGCGTTGATGTGGTAATGTATTCTCACTTACTGAATAGCGTGTTGAATAAAAATTATGCGCATAGCGATAGTGGTTGGATTCTTTCCACCAATGAATCGATGGTAAGCATTGCACTCAATTTTGGTTCCAGAATTTATCGTACCTATCGTTATTACGACTACCAACTATAAGGTATTTTCTGAATTATGGCGCGAATTTTAATTGTTGATGATGAACATCTGATCAGCGAAATGCTCTCGACGTTTATTAGGATTATCGGACATGAACCGATCGAGGCACATCGCGGGCAGGATGTCATCAATCGACTGGCCTATGATATTCCTGATGCAATCTTGATGGATATCATGCTTCCCGACATGGGGGGGATCGAATTGTGCAAGCACATTCGACAGCATCCCTCTTCGGCCCATGTCCCCGTGATTATGGTATCGGCAGTGTCGCCACCCCGTCAGCAAGAAGCGCTGGATGCAGGGGCAAATTCCTATCTCACCAAACCCATTACGATGGGGAATTTGCGAGATACTTTAAGCGAGTTGGGCATATAAAACTTACCCTGCTAACTGATTAATCACATCTTGAGCCGCTTCATCAGCGGTGCGCTGTTGCGTAATGACCGCAGCTAAGGCACTTTGGATCACCCGCGCCGATGTGCCTAAACTGCTTTCCGTTGCTGGAATATACGCGTTGGTGAGCAAGTTTGTGACGAAATTGACATACGCTTGATCTTCGACTTGTGAAAGGGCTGTCCGCTGGCTGGGAAGCATATTCACTTGAAGCAGCAGTTCGTTTTGCCGTTCAGGGTCCATCATCCACGCCATGAATTCCAGCGCAACCGCTTGTTCCTCCGTGTCGCTGGTGGTGAGTGCCCACATCCAGCTTTCGACGACTGTGGCTTCCATCCCGCTTTCAGTGGGGATAGGCGCGTAAGCAAGGTCATAATCGAAACTTCGCAGTTGTAAATAACGGCTCGAAGTCAACAGTCCCAACGGGATATCCCCGCTGGCTAATTCGGCGATGTAATCATCTTGCGTGGTGTATAACAGGCTGTCCTCATTGATTTGACCGTTCAAGGACGCTTCCTCATAAAAGCGCAAGACATCGCGCAGGCTCGCTTGGTCAATGGCGAGACCATTCTCAAACGAAACATTCCCGCCCGCGCTGGTGAGATACTGCACCAATAACGTATCGCTGATGATGTTCGTACGGCCTGCCGGAAATACAAAAGGCTGATCCGCCTCTAAAACATTTTCAAACGTCCACTGGGAAATATTAAAAACCGATGGGTCGTAGACAAAATGTTTGACTTCAAGGCTGTAGGGCAGTCCGTAGGTGGTTTCATTCAGGATGCCGAGACGGCTCACGCTTTCCGGAATATCTTCAAGGATCGCGTCGGGTACGCGGTTATTGAGCGGGTAGACGAGGTTCTCATCTTCAAGCGCGATGATGTCGCCACGCCGTAACAAGATCAGGTCGGGCAGGGCATTAGGCGCGACAGGGGCCGCCGCGTACATGGTGGATAAAATCCCGCCTGTGGTAGCCGAGCCGGGATCCCCCGCGACTTTGACACGTAAATCAATGCTGATCTCTGGATGTTCGGCAGTAAAATCATCAATTTGCGCTTGTAGAATATTCAAAACCTGTGTGCTTTGTGTGCCCGTCAAAATGTCGGGAAACCACACGCGTAAAATATGAGGGGCAGTGGGTTCTTCCGTTTCTTGTTCTTGCGCGGCGAGCGGGGCGATGCTCAACAAGAGACTGCATAGACTGATACAAAAGAGCGACTTGATGGGTTTTTGGATTTTCATAAGAACCTGAAACACTCACGTGACAGAATTAAGGGGCGACCTCATGGACTTTTTGCCATGTCTTTTCTTCGCACTTTTCACATGACGACAAGTACGCCCCGCTGTCTATGGATTGTACACGACCACAGGCTGTACAGGCATATTCGCCACCGTTTTCGATTCGGTCACCGTGTTTTTGATTCGGAATTTCATCTGGGAAAATGCAAAGCCCTGTGAATCTTTCGTCGCCTTCCGCTTTGAAAATGCTGAATTTGCCATCCGCTTCAATGTACACACGTTTGACTTGACCTAAGTTGAAAATTTCCTTTTGACGAAGTTCCATAAAAAGCTCGTCAGTGCTGATCTTCGTGTGCATCAACTGCTTCATATCGACCACGCCATCACGTATCACCAAATGCGGGCCACCTTCTAATGCGCGTTGAGCTTTGCGCGAACGTAAGGTGATTTCGACCAAACCGCGATGGAACATCACCACCAGCGTGATGACAACGATGCCATGAACGACGGGGACATCCGGATAAAACATCGGGTCGCCTACCGCAGACCCTAAACCGATGATGATAGCAAATTCAAAGAAGGAAAGTTGGGCGATACTGCGCGCGCCTGTCAAACGCAGTAGGACAAGGGTATACGCAAATAAAACCGTAGTTCGTAGGATAATTTCTAAAAAGAAGATCGGTTCAAAATCACCAAAAAATATTCGACCTAAGTCAAAACCATCGGGTGACATCGTCATTTCTCCTTAAATCGGATCATGCGTTATAGGCCATTATATTTTTAGATAGAGGTGGTTATTGAACGAAGAAGATGATTTCTCTATAAAGTCTTATCTTTGTGAGGATGTGATCAACCTAGAAAATGGGTAATGTCTGTGAGCTTATGTATTCCCTATAAAAACTTGTACAGGTTTAGATAAAAATTGTTGTAGCATACCTGTTCCGTAAGGGTTTGCGTTATACTCTGCGATTCAACAGATTATCATTCGTTCAAATGTAGATTCATAAGAAGGTATGTAAGTAATTGTGACAAATCCGCCAGATATTCCTGAAAAAGAAATACGGGAGCGTTGCGCGACGATTCTTTCGGCGGCAGCGGCAGAAGCGGTACGCCTCGGTCATACGTACATTGGCACTGAACATATCTTCATCGCCGCAACCCGTACGGATAGTGGGCCAACCTGTACTTTACTACGTCGTGCGGGCTTAGACCCGCGTCGTGTACGGCACGAAATTCGCCGTGAGATCGGCAGTGGTGAAGGCGGACATTTTGAAGTGCTTCCCATGACCCCGCGTACAGAGATGATCCTCTCGCTTTCAATCTTCATGTCGAACCGCGAAGAAAGCAGCGAAGTTGAAGAAGTGCACGTCCTTTTGGCGATGTTACAAGAAGGCGAAGGCGTGCCCATTCGTAAGCTGATCGAATTGGGCTTCAATGTCAACCATTGGTTGCAAAAATTACTGACCGAAGCTTATGAGAAAGACCTTGCAGGCGTGCTCAATGCCAGTCCTAGCGTGGATGAGTTTGACGCATCCCCTGTTTTAGATTTTGATTCTGACGAATTTTTGTCCCCCTTTACCCCTCCACGTCGTCCCAATTTTCGCCCGCCGCCTGTCTCTGCAACGCCGATGCTGGACAAGTACGGGCGCGATTTGATCGTACAAGCTGAACAAGGCAAGATCGGACCAGCAATTTCGCGGGACAAAGAGATTCGTGCGTTGGCGCGAACCTTAGCCCGTAGCAAAAAGAATAACCCCTTGTTGTTAGGGGATGCAGGCGTGGGCAAAACGGCGGTTGTCGAAGGTTTGGCCTATGCCATTTATAACAAAACCGCCCCTAAATCGCTGTTTGATAAACGGATTTTCCAAATTGAGATTGGCACGCTCGTCGCCGGAACCAGCTTGCGCGGTCAATTTGAAGAGCGCTTGATCGGCATTGTCGAAGAAACGCGCAACGCAGGCAACATCATTCTGTTCATTGACGAGATTCATACCATCGTCGGCGCGGGGGATACGATTGACAGCAATTTGGACGCGGCCAATATCTTAAAGCCTGCACTCGCACGCGGGGACATCATCTGCATCGGCGCGACCACCCATGAAGAATATCGTAAAGCCATCGCCAAAGACCCCGCGTTAGATCGTCGTTTCCGCCCCATTGATATTGATGAACCTAGCGCAGAAGCGTCGATTCAAATTTTATATGGGCAGAAAGAACGCCTCGAAGATCATCACGGCGTGATTATTTCTGACACCACCTTAGAGGTAGCGGTACGGCTTTCGATTCGTTATTTACCAGATCGCCGTTTGCCTGACAAAGCGATAGACCTTTTAGATGAAGCGTGCGCACGTGTGGTGATCCAGTCTGTTTCGCCCGACGAATCTTCAGAAGAAACCTTCATCGTCAGCCCCGCAAATATCGCGGCGGTGCTGTCAGAATGGACGGGGATTCCCATCCAAGAGCTGACGCAAGACGAACGCCGTCGCTTGGCTGATATCGAACAGACCTTATTCAAGCGTGTCGTCGGTCAAGATGATGCGGTGCGGGCGGTAGCGTCTGCCATCAAAACAGCGCGGGCGGGCTTGAGCGACCCGTTACGTCCGATTGGGGTATTCCTGTTCTTAGGCCCTTCTGGAGTGGGGAAAACTGAGCTGGCGCGCGCACTCGCTGAATTTTTGTTCGGCAGTGAAGATTCGATGCTCCGTTTGGATATGTCGGAATTTCACGATTCGCACACGGTTGCCCGTTTGATCGGCGCGCCCCCGGGCTATAAAGATTCTCAAAGTGGCGGGCAATTGACGGATGGCTTACGCCGTCGCCCTTATACGGTGGTTTTATTAGATGAAGTCGAAAAAGCCGCCCCTGAAGTTTTCGATATTTTCTTGCAGGTGTTCGATGAAGGTCGCCTCAGTGACGCGCATGGCAGTGTCGTTGACGCGCGCAACGCGGTGTTCATCATGACCAGCAATATCGGCACTTTGGAAGAGAGCAAGGCGCTTGGCTTCCAGAAGTTGAGCGAGCGCAAAGCGGATTACACAGCCCATCTCAGTCGGTTCTTTCGCCCTGAATTTTTGAACCGCTTAGATGACGTGGTGACGTTTTCAGCGCTCACGCCAGAATCTTTAGAGAAGATTCTCGAATTACAAATGCAGGAATTGATTCTGCGCTTGAAAGAACAGCACATCACCCTTGAGCTTACGCCAGAAGCGCATCGTTTTATACTCGATCATGGTTATAATCCTGTGCAGGGGGTCAGACCCCTGCGACGCGCAATAGAACATCTTATCACTCGACCCTTGAGTGGGCGGATTGTTGAAGGGGTGTTTCTGCCCGGGTCTCACATAATTGCTACTGTTGCCGATTCTGAACTGATTTTTGAGGAAGAAGCGAATGCTTCATAAATTTTAGCGACAACAGAGGACTTTTTATTGAGATGGCTTTTCCACCCGTACCAAAAACACAACGCGAAATCATCCCGCTGACAGAGCGACAAATTGCAAGAGCGTTACATGCCCCGCATCCCTTAGATCAACGGGATACGTTCGCAAGCGACCCCAACCTTGATGTGCGTCGTTTGGGGCGTTTGTCGCTGCGTCGGGATGATGTGAATGATTATTTTGTGTTGGGGGATATTTGCGCGGAACTTTCCGCGACCAATGATCTGCGCTTGTTAATTTTTTATGTCGGCAAGGCATTGATCGCCTATCGACGCGCCGAAGACGAGTCAGAAAATAAGAGTGATCGTGACGAAGCGCGGGCGGCCTATCTTCGCTATGTGAAGTGGGTGACCGATTGCGCGCAGATTGCTTCTTCCCGCCGAAATGTCTCTGTCGCGCTGTGGACGTTGGGCGAAGCGCAAGATGTGATTCCTACATTTCGCGACGCTTTACTCACCATCGAGCGGGGCGTTTGGCTTTCAGACGGGTATAACGCGCTCATTGATGAGCTTTTACTGCTTTATCGTGGTGGAGGGGAAGGGCCGCGCCATCATAACAGTTTGATTCACGGTTCGGATGATTACCCCACTATGTTTGATCCCCATCCTGTTTCTTCAAGTGATTCTAAAGATCAGTCGGACGATTCTGATCACAGTTCCAATGGTGAAAAACCACCCTCTAAAACTTCCAAGATGGGACGTGCCGCATTCGCACGCGAAGATGACCACACCTTCAGCGGTGGCTTGACAATCGAAGCCCCGCCGATCAGTTCGCAAAACCCGCTCGAATCGATGGAGATCGAAAAGCCGTTCATCAAAGAAGTACGGGCGAACGCCAAACCATCACCCCAAGTCAGCGTCAGTTCGAGCAGTGATCATAGCGATGATGCGCTGCACGATGCCGAAACCTTTGCGCAGGATTTTTTGCGCAGTGAAATTTACGGCGACGACGTGGACGAAGCAGGCCGTGAATTTGAACCTTCGGCCATGATTGAAAACCGCTTTGAAGTCGATAAAGTCTTGCGCGGGGGCATGGGGGTTGTCTATTTATGCTACGACCATGAAAACCATGAGCCGATTGCGCTGAAAAGTTTCCAAAGTCGTTTTCTGAAAAACTCGCGGGCGATTGCCCGTTTTGAGCAAGAAGCGCTGACGTGGATTCGGCTGGAAAAACATCGTCACATCGTACAGGCGCGGTTGGTGCAAACCATCGACGGCAAACCGCATATTCTGCTTGAACACATCAGCGGGCCAGAAGGGTTGGGCGCCGACCTCAAAAGCTGGATTGAAGAAAACCGCTTAAGCCTCAAAACATCGCTTGAGTTTGGTTTACATATCGCCTTGGGGATGCAACACGCAACGACGCGCGTGCCGGGCTTAGTCCATCGTGATTTGAAACCCGCCAATATTTTGGTCACACATGACGGCATTGCCAAAGTGACCGACTTTGGTTTGGTGCGCTCGTTGGACCTGGAAGAAGAATCGCTCATCACCCAAGAATTGGAAGCATCACAACAGCAGATTGCCGAACGCTTGACCCGCGTCGGTGCGATTTTGGGGACAGCGCCGTACCTTTCCCCCGAACAATGTTTATCGCACAATGTCGATCTGCGTTCGGATATTTATGCGTTCGGTTGTCTTTTATACGAGATGCTTGCCGGACGACATATTTTTAAAGTGCGAAAATTTGAAGCATGGCTTCAAGCGCATCTGAATGAAACACCTGTCTTTGATCCCGAAGTCGAGAAGAAAATCCCTGCCGATTTAGTGACGTTGATCCTGTCGTGCCTTGCAAAACCGCGTGAGGAGCGTCCCGCATCTTGGGGGGAAATTGTCGAGAAATTGGCGACCATCTATGTGAGTGTGACGGGTTACCCTGCGGTGTTGCAAGTGACCGGCCCCGCGCTCGAAGCCCGTGATTTCATGGATAAAGGGTATTCGCTCACTGAACTGCGTCATTATGAAGAAGCCTTAGTCGCGTATGACCGCGCGTTAGAGCTACAACCCAATTATGCGTGGGCATGGGCGCGTAAAGGGCGTACCCTGCGTTTATTAAACCGTCTGAGCGACGCGCTTGACTGTTATGACAAGTCCCTCGAACTGCAACCGCGCTATGCGTGGGCATGGAAGGGCAAGGGCATCATCCTCGAAAAGTTGGGCAAACATGAAGAAGCACTTGCGTGTTTCCGTCATGCCCTTGAAATTGACCCTGATGATGTTTGGAATTGGCACAATCAAGCTGAAGCGCTGATCGACCTTGAACGCTACGACGAAGCGCAGGCCATGCTTGAAGAAGCGCTCCAGCTCGACGGACAGCATGCCAACAACTGGGCGAAGCTCGGTCAAATCTTCCGTTTGCGCGGGCAATTTGATGAAGCGGTCGATGCCTATTCCAAAGCGCTCGAATTGAACCCCAAATATGGCTGGGCGCTCAACGGGCTTGGATTAACCTATAAAGCCAAAGGCGATAACAAAGCTGCCTTGTTGAATTTCCGTCGTGCGGCACGCCTGCAAAAAGATGATGTTTGGCCGTGGTATAACCTCACAGAAGTGCTGGTTGAACTCAAACAATATGATGAAGCCTTGCAAACGGCACAAAAAGCCCTCAGCTTAGATGCGAACCACGTCCAGACGTGGGGCAAGTTCGGTCAAATTCTGCGTTATCTACGCCGTTATGATGAAGCGCTCAGCGCCTATGACCGTGCGATTGAACTTCAGCCGGATAATGCTTGGGCGATCAACGGTAAGGGGATCGTCCTCGAACAACTCAACCGTTATGACGAAGCGCTCGACGCTTTCCAAACCGCTTCCGCGCTTGGCGGGGATGATGTCTGGACAATTTATAACCAAGCGAATGTCTTGGTGTCGTTGGGTGACTTTGATTCCGCGCTACCGTTGTTGTCGAACGCCTTAGAAATGAACCCCGAACATATCCGAAGTTGGGTGCGTTACGGAACGACCTTGCGCCATCTCCAACGCTTTTCCGAAGCGTTGAAGGCGCTGGAAAAAGCGTCTGAATTACAGCCGGATGCAGGCTATATCTGGAATGAGATCGGGATTTTATACGATCAAATGGGCGAGGCGGAACTCTCCTTACGAGCGTTTACGCGCGCGGTTGAGCTTTCGCCTAAAGACGTTTTTTATATGCAGCAGCAATCTGAAAAGCTGATTGCGCTCGGCAAACACGACGAGGCATTATCCCGCCTGAACGAAGCGTTACGGTTAGACAGCCGTAGCGCACGCTTGTGGTTGAATCATGGAATTGTCCTGCGTCGCTTGGGCATGCCCAACGAAGCCTTGACCAGCATTAACCACGCGCTGGAAGTCGAACCTAATTACGCCTACGCATGGAATACACGCGGAAGTTTATGCGCCATGCTCGGTCAAAATGATGAAGCACTGCGCTGTTATCGCCGTGCGGTAGAACTTGACCCGGACGACGTCTGGTTCTTCTATAATCTGGGGGATACGTTGGTAGCGATGAATCGCTTGTTAGAGGCGATTGGCATCTTCCAAGATGGCTTGAAACGGTTCCCTGAACACATTGAAAGTTGGGCGAAGTTAGGCCAAGCGTTACGCCGTGTGAAGCGGTATGCCGAATCGCTCCAAGCCTATGACCGCGCGTTAGAAATCCGCCCACATTATGCGTGGGCATGGAATGGGCGCGGGATGACGTTAGAATCGATGGGGCGCAAAGAAGAGGCGTTGATCAGTTTTGAGCGCGCCCTTGAGCTGGATGACAAGGTGATTTGGTATTACACCAACATCTCTGACTTGTTATTGTCGTTGGGTCGCAAAGATGAAGCCCTGAACTGTTTAGATCGTGTTTTGGAAACCAACCCCGAAAATTCGAGTTTGTGGGCACGGCGTGGACAAATCATGCGTCGCATCGGCAACTATCCAGACGCGCTAAAATGTTATGAGGAATCCATCCGCATTGACGGGAAAAATGCGTGGGCATGGAACGGGATGGGGTTGGCGTATGCGGCCTTAAATCGCCCTTCAGATGCGCTTGAAAGTTATGAACGCGCCATCAAGCTGAATGATCGTGACGTTTGGTTCTGGCATAATTATGGCGACGCGTGGCTGATGTTGGAAAATTATGCAGAAGCCTTAAAAGCCTTTGATCGTGCGTTGGAAATTGATCCCCATCATGAACCAACCTTACGCAAACGGCAATTTGTTTTGCAGTGTTTGGATGATGAGGACAAATAGCCCATGCAAGAAAAAAATATCACGGTGACGTTTATGAGCGGCCCCTATGATGGCCGCCCGATGAACTTCCCGCAACCTGAAATGGGAAGCGATCTGATTTTGAATATTGGACGGCGCGAACATTGTGAAATTTCGCTCCACTTTGATAATCAAGTCTCGCGCTTACATGCACAGGTCGGGATCGTCTCGATTCCGGTCACGGCGAGCGAATCGGTATCCCTGCCGTATGTGTTGAATTTTTGGCTTCAGGATATGGGAAGTCGCAACGGAACTTTTCTCGAAAACGAAAAAATATCCATTAAAGGCCGTGTGAGTTTAAGGCCCGGTACCTTATTTCGTATTGGCCGAACATGGCTCCGCCTAGAACCCCCTTTAGAATTTGATATGGAATAACAAGCATCATGTCACAACAAATTCAGCACCAAGACCTCAGTTTTCAAAGCACACAGCAGCCCTCTGCAAAAATTCATGCAGAAGGCTGGGTTCCCAACACGATCAAAGCGGTGGTGTTTGTCATTCATGGGTACGGTGAACATCTAGGACGTTATGCGCATGTGATCGATGCGCTGGCGCAGTCGGGCTATGCGGTCTATGCGCTGGATCATCGGGGGCATGGGCGCAGTGATGGCTTACGCGCTTACATCACAGATTTTAATGTGCCGATTCGTGACCTCAAAACGTTCGTGGATACCGTGCGCCAAACACACCCCGAAAAACCATTTTTTATGTTGGGGCATAGCATGGGAGCGTTGATCTCATTGGGCTATGTGGTGGAATACCCACAAGATATGATCGGGTTGGTCACGTCGGGGTTGCCCCTGATGCCAGATGCTAACGTGCCTAAACCGGTCATCAAGATTGGCGAGCTGTTGAGTAAAGTGATTCCGAAGGCGCCCCTGCTGGCGCTGGTGGGGTTAGACACATTATCAACCGACCCCGCCGTGATAGAGCGTTTTCAACAAGACCCCTTAACCTATAAAGGCGGGATGCGCATCGGGTTAGGGAATGGGATGAATGTCAAAGCCAAAGAATTACGCGGTAAACTAGACCGTGTCAAACTGCCTGTATTGATTTTGCATGGGGAAGATGATCGACTGGTGTCGATTTCGGGAAGTGTGCTGTTCAACGAACAGGCCGCTTCTGCGGATAAGACCTATATTTCATATCCCGGGTTACGCCACGAAATCCTCAATGAGCCTGAACATGATGCGATTTTGAAGGTGATCATCCAATGGTTGGATGCGCGGTTGCCTCAATAAAAACACGAATTTGAAAGTCATTAAGGTTTTATACGGCAGTTCAAGCCTATACTTGTCTTAATCAAGAATACATTCTGGATACTCACGCGTACCTGAGTGGAAGGTGTTCTATTCACCCGAATTCTTGTTTGTATGTTTTTGTGTAAGTTCTTGGCAAGCTAGTTTAGAAGTCAGTATAGTAATATTAGTGGATCAATACAGTAGATTGTAAATGTGCGTTCTACGGATCACATAAGAGGTTGCAATGAGCAAAGGGCGGATTTTAGTCGTTGAAGACGATGCCGATGTATATAACCTGCTACGTATGTATTTTACGGGGAACGGGTATGAAGTAGATGTTGCTGCGCGCGGTAGCGAAGCCTTGACCATGACCCGTAAGCAAATTCCCAATCTGATTGTATTGGACATTATGCTACCGGACATGAACGGGTATGATGTTTGTCGTGAACTGCGCACTACAACCCGTACTTCGCACATTCCGATTATTTTCTTAACGCAAAAAGATGAACGCAGTGACAAGATTCAAGGGTTGGAATTGGGTGCGGACGATTACATCACCAAGCCCTTCGACTTTGAAGAATTGAAACTGCGCGTTCAAAACGCGATTGCCGCCGCCAACCGTCAAACCCAAATTGATTCGAAGTCGAACCTACCGACGGGGCGTTTGATCGAAGATCACCTGCGCACGTTGATGCACAATCAAAAGATTTGGGCGTATTTAGACCTGAAGATCAATAATTTTGATTCCTTCACCGATGTTTACGGGTTTGTGGCAGGCGACGAAGTGATTCGGTTTATGGCCTTGGTGATGGGCGAAGTCATTGATGAATATGGCACCCCGAACGATTATGCAGGGCACCCGGGGCGTGATAACTTTGTCATCATCACCCACACCGAAGAATTTGACCGTTTGAAAACCCAACTCATCGAACGCTTCAACCAAGATGTGCGCCAACACTATTCGTTCATTGACCGTGAACGTGGGTACATTCTTGTGCCCGATAACATCTATGGTGAGCGTCAAGTTGAATTGATGTCGCTCTCTGTCGGCATGGTGTCCACACGAACCCACGCCTTTTCTGACCTGCGTGAAATTACCGAACTCGCCGCTGAAGAGCGTCGTCGTGGCGTGATGGGCGATGATACCGGAAGTACAAACAACTTGCTGACTTCGTGGTAGTTGTTGAGATTGGTTCAGTAAGCCTATGGAACTGGCAACCGTTTTTCTAATTGTTGGAGCCGTGATTTTTCTTTGGCTCGGGTTGTGGATTTTACAACGGCGTCTCTTAACAGCGCCTATGAACGATGATGCAAGTTTTGATAGTTTTACGGACACATCCTCCACCGACGTCTATTTTGTCGCAGATTATTTTGGACGACTGCTTTATGTCAGTCCCCAAGCGCGCGAATGGCTGAAACTCAACGATGCATCCGTCAATATCGAATATATTGCCCAATATGCCGAACCTCAAGACACCTTCTTACAGTTATTCAGCGAAGAGACGCGCACGACTTTACAATATCAATCGCGACAGGTAGAAGCGGTTTCGTATCGTATTCCAGCGGGGAAACACCCGCGCATCGTCGTCAGCCTGCAAGCGCTGGATGACGTACAAACAGGCGGTAGTACTCGGCAGATTTCGCGCACGTTAGCCGTTGTCAGCGAAATGAACCAGACCCTGCACGCGGGGTTAGGCGTTGATCAAGTGCTTCAAACCGCGCTTTCGATTCTGCGCAAAGTCATCTCCATCGATGCCGCTGAGATCAACCTTTACGACGAGAAAAATAACCTCTTGATGCCACGCGGGTATGTCGGTGATTTTGCCTATCCGCTGGCGTTGGCCGAAGCTGGCGGAACTTATGATATGCGTCGAGGCATCACAGGTTGGATCGCCCAGTATCGCCGTCCGTTACTGGTGGCCGACCGTTCTGCTGATGATGCCGTTCGCCCCTACCTGAACAAGATCACTTATCAAAGTTTCATCGGCGTTCCCTTGATGATTGGTGAGCGCTTCATCGGTACGTTGGAACTGGCCCACGCCAAAGCGGGAACCTATACCACCGACGATTTGACGTTTTTGCAAACGATTGCGCAACAAGTCGCCTCATCCATCTATAACGCAGAGCTTTACGCCTCTCAAACCCAACGCATTGATGATATGGCAAGCCTGCAATCCCTCAGCGATTTGGGCGACGCCGACCCGCATAAGCTCTATACCAGCCTCTATCAACGAGTTGCCAAGCTGTTAAATGTTGAGGTGAGTGGGGTTCTGCTCTACGACGAACGTAAACAAACCTTATACCCCGAACTGCCATTTTTAGGGTTGCCCGAAGCGTTGCTGAGCAATTTCTCGATTGATCTTGCTAACAACCCCGCCGCCCGTTCGATCTGGCAAGACGAAAATTATTGGTTATCAAACGACCTTTCCGACGAACCCCTGCTAGGGGCGATGAATCTCACCCGCTTGTACAACCCGGGCGGGATTCGTAATATGGCGTTATTTCCCTTAGAAGTTGGCAAGCGCCGTTTTGGGATGCTGTTCGTTGGCAATCACCGTTCACAAAGCGGGTTTAGTTCGCTCGACATCCAAAATCTACGCTTATTAGCATCACAAGTTAGCGTCTTGGTCGAAGATCAACGCCTCGATGAAGAAGAAAAACGTCGCGAAAGCGAAATGTTGGGCCTGCAAGAGATCACCCAAGCCATCGGCACGCTGAGCAGTAACACCGAATTTTACGCCAACATCACTAAACGCATCGCCCGCGTGTTGAATGTCCCCGTGTGCGGTGTGTTGTTATACGAACCTGCGACGAACACCTTAACGCCTCAAACTCCCTTTTTAGGACTAGAAGATGAGGTCGCACAATCCCAGAAAATGGTGTTGACCGACCTCAGCCCGATGTTGCAAATATTTTCTCAAGAAGATTCATGGCTGACGAATAACGCCACGATTGACCGCGTGATCTATGAAGCGGATTTGAACGAGTTTGTCAGCGCGGCAGGGTTGCAGAAAATGCTTCTCGTCCCGCTGGAATCCGGCGGTCGGCGGATGGGTTTGGTCGAAGTGGCGCGGACGGACATCAACGAGGACGATTTCACCCTCAAAGATGTGCGCCTGTTACAAATCTTCGCCGCCCAAATTGCGGGGATGATCGATAATGCCCGCCTGTTCCGCGAAACCCAACGCCGTGAAGCGGAAGCGCAGTTACTTCGCCGTATCGCAGAATCGACCAACGCCATCACCACAGGTGATGATAGTGTTCTTCAAGCCCTGCGCGAAGTGGCTCAACTGTTCAATTCAGAGATCACTTTTGTGAATTTGTTTGAGGAGACGAGCTATCTTTCCACCCGTGAAGATTTGTCCATCGGCTTTAACCTGAGCGCACCGATGCGACACAGCATCTATCAAAAAGGCTTTGAGCATAGTGTCGCGGTCAGCCGTCGCCCTTTTATGACCAATGACGTACAAAATGACAAGCGGGTTTTACCTTCTTATAAAGAAGCATCGACTGAACAAGCCCTTCAATCCGTCCTCTTAGTGCCGTTGGTGGTGGGGGATGAATCGCTCGGTGAGTTGGGCGTTGCTAGTCGTTCTCAACGCAACTTCACAGAAGATGATCTACGCCTATTAGGGGTGATCGCCGCGCAGTTTGCCGGCGCGTTAGATCGTATTCGCTTATATGAAGCGTCCGGTCAAAACTTGCGTCGTCGTTTGCAAGAACTGGATGCTATTTCGCGCGTCAGTAATGAACTGGCGCAAACGCTCGACTTGGAAACCATGCTGGATATGATTCGGCATGAAGCGGTACGCGCCTCTGAAGCAGAGGGAAGTAGTATCGTCTTGTTCGAATCGGTTGATTTGTGGGATGCCCTAGATCAGCCCCGTATTCGCCAGCGCGTCGGTGAGATACAACTTGCATCGCTCGTTTCGGTTGAAATAGAGTCGGTACGGCGCGGGGTCAATGCGCTGATCATTCGTGACTTTGACACTTCAGAATTTGCGCCCTTGGAAGACTGGGCGAAGTCGGCCTTGTTGGTCGCCTTCACGTATGAAGATGAAGTCGTGGGCATCATCCATCTTTACCACAGTCGCCCCGAACACTTCACCGAATCCGAAGCGACGTTTTTGCTCACACTGGCAGCTAAAGCCTCGCTCAGTTACGGGAACTATCAACGCTACTTTGAAAACCGCGCTCAAACCGATTCTCTGCGTCGTCGTGTTGAGCAGTTGAAACAGATTTTTGAATTAGGCGCGATGATGCAATCTGATATTCCGTCGGATGTCTTGATGGAAGCGATTGCTTACAGCGTACAGCAAAACTGCGGGTATGATGTCGCGGTGATGTTGATGATTGACCCCACGATGCAGGTCTTCCAGCGGGTTGCGCAAGTGGGGATGCCCATCCGTGACTTCCAAGAGACGCTTGACGACACCATCACGTTGGAACAGGCAAACCAGATTTTTGCCGAAGCGCAGTATCAACTCAGTGAGTTGATCTTCCTGCCTGCGGAAAGCGCTTCAGAATGGCAGTCATGGGCGGGTATCGAGGCGCTATCGACCGCGTTTGAGGGAAGCCGTCCGATCACGTCACAACCCAATAACGAATGGCGGGATGGTGATATGCTGATCGCGGGGATGCGCAATACGGCGGGTCAGCTCATCGGTTTGATCAGCGTAGACCGCCCCTTCAGCAATCAACGCCCTGACCGCAATGCAATCGAAATTTTGGAGATCATCGCGCACCAAGCCTCATCGTTGTTCGAAAACTCGCGTTTGTATGCCGAAACGGTGCGCAGTGGCGAACAAGAAGCGCGCATCAACGATGTGCTGGAAGCGATTGCCAGCACGCTCGACCTCACCGAAATTGCGCGTTTGGTCGGCGAAGGGTTAGGCCGTATCGGTCAATTCCAAGATTTGCGCTTTGCGTTGATCAATTCTCTGCGCGATAACTTCACCATCTTTGATTTAGTCCCGTCAGACGACGGCGTTAAATTGGTGAGCGTACAACGTTATTTCACCTTGTTGGGTACCGCGATTGGCTTCACCATCGACAGCGCCACCATCCAAGAATTCCACGCGGGTGATGAAGACATCAACCAATACAGCGATCTGGTGTTGGCCTACGGCGGGAAAGAACGCTCGACGTTGATTCTGCCCCTGATCACGGGTGGTTTGTGCATCGGCGCGCTTTACTTGGGCATGGCACAAGAAGACAGTCGCTTCTTCCATGAAGACTTACTCTTGCTCAAACGCATCGCCAATTTGACGGCTGTCGCCTTCCAAAACGCGATTCTGTTTGAAGAAACGACTGCGCGTACCCAACGGTTGAGCTTGTTGAACAACGTGTCGATTGCGTTAGCGCAATCGCTCGATACCGAAAATATTCTTGAAATTGTCATGCGTGAAATTTCGAACCTGTTCGAATTCGATTATGCCCGCGCTTATTGGATCGACCGCGATACACAAAGCGCACGGGTGATCACCGAACTGCCACGCGGGGACGCCCCGCCGGAAGAAAATATCCCCATTCGTAAATCGGCCATTTTGACGCGCATCAACAATTCTTATGGGGAAGTCTTCGGCATTGAAGATGTCGAAACGCTCGAAAAAGATGATCCGCTTCGCATCGAACTACAGGGACGCAAGATCAGCTCGTATGTCGCCTTCCCGCTGGCCGTTGCCGGTCAGCCGAGTGGGGTCATCGAGTTGGTGAAATATGGGGGCTACCTCGACTTTGAGACAGGGAAACTCGACCTCGCCCAGATCATCACCAACCAAGCGGCGGTAACCGCCTTAAACAGCTCTCTGCTTGAACAAACGTTGGTGCGTACCCGCGAGCTTGAAACCTTGTTAGAAGCAGCTCAAGCTACGTCGATGTCCTTAGAACTGACCGATGTATTCCAAAGTGTGGTGCGCCTCACCATGCAGGCGCTGAATATGGATTCATCGACCATCATGATCTATGACAACGTGGATGAAGTCGTGCGCGTCGAGGTCAGCTTGAACCAATTGGGCGAATCTCTGCCTGACCTGCCACAAGGCACAGCCATTGACCTGTTCCAATATCCGTCGAAAACCCGCGCTCTACGGGATGCACAGGTGATCGTGATCCATGCGAATGACCCTGAAACGGGCGACCGCAAAGAGATCGAAAATATGCAGGCGCGGAACATCACCACCCGCTTATTAATCCCGTTGGTGGTGCGTGATATTGCGATTGGTATTTTGCAGACCGACACGACGCAGCAGCATCGTCTATTTTCACACCGCGAAATTCGTATGGTTCAAGCGTTGGGTACACAGGCCGCGACAGCCATTGAAAACGCGCGCCTTTCGACAGAAACAGCCGCGCAAGTGGAACAGTCATTGTTCATCAATGACATCAGCCAGTCCATTTCTTCGACGATGGATATTCAACACATGTTGAAAGTGATCCATGACTATCTGCCGTCGTTGACTGAAGCCGATGATTTGTATGTGGCATTGTACGATGCCGAAAACAGCATGATCACCTTCCCGATGGCGGTACGAAATGGCGAAGGTTATGAGATTCCAAGCCGCGCCTTAAACAGCGACGAAATCTCATTTGTGATTCGTAATCGACGCCCGTTACTGTTGGGGGGGGAGAATCCCTCGATTGTAGAAGTACGGCGTAATTTACGCATTGAAAATGGCGAAGGCGACATCACCCGTTATGTAGGCGTGCCGATGATCGCAAACGATCAAGTGGTGGGGGCGATTGCGCTACGCGATAATAAGAGCACCCGTCCGTTTGGGCTGAACGATCAACGCATTTTGATGACCATCAGCGCGCAGTTGGGGGCCGCCATTCAGAACGCCAACCTGTTTGTGCAGGTGCGTAACTTTGCCAATGAATTGAACGTTCGCGTTGAAGAGCGCACGCAAGAATTACAAGAAGAAGCCGAGAAGAGCAGCGCCATTTTGGAAGGGATTACCGATGGCGTGGTTTTGGTCAATTCGCTAGGGCAGATCGTGTTATTCAACCCCGCTGCCGAACGTCTTCTGGAAATACCCCAATCGGTGATTTTGAACGCCTCGCTCACCGCTTTGCCCGTTCATTTGAATGGGGTGCGTCAGTGGGTCAGCTCGCTCAGCACGACATTACGAGAAACCGCCCCGAACAAAGAAATCGCCTTAGAACGCTTGTCGTTTGGCGGGCGCATTGTGAACGTGGTCGCCACGCCGATCTATAACGGTGATCAGTTTTTGGGGATCGTGTCGGTACTGCGTGACGTCACCCGTGACGTAGAAGTAGACCGCATGAAAAGCGAGTTTGTTTCTAACGTCTC
Organism: uncultured Anaerolineae bacterium; assembly: GCA_934216615.1. Classification (GTDB taxonomy): domain Bacteria; phylum Chloroflexota; class Anaerolineae; order Aggregatilineales; family Phototrophicaceae; genus Flexifilum. Next base: position 99,234 of record CAKQCB010000005.1, on the reverse strand, counting down.
TCACGAACTGCGCACGCCGATGACCAGCATCAAGGGTTATGCCGACCTGTTATTGATGGGCGCGGGTGGAAAGCCGACCGAACAACAAGAAGCATTCTTGAGAACCATCAAGCAAAATGCCGACCGCTTGACGATTTTAGTGAACGATCTGTTGGACATTTCTCGTCTGGATTCTGGCGAAGAAGTCATGAATTGGGAACAGTTGTCCGTTTCAGAGGTGCTGTCCGTCACCGCTTCATGGCTGGAAAAACGTTCTGAAAATGAAGACAAGCCGATGGATATCAGCATTGAGGTCGAGCCGAATTTGCCCCGCATTTGGGCAGATAACGAAAAGCTCAGCCAGATTTTACAGAACTTAGCCGAGAATGCGTTTAATTACAGCCATACGAATGGGTCGATCCGTTTAGGGGGAACCTCTTCTGTAGATGGGCAGAGCGTCATCCTCAGCATCGCTGATAATGGGGTCGGCATCCCCGAAGAATTCCGTGAACGCGTTTGGAACCGTTTTGAACGGTATGAAGAACACGCCCTCGCCTTAGATATTCCCGGTACAGGCTTAGGGCTGGCGATTGTGAAACATCTGGTAGAGATGCACGACGCAAGAATTTACTTTGATTCGGAAGTGGGGCAAGGCACGACGTTCTATGTCGAGATGCCCCTGAACCCGCTGAGCCGCGAAATCAGCGGGCCGGATAATATTCCAACTGTAGAAGGAAAGTAGTTGATTTTAAATGGCAAAAATTTTAGTGGCAGAAGATGAGCTTCATATTCGCGAGTTGATTGGCTTTACGTTAACCTTTGGCGGACATGAAGTGACCACCGTTGCGAACGGTGCGGAAGCCGTCGAAGTCGCTCCGACACTCTTGCCCGACTTGATTATGCTCGATGTGCGTATGCCCCGTATGACAGGCTATGAAGCCTGCCATCTCATCAGACAGAACCCTACTTTGGAAAAAACCCCTGTCATCATCTTGACCGCGATGGGGCAGGACGAAGAAATAGACCGTGGGTTAGAAGCGGGCGCAACCGCATACATTTTGAAACCTTTTGATCCTATGGATTTAGTGCGGCGTGTTGGTGATATTTTAGGGAAAGCAGGCATTACGTGAGCGCGATTACCGTCGGTAGTGATCTCGTTCATTACGAGGTTTTAGGCCGTGGTCGCCCAGTGATTTTACTCCATTCTTGGGTTGGGTCATGGCGCTACTGGGTACCCACTCTACAAAATTTACAGTTGAAATATCGTGTGTATGCACTCGACTTTTTCGGCTTTGGTGACACAGGGAAAAACCCTGATCGTTATTCACTCGAACAGCAGATCAGCTTGCTCGAAAACTTCATGCGCTTGATGGGTTTGCCCAAAGCGGCCATCATCGGGCATGGTTTAGGGGCGCTGATCGGTGCTGAGTTTGGGCGACGTTTTCCCGACAAAGTGGCGCGTTTGTGCGCCATCAGCGCGCCATTATATAACCCGGGGCATTTGGACAAACGCACGCCGACCGCGCGCAAAGTCATGGTTCCCCAGCGCGCCGCGATGGCGATGCCCCAAGACTTCGGGCCAAATTCACCAACGGTGATGAGCGCGAGTGCGGCCATGCGTGAAGCCCTGCGCGATGCAGTACGGGCGAAAGAATCCCCCGCGTTAGCGACGGATTCCACCATCAAACGCTCTGACATCAGCGAACTACAGGCATCAAACCCGCTGGAAGTGTTGATGAAAAGTAACACGCTCGAGACGTTATTGGGGAAATGTTTCCGTCGGAATGAGGAAACGTACCAAAAGTTAGCGGTGGATATCGTCAAAACGGACCCGCGCGCGGTTCGCTCCAGCGTAGACACGTTCGACGCGGGCTATACGCTCGACATCTTCCGTTTATTACCGATGCCGACTTTGGTGCTTCATGGTGTCGATGATTCGCTCATCCCCGTACCCGATGAAGAAGTTTGGAATTACCTCACCATCGACAAAGAACAACTTCTATTGCCTATTCAGCTCGAAAATGTGCGTCATTTCCCCATGCTAGAATCAGATCAGTTCTTGCAAATTGCGAACGATTTCCTCGAATTTGCGGACATCAGTAAGATTGAACTTAAAGGGCGTTGGCGACGGCGTTCACGCTAACCGAAAGTTTCTGAGATGAAGTCAATTATTTTTGCCAATGGCGATCCACATGCCGGGACGATGGTTCAGCGCGTGTTGGATCAAGCCTCTGAGGCGTTGATCATCGCCGCCGATGGTGGGGTTCGCGTCGCCGACTTTTTTGAAATTTCCCTCGACATCGTTATTGGGGATATGGATTCGGTCGATCTGAATCGCTTGGCGGAACTGGCACAAACGGGCGTAGAAGTTCAACAGCACCCCGCAGAAAAGAAACAAACCGATCTTGAGTTGGCCTTACTTCTTGCGGTAGAACGGGGCGCGGATTGGATTCGGATCGTCGGCGGGGTTGGGGATCGTTTAGATCAAACCTTGAGCAACGTCTATCTCACTGCCTTGCCAGAACTACGCACCTTAGATGTGCGCTTGGTTTCCGGCGAGCAAGAAGCATGGTTGTTACAAGACCATGAAACGCATATTCACGGGCAAGCGGGTGATACGCTCTCTCTGTTACCTCTGACGGGGGAAGTGACAGGCGTAAAGACTGAAAACTTATATTATCCGCTGGAATATGAAACCCTGTATTTTGGCCCCGCGCGCGGGATCAGCAACGTGTTGAAGGCTTCACATGCCTCTGTACGGGTAGATAACGGCGTGTTGTTGGTGATCCATACCGTAGGGCGTGCATGATGTCGGGCACGCACTCGCTCGCCACATGGCGACGGATTGCTCAACAATTTGCCCCCGACCTCATGCTCACCCAAGCCGACCCTTTATTTGGTGGGTTCTCTGCACAAACCACCGTCTTAACGCTGGAAAACGCACACAAAGAACCAGTCCGTTGGGTGGTTCGCGAACATGGCGACATCGACCGAACCGCGAACCCGCATATCGCGCGGGATGAGTATCGCTTATTGAAGCACCTTGAAGATGCGCAGATTCCCGTTCCAAAACCTCTGTATGTCGATGAGACCGACACTTTTTTGCCCATGCCTTATATCATCGTGTCGTTTGTAGAGGGTAAAACCGATTTACCGCAAAACCTCGCCCACGCTGTTGAACAGTTAGCGCAGATGTTGGTCAACATTCACCGTGTAGACACGCGCCCGTTATCCTTTTTGCCCGCTGTGGAAGTCGGCGTTCGGCGGCTGCTCAACCCGCCTCCAGTAGTAGATGGGACGTTCCCCGAAAAAGAGATTCGCGCTTTTTTGGCCGATTATGATCTGATCGGTTCGCTCAAACATCTATGCCTGCTTCATGGGGATTATTGGCATGGCAACATCTTATGGCAGGGTGATCAGTTAGCCGCCGTCTTGGATTGGGAAGATGCCAGCCTCGGTGACCCGTTGGTTGAACTGGCGAAAGCGCGCCTCGAACTGCTGTGGACGGCAGGCGCTCAAACCATGCGCGATTTCACAGCATGCTATCAACGGTTGACGGGGATAGACCTCGCGACGCTTCCGCTTTGGGATTTATGGGTTAGCCTCAAGCCCGCTTTGCGCTTTTCGCTATGGGCGGCAGATGCGCAGTACGAACAGCACATGCGCACACAACACGCATGGTTCATCCAACAGGCCTTTGACCAGATCAATACCCGCTAATTTTCCCTCATCCGTTTTACTTTTGAAACAAAGTTCTCAAAATTACGTATTAATCAAATAGTTGAACAAACCAGTATTACATCATCATCATTTGATTGCGAACGAATACCGTTTGCGTTCGAGAAAGTAGACAACATGACGCGAGTGATTGTTCATACCGGCAAAGGTGGCGTAGGGAAAACCAGCATTTCGGCTGCGACGGCCTTACGTTGTGCTGAAATGGGCTTAAAAACCATTGTGATTAGTACGGATACCGCGCACAGCCTCGGGGATTCGTTGAATAAAGAGATCGGGCCGGAACCCGTTGAAATTTACCCTAATTTGTGGGCGCAAGAGATTGATACCCGCTATTCGATGGACAAGTATTGGGGCAAGATTCAAAAATATCTTTCCAGCTTGTTCACCCGCCAAGGGGCAGATGAAATCGTCGCTGAAGAAGTCACGATTTTGCCCGGCTTGGAAGAAGGCGCGCATCTTTTATGGATTTATCAATATGTGCAAGAAGGCAAATATGATGTCCTGATCGTCGATGCCGCGCCCACCGCCGAAACCTTACGCTTGCTCAGCCTGCCGGACGTTTCCCGCTGGTGGTTTGAAAAAATCCTCAGCCTTGCGCGGGGTGCATCCAAGATTCTGCGCCCTGTGAATAAAGTGCTCGGGCGCGACAACGCCCTTCCCGATGACAGCGCTTGGGCCGAAGTTCGCGGTTTATTTGACACGTTGGATAAAGTGCGTGACTTGCTCTCTGACCCCAAACAAGCCAGCATCCGTTTGGTGGTCAACCCAGAGAAGATGGTCATCAAAGAGACCCAACGCACGTACACCTATTTGAACCTGTACGGCTATGCGACCGATGCCATCATTTGTAACCGCATCATCCCCGAAGCGGTGACCGACCCGTATTTTGCTTCTTGGAAGGAAACCCAACATCAAAATATTGAGTATATCGGCGAAGCCTTTGGCGAACTGCCGTTGCTCAAAGCGCCGATGTATGGCGGTGAAGTGGGCGGGTTAGACAGCCTGCGTCAATTAGGCGAAGCGTTGTATAAAGACAAAAACCCCGTAGAGACGATGTTTAGCGGTTCGACCCATCGCATTGACACGGTGGGGAATGATGCCTACGTTCTGCGTGTGCCTTTACCGTTTGCTAATAAACAAGATTTAGACTTATACCGTTCGCGCGATGAGCTGACCCTGCGCGTAGGGCCTTACCGTCGCAATATCGTTTTACCTTATGCCTTATGGGATTTGGAAATAGCAGATGCTCGATTTGAAGAATCCACCCTCAACATCCAATTCGCCCGACAAGCCTGAGCTTGAAACGGACGAGATAACCGAACTACAGACCGAGGAACCCAAAGGGGTTGTGGCGCCGTTGGATGCGCCACAACCCACGTATGATGAACTTCCCCCAACCGAGGACGGCCATCTACGCTTTACGCTGACTTCCGAAGAATATCACGACCGCGCTTACGAGAAGTATCAATCGGTACTGCGCAACCGCCCCCGTGCTTTGCGAATGCAAGTGCGCTATCTACGAGTGTTATGGCACTTTGGACGCTTGTTTATCAGCATCCTTTTCTGGCAGTTACTGATGCCCCGTTTCGCGCCGAATTATGTGCGTCGGACGAATCTCACCCGCTGGCAAAAATACGCTCGCCAATTTAATCATTTTGCTGTCCACATGGGCGGGATGATGATTAAACTGGGGCAGTTTATTTCTACCCGTGCCGACGTTTTGCCCCCTGAAGTGATTCAGGAATTGGCAGGGTTACGCGACGAAGTGCCAGGCGTGCCTGTCGAAAAAATCCGCGCCATCATTGAAAGTCAACTGGGCAAAATTTCCAACCGTTTTGTCATGTTTGATGAAAACCCTGTCGCGGCGGCTTCGTTGGGACAGGTGCATCGCGCCCGCTTGCACAACGGGGATCGGGTGGTGGTGAAGGTACAGCGCCCGGGGATTGATGAAATCTGTTATACCGACCTTGCGGCGATGAATGTGGTCGCCAAGATCGCCATGCGCTTTCGTTTCATTTCACGACGTGCCAATGCCATCAAGCTGATCGAAGAATTTGGCGTGGTTTTGCTCGAAGAACTGTCTTACGAACACGAAGTTATTAATGCCGAACGCTTTAACGAAATCTTCCGTGATGATTATGGCGTGTACATCCCCACCGTATACCGCGAACACTCCACCGACAACGTGATTGTGATCGAAGATGTCACCACCATCAAACTTGATGATTATGAGGCCTTAGAGAAGGCAGGCATCCACCGTAAAGCGGTGGCGAAACGCTTGATGAGTACCTACCTCAGACAGATTTTTGAGGAACGTTTCTTCCATGCCGACCCGCACCCAGGGAACTTGTTCATTTATCCCCTGCCCGAAGATGCGCCCGGCGCGGATAAACAAGACACCGACGGGGGCAAGCCATTTTATCTCATCTTCATCGACTTTGGTATGACCGGCACGTTGACCGAAACCATCGTCACAGGTTTGATCGGCACGTTGGGCGCGGTGATTGCCCGTGACCCCAAGCAGATGATCCGCAGTTACAGCGAGTTGGGCTTTCTACTGCCTGATGCCGACCTAGAACGGATCGAAGATGCCACCAGCGCGGTGTTCGATCAAGTGTGGGGCTTGAACATGACTGAGATCAGCAGTATCGGTATGGATCAAGTCGCTGGCTTGGGACGCGAATTCAACGACTTGCTCTTTGCCATGCCTTTTCAAGTGCCCCAAGACTTTTTGTATCTAGGGCGAACAGTCAGCATTTTGAGCGGGATTTGTACCTCGCTTGACCCTGAATTTAACCCGTGGCATGAAATTCAACCTTATGCCCAAAAACTGCTGGTACAGCAGGGCATCATGAATGAGACAACCGCAGCGATTGCGGGTGGGCTGCTCAATTCACCTGTGATTCGTGGCTTGATGAAAAACCCGGGCACACAGACGATCCTCAACGTGGGGCAGTCGTTACTTTCAGGCAACAACAACCGTAACGAGATGAGCACGTTTGTTTCGCGTATTGAAAGCGGGGACATAAAACTGCGCACCGATCCATCTCCCGCGTATCAACGCCAGTTAAACCGCATGGAAGCGCAGGGCAAGCGTACCACCCGCGCCATGATTTTTAGCGGGCTGTTGGTGACTTCCACACTGTTCTACACCAGTGGCGACACCACGCTGGCCGTGATCGGTTATGTGCTGACCGTCGGAAGTTTGCTCAACCTCTGGTTGCAAAAGAGCGACTAGACAAGGGCTAGTTTCATCTCGTTAATAGAGAAATGAAAAAGCGCTGACTATCAGCGCTTTTTGTTTTTACAGGTTATTTTGCGATGGTGATGCGTTGTTTGGAGTATTTGGGGTTTTCGAGTTCATCCACAAGGGCGATGGCGAAATCTTCCGCCGAAATGTAACTTTGACCTGCATCATCAAACACGACTTGGTCACCGCCTACGCGATACGAGCCTGTCCGTTCGCCGGGTTCAATGACGATGGCGGGGCAGACGAACGTCCAGTTGAGGTCTGATGCCTTATATTTTGGTAAGGCAAGGATGTGTTGACGAGAGATGCCTTTCCATGCGTCGGGAAATTCGGGCGTATCGATCACCCGCACGCCGGGCGCAACTTCTAACCCGCCTGCACCGCCCACAATCAATACTTGGGGGATATGGGTTTGAGTGAATGCCTGAATCAAGTTGTCTGTTTGGGCTTGAAACGTGTCTGGGTTTTGGAAGTCCGGCCCAATTGCGCTGATGACGGCATCGTGCCCTTCTGCTGTTTGGATCAACGTGCTGAGGTCACTTGCATCCGCGTGCATGGGGGTAAGCCCTGCTTGAGGATCGATTTTTTCAGGGTTACGCGCTGCGCCTGTCACCGTATGCCCCCGTTGAAGCAGTTCTGTGACCACCCGTTGACCGATCATGCCACTGGCGCCGTAGACAACAACTTTCATTGTGATCATCCTTTTCGTTTTCATGATAGAGTATACTTACTATAAGTGACTTAGTATCAATAATCAATCAGGCACTTTAGAGTGAGGAAGTTACTTGATGGAAACCTATCCCATACCTAATGCGTATAGGCAAACCTGCCCGACACGTCAAGTTTTAGACCGTGTGGGGGATAAATGGACGATCTTGATCTACGGGGTGTTATCGACTGGACCGAAGCGGTTTTCAGAAATTCAGCGTGCTATTGAGGGCATTTCGCAGAAGATGCTTTCGCAAACCCTGCGCAGTTTAGAGCGGGATGGCTTGGTTCAACGGACGGTCTACCCCGTGACCCCGCCAAAAGTAGAATATGCCTTGACCGAATTAGGCGAAACGTTATGCGAACCCATCAATAGGTTGCAAGAATGGGCGTATCAATACATCAGCCACATCGAAAACGCACAGCAGGCCTTTGATGCGCGTGACGAATAAAAAAGACCGTCCTCATGGGACGGTCTTTTTTGAACTAGTCAACTTTGACTTTGACTTTGGTTGGCCCTGTCGTAGAGGGTTGATCGTTGTCATCATCTTTGTTTTGGGCTTTGCGGAGGTTCTTATCTAACTCTTTGCCCGCTTTTTCAAGCGTGTCCGCAATGGCTTCGCCTAATACACGGAAGCCGGTCACAAATTCATTGCTCGACTCTTTCCCGTGTTCTTTGAAGCCGTCTGGTAACAGTGCATCCACTGCTTTGAGAGCTTCTTCTACCGCACGACGTTGATGATAGAGAAACGCACCCATCGGGTCATTCTTAGGATCAGGCACGGCATTTTCAGTGTCTTGGTTTTCAACTTGTGGTTCGTGTTGGTGATTTTCCATTTTTAACTCCTACATAACCTCTTATTAAATAGTACGCAATTCGAAATTGAAAGTTGTAATCCGCGTGTCCAATGCACTATTTTCTCATCTTGTTATGGAGGGCGTGCGTATACCGCAACGCTGAGTAATCATATTTACAGCGGGAATAAGGTGCGTGCCTTATTGAGCGCTTCCTCTTGGTTGTGTACAAACAGCACTTTTTGCTTGGTAATGCTAAAGAGGGCTTTCACCATACTCATGATGAGCGGTCTTGCCTTGCTTCGGATGACGACAATCGCACCCGGAATAGGGGATTGTGCTTTCTGGACGAACAGGCGCATGTCAAACTCAGTCAGGGTGACGTGATCAACATCGCAGATTAATACATAGCTTTTATCAACATAGCCGAGTTCAGTGGTGAAGGCAGAAAGTTTCTGCGACAATTCCGAAACTTCATCTGCGATGACATTTCCAGCATATTCGACAGAGACAATGTAGGGTTCGACGTGTTGAATTTGATATGAAGACATGACAACCTCAAGTAAATATGTAAATAATACGCGTTAGAATTTTCATTCTCTGGTTAAAGTAGGGAAACAAAATTAAAGACACAGTCTGTTCAAAACACTGTGCCTTTAATCTGGAGCTTTTAAAAAGTGGGTTATACACCCATTACAGTAAGATGCTGCTGCGCTTTTTCCAATGCTTCTTCAAAAGTGGATGTGTGATAAATCTTTTGGCGGGTGATGCTAAAGACAACTTTGAGAAGGTTGAGGATCAACGGTTTATTGTTGTTATGCATGACCACAATGGCATCTGCCAAGGGGGACGGCGCATTGGACACAAGCGAATGAACATCAAATTCTAGGATGCTTGCGTTCGTCATATCGAAGATTTTCACATAGCCTTTGTGGGTGTAGCCGAGGTCTAATGTGAATTTGCTGATTTCGCTAAACATCGAGGCCATTTCACTAGCGCCAATGTTTCCAGTGAATTCGATCAGCACGACATGAGAAGCAACTTCTTTAAATTTGTATGACATGTTTACCTCAGTAGTTAAACTGACTATGCAATATGAAAACCCCACTTTTCAGCGTATTGAAAGCGCGCTTATGGCCATTGTTCGCTGGCTTCTGCTTAGGATGTGAAGCGCATGTTCCGAAGTCTTAGGCGGGATTGTTCTAAGGCTTGGTCAAAACTATGGGCGACAATGAAATTCTGTTTAGAGAAATTCAACACCATTTGCGCCATGTTATTCATGATGGCTTTGTCGGCGCTGGGGACAAAGTAGCTGACATCCGGAATTGGCTCCATGAGGGCAATGTTCGCCAAACCACGCACGTCTATATGTTTGATGTAACAAAAACGCAAATCAAAAATATCGACAAACTCTTTGGTTGCGTATCCTTTTTCTACGGTTAAAGCGACCCGCGCCGAGATGATTTTTTCTAAACCCTCAACGGTCATGCCACCTTGATAGCGAAAATACATAATACGTGGTTCAATTTCTTCTACACTGCCGGCAGGTGTATCCATCGGTCCCCTTTATGATGCCTAATATTGAAGAAAAATCATTTTGAGGATGATTCTCCAATCACAATTTATAGTTCATCTCATTTTATCTTTGAGCATAGTAATTTGGAACTCAAAACGAACATTTTTAGGTTTTAATTAGTTTCTGCAAGGGTTTATGAAGGTTTTCCTACCATCATCGTGATGGCACTGTCCATGAACAGGCTTATAAACAGGGGATGAATGGGGCGAGCGTTAGGGATACAAAAAGACTTGAGCAAAGTCAATGAGCGATCAAAGCTGGGGTTGTCTGCGGGGGTTATCCCCGCCTTGCTTCATGGGGTCAGTCAAAGACCGAAACCCGTTCACAGGCTAAATGCAGCGCATGATCAAAATTATTGGCCATCATGAAGTTGCGTTTCGCAAAATGTAAAGTGAGTTGGGTGAATTTCGTGATGATAATTTTCTTGGGGTTCGGGACAAAATAAACCATCGCTGGCGCAGGTTCAAATTGGGTCGCGGTGGCCAACCCGCGCATATCACTTTTCTCTATGAAGCTGTAACGCAAATCAAAAATACTGACGAATTCTTGAGAGGCGTATCCTCTTTCATTCACCAAACGGACGCACTCATCAAAGGCGTCTGTTAACCCCTTCACGTTGATACCGCCTTCATATCTAAAATACATAACACGCGGGCGAATTTCTTCGACAGAAGTCGGCATTTTCTATTCCTTAAATAAGGATAAATAATTCACATGAGATTAATGTTTTTTTATGGCTTCCGTAATTATGCGCAACGTGCTTTATGATCACTAAAGAAATTTACTTAGCGCCTCATTCGGAGATTGTCGAGCCGTTTTTCTGCAAGTTTGAGGGCGTGATCATAACTGGTTGCGATCAGTAAATTTTGTTTGGCGAGGTTCAGTACAAACCGAGCAATACTATTCGTCATTTGCTTGGAGGGGTTGGGTAAAATGATGGTGCATTCGGGAACGGGGGGAAGCGAAGCGCCTTTAAGCAGGGTGGAGATATTGAGGTCGCGCAGGAACGCTTTGCGCATATCAAAGATAACAATATGTTTGTTAGACTCGAACCCCAAGCTTGAAGCGAACTTTGCCGATTCTTGCGTCAGTTCTTCAAACTCTTGCATCGTGACTTCGCCGGTACATTCGATGAGAAATATGTTTTGTTCAATCTCTTTGAATTGATAGGCCATGATGTCGTCTCCAATGGTTGTGCAAAGCCTGAGATGACTGTACCATAATTTCCAATTTGTTACACTAAACTGTATAAACGTTTATGGCAAAGCTTGATTGCGCCTTCCATCGTGGTTTCGATCAACAGCGTTTGTTTCGCGAATGAGCCAGCGAATTTCGCGATATTGTTCAAGATGATGTTGCTGTGACTGCGGATGAGCACATAACACTCAGGGGTGGGTTCCATAGCAGCGCCAGCCGACAAACTGCGAATATCCAATTGGCGGATGAAGCTCTTACGCGCATCCAGAATGACGGTATAAGCCCCTTTTTCATAGCCTAATTGCTTGGCTAATTGCGCGCGCTTTTGCACCATTTCGTTGTAGGTATCAATCTTAATTTCCCCCTCAGTGCTGAGAAGGATGATGTTGGGTTCTAGGAGTTCAATGGTATTGATGCTTGTCATGATGTCAACCTCGATGGTTTTTACACTAGAGAGTAGTGTACAGGAAAAACCTATCATGAGGATGGAGTCGAAAGATTTTTCAGTTTTTTTTGATAACTATAGCCACATATAAGCGGAAAGGTTGCACACACAACCCAAGTTAAGGGATGAAGGCAGTATCGTATCCCTGTATATATATATCCTGTGCGTGCAACCTGTTTTGTTAATACCCGAAGTCGGGTTTGACCAGATTCAGTAGGGGTTTATTCTCTTGGTAACGGCGTAAGTTCTCGATGAAAATATCCGTCACCGCGTCGTGATAGTCCTCACGATTGCCTGCAATATGCGGGCTGATGATGACGTTATCTAAATTCCATAAAGGACTTGTACTTGGAAGTGGTTCCTCGGAGAACACGTCGAGCGCCGCCCCGGCGATTTTATGAGCAGCCAACGCGCTGATGAGCGCGTCTTCATCGACGACTTCGCCTCTGGCAACATTGATCAGATACGCGGTTGGCTTCATCGCATCAAAGACTTCTTCGCCGATGTTTTGGTTTGTTTTGTCGGTCAATGGGCTGAGGACCACCACAAAATCACACTCGCGCACCATCGACACGGTGGCTTCTGGTGGGTAGATGCGTCGCGGAATTTCGCCTTCAGGGTCGCCCATATTCGCTTCTCGATAATGATCGTGGTCGGCAGGGTGCATCACATCTCGTTTGCTCGCTAAGACGATCATGCCGAGTGCGTCGGCCATCCGTGCTAATTCACGGCCGATGCTTCCATAACCGATGATACCCAACGTTTGCCCGCGCAATGGTTTACGGCTGAAAATTTCAAAACGGGCTTCCGGCCATTCAGCCTTGCGTTGATATTCCTGCATCGTCAACAGTTTTTGAGAGAAGGCCAACATCGCCATCAAGCTGTATTCGGCGATGATCCCCGCGTGCAAACCGCTGGCCGTCGTGATGGTGACATCGCGACTTTGGGCAATCGGCTCGCTTAAGATGCGGTTCACGCCCGACATGTGCATTTGTATCCAGCGTAAGCGTGGGACGGCTTGAGGGTCGGGGAAGGTATGAATGGAATATAAAATTTCGACTTCAGGCCAAAGCTGTTCCGGGACTTGCGGAAAGTGGCGCTCTACGCGCATGTGAGGCACACTGTCGCGAATTTTTTCGATCATCTCGTCTGAAAAATCTGCCGCAATCACGACCAATGGCTCTGCTTTATTTTCTGCCATCTCTCATCACTCTCCTCTTGACCATCCTCATTCACATAATACGTAGGGAAAACACTTCATGCAAATACCAAATTCTTAACTAGCTTCTCACGCTGGGTCATGGTGAGAGTGGTTTTACGGGTGCTATAATAGAAACCTGATTCCCTGTAAACACAAAGATTTAATAGGTTTTTTGTGAAAAAGCAGTTTCAAGCCACTCACTGGTTCGTTGTTGGGCTGACATTACTTTCCTTTGCTCTCAGTGCCTATTTTAGCCGTCAAGTGTTTGAGCGTTTACCCCATCTAGAAGATGAGATGGCGTACATCTTTCAAGCGCGGGCGATTGCGGGGGGCAATTTCGTCGTCCCTTCCCTAGACCCATCAACCTCTTATTGGCAGCCGTTCGTCGTAGACCGTGATGGCGTTCGCTTCGGGAAATATACGGTGGGCTGGCCTTTACAGTTAGCGGTCGGTGAGGTGTTGGGGCAATCGTGGGTGATCAATGCTTTTTTTGCCTCGCTAACAGTGGCCGTTGTCTATCGTTTGGGTGCCGAAATCTTCAACCGTGATACAGGCGTGATCGCCGCCACATTGACGGCATTTTCGCCAGCAGTGGTATTGCTCAGCGCCAGCTTGATGGGGCATACATCCGCGCTGTTTTGGACGACGCTGTTTATGTATGCGTTTTGGCGCATCGAAAAACGGCGTAAGGTTTTGCGATGGGGGCTTCTTGCGGGGGTAGCATTAGGCTTCCTCATCGCCAGTCGTCCGTTAACGGCGCTCGCCATCGCCGCGCCCTTTGTCACATGGTCATTGGTCGGCTTGGTGCGCGAAATCCCCCACTGGGGGCAGATTTGGCGCACGTTAAAACCTCTCCTGCTCTTGAGCGTGATCAGCCTCACTTTTTCATTACTCGTACCGCTCTATAACCTGCAAGCCACTGGTAAACCGACAGACAATCTTTACTTGTATGTGTGGGATTATGATCAGGTAGGGTTTGGCGAAGGCTACGGACGTAACACCCACACGCTGGAAAAAGGCGTGCGTCATATGCGCTTTGATTTGTCCCTCAGCGCGGCGGATTTGTTCGGCTGGCAGTTAGGTACAGTATTAGATGCCAACGGTCAGCTTAAACCAGAGCTTCATCATCAATTTACAGTGGAGGGGAACTACTATCCAATCATTGGGATCAGTTGGATTCTCTTGCCACTTGGTTTTATCGTGATCTTTCGGAAACAGAGCCATTGGGTCTTTTTATGGTTCGCGCTTGGGTTGGCGTGGTTAGCCTTCCCCTTCAGCTTTGAACAGGGACGCCTCATCACAGACCCGCAGTTTGCATGGGTGTGTCTCATCGGCTTGATGATCTGGGTATGCGCGCCGTTGATCCTCTTGCGAGATGCCCAAAAAGTATGGGTGTGGATGCTGATAGGCGCGGCGATCTCTCTCATCATTTTCCAACTGGCGTATTGGATCGGCTCCCAACGCTACAGCACCCGTTACTATTTTGAAGGCTTGACCGCTCTCGCCATCATCAGCGCGTTGCCTTTGGCGTGGGTCGCGCAAAACGTGAATCGTCGCGCCCTCTATGTCGGCCTCACGATTGTGACCGTTGGGACATTTTTCATCTATACTGTGCCTCGCATTGGGGCATTACGCGGGTTTAACTTGATCAACGGACAACTGCTCACAGAACTGGAAGCGCGTCGGAATGGCGATCAGCCCGTGTTGGTCATCATCAATGGGACGGATGTGCGCTGGCGTGCGTATGCTACTTTGATGGCACAAACCAACCCCTACCTCACCAGTGACATTGTTGCGGCGCGCGCTTCGAGCGAGAGCCAACGCCAGCAGATTTTGGATCGGTTTCCAGATCGGCAGGTGATTGAAATGCAGGGGCAAGAAAATTCTGCGTGGTTTATCGACGACACAGCGCCGTGAGCGACGTACCTTTTAGCCGTATGAGATGAGATGAATGGCTCAAAAAATCACTGTAAAAAAACAAGACGCTTCGGGTAAGGTTACATGGTCGTATAAAGGCGAAGTGATCGAGCAGGACGGCGATCAATACGTCTGTCTATACGCCTATTTCAACCGCGATTCGCACGATGCGGGATACGTCACCTATAAGCGCAATGACCTCTTTATCGAATACTTTTACGCCGACCGCTGGTATAACGTCTTTCGCCTGATCGACCGTGACACCCATCAACTGAAGGGGTGGTATTGTAATATCACGCGCCCCGCCGTGATCACGCAGGATGAAGTCGCGTCTGACGATTTGGCGTTAGACGTTTTTATCGCCCCCAATGGCGACGTGCTGTTGTTAGATGAAGATGAATTTGAACAACTGCAATTGGCAGACGAGGAAGTGCAAGAAGTGTGGTCAGCCGTTCAAACGATTAGAGAGCTTTCCGCCAGACAAGAGAAACCATTTCATCCAGCGGATACGCTCGATAAGAACTATTCTTTTTCGGGTTGAATCAACATCACGGGAATATCAATACATTCCATTACGCTCCGCGCGATGCTTCCGAACAATAAGCGTGAAACCCCCGTTCGGCCATGGGTGCTCATCACCACAAGGTCGGCTTTTTCACTCATGATGTAGTCACATAACAGACTGGCAACGCCTTCAGTCGCTGAGCCTTCGATGTAGTGCGTGCGTACACGGATATTCTCTCGGCGTAGTTCACTGCGAACGCCGACTAAATAGCGTTTTGCCTGTTGGCGTAAATGTTGAATCTGTTCTTCTTGGTGGGCGAGTGCTAATTGATCGGTGAACTCACGACTGGGTGAGGTGAATACGTGCGTGAGGATTAATTCTGCGTCATTGGTACGTGCAAGGTGGAGCGCGTGGGGTATAGCACGCTGTGACCATCCTGATCCATCGAGTGGCACAATTATTTTTTGATAACGGCTTGTTGTCACGACTCCCCCTTAAATCATAAATACGTATTCATAAATTCAATGTGAGTGTACCTGAAGAATGCATAATGCACCGCATGTCTCTTAATTTTAGTAGGTCTTTCAGAGAATGAAAACAGTGATATGCCAAGAATATGTCGATCAGCATGGGAAATGACGATAGCTGTCATGCGACAAAAAACCAATTTGAAGCACATTGTCGATTGAAACATACGAAAATTGACGTAAAATCTACTAAAATCTACAAGAAGTTGAGAATAACTAAATGACTGAGCAGCCCCGCAACCTATCTATAGGTAGTAATCTTAAAATTGGTTTATTCCATCTCGGCTCTGGGATGGCAGATATTATTGCCACGGGTATTTGGAACCGTGTCATGATTAGCGATTTGGGTTTTAATGCCACGCCGATTGGCCTCTTGGTGGCATTACGCTACTTCTTGGCTCCGGTGGGTATTTGGGTCGGGCGCATCTCAGATCGTCGCGCTATTTTTGGCTATCAACGCCTTTTCTGGGTGTGGCTTGGCCGTTTGATGATGGCCTTCAGCATCGCGGCTTTGGGCATGACGACAGCGTCTCTGTTAAGGGGGGCTGATCGGAACGATCCCATGATCTGGGTGGTCATGGTCATCTCGTTATTATTGTTTAGTTTAGGCACGGCGATTTCTGGCGGGACTTTTCTCGCGCTCATCTATGACAGGGCATCGACAAGCCAGCGGGGTCGTGCTGTCGGCATCGTCTGGACGTTCTTATTAGTCGGTTTTACGGTCGGCGGTATTTTATTCGGCGTCATGCTTCCCGAAGATGCCAATGATGGCGTTACAGGTTTGGCGTATTCCCCCGAAACCCTCCAAAACTTATTCTTGTACGCGGCGTTGATCCTCGCTTTTATTTGGTTCATCTCGCTGGTGGGTGAAGAAAGACGGCGTAAATCTGGCCCGATTGTGCAAGAAGAAACGGCAACCTCCAAACCCAGTTCGATGCTCCACGATTTGAGCTTGGCATGGAATAACCGTCAAACCCGCTTCTTCTTCTGGTATCTCGCGCTATCGATGTTATTCGCTTTCTCTCAAGACTTGATTTTGGAACCGTTTGCTGCCGACGTTTTTGAAATGCCGGTGCGTGTGACGACGCGCTTTTCTGCCTATTGGGGCAGTATGTCCATCCTCGGAACTATCGCCTTCTTATTTTTAGGCCGTCGGTACAAATCTTTGACCAATACCAAGATGTCTTATATTGGTGTTGCGATACTCATTTTGACCTTTGGTTTATTGGCGTTCTCGTCTTTTGCTGATATTCGTGGTTTGGTGACCCCCGCGCTCATCACGCTGGGGTTGGGGTTAGGCTTCTGGAACGTCGGCACGCTCGGCTTAATGATGGATATGAGTCCGTTCGGGCAGGCGGGGACGTTCCTCGGTTTCTGGACGTTGGTGGTGACCTTAGCGCGTGGCGCGGGCGTGTCTGGCGGTGGGATTTTACGCGACTTGTTCCTGTCTACTCCTTTTGGCGCGAATGATCATGGTATCGCTTATGGGTTGGTATTCTTGATCGGCACGATTGGGCTAGTGGTCACTTTCTGGGCCTTAACGCAGATCAAGCTGACCGTTAAAGAAGAAACAAAAGACGCTGAACAGGTATTTGTAGGCGCGTTAGACTAACGCCATTTGCTGAGCCTATTCAACGCACATTTTAAAACACATGGGGACGTCCTCTCCATGTGTTTTTATTTAGGGGCATGCGCTGTCTGTTTGGTTTGCGAATAAATTAAGAAATAGGGGCGAGACATCCTTCATTCACAATTATTTCACAATTATTTTAGGTAATTTTTGACTACAACCGAGGTTAAATGTGAAATAATTTGTGCAATGTCTATTTTTAGAGTTGAGAGGTCGCAAGTAGAATGGCAGTGCATGTATCTTGGATGCATAACCGCAAATTACTGCATTGTAAGTTTGAAGGGGATATTTCACTAGAAGCCCTAGACATGGTGAAAAATCAAATATCTACATTGACCCATTTAAATGCTCATTGTTACCACCTCTATGTAGACCTAACAGAAGTTCGCTCGTACCCTACCCGCATCATCGACATGTACAATATTTTTTCTAGCTTACAAAACGAGCGTAAAGTTTCTGTCATCGTGGTGAGCAAAGATAAACACGTGATTTTTGTGGTTTCGGTTCTGGCAACGACGCTGAACCTACCGATTCAAATCCATGAAACATACGAATCCAGTATGATGGCTTTATACGAACTCGATCCAACCCTACGCACATTCGCTGAAGTTCACTTATAATTCGGGAATTCCGCCCAAATTATAGGTAAAAAAGCTGTTGTCCACACAAAAAAATGCGCTGAATAATCGTCAAGTTTTACGTGCTGCCTTCATTGTCCTGCTTGGGTTCCTTGCCAGTGGGCTATTAGGTCTTGTTCGGTCGGCGGTCTTTAACGCAACATTGGGTGCGGACTCTGCATCAGATGCTTTTTATGCCGCCCAGCGCATCCCTGAAACCATCTTTGTTTTAGTGGCGGGGGGGGCGTTGGGTTCGTCGTTTATTCCGGTGTTCAACCGTTTTTTCGCGGCCAATGATGAAGAAGGCGCATGGCGTCTCGCCAGCTCGGTGATG
Source organism: uncultured Anaerolineae bacterium (assembly GCA_934216615.1). GTDB lineage: Bacteria > Chloroflexota > Anaerolineae > Aggregatilineales > Phototrophicaceae > Flexifilum. The sequence goes on along the minus strand of CAKQCB010000005.1, from coordinate 80,815 downwards.
ACGTGCGCGGCCTTGATCGCCACGCTGATTTCTATCCTGTTCATCATCACCGCGCCGACGATTGTCCCGACGTTGCTTGTCCCTGAAGATTCACCCGCCAGCCAAGCCTTGACCGTCGAATTAACCCAATGGCTGATGATCACGGTGGTGATTTTCAGCATCAGCGGGTTGCTGATGGGGATTTTGAACGCCCGTCAGCTGTTTCTTTACCCCTCCATTGCGTTGAGCATGAATAATATTGGGCAAATCTTCGGGGCGTTGGTGTTAACCCGTTTATTCCCGCCCGAAAAAGCGGTCTATGGGTTAGTGCTCGGCGCGATTTTAGGCTCCGCCTTACATTTGATTGTGCAGTTGCCCGGCTTACGGGGCATCGGCGCGAAGTTACGGTTTTTACCCGACCCCAGAGTTAAAGGCACACGTGAAGTCTTATTTTTAATGGGGCCACGGGTATTAGGGCTGGCCGTCGTCCAATTAAATTTCATTGTGAATGTGAACTTGACTTCAGGCATGATTCACGGAAGCCGTTCGGTGTTCATCAACGCATGGAACTTGATGTTCTTCGCGTTAGGGATGATTGCGCAAAGCATGGGTACGGCGGTCTTTCCAACCTTGTCGGCATTGGCGGCACAAGGGGATATGCAGGGTTTTAAAGAGCGGTTAAACGTCGCCATGCGTAATGTCCTCTTTTTAGCGTTGCCGTCTACGGTAGGGCTGATTGTTTTGGGGCAGGTATTGATCGGCCTGCTGTTTGAGCGCGGTGCATGGACATCTGAAGATACCGCTGGAACGGCTTGGGCTATCATGTTTCTTGCCATCGGCATCGCCGGACACAGTCTTTTAGAATTATTAGCGCGGGCATTTTATGCCTTGTCGGATACTAAAACGCCCGTTTTCATTGGGGTGATCGCGATGGCGATGAACATCCTCTTGAGCATTGTGTTCATCCGTTTTATCGGTGATCCAAATTCACTCGCGCGCGGGGCATTTGCAGGCTTAGGGTTAGCCAATGCGCTGACGACGTTGGCGGAAGCAGGCGTGTTGTGGATACTGTTACGCCGACGCATTGGTGATCTGGGCGACCGTATGATTGTGGTCGAGTCGGCAAAAACGCTCATCGCCTCTGTGGGCATGGGGATCGTGATTCTTTTGATCCTGCCTGTTTTACAAACCAGTTCCTTGTGGGTGCAAGCGCTGGTCGCAGGGGGGATTGCCGCAATCGTCTTTTTTGCGTTGGCGTTCATCTTGGGCGTGTCGAGCGTGCGCACTGTCCCTCAAATGATCTTGCGACGATTCCGACGAAGTGGGTAAATCTTCATTTGATGCGCGCCGTATATCCCAATCTATATCCCAAATTTGGGATATAGTGGGTTAGGGTTATTTTTATTCCAGCGGTTCGATTTGACCATCTTCGTTGATTTGCGAAATGCGCAGTTCCGCGCCATCCAGCAATTTTTGACAATAGTTCGAGAGGGTTCGTCCGCGTTCGTACAACGTCACCGATGCTTCTAAGGGCAGTTCCCCTTCTTCAAGCTGTTGAATGATCGTGACCAGTTCTTGATAGGCTTGCTCAAACGTTAAATCTAATGCGGTCATGGGCTTTCTTCTCCTACGGTTGCAGTGATACTGCCATCTTTAAACTGAATATTCAGCGTTTGTTGGGGCGGGGTGTTTTGAACGCTGGTGATGCGCTGACCGGTTTCAACATCAGAGATGATGGCGTATCCACGTTCTAAAATTTTATAAGGGCTGGCCGCTTCTAAGGCGGCGTTGCGACTGGTCAAACGTTCTTGGCGCATCACGGTTTGATGGCGATAGGCACGTTCTAGGCGTTCGCTCCAATCGTCGATGCGCTGGCGTGAGGTGTTGATCTTCCCTTCGGGGGAACGGTATTGCAAAAATTGGGTTTGATCGGCGATCATCTTTCGTTGGGTCTTAAAAAGATACTGCATCGCGCCGATCAACGCACGGCTGGTGCGCTCCGTCTCTGCGCGGATCATCTCAATATCAGGCGTGATTTCTTCTGCGGCGGCTGATGGGGTGGGTGAACGATGATCGGAAACAAAGTCGGCAATCGTGAAATCAATCTCATGGCCGATGCCTGTCACCACAGGGATACGACTTGAAGCAATCGCGCGGGCGACCCCTTCATCATTGAAAGCCCATAAATCCTCAATGCTTCCCCCGCCACGACAGACCAAGATCGTATCGATGCCTGCGAAGGTATTCAAACGCTCAATCGCGCGGATGATCGTCGGGGGTGCTTGATCGCCTTGCACACTACACGGCGACAAAATCACCTGTACCAGTGGACAGCGCCGACGCAGGACTTTGAGCACGTCTTGAAGCGCCGCCGCATTAGCAGACGTGACGATGCCAATCACTTGTGGGAATGGGTTCAGCGGGCGCTTCCGTTCCTCGTCGAATAACCCTTCTGCGCTTAAACGACGTTTGAGCGCTTCAAATTGGGCATAAAGATCACCTACGCCTGCGGGTTGGATCAAATCGACAATCAGTTTGACTTCGCCGCGAACCGCGTAAATTTCTAAGCGTCCATGTGCGACGACTGCATCTCCATCACGCGGGATATAGGCTTGGCGTTCGGCATACGTTCGCCACATCGCACAGCTTAGCTGTACTTCAACCCCTTTGAGTGAAAAGTAGAAATGCCCTGAAGACGCATACTTTTTGAAGCCTGAAACTTCACCTTCAACCCAAATGTCGCGAAAACGCGGATCATATTCCACACTCTCTTTGAGTGTTTCTAGCAGTTGTGCGACCGAAACGGTACTGTACATAAATCAACCTTATTGAAGTTTAAGTAAGAAATTATACAATCATGCGGTATTCATGACGAGCATTAGTCAAAGGTATTGAACAAATGGCCTCTCTAAATCAACAACAACGTGAAGAACTACGCCAAGAACTCCTCAAGATGAAGTTTTGGCGCGCAAAATTCCATGTGCGTGGCAAAGATGCAAAGTCACGCTTAGCGTATTATCGCAATGTCCAAGACAGCGCGAACCGTCTATACACCTTATTTGAACTGCCGACATTGGGCGTCAACGTCACATTTATAGAGCGGTTTACGCAAAAACCACAAGAACAATCGCCGTGGTTGAAAGCAAAATATGCGTTGGATGATATCAAGGTTGAGCCGATCACAAACAACGAATCTTAAGCGTGTGTGTTGTATCACAACGTAGACGAATATTTTCACAGACAAAGAGAGTCGCTATGTTAAGAACACTTCCACAAGCACAAGATCAACGTTTGGTGATTCGTATCGCAGGGATCGGCATCATGCTGTTGGTGACGGTGATCTCTGCACGGATCAGTATTCCCATCGACCCTGTACCTTTTACGTTGCAACCGCTTGCGATGTTATTGGCAGGGATGATTTTAGGCTCGCGTGATGGCATGCTCAGCCAATTGGCGTATGTCACACTGATCGCTGTCGGTCTGCCCGTCGATGCCAACATGCGTGGACAAGCGGCGCTCTTTGGCCCGACGGGGGGCTATTTGATCGGGTTTGTCGCGGCGGCGTTTGTCAGCGGTTGGCTGGTTGAAAAGGCGGGTTCGCGTTTACTGCAAAGATGGTTGGCGGGGGTTGTGGGCATTTTGGTGTTATATGCACTGGGCCTCGCGGTGTTGATGTGGGTGACACGGCTCGACTTCGCATCCGCTTGGGTTGCAGGGGCGGCTCCTTTCTTCTTTGCGGACTTGATCAAAGCCTTCATCGCGGCAGGGGTAACAGAAGGCGGACGCGCGCTACTTTTGCGCAAATAACATCGTTTTACGAACAGAAATAAAAAGAGCCTGTCACAGGCTCTTTTTATTTTGTGACGAGATGAATTAGCGTCGTCGCCCAAACAGACCGTAGTAGATGATCAACACGATCACCGCGCCGACAAACGCCACGATAATATCAATGAAGCTGATCGTGATGCCTGCTCTCAAGCCTTCGGAAACAGGGATATTCAAGACGCTAAATAATGCACCGCCGACGAGTGCGCCAATCAACCCGACGATGACACTGCCCGCTAAGCCAAACCGCCGACCTCTCACCAGAACGCTGGCTAAGAAACCCGCAATCAAACCGATGATGAGCCATGTGACGACAGACATCGGTTGAAAGGTGATGGTGACGGTACTTTCCCCCGGTGTTTGCGCCAAAAAGGAAGTCAATGCAAAAAGATTCATAAATGCCTCCGTTCCCCAGTAAGTCATTATCCAATAGGGGAATGACCCCCAATAGATGTCTTTATTTAACTCAAAGTTACCCTATTATGACATGAGGCGATGATGAGTATTCGGGGTGACAGAATAGGTTATGAGTCTCCTAATTGTTGCATATCTTCTTCGGTCAAAGTCATGCCGAGGACGTTGAAGCCTGCATCCACGTGCATGATTTCCCCTGTGACGGTGGAGCTGAGATGGCTGGCAAGGAACAGCGCCACATTCCCAACATCATCTTGGTGAACCAGCGTGCGCAAAGGCGCGGCTTTTTCCGAATACTTGAGCATCATGCGGATGCCCGGCACGCCTGCGGCGGCCAAAGTTTTGATCGGCCCTGCGCTGATCGCATTCACGCGGATGCCCTTCGGCCCAAGATCATTGGCGAGGTATTTGGTGATGGTTTCCAACGCGGATTTTGCCACCGCCATCACATTGTATTTGGGCATGACTTTTTCAGAAGCGTAGTAGGTCAAGCTCATGATGCTTCCGCCTTCGGTCATCAACGGTTCGGCACGTTTTGCCATCGCGATCAAGCTGTAAGCGCTGATGTCGAGAGCGAGTTTGAACCCATCACGGCTGATGTTGACAAAGCGACCGCCAAGGTCTTCGCGGTTGGCGAACGCGACGCTGTGTACCAGAATATCAATGCGCCCGTAACGTTCTTGAACTTTTGCAAAGACGGCGTCCAGCGCTTCGTCACTACTAACATCACATTCTTCGACAAAATCACAATTCACTTCTTGTGCTAAGGGGAACACTCGTTTTTCCAGCGCTTCCCCCGCGTAACTCAAAAGGATAGTCGCCCCTTCGGCATGTAATTTTTGAACGATGCCCCAAGCGATCGAGTTCTTGTTGGCTAACCCAAAGACCAGCGCGATCTTGCCTTCTAGTAATCCCATACCAAAATCCTTTTCTGTATAATGAAATTGCTGATTCAATTTGTAACTCTAACACGCCAGTAGAATTTTAGTTGCAGTTTGAGCGACGATAGACTCTGAAATATTAGACGGTTCGCTATTTATAGCGATTTTCCCCGCTCAATCCTAATTGAGTCTTGGATTTGTTGAAACTGACGATTATAATGCCACACGTTTTCGGTAACTGATAGCAAATACATCAATACAGCCTCTCTGTCAGAGGCATGTCTGTTTAGAGAGGTCACGTTCTCATGAAAATTATCCTCCTTGCCGATGTTTATAAACATGGGGTTGCGGGCGAAATTGTCGATGTCGCCGATGGTTTTGCGCGTAACTGGTTAATTCCCAAGAAATTGGCTGCAAAAGCCACACCCGGCGCTTTGCGCCAAGCAGAAAAACTGCGTGAAACTGCCGCGCAACGTAAGATGGATTTGGATGCACGTCTGAATGATCTTGCCCGTAAGATCGACGGTGTCGAATTGGTGTTTGGCCGTCGTGCTTCACCCACTGGCAAATTGTTCGGTTCCGTGACCACCACTGAAATCGCCGAAGCCTTGAATGACAAGACGGGCATCGACATCAACCGCCGCCGCATCAGCCAAGTGGCGCTGCGCGAAATTGGCACCCATGATGTCCCGGTACGTTTGGGCAACGAAATCAGCCCTAACTTGAAGGTCACCGTCGTGCGTGAAGGTGAAGTTGAAAAATACTTGGCAAGCCAAGCCGCTGCCTCAGAAGAACCTGTCGCAGAAGCCGAAGTTGCTGAAGAAGTTCCCGCAGAAGAAACAAGTGAAGCTGCCGAATAATTTTCGGCAAACGCTCACTGTGTTCTAACGGGTTGGAATGACACTTGTTGTTCTCCATGGTTTATAATGAACGACCCAGCGAGAGTGATCTGTGCATGGGTCGTTTTATTTTTGAGTTCAAGTAGAGTTCTTAGGTAACAGGTATGGATGCACAATCGCTAGGACGTTATTTGCGTCAAGCGCGTGAGATGAAAGAACTCACGCTAGAAGATGCAGAAGCAGAATTGCGAATTCGTCGGCGCATCCTCGAACAATTTGAATTGGGTGACTTTAATATTGTGGATGCCTCGCCCGTTCAGCTTCGTGGGTTCATCCGCAATTACGCACAATACCTCGGGTTAGATGACGCGGTTGTCATGGGCTACTTTGATGATGCCATGACTGGCGGTGCCAACCGCACCTCATTACTCAGCCGTTCCCGCACCAAAAAGAAACCGAATAAACGGGACAGCGCCACAACAACCGCTTCGGTGCCTGTCGTGCCGATTTCTCCACGTGTTTTGCAAGACGCATCTGCGCGCCCATCCTCGATGCCTTCGACCCATGTCAGCGATAACGAAGGCGGAATTTCGGCTTTTGGCTGGCTTTTGCGCGGGGGTGTTGCGTTGATCGCGCTAGGTGTGATCGCGTTTGTGGTTTTGCAAATGACCCAAGAAGATAGCTTGTTGGGAAATGGGGATGATTCCACGTTTGGCAATTCGATTTTAGGCGGGATTCCGACCTCAGTCGTTTCGCCCGCGCCTTCATTTACAGCGGCAATTGTCCCCACAGTGGGCATTACCGAAGTGGCGATACTCAACACCGGCTTTGAAGGCGTGAGCATCCAGATCGAGATGTCACAACGCGCATGGCTAAATGTGGTGGTCGATGGCGTGAATGTCTTTACGGGGCTATCTCAAATTGGCGATGTGCATGATTTTCTGGGCGCGTCGTCCGTCGTTGTCACCTCGACCAATGCGGAAGCCTTGAACATCATCTTTAATGGACAAATTCAAAATACCTTTGGCGGTCGTGGTCAGCGGGTTGACTTAACCTTCTCTCCGAACGGGGTACAGGTGCAAACGGGGGCAGGTTTTGCGCCCACGCCCGAAATCAGCGATACGCCGATTCCGACACCGACCGACCTCGGCGGGGCATTGATCGCACAGTTAACGCCGACAGATACCCCCGGCCCGTCACCTACACCAACAGAAACCCCGACCGAGACGTTAACGCCGACGGATACACCCATTCCAAGCGACACGCCGACCGAGACCTATACGCCCTCGATCACCCCAACGCCGAGCGATACGCCCACCGCGACGTCTACGCCGACATCAACGTTTACACCGACAGCGACGCTCACCGCTTCAAACACGCCGACGGCGACGTTGACACCCTCCGAAACGGCAACGCCGACCGCGACGTTAACGCCTTCACCAACAGCGATTTTGCCGCCGCGTGTGACGCCTGCGGACGTTACACCGCCGAAGTAAATTCCGCTTCACGAACCACGTCAGTCAATAGATGTCTTCGTGTGGGAATTTACGCTAGAATAAAGTTTCATTGTATTGATAAAGGAATTGAGGAATTGAATCATGGATGTTTTGCTGTCATTACCTGAATGGACAGTAGACGCGATCAACGCGCTGCCAGAATATATTCCGAATCTTGAAGATCGTATGGATGCGGTGATTCAATTTTCACGTTGGAATTTTGAGCGTGGAACCGGCGGGCCTTTCGCCGCTGGGGTATTTGAACGCGATACGGGAAAACTGATCACGATTGGCGTGAACCGCGTCGTGCCGTTGGGCGTCTCATCCGCCCATGCTGAGGTGATGGCCTTGACCATTGCCCAAGCCAAACTGAAAACATTCGATTTAGGCGCGGCGTCCATGCCAGCGATGCAGTTGGTCGTGAACTGGCGTCCCTGCGCGATGTGCTTTGGCGCGACGTTGTGGTCTGGGATCGTGTCGTTAGTGATTGGCGGAAGCGGGCCGGAATTAGAGTCCATCACGGGGTTCGATGAAGGGCCGATTCATCCCGAATGGAAAGAAGAATTGGCGAAACGGGGCATCTCGTTCCAAGAAAATGTGTTACATGATAAAGCCGTCGCTGTATTCAAAGATTTTGCGGCCAGTGGCGCACTCGTCTATAACGGACGAAGCGGAAGTTAACACCCCCTCTCGGCAGGGTGGTGTCAATCTGAACGATCAAATTGTTGTTGCATCTTAGTTGTGATGAAGGCTATGAACCTCTATGTCCAAACGTAAGGACAAATACTATCTTGTAAGCCTCGGCTGTTCCAAAAATACAGTCGATTCCGAAAGCATTGCCCAAGTGTTGGACAAAGCCGGGATGCGCAGTGTGGGGGATGCTGGCACTGCTGAAGTCATGATTGTGAATACGTGCGGTTTTATCGACAGCGCGAAACAAGAATCAATTGATGTGTTGCGCGAATTGGTCGATCAACGACGCCCGGGGCAAATGGTGATCGCCGCTGGTTGTCTCTCGCAGCGGTATGGATCATCACTTGTCAGCGAAATCCCCGGCCTTGATGGGGTGATCGGCACACGGCGCTGGATGGATATTTTTGATTTGGTCACGCGCTTACGCGACCGTCAGCATCCAGAACCGTTGTATCATCTGCCCGATGAAGCCAAAGTCGTCGGCTTGGATGAACGGGGCGTTTTGCGCGCCAGTATTCAAGGTGCGAGCGCGTACCTGAAGATCGCGGATGGCTGTCGTCGTCCATGCGCGTTTTGCGCGATTCCTAAAATCAAAGGCACAGCGGTGAGCCGTCCCATTGAGTCGATTGTTGGGGAAGCGATTCGCTTACAAGATATGGGGATTCAAGAGCTGATCTTAATCGCTCAAGACACTACTGATTATGGCTATGATCTTGGCCTCAAAGATGGCTTAGCGCATCTGCTGGATGCGATTGTTGCGGGCGCGCCAAAAATCCCTTGGATTCGCGTGATGTACGCTTACCCGGGGTACGTCACCCCTTATATGATCGAGACGATGGCGAAGCACCCGCAGATTTTGCATTATCTAGACATCCCCTTACAACACGGTCATCGTGACACGCTTTTGCGCATGCGTCGCCCCGCTAAAATTGAGTGGGTGTATGAAACGCTGGCGTCGATGCGTAAAGCCATGCCTGACCTTTCGGTGCGCACGACATTCATTGTCGGCTACCCGGGGGAAACAGACGAAGAATTTGAAGGCTTACTCAAGTTTATTAGCGATCTTGAGTTTGACCGTGTCGGCGCGTTTAAATACTCGTATGAAATTGGCACGCCCAGCGCGAAACTGCCGAATCAAGTTCCTGACGATGTGAAAGAAGAACGTTGGAACCGCTTGATGGAGCTTCAACAGGGCATTAGCTTGAAGAAGAACCAAGCCATGATCGGCAAAGTGATCCCGATTTTGGTTGAAGGTCACGGCCAACCCGAAGATGAAGACGGTAACGTCATGGAAGGGGCATTAAGTTTAGGGCGCAGTTACCGCGACGCCCCTGAAATTGATGGCTACGTGATCGTTGAAGGGGAACTGCCCGTCGGTGAAATTGTGCCTGTGCGCATCACCGGTGCGACCACCTATGACCTGCTGGCAACGGTGGATGTGAACCCGCCGATTGTGATTCAGCCCGGTCAAATTTTTAGCGAAGGCATGTTGTAAAGTTTTGACAGTGATTTTGTTAAATAACATATATACTGTTATTTAATGATTTGAGGTATATTCATGAGTAGGTACTTTATATACCCACTATCAAAATTATACCGTCGAAAGATTTTATATACTTCCAAGTATTGGAGGTCATCATGCCACGTGTTCGTTTAAACCGCGCTGAAAAGCGCAAACAAACCCATGATTACTTGTTAGAAGCCGCTTTTGAAGTGTTCAGCCAACAAGGGTATAACGGCGCCAGCGTCGATGATGTCGCGTATGAAGCTGGGTTTACAAAAGGGGCAGTTTACGATCATTTTGAGAATAAAGAAGGTCTGTTTTTAGCGCTCGTAGAACAACAGCTAGAATCAGAAATTTCTCAGTGGCATGAAATCTATCCCGACGAGTCGTATGAAGAATCGTTCGTGAAGTTTGCCACCAAACAACGGGTATGGCACATGCTTCTGCTCGAGTTCTATTTGTTTGCATTACGTAACCCTACCGTGAATGAAAAACTGTCGGCGCGTTACCGTCAAAGCCACAGCGATTTGGTCAAGGTGTTACAAGAACAGAGCAAAAAACACAATAAAGAACTTCCCCTGCCTGCCGAAGAAATGGCGTGGGCAATCTTATCGTTCGGGCATGGCTTAAGTGTGCTCACGCACTTAAATCCATCAGCGATTCCCGAAAACCTCTACGAGAACATCATGTCTAATTGGCTTCCCTTCTTGAAAGAAGCTCACAAGAAATAAAAGCGCTCATCAAAGGACTTCCAGATACTGGAAGTCTTTTGTTTATTTTTGCCTCATCGAGTGCTTTCCCCTAGAATTAATTATGAGAGCATAAACTCATAGTATATTATTCCTGTTCTCTAAGTTCATAAATTAATTATCGGCTAAAATTATTAGGTTGGAAAATTGCAATATTCCTTATAAAGTTGAGAATGCACTTTGAATATTTTTATGAGTTAAACACGCATGCCTTATGAAGCCCGATGGTTAAAGACAAAACGTGTTATTTTAGAACGGCTCTACGGGAATGTGACTCTTGATGAAGTCCGTCATGTAAACCATGAACTGATGAGTCTTTATGAGCAAGGGATTGCGCCCATTCATTTAATTTGTGATTTGACAGGCATCGAAACCTACCCGACGGGTGTGGCCGACGTTCGTCACACCAACAACAGCCTCATGACGAAAGATACGGGGTGGGTGATTATTGTGACAAGTGATAATCCGGCAATCCGTTTTGCGGCGATGGCTGTGAGCCATGTGATTTTGGTGGGGGTAGCGCAGTTTCGTATTTTTGAAACTTTTGAGCCTGCTCTCGCCTTTTTAAAGGAACAAGAACCGGACATCTTTAAAAAATAAAGATGGGCAATCCCCATCTTTATTCGCCTACATCTGCTTCAGGTTCAAGGTTTCGTTTGCGCGAAACCTCTGCGGTGAGTTTTTCTAGGGGTTGGTCACGCTTCATCACAAAATGATCGAGGTCCCGCGCAATGATCGTATTGGGGAAAATACGTTGTGCTTCGTCGCGCATGGCCGACTCTCGGTAACGGCGCGAAATATGATTCAAGATCAGCGTTTTCACGCCTGCTTCTAGCGCAAGTTCGGCGGCATCTTTGGCGGTTAAATGTCCAAAAACAGCCGCATTTTCTTGGTGACTATGCAGAAATGTCGATTCGATCACCAAGACATCTGCATCCTGCACATGCGATTTGATATTGTCGGTTCGCCCTGTATCGCCCACATAGACGAGTTTCTGTCCACGAATCGAATCACCTAAAACCATGTCGGGCGTGATCGTGCGACCATCTTTTAAGGTGACGGTTTTCCCCGCGACCAACTGCCCACGTTCAGGGCCGTTAGGAACGCCGAGCGATTCGGCCACATCGACCAGAAATGGACGGCGCGACCTTTCCTCAAATACATAGCCTAGTGAAGCCGTACCACGATGCGAAACTGAGAACGCGCTGACGGTAAAATCTTTAAACTCAAGGAACAGGCCGGGCTTTACTTCCAATAACTGAATGTCTACAGGCAGTTTTTCATAACCTAAGACGACGCCATACAACAGGTTATGAACGCGGTCGAGCGTTTGCCGACTGCCGTAAATCTGCAACTTTTCGATATTTTCCCAACGGGCAAATGTCGAGACCAGCCCACCCAACCCTAAAATATGATCGAGGTGGCTGTGCGTGAGCAAAATTTGATTCAGGCGTTTAAAGCCGATGCCACTTCTCAAAATTTGACGCTGTGTGCCTTCCCCACAGTCGATGAGAAAGCGTTGTTCCCCCGCAAGGATCGCCTGCGAAGTTAACCCGCGTTGAATCGACGGGGCCGACGCGGAAGTGCCAAAAAAAACAATTTCAAACATAGAGATAGATTCGCCTAATAGGGATTAGCGTTCGTTGACACGTAACGGGCCTAGGAAGATACGGTTTCCCCGTAGGTTCCCCTCATAGTTTACATCCAGCCGTTCTGAACTGGTGTCACGATAGGTTCCGATAGATAGCGTATATTCACCTTGGGGCATTGTATAGGGTAATTGTAGAAATGCGACCTGAATAAATATATCGCGCGGTTGTAAAAAGGCAGGGATCACGCTGATGGTATCCGTTTGGATGGCGATCACACGCGGGTCACTTAAGAGATGGGTGAAAATGCGCAGATCGTCTGGAACGGTGTCATCAATGCGCCAGTAGGTGATGACCGGAATCACATCGCCCGGGTTACGGTTGCTTGACCAATCACGTTCGTCGCCCAAGTAGGTGAGGACGTTGCCAAATGAGATCGGCGGAGCGGCGACGGTCACTTCTCCACCCACATCTTCGGCGAGGACGATGGGCGCGGTTGTTTGGAACCGCCCTACTTGATCCGCCAGTTGATCTTGTACGTCAAGCTGGATGACCGTGTTGGGGGGCAGGCTCGGCACGTTGAGTAAAGTTCCGCGCGCGATCCAATTACGCACATACGGGAAAACATGACTGAGGCCATCCGGCTGTAACATGATGACCTGCTGAGGTCCACCCCCATAGGTGAAGATGAACCCAGAACCACAATCGACGTAACGCAGGGTATCCGTTTGCCGATGGATCATCAACGCCAATTTTTGCGCGTCGGTAATCGTCACGGCGTTGAGGGCGGGGCGCAAACTGGGCGTACAAATCACAAGTTCGGTGTCAGCGCTGGTATGGTCGATGTATGTGGCGATGTTCCCTAAACGGCTATCATAGGCGGTTTGCATCGCTTCGGTTTGTCCCCAGTTGCTGAACAAGTCGCGCATGGTCCATTGTAGATTGAAGCCGACTAACAAGATTAGCGCAATCCAACCTATCCAGCGTCGGTTTTTCGCCAGTCCGTTGAAGATCACCACAATCCCTACCGCGAACAAAACCGCGAGGAAGGGCAGGATGAGGCTCCATGCGATGAAATTGGGACTGTCAGACTCAAACAGCACGGTGGGGATACATAAAAGAAGCCCCAACAAGATGAGCGTGAAACGCGGTTCACGCCAGCGAACCAGCGTGGTGACAAAGCCGAGCGCGACCAAAAGCCCACTACCAAGATCAATGAGGGGACGGTTGGGTAAGTTGATGGTGGGGTTCTGGTCCCCGATGAGGAACAGCCCGCTAAACCCATCTACGATCGCTTCGCCGAGGCTTTCGCCACGTAGATTGAACAGCCGATTCGCGCCCGAGAAGTTCGGCTCTTGTAACGTGGACATCAAATAGGGGGTGACCAAAATGATGAGGATCACCAGCGCAAACCATGTGAAGCTGAGTTCACGGCGTGAAAAGGGGCGACGCGCGACGATCATATAGCCGATGAAAATCATCCCGTAGAGGGCGATGATATAGCCACTTGGGTGAAGGTAAAAGCTCAACCCAATCAAAACGCCCATCGCTGCAAAAGATGCAGCTTGCACATGTTGATTGACTTTTTCACGGTAGATTGGAAACGATTGGACGATGGCTAACATCAAGCCTGTGACGGTGATCGGCAACAGTGTCTCTGGAATGATACTGCGCGACAAGATGACCGGAAACATATTCACACCTAAAAAGGCGGTCGTAGCGATGCCTGCGGCCGAACCAAAAAGCCGTTTCGCGAAGGCGTACATCACGGCGAGGGTGATCATCCCCATAAAGACCGAGAGGATACGATACCCGAGCAACCCTGTTCCTGTGACGAGGGTAGAGGCTGAGAGCATCATCCCAAAGAAACCTTCGTGGGCTTGGTTTTGAAGGGGATAAAAAACGCGGACGTTGCCTTGCCGTACTGTCTCTGCAATACGTATCTGAACAATTTCAGTTTCGTTTAACCCAGGTTGTAGGGTCGGCAAATCATAAAAACGCAAAAAAGCTGCGAATAAGAGCAGTAAGACGATAACAGCGTAACTTATACGGCTTGACAAGAGTCAACAACTTTCTATCAAATTGCCAGTGCCCATGCAGTAAAGGCAAGGACAAGCATCCCCAAAATCACTGTGATCCATGTCAGAATCACTTCACGCCTGCGCAAGCGTTCCCATTCTTGCGGGTTTCCCTTGCCGCGTTCCACTAATAAGCTGGCACGTTCAAGGGCAGGCACTACCCCGTATTGTAACACGATGCTGCCGATTGCCATGCCCGCCGCAGCAATGTGTTTGATCAACATGACGAGGCTCCACTCATTGGTGATTTGCATCACCCCGTCGTAATTGGAATCCCCCGCCATCTGAATGAGGCCGGTCACAGCTAAGACGATCAGGCTGAGATTGATGAGCGGAAAGAACCGTTTTCGCAAACGGCTCAAAAATTGGTACAGCCCGGGGTTTTCGCTCAATGTGCGACGTGCTTCGGGCCAAACTAAAACGACCAATAAGATAATGCCACCGAGCCAAACGACGGTGGCGAGCATGTGGAAAAATCCACTAATTGCAAGGACGTACTGGGGCAAGACCTAAAGCCTCCGGACTTCCCGGATCACGGGGCGGACGATAATCATCACCACAATATTTTGCCATGTTGGCAAGTTCCATATAGGCAGGACGAGTGTACCCATAGGGGAATGCAATTGACAAGGCGACAGACCACCAATATTCTTCATTTTCTTCTGTCCAACGCGGGTCAGAGATATAAATGACCGACATTAAGCCGATCCAGGGTCGCCAATGGTCAGCGGCATATTGAAAAGCTGCGACTAGGTTTTCTGCTTGTTGGGCTTCATCAACGGCATACCACGCATAATCTGTGTCAATTTGATCGGTCGTCCAACCCATTTCTAAAATCGCCATTTGGCGGGCGGCATCACCATTCGCCACCATGATACGGCGCATATCTTCCACCCGTCGGAAGGTGAAGAAGCGATGCCCGCCGCTGCCTTCTTCGGGCGGGACTTCCGGCGCAGAGTAGCCGGGCGCATGAACGCCGACCACATCAATATAATTTTGGAAGTTGTGATCGTACATCTGCTGGAGAAAAATATCATCCGGAACCGCCGTCGCGTCATAGGTTCCGGTGGGTGCTAAGCCGGGTGAGATCAAGATGGCGTCGGGGTCTACCGAACGGATGGCCTCACTACACGCCGCGATGAAGCGCACAAGCTCGCCCGCATTGGGGGGAAGGCCACCCCATTCACGGGTTAAATTTGGTTCATTCCACAGTTGATAGGCGTCAATCCGCCCGCGATAACGTTCCGCGATAACGCGACAGAAATTTGCCCAATCTTCGATGTTTTCAGCGGGCGCGTCGAGTACCCCTTCTGGTAGGGATTGATTCGGAAGCGCCCAATAGGGTGTGTTGGTCAAACGGGCGACGACGGACAATTGACGTGCCTCTAATCCTTCAAGGATAGCGTCGCCGTTGCTGAAATCCCATTGACCGCGTTCGGGTTCGATGTCGCTCCATGCAAAGGTTTGTTTGACATGGCTAAAGACCATCCGCTGAATCCAATCCATATTGACCCCGCGCCATTGCGTATCCCACCACAAAAAGGCTTGGATACTGTAGGTGAGGGGGGTGAACGGCGGGTCAGTGACTGCCCAACGCATAAAAGCGTCCGCGCTGGAACGGGGAACGCTGACCAGCAATAAGCTCGCGATTAAAAAAATTAGGGGTTGGATAACGCGGGTTGGGTATTTCAAGAGAAGCTCATCAGGATAATTGAGATAGACACGTCACCTCACGTGCAGTGAGGTGACGTGTGAGAAGTAAAACAACCAGTTCGGACTTAGACGCAGCGCCCCTCATAGTCGAACTCAAATGTGTCGAGGTTGGCGGGGTCACTTTCATAGAGCGCGTTGAAGTCGCGGATCGCGTCAAACGCACAGCGGAAATGGAAGCCCGGCCCAATGAGTGAATAGGGCACATTGTCGTTGTTGATGTCCCAGCCTGCTTGCGCGCCATAATTCAAATTCCAGACGATGCCTAAACGGACATAGCCGGACGCGATCATGTAACGGATGGCTTCAACGGTGAACTCAGCTTGTTCGCGCAGGGTGTTGTCGAGCGCGAATTCAAAGCCCGGGCGCACTCCTTCTAACCCTTGAGCAGACGGCCAGCCAAACTCAGTGATGCAAATTTGCTGATCCCCGCCTGCAAGCTCCACTTTTTGAGCGTAAGTTTCGATGGTGCTTAAGAAACTCCAACTGTGATGCGGGTTATCAAACGGGCCACGAAATTGGGCTGTGCTGTCGGTCATGCCATCATCCCAACGATATTCAGGGGATAGGTTAAACCCGTTGGTGTGCGCGCCGATGCAGTCTGAATAATTCAGTGCCCCCGCCGCGATCAGTTGGTCGATATAGACAAAATCATCATAGGCTTGTACGCCATCGCTTAAGCCCGTAGGCGCTAATGCCCCTGTGATGACGATCACGCCCGGGTCCACATTTTTCACCGCTTGGTAGGCGACGCGCAGTAAATTGACATAATTCTCAGCGCTTAAGCCCTCTGTGGATGTCCATTCACGGTCGAGGTTCATTTCATTCCAGACTTCGACGGCGTGGATTTGGTTCGGGTAGCGTTCCAACAACGCGGTGATAAATTCTGCGAATTGGTTCGGGTCGGCAGGCGGGCCAACGGCTTCCAATTGTTCGGGGGTGAGGCCCGGCTCGCGTGCCCAGTCGGGCGCGGTCACGATGGACACCAGCACTTTGATGCCACGTTCTGCCGCCGCAGGGATATAAATATCGGTTTGCATCCAGTCAAATTCGTTATCGGCAGGTTCGAAGGCTTCCCAACGGATTTGCTGTTTCACCCAACCGACACCCAACTGGTGCGGTTGAGAGGCGGTATCTATCCACTGCCCCATGTTGTCATAGCTGACTTGTACCTGAACCCCTAACTCAAACACATCTGATTCAGAGGGAAGGGGCGTTGCTGTCGGCGCGGCATTATTCACGCTGAGCGCGGCGACTTCTGCGCCATTGGCATCTTCTACGGTGCTTTCGGTACTGGTATCAGTGGTTGGGGCGGCCTCTGTGACCGTCGCGGTTGTGGCGGTGGGCGCTACGGCTTCGGTGGCTGTGCTGACTTGCGCCACGCTGGTTTCTGTTTCGGGGATGGCAAGGTTTCCTAAACGGCTGCCCGGGGTTGGCGTGATCGAACCGTAGGCCAAATAAATGGCGATGAAGGTTCCTAACGCCAGAACCACAGTAAGCCCTGTCCAAACAAAGACAAACCCACGCACTTGTTTGCGAAAACGGGATTTTACGGATGTTGCCATTGTCGTTCTCTCCTTTGACCTGTTTCGATCAGGTCAAGTTGGTTTCAGAATTTTTGCCCCTAGAGGGTAGCGTTACCCCTCTAGGGGAATTCAGTTTTTATGCGCTTAAGATAGCGCATAGATGTAGATTGTCAACGGGCTGAAGCGAGTGACGAACAGGCAGGGCAACCGCCCCCGGGTCGTATGATCGCATAACCCGCCATCGGGTCATCGCCATAATTACTGAAGTCGATGTTCCAGATAATCATCAAGCGTACACGCCCACTTTGAGAAGCCAACGCCGCCGCTTCTGCAAGCCAAGCTGCCTGTTGCGATAAGCTCACATTTTGTGCCCAAGAGAAATAGGCGGGTAACGGTGGGAAGCCTTCAGGCGTTAAGAAACCTAATTCGGTAAAACAGATTTGTCTCTGCCCGCCCGTGATGCCCCAATAGGTGTTGAGCATGCCGAGGAAGTAGCGCGTGTAATAGTTATCGCGCGGGTCCCCCCCGTTGGCGGCGGGTGAGGTAATGCCTTCATTGTAGTGCGCCCCAACACAGTCCATGTAATTGAGACCGCCTGCGTTCACCACTTGGCGCAGCCAGTTATCATCATTCATGACTTGCCCCGGGAAGGCCGCTTCTGCACCTGTCGGCGCGGGCGCTGCGCTGATGACCATCACGTTGCCATTGGTCGCTTTGATGGCATTGTATGACGCGGCGAGTAAGCGTACATAGAACTCACCGCTGATCTGGCCTGTAGGCCATTCACGATCAATGTTGGCTTCGTTCCAAATTTCCATCGCATCTGGGCCGAGCGAGGCAATTTGTCCCATACAGTTGGCGAAACCCTGAATGTAACCATCCCCGCCCGCGCCGAGTTCGCCCGGGCTACCGACGAGGCCGAGCAAGACTTTGAACCCTTGCGCGCGCGCGTTGGCGACGGCATTCGCGGCGATATCAAAACCACCACAACTTTGGCTGACGCGAACTTGTTCTTTCATCCAGTTCATGCCTGCACTGCGCATCTGTCCTGACGCGCCTGTTGCTGTTGAAGTGACATGCCCACCGTATTCAAAACTGCCACCGACAATCGCACCTGCATTATTCACGGCGACTGCACCACCGCCACTATTTCCTGAAGTATTGGCGGTGGTGACGGGCGCTTGCTGTTGTACCGGAACGGTCGTCGGCTGTGGGGTGGGGGTTGGCGTCGCGGTTGGAACGGGCGTTGGGGTATTGGTGGGGGCAAATAACGCCACTGCCACCCCTGCACGTTGACTTTCCGCACCGCTTTCATCAATGACTGCGACGTTGATGGCGTAGTTGCCATCGGGCGCTTCGATGGTGGCGACGAGCGCTTCATTTAAGCCTGTCGTCACTTCGCTGAGGATGCCATCGACCCCTTCGATAGTCCAACGTAACGCCAACTGACGCGCTTGGACTTGGGTCGGCAGTTGTAATTTGTAGTCGAGGATGGCGTTGAGAATTCCGTTGGCAACACCACTTTCGAGCAGGTCTTCAAAGCCCACCCCGCTGAGGGTGAAAAGCAGTGTGCGATCCATGCGCGCACGTAAGGCTTCCGGCGTGGTGAGCCACATCCGTGTGACGGTGCTTTGACCGTCCGCTGTATATTCGATATAGGGTTGCGCTGAATCTTGATCGACACCCGGAATGGCCGAGAGACCATCCAAACGCGCTTGGATTTGTGCGCCTTGTTCGATGGTTCCAGTTTCAGAAAGTTGAGCTTCAATATCGACGTTGCCGAGCGCGGCTAAGGCTTGGTCAAACCCGATGGGCGTGAAGTTATCGCCTGTTTGTTGGATGGAGAGCGTGCTCAGACCGGCGACGATTTTACTGCGTTCGATCTGACCCACTGCCCAACGGAGCATCGCTTCGACTACACGGTCTGACCCGGGCGCGTATGCCAGCGGATCAATCGGCAGGGCGATTTGGACAAAGTCGGCTTGGCTACCGATCACTGCCCAATCATAAGCGCCAGTGTCCCATTCGCCCGTGATGTTTTCGGCGGCGGGGACGACCACACCAAGATATAAACCAGAATTGCCTAAGGCTGCCCGCAGATTTTCAATGAAGGCGCTGAAATTCGCCCGTTGTTCTGTGGGTAAATCGCGATAATCAACCACCACGCCATCATAACCACTGCTGGCAAACGCGGCTAACTGGGCGGCGTGACGCGCGCGCAGTTCACGGTTGCTCAAAATGGCGATGATCGTATCGGGGTCAGTGGCGCGCGAATCCACATAATTGCGGATGCTGGGCATGACCAAGTAATTGGCGTTGAGATCAAAACCTGCCGCGAGGCTTCCGGTGAGGCTACCCTCAATTGTCGGTTGTAAACCTGCAGGCGCGATAATCGTCGCGAGGTTTGCTACGTCGGACGTCAGCTCTTGGGTGATGCTCACCGAAACGACAACACGAGGCTGATTGACGGCGGTGGTTTGAAATAACGCGATCTGGTCGGGAACTTCAGACACCGAAGCCACCATTTGACTGCCTGTTGGGTGCGATGCGATGAAATTCCACGTGTTGGTTTCGGCATCAAACCCGTACATATCGAGCAGGTCAGCAGGGGGTGCCGATGCGGGAATATCCACCGCAAGGGTGACATCCGCAGGTTGACTGCCCGTTGTTTCAATGGTGTAGACCGCGCTTTGTAACGCCAGATTCGGCGGGATGGCGGCCGCTGATGCGCTGTTTTCCGTGCTGGCTAAGAAGCTGTTCATGGTTGAGCTGGTCAACGCAACGCCGTAATCCTGTGGAATCGATTCGCTGTATACCGCGAAGGTGATCCCATCTTCTTGTAACGCATTGGTTTCGCTTGAAAGCGGGGTGTATTGGGTTCCAAAAAGCCGATCATATAAGCTGATGGGCGGAAGAAATAGCCCAACCCCAACGAGAATGGCCGCAAAGAAAAGGCTGGCTAAAGCCGTGAGCCAACATCCAATCCCGCCCGATTTTTTAGGCGCTGGACGCGGTGGAACGGCGTAATACGTCCCTGTTTGGCGAACTTCCTCTTGAGAGGCGATGTCATCAAAATCAAAGGTTCCTGTGTCCGCCTCTGGAGTGGGTGGTACAGCCGATAACGAGTCGGTTTCCCCTGTTGATTTGTGGTTTTGTTCGGTCATGGAAATTCCTGAATGAACTTACATTATTGGGTGGCTGGGGTGTGTTACTGAGCGAAAAGGTGTTGGCGATGAGGGCATGATGGGTATCGCTCGGAGCAATCACAGTATTCACAGCATGTCCATATTAAAACAGACATGCTGTGAACGTAAGGTCGTGATTTAGCTTCCCAGAAGCTCGCATGCGGGACAGCCGCCACCGGGTCGGATGATGGCAAACCCAGCTTGGGGGTCACTGTCGTAGGTGGTGAAGTCGATGTTCCAAATGATGAATAAGCGAACCCGTCCACTTTGAGAAGCGAGTGTAACGGCTTGGTCTAACCATTGAGCTTGTTGTTCAACGGTGACGTTTTCGGCCCATCCAAATGCGCCGGGTAATGGGGGGTAACCATCACCAGAGAGATAGCCCATCTCTGTGAAGCACAGCGGACGGCGACCGCCCGAGGCATTGACATAAGTATTTATCATCGAGCGGAAGTAGCGGGAATAGTGATCACTGCTTCCACGCGGGTCCCCTTGGGTTGCGTTGGGGGGCAAAATGCCTTCGTTATAGTGGATGCCGAGGCAGTCCATGTAATTGGCGGCGCCAGCGGCGAACATGCCCTGAATGTAATAGTTATCATCACAACCAGCGCCTGTACAACCGCCAAAATAACCTGTAGGCGCAGGCGCACCGCTGATCACGAGAGTGTTCGGGTTGGCCGCTTTGACGGCGTTATAGCTGACGCGCAAAAGATCGACATAGCTTGCAGGGTTGATGCTTCCCGCAGGCCATTCACGGTCGATATTCGGTTCATTCCAGACTTCCACACCGTCAGCGCCGAGAACGGCCAGACCTGCGAGGAAGTTGGCATAGGTTTCAAAATAACCTTCGTTATAAAGTTGTTGAGGTTCCCCTAAAACACCCAGCAAAATGCGGAAACCGCGTGCATGGGCATCGTTGATCCAACCGGCGATGGTGCTAGGGTCTTGCCCTAAGGTGTAACGTACTTGACGTTTCACCCAAGTCATCCCTGCCAACTGCATTTGTTGGGCGGCGTAGTCGCCAAAGGCTTGAACGTGCCCACCGTAGGCAAACCCGCGTGTTGGCGCCGTGTTCACAACAGGCGCGGTTGTCGGCACTGGCGTCGGTGCAACTTGGACAGGTTGTTCAGCAGGCTGATCGACGGGCGCAGGTGCTCCACCCGGCGGGGCTAAATTGAAGGGATCATCTGCCCACATATAAGGTAGAGAGGCGATTTGGTCAGCGCTGACGGCCAAACCATCAATGGCGACCCAGCCCACTTCACCACTTGAAGTGATGCCCCGCAGCCAATAATCACCATTGGCACGACCCCCGACACGGAAGGGGGTTCCCGCAGGTAATGACGTGATGATACGCCAATCCGTCCCCGGCCCACTTCTTAAGTTTACAGTTGAGGTTGTGGTGGTATCAATGCCACCCCCTTGAGCAGAGGGTTCCGCATAAAGCGCTGAAACAGAGAGGAGAAGTCCAAGCATCACTGCAAGGATAAGACCAATTTTTGGATGTCGCATAGGCACTCTCAAAATTATGTTTAGCTCCTTACAAACAAATCGCCGCAAGCGGCGTTTTGGTGTAGACGAGACGTTGGGCATTGTATCAGAGGCTACGGTTCTAACGCAAATGGCGTATGGAAATCAGCGGATTCGCTATGCAAGAATTTATTTTTGAACGCAAAAAATGAAATCTTCAACCTGACAAAACATAACCAATCTTGCTAGACTCATCTTCATGATGAACGAACCGACTTTGTTATGGACTGTCATAGATGAGCAGATCGGCGTGGTGACGTTTAACCGTCCTCATGTGCGAAATGCGTTGGATTTAGCCACGATGCGCGCGTTTGCTGAACAGGTGAACGCGATTCATCACATGCCAGCGGTGCGTGTGGTGATCGTCACGGGCGCAGGTACGCAATCTTTTTGTAGCGGGGGCGACCTCACCGACTTGGCGACGCTGACCACCGAAGACGGCGCGCGCGAGTTTACTCACATTATGCAGGGTGCGCTGTCGGCGCTAGAAAACTTGCCGATTCCTGTCATCGCCGCGATCAATGGCTTCGCGTTGGGGGGCGGAAGTGAAATTGCCGTCGCTTGTGATTTGCGCGTGATTGACGAAAACACGCGCATCGGCTTTGTACAGGCGAAACGCGGATTGATCCCCGGTTGGGGTGGGGGGCAGCGTTTGTTGCGGTTAGTTGGCTACACGCGCGGGTTAGAAATTTTACTCGATGCTCAGCCGATGCTTCCCGCACAATTACAGACGTTGGGGTTGGTGAATCGGGTCGTGCCTGCGGGTGAGGTATACCCCGCCGCGCTCGAATGGGCGCGTCAACTCACGCAGTTAGACGCGCAGGTGTTACGCGCAATCAAACAATTGGCGCGGGCAAATTTGGTACAATCAGAAGCAGACGCATTCGCCACCGAAGCGGATTTATTCCCCGCGTTATGGGTCGGCGATGCACACCGCCAAGCGATGCAAGCATTTAATCAACGCACGAGAAAACATACATGAGTACAACTTCTTTCTACGCTCGAATTGCCCGTTACTATGATTCTGAACACTGGGATAAAGACGAGGACTTCGCTTTTTATGACAGCATCGTCGATGAGATTGGCGGGCCTGTGCTGGTGGTCGGCAGTGGAACGGGTCGCCTTGCCGCCCAACTCGCCGCGCAAGATCATCATGTACATGGGATTGAGATCGAAAAGGCGATGTTAGACCGCGCCACCGCTAACCCCAAAGTACAGGCGGTTTTGGGAAAAACTTTATTTTTCCATCAAGGCGACGCGCTCAAGGTGAAGTTGAGCGAACAGTTCAACTGCGCCATTGTGCCGTATAACACCTTCATGCACTTCACCGAAGAAGATGACCAACGCAAACTGCTCAAACGGATTCATGATGGGTTGAACGCGGGTGGGGTCTTGCTCTTGGATTTGCCGAATGCGGGCGAAGCCTTCAGCGCTCAGGATACCGAGACGCTGACCTACGAGCGCGATTTCATCGACCGCGATACTGGGCATCTGGTGATTCAACAGTCGATCAGTCGCTTGGATCGGGTTGAACAGATCATGGATGTGAAATGGGTCTATGATGAAATTGATGACGAAGGGCGCGTGATCCGCACTTTTGTGCCTGTGCGTTTGTATTATTTCTTCCGACGTGAGTTGGAATTGTTGCTTGAATCTGTTGGGTTTGAAGTTGAAGCCGTGATGGGGGATTTTGATGGTATGCCGTTTGAAGATGGCGTTCCGCGAATGATCTTCATCGCAAGAAGAAAATGAAACGATCAAATTTTGTGTGGGTTGCACGCTTAAGCATCCTGTTCATCGGGTGTTTTTTGTCTGCATGCAGTGGGACAAGTTTGCTGTTACCGACGGAAACACCCCGACCAGTCAATTTGCCAACCCCCTTTTTACTTCCGGCGCTGAATGAGCCGACGCTCTCTTTTGCGATGGGGTATAACGACCCGACGGCCGCTTCTTTGCCAAGCGGTGGTAATATGCCCCCGCGCTATGTCACCGATTCCGAAAGTTTGACAGGGGGCATCGGCGTGGAGATCACCACCACACGCGGGGTGTTGAGCGGTGAACTGTACAATAACCTGTTAAATGAACGCCGTCCGGGCATCATGTTGTTAGCGCCTGACCGAACGACATGGTTAGATTTGCCTCTGCGGTTGCAATCGGCAGGGTATACGGTGCTGTCGATCACCGTTGACCGACAAACCGACTCTGTTTTAGAAGATTTTCAAGCAGTGCTACGGTCATTATCTGAGACAGGCAGCGTTGACCCGGGACAAATTGTGGTGATTGGGGCGCTCGAAGGCGCGGATATCGGCTTGGTCGGGTGTGCGAATGATTTACTGTGCGACGCCTTGGTGATGTTCAGCCCACTTTTACAAACCGGGTTGAACGAAGCCGTGTTTCGGTATAACCCACGTCCGATGTATTTGGTTTCGAGCACAGCAGATGAAACCGTTGCGAACCAAATCCGCGCTAATGCACGGGGCGCGGTGGTGTATGAAGCGCTGGATGGCGAAGCGGGCGCATCGTTGATCCAGTCTAGCCCCGCAATCACAGATCGGTTGATTCAATGGTTGGCCGACACGTTAGGCTCATAAGCTAAAAAGCAAACAGCCTCACCCTATTTTGGACTGAGGCTGTTTTTTTAGAGACTGTGTGCGGGTGAGCGCCTATTCAAATTTGAAGCGCTTGATGCCGATGACAAAGAAGATTACCGCCATGATTAACAGCGCGATCACGGGGATAATCACCCCCGCCAGCCCTGCATCGCGATAGATTAAAGCGCCGTATGCATCCATCGCCCATGCAATCGGTGAGATGTGACCAACGGTGCGCATCCAGCTTGGGACGATTTCTAACGGCCACCATGCACCGCCTAACGGCGCTAACGTCAGCGTGGCAAGCAGGGTGATGCTGGAGGCTTGCGTCTCATTCTTGACGATGGTAGACAAGAACAGGGATAAGCCTGTCACGGCGAAGATGTAAGCGATCATGGTCAAAATCAGCGCCAGCGGATCGCTTCCGTAACGCAAGCCCATCAGGTAGCCAAAACCAAAGATGATGGCGAGTTGAATCACCCCCACGACAAAGTAACCGAGCAGTTTACCGCCTAAAATTTCTGCGCGGCTTAAGGGCATGGTCATTAAGCGTTGAAGCGTCCACAGTTTACGGTCGCGCAAAATCGCTGTGACCAACGGCGTCACGGCAAAGAGCACGTACATACTGCCAATGCCGGGGACGGACTGGGCAAACCCCATGTTCACCTGCTCACCGTTCACTTCGGGCGAAGACTCACTTAAGGTGATCAGCGGTTCTTGCCATAACGTTTCGGCTTGAATACGAATGTTATTGATGAAATCCGCCCGTTCAGCCTCATCTTCGAAGGTTAAAAATGAGATGTCGTCTATGACGTTTTCGCTCACGTTGACCGTCGTATAAATACTGGTGATGTAGGTGATCGCCGTTTGCAACGCTTGTAACGTCAAGCTGGGCGTGGCGGCATTGGTATTTGAAATGAAGGTTAATTCGACTTCTTCACCTTGATCAACGCCGTTTTCAAAGCCTGCGGGAATTTCGATGATTGCGCCGGTGGCGCTGTCTTCAAGGCGTTCTCTCGCCAACGCTAACGTTAAGGGTTGATCTTCTAAATTACATGCTTCGTCGGAAGTGGTCGCGTCAACACACAGACGAAGGACCTCATTCGCTTCGACCAAGCGCTGTTGAAGGTCGGCAGAGAGCGCCGTCTGGTCGTAGTCGATCACATCTACATTGATGTAATTAATCCCTTCGGAAGTCGTATTCAGACCGCCCGTTGCAAAACTGACGGCAAAAGTGATCACCAGAGGGACAACGACCAAGTTGATCCAAATGCCCGGGTCTTGAAAGATGATGCGTAGTTCGTTCAGTGCGATATCAAGTGTACGACGCATTGTTATACCTCCAAGCGACGGTTGAAGATGAACAGCCCAATGCCAAACAGGACTGCCCCAATGCCCAGTAACACACCTACATTGAGCAGGATGTCATTATTCCCCTGCGAAAGTCGCGTGAAAGCATTGACTCCCCAATAATTAATCGTTAAACGGCTGATGATCGAAAATGGGCCGATGGCGCTGACATCAAAGAATGCACCGCCGAAGATACCCATCGCCATAGTGATGAGACTTCCGACGATGTTGCCAAATTCAGGGGTTTTCGAGAGCGACGAAATGACTGCGCCCAGCCCTACAGCGGCGATGGACACGCTGAAGATCACCAACACGAGGCCGAAGAAGTTACTGCCGAAGATGAGGGTGAATGAACCGGATAAAAGCCCGTTGATCAGCGTGAGGAAGAATAACAGTAGCAAGACTTGAACGACACACGTCACCAGGGCGCCCAATAACTTGCCGAATAGGATGGCACTGCGAGAGGTTGGGGTCGCAAATAAACGCGCCAGTGTCCCTTGTTTACGCTCATATAAAATGTTGTTGGAGAGCGCCATCGCCGTGAACATCATGAAGAAAACGGCTTGCCCTGTGCCGAAGAAGATGAACGGGTTAAACGTCGATTGTGCCCCCGAGCTGGTTTGTTGGTTGATGCGAATCTGCTGAGTGGGGGTGAAAGCAGGGGCAAAATTTGGCTGGAAACTGCCATCGGTAGATGAGGCTGCAAATTGCAAGCCAAACTCTATATCGCTGGTAGCACGTTCAATCAACGCATTGATCACGGCGGCAATCGTGATGTTGCCTGTAGAAATTTGGGTGGTGATGCTTTCCATCACACTTTTGACGACGCTGGCATAGGTGGGCGACGCGGGGCTGGTGAATAACTCGATGGTTGCGTTGCCTAAGTCAAGCGAATTTTGAGAAGGCGCGATTTGTGAAGTCAGGTTTGCGGGGATGATGATGGCGGCTGTATATGTACCGTCTTCTACACCCGCGCGCGCGGTGGCTTCATCTTCGACGACGACCGCGTTTAACAGTTGCCACAGTTGATTTTCTTCGCGTTCTTCTTCGGTAATATCTGCAGGCGGGACCAGAATCTGCTCGATCTGATCACCATAGGCGATGTTTTGCCCGCTGAAACTGATGGGCTGATCGTGATTCACAATCGCCACTGGAATATTGGTGATGCCTCCACTTCCCCCGCTGGTGATGCCACTGAAAGCCAGCCCGATAATCGTGGCTAAGGCTAAAGGTGTCACCAACATGATGAGAATGAGGTTACGGTCGGAGAACGTGATATATAGGTCGTTACGCGCAAGCGTTAAGATTTTTTGTATCATGACTGATCCTTAATCGCGAAGCGCGCGGCCCGTGAGGCTCAAGAAGACCGCTTCAAGGTCAGGTTCACGGATTTCGACAGACTGTACTTCGATGTTGGATTCATTCAGTTTGTTCAAGAGATGGGGAAGCGCGCGTCGCCCGCGTTTGGCGAGCACAACGATATTTCCCTGTTGAGGAAGATGATTGTTTTCTGTGCCTTCTTCGGTTTTGGGAACTTTGGGTTCATAGTTCACCGATGTGATCGCCATGTCCAAAGACGTGAGATGATTCAGAACCGTTTCTGAAATCACCGCTTCGCCGACATCAAAAATAAGTCGATCTTCTTCGCCAATACGTTGGATGAGTTCGCCTACTGTGCCTATCGCAATCACTTCACCATGATCCATAATGGCGACGCGGTTGCTCAATTCTTGGACTTCTTCCATCAAGTGTGAGGTGTAAAGCACCGTCATTTGCATCTCGTCGCGCAAGCGTAAGACCATATCTAAAACACGACGACGGTTTTGCGGGTCGATGCCCACAGTCGGTTCGTCCATAAAAATGAGTTGTGGACGGTGTAACAAGCCCACAGCAATATTGACGCGCCGTTTCATCCCCCCTGAAAATGTATCTACTTTGTCTTTTTGGCGGTCGGTCAGGTCAACAAAATCTAAGACGCTGTCAACCAACTTCCGTAGCTCTGCGCCACTTTTGCCCTGCATCTTGCCGAAAAACTCAAGGTTTTGACGTGCGCTCAGGCTTTCATAAAGCGCAATCTCTTGGGGAACAATGCCGAGTAGTGCTTTCGCTTGGAGAGGGTTTTTGGTGATCGAGTGACCGCCGATGACTGCATCCCCTTCACTCGGCTCTAAAAGCCCACACATCATTGAAATGGATGTGGTTTTGCCCGCACCGTTTGGCCCAAGTAGGCTGAAAATTTCGCCTTTATGGATTTGGATGTCAAGGTTTTTGACAGCAACAATGGGGTCATTCCCCGACCGTTTATAAGATTTTTTGAGGTTATGGGTCGTGACCATCCATTGAGATGGGGTGAGATGATTCATTCCGTGCTCCAGCAATATAAATGAATAATTGCGTATCTATACGCCCGTAAAAAGGATTAGTTTCAAAAAAATGTCGCAGAAATAGAGATAGACATAGGAACCTAAACTATGCCTAAAAAATTATTTATGGGGAATAAAACAAAAAAGCATCGGTGATCTAGCGCCGATGCTTAATATTCTATATAGCGTTTCCAACTATCAAGCCCGCTGCCAATGGCAACCACCAAATAACTGGTCCTCGGTGTTTTAGGTTCCCACGCCAGTCTCATCCCCGCCTCATTCGGCAGGCGGTCACCTTTACGATGGTTACAATGGTAACAGGCGCAGGCCGTATTCCCCCACAGGTCACGTCCGCCCCGCGATTTGGGGATGATGTGATCGACGGTGAAATCACTTTTAATGAGGGCTTTCCCTTTAAACAGCGAGCCGGGTTGAGCGGCACAATAAATACAGGTGTAATTGTCGCGCACAAGCACACCACGACGACTCCAATGCGCTTGGCGACGTGGGACATTGACATACACTTTGAGAGCAATGACCGATGGGATAGGGAAACGGTCGCGAACTGTGCGCAGAAACTGATTGGTCTCTTCAATGACAATCGCTTTTTCTGCCAGCAATAAATTGATAGCGCGGGGAACGGTGATGATGGATAAAGGTTCCCACGTTTTACCATTTAACAAAAGCACGCGCCCTTGTACTGCACTGGGTACGTTGAACACAACTGCACCTCTCGCTCTTTACAAGATGTTTTCTGCACAATTTCGGATGAAAGTGCGCAAACCTTAAAAATTATACACGGAAATTTGTTCTAAAGCACTTTTTATTACAGAGAAGTTATGGAAAAGGTCAAACCTTAAATGTCACTTTAAGAATCGTTAACCAAAGGTAGAAAGTGAAAACGTGGCGCTCAAGGTCTGCTTGTCGCAAACACGTTTTCACCTTCTAATATCCCAGATGTTCATCTAGGGGTTGAGGAATATCTAAGTTTTTCACGCGCTTTGACCTGATGATGATCTATATCGAAAGGGAATGATAAACCGTCTTGTATCCTTCCCTTGTAATACTGCCATTGATTGATGCTGTTTATTCAATCTATTCCGCTAAAACACAGACCGTTAAAAATATCCAGTTTGCTTTTGAGCAGCTCAGCTACTCGGTTCCAATAAAACTCACCCAAAAAATGCCGAAAATACTTCCTGTTTATCGAGGGTTGTGGTCTTCATCGCCAACCCTCCTTTCTCCCAACAGGCGGGATTGAGGCGGATGGCATGAAGCGCTGCGTTTATCCAAAAATATTCTTGTGGACCATCGCTTTTATCTTGTCGAGCACGCATACATGTCTTCCTTTTCATGCTTTGGGAAGTGTCTTGTTTGACGACTCCCCATTATCGTTCGATTTTTGCGACGTTCATCCTAAAACAGAGGGATGAGCTTCGCGAGTTTTAACGCCGTCTTTTTTGCGGCTTGGGCGTTGTGCCGTGCAGATCGTTTTTCCATGCGGTGTTTGTTAGCTTGGCGTTCTGCTTCTCGTTGTTTTTCTTGCGCAAGCAAGAATTCGTAACTGGTAAACATTTGGGTCTCCTTGAAAATGACCATCGGGTTATTTGTTTTTTAAAGTGTGATTGTTTCTGCACTACATTCGGTTGGCGCTGAACTGCTTCGAGCTGTTTTTCAACAGTTCCCGACTGACCCTTAGGACGTTTTTCGAACCAACGATAACGCTGGCTCTTGCTCTACTTGGTGGTGACTGTCGATTTCTACAAGCGTCTCTCTCGCTGTATAAATCAAGTCAATCAACCAGCCTTTCAGCTCGGTTTCGGTGAGGGTGGTCGCCTGCGACAATGTGCCTTCAGAAGCTGCACTATGCAGGGTGTCCAGTGCCTCAAGTACCGCGTCGAGCCGAGTATCACTGTAGAGCAATTGGAGATCGGTGTGTAACGTCATGCTAAACCTCGCAAGCCGAAAGTAAAAAAAAGAGCGTGAGACTTGTCGCTTACAGTCTCACGCTCTAATCACCCAAAAGGGGGAGGGGGATCGATGGGCACTAAATAGGCCTATCTCTCCTCTCGTAAGACTGTCCGGTTATTTCTTTTTCGAAACGTGCACTGCCATTTGCGGCAAACGTGTTATTTGTTCCAAAACGACTGAGAATTCCGCTATCGGGATCATTGACTATGCCGAGATCGGGTTCGACAATGAGGCCCAATACGCCCATACCATACGCTAAGTCATACCCATTACCAGCAGTGATGAGCGTAAACCAGCCATTCGCGCTCACCGGCGCGGGAGACACGACGGCGTTACGCGGGACAGCGACGGCTTTAACAGCGTCGGTGCTGGGCGTAATACGCATACGGTCAAATGGCAAATTCATCTCATAACCTCCTGATAAACCGAGTTTAAACCCGGCGGTGAACGACAATGATGGCATTTCTAAGCGCCGCGCTCTTGTTCTACTTGAGTAGCGTTGAGCATAGCGAGAATACTCTCACCCGTAATGAACACACGCCGCATCCCATTCGGTTTGCTGATGCGCAGGTGGCCGTTTTTCACCAGTCGTTTCAGTGTGCTGAGGCTGATGCCCAGCGCTTCTGCAGCTTCTTGGCGAGAATAAACCGCACCTGGTTCAATGCGTGGTTTGAGAGTTGTCATTAGAAACACACCTTCCATAAATCAGACTAGAGAATATCACGGGTTTAAAAACGTGTCAAGCGACATTTGCCTCTTTTTACTACTTTTTACAGGTTCAAAAGGGTCATTAAAGGTCATTATATCATGTTTGGGGATATAAAAGTCAAGTTGGGGTAAAAGTCCCACACCCCGACGGCGAAAAAGAGCGTGCCGTTCTTTTCAAGGGCACCTCACCCCGACGGGGTCGTGCCCTCTCCCCACGGAGAGGGCGGGAAAGATCACGTCACACATTAGGGATACTGCTTGTAAGGGCATGCCCTGTCTGTGAATGACTTGATGCGTTTATGTCCTCTCCCCACGGAGAGGACGGCTAAGCGAAGCGCAGCAGGTGAGGTGTACTTACAACCTCACCCCGACAGGGTCGTGCCCTCTCCCCACGGAGAGGGCGGGAAAGATCACGTCACACATGGGGATATTATTTGTAGGGGTATGTTCTGTCTGTGAATGACTTGATGCGTTTATGTCCTCTTCCTACGGAGAGGACGGCTAAGCGGAGCGCAGCAGGTGAGGTGTACTTACAACCTCCCCACGGAGAGGGCGGGAAAGATCACGTCACACAAGGGATATTATTTGTAGGGGCATCTCCTGTCCGCGAATGACTTGATGCGCTTATGTCCTCTCCCCATGGAGAGGACGGCTAAGCGAAGCGCAGCAGGTGAGGTGTACTTACAACCTCACCCCACGGAGAGGGCGAGAAAGATCACGTCACACAAGGGGATATTATTTGTAGGGGCATGCCCTGTCTGTGAATGACTTGATGCGTTTATGTCCTCTCCCCACGGAGAGGACAGCTAAGCGAAGCGCAGCAGGTGAGGTGTACTTTATGTCCTCGTTCAAAAACAAACGGGTATTGACAGTATCCGTGACCTCTCATCATAATGAACATGACAGGCTGTGATAGAGATCGTGCGCGAGACAAAGCGCCTACAGAGAGCTGGGTGTCGTCGGCTGAAAGCCCCAGCAGGTTGCCTTCGCGGAATTCGCTCTTGAGCTGACAGGGGAACGTGCATGATGCACCAGTAGTCTGATCCGTCTTTTCCAACGTGACTGGAAAACCTAAGTGGACAGTTTGAACATTCTTCAAACGGTCAAGTAGGGTGGTACCACGGGAGTTGTACATACAACGCTCTCGTCCCTAATGCAATTAGTGGACGCGGGCGTTTTTTGTTGTCTGGTTGAGGAGCTGTGTGATGTTAGACCGTCTTGAAAGTATCTTGACCACAGCCCAAGCGGAACTATCCACCATTTCGGATAGCGCCAGCTTGCGCGAATGGGAATTGAAATATCTTGGCAAAAAGGGGCAAGTGACGGAACTCGTCCGAAGTGTGGGCGCGATTCCCAAAGAAGAACGGGCGGCGTTTGGCAAACGAGCCAACGAGATCAAAACTGCGCTTGAAACCGCCTACGCGCAACAAGAACAGGTGATCAGTAATCAGGAGCTGGCGCAAGATTTGGAAGAAGGGCAAATTGATGTCACCCTGCCCGGCCGTACACGGAGCAAAGGTGGGTTACACCCATCGACCCAAACCCTGCGTGAGTTTTATCAAATTTGGGCGCGGATGGGCTTCCACGTCTACCGCAGTCGTGATGTTGAAGATGATGACACCAACTTCACGTTGTTGAATATTCCGCCACATCACCCGGCGCGGGATATGCAAGACACGTTCTACACCACCAAACCCAATGTGATTCTGCGCACGCATACATCCCCAGGCCAAATTCGGGCGATGCACGAACTTGGGGACAACGGGACGAAGCCGATCCGCGTGATTTTGCCCGGCATGTGCTACCGTTTTGAGCCGATCACGGCGCGCAGTGAAATCCAATTCCATCAGGTGGAAGGGATCGCCATCGGTCACAACATCACCATGACCGACTTGAAAGGCACAGTTGCCGAATTCGCAAAGTCGATGTTTGGGAAGAATGCAGGCGTGCGTTTCCGTTCATCTTATTTCCCCTTCACCGAACCGAGCATGGAAGTGGATGTTGAATGTTTCTTGTGCGGTGGGCAAGGCTGTCGCATTTGTAAGCACAGCGGTTGGTTAGAAATCGCCGGAAGCGGAATGATCCACCCAACGGTTTTACGCAACGGGGGCTATGATCCCGAAAAGTGGAGCGGGTTTGCCTTCGGGATGGGGCCGGAACGCATCACCATGTTGAAACATGGCATTGAAGATATTCGCTACTTCTGGGGAAACGATCTGCGTTTCTTAGAACAATTCTAGTTTCAGATCGTTACAGTTAAATCAGGAGAACAAACGACCCATGTTAATCCCAGTGTCATGGTTAAAAGAATTTGTCGATATTGATATCCCCGTCGAGCTGTTAGCGGAAAAGCTGACTGCGGCTGGTCTAGAAGTGGGACATATCATTTATTACGGCCTGCCTCAAACGATGGTTGAAGGCTTGCGCTATCCCAAGTCCGATCATTTGGTATGGGATCGCGAAAAGTTGGTGTTAGGGGTGATCAAAGAAGTGAAGGCGCACCCCGACGCGGATCGTCTGGTGTTGGCGATGGTCGATTACGGCGGGGCTGAACTGGAACAATGTGTGACGGGCGCGCCCAACTTGTTGAGCTATAAAGATCAAGGCCCGCTTGACCCTCCATTATGGACGGCCTTCGCGAAAGAAGGCGCTGAAGTATGGGACGGACACAGCGAAACCCCGAAACGCATGATTTTGAAAGAGAAAGCCTTGCGGGGCATCCCCAACAAAAGCATGGTGTGTTCGGCTTATGAACTTGGCTTGTCTGAAGATCACGACGGCATCATCTTGATGAAGGTCAACCCGGGCTTTCCCGCGGGGACGCCCATCGTGGATGTGTTGGGCGACGTGGTGCTTGAAATCGAACTCACGCCCAACCTCGCCCGTTGTTACAGCGTGTTTGGCGTGGCGCGGGAAATCGCGGCGTTGTTGGATAAACCTCTGCGCGAAATTCGCTATAACGTGTTGGCTGAAGGTGCGCCCATTGAGGGACAAGTCAAGATCGACATTCAAGAGCCGTCGCTGAACCCTCGTTTCACGTTGGCGTTACTGCGTGATACCAAGATTCAGGACTCACCCGAATGGATTCAGCGCCGTTTACAGTTGGTCGGCCAGCGTCCGATCAATAACATCGTGGATGTGACCAACTACGTGATGTTTGAGATGGGGCAACCGCTCCACGCCTTTGACTACGACAAGCTCAAAGCGCGGGTGAATGGGGGCGTTCCGACGATCATCACCCGTTTACCGAAAGAGGGCGAAACGCTTGAAACGCTCGATCAAGTCAAACGTGTTTTAGAACCTCACAATATCCTCGTCTGTGATACGGAAGGTGTGTTGAGCATCGGCGGGATTATTGGCGGGGCGGATACCGAGATCGACGCGAATAGCACCAACGTGCTGTTAGAAGCGGCGAACTGGAACTTCATCAATGTGCGCCAAACCATGCACTCTCAAAAAGCCTTCACCGATGCCGGTACCCGTTTTAGCCGTGGGGTACACCCTGCCCAAGCGATTTTAGGCTTACAACAAGGCATTGAGATGATGCGCCAAGTAGGGGGCGGGCAGGTCGCGGAAGGGATTATTGATTCGTATCCAAACCCTGCTGAAAAAGTCCACGTTGATTTGAAAGCCAGCGAGATTCAACGCATCTTGGGCATCGAAGTGGATGCCGATGTTGCGGCGGGGTATCTGCGTCGCGCAGGTTTCACGGTCGAAGTGAAAGGGAATGTCCTGAGTGTCGATGTGCCTGAAAACCGCTTGGACATCAGCAGTGATTCGGTCATCGGCCAAGCCGACTTGATCGAAGAAATTGGGCGCGTGTATGGTTTGGATGAAATTCCTAATACTATCATCGCCGACATGATGCCCGAACAATGGATCAACGAAGCGTTAGAGAGCGAAGAAAAAGCGCGTGATGTGCTGATCGCGCTCGGTCTGCGCGAACAGATCAGCTACCGTTTGACCACCCGTGAACATGAAGTGTTATTGACCCCAACGGGGCAAGCTGTCAGCATCGCGACAGGCGAATATGTCGAACTGCTCAACCCGATTTCGCCGGATAAAGTTGTGATGCGTCACAGCCTGTTGACCAGCCTGCTAGATAACGCGAAGGCCAATGCACGTTTCCAAACCCGTCAGCAGGTCTTTGAAATCGGCAGTATTTATCTGGGGCGCGAAGAGCAAGCCTTACCTGAAGAACCGCGTCGCCTGGGTGTTTTGATGATAGGGCCTCGAACGAGCGCTCATTGGGCGGGCAACGATGATGAAGCCGTCAATTTCTACGACTTAAAAGGCGTGGTTGAAGGCTTGATCGGCGGATTGCACATTCAAGGGGCGAGCTATCAACGGGCGAATCACAGCAGTTTTCACCCGGGACGTTCGGCTGAACTGCACATTCAAGGCAAAGCGATGGGGGTATTTGGCGAAGTGCATCCGCTGGTTGCCCGCGCTTTTGACTTTGATGATGACTTGACCTTGCTCGCGGCAGAGTTTGATCTGGATGCGCTGTTGGCTCACGTCGATCCTTTACATACGGCGTCCGCACTGCCCACTACCCCGCCGATTCTGCAAGATATCGCGCTGGTGGTGAAAGAAGATGTCGATGCCGCCGCCGTTGAAGCGGTAATTCGCAAAGCGGGCGGTGCCTTGCTCAAGGCCGTTTCGCTGTTTGATGTGTACCGTGGCAACTCGATCCCTGAAGGGCATAAGAGCCTCGCCTACAGTTTGACCTATCAAACCAATGACCGCACCTTGACCGATCAAGAAGTGGCGAAGGTGCAAGAGAAAATCGTCAAGTTGAGCGGGCGCGAACTCGACGCAAAACTACGCAGTTAATCCTCATGAGAAAACGCAGGGACACAATTTGCGCTGTGTCCCTGCGTTGTTTAATCGCTATTTTTCCCTTCTATGAGCGCTAGAAGTTCATCACGCGCAGTAATAGCTTCTGAGTAATTAGGATTGAGTTCAATGGCTTGATCAAAATCTTCAAGCGCTAAGTCGTCATTTTCAAGTTGGCGATAACTGACTCCACGCCAAAAGTAAATCCATTCGAGAGGATCATAATTGAGGGTAATAGCGGTTGTGTAATCAGTGATGGCGGACTCGAAATCATTGGCACGTCGATATAAATTCCCTCGACTATAGTAAGCATGAAAATAACTAGGATTTATATTTATTGCTTCTGTGTAATCATTTAGCGCAAGTGTATTCTGTCCTAATCCAGCATAACTGACTCCACGCCAATAATATATCCATTCTAGGGGTTCAAAATTGAGTTCAAGTGCTTGGGTGTAATCCACTATGGCTAATTCATAGTTTCCATCATTTCGATAAATATTTCCTCTAGTGTAATAGGCTCCGCTATAGCCTGAATCCGATGGTAATTGGCTTCTATAATCAGGGTTTAAATTTATTGACGAGTCAAAATCAGCAAGTGCTTCCTGATAATTTCCCTGCGCTCCATATGTGAGAGCGCGTTGCCAATAAGCAGACGCATACTGTGGATTAAATTCAATGGCTTGAGTGTAATCATCTATAGCTGAAGGATAATTCTCTAGGCCTTGATATACATCTCCGCGAAGTTTGTAAGCGAGTTGAACCTCTAACTCATCGTTACGATTTAAATCAGCCGTGTTAATTGCATAGGTCAATGCTACTTGCGCATCTGAAAAATCGGCATTGTTATATGCGACCTGTCCAATTAATAATCCAATGATGTAATGAATATCCATGCCTTCAAAAATGTATTCACCAAAGTTTCTTACATCATTTGATGCGGTGATAATAGGCGATGGGATAGTTATATTGTTTTGATTTCGGGTCGAATTAAAAATATATCTTGAAGTCACTCCATTTATATCAATTGCGCCGTAAACTAATAGCGTAGCGTTATATTGATCCAAAACCTGTTGGGCTTCTTGGCTACTTCTGATAGGATGTCTTATTCTGATAGTTCTAATAGTAGGGAATCGCGAACTGAATGTATCTAGTATGTCGCTTAACCGACTTGTTGGGTCTAAGGATGTTCCACCACTCTGTGTAAATTCGGCAACTAAGACGAGAGCTTCATTTTCAGCAGCAATAGCACCCTCTAATGGGGTTGCAGTGAGTAAATTGCTTGAGTTGCCAAAACTATTTTGGAGATTATCAAAAATTCTTCCGATGTCATTGTTTGCAAATATTTGAATGAAGCCAATGATCGTCCCTATTCCTCCTAGTGCGATAAAAATGAACCATAAATGTTGCCCCCAGTGCTTTTTTTGTTGAGTATTATGGGGTAATAAGGTTGGTTGAATGAGTGACGTATTCTCTTGCCCACTTGGTTCATTGGGTTTCACGGTAGAATCTTCCATGGGTTCATTTATTTCATTAGGTTGCACTGCATCTACCTTCAATAAGAGGATGTAATAAATTCAAAAATATTATATGTAGAGTTTTATATCTAATGCAAAAGGAAATTTAACCCTTTAATTCAAGTTTTTCCCTTTTGACAACGGCTCTCTTTTCCCCTATTCTGCGCATGTCTGTTGTTGATGATGTAGGTTCATGCCTTTGATTTACCGAATTTTACACGGCATCTTGTTATGGATAGCGCGGTTGATCGGCCTGTTCACGCTGTTCTTTTTGCTTCAGTATTCGACGATTCCTTTGGGCAGTGAGTGGAGCCGTGCGACTCTCCTGACGCGAAATCATCTATTTGATTACATCACATGGGAAGCGAACGCCATCCTTGCCAAACTAGGACAAACCCTCACAGGCGTACAGCCGTTCATGAGCGAAGCTGAACGTTCGCAGTATGTCCGTACGTACATGGCTGACCTTTCCCAAGCGCAAGCGTTGGAAAACCAAATTACGCTGATGTATGCCGATGCCACGATAGAGGATGCCGCGCATGTGACAGCTTCATTACGCGCCGAGCGTGATGCCCTGCGGATGGATTTACGATCACGGCAGACGTTAGCCGAAGCAATTTTAGAGGGGCAAGTCGCGTCGGTATTGGTTGATCTGGGCTTTCAAACGGCAGGTCAGCTCATCCCGCCGATCTCGATGCGCTTCAGCGAAATGCCGAACGTGCTGATCATCTCACCGCGTGAAAGCATCCAATTTGAAATGTCGCTGAATTTGTACCCCATGCCCGTTGATGACCAGATCGCGCTGGAAGAACAAATTGATGAAGCGCTGGACGTCTCCTCCTTGATTGCGCCGTTGGGGGGCATTGCGCTCTACCCCGCGATGATTATTGAAACGACGTCGATTCAATATGCGCTAGAAACATTTGCGCATGAGTGGGTACATCACTATCTGTTTATGTATCCGCTAGGGCTGAATTACGACTTTGATAGCGAAACGCGCATCATCAATGAGACAACCGCCAGTATCTTCGGGCGGGCTGTCGGGCGTTTAGTCATGATTCGCTACTATCCAGACTTGCTGCCTCCTGAACCGATGCCAACACCCACGACGGATGCCAACGCGCCCCCCATGCCGACGCCCACGCAAGACCCTGAAGTATTTGATTTTGGTCGCGAAATGAATGAAACTCGCGTTACAGTAGATGCGATGCTGACCGCGGGAGAAGTCGAAGAAGCAGAAGCCTATATGGAGGCGCGTCGCCAGTTGTTCGTTGAAAACGGCTTCCTCATCCGCAAATTGAACCAAGCCTATTTTGCTTTTTACGGTGGGTATCAAAGTGGGGTGGTTAGTGGGGTGGGCGGAACCGACCCGATTGGCTCCGCGCTCGAGATGTTGTTAGCAAATAGCGATTCTTTATACACATGGATTGAGCAACTACGGGGCATCACCACGCGTGAAGAATTGTTACGCTTAGTTCCGTAAACGCATCGCTGTGAAGATTTAGAGGCAAACGTTGTCGATTTTTAAGTTTCGTCGGCATCCATTTGGTCAAGCACGTTTGTATACGGAGGCTATCCCATGCACTCTCATGATGGACATGAACATCACCACGACCACACCCCTGAAGACGCTTCCTCTGATCACCCTGTTCCAGAAACGGAACACACCGCTGGCCCGCATTCACACCACGGCGAAGCGGAAACGACCCATGCTCATCACACTCATTCGACGCACACAGCGCATGATCACACTGCCACACAGCATACACATCCCGTAAAAACTGATAGCGCGCACGCTCATCATTCACATGCGGGGTCGCACTCAGGACATGATCACCATGCGGGACATGGCGTGATGCACGAGGGCCATCTCACCATGATGCGGGATCGCTTTTTTATCACCTTGCCGATGACGATTATCGTGCTCATTTTCTCGCCGATGATCCAGCAGTGGTTTGGTTATCAGATCGACTTTGCGGGCAGTCAGTGGGTGGCGCCCATCTTAGGGACGATCATCTTTTTCTACGGCGGACTGCCGTTTTTGAGCATGGCGCGACAGGAATTGGCTATACGTCAGCCGGGGATGATGACCCTGATTTCTGTCGCCATCACCACCGCGTATTTGTACAGTTTGGGGATTTTCCTGTTCCCGCCCACTGTGACCGATCCCAATGCAAGGCCGATGGATTTCTTCTGGGAACTCGCGACGCTCATCTCAATTATGCTTTTGGGGCATTGGATCGAACTGCGCAGTGTCGGCCAAGCGCAAGGGGCGCTCAACGAACTGGCGAAGCTCT
This sequence comes from uncultured Anaerolineae bacterium, assembly GCA_934216615.1. GTDB lineage: Bacteria > Chloroflexota > Anaerolineae > Aggregatilineales > Phototrophicaceae > Flexifilum. The sequence continues at coordinate 41,184 of CAKQCB010000005.1, read as the reverse complement.
TGCCGGACACAGCGGAACGTATGCTACCTTCGGGCGAGACTGAAACCGTGTCGGTGAATCAACTTGCGGTAGGCGATAGAGTGTTGATTCGACCCGGCGCAAGCATCCCTGTAGATGGGGTTGTTCACGAGGGTGAAAGCCATGTGAATGAGTCGATGATTACGGGGGAAAGTCGGCCGATTCACAAGACCAGCGGTGAAACGGTCATCGCCGGAACGGTGAACGGTTCTGGTTCCCTGCGCGTAGAGATTCAGCGCATTGGGGATGAAACCGCGCTGGCGGGGATTATGCGCTTGGTTGAAGACGCGCAGAAAAGCCAATCACAAGCGCAGACGCTCGCTCAACGCGCCGCGTTTTACTTGACGATTATTGCGCTGGTGGCAGGGGGCATCACCTTTGTGGTGTGGTTGGTGAGTACAGGCAGTTTATTTGAAGCGGTACGTTATACCGTTGGGGTTTTGGTGGTGGCTTGTCCCCATGCTTTAGGGTTAGCTGTCCCCCTTGTGATCGCCATCTCGACCACGTTGAGCGCCAAAAACGGATTACTGGTGCGTCAGCGCATCGCGCTGGAAAAAGCGAAAGACCTGAACATCGTCATCTTTGATAAAACGGGGACGCTCACGCGTGGCGAGCAGGGTGTTGTCAATGTTGCCACCCTCTCTCATCTGACGCATGAAGATGCGGTGCGCATCGCCGCGGGTGTTGAGGGCGACAGTGAGCATATGATTGCTACCGCCCTTCGTGAATATGCCAAATCAAAATCAATTGAGCCTGCGGTGGTTAGCCATTTCTCTAGCCTTGCGGGGCGTGGAGTCACTGCTCAAGTAGATGGGAAATCCTACTTTGTCGGCGGGCCACGCTTATTGCAACAGCGCCAATTACAAATTCCAGAGGCGTTCGCTGGTATCAAACAAACCGCAGAACAACAAGGGCAGTCAGTCATCTATTTAGCCGATGAACAACAGGTGTTGGCTGTATTTGCGATTGCGGATGTCATTCGCGATGAAAGTCATGACGCTGTCGAGGCGTTACACGAGTTGAACGTCAAAGTGGCGATGCTCACGGGGGATAGCGAAGCGGTGGCTTCGGCGGTGGCGAATACACTTCAAATTGATACTTACTTCGCAGAAGTGCTTCCCGAACACAAAGCGGACAAAGTGCGCGAACTTCAGCAGAACGGCGACCAAGTAGCGATGGTGGGGGATGGGGTCAACGACGCGCCCGCGCTCGTCACCGCTGATGTTGGGATTGCGATTGGGGCAGGGACGGACGTCGCGATAGAAAGCGCGGGTATCATTTTAGTGCGTTCCAACCCGCTCGACGTGGTGAAGATCATCCGCTTAAGCCGTGCGACCTACCGTAAGATGATCGAAAATTTGGTGTGGGCTGTCGGCTATAACGTGATTGCGATCCCTTTAGCGATGGGCGTTCTCGCGCCGTGGGGCATCATTTTAGACCCCGCCGTTGGCGCGATTTTGATGTCCCTCAGTACGGTGATCGTCGCATTTAATGCGCAGTTGCTCCGCAGGGTCAACTTGGATTAAACAACAAAAAGGATGCTGATTGCGTTAAAAATCAGCATCCTTTTTATGGAGAGGTTTTCTGAAAGAGTTTAGCGAACGGGGTCTTTCTTCACGACCACGGTACTTGCCATTTTATCGTGCCAAGTTTGGCGTTTATCATCAAATAAACTCCAAATGAACCCTAACAAAATCACTAAGCTGCTAATCGCGTAACCAATGATATTACGCCAGATGGCATCCCATACGCCTAAATCATTTCCATAGGTTTTCATCACACGGATGCCCATAGCGCTTTTACCCGGCGTTTGGCCGTCTTTCTTCGTAAAGTAATAGATGTAATACACCAACACCAAGATGATGGAGATGATGCTTACAATTCCAAACCAACTTTGATAATCATTGATATAGCTACTGTAATAGTAGTAATCTCTGGACATCGGCATGGGGCGAATACTGCCGTAAATGAAGCCTACGATGCCCCCTAAAATCCCAATCACAATTTGATCGATAATAAACGCAATCAACCGTGTACCAAAGTCTGCAAGTTGGTAAGTGCTGGAACCAATCTTGATTTGCGCACCATAGACAGGTTGTGCTCGATCTTCCTCAGTGGGGGTGTATAAAGGTTTATAGACTTTTTGAGGTTCTGGGTAGATTGCACTACTTTGTGCTGTATAGGTTGGTGTACTGGCAATCGGTTTGGGTTCAGGTTGAACGGCCGCAGGAGACGCTGCTTGCGCCCCGTTGCCCGACGTTTTATTCAGAAACTGTTTAAGGGCGTTGTTGGCATCAACGTCAAAAGGGTCTAACTCCACTGCTTTACGTAAGAAATTCTCTTTTTGCGTGTCATCCAGCGCAACTTTAGAAGCCAGAACATAAATTTGGGCAGTTGGGTTTGACCTTAAACTATCTCGAATAAGTTGACGCGCCTTTTCTACATCAAGTTCATCTAACGCAATTTTTATTTCGCTAACGACATCTTGCATTTTAAGCTTCCCCAAAGTGGTTAATAAGATAAATACTGAAATAAATGCGCCTTACATAGAGTTACAAATCAGCATTTTGACTGGTTAGTAATCTGAAGGGTCGTAAGAACTTAATTCTGTGATATAGAGTCGCCCTGACATATATCCCCCGCTCGTATAGGAACCGACCCAAATCTCAATCGCACCGGTTGCTGGATTAGAAAACTCAATCGTGGGGTCTAGCGTTCCATAGGAATCATCATCACAGTACCAATTCCCTGAGCCATCATTCACAACTAAGGTTGGATCGCCCTGACTGGCTACAAAGAATATTCTGAGGCGCGAACTTGAATTTCGTGTCCATTGAATGCGGTAATCGGGGGCACGGGTGGCATATCCGCGACACTCATTCCCTTCGAGAAAATTCCGAATACTGGTTGAACCACCGCCGACCATGCTAAAACTGCGCGGGTCGGGCCAAAACCCACCACTGAGATAAATGGTTTCATAATTTGGAGCTAAATCTGCACGAAGCCCTGTACTACTGCTGTTCCCGTTAAAGCTGTTGTAATTTGGGGTTGATGTTGGGGGGGAATAAGACGAACCCGACCCCGAAGTATATAAAGAAGGATTGTTGCTAGAAAGTTCTGTGATATAGAGGGTGCCGTTAATATATTGCCCACTGCTATAGCTTCCAACCCAAATATCATAAGTCCCATTTGAAGGGTAGGACAAGCTGATGGTAGGGTGGAGTGTGCCTGAAGAATCATCCCCACAATACCAATTATTATTGGCATCTAGTACCACCATGGTGGTATCACCACCCCCGACAAAGAAAAACCGAATGTAAGAAGATGATCCCGAAAGTTGGATTCGAAAATCTGGTGCAGAGGACGCATAACCACGACATTGTGAGCCAGTCAACGAATTGCTTATTCTCACGCTCCCGCCGCTGGTCATTGAAAGACGATACGGGTCAGGTAAAAACCCCGCTCTTAAACTTGTTGAGCCGTAATTAGGCGTCAAATTGGGGTTGAGGGCTGATTGTGCTTGAACTGTGACCGATGGCAAAGAAATACAGATGAATAACATAGTGATTAAAGAAATGAACTTATTAAAAAACGTTCTTGGATTCATATAGGACCCTTATAAATAATTAAGATAATACGTGAGTTCAATGAGACAATTTCCATTTTATGGGCACTAAACACAATTAATTGTTAAATTTTTAGGTAGGAATGAATTTGTAAATAAAATAATATACGTTAATTTAATCTTTAATTAATTTTTTAGTCAATTATTATGAACTTTATATATAACTTGTGAATTTTATATAGAAAATAATCTTATGAAGAAACAAAAAAGCCGTGACCTCAGTCACGGCTTTGATTGCTCAAATTGAAGAGTATTAAACTTTAGAATTCCCACTCGATGAGGATACCTGCGAGCAGGGTAGCACGTCGCGCTAAGCTGTTGATGACCACATGTTCATGAAGTGCATGCAGACCATCACCTTGTGGGCCAAGACCATCTAATACGGGGATACCCAAAGCAGACACGGTATTGCCGTCCGAACCACCCCCACTGCTATCTTCGTACACAGGCACGCCATATTTTGCGCCGACTTGTTGCACTTTGCGATAGTCGCTGATCATTTGTTCGTTGCGTTCCATCGGGGTGTGACCGTTGGTTTGTGTCACGGTGAGTTTGGCACCGGGCATGAACGGTTCCAAGCTCATCATTTTCTCGCGAATTTCATCGAAGTCTTGGATGGTGATCGTCCGTGTATCGACAAATCCGGTAGTGTGTGCAGGGATCACGTTAGTGGCACTTCCGCCGTTCACCACCGTGACAGACACCGAGACCCCACGCTTGAGGTCATTGAAGCTGTTGATCTGCAGGGCTTGCTGAGCAAACTCGATGATCGAATTGATGCCTTTTTCGGGGGCGTTACCTGCGTGCGAAGGCAGTCCTTCGATGTCGATACGGAACGTAGCCACGCCTTTACGTTGGGTCTTCAGGGCTTCATCAATCGTCGCGGGTTCCATCACCAAGACCAAACCCGTTTGCTTGGCAATTTCGATGATGTGCGGTTTGCATTCGGGACTGCCGGTTTCTTCGTCGGTGGTCATCAATACCCAGATGGGACGGTTCGGCATCGTGCCTGTTTCGTTCAAACCGCGAATGGTTTCTAAGACGAGCGTGATGCCCCCCTTCATGTCGATTGCGCCCGGGCCAAACAAACGGCCGTCCGCGTCGATGGTGACAGGGCGTTCGGCGAGAGTACCGACAGGCCAAACCGTGTCGATATGAATCAGGAACATGATTGGCTTGCCCGGGGCGTCTGCATTCCATTTGGCAAGAATAGCATCGCCCGATTGGGTTAATGGGATGCGGGTGGTCGTGCCTCCCAGTTCGATAAACTTCTGTTCCATGAAGTTTCCCATTGTATCGACAGCGGCTTTGTCAAGGGTTGGCGTTTCAAAATGGATCAATGTGGTGAGTAATTCTACCGCTGCATCACGTTGGGATTGGAAATATCGCAACATTTCAGACATATATAACCTCAGTTGTTTAGAGCGAGCGATCAAAACGAAAGCGTGGTGATGTCGCTTAGAATGGACAAAGCTGGGCAGTGGTATACGTCGGGCTTTCACTGCCGTAGCGATTGAGCAAGTCTACTGCTTCGGGTCGCAAAGTGGCAATATCCAACGCCGCCGTACAGGCACTACGGATATTATTGGTGACTTGTAGCGCGTCCCAGAAACGTAACGTCATTTCGACATAGACGGGTGACAGCGCCGGATCAGGGAATTCATGGGTGAGGCGGGTGAACGTTTCTTCCAGAAGTGGGCTTTCTTGGAAGGCGTACATCGTGACCAAACGGTACAACCCATACGCGCGTAAGATAGTCGCGTCGTCCGGATACCAATTGGTGAGGGTCGCACTTTCGAGCGCAACGTTATAGAGCTGGATCGCTTCGGGTGAATTGCCACTCGCAAGGCGGGCATCCGCCGCTTGCATCACTTGGATGCGGTAGCGAGGCGGGTCGAGTTGGGTGAGCGCCGAACGATAGACCGCGCCATCCCAATCGTAGACGGTGAACCCTGTACGAAGCGGGCCTGTTTCGGAATTTCCGCTGTTTTCTAAACGGATGATAATTTCGCTGATGCGGTCTTGATCAAAATCTTCGATGCTCGGTTCGCTTTGACTGACCAACTCGCCACTGACGAGGTTGATGTAACGTCCCCGCGTTTGATCCCACGCGACAAGTTCACTGGTATAGGTGCAGGTGGCATCGTTGTTGGGTGTCGTACAGTTTCGACTGGTGAAGAAAACATCCGGCATACCGTCGAGATTCAAATCCCCTGTATTCAGAAGGGTGGGGGCTTCCCCCGCATGTACGGATTCGTAACGGCGTAGGATACGCCCATCAGCACAGCCAAAGACGGTCAGAATACTTTGCCCATCGGGGGCGGTGTATCCCAATAGGATTTCGGGAACGCCTTCACCTGTGAGGTCTATCGAGGCGTTGATGAAGCCTTGCTCGTCGTTGATGGCTTGAAAGTGTTCACGAAGGGTTTGCTCTAAAACGGTGATGCTTCCACCGCTGTTCAAAAACGCGCCGATCAAATCTTGTAATTCGCGAGCGTTGGTCACCACAAATTCGGGCATCACCGCCGCATCGTTGATGGGTGGACAGGACGCATAGTTAGGCGTTGCTGTCGGTTGGTTAGAAAGGGCAATGGCCGTCGCCGGATTTGAAAGGCTACTTCCACTGTTCGCGCTGAGCGTTGGCATGGGGACATTGAATACCCGCCCTAACGTCATAGTTGGAAAGAGGGGGGCATTGTTCTGGATTGTCTGCGATGCAGGGGGATTTGCCGTTGGCTCACAGGCCACGAGCATAAGCATCAGTAGGGGAAGGGTGAGGAAATATCGTTTCATGCGCCAAGTATAACGGGTGGGCAGTGGATCGACCAGCGTTTCATTGGTTTATTGAGGTAGAACGTTCACTACCTCCAAACACACTGGACTCGTTTTGGACTGAAGAAACATCCCCACTCAGCGCTGAGTGGGGTGGATTGATTTATTGCACGCTACTGATTCTGGATCGCCTCGGCCACCGCGATGAGATCGGCAGCGCAGGCAGGCAAGATTCAACTAGGATTCTTCATTGATGTTGTAGAGATAAATACTGTCGTGATTGTCGCTCACGAAATCATATAAGGCAATCTGATTGCCATTTGGTGAGAAATAGGCAAACCCAAAACGAGATGCATTTATTTCCGGATTTAACAATTGCGATTCTTCTGTTATTAAATTGTAAATGTGTAATCCTTGACCATCGATATAATATATCCAACCTTCTCCTTCTGGAGAGAACGCTCCTCCTGAAAGACCTCCTGTAGGTACTGCTTTGGTGCTGGTACTTTGATCGGGCTGATTAGCATTCCAAACAAAAATGTTATTGCCTGACTCCGCCTGCGCATACGTCAACACACGATTTCCATCCTCAGAAATGTCGAGTAAGCGGGTTATATTTATCAACTCATTATTAAAATACGTATTCTCAAAATTGATTGCGTAGGGTTCAGAATCGGCATTGCCAAGATTGACGTAGTATCGGGTGGCACCGGGTAGCATAAGTGCAGAGGTAATAATCAAGGCTTGGCTATTGGCGCTCCAGCGAATTTCATAATCTATGAACATATTATTGCTTGAGAAGTTCAGTAAAACATCCTCGAAAATGGTTGCATTTCCACTTTCTAGGTCAACTATTGCCAATGCATAGATATTGTATGAATCTAACCCAGCTACAAGTCCAGTGGCGTAGGCAATATAACGCTGATTTGGCGATGGAAAAAGAAAGCTTTGAAAGCCTCGGCTTGTCACTGCTTGAGGTGGGAACGAAAATCGCGAGTTCATGTTCGTTAAGGCTTGTGGACGGTCGGCGCTCTCAACAAGGTTTTGCTCACGACCTTCATTGGCACGATAAGTAAACCATGGACCTAATTGAGAAGTTGTAAGGACCCCATCAATAACTGCTCTCTGTGCGTATTGAAAGACGAGGTTTTCCTCATCTGATGACCAATAAATATTTTGTATTGTTCCTACCTCCGATATATAAAGCGGCTCAGGCAATTCCTGTGCACTACTTGTATTGGTGATTCCAAATAGTAGCAAACAGATAATACCAATAAATTTTCCTATATTCTTTACATGATCCAATGTTATTTTGAACATTTCACAATCCTTAAGTTAAAACAGCACATTAGGGTTGAATGGTTTGGGTAATGAAGGGGATCGCATCGTATTGAGAATAGGATTATCCCCCACTCAGCGCTGAGTGGGGGGGGTTTTATTTGGGCTATGAATGAGGGATTAACAGAATACCTCCTGCTTGATCCCCCTGTGCCAATGTTGTGATTCCTCCTGTTGTTGCATCAATTTGTATAATCTCCATTCCTGTGCCATTGGGGTTTAAACGTTGCGCTACTAACGTATGGTTATTCACCCACCCCCAATTTAAAAGAGATTCAAATTCAAATATACGTCTTCCAGTTAAAAATTCCACTAATACAGGATTTACCCTACCATATATTACATACTGGTTAGTTGGCGAAAAGCTCCACCATGCGACATATTCATGTTCGATATATGGAAGCATTTCAAAGCTAAGCAATTCAAGATCTAGGATAAAAAATGCGGTTATAGGCAGTTGTGATCGATCTTTATTGCTTTGCTGTCCACTAATCACAATCTTTCCTGTTTCTGGGATGGGTGCAGTTGAACTAAAGTGCCAATCTTCGGGTGTAGGGATAAATGATTCTTGTTGACTAAAAATATTAAAGACTAGTAATTGGTTATTTATCAACCGAGGAATAAGCAGGGTTGCATTATCGACCCAGTGACCGGGATTGGAACCAATCGTATATTCTATTGATGTGCAGATACCTGTTGATATCTCTAAAACACATAATCGACGTGTACTAAAGTAGTAATCATCTTCATGATATCCCACCACCATGTGCTGCTCATCAGGAGAAATTAAAAATGTGAAAATTCCCGGTCGCTCATAAATGGTATGAGTTTGGTTAGATGCCAGATCGACAATCACAATGCGCGTATTTGTGGGAAAAGGATATTGTGGAGATACCCGTCCCTCATGGAGCAAAACAAACAATTGATCTTCGGAGGCAGAAATTTGTGCCCGCGCAATGGTAACAGGATTCGGGGCATCGTAGGTAGTAACGGGAAGAGACAATGGCGCATTTGTTTGCATCGCATCACTTCGTCCTAGCAAAGACACGAGTGAAAGATTATCTCTGAGAAGATAGATCGGTTCATCTTCCTGAGCGATTACTTGAAGATGTGCTATACCCATTAAAAACAAAAAGAATGTCCATAAGATTGTTTTCATGTTCATTACCTCCTTTACAAAGTGCAATTGGGAAAATCGCTGAAGTAAGCGGTGGCACAGGATATGCCATAGCGCAGGGGGTTATTGCATAGTAGTCGCCAGTGGCATAGTGGGAGGTTGGGTCAGTGAGGAGCGGTGATGCGGTATCAACCGTATCTGTCACTTCATCTGGAACCGTTGGCGTGGTTGACCAATAATTGTTTTGGGCATCCACAGACCAACCTTGTGCGTAAATTTGGTTTCCGTCGAATACTGCGTTATTTCCAAAACGAGCAGGTAACGATTCAATCGAAACATAGATGCTCCTTTATCTACATGAACCTCATAAAATATATAAACTAATTGGAATCTAAATGCAATAAGCTAAAAACCTGCCAGAGGGTTTCCGTAGGCGATTCGGTGGGCGATCCGCAAATGCAATCAACCCTCAGTTCGTCGGATTTTGCAGACCATGCTACAGTTGAAATAAAGAGCTTCAGTACACAGGTGGGGGGAAAAGATGATTCAACGCTGGCACATCGGACTTTTAGCGACAGCATTCATTTGTGCATTGATCGGCGTGCGCACGCTTAGCGTCGTTGCTGAGCCGGAATTGATGCCGATCTCTAGCCCAACTGAACAACTCGGCGCGGGCTGGAACCAAGTCAACCCGGGGGGCGAAAGCATCTGCGGTCGTGGCGAACCCTATAGTTTCCATGTGCGTGAAGGCGCAAGTAATAACCTCTTGATCTATTTTCAAGGGGGCGGGATGTGTTGGAATGATCAGACCTGTAATGCTTCGACCACGACCTTTGACGATTCGATCAATCCAGCCGACCCCAGCGATAACCCAATGGTCTATTCAGCGGGGGTGATGCACACCGAAAACGGCGAAAATCCATTTCGGGATTATGACATTGCCTTCATTAATTACTGTACGGGCGATATGCACACGGGCAATACGGTCAACCAGTACAATTTTGAGGGCCATCAATTCACGGTGAATCATAAAGGGGCGGTCAATGCCGCCGCCGCTCTTGACTGGTTATACAATTATTTCCCCGCGACCGAATCCGTTTTTGTGAGTGGATGTAGCGCGGGTGCCGTTGGCGCGGCGTATTGGGCAACGAATATTTTCGCGCACTATCCCAGTGCGAGACATGCGTTATTAGGCGATTCTGGCAGTGGCTGGCGTGGCGGTATCGGCAATTCGTTCGCGTTGTGGAACACGCAGTATCTCGGCATCGCCCCACAGAATTTAAGTATCGAGACGTTCTATCAAACCACCGCCGCGACATTCCCCGCCAGCCAAGTGGCGCAGGTCAACACTGCCTATGATGAAACCCAAGCGTTTTTTAATCATGTTGGCTTCACCAGCCAATCGTATAACAACGCGCTGACTGCGACTTTGCGGGCGAGTAACCGCTATGCAAATTTCCGCTCGTATACAGGCTGGGGAAATATCCACTGTTTGACCCCCCGCACTGAAATGTATACCGTACAAACCAACGGCGTCCGCTTCTTAGATTGGATGACAAGTTTAGCCAGTGGACAGCCTGTTTCGAACGTTCAATGTCGCGATTGTGTGAACCCCGAATATTATCCGCCGTTGGCTCCTGAAGGGTATATGACCCCAACCCCTGCAAGCTAAACCTACAGCGTATTTAAACCTCTGTCATAAAAGCGCCATTAAATGTTTAAGGTGATGGCGCTTTTTTCATTCTTGTATCTTGAACCTTTTGTGAACCCGCCTACAATCACGATGTTCCGTTCAATATAACATTCATCATGGATTGGATTATTTCATGCAGTCAGAAGGACAAGCCCCCATTAAAGTAGGCATCATTGGCGTCGGCGGTATTGCTGATGCGCACCTGCGTGCCTACAAACAGTACCCACAGGTGCAAATTGTCGCCCTTGCCGATACCCGCGAAGATCGCCTTGCGCAAGTTGCCGAACAATACAATGTTGCCAATACCTACACCAATTATGAAGACCTTGTTCAACAAGATGATATTGATATTGTCAGTGTGTGTACGCCCAACTTTTTACACGCTCCAGCATCAATTGCTGCCCTCAAAGCAGGCAAGCATGTGTTGTGTGAAAAACCGCTCGCGCGCAGTGCCTCCGAAGGCGAAGCGATGGTGCGCGCCGCTTTAGAAGCCCGTCGTGTCTTAAAAGTGTCGTTTAATCATCGTGCGCGTGGGGATGTTCAAGTTTTGAAGCGTCAAATTGATGCTGGCTCACTTGGACGGGTTTATCACGCAAAGGCGACATGGATGCGTCGCGCGGGCATCCCAGGTTGGGGACAGTGGTTCTTCAACCAAGAACTGGCGGGCGGTGGCCCACTCATTGACTTGGGCGTGCATGTGCTGGATATGGCAATGTTTTTGATGGGTGACCCTGAAGTATTATCCGTCAGCGCGGCGACCTACTCCGAATTAGGCCCGCGTGGTCGTGGTTTCTGGAACAATGCGGTCTCTGAACTGCCGTATGAAGTGGAAGATTTAGCGACGGCGTTCATCCGCCTTGCCGATGGCTCAACTTTGAATTTGGAAGCGAGCTGGGCGGTGTATGGTCGTAACAACGATGCCTTTGGCGTGACGTTGTACGGAACCGAAGGCGGGGCTGACATCGACATTCAAAACTATGCCACAGAAGATACACTCGCAATTTATAGCGATTTTGGCGGTGTTCCCGCTGAAACACGCCCCCGCGTTGCCAAAGGCGATGGACATACCACCGTTGTAGGGGAATTTTTGCAGATCATCGAAAGTGGAGATTGGTCGAATCATGTAGGCCGTGACGCGCTCAAACGCACTTACATTATTGATGCGTGTTACCGTTCAGCCCGTGAAGGTCGCGAAATTCTCATTTCAGAGATTGCGAACCTCTAAGCTGTTCTGACAGGTTTTTATAACGAAGTAGAAAGGCGGGTTCATGCATGAACCCGCCTTATTTTTTCTGTAAGTTTGGACTCATCTCTAAGATCGGGGCGGCGACGAGCTGATCATAAATATCTGCCATGTTTTGCGCGCTGATTTTGAGATCATTTTGAACCCACCAACGTACCAAGCCGATGATTGAATTCGTCACATGATGCGCTACAAGCTCAATTGGGATGGAGCTTAACCAGCGGTTTTTATTGTCATTGATGAACTCGGTAATGACCAACTTCTCAGCGAGTTCCAGAATATTATTGCCACTGATGAGGACTTTATAACGTTCAGGGTTTTTCTTCACATGCGTGAACAGTGCCGCCATATCGGGGCCGGAATCTTTTTGAACAATATTTTGTAATTCTTCAATCAAAGATTTGAGCGTCGCTAAGAGCAGGGCATCTTTATCTTCGTAATGACGGAAAAATGTGGAATAAGAAATATCCGCTCTGTGGGTGATGTCGCGAATCGTGGTGCTTTCGTAACCCGTTTCAGTCACTAAATCAATCAGCGCTTTGATGAGAGCTTGCTCAGTTTTTCGTATACGTCGATCTTGTGGGTTCGCTGGTTTCGCGCGCATGAAGTGTCCTTTTAAGTTGATTGTGCGGTGCATATTTCATCATGAAAATGTCGAATATGCAACAGCGTGTAGCTTATTCCCTGCGGTTTCCCCTCAATAACGGACGATTTTACATTTTTTTCTATAGTTATCTCTATCGAACAGTAAATTTATGAAATTTTAATCTGCACTCATAAGACAGTATATGAAGATTTCGTGAGCCGTAACTTGTGCTTAAAAAATGTGTTATAAAATATATGTTGAAATAAACCCGTTAAGGGTGGATTTCATTCAATATATTATTTTTAGTAGCATGTTTACAACATTAGGAGTACACCATGGGGATTTTAAGTTGGATTGTAGTTGGTGCTATTGCAGGTTGGCTTGCTAGTATGGTAATGAAGACGAACGCTTCACAAGGCCTGATCGCCGATATTATTGTAGGGATCATCGGTGGCGTTGTGGGTAACTTTGTTTTGAACTTGATTGCGCCAGCAGAAGATCGCCTCAACGGGATCACGATAGAAAGTATCCTCGTAGCCTTCATCGGCGCGGTGATTTTCTTAGGGATTCTGAGAATGATACGTCGCTAACTTGGCGTCATTTTGAATACTGGGATAGAAGACACATGCTTCTATCCCAGTTTTTATTTCCGCTCACACCGACATTCACGTATACGCACACGTCAGTGCATCCAGTATAGCGAGCTTCTCCCCTGCAATTTATGAGGAGGGGTTTGTAGATTAGCATTTCAAATAAATTTTTCCTTGAGATAAAAATCTCCGCTTGCAGTGAAAATTTACCCTGTGATATAATTTTTCACTCTCGCCAAACCCACAAAAGACTTGTAGAATGAAACAAGATTTTGGACTGGGTGGCGTTTCTTTTGTTCTATAAAAAGTCGAAAACCCGACGTTTTGATTGAGAGGTTACTGCTATAAGCTCCTCAGAAAATACTTATCGCATTAACGGACAAATTCGCGCGCGCGAAGTTCGGTTGATTACCGATAGCAAAGAAAACATGGTTGTTTCTTTGAATACCGCGCTGGATATGGCTGAAGCACGAGGCTTAGACCTTGTTGAAGTTTCACCCAATGCCGACCCGCCAGTTTGCCGTATTATGGATTTTAGTAAGTTCCTTTACGAACAACAGCGTAAGGAGCGTAAAGCCCGTAAGCAACAAAAACAGATCGAAGTGAAGGAAATTCAGCTTCATCCTAAAACTTCTGATCACCACCTATCATTTAAAGTACGGGATGCTCGCCGCTGGATTGGTGACGGCATGAAAGTGCGTGTTCGTATCCGTTTCCGTGGTCGTGAAATCGCCCACTCGGATATTGGACGTACACGTCTTGATAATATCGCCAAAGAACTGAGCGATGTGGCTATCATCGAGCAGTCTCCAAGCATGGAAGGTAGCACTATGTTAATGGTGTTAGCCCCTGCAAGCGAAGCAAAAAAGAAATAAACTCATTCGACGCTGGAACCCGCCCCCGTTCAACCAGCACGAAATGATTCCTGAAGACTATATTGTATAGACGGTTCAACACCCTATGGGGTGTGAACACGTGACGAGGAGATGAATTGTGGGCAAGAAATATAAACTTAAAACACATAAGGCAACTGCCAAACGTTTTCGTATGACCGGCACTGGCAAGATTGTGCGTACTAAAGGCGGCAAGACACACTTTCGTCGTCGCCGTTCCCAACGTGCGTTGAATGCCTTGAATAAGGTGATTGTTGTTTCTAGCCCGTCAATGGCTAAACGTATTAAGCGCTTAGCACCATATCTCGGTCTGTACAAACAGAACCCACCTGTGTAAATTACGCACCATATCGCAAATGCATTCTAGACCCAGCTTGTGGTTGAATTGCCTCAACTGGGTTATTTTCTGTCAGGAGTTGAAATACAATGGCAAGAGTTAAGACAGGCTTTACACGCCGTCGCCGTCATAAGAAAGTTTTGAAGCTCACCGCTGGTCAATGGGGAACTCGTGGACGTCTGTTCCGCCGTTCCAATGAAGCCATGCTCAAGAGCTTATGGTATTCCTACCGTGATCGTAAAGCACGCCGTCGCGATTTGCGCCGTTTGTGGATCGTTCGTATCAATGCAGGCGCCCGCATCAATGGCTTGAACTACAGCCGTTTCATGTTTGGGTTGAAGAAAGCTGGCATTGAATTGGATCGTAAGTCACTGGCAGACATCGCAGTTCGTGATTCTGGCACTTTCCAAAAGCTGGCTGCGCTGTCCCAACAAAACCAATAAATTTTGGTTGGTCTGTTGGCAGTAAAACAACCTATGTATGTAATTGAGGCGCTTCCCTGAGCGCCTTTTTTATTTGACTATAATCAAGCATAGGAAGTTGCATTTTGCAGTACGAGGTGAATGAATGATTGTTAGCCCTCAAAACGAACGTGTGAAATACACCAAACAGTTACAAACACAAGCGAAGATTCGCACGAAAGACAATCGTATGATCTTGGAAGGGGTGCGGTTGGTTCGCGACGCGCTTCTTGCTGGCTTTCCGCCCGACTTCATCTTCTATGATCCTGAGTTATTGACCCCTGAAGCGTTTGGCGCGCAGGAAGCATTGGCGGTTACCCCCGAAATTATCAAGTTAGTGAGCAGTACCGAACAACCGCAGGGCGTGGTGGGGGTGTTCCCTATCCCCGAATTACAGGTCACGTCACCGCTGACCCAAGCGCTCATCTTAGATAACATTCGCGACCCGGGAAATTTGGGCACGATCTTACGGACTGCGGGCGCGGCAGGCGTGCAGATTGTTCTACTTTCGCCGGGGTGTGTCGATGCGTACAACCCTAAAGTGGTGCGCGCGGGCATGGGGGCACACTTGCGCTTGCCCATCGTCGAAGCCAGTTGGACGCGCATCGCCGTGTACTGTCAGTCTTTAAAAATCTACTTGGCGGACATGGTGGCGGATTTTGCCTATGACGAAGTGGCATGGCAAGAACCCTACGCGCTGATTATTGGCAGTGAAGCGCATGGCGCAAGCCCTGAAGCTGAAACCCTCGCGCATCATACCGTCTCTATTCCGATGGCAAATGCGACGGAGTCGCTGAATGCGGCGATCAGCACGGGTATTTTTTTATTTGAAGCAGGGCGTCAACGGAAGAAAAATTCATGACTCGACTTGCATTTTTGGCCGATATTCATGCCAATCTACCCGCGTTAGAAGCAGTGCTAGAAGATATGAAACAGTTCCATTTTGACCAAGTGATTGTCGTCGGTGACTCGATCAGCGTCGGCACCTTCTCAGTGGAAGTGTTAGCGATTATTCAACAACATCATTGGGCGGTGATTCGGGAAATCATGAGTTCTATTTGCTCCATCATGAAACGGCGCACGCGCCCGAAAATTGGAGCCAGTACACGTTACCCCGTTGGCTCAATGCGCATATCGCGCCGTCATGGGTGAATTACATCGCGTCTTTGCCGGACGAATTGACGCTGTGGTTTCGCGACACCCCGCCAATTTTTGTCACGCATGGCGTGCCCGGTTCCCCTTGGGATGGCATCGCCCGTTATACTTCTGAAAAGCGTTTGGTTGAATTAGGGCGCATGATCAAGCCTGATTTTTTGATCGTGGGGCATACACATCTACAGCTCGACCGCACCATACACTTTGATGACCGTTCATTGCGCATCTTCAACCCGGGGGCGGTGGGTATCCCCTTGGACGGCCAACCGATGGCGAACTATATGATCTTAGATAGTTCAGAAGCGGGCTGGACGCCGACTTTTCGCCGTGTTCGGTATGATGTAGAAAAAATGTTGCAAGCCTTCCGTCAGGTTGATTATGTCGAGCATACAGGCGCGGTTGGGCGCATGTTCATCGAGGAGATACGGCTGGCGCGTCCTATCGTAGCGCCGTATTTACGTTGGAAATCCCAATATTACCCTGACCAAATGGAAACTATGACGATGGCGGAAGAATTTTTGCGCTTGCCCCCAGAAAAAATCTGGAGTCTGCTTCCCTCCAACTATCAAATCAATCCACAATTTCCCATTCAGTTTGGGACGTGGTGAATCATTTCGTAGCCGAACACTTCGCCAAAATAAAAAGTGATTTGACTGCGGACTTCATCAAGGTCGATGTCGTGACCCAGCAACGCTGAAAGGCTGGTCACCCCTTTATCTTCAATCCCGCACGGGATGATGCCCTCAAAATAGCTGAGGTCAGTGTTCACATTGAGGGCAAACCCGTGTTTGGTGATGGCTTTGACATTGACGCGAACGCCAATCGCGCAGATTTTTTCCTCCCCGCGCGCTGTATCCACCCAAACACCCGTCAAGCCTGAGATTCGTTTCCCCTTGATGCCGTAATCCGCCAGCGTCAGAATGATCACTTCTTCGATATCGCGAACATAGCCGACCACGTTGGTGCGGAAGTGTTCGCGGGAAAGTTGGATGATTGGATAGCCGACCACTTGCCCTGGGCCATGATAGGTAATATCCCCACCGCGATCAACCTGTACAACATCAATCCCGCGTTTGGTGTATTCTTCTTCAGACAGAAGCAGGTTGCTCATGTGACCCGACGTGCCTAACGTATAGGTGGGCAGGTGCTCAACCAACAGCAGGCGGTCTATCCCCCCCGCTTGGCGTTCTGCCACCAGTTGATTTTGCAGGTCCCAACCCGTTTGATATTTCAGATGTTCAAAGATGAGGACTTCACACTGTGTCATGATTTTTCTTGAAGTAGCTTCTGACTATATGGACTTTTTAAGCGCGTAAATGCTTACTTAAAAAGGTCAATAAATGGTTAGTGGCAATACGACTAGGTGAAGGTTTTGCCGACAGAGCGGCGGTATCCACTTGCATAAACCCCCGACCGACGCCGTTTAAAATGAGCAGTTCGTGCTGGACTTTGGTCGTCATCGCAAATTCGGACTTTAATTGTTCAATATCACGTTGCGGAACGTGCGGTTCTTGGTCGCCATAAACGGCCAAGATCGGCGTGGTGGCGTGCATGTATTTCCCCCAGTTGCGTTCTGGAAAGCCATAAAAAGCGACGGCGGCTTCTAGCTCTGCTACACGTAAGGCCGCTTCAAAAGCCAGCGTTCCGCCCATACCGAACCCCACTGCCGCGACTAAACTGTTTGAACGGGTGTGGTTTTCTAACGTCTCTAAACACAAGCGCACTTGGGCAAAACTGCGCGTGCCTAAGTTTTTAATCAAGCCGAGCGCTTCTTTGGGGGTTTGCGCGGTTTTGCCATTAAACAAGTCAGGGACGAGCACATAATAGCCAAGCTGAGCGAGCGTATTGGCTAAACGACGCTCAAAATTTGTCAGCCCCCACCAATCATGAATGAGCGCGATGGCCGAAAACTTTCCTCCAGAATCTGGATGCGCCAAATATGCGTTGATCGCCCGACCTTGATCTTGAATCACCTGCACATTGCCATTCACAATCGAATATTCAACTTGGTTGGGGTCATAGACGGGCATATTGTATTTCCTATCCGGTGAGCGTGAGAGCGCTGGTTTGAAGGGTCAACACATCGGCTTCGGCATCTGGCCCTAAAGCGCTTGCTTGGTCTTCAAGGACATCAAACCATAAGGTTCGATACCCTTCGCGATGCGCCCAATCGCGCAAGGCGATGACCATCTGCGGAGGGAGTAATTTGGGCATCCATCCTGAAATGTCGGCAGAACGAGGGTCGTGCATCCGCTGGCGACAAACGATGAAGGCTTCAATCGTTCCCGCCGCAAATTTGATGCGGTGGATGCGTTGAGCGCGTATTTCAGGTAGGGTATCCCAAATGCGGGGCATCAGGGTTTCCCATTGATGCCGTGAACTGGTGAGGCGACCAATGGGCATCGCCCACCCGCTGACTTGCATCGCGTTCGTGTCAGCCAGATCACTCGCGCGGTAAAACCCCTGTCCCGTCCGCGCAGAGACAGAATAGCGTCGCACAGTGGGTAAAGGGGTGGTTTCAAACCGATGACGAGCTGCTTCCCATGCAGGGTCCGTATCAATTTGGTTAATCGTCACGCGCTGGCATTTTAATTGTGCACCGCGTTGAATCACAGCGTCCAACAGCGCATTTGCAGACGCAATCGCCAGCGTAGTTGACGCTTGCTCAAGGACGATATGGGCAAGGTGTAAGTGCATGCCAAACGGTTCGGGTTCGTTATTGATGTACGCTTCGGCGTAGCCTACAACACGATCATGGCCGTTTTCAGGTAACACAGCAACGTAGGGGATGCCCGCGCCTAACAGCAGGTGATTGAGGTAAATAGAGCCGGTTTCGATGCTCATCCACGCGCCACCATGTAGCCAACGTTCGTATAAGCTCAACTGTTCATAGGGGACGTTTTCAACCAACCCCTCTTTGGTTAAGCGCTGCCAAACGCTGATGCGCTCTAAATATAAGCGGTTAATTGCAATGACATCATCCAGAACCGCTTGTCTTACCCGTATTGCCATACGCTTACGCCTTATGTGTGGCCCAGTAGAATACTTTGATTATACCCACATGGCGCAGAGATAAACGAACCGAGTTATAAATCTCGTTTTATGGGATGTTCTCGCGGGGTATAGATATTCGGGATTTACCCGAAAGCGTTCTCATGTTTATAATACCGCACCATTGGAGAGGTGCCGGAGTGGTTGAACGGGCCCGTCTCGAAAACGGGTATGGTGTAACAGCCATCGAGGGTTCGAATCCCTCCTTCTCCGCTTTTTCTACAACCTCACTCTCATCCCCTTATGCTATAATAGAAAGAATGTTCTGTTTGATCCGTTGGAGCGAATAGCATGTCTTTTGAACCTGTTGTGGTAGAAACCCGTTGTGATGCCTCACCTGAAAAAGTATGGGATGCGCTGACCAACCCACATCAAGTCCCGCAGTGGTTTTTCAATATCCAAAATTTCAAAGCTGAAGTTGGACGCGCATTTCGCTTTTATGAGTCGAGCCAGAAACAGTTTTTGCATGTCATCGAAGTGACTGACGTTGACCCCTTGAAAATGTTGCAATATTCATGGTCACAGCCTGATTATGCACAGGGAAAATCACAGGTTACGTGGGAACTGATCCCTGAAGGCGAAAAGACAACTGTCCGTCTGACCCATTCGAACTTAGAAGTATTCAAAGACGCGGGCGACATGTTCGCTCCTGAAAATTTTCGCGAAGGCTGGACGAATATTCTTAATGGCGGTCTGAAGTCATTTGTCGAAAATAGCGAACCTGCGTAAGAACTTGCGCTATGATTGCACCTAAAAGAGAGTCAGCATATCTGCGTTGGCTCTCTTTTGAATTTGTTTGGATAGGGAAGTTGAACTCATGAATTATGAAGCCCTTCGTCGCGAAAAAGATGCGTACTTCAAGATGAGTGAAGATGCGCCGTTAACCGAAGCACAACAACTCACATTTAAGGGGTTAAATTATTACCCTGTGAACCCTCAATTGGATTTAGTCGTAGACGTTGAACTTGTAGAGCAAGATCAAGAAATCTTGATCACGACAACCACCAATGAACTACGCCGTTATCAACGTTATGGACGGTTCACATTTCAAGTGAATGGGGAAGCGGTGACGCTCACCATTTATGAAGCGCCTCATGGCTATTTTTTGCCGTTTGTTGACGCAAATTCTGGAGTGGAGACGTACCCTGCCGGACGTTATTTAGAACCCGAACCGCTGAGCGAAACGCGTTTTCGTGTGGACTTTAACCTCGCCTATAACCCTTACTGTGCCTATAGTGAAGGCTGGTCTTGCCCGATCACCCCAAAAGAAAACCGTGTGAATGTAGCGATCCGCGCAGGCGAGAAGAACCCGACAGCGTAGAATGTTGATTGCCTTCATGAAGAATCAAAAGCCCAAACCCAATACCCTGTGATATGAATTTACAGTAAAAGCCCTCATCTGTATCTCAAGATGAGGGCTTTTTGATTTAGCGAATGGGTTCAACCCAATATTCGCTGGCGTTCCCTTCGGCTGTCCAACCGATGATGCCGTTGTAATTGACTTGATACCAAGCGAAGCCCTCTGCACAGAGAGGCCCGCCGATCACGATGAACATGTCCCCACCCGGAATTGACCCTAACGCTGTACTGCTGGTGGATGCGTCCGCTCGTAGGGTATTTGGAACACCCGGCGTCACTCGCGCTGTATCACCAATCGCAAGCCGTGATACTTGTGCGCCGGGACATTGGATTGTGGGCGCGCTGTCCGTGATCGGCGCGACAGATTCAGCGCCAATCGGCGCAAAAATCAAGCGTGTGAATGACGAGAGGTTTTCCCCTGTATCATTCAAATAGCCGATGACAAAAAACTCTGCCCAGTCAGAGAAATACGCCGGAACTGTCCACGAAAAATTGATGCCGTCGCCTAAATTATCATCGACACGCACGATATCTTGACGTTCTGCCAATTCCCCATACGTGGCAAATTCCAAATATCCTGTTCCGCGTGTGGTTGGGCCATTATTCCATGTTACCAGTACCGTTTGTCCGCGACTGACTAAATAACAATTGTTGGCGATGAACGTTCCGCCTTCGATGGCGAGTTCACCTGCAACTGCGGGTTCCATACTGGCGCAACCCGCGCGGTCAATGATGGCTTGGGTGGCAGCATCAATGGCTGAACTGCTTGAGAAAACAGGAATTGCCGTTGCTGTTGGTGCGACCGATGCCGTCATTAAATCGCTGATGGGTGGCGCTAGTTGTTGAAAGGGGACGAGACCCGTCGGCGCGGTGATCGCGCCACTTGTCCATAGAATCCGCAAGGTTTCATCGCGCGGGGTGTCATAGATCGGTCTGCCGAGCAATTCCGTCGTAGTGCTATCAAACGGTGATGCGAGCGCCTCTGTGGTGGTCACAGCATAGAGTGTGGTGGAATCGGTTCCGCGCGCGCTGGCGGGGTCTTCTTCTGCAAGAAACAGGAATCCGTCAGAGACACCTGCATAGCGATAAACGGCGGATGTCGTTGGTTCCCATTCCCCAAAGAGCGTGCCATCACGCCCAAGCAAACGTAAATGGCTCACTCCATCATAAGTGCCGACGAGAATCCGACGACCATCTTCGATGAAAACCGGCATTGAAAAGCTCACGTTGGCATCATGATAGAAGGGGAAGTAACTGCGGATTGTGGGATCATAAACTTCTAGCGCGTTCAGTTGATACATCGGGAACGCATCCGCGCTGGGGGCAAAAGCAAAGTTCATATTTTGAGTGGCAGAAATTACTTCGCCTGTGGTGAAAAGTGCGCTAGACACTGCATTTTGATAGGCATACGTCGGGGTGATGGTATGCGTCGCCATGTTCCAGATGTAACTGGGATTGAGGATCGAGTCACCAATGGCGATCATGGTGAAATACACATCATCCCCTGTGATTTGACCAATCACGGGTACACGATAGGGTTCTAGTCCGGCACTCATCACAACGGGATCGGTATGCGTCAACGTGGTCGGGGGCAGGGTGAGGTCGGCCCTATTAAAAACGAGCATCGCCCATTGATCATACGTGTCATGATTGATATAGCCGACACCGAAACGGCTCTCATCAAAATTGAAAGGATGAGCGCCCAAAAACGCGCTGACGTTTGCGGGAAGGGGATATTGCAATAACACAGCCCGTGTCTCTGCTGAATAGAGGAATAACGTGTTATTGGCATCCAGGTAGAGGATGTAATTCCCCTGTGGTGAAACGGCAATCGTCATAGGGGGTTGACCTGTTACGCTTGTGCTCACAGGTAAAAGTTCATTGTATAAGATGTCACCGTTGGCATCTAAGCGAGTGATAATTCCAGTGTTGGCACTATAGAGAATCGCTTCCCAGAGGGTTTGGGCTGAAACTGACCATGAGAAAGATAGCACGATGATGCTTATGAGTAGACCAAAAAGCATAGACAGTCGCTTCATCAGAAAAATTCCTCTCTTTAGTGATATTTTATACGCCCATTATACCGTCTACGGGTTTTCCTGCTGTGTAGTCCCCTCAAATATCCCTGTGCTGATGAGGTATTCGGCAAAGGCTTCTGCTTGATGCCGAGAACCCGCTCCATTCATATGCACATAGTCCGCCCAATAGTCTTCGGATTGTGGCGCAAGTTCTGCATAATCTAAAAACAGCAGATCGTAAGTTTCCGCAAGTTCTCGGTTGATCGCGTTATGTTCGGCAACGGCTTCGCGCCAATGGGGAAGCGCCTCATCCGAAATTTCAGAGTAGGCCCACGTAGGAAGCATCATCGGAATATTGTGAATTTGCGCAACACCAATGGCGCTCATCAAGTTGCGTTCATAATAGACAGGCGGGTTGAGGCTGATGTTTTCGGCATTCGTGCGGGGAACGCCATCACCGCACGTCACCGAGGCAAAATTGAACAAGCCATCGTTTGTAGCGGGGTTGGGCATCCAGCCCAACGTAATCGCGACCAGTCGATAAATTGTGCTGATCGGAATCGGTTCGTTACGTCGGTCTGCGCCGACACGTCCGCGTGGGTCTAACCCCAAAAGTGGATTCATACCCGCATAACATTCCGGCGTTACCGAACGGGTGAGGATGTCATTTCCGGCGTGATAGAAAATGACTAAATCTGGTTCGAGAGGCAAAATGTGAAACTGAAAATCGACCAATGTATTGAAGGTGGTGTATCCCGCAACCCCTCCATTGACCACTTCTACCTGCGTATAGCCGTAGGTGTCACGTAGGATGTCTTGCAAATATGCGGGGTAGGTGGTGTCTACGGCGGTTGACGTGCCATACGTGGTAGACCCGCCCAAAGTCACAATTCGGAAAACCCCAGCCGGCTTCGGGACAGTGATTTCTTCCCCCCGAAACCCGAGCTGATTATGTTCGGGATGTTCTGCTGAAAGTCCATAATCAACGCCGGGCAGGAGGATCAAATAAGGGGTGATGGCGTTGATTTCTTCACGGCTGTAGACATAGGCGGCTTGTTCTGCCACTGACCCAAAAGTGCGGAAATAAAACCGTAACCCTAGCTCGACGACGAATAACGACACAAAAATGCCGATGCTCATTTGCATCATGAATATGGCGATTTTGCGCACCCAACTGCGAGAGCCACGTTTACGTTCATCATTTGGGGCGAGAAAGATCAACACGCTCAGGATAGCGAGAGTGATCAACCCACCGACAATCACCCATGTGCGCGGTTCACGGCTTAAAATGGTGATTGGAAGTGAGTACGTTTCGCTGCTGTTATCGGTAAAAATCACCTGCATGGTTGGGGTTTCTTCAGCGGTGATGCAAATTTCACGACTGCCTGCGCCAATTTCAGGGATGCCGTTGATATAAATTTCGCTGATTTGGTTGACAACCCATGTCACATCCACACATTCATCAGGAAAAATAATCGTTCCTTGATTTGCAGTAAAATGGATCTGTGCGGGTGGCTTGATCACATCAACCGTTGCGGGTTGCATGAACACAAGTGGGGCGACCAAAAGCACGATGCCGACAATAAAGAGAATCAGAAGCACCCAAAGCAGATGAATTCGAGAAAATTTTGAGATCATTTATACTTCCATGTCATGAAGGTTTTGTTGCCAAGTGCAAAGTCAATAGAAATCGCAACAGAGATTATTCTAAGCTAAATCTTGTAGTTTGATGAAAGTGAAAAAACACTTCATTTATGAATGTAAAAGATAAAATCACACGTTGGTTTCAGGGTGACTTACCCGCTTACTCCTCTCACATGGCAACACAAGTCGAACAGGCGCGCAAAGCCCGTTTTGCGGGCGATTATGATCGTGCTGTTCAACTGCTAGATAATATTCATCAACATGTGGATGCCGACCCACTTTCTGAATTCGCGCTGATCTTTCGTAAAGCCGAAGTTTTATTAGATGCCGAGCGCATTGATGAGGCGAAACAAGCGCTAGGTCAACTCAAGGCGTTAGCCGCCTTATTGCTGGAAGGCTTTCCCAAAACCTATGCCGAAATTATGGCAGGTTTAGTTGCCAATGCCGAAGGGGATACGACTAACGCGCGCCTCCATTTTGAAGAAGCACAGCAGATCGCTCATCATGCGGGGATTATCAGCGGTGAGGGACGGGCGAGCTGTCAGTTAGCACAACTCGCGCTACAAGAAGGAAACGCCGCTTACGCGATCACGCTCTTACAGACGGCACTGCCTAAGCTCAATTCCAATAGTGATATTGAAGCGAGTGTGTACTTTTTAGGCCTCTACGGTCAAGCGCTGATTCAAGAGGGGCGTGAAGCTGAAGGGCGCAAGGCGTTCGGACGTGCGTTACAGTTGGCGGAACACCTGCAATACCGCAAGTACGAATATTTATGGTCGGTTGAACTAGGCACCTTCGCGTTGAACGAAGGGCGTTACTTTGATGCGAGCACCCATTTAGAACGGGCGTTGAAAGACTATCAAAGCCAACCACCTTCCCCTGACATTTCACGGGCATTTCTGCGTTTAAGCGAAGCGTTTCGTTTGCGTGGTGAACCGGAACTTTCCCGAACCCCTGTGAAGATTGCGTTGGCTATGGCGTCTCAGTTAGAGGATGCTGACCTCAAACGACGCGCTCGGTTTGAGCAGGCCTTGATCCATTATGCGACACAAGAATATCCACAAGCGATTGAGCACTTACAAAGTATTTTAGGTGAAGATGAAAGCCAAAATCTCGAGGCTTTACGTTGGATAGGGGCGGCATCCTCAGCGTTGGGGCAAACTGCGGAAGCGATGCAATACTATCAACGGGGCTTGAGCTACATCCGTGAACATAACACGCTCGGTTGTCTAGATAAAACAGAGGCGCTGTTTCAGCGGGATTTAGGCTTGATCTATATGCGGTCGCGTCAATTTAACGAGGCGATTTCCGTATGGACGCGCGCCGTCACGTTGTTCGAGGCGGATAACAATTATTCCCAAGTATCACGTTTGCTCACCGACCTGGCCAATATTCGCCGTTTTATGGGGCAAACGTCGCGGGCGATGAAAGACACCGAACGCGCTTTAGAATTGATGAGCCGTGTGCCTGAATATGATATTGAAACGCGCGGGTTGGTCTTGTCGAACGCGGCGAATGTTTTTGCGGAACATGGCGACATCGAATCGGCAGAGGCATTTTTCACCCAGTCGATGCAGTTTGCGACCAGCCTCGAATCTTTAGAACAAGCGGGCGCACGCAATAATAATTGGGCGTGGGTATTGATCTTGTTAGGACGACCCCGCCGTGCAATCGCAGTTTTAGAACCTGCGCTTCGGGAAAGCCAAGAAGCAGGGTTAACCCTCTTGAATAGCATCCAGACGGATAATCTTGGGTTGGCTTACGACGCGCTTTCAGAGCATGAAACAGCGCGTCAATATCACGAAAAAGCGCTGGAACAAATCACCCCCCTCAACCAGCCATTTTGGGAAGCCCAATTTAAAGCGAACCTCGCCTTAACGTTGTTGAGCTTAAAAGAGGCGGAAACGGCTTTGGTTTATGCGGAAGAAGCGTTACAAGGTGCGCGGGTGCATGGCAGTATCAACCTGTACGCGCAAACGTTGATCGCGCTGGCGCGGGTGTGTATCCACTTAGATCAGTTAGAGAAGGCAGAGACGCTGATTTCTGAGGCGTTACATACGGTACGCCGTGCAGAATCCCGACGGATGCAGGCCGAGGCCGCCAGCGCTGAAAGCGAACTGCGGGGGGCACAAGGCCGACTTGAAGAAGCGCAAACCGCATGGGATAGCGCGGTGCATTTTTACACGATCCTACATTCCCCCCAAGCAAAGGCGATTCCTGCTTGGTTAAAGAAGGCGAGTTCATGACGAAGGTTTTTTGGTTTGTTTCTGCCCCGTTATTTAGCCATACCGATTGGGGCGGGTTTTTAAAAACAGCACAGGCATTACAAGCATTAGGTCATACGGTGATTTGGGTGAGTGGCGAATCACTCGCGCCAGTGATTCGTTCAGCAGGGGTTCGGTTTGAGTCGATTCCTGAAACGGGCTGGTTATGGCCCCCGCCCCCCGCGCCAGACGTCACTAAAATGCCCCCACAAGAAGCGGTGATGTTACGGTATCGTCGTGCATTGGATACATGGTTGAGCGAAGATTTAGTCGGTGAAGCGGTGACGCACTTGATCGCCTTGAGCGAGCGCATCGGCAAACCGGATATGATCGTGACCGATCCCTTTTTGACAGCATCAGCCCTTGCCGCCGAATTTTTGGAAACCCCGTTGAGCGTGTGCGGTTGGGTGGGGATGCAGGACTTACAGGAAGAACATCTCTTTCCTGTGCAAAAGTCGTTAGGACAAGAGAGCCAAGACCGTTTACAACGCTTATGTGAACGTTTTCAGATCAGCGGAAGTAACTTTGCAAATGGGCCGACGCCCTCTATTTTGAGTCCTCATTTACACATCAGCTATTTCAATGCGTATTGGTACCAAGCCGAAGCGCCTTTTCTACTAGATCAAAACTTGTTCGTCGGCGGGATGCCTGAAACGCCGTTAGATGCGCCCCCGCAGTGGTTGCAACAAATCGCCCCTGAAACACCGCTGGCATTCATCACCTTGGGGACGACCTTCGCGGGCGATCTCGGCTTTTATAGTTGGGCGGCGCAAGCGTCGGCGCGGGCGGGGTTACTACCCGTGATTGCGTTAGGCAGCCATCCGATTGTGCCAGAAGAAAAAGCCAAACTTATCACCGCCTTGCCAAAAGCGACACGCTTACTCAATTTTGTCGATTTCCGTCATCTACTGCCCCGCGTTCAATTGATGATTCATCATGGCGGGATGGGGACCACCCATGCGGCGGCGGTATATGGGATTCCGCAAATTGCTGTGCCACACGCCGCTGATCAACGCGGTAATGCTCGGCGGATTGCGCAGGTCAAAGTCGGCCTGAGTTTGACCGCTCACGATGTCAAACAGGGGATGTTGTTTCAAGGCGTCAGCGCGATAGCGCGGGATGAAAAAGTGACAGCAGTTGCAAAACAACTCGCGCAGGACTTGGCCTCTTTAGGCGGGCCACCGAGCGCGGCGCAAGCGCTTTTAGACGTTTTGTAACTACTGTCAGCCGTTTTTAATCAACTTCTAGGCAGGCTTACGTCCCTTGAGGATGATGTACTGATGCAAGAAGGTCGCGTCGGGCGTGCCTACCGCGCGCGGTTTGATCCATTCTTTGGCCGCTTCTGGGACTTGGTAAAGCAAAATCTGTAAGCGTTGGATGACGTCCGCATCACAGCCCATACGTTCCGCCCAAGTGACCAGTGAGGCTTCACGGTTGATGAGGGTAGTCGCTTCAACCATTAACCCTGCATCTAAAAACATCCCGCGCCATTCATATTCTGCATACGCGCGGTGATGACTAGGGTCGCGCAGGCGCTCGAACGAGTCGATGTACCGTGCCGCTTTATCGTCTTCGGGCAACACATGATCTTGCAACAAGAAGATGCCATTCGGTTTTAAAACCCGCGCCACCTCGAGCATAAAACGGAATGCGTCCTCAAAATGATGCGGGGCGATGCGACACGTCACCAAATCAAATTGACCGTCCTCAAACGGGAGTTTTTCAGCGTCGGCTTGGCGAAACTGGATGTGCTGAATCCCTTGGCTTTGAATGAACTCGCTGGCTTTTTCCAACATGGCAGGGGTGAGGTCGCTGGCAATGATATGCTCGATATGGGGGGCAAACTTAAGTGCCACATGCCCGCCCCCTGTGGCGACATCTAACATGTGCCAGTCTGGTTGTGGGGATGCCCACTCCAAGAATAAATCAAGCTCTGCGCCTTTGGCGTGCCCCGTACTTTTTACGTAGTTTTCGGCATGGCTTCCAAACTGTTGTTGGCTCAGCGCCTTTGATGAGGGAGAGTCGGTCATTATCTTAACCTTACTTTCTTTTCTGAAAATCCTCAAAACTTAAGCGTACTTTTTGGGTTATTCTTTGTACATACCTAAGGCTTATTGTCAGGAGTAAGTATGCCACCCATTAAAATCAATCATATTGCGGTTGTTGTAGAAGATATAGATTCAGCATTGACCTTTTGGCGAGATGCTTTAGGTCTGCCCTTACACCATGTGGAACATAATGAAGGCGAAGCTGTGGACATCGCCTTTTTGCCTGTAGGGGAAAGCGAAGTTGAATTGATCTCACCCTTTACAGAGGACAGCGGGGTTGCGAAATATCTTGCTAAAAAAGGGGCGGGATTACATCATTTGTGCATTGAAGTCCAAGATATTGACGACGCCTTACGCCAACTTCAAGAAAAAGGCGTCGAGTTGATTAATGAGACCCCAAGAACCCGTCCGGATGGGCGACGCTATGCGTTTGTCCACCCAAAAAGTACAGGAGGGGTCTTGCTAGAACTTTATGAGGTGGTGAAATGAACCGACAAAATCTAATCCTTGTCTTACTCTTGAGCGTGTTCAGCATGGTGGGTGTGGTGACCGCACGCCAAACGACCCCGTTGTATCAATGTTTGACGCGGAGCGGGTACGGGGTTGAAATTAACCCCAGACATTATGTATTGGACTTTCAATGCCAGCCCAGCTTAGACCGCACGGTTGAAATTCCCGTAGGCCAGTCGATTACGGTCACGGTGAATTTGTCCAATTACTACACTGCGACAGGGTTAAACCGCGCCGAATTCCTCATTCATTTGGCGATGGACCGCGCGCGACTGTTCTTGCGTCAGTCGGACGCGCTCGAAGGCACAGAGATCACCGATTTTACGGCGGCGCTGCAAGACGTCCCGATCAATACCCAAGCGGATACCTATACCTTTGTGATTGAAAATCGGGGGTTACGCTCGGCTGTATTTGATCTTAGCCTACGGCCATCACGTTCATAATTCAAAAAAATCTATAAAAGTTTCTTCGCTCAAACCAGCGAATTGCCTGCGTTTTTATCGCTTATTAACAAGTTTTCAATGTGTATTTGTTATATCCTTAACGACATTATGTGTCCTGCTGAAACCTGTATCAAGGTTCAGCATAATGAAAGGTAGAAGTAAAAAATCATGTTGAAGCGAAATTTCTTATGGTTAATTCTTGTGATGTTATTGGCGGTTACGCCAATCGCTCTTTTCGCACAAGAAAGAACGCCGATTATTTTAGGCCAAGCACTCGCTGTTCAATTCACAACTGATACCGATGAAGCATTGTTTGACTATAATTTGCCTGAAAGCCGCACGGCAACATTCCAAGTGATTGGCGCGGGCGGTTTACCACGCATCCAAATTACCCAAAATGGCACTGTCGTTTCTGAATTGATTTCATCCTCAGAAACCTTAATTCGTTTGACCACCCTTTTACCTGCGGGGGATTATGAAATTCGCGTCGGCGCATCCCAAATCACCGCTGATGTCGCCTCAGTGATCATTGTGTTGGAAACCGAAATCGCCGTTCCGAGCTTGGAATTGGTGCTTCACGTCGGTGTGAACGGGCAAGTTGATTCCCTCAACCCACTTGGGTTGTACACCTTTGATGCAATTGCTGAACCCCTCTATCTGTATGTGGATAGCCTGATCACAGAACACGGTTCCCTTGTGGAGTTGACCAATACCACGTTGGGAATTTCTACCGCCCGCATCACCGCTGACCATACTGGGGCGCGTTTACGCATCCCTGCAGGCGATAGTAACTTCCAACTCACGGTCACACACAGCGGTTCAGCATCCCCTGAACGATATACCGTATGTTTGACGACCGTCGCGCTGAACAATTGTGTTGGAAGCAGTGAAATCCTTCCTACAGTTGCCACTGTGCCTACCGAAGTCACCGACGGATGTTTTGTTGTGCCTGGGGTTCAGGGAAGTGTGAACATTCGCCAATCAGATAGCACTGCCGCCCCGATTTTGGGCGCTTTACCGGTGAGTCAACGCGCACAGGTGATCGGTATTTCACCAAGCGGTTTGTTCTACAATGTCACCTACAACGGGTTAAATGGATGGGTTGCTGTGAGCGTCGTGGTTGCCGATGGTGACTGTGCGAACTTACCCGTGAATATTCCGCCCGCACTGCCACCTACAGCCGTACCGACCCAACCACCAGCGCCCACAGCGCCACCGGTTCAACCAACCCAACCACCACCCCAGCCGACAGCGACCCCCAGCGGGCCTTGCTTACTCAACGTCCTCCAACCTTCGTTTGTGTATGTCATTCCGGTGGAATTGATCGACCATTTGCAAGATCAGATACAAGCAGGCGGTCAGTTGATTCCTGTAGGTCGCTTAGCCGACAATTCATGGTGGAGAACCAATTACGCCAACGCTTGGGTACAAACCAGCTTGTTTGGCAGCTCCATCCAAGTGTCGGGTGATTGCAGTGGCTTGCCAATCGTAACCCCGTAGATCAAAGTAAGAATATATTCAATAGAGGTTTGGAGATTCCCAGACCTCTATTTATTTCTCTCTATTTTCCCTAAATGATGACATTCGGCATCGTAAGAAAACCCCTTTCCACCAACTCTCATAATAAAGGCTTGACCTTGTACCCGCGTACAGGGTTTAAACTAGAGCGTGAGAGGATGTGACCATGACAACACTCGGAAAAACTTTTGCACCTGCGGAACAAAATCAACCTGTAGAAGCATGGTTGACACGCGGAAAACTTGCGGATTTCTGTGGTGTGAATCGTGAGACGATTCGTTATTACGAACGGATGGGGTTGGTTTCGGCAGGTACTCAAACCGAGTCAGGCTATCATCTTTTTCCAACGTCTAGCGTTGCGCGGGTACAGTTCATTCGCAAGTCGCAAGCGGTCGGGTTTTCGCTTGATGAGATTCGTGTGCTGCTCGACCTCAAATTCGATAGCGCGGCGACTTGTGGTGATGTGCGTGAAATTGTGCAAGCAAAAATTGAAACGGTGGAACAAAAGATTGCGCTACTGGTGCAAATGAAAGAAACATTGGTCGAATTGGCTGATGATTGCCCGGGCGGGACGCGCCCTGTTGAAGAATGTCCCATCCTCGAAACTTTTAGCGAACCATCACATCCTTAAAGCTAATTTTAGTTGAGTGAACCCACAACGGAAAACGTTGAGAATAAATTTACGCAACAGCAGGAAATGCTGTGAAGTGTGGAGTATGCCAAATGGCAGTAGAGACGAATTCGAAGTATCAAATTGAAATTCCCATCACGGGGATGACCTGTGCGGCTTGTGTTCGTAATGTTGAACGCGCCCTCAAAAAAGCGGATGGTGTTGCGGAGGTCAATGTCAACATCGCCACTGAAAAAGCCAGTATTCAAGCTGAGCAGGGGGTCACCCTTCAAAGCTTGATCGAAAAGGTGGAAGGGGCAGGCTATGGGGTCGCGGTTGGCACAATCGACCTGCCGATCACAGGGATGACGTGTGCATCATGCGTTCGTAATGTCGAGCGGGCGCTTAAAAAGCCTAACGGCGTATTGGATGTCAATGTCAACTTAGCGACTGAAAAAGCGACCGTTCGCTACATTCCGGGTGCGGCGCGTCGCGCCGATCTGATCAAAGCAGTCGAGGCCGCTGGTTATGGCGTGCTCGACCTCAGTAATGCAGAATCCCCTGAAGACGCGGAACGTCAAGCGCGTGAAGCCGAAATTCACAAACAGGAACGCTTGATCAAAATAGGCGCTGTGTTCACCTTACCGTTATTTCTCATCAGCATGGCGCGGGATATTTACATGGTGACGCTGCCCGCTGTAGAGCCTTCGCATAACATGGCGATGGCATCTACTGTGGAGCCGTCTTTCTGGAATTTCCTGCTATGGCAGGGGTGGCCGTTCGTTTTCTTCTTGTTGGCAACCCCCGTTCAGTGGATTGTAGGCAAGCAGTATATGGTGGGCGCTTGGAAGTCGTTACGCAACGGCACCGCCAACATGGATGTGCTGATCGCTATGGGGTCACTGGCCGCCTATTTATATAGCGTTGTTGTCTTAATCGGCATCGCTTTAGAGTTGTTTGCGGATATTCCGAATCGAGTAGGCGACCATGTCTACTTTGAGACGGCCGCCGTCATCTTGACGCTGATCACCCTCGGAAAATTATTAGAAGCGCGTGCCAAAGGCAAAACCAGCGAAGCGATCAAAAAACTGATTGGTCTTGCGCCTCGTACCGCTATCCGTTTAGTCAATGGGGTTGAAGTAGAAGTACCTGTTGACCAGATCGAAGCGGGGGATCAGCTCTTAGTGCGCCCGGGCGAACGTCTGCCTGTCGATGGCATTGTGATTGAAGGCACATCCTCTGTCGATGAATCGATGCTCACGGGGGAAAGTTTGCCTGTGAATAAAAAGGTGGGGGATGGTGTCATCGGCGCGACCATCAATAAAAATGGCCGTTTGGTGATCGAAGCCGAACGCGTGGGTTCTGAAACCATGCTTGCGCAGATCATCCGCTTGGTTGAACAGGCGCAAGGCAGTAAAGCGCCGATTCAGCGCGTGGCGGATCAAATTTCGGCGGTCTTTGTGCCGATTGTGCTTGTCCTTGCGCTCATCACCTTTTTCGGTTGGATGCTGATTGGGCAGGTCGGTTTTACGCAAGCTTTGGTCAACACCGTCGCCGTATTGGTCATCGCTTGCCCCTGTGCGTTGGGCTTGGCAACGCCTACCGCAATCATGGTGGGGACGGGGCGCGGGGCTGAGATGGGGATTCTGTTCAAGAGCAGCGAAGCCCTCGAAAATGCGCACCGCTTACAAGCTATCGCCCTCGACAAGACCGGAACCATTACGCGCGGTGAACCCGCAGTGGTGGACATCATCCCCTTGAACGACACGGCACAAGATGAGTTTGTGCGCTTGACCGCTAGCGTCGAACGCGCTAGCGAACATCCGCTAGGGCAGGCGGTTGTGAATTATGCCAATGCGCAAAAATTGACGCTTTCGCATCCTAGCCAGTTTGAGAACCAAGCGGGTCGCGGTGTGTATGGCACGATTGACGGGCAACGTGTGGATGTGGGTAGCCCGCGTTACATGACTGACATCGGCATTGACCTCACGCCTCATCAAGCCCAAATTGACAGCTTACAAGAACAGGCGCGGACGGCGATCCTCACCGCGCGGGATGGGCAGTTGATCGGTATTTTCGGGATTGCCGATGCGATCAAATCAGGCTCGGCAGAGGCGATTGCGTCGCTGAAAGCGTCGGGTATCGAAGTGGTGATGATCACAGGCGACAATGCCAAGACAGCTCATGCGATTGCTTCTGAAGTGGGCATCGACCGTGTGTTAGCCAATGTCATGCCAGATCAAAAAGTGGAAGTGGTCAAAACCTTGCAAGAAGAAGGTAAACGTACTGCGATGGTGGGCGATGGCATCAACGACGCGCCTGCTTTGGCGCAAGCGCATGTCGGCATCGCGATTGGGACAGGGACGGATATTGCGATTGAAGCGTCGGATGTCACATTGGTCAGTGGAGATTTACGCGGTGTGACGCGGGCGATCCAACTGAGCAAGGCGACGATGCGCACGATTTATCAGAACCTGTTCTGGGCGTTCATCTATAACATTGTGCTGATTCCGGTGGCGATGCTCGGTCTGCTTGTGCCGATGCTTGCCGCAGCGGCCATGGCCCTCAGTAGTGTATTTGTGGTGAGCAATTCGCTTCGCTTAAAAGGTGCGATGAATCAAGCAAAAAATGCATGATAAACCGTTGCCTGTAAGTTAAACGGATGAAGTAAAATCAGCAGAGGGAACTCTGCTGATTTTACGTTTAGTGTAGTGTTGCAAGGATTGTTTACATGGAACCTCTTGTTGTATTTTTGGATACGAATGTACTGCTCAATGCTTTTTCTGCTTTTAGAAAGACAGCGCCCTTGCCCGAGTACATCACTGATAAAACAACACGAAAATATACTTTTGAAAAATGTGTGTTTGAAGTGTTCATGGCATTTCGTGGCGTTGGTGGTAAGAAGCCCGATGAAGGCAGAGGTGATTGGGCACAAAGAAATCTGAAGCAGGAAAATGATCCAAAGCGCGTTGGGGATTTATCAGGTTTGTTTCATGACCAAGATACTGAACTTGCTTTTTATTGGGCTAACCAGATTTTAGAGCTTAGATATGACGATGCAATAGAAGATCAGAAACAACGTATTTTCCAGGTTGTTTCAGAAGACCAACAACAAGACACACTTAAGAATCTCCGACAAATGGAAGAACTTGCCTCTCAGCGAAAGAAGTTTGAAATGCTTTGCAATGAGTTTCATTATTTCCTACGCGAATCGGAGATTGAGATAATACCCTATTTGAAAGTTTTTGAAGGGCGAGGAGTTGGTGGAGGAGTTCCAACTCCATATGAATTGAATTCATTCGCTCAGGATACGGTTTTGCCGTCGGAGGATTTTGAAATTGTGTATGCAGCAATGATTATTCGCACAGATATATTTGTGACAGATGATAAACGCCTGATCAGATGTGCTCCGAGTCTGGGTTTAAATTACTCACTTTCAGCCTCTAATTTTTGTGAAAGCAAAGATTACGCAACTAAAGTTCAGAAAATTAGAGAGTTCAAAGGTGAGAAGTGAGGCAATATTGCCAGATTCAGCGGTTTTAAACTGCCGCTGCAATGGTGATTCTTATTCTGGGGTTTTCGTGGTGACGAATAGTCTGCGTCTAAAAGGCGCGATGTATCAATCAAAATCTGTTTAGTGTATCCCTGCTCTACAGAGGTTTTCGCCATACATATGCTTGTGAATTAACCGGATACTATGAGACGCAAGTTGCCACACCCATTAGCGGTTACATAATCAGACGTTGCCCCGATGACCATAAGCAGTTTATTCGTAATACGTGCTTTCCGTATCCCAGGTTGGATGATAACGATCTCAAAGTTAATAAACACATTATCTCGCTGCGCTTCCCTCACCAATCGGTTTATTCCCGCGAGGTCTCCGACAATGAAGTCATGATCGTTCTCAAGACGACGGCTGATATGACTTTTAATGGTGTCAATCCGCAACCAACGCAACGACTTGATTGCTTGTCCGCAGACCTCGTAAACGTCTTCCACCCGCTCTCCAGGATTTCTCTCAGCCGAAGACTTGACATGATGAAGCTGAATGACAACTTCAGCAGGATGTTTCTTGAAGGTGATAAAGTCTGCTAACTCACCAGTGTCATGGTCGTAGAAGACAATGTCAGAAGTCGTGACAAGCTGTGTTTTCAAGTAATCATGTATTGACCGTAGCCCGGGCGCGGCATCTCCAAATTCCCGCGTTATATCAACTTGTAAGGCATTCCAGTTTGGAGTTTCAAACTTTTCTGGATCGAAAGCTTGAAATGCTTCATCATCCATCAGGATTTGGTTGCCCATGATGATGCTTAAATCATGAGTAAATAAGCGCACTGGATGCTCATTTAAGAAGCTTACAACGTCAACTAAATTGACATCTCTCCCTTTCTGAATTTGAAGGTCAGCATCAGGTGTAGCTGAGCGGAAAAGTGGCTGCTTAGTCGGTGAGAAATCGACCATATGCTGCCAACTAGGTGTATGCACCTCTAGACGGACACAGTTCGGTGCTTGGTAGTCTCGGACAATCCTCAGTTCGGTATCCAATACTTGCACCTGTCGTCGCACGCCTTCGGGACTGGTATGAATGAACTTGAAGGGATGTGCATATAGCTCTTCGTTCCAATCAACTGCAAGCAATTCCATATCGTCTGGAAATTGCGTTAGCTTCTGACCAACTGTAAGGTAATCAAGCTCCGAATTGGTGTGGATGATCCTCTCTTCCTGAATTCGCTCTGCCAATTCATTGCACCACTCCAAAAGTCCCAACAGGTCTGTTTCTTGAGAGGTCGTGGTACTCCACACTTTTGAGGAACTGCTGTATCCCAAGGTGACCCGTTGTCCTTGCTTTTCACCTCGTCCAAACACATGCCCACGATGAAAAAGTCTGCTATCCGTTCGTCGAACTGCCTTATGCGCGTTTGCGCCCGTCAAAATACGATAAGACTCCGTTTGGCTGTATGGAAGCCGATTTCTCATGCCTATATTGAAAAATTCAAGGCTTTCTAGCCCAAACAGAACACGGTTTATTTCTGTAATAAGAAGTGGCTCAAATGTTCCATCAACCAGCCCTTGAGCAAGTTCATAGTAAATCGTCTCGCTCTTGCGCGAAGAATTGATGAAAAGAAGCTGCGTTGGTTTGTGCCAGTAGACTACAAAAAGATCGTATTCAATGCGCGCGAATCGCCGCGCCCTAGTCCAAGTTGGCGGTTTAACTTCTTGGGTGATGAGGATAACTGTTGACTGCTCGTCAGTGATGTCTCGTCGTGCAATTTCCAGCCCTGGAAGTCGAATGTCCTTGTGTATATCTACCTTCCCGTTTATACGGTAAATCTTGACGTGACGAGACGGTGTGAGTGCATGGACTGGCAAGCGAATTACATCTTGATCTTGTGAAAACGGCGCAGTGATCTCGTATCCAAACGATTCGTAGAACGCTCGTCTTCGTTCTTCTCTAACAATTTCCTGTTGGTATAGCTCAGGAATAATTTCACGCCAGACTGCGTCTTCCTGGTATAGTTGTTCTTTTCCAATGCGAATAGTTTCATCCGTTGCTGCAACAAACGTCGCTTCAGTGCCAATCGAAGGTCCAGTCCGAGCGAGCCGTCCAATAAATTGCAGAGTGATCGTGAGCGATTTATGAGGACTATGCATTGCTGCAATTTTGAGATTGGGAAAGTCAAAGCCTTCGCCTAGCATATCAACACAAATAATGCCGTCAAGCTCACCATCACGAAGTTGCACAAGAATAGCTTCAACTTGCCGATCAGTAAGTTCGCTGAATACGACTTTAAGCTTCAGTGCAGTGTGTTCGCTGTAAATTGTAGCGAGCGCTTTTGCTTTTTTTTTGGTGTCAACACGAACGAGAACCCGGTGATCAAAGCGTTGGTGGTCAGTGGCATAAGCTTCGGCTGTATGCTGTGCAATGAGAATATCCCGCTCCTCCGGTGTAACACCTCGAGGGATATGTACAGGATGGTAACGAATCGAACTGAAAATACCATCTTCAAGCGCTTCCCGAATGGAGAATTCAAAAATAATTCTTCCCTGAACACGTTGTTTATCTCTACGAAATGGCGTAGCCGTAAAAAGTACCTTCCTAGCGTTTGGAAAGAGAGTGAAAAGCTGGCTCCATGTTTGAGCTGGCGCATGATGAGCTTCATCGATCAGAACTAAGTCAAATAAGTCGGCATCTGTAGGAGGAACTATCTCTTTTCCGACAAGGCAGTATGGTGTGCTAACGACTACTTCAAATTCTTTTAGTTCTTCCCAGAGTTTACTGGTGGTTCGTTTATGAATAATGGTTGTGACCGCTGGTTCAGCACTATCTGCTGGTTCTTCAGACAAAACGAGGGATCGTGTGGTTTCAAGAAGAATACGCAAGGTGCGGAATTCATCCGAAATCTGTTTGCGGACGATACTACTTGAGGTAACGACTAATACTCGGCGTGCTTTCAAGGCGAACGCTGTCAGCATCAAAACAGCCGTCTTGCCCGATCCAGTGGGCATGACAACGATAGCTGGGGAAACATCCGCTGGATTTCGATACCGTTCAAAGTGTGCGGCAATGGCGTGAAGCGCACCGCGTTGTGCGCGTCTTAGTCCATGATGATTTGGGGCATGTTCTGCCTCTGGATACCGAATACCTAAATAATGCGTCTGAAACACGCTCATCTATCGTTTTACCCTTGCACAGAGAGTATGAAGGTACTTTATTATAAAGTGTGACTGTTTTTCGAAAATTCTGCAAAAGATTGCCTTTCGTTTTGAGCCTCTAAATATGGAAAGTGAATTTTCTGGTGAAACGCCTTGTATGTGATTCAAGGTTTTCCTCGGTTTTGACTTAACTCTTGACTTGCCCCCCATCACATCCATCTGGAAAGACGTACAATTAGTTGCTCATTGACGAGATAAACAATATTCAACCGCTTCAAATCACTGCAAGGATGTTTCTTCATTCTCAGTTTTTTTCGTGAGCCATAGCCTTCGAGTACGAGGCAAACGCATTACCCGCGAAAATGAGCAGGCACAGCCGACATGACAATTAGCGAAAGTTGTTTTGAATAACTGA
Organism: uncultured Anaerolineae bacterium; assembly: GCA_934216615.1. Classification (GTDB taxonomy): domain Bacteria; phylum Chloroflexota; class Anaerolineae; order Aggregatilineales; family Phototrophicaceae; genus Flexifilum. Next base: position 2,822 of record CAKQCB010000005.1, on the reverse strand, counting down.
TCAAACACACAGCGTAGCAATCCCCGCGATGTTGCCCCGCATTGCAACTTCCTTTTTTGACACCTTCCATATATCAGAGTGAAGGATGAAGTCACCGAGAAGGTGACTTTTTCAATTATTAAATAATTCGAACCCTCATATCGGTGGGTAAGCGTCAGATTGGTATACAGAATAATTAAGATGGATTGGAAGAAGCGATGATACAATTTGGGTTGGATTATTACGAAATATTTCAACTCTATCTAAAGGAATCAGTATGTCTTCGTTTCGTCCGATTTTTGCTTTTATTGTTATTTTTATCCTTTCGTCATTCTCTAGTCTTATCGTTGGGCAAGAAACGCAACCGATCTGCTCGTTAAATAACGGTGGCGCGGAACTTCAGATTAATATCACGAACAATACCTCTGAAACACTGGCATTGAAGTGGATTGATTTCGATTGTAACGAGTTGTTTTACACTTATATTGCGGCTGGGCAAACCTATCCGCAACCAACCTACAATGATCATGTCTGGGTTCTGCATAACCCAGCCAGTGAAGTTGTCAGACAGATCATTGTTTCATCGGATGAAACCAATATCGTCGTTGAAGCGGTGTCCCCGACTGAGGCAAACAACGTTGTTGAACAGCAAGCATCGACGGTCGAGCGCATCCTGTTTACCAGTGACCGCGACGGAAACGGCGAAATTTATAGTATGAACCCCGACGGTAGCGACCTGATCCGCCTGACAGAGAATGATAGCGATGATTATTGGGCGAGCTACTCTCCAGATGGCACCCGCATTGTATTTTACAGCGGTCGTGACGGGAGCATTGATATCTACACTATGAATGCTGATGGGAGTGACGTCACCCGTCTGACGCAAGGCGGTGCTGATCATACGCGCCCCAGCTACTCGCCCGATGGTACACGCATCGTGTTTCAGAGTTCCGCTAATGGGAGCGTTCAAATCTACACCATGAACGTTGATGGTAGCGATGTCACGCGCGTGTCACAGAATTCTGTGGTTGATCAATTTGCCAGTTACTCGCCCGACGGCACGCAGATTGTATTTGTGAGTAGCCGTGATGGAATCAACCAAATCTACAGTATGAACGCTGATGGCAGTAATGTCGTCCGTTTAACAAATAATAATATGTACAGCGATGTTCCCAGCTACTCACCAGATGGAACACGCATCGTCTTTAGCAGCGATCTGGATGAAAACCCTGATATTTTCAGCATGAATACTGATGGGAGTGATGTAATTCGTCTTACGAATGACGCTGCATTGGAAGGTCGCGTAAACTATTCATTGGATGGTCTTCGCATTGTATTTCATAGCAACCGTGATGCTGATGGGAACGACGAAATCTACAGCATGAACGCTGATGGGAGTGACGTGGTTCGCCTTACGGATAACCCGACAGGTGATTTTGACGCGACCTATGGATTAGCGGTGGTATCGCCAGGTTCAATCACTCAAGATGTTTGTTCGCCGACGGTGAGCGATGCCCAGCAACTGACTGACGCCATCCTTCAAGTCAACGACGAAACCCAGTGCGAAGGCAATAATACAATCACCCTCAGCACCAGCATTCAACTAACCGCGACCTACGATGGTGGCGATACTGCCTTTCCTCCTATCACCAGCGTCATCACGATTCAAGGCCAGACGGGTGTGGAGTCGATCAGCCGTGATCCCAACGCGCCTGAATTCCGCTTCTTCTTTGTCGAAGGGCGTAATGGCAACAACGGACAACTCACGCTGGCAAGCCTGACCCTCTCTGGTGGTAGCGCATTAGATGGTGGCGCAGTTTTCGTGGATGCGTCCAATGGTGGTAGTGCCGAGTTCCATACCCGTAGCGTGATCTTCACCGAGAACCGTGCGGCTGGCAATGGTGGAGCAGTCACCACTAACAGCATGAATGGCGGGCAAGTGGTCACCAGTGTCTCGGACACTACATTCAGCTTTAACGAAGGCATTTACGGCGGCGCTTTCTACAACGGTGGCTTCGATGGTGGGAATGCCACCGCGCAGTTCACAAATTCAGTTTTCCAGAGCAATGTCGCTGGAGATGGTGGCGCTATTTACAACAATGGTCTTGGCGGTAATGGCTCTGCGAATGTACGGCTGGATGGTAGCACCGTTACGGGTAACTTTGCGCCTTACGGTGGGGCAATCTATAACAATGGTCGCGGTGGTGGCAATGCCCAACTGGCGATTACGAACACGACCTTTGCAGACAACAGCGCTGGTACAGCCGGTGACGCAATCTTCGGTAATGGCAGCGACCAGGGAAACACCTTAACAACTTGGGAATTGGGCGGTGCAGGTGGCAACCAGATGACCTGCATCAATGATGATACGGGCGTGCTGGTGACGAGCGGAAGTTGCTAAACGCGTCGTCTTGTTCGTAAAGTATCTAAACCAATTAAAGCGTTAATAACGTATGTTATGCAGGGGTGCAAACACATTGTGCCCCTGCATAACTGTTTTAATGGGTGTTACGAACTGACATTATACAGCGTCGCCCTTAGTGCCTATAAATAAGAACCTGTCAGATATTTCTCTTAGCCACCGGTGCGTAGACGTTTCGCTCATCTGCCCGTTGATGTTGTTGATCTGTGGCGTCGATCTATGACATGATGAACGTGACTACGCCATTTACTCTCTAACCTGTAAATCGCTAATAAAAAAGGACGCTCATATGAGAGCGTCCCTTTTTGTGGATAGATAGAAACGAAATCTTAGATCAGCAAGCACCTGTTGTATTCAAGTAGTTTTCGCTGACCCAGCCTTGCCCATCCAGATAGATCACGCGATACCAACCAGAGAGATA
>CAKQCB010000004.1 GCA_934216615.1 uncultured Anaerolineae bacterium | reverse complement strand
GTTGTGATTTTTTAAAAGCACCTCACCCCGACAGGGTCGTGCCCTCTCCATGGGGAGAGGGCGAAAAGAATTACGTCACACACGAGGATTTTTGTAGGGGCAAGGCGATGCCTTGCCCTGTCCGCAAAATACAACCAACCTCAAAATGAGACGCGTCCTTTGTCCTCTCCGTGGGGAGAGGACAGCTAAGCGTAGCGAAGCAGGTGAGGTGTTTTTAAAGCGGTGTCCTTATGGTGGTTGTGATTTTTTAAAAGCACCTCACCCCGACAGGGTCGTGCCCTCTCCATGGGGAGAGGGCGAAAAGAATTACGTCGAAATCAAGATTTTGTAGGGGCAAGGCGTTGCCTTGCCCCTACAGGTTTGTCTTATTTTGTCCCCGCCCTCTCCCCACGGAGAGGACGGCTAAGCGTAGCGAAGCAGGTGAAGTGTCTCTCACAAATACCCTTGAATAATCCCCACCAACTCGCGGGCGCGGTGTTGAAAGGTATGTTCTTTCAAAACGCGTTCGCGAGCAGATTGTCCGATCTTCAGCCGTTCGGCTTCATGATTCAACAAATACTGATAGCGATCCAGCGCCTCTTCTTCAGAATGGACAATGATGATCTCGCGTTCTGGCTCGAACCACGTTTCCACGCCTAAATAGGGATTGCCGACGATACAACATCCCATACTCGCCAGCTCAAACGGGCGCGATGACGACGACGCAAACACGTTGGCATGAGCGGCGCGGGTGATGCACAAATTGATTTTGCTTCGGCAGGCGTATTCGCGTAATTTGCTGAATGACAGATACGGTAACATCTCGGTAGGGCCTAAATCACCCAGATTTTTCCCCCGCACTGCAAAGCGCGAATCGGTCATTTTACGACTAGGATTAGCGAGCATGGCATCGACCCATGTTTCGCGGTATTCGCGTCCATGCCCGTAAAACATCAAGTCGATGTCTTGACGGTCAACGGCGACAGCGCTGAAGACCGTCGGATCAGCACCGTAGTACAGCGTGTGAACCGCATGCGCCCCTAACTCGCGGATTTTTTCCGCGCCCCCCAAGCTGTTGCTGATGAAGGCCGTATATTCTTTGAGATTCGCCCCTTGATAGATGCGAAACCCACTGGCAAACCCCTGCATATCCGGCAGGCTGGCGGGGACATCCCCATCATAATAAAACACGGGTTTGTGATGCTGGTCTTGGATGTACTGCGCGAGGCCGACGAGATGATTCAGGGGCGCGGTCAAGATGATGATCGCGTCGATATCTGGCTCACGTTGGAGCGTCTCATCAAGCTGGCGCTGCCATAAGGGGGCGATCATTTTTTGCGCGGCGGTGCGCATCAAACGATCCATCCCACTTTCTTCTATGTCGACTTGGACGACAGGTTTTTGCGCGGATGTTTTTTTCTTCGGTAGTATCCCGCGCAGACGGTCACGCCCAAACTTGAACAAATCGCCTTGTGTTTTGGCGGGGTTGGGAACGGCGCGCCACCACAAGGTTTCAATCGCCGGGCCTTGATACGGGGCGGCTAATACATCCGCGCCAATTTCGTATAACCCTTTCATCAACTGCCACCATGCGGGCGTTGCGCTGAAAGGTTGGGTTAAATCTAAAGACGATGCGAGAATTAGAATTTTCATTCGATGTAACCTAACGCGCGTAAATGCTCGGCAACTTGTGCTTCATCTTCCTCATTATAATTCTCGGTCTGATATTTGTGCGTCTGGTGGGCATTCAGCGCCTGCACTTTTGATACCAGCGCCTGCACTTGATCCGGTTGGTTATACAGCAGATTGCGCGTCTCTTGCGGGTCGGCTTGGATGTTATACAAGGCGATAGGTTCGTCTTGGCGCAGGATCAGTTTCAGATCATCTTCGTATAAACAGCGATAGGTCTCGCGTAATAACATCCGCTCAATGACCGACGGATTGTTATGTTCAAGAACATTTAAGAAGGTATTGACCGCATACGCTTCAGAATAGCCGATATGCGTTTGGGTAGGGGTAGATTGTGAGGTAGCGGAGCTTGCCAAACTGTGCAGGTCGATCTGCGATTGTAGAAGGTCGCTCATCTCCACTGAGGCGAGGTCAAGCACCGTTTCAAAGAGATGACGTGTCGATGTCACTTGCGTGATGTCTCTTGGCTCAAAGCGTTCTCCACGAATGACCAACGGCACATGCACCAATTCTTGATGCACGTTAAAGCCATGCCCAAACAATTGATGATCACCGTGTCCTTCGCCATGATCGGCGGCGATCATCACGACGGTATTTTCCATCTGACCAGACTGTTCTAAGTAGCTGAATAACCGCCCCATGTGGGCATCCTGTTGTGCTAGTTCCGCGTCGTAGAAATCCAACAGCGCTTCTTGCTGCCAATCGCTCAGCGGGGGTTCGGGCGGGCTTGCCCACGCCGCCCCGTCGGCATTAAACTGCTGAACAAACTGACGACGACGTTGCCACTCGGCACGGTCAGCGCGAAGTGTGGGCGCGACTTTATCCAGCGCGTCATTAGAAGGCCAATACGGTAGATGCGCTTCCATCAAGTTGATGAAGGCGAAGATGGGTTGCGCATTCCCCCCTTGCACATGCGCCTGCCAATAATCAATCGTATCGCTGATGGAATGGGCGGTATTGCCTTTGAAGTTGATGAAGCGCGTCCAAACAGGCGTGAACAGCGGATTCAGCGCCACGCGAAACATCGTATCTGACAGCGCGAATTGATTGCCGACTTTGCGCGCAAAAGGGCGAAACCGCCGACTGAATTCACGTCTTAGCCAAAACTTCTTGTGATCGTTTGGGCGGTGTGGGACAGCGCTCGCATAATTATAAAAATGTTCGAACCCCCGTTGTAAGCCATTATTCAGCACCCCGACCAGCGGGTTATTACAAAACGCGACGGTATGATAGCCCGCTTCTTGTAAGTATTCGGCCAGTACCTTTTGTTCCGACGCAATGCGACTGTTGGATTGGGTTACGCCATGCACGCTCGGCATCGTCCCTGTGAATAAGGAAGTGTGACTGGGGATCGTCCACTGGGCGGGCGCGACGGCACGATGATAGACTGCCCCTTTTTCCGCAAACTCTGAAAGGTGAGGGCTTGTCGGGCGGTCTGCGCCGTACAGAGAAAGACGGTCACGGCGGGTAGTGTCGAGGATAAGCAGGATGATATTAGGGGGCGTAGGTTTCATAGATCGTCGTTTCAATGCATAAAGGACCGTGTCATTTTAACATAGCCCACATTCAACCTTCAGGCGAAACTTTTCAACACCCTCTCATATTACTCCTCTCAGATGAATCCCGAAGCGTGATCAGATACTCATTAGATTTTTAAGATGATTTTGTGTTCCGCTTATAAACAATCTTTATAGTAAGGCCACGTTGCATAACCCTTCATGGGCTATGCAATTCCAAATTTGTAAATAGATAGAGGAGTAATATTGTATGCATAAGCTTACACTCTCATTATTACTAGCTGGAACTTTAAGTGGTGGAATTTTAGTTGCATCAGCCCAAGAAACGACACCTGAACCGACTGAAGAAGCCACGCCTACTGTGGAAGTGACAGAAGCTGTTGAGCCAGTAGAACCTATGGCAGAAGAAACCCCTACTGTTCATGAAGGGGTGACAATCGGCCAATATCTTTCTGATGGCACACAAGATTCAGTCGCATTCTGGACAGCCTTAGAAGCATCTGACCCTGATCTTCTGGATGACTTAAATAATGCCAACAGCGCCTACACCATCTTTGTTCCAACAGGGGCGGCCTTCACCGCTTTTGAAGAACAGATGGGGGCATCCTTACAAGCCTTGTTGGAAAACCCTGAACTCGTGAGCAGCGTGCTCAATTTCCATGTGGTCCCCGGCTTATACACCTCGGTTGACCTCGCGGAAGGGATCGCCACTCAAGCAGATGGGATCGTGGAACTTCCCACCCTCAACGGACAATATATCAATGCGTCGCTTGACGACGAAGATAACATTGTGATCAACGACTTCTCGCTGACAGCGATTGATATCCATGTCGCGAATGGTGTGATCCACTTCCTTGACAGCGTGGCCTTGCCCGAAAACCGTACCATTGACCAAGTGATTGGCGCGATGGCCTCCATTCCGGGCGGTGAATTCACTTCACTGTGGGCAGCGATTGAAGCCGCCGATCCTTCTGTAATCGAACTCTTGAGCGACCCCACCGAACGTGTCACCTTGTTCGCACCCACCAACGCCGCCTTTGAAGCGCTTGGCGAAGATGCAGTGAACGCGCTCTTGGCTGACCCCACCGCGTTGACCAATGCCCTGCTCAATCATGTGGCGAATGGTCGCGTAGGCTCGGCTGATCTTGGTGACGATCTCGTCGCAGGCAATGGCACCACAACCGTGACCACACTCGCCGGTGAACGTTTGACCATCACCGTAGATGCTGCAGGTCTGGTCTGGATCAACAACGCTTTCCTCGTTACTTCTGACGTGGATGCGGTGAACGGCACCATCCATGTGATCGACACCGTGTTAGTGCCCAGTGGCGTGGTTGTCCCTATAGAAACTGAAAGCGCAGATGCTGACGTTGAAAGCGAATCTGCTGATGACGACAGTGAATCAATGGATGTAACACCCGAAGCGGAAGTGACCCCAGAAGCCACTGACGCAGCGTAAAGCGATAACCGATAGAAATAAAAAGCCCCGCTCATTGGATGAGCGGGGCTTTTTTTGGGGGTGCAGATCAAACTTTTGCGACCGGATGACGAATCACGGTTTTTAATTTTTCGGGCGCGGTCTTACGCGGGTCAGACAGATAAATCTCATGATGCTGGCGCTCATCTTTGCCTAGCGTAGTGACCAGCCCATTGTGTTCGATGAACTGGTTCATCTGCGCGACGGTGGCAGGCTCATCTACAAACGGGCCATAGTGCATCATTTGAACGCACAACCCTTCTGTGATTGTTTGCAGGCGCGCTTTGCTGTAATCCTGTTCAGGGTTTTTCTTCTGGCACAGGTCTACCGCCCACGCAAACACATCCGCCGTGACAAAATCAGGCTGGCGAATCAGCGATATCCACCCCCATTTTTCGCGATTGTAAAAATCATACGTGCCATCTTCCACCCACCAAAACCCCTCTAAAGGGAAGATCACATACTCAGTATATTGGTCGAAGGCTTTCCCCTTCATCTTGAGGGTATACGAGAGGCTGTATAAGAGCGAAACTGCATCCGCATATTCATCGCCGTTGGGGTCCCCTTTGCCGTCCACCATGATGAACGTCATTTCTGGCACGTCGATCAACGTGGGGACGGCTTTGGGCAAATAGAGATGTTTATAGGCTTTTTTGTAGTCGAGTTTTTCCATCAACTTTCCCCCTCCATGAAAACATCCTCGCACGACGCGATGAAGTTAATCGAGTTTGCGCACCGGAATCTGGATTTCGGTTACATACGTGCTTGGGTCAGCCGTGGGGTGATACTGTAATGAGATTTCACGGTTCGCCCCAAAGATCTCGTATTGATTCTGTTCAATCCACTGGATAATTTCGCCATAAGCCAAATGCAGATTGGCGAATGAACCGTGATGCACGACGCTGGCGGCAAGCTCAATCGGCGGTAAGTCATAGACTTTAACGCGCTCAGTTTCGGGGACATCCACTTCTAAGCCCCATGCGGTTTCCAGCGACACCGGACGGTTTTCGTCCATCATTTCGTTGTCGTGGTAAATGGTGATGCCGTGTACCGATGGGTCGCTAGAGAGCTGTCCCCCCGCTGCGTTGACATACGCTTCGAGTTCACCAAACATCCCGCTGACCGTTTGGCCGATCTGCGCCATGTTCGGCGCAACGCCACGAATGGAAGCGACATGCACACTCGGAACGGATTTTAGAGAGATGACGTAATTGCTCATTTGACCTTCCTCATCTAACTGCTGGAGCCGTGTTTGGATGAGATACAACTGTTCCTGATCTGCGATCATGCGAACTTTAACTTCGCTCATTTTCAAGAGTAGAATACCGCGCAGTTCTTCTAAGGTGGGGTTGGTATTCAACACCTGCGCGATCTCGCTCAAGGAAAGGCCGATGCTTTTAAGCATCATGATGCGTTGCAAACGCGGTATTTGATCGGCTGAGTAATAGCGATAATTCGTGAACGGGTCGATGCGGGCGGGTTTTAACAGCCCGATCTCGTCATAATAACGTAACGTTTTCACCGACACGAACGTAAGTTTGGAAAATTCGCTAATCTTCAACATCAGAAATGATCTTGTATCTCACCTTAAAACCAGCTTACACGTTCCAGTAACTGGAGAGTCAAGCCTTTAACTGACACTTTCCATGCCGACTTTAAATTGGCTGGTGTATAAGTCGTAATAGTGCCCTTTTTGAGCGAGTAATTCCTCATGTGTGCCTTCTTCCATCACCTGCCCGTGATTGATGAAGACGATTTTATCGGCTTCGCGAATCGTGCTCAGGCGATGCGCGATCACAAACGTGGTGCGCCCTTCCATCAAACGGCGCATCGCTTCTTGTACTTGGATTTCGGTACGAGTATCGACGCTGCTGGTCGCCTCATCCAAAATCAAGATCGCAGGGTCAGATAAAATCACCCGCGCAATCGAAAGCAATTGACGCTGGCCTTGGCTGAGGTTTTCCGCGCGTTCAGACAGCATCTCTTGATAACCGTTGGGCAAGCGCGAGATGAAATGGTCAGCGTTGGCGAGTTTGGCGGCGTGCATCACTTCTTCGTCAGTGGCATCCAAACGTCCATAACGGATGTTTTCCATCACCGTTTCAGAGAACAAGAAAGTATCCTGCAAGACGATGCCCAATTCACGACGCAAATCCCGCTTGTTCAACAGGTTGATGTTCTGCCCATCCAGCAAAATTTCGCCGCTGTCCACGTCATAAAAACGCGAGAGCAAATTGATGATGGTGGTTTTGCCCGCGCCCGTTGGCCCCACCAGCGCGATCATCTGCCCAGAAGCAACATCTAGATTGATCTGTTTCAGCGTGGGCACGTCAGAACGGTAGCCGAAAGAAACATCCTGAAAGGTGACCACGCCATCGGTGGTGTGAATCGGGATGCCCGCCTGTTCATCGTCAAATTCTGTCGGCTCATCCAGAATCGAGAAAACCCGTTCCGCCCCCGCCAATGCGGATTGAATCGCGTTGAACATGATCGCCAGATCGTTGACCGGACGGCGTATCTGTTGGGTGTAGGTCAAGAAAGTGGCGATGATGCCGACTGAAACTAGATTTTGAAGCGCCAGCCACCCGCCAATAGAGGCGATCAACACAAAGCCGAAGTTGTAGATCATGTTGCCCCCCGGCCCCATGAACCCACCGTAAGTTTGCGCGTAAATGGCGGCTTTCTTCAACGTCACATTCTTCTCTTTAAAAGAGTCGATCACGCTTTGCTCACGGCTGAACGCGCGGATCACTTTACCCGCTGTGATCGTCTCTTCGATATGGCCGTTCAGTTTCGCCAGCGCATCTTGCTGATTGCGGAAGCCTTGTCGCGTATGGGTGGAGATATAACGGGTGAAGTAAGCTGTCATCGGAATGATGATGATGCTCACAATCGCTAACGGCAGGTTGATCGACACCATCAAAATTACCATGCCGACGATGGTCAACACGCTAGAAAGAATCGTGGTGATGTTTTCTGCCAGCACCACGCTGACATTTTCAACATCGTTGGTGAGGTAGCTCATGACTTCCCCATGCGGGCGTTGATCAAAAAAGCGCAGGGGTAATTTTTGCAGTTTCGCAAAGACATCTTTGCGTAAATGGCGCACCGTAAACTGCGAAACGCGGTTCATCATCAACGCCGAACCCCACGTTGTAGACGCATACACAAAGGCGATGGCGAGGACGATGAGCGTCACTTGTCCAAGCCCGTCCATGTCGCCCACAGAGATGTATTGGTCGATGGCGCGCCCGACGAAATACGGGATCGCGAGGTTACAGGCGGTGGTGATGGTGACGAAGAAAAAGGCTGCGATCAGGTCACGGCGCTGTCTTTTCAGGTAGCCCCATAACCGAATCAACGTCCCTTTGGCATCTTTGGCTTTTTTCACTTCGGTGAACGGCCCCCGCTGTCCCGGGGTGGGTGCAAGCCGAATTTCAGGGCGTTGTTGGGTCATTTATCAAACGCTCCTAACTGAGATTCATAAATTTGGCGGTAGATGGGGCTGGTCTTGATCAGTTCTGTGTGGGTGCCTTCTGCCGCGAGTTTCCCATTTTCAAGGACAAGGATTTTGTCCGCTGTCAGCACGGTGCTAATGCGCTGTGCCACCACAAACGAGGTGCGATTTTGCATGATTTGCGCCAGTTCTTTTTGCAGTCGGCTTTCGGTGGTCACATCGACCGCGCTGGTACTGTCGTCTAAAATTAGAATGGTAGGGGCGCGTAAAACAGCGCGCGCGATTGCTAAGCGTTGTTTTTGCCCGCCGGACAAATTCACCCCACGCTGTCCCAATTGAGTATCATAACCTTCGGGCATCTCGCTAACGAATGTTTCCGCTTGGGCGACACGCGCCGCCAGTTGAAGCGCTTCTTCAGAAGCATCAGGGTTACCTTGGCGTAGGTTTTCCGCAATCGTCCCCGAAAAGAGGACCGCTTCTTGCAGTGAAATACCGATGTTGGCGCGTAATGCGCTCTGCTGAATGTCGCGAACATCCACCCCATCAATCATGACTTTGCCTTCAGTGACATCGTAGAAGCGCGGAATTAACTGCACTAAACTCGACTTGCCCGAACCCGTTGCCCCTAAAATCGCGATAGTTTGGCCGGGTTCTGCCGTAAAACTGATGTTTTGTAAGACCGGTTCGCCATAGCCAAAACTGACGTTCTCAAAGACAACGCGCCCTTTCGCCTGAAATTCGCTGAGCGCGTTGGGACGGTCTTGCACTTCGGGAACCGCTTCGAACACTTCCCCTAAGCGATCAATCGATGCGCGGGCGCGCGAGAGGCGCATCAACAACATGCTGACGCTGATGAGCGTCGAGAGCATTTGCGTCAAGTAGGTGATGAGCGCGATGATCTGCCCTACGGTAGCGATATTGTTGTTGACCGCCAACCCGCCAAACCAGATCAAACCTGCGATGGAGATATTCAATAATAAGATGCTGAAGGGTTGGGTGATCGATGTGAGTTGCATCGCCGTGAGCGAAGTCTGCGTCAAGGTTTGGTTAGCATTTTCAAAACGTTGATTTTCGTGCTGGTCGCGCACAAACGCTTTGATCACGCGCATCCCGCTCAGGTTTTCTTGGATCACCGTGTTCAGGCGGTCTAGGTTTGTCTGCACCCGCATATAGAGCGGGTGGGCACGCTGGATGATGAACCATAACAGGAACATCATTGGGGGCAGCAGAGGCAGGGCGATCAGCGCTAATTGAGGGTTGGTCAACAACGCCATGATAAAACTGCCGATGCCTAATAAGGGCACGCGCACCAAAATGCGCAGGGCGATCAAGATGACATCTTGAATTTGTGTCACGTCGCTGGTCAAACGGGTGACCAATTGCCCTGTACCGATGCTGTCTAGGTTGCCGAAAGATAACGTTTGGATTTTTTCATAGGCACTTTCGCGAAGGTCAGCGCCCGTATGAAAGGCCGCACGCACCGCAAACACCGTACAGCCGATCCCGCCCACCGCGCCGATCAAAGCGAACACCAGCATCAACGCGCCAGTTTCGAGGATGATTGCTTGGTTCCCTGTACGAATCCCTTCATCGACAATACGCTGCATCATGCGCGGTTGTAAAAGGTCCATCGCCACTTCAAGGACCATCAACAACGGAGCAATGAGCGCAGCTTTCCAATAGCGCCTCAAATAGGTTAGAACCAGCCGCATGTATACCTTCTTTTGATGGTTAACTAAGAGGGAGAATTATGCCGTATTGACATCCTGTTGGGGAAAAATTGGCATCATTCCATTATAAGTTCAACCTCGTCAAAATATCCAAGAATATCGAAAATGCGCCCAAAGATTTTTAACATCAGCATCCGTAAAAAAAATGTTCTTATTTGAAAAAAGTTTCCTAGAGGTGGCTGATGTATTCCCGAATTATGACGATTGAACGGCATATTTTAGAGCAGCAGCGGAACTACCCCCATGCGACGGGCGAACTGACCAACCTGCTCTATGATATGGCGCTGGCGGGGAAGATCATCGCCAAAGAGACCACCCGCGCGGGCTTGGCGGGCATCATCGGCAAGGCGGGCACCGAAAACAGTTATGGAGAACACCAGCAAAAGCTGGATATTTTCGCGGACGAAGTGATCTTCAGCATGAATGGTCATACACGGCGGGTCTGCGCGATGGCGAGCGAAGAACACGAAGACCTGTTGGCGATCCCTCCACATTACGGCACAGGCAAATACGTCCTGCTGTTCGACCCGCTCGACGGGTCATCCAACATTGATGTAAACGTCTCTGTCGGGACGATCTTTGCGATCCATCAAAAGATTACACAAGGCGAAACCGGAACTCTGACGGATGTCTTACAGCAGGGACATTCGTTGGTGGCGGCGGGCTATGTCATCTACGGTTCCAGCACAATGATGGTCTACACCACGCGCGGGGGCGGGGTGCACGGCTTCACGCTCGACCCCAGCTTGGGCGAGTTCTTGCTCAGTCATGAGAACCTGCGCATTCCTGAAAACCCACTCTTTTATAGTTGTAATCAAGGCTATGAAAAATACTGGACGGAAGGCGTACAGCGTTACACGCATTGGTGTCAGGGCTTAGAGGGCGATGCACAAGCGGGGCTTTCACATCGTTACATCGGCTCGTTGGTGTCCGACTTTCATCGAAACTTGCTACAGGGGGGCGTGTATTACTATCCGTATGATCAACGCTCGACGAGTAAAGTCTCTGGCAAAATTCGGCTGTTATTCGAAGCGCAGGCCATGAGCTTCATCGCCGCCAATGCAGGGGGATACGGTTCTGACGGCATCGGCGATATTCTTCAGATTCAGCCTCACGAACTGCATCAACGTGTGCCGTTATTCATCGGCAATCGTCATCTCGTCGAACGGGCGGAAAAATTCATCCAGCAGTATGACCGTGACTGGATCGACGCGTACCTGCCTTACCGCCAGAAGATGCCTCAGTTCGCCACGCCGAAATAGGCTTCTAAAACGCGCAGGGCGATAGGGGCGGCAACCCCCGACCCTTCCCCTGAATTTTCGACCATCACCACAACGGCAATTTCAGGGTTGGATGCAGGTGCGTAGGCTGAAAACCATGCGTGCGACATCGTGCCACCACTGCCTGTTTGTGCTGTCCCCGTCTTGCCACAAGCGCCAATCGCTTGAATGGGTGAATTGCGGAACACAAATTCCGCCGTTCCATACGCGGACGTGGTGACAGCGCACATCCCTTCTTGGATGACGGCCAGCACTTCAGGACGCAGGCCGAGATCAATGCCTTCGGGCGAAGCGACAACCGTTTGTTCAGAGGCGATCAACCCAACCCGTTCGACCAAGTAGGGGCGATATAAAATGCCGTTGTTGGCAATCGCCGCTGTCCAGCGCGCCACTTGAAGCGGGGTGACTTGCATCGTGCCTTGACCAATCGCAAGGTTGACCTCTTCAGAGAAGGTCATTTCCACGCCGAAATTGGTACGCCACCACTGCGGGGTTGGGATAAATCCGCTTTCTTCAGGGATATCACGGATGCCTGTCAGCGCGCCAAAGCCCACACGTAGGGCGTAATCGGGCAGAATGTCGGGGTCTGCCATGAACATTTGATAGCCCGCTTCATAAAAGTAGGGGTTACAACTTTGCGTAATTGCGCCTGAAAGGGTCTGCGTGCCGTGACCGGAATTCCAGTCATAGCGGGTGATGTCACGGTTCCATGTGCCCACGCAGGTATAACGTTGGTCGAGCGCGTACACCCCACTATCCGCAGCGGCAACGGCGGTGAGCGTTTTCATCACCGAGCCTAAAGAGAACAAGCCTTGTGCAGGGCGGTTCACTTCGGGGTTGCGCGAATCGGCTTGGTATCCTTGAATCAGCGCTTGCGCGGCGATGCGTCCCATCGGCGGGAAGGCGGTATAGGCGTTGTTATCAAAAGTCGGGTAGCTGACCATCGCCAAGACCGCGCCGGTGCGTACATCCAAGACCACAATCGACGCGCCAGGGGAAGTGAGCGCCCATGTATCTTTGGCTTGGGTATAGGAATCGGCAATGATCTGCTGTACTTGAGATTGGAACTCGGTATCAATGGTGAGCCATAAACTTTGACCCGGTAACGCGGCGCTTGAAGCCAGCGTGCGGATCACCTGTCCCGCCGCATTGATGATCACCAGCTCACCTGCGGGTCGCCCGCGCAGTGTCGTATCCCACGAAAGTTCGATCCCTGTACGGCCGATCACTGAATCCGCATTGAAACCAGCGGCTTGTAATGCGGGAATTTCCGCTTCGGAAGGATAGCCGACATAGCCTAAAATATGCGACATCACTTCACCCGAAGGGTAACGGCGTGACGGTTGAGAACTGAAGGTCGCACGACAAAACTGATCCAACGAGGCCGAGGTTGTGTCATACGTTTGTGCGTCCATCGTGCCAATGGCGATGAGTTCATTGGCGGGGCGCGCTTCGATGCGGGTTTGCAGTTCCGCCACCGGACGGCTTAAGGCCGCCGAAATCGCGTTCAAACAGTTCATGTAATCGACAATGTTTTGACGCACGATCTGTAACGTGACCACCCGCCCGTTTTGGTCGGCGAGGGTACGTCCTTCTTGGTCATAAATATTGCCCCGATTAGGGGGCGTTTGGCGTAGTAATAACCGTCCACCTTGCGCCAATTCGGGGAAAAGGTCGCTTGGAGTCCACGAAACCCGCCAATCTTGGGCGCGTTCGTCGGCGATCAGCGTCAGGTTTCGATCAACATCGCCAAACGTCCCAAAAAGTTCTGTGCTGAAATTGATGTTATAAGTCAAAATCGCCACCGAGTCAGACGATTGATAGATAGCGTTGGGTGCAATCTCAATTGCATTCAAGGTCATCATCGTTTGAGCGTTGGTATATAACGTCGTGAAGGCCGTTAACGAGGTCGTTTCTTGGCTAGGGTAGCTGAGCAAATTAAACATGAACTCGTAATTGCTATCTTGCCAGTTCTGTAAAAACTCGCGGGCAACACGCTCGGCGCTTTCAATCGGGTAGGTGATGCCCGGCAGACGCATCACCGTAGGGATGGGTTGTGCGGCTTGTTGTGTGTTCGGGCGACACGCGATCAACGCCCCGAGTAAAAAGATCAACAGTCCTAAGCGACTGATGATGGTGAAGGAAGGAAGTCCAGTCATAAGGCAAATGTACCAAAGTGATGTCGATGAAAAGGGTACAGGTTGCAAGACTGTACCCTTCTGATCGCTGTATTATAACGCCACTTGTGCAATTCTTAGGTTAAAAGAATTTTGAAGGGACGCGCTTTATAAAAGGCTGTTCGTGGCTTCTTGGATGATCTGCGCGCTGTGACGTAACTTGTCGCGTTCTTCGTTATTCAACGGCACAGAGAGCGGTTCGATCACCCCTTGCCCGCTGAGTAAATAGGGCAAAGACAGCGTGACATCTTCCACGCCTTCGACATCCACTTGGGGGGCGCATACGGTCATGATGGCGCGTTGGTTATGCAGAATCACCTTCACGATCCGCGCTAACGCACTACCGATGCCGTAATAGGTGGCGCCTTTGCCTTCGATGATGTGATAGGCGGCACGGCGCACACCTTGATCAATCCGTTGGCGAATGGTTTCATCTAGCGTGATGTCGATCTCTTTCAAGAACTGTTCTAAAGGAATCCCGCCGATGGTCACCAATGACCATGCCAAGACTTCAGAATCGCCATGTTCGCCTAGCACATAGGCATGGATATGTTGGGCATCAACCCCTACATGACGACTGAGCAACGAGCGAAAACGGGCGGTATCTAATGTAGTGCCACTCCCTAAGACGCGCCCTTCAGGAAGGCCGTGTTCACGGGCGATGTGAGCGGTGAGGTGCGTCATAATATCCACCGGATTGGTCGCGACGATGATCACCGCGTCGGGCGCATGTTGGATGATTTGCGGAATCACTTCACGAAAGACCAGCGCATTCCGCTCTAACAGTTGTAAACGGGTTTCGCCGGGTTTTTGGTTCACCCCCGCCGCCATAATCACCACACGACTGCCCGCGAGGTCGGCATATTGGCCGTGTTTTACGGTGAGCGCGTTGGCAAAGGGAACCGCATGTTGAATGTCATCAGCTTCGGCTAATGCGCGTTTCTCATTTTTATCCACAACGATGATTTCACGTCCAACGCCCTGCATCACCAACGCATAGGCGGCGGTTGAACCGACTAAGCCTGCACCCACAACCCCAATTTTCATAGCATTTTCCTCAAGTTTTCCGATTGAATGTGGCGCTATATCCGTTTAGAAAAGCGCTTGGGCGATGCGTACTGCCGCCGCTTGGCCTTGATGAATCTGCTCATCGAGGCGTTTGGCTTGATAACACGTCCCGATCAAGGCGACCGCGCGGGGCAGTCGCTCCATGAGCGCGGTCATGTGTTCAGCATGTTCAGGGACGTAACGTGTGATCGGGTCCGCTTCCGGCCAAAAGAACGCCCAACGGGTGACAGGTTCTTGACCGCCTGCAATACGTTGAGCTTGTGCAATGAGCGCCTGCTCATCATACCCATCCACCACACGAATCCCCACCCTTAAAACCAGCGAGCCTTCGGGAACACGGTCTGCATCCGCATACACTTGGGTGAATTTGACCGGACGATCACCTGCTTGAGGTTGCCACTGCGGTTCGATCAACGGGCGCAGATGCGGTACATCTTGCTGACGGTAGCCTAACATCACACGGGCGGTGGGGTCATACTGATAATCGAGCAGGTATTGAGAGGCAAGCGGGTCGAGCGAGTGTAAGAGATGTTCGGCGTAGCGGGCGGGGATGGCGACGATCACGCCTTTGGCGTTGAGCATCACGCCATTTTCGAGGCAGATGCCAAACCCGTCGCGTTCGTCACGCCCGTTCATAAAACCGATACTGCTCACCGCCATACGTTTTAAGATCGCCCCCTGTAATTGAGCTTCCATCGCATCAATCAACGTCTGCGTGCCCTGCTTAAACATGACAAGGCGACCGTCACGATATGGGCCGACGGTCACGACATCGTCAGGGGTGAGATTGTAGGTTTCTAAAAAGTCCCAAGGGGCATACTGCTCAACGATGAACGACCCGCCATCAAAGATGAAGTCGTCGCGTTTTTCTGTGAGGATCGTCCCGCCGAGGCGCGGTTTGACTTCAACCAGCGTGTAATCAATCCCTAGCTGTTCAAGTTGAACGGCGGCGGCTAACCCACTCAGCCCGCCGCCGATAATGACAATCGAGGACATGAAAAATACGGTTTAGGATAACGGGTTCATCGGCATGATGAGTTGCAAGAAATCATCACGGCCTTCTGCTCGAATCACCCCCGCGCTCATCGGGCCAGCACTTTCTAATTGCACCCGTTCGGTGGGGATGATGTTCAGCACGTCAATCAAATAACGAATGTTGAACGAGGTTTCCAGCGCATCCCCATCGACCGACGCATCAAGGATATTTTCGTTATCCCCGCGTTCGTTGCTTCGACCGATGATCTTGAGTTCGCCGGGTTCGCTTGGGCCTTTGGCGGGGCGGGCGATGATCCGCGCACTATGATTGTTGTCGCGCGCGAAAATTTCCGCGCGTTTGCAGTTGCTCAAGAAGTCGTCGGTATACATGGTGACAACGGTCTTGTAGGTCTTGGGGATGATAGCGCTAAAGTCGGGGAAGTTGCCTTCCAGCAGTTGCGACGTGATCACGGTGTTTTCAATGTAGAACGTCACAAAGTCACGGTCACCGGGTAAACCGATGCCCACTTCACGATCTTCATCTACAATCACGCGGGCGACTTCCGACAAGGTACGCGCCGGAATCACCATATCCACAGGACGAGAGAATTCTTCTTCAATGCGGGTGGTGCGCACAGCCAAACGGAAACCGTCAGCGGCGGCCATCGTCATCACCGTGCCATCAAACTGGACGTACAGCCCGGTCAAGATGGGGCGGTGATCTTCACGCGCGGCGGCAAAAACGGTGTGTGTGATCATCTCTTTCAAAATGCCCGCAGGGATCATGACATCGGGCGTGGCATCTTCGCGGATGGGCGGGAATTCAGTTGCCGCAATCCCGCGAATGTTGGCTGTACTGACGCCACATTGAATGTGAATGGTTTGCGTAGACGCTTCTAAAGAAAGATCAACCCGTTCTGGCGACAGGTTATTAATGAGTTCTTGAAATGTTTTTGAAGGTAATGTCACCGCGCCACTATTATCCACCTTCGCGCCAATGTAGGTTGTGATGGTTAACTCAAGGTTGGTTGCGGCTAATTTAAGGCGGGAATCCTCAGTTTCTAAGAGGATATTGGCAAGCACAGGTAAATTAGAGCGTGTATCTACCGCTTTACCAACAATGGCAAGCCCTTTGGCAAGCTGGTCTTGCAGAATCGAAACCTTCATCCGTGCTTACTCCTGATGAAATACGCTAGTGATGAGTGTAAAAAATAGAGTTTGTCGTATGTGTGATAATTATAGCATGTCCCTATGAGATTTTTATACATGATCCCATGCCACGACACGAGCATTATTTTGTCAGCGTTTCAAGTGACTTGATAGGCGTCTGCACATGGAAAATGGTATACTATCCCTATGAAACCTTCTCTTGTCTCTCATCAAAAACAAGTCGCTTCAACCCCACACGAATCGGTACGGGTGGCACGGCGGTTTTTAGATCGCCATTACAACACGCCGATCACCATTCAGCAGTTGAGCCGTGAGGCGGCGTTATCGCCTTATCATTTCATTCGCGTTTTCCAGCGCGTTTATAAAGTCACCCCGCATCAATACTTGGTTCAACAGCGCATATCCAAAGCCAAAGAACTGTTACGCACAACTGATATTTCCATCACTGATATTTGTTTCAGCATCGGCTTCGAAAGTTTGGGGTCGTTTAGCGCGCTGTTCCGTAAAGTTGCGGGTATTTCTCCGAGCGCGTATCGCCTGAATGCTCAATCCCCCGTAAAACCTGCGTATATCCCCCTTTGCGTGTGTATGCTTCATGAGATTGATGATCAAGAAGATCATTAAAAAGCGCAATTTTCGAGAAGTAAAAATAGCACAAATGTTTTATTCTTTCATTATGGTTATCAATTCGGGAGGAATAAAATGTTAGATAAACTTGCAGTCGCCACGATCTGGGTGAAAGATCAAAACGAATCCCTGCGTTTTTATACGGAAAAACTTGGCTTTGAAATCCGTACCGACTTTACAAATGCGGGGTATCGCTGGCTGACGATTGGCCTCAAAGGTCAGCCCGAACTTGAATTTCAACTGGCGGCGATCAAGGTGGGCGGTGGTTTGACCCAAGAAGCCGTCGATGCCCTGACACAACTGGTGGAAGCAGGTCAGCTTGGCATTGGCCCGTGGAAAACCGCCGACTGCCAAAAGACGTATGAAGCGTTTCACGCGAAAGGCGTCGAGTTTTTGCAAGCGCCCATCGACCGTCCGTATGGCATCATCGAAGCAATTTTTAAGGACAATAACGGCAATATCATGGTCCTGTCACAGGATAAGTAAGGTCACCTCACCCCGATAGCTTTGCTATCGTGCCCTCTCCGTGGGGAGAGGGCGAAAAGAATCACGTTACAAATCAGGATTTTTGTAGGGACAGGGCAGGCCTTGTCCGCGAAACATAACCTACCTTAAAATGAGAAACGCCCTTTGTCCTCTCCCCATGGAGAGGACGGCTGAGCATCAGCGAAGCAGGTGAGGTGTCCTTTATCCGTTGTTACAAGCACCTCACCCCGATAGCTGCGCTATCGTGCCCTCTCCCTACGGAGAGGACGAAAAGAATCACGTTACAAATCAGGATTTGTAGGGACAGGGCATGCCCTGTCCGCGAAACATAACCTACCTCAAAATGAGAAACGCCCTTTGTCCTCTCCCCACGGAGAGGACGGCTGAGCGCCAGCGAAGCAGGTGAGGTTCCACTTAAACACCCTACAGCGCAGCGCAATTACTCGTCCTCTGTGACAACGATATGCTCGCTTAATAAAGTGTCGGCGGCGGAGACAAGTTGCTGACGGCGATCTAACGGGACATCTTTGCTCATCAAGTAGCGCTCCAACAGCTCAAGATCGCTGAGTCCCTCTGGACTTTCGCCTAGACGCGCCCGCGCAGGTTGCTCGATCTCTTTGCGAATGGTGGCGATGAACGACGCGCCATCCGTTCTGAACTTTTCACGTAAAACCGCTTCATTCAATTGGGCGGCGGTTTCTGGTGTGAGCTGGAGAATCATCCGCACCACCGCATGTTTGACATCGTACTCGTCAATCATATTGAGTGCTTCTTGGGTAGGATCGGCACTCTCGCGTAAATCCATGCGCAAAGTGAGGAAGGGACGCGCCCGCACTGTTTGAAAATGCCATGTGGTCGCGTTCCGCGCAAGATCGACACGGCAGAAGCCTTTCGGGTCACCCTCTTCCCCAAAGTCGATGCGTTCCATACTGCCACTATAGACAATAGGCGGAACGCCCGCTCTGCCAGCCGATATATCTTGATGCTTATGCACATGCCCCATGGCGACATAATCCCAACGCGGGTCGGCTAAAACAGAGGGCGCAAGTTGGATATCTCGCCCTAGCATGATTTGACGTTCACTGCCGATTGCCGCGCCATTGATGGTGAAATGGCCTGTGAGGACACGGGGCATATCGAAGGCATCGACTTCGGCGGCCATCGCTTCGATGATGCGCGCCAGCTCTGCTTGCAGGACCGTATCAGTTTCAGCGATGGATAACCCATGTGTGCCTACATCTTGCAGTACCCGCGCCCGTAACGGATAGGGCGCAGCGCCAACAGCGACAGGGCCACGTTTGGTCTGAATTTCTCTCCATTCGTATTTATCGGCAACCCATACGTTAGGAACGGCCAACGTATCATAGATTTCGATGCTGGATGCTTTGAGCGCGTTCGGCTGAAGGTCGTGATTGCCGACCAGCAAGACCAACGGCGCAATCGCGATCAGGTCGCGGACACGCCATGCAAACTCACGTTGAAAGGTGGGGTTCGGGGTACGGGTTTTAAACGCATCGCCCGCAAAAATGGTCAGGTCGATATCTTCATTTCGAGCGTACTCAATCATCTCGTCCATACGACGCAAGAAGTCAAGCACACGGGTATTCAACCCTGTTTCGGGGTCAATACGCCCGTAATTTTCCATGCCGATGTGAATATCAGCAAAATGTAACATGCGAATAGGATCGGTCATCATGTCCCTCGTCATTTAAAGATATTGGGTTTTATACCATTCCCATGTGCGGGTTAACCCAGTTTCAAGATCGGTCTGTGGATGGAAGCCTAATTTCTCACGGGCGCGGGTATTATCGCAGTAGGTGATCTTCGGCTCGCTTGACGGTGCAGGAACTTCTACGGTGATCGCTTGTTTGCCGATGATCCGTTGATAAATTTCAAAAAAGTCTTTGAGCAAGACGGGATTCCCACTGCCCAGATTAAAAATTTCATATCCAAGCGGATGGTTCAGCGCGGCGATCACCCCGTCAATCGTATCGTCGATGTAGGTCCAGTCGCGCCGTAACACATCGGGATCATACAGGGTGATAGTTTCCCCTGCGAGGATCGAACGGATCGCTTTCAGAGGCATCATATCCGGCCGACCAAACGGGCCATAGACGTTAAAAAAGCGCAGGCTGGTCACGTTGAAACCAAACAGCACATGATAGCTGTGCGCGAAGATTTCAGCGGCACGTTTACTGGCGGCGTAAGGCGAGAGCGGAAAATCCGGCGCATCGTCTTCGACGAAGGGTACGCGCGTGGTTTGTCCATAAATCGATGAGGTCGAAGCTTGAACCATCAGTTCTACCCCGTGCTGACGCGCTTCGTTCATCAGCATGACCGACCCCATCGTATTGACGGCGGCGTATAAATCCCCACGGTCAATGGAGTAGCGCACACCCGCTAAAGAGGCTAGATGGGCGATTTTGCGGATGTTGTGTTGAGCGAAAATGCCTTGAACCAGCGCATGGTCGCGAATGTCCCCCTCAATGATGGTGAGTTGGCTTCCTTGACTGTGCTGGCGGGCGCGCTCTAAATTCAACTGTTTGATGGCAACGTCGTAATAGGGATCAAGATTATCGAGGATGATGACTTCTTCACCCCGTTGTAAGAGGCGTACGGCAAGATGACTGCCAATGAACCCCGCGCCCCCTGTGACTAAAATTGCGCTCATAAATTTTCTAATCCGTTGAACCTATGAAAAGACACCCCACCACTTGCGCTGACGCTTAACCATCCCCTTCAGAGGACAAAAACTTATCAGCACATGCTTCATCTTTTGCCCTCTCCACTAAGAGAGGGCGCGACCCTGACGGGGTGAGGTGCTTTCGGCGGTCATAAACTCACCTGATGTTATTTTAGAATCGCCCATCTTGTGAATCTTTGGCGATGATGGTTCTATGATTTCCGCATTGTTCATCAATACGATATGCTACATCTGAACGTATTATTTAGGATGCGTGTTGTTCTTTTTCCAAAGCTGAGTTTATCATTTAGGAAAGTTTTTGAATATAGAGGTTCGCGAATGCCGTTTTGTTTGACCCGCGATTGACAAACACGAACAGCTTCATTAAACTGATTTTTCCATCAATTCCACGATGGATACATGAGTTGTTCATAGTTTGCTCAAACTGGGTCCTACGCGGCAAGACGTCCGAACCGTGTCAGGATCGAAAGATAGCAGCACTAAGGATTTAATCTTGGGTGCCGTAGGTTCTCCCAGTTTGAGCAAACTGCGAATGACTCGTTTTTTTTGCATAAGGCAGATTGATGGGTAAGCATAACGCGCTTCCTGAGTACATGAACACACCCCATGTACAAGATACCCAGCCCCTGAAACCTATTTCCTCTCCAAAATATAGGCTTCGTCGTATCGCGCTCATTGCCTTGATCGTTTTTGGATTCGTGGCCGTCGTGAGCGTGGTAGTGGTTTTACAGTGGATGCACACCACGCCTGTGATATGGAGTGTGGATGGCATCGCCGTCACCCTAGAAACCCGCGCCGACACCGTACGCGAATTCTTGCTGGAACAAGGCGTATATCCTTCGCCGAATGATCGCCTGACCCCCGGCTTAGACACGCCCATCGAAGCGAACCAGAGCATCCGTTTAGACCGCGCACAGCTTGTACAAGTGACGATCAATCAGCAAAGCCAGCATGTCTATAGCGTTCAGCCCCAGCCAAACGCCATCCTCGACCAATTGGGGATCACGTTAAACCCATTTGATGAAGTATGGATTGATGGTCAACAGGTGAGCCATGCACAGTTGGCGGATTGGTCAGCGCCGTTACGTCAAATAGAGATACGCCCCGCCATCGAAGTGACGATTGTACAGAGGGGCAATGCTCAAACGTTGCTCACAACAGCCCGAACGGTGGGTGATGCTTTGTTTGAAGCGCAAATTCCGTTGTATCTGGCGGATTCCGTCTCTATCGATTTGAGCACCCCACTTACCGCAGGGATGGAAATTCAGATTCAGCCTGCCTATCAAATCACCATCGAAGCTGACGGACAAGCCTTACAATCGCGCGTGCAGGGGACGACCGTCGCCAATGCACTTTCTAGCATGGGGGTGGTCCTCGCGGGTTTAGATTACACAATTCCTAGCGAGAGCACCGCTTTACGCGACGGGATGACTGTGCGCGTTTTGCGCGTGCGCGAAGAAGTCATCACTTCTGACGAAACCCTGCCATTTGAGCGGGTAGTTCAAGGTAACCCCGAACTCGAATTGGATACCGAACGGATTGCCCAAAGTGGCCAAGTCGGGATTCGGCGGACGACCACGCGCATCCGCTATGAGAACGGCATCGAAGTGAGCCAACAAACGGAAGCGAGCGCGGTGATTCAAGACCCGCGCAACGAAATTTTTGAATATGGCATGAATGTGGTTGTGCGCACGCTAGACACCCCTAACGGCCCCGTGGAGTATTGGCGCGTTTTGCGGATGTACGCAACCAGTTATCATCCGGCGGCGTTGGGGGGCGACAACATCACCGCGACAGGCGCGACACTTCAACACGGGATTGTTGGCTCTGACCCGCGCGTTTTGCCTTATGGCACGCGCATCTATGTGCGCAATTATGGAATTGGCGATATTCAAGATACAGGCGGGCCACGTCGCATCCCGTTATGGGTAGACCTCGGATACAGCGATCATGACTGGCGTTCTTGGTCAGGTTATGTGGATGTGTATATTTTGACCCCTGTGCCCGCGTCTATAGATTATATCGTGCCGTGATCGACGGCGCGTATAATTTCTATTGTCTATTTGAAGCGGGATAAAATCACGTATGTCAACTTCTACACCCCCTCCTTACAGCTTACCGAGCGCGACGCGCATCGGCTATGTGCATTTGACGGTGCAAAATCTGGATCGGCAGATCACGTTTTATACCAAAGTCTTAGGGTTCAACGTCCATTGGCGCGAAGGCTCAGAAGCGGCACTCGGCACAGAACAAGAAGTGCTCTTGCACTTGAGCGAAAACCCCAATGCTTTACGCATGCAACAAACAACGGGCATGTATCATTTTGCGATCTTGTACCCCAGCCTCAAGGAATTGGCACGGGCAATCGCCCGCTTATTTGTGATGCGTTATCCCAACGCGCCGACAGATCACGGCATGTCCAAGACCACCTATTTAGATGATCTCGAAGGCAACAATATCGAACTTTATGTACGTTCCTTAGAGGATGCTGTGGTTGAAATTGTGAACGGCGAAATGGTCGTTCAGTATGCCGATGGGCGTGTGGGAAGTGGGCGCGACCCGCTGAATTTGGAAGCGCTGTTCAACGAGCTGAGCGACGATGATCCGCTAGATTCACCTTTGCCCGACGGAACGCAGATCGGCCATGTGCATTTGTATGGCACGCACATCCCGCAAATGTTCACGTTTTATCGGGACACGCTCGGTTTTCAAAACTGGACGCATATCGAGAATTTCCAAATGGGTGACGTGGGTTTGGATGAACAACAGCCTCATGTCGTCGCGTTTAACACATGGAAGGGGATCAGCTTGCCCCCCGCCCCAGATCACGCATTAGGGTTACGTTACTTCACGCTCACATATCCTTCTTCTGCCGACTTAGTACAGGCGATCACACGCCTTCAGGATGCCGGCATCGAGACACAGCAAACACCCGCAGGCGTACAAGTCTATGATCCTGCGCATATCCAAGTCATCCTGACCGATCAAATGCCCTCACTTTCTCGGCGTTGAGTGAGAAGGCTTCAATGGCGCAGTGGGTGTGGATTGGCATCGCAGGAGCATTCGGGGCGCTGGCGCGATACGGCTTAACCCGTCTCGTTCAGCACCTGTTGGGAAATACGTTTCCGTGGGGGACATTCACCGTCAACATCCTCGGCAGTTTTCTGTTTGGCATGGTGTGGATGATGATTGAAAATCACGCATCGGCATCCCTTTCACCACAACTGCGCCTCATCTTTTTAACAGGATTCATGGGCGGGTTTACCACCTTCTCCAGTTTCATGTTTGAGACCAGCACCCTGATAGGGCAAAACCAATGGGGATTGGTCTTCGTCAATCTGCTTTTGCAAACGGCGCTAGGTCTGCTGGCGCTTTTTGTAGGGTTTGCGGTGGGACGCTGGTTTTGACCGTGATCCAGAACATCACAATCTACTAACTATTCAGCCCAGTTTGAGCGATATGCCATGCACGCCGCGGTAAGAATTTAGTTCGGTATGATTGCTGAGAAGCTTCAAATGACGGTATATTTCTCGCTTGTGTCGAAATAAGGGGGAATTATGCGTGAGAATTTGCAGGGAAAAGTCGCGATTGTCACCGGGTCTGCACGCAGGGTCGGGCGCGCAATTGCCATTGAACTCGCACGGGCAGGGGTGAATATCCTTGTTCATTATCATGAAACCCCTGAAGAAGAAGCGCGCAATACACTCAAAGATGTGAAGTCTTTTGGTGTGAATGCGTGGCTAGTCCAAGCCGACCTCAGCAAGCCTGAAGGGGTAAATCAGTTATTCAGCGAAGCCCGCACCTGTTTTCCTGATCTGCATATCCTCGTCAACAGCGCCTCTAATTTTCAACGGCGCGGGTTGATGCAAGTGACGCTGGAAGATTGGCAAAATACGCTTGCGATCAACCTCACCGCGCCGTTTTTATGCACCCAAGCCGCTGTGCGTTGGATGCAAGAACATGCCCCGAATGAACACGGCGGTCAGGGTGTGATCATCAATATTTGTGATAAAGGCTCGTTAGAACCGTGGGTCGATTTTGCCCATCACGGTGTGAGCAAAGCGGGGTTACTGGCGCTCAGCCAAGTGACCGCCGCCAGCTTAGGCCCGAGCATCCGCACGAACGCCATCATTCCCGGGCTGGTGATGAAACCGGATGGCATGGACGAAACCCGCTGGCAGACCTTCGCGCAAGACAGCCCTGCCAAACGTCCGGGGAGCGCGTCGGATATTGGCAGAGCGGTAGTGTACCTCGCAGGTGAAGATTTCATCTCGGGCGCGGTCTTGCGCGTCGATGGTGGCGAGTCGCTCCTTTAACGCTCGTCGCTGACCTCGGTCGCTTCCGCTTCAGGCGTCACTTCGGGCCTGACAAACTGGATCGAGTCTAAAATCTCTTGGAAGACCGCTTGGTTTCCGTTCATCGCGTCGATAGGGTCGGCATAGATATAAAATACAAAGTTGAGATTAAACTGCTGGAAGCCCACAAACCAGCCTCTTGTGTCGGGCAGTTCGGGACAATCCACCGCGGCGAACTGCGTGCCGATGCCCATCACCCCCCCGACTGAATATTCTTGGCGCAAATCAGTGCCGATGTTGCAACCTTCTTCAAGAATGGCAAGACGCAGTAGGCGCAAGCCATCCGTCCATAGATCGGGCGCGGCGGTTTGGGACGGCGTGATGAGGTTGGGGAAGCCCCATAACAGCACAATACTGCCTGTTCCCCCCGGAATCGGCCCTGTATAGATGCTGAACGGAATACTGCGCACGGTATCAATGTCTTGTAGAAGCAGGGCATCTTGCGCGTTTCGCCAGCCTTCCGGCAGGGTGATCGTGAACGGCGGGTCAATCCCCACCCCTACCAGCGGGTCTACGGTGATGACTTCCGGCGTATCGGTTGATTCTGGGTCGGGCGTAGCGGTCATGTTCGTGAGCGCTTCTTCAAGGTTTTGATCAAACTGTTCCAGCATCAAGTTAATCGTAAAATTCAAGCTGGATGGGTCGGTGAAAGCGGCATTCCCCGCGACGGTGACAAACGGCACTTGGGTGAAGGTCGCCATCGCCGTGACTTCGCGTTCGACGCTGTTCAACACATCCACCGAATAATTGCTGTTGATACAGCTTTCCCATTCTACCGCGTTCAGCCCAACCGTCGCCGCCGCGCTGAGGCGCGTACCTGCATCAAGCGGTTGACCGTCGATGAGGTGGGTATAGAGGATGTCGGCAAAGCGCCAGAATTCATTTTGTTGGGATGCACACACGGACGCCCGCGCGCTTGCAAGGCCATCTTCGCTGTTGCTGACGCTGGTCGGCAGGAAGGTGACCAAAATTTCGGCAGCGCGCGCGCGTTCGATCAAGACGGGTAACGATTCTTTATAGAAGGTCGCCGACGCAGGATCATCAATCCCCGCCACGACAATCACTGAAATAGGGGCGCTGGCGAAGCCAAACTGCGGAAAACCATCCAGCGTGATTTGGCGCGGAATATTGGCAAAACGATCTTCTAGCGGAATCGGCACTGCGGTGGCAGGAACGCTGGTCAGCGTGGGCAACGCTGAGGGCGGCGGTGTTGTTACTTCTGTAAGCGTGGAATTACACGCGACTAAAAGACTGAGCGCGAGAGGGATCATCCCTGCTGGAAATAAGCGTTTCACAAAAACATCCTTTGATCGAGATGGTCAAGCCAACATCTAGTTTTTAGAATAGCGCAAAACAGGGCATTTGTATGCCGTGATCTACAACACGCGGACATCTTGTGCGCAATATGAACGGATGCTATGCGTATTCCCTGTGATGAAAGGCCTACCCTCGCAATCAATTCAAAGTTGCGCTACATTGAAATTGAATTTCATGAAGGTGTTGCAGTGATAAACATCTTTGTAAATGATTCAGGAGACGCAACATATGTCCAATTTCCGTTTCGCATCGCTTAGGCAGATCAAACTTTGGAGCCTATGGATGCTTAGTGTGATGGCTGTGCTCACTGCCGGTTGTTCACTGAATACCTCAGAAACCCCTGAAACCGTCATTAGCGGAGCGCCCATCGTGCGTATTGCATCTCCGCAGCCTAACGCAACTTATCTCGCCAGCGTGAGTGTGAATATCCAAGTGGTGGTCACCAACGCAGGCGAAGATATCGCTCATGTTGAAATTAAAGTGGATGACCAGATCATCTCTGATATTGCCAACCCGAATAGTAGTGATCTGCCGTCGTTCACCATCAATGAATCATGGACGGCGGTGGGTGTCGGCGCACATACGCTGTTGGTCACCGCTTACCGTGCCGATGGTACGGCGAGCGATCCTGCTACTGTCACCTTTACGATCATCGAACGCGGAAGCACGGAAACCGTCGCGCCAACGCAATCACAACCCACTGTGCAACCCACATCTGCAACGGAAGATGAAGGTGGCGAAACGCCATCCGACGAAGCCCCAACGGATGATGCCTCGCCTCAGTTGCCTGATGACCCGACCAACGAACCCGAAGAAGCCCCTGTTTCTGATAACACACCCTCTGTAGCGACCGCTCGTTTCACCATGGGTGTAAATGTGCGCAGTGGGCCGGGGACGAATTATGCCCCGCCGATTGGGAGCTTCGCCGCCGGAGATACGGCTGAAATCACAGGGGTGAACCCTGCGGGGACATGGTACGAAGTTCGTTATTACAATACAGAAGCGTGGGTTGCCGCTCAATATGTGGAAGTGTTAGGCGACGCGTCTGGCATCCCTGTCGATCAAGGGCCACCTCCACCTGCGAATACGCCCATTCCAACCACCGCGCCGATTATCCCCGCGCTTCCCGCGACGGCTGCCCCCACTTCGAATGTAGATTTGGTGGTAGGACTCATCCGCCTAAACCCGAACCCTGCCGTGTGTAATCAAACCGCTGAATTGAATATTGACATTGCCAATTTGGGGTCTGGAAATTACGCCGGGGGCGGTGAAATCCGCATTGTGGATACGCATATCGCGTCTGGGGCAACCAGCGCCCAAACGGTTGGAAGTATCCCCGCGTTGAATGCGGGACAGACATCGGCTGTGGGCGGTATCTTCTTGACCGTTTCGACGCATTTTAATGAAGGCCATCGCATCACAGTGACCGTAGACCCGAATAATACCGTTCCTGAATCGAACGACGGGAACAATTCAAACTCGATTGAGTATACGCTGGCTCAAGGCAGCTGCTAGGGGAGTCGGGATACCTCACGTGCTTCGCTACGCTTATCTGTCATCTCCATGGGGAGAGGACAAAGGACAAAAGAAGGCAAATCCGTAGGGGCAAGGCGATGTCTTGCCCACCCCATTTCTGAATCTCATCCATTTGTTGATAACCAGAAACAAAACGGACAGGGCATGCCCTGTCCCTACAAAAACCATATTTGCGACATGATTCTTACCGTCCTCTCCATGGGGTGAGGTTCCTCTCACACACTGACAAAGATGATCCCGACGAAGATAGCGACGATGCCAAGTTTTTGTTGAATATTCAACGGGTCTTTGAGGAAAATCCACGCCAGTAACACCGTGACCGTGCTAAAAAGCGACGAGAGCATGGTCACGATGCTCACCTGTTCGGTACTCGTCCCGACAAGACTACTGACCATCGCAATCGTATCTAACGCGCCGATGCCGATCACCGCCCGCAGGATATATTTTGAAGGGCCTTTTAAACTGCGACGCATTAAAAACGCGGCAATCGTCAACGAGAGAATGACCGTGATACGCGAAATCCAAACGGGAAAAACTCCACCAATTACTGGGACGATATAAAACCCTAAAATCCAGAAATTCACGCCGTAGATCAACGCAGAGCCGACCGCGTACCACAAGCCCGCAGGAACTTTGCGCTTGCCGGATTCTTCCCCTGTCGCAGGACTCATCAATGTTGACCCTGACGGGGGTGGCTCACTCATGCTAATGGCAATGATGCCTGCCAAGATGATGCCGATGCCCAACAACTGCGTATAAGAGAGGGTTTCGCCACTGGCAAGCGCCATCAAGGTGGTGATCGCGCCGTAACTTGCCGTGATCGGCGAGATGATCGCTAACACCCCAACCTGAAACGCCCGATAATGCAAAATCGCGCCGGATGCGCCAAAGAGCGCGTTGAGAACCGCCACCAACCAAATTAACGGCGGGGCAGTCGTGACCGTATTGGCAAATTGTCCCGAAAAAAGTAGATACCCGCCCAGCACCAGAGCGCCAAAAAACTGCGTGTAATATAATGTACGAAATGTCCCCAGTACGCGGGTAGAGTCACGCGCAATAAAATCCGACGTACCCCAACCTAATGCTGCCAGTAGCCCTAGAAAAATACCCATTGATCCTCTAATTCATCCTGTTGAGGTGGAGAGAACGCTCATTGTATGGGTTCTAAAATAGAGTGCAAGTGACATATCGAACCATTTGATGTCACTATGCATAAAGTCTATTACGGGATACACATCCAAAAGCACGTTACAATGAAAGCTCATTAATCAGTTCAGACAAGAGCATAGGACAATACATGTCTGATCTCATGATTCAAACCAAAGACTTGGTCAAACAATTTAATAAAAAATCAACGGCAGTGAATGGCATTTCGCTGGAAGTCCCCACAGGCTCTATTTATGGTTTCTTAGGCCCGAACGGTGCGGGTAAAACCACCACCATGCGCATCCTCACCACCTTAACCCAACCTACCTCTGGGCAGGCATGGGTGGCGGGGCATGCGGTGACTTCGGAACCGCGCGCAGTGCGTAAGGCCATCGGCTATATGCCCGACGAGTTCGGCGTGTATGACGACATGCGGGCATGGGAATATCTCGATTATTTCGCCGCCTGTTACTACATTCCCACTGCCGAACGCAACAAACTGATTCCCGACTTATTGGAACTTGTGGGCTTATCCCATCGTCGTGATGAAATGGTGAATAAGCTCAGCCGGGGGATGAAACAGCGCCTCTCGCTGGCACGCGCTTTGGCGCACGACCCGCAGGTGCTGATCCTCGATGAGCCAGCGTCCGGTTTAGACCCGCGCGCACGGGTGGAAATTCGTGAATTATTGGTTGAACTTTCGAAGATGGGCAAAACGATTTTCTTCTCTACGCATATCCTTGCCGATGTCCAAGAAATCTGCTCGCACATCGGCATTGTCGAAGCGGGGCAGTTGATCGCACAGGGAAGTATGGATGATATGCGCGCGCAGATGCAACCTCACCGCGAAATTACCATCACGGTGCGCGACGCGGAAGCCGCCGCCAAAGTGCGCGAAGTCGCCGCACCCTTACCCGACGTGATCAACATTGTGGATATTGAACCGAAAGCGGGACGGGCGCGCGTACGCATCGACTTTAGAGGGGATGATGAAGGGGTTGCGTCGTTGAACCAAACCCTCAGCGCGGCGAATATCGCCATCATCGGTTTCACTGAAGAGATGAAAGACCTCGAAACGGTGTTTATGAGCATGACCAAAGGTATTGTGAGCTAGAACATGACTTCGAGCACCCTGCTTGAAACGGAACCCCTTTCCGCAGAGGAACAAACCCTTGAAAAGGTGGCGCGTATTTTACGCAAGGGGATTATGACGCAAGCGGTTATCACGGTGGCGTTGTTCCTACTCACCGTGTTTCTGCCTGCAACGCTCTTAGAATCCTTGCGTGCGCTGATGCTCGCCAACTTTGGCGCGGACGCAGAAACCAGTTTTGTGGCTGTCATCCTTGTGATGCTGTTTAACATCAGCCTCTTTCTGGTATTGATGGTCGGCGTCCTCTCGCGGGAAATTTGGGCGTTCATCGCTACGGGGATTATCCTGCTGGTCAACGGTGCGCTCTTGGTGACGTGGGGCTTCATCCCGCTCATCATCCCCATGATCTTTTTGGCGTGGGCGCTGGCGATGATGTTCCCCTCGCTCAGTATCTTCCGTACCAACCCGATCACGTTGAAAGAATTACGGGGCAGAATGCGGGGCGCACGGGCGTTTTTGGTGCTTACAGTTTATCTTGGTTTGATGAGCGGGTTTATGCTGTTGATCTATTTTCTTCAGCGAAGCGCCGTCATTTACGCCAACTCTGTCGCGACAGGTGAAGTAGGGCGCATCTTATTTATGAGCGTGGTCGGCATCGAACTGCTGTTGATCATCTTCATCACGCCAGGCTTCACCAGCGGGGCGATCACGAGCGAGCGCGAACATCAAACCTATGATTTACTGCGCACCACATTGATCGCGCCATCGACGTTCATCATCGGCAAATTAGAATCAGCTTTGGGATATGTGTTTCTGTTGTTGTTGGCGGGCATCCCATTACAAAGTGTCGCCTTCTTGTTCGGTGGCATCAGCGAGTTAGAGATTATCCTATCGCTGGTGGTGTTATTAGCCACCGCGATGGCGTTAGGCGCTGTCGGCATTTATTTCTCAGCCGTTTATCCCAAAACATTCACCGCCAATATCCGCGCTCACAGCACCGTGATCGGGGTGATTGTCGGCAGTATCGCCGTCAGTTTTATACTGGAATTGTTCTATGGCATGCTGGTTTTTAACGGGACGATGCCGAACAGTCTTGTAGAACGAATTTTGATCTATGCGCGTACAATTTTACAGAGCATCAACCCGATTTTGGCAAGTTTGACGTCTCAAAGTATATGGAGTGAATATCAAAGTATCAGTTTTTGGAATTATACGCTGGTCAGCGATGGCAGTACCATGCCGTTAATTTCACCATGGCTGTTATTCACTTTGATTTACTTAGGGGGTGCGGCCTGCTTGCTCATCCTCGCCATCCGTCGAACCCGTTCATTTGATCAATAACGTGTGACAATATCATGACGACTCGTACCGTACCCACAGAACCACAACAGCTTCTCGAATCGCTCCTTCATCGTTGGGAAAACCGACGCCTTCTACAACGGTTTTTGTGGGGGTTGCCGTGGGTGATCGTACCGTCTTGTATTTTAGCCTGCGCTGTAGCGCTCATCGCTCATCTACGCCCATTCTGGAGCGTGGAGACAATCCTCATTTTGAGTCTGTTTTGTGCCCTAGGAAGTATACTCGGTTGGGGTGTTTGGCTGTGGATTACACGGCGTTCCTCTTTAGAAGCCGCCCGCCGTTTTGATGTACAGTTTGGGTTTGGGGAACGTCTTTCTACCGCGCTAGAACTCTTGAGCGGGCGCATTCATTCCACGCCTGAACTGGTCGATTTACAACTTGCAGACGCGCAAGCATGGGCACGCGGGGCGCATGTCAAAGGCAAACTGCCCCTGCAAACCGATCGGCGTGGCTGGTTTGTGGTGATCCTCTTGCTGGCAGTTCTTGCGTTGCTGCTGTTCTTGCCCAGTAACTTTGCCGAAGCCAACCGTCAAAACGAAGAACAAGCTATCGCGATTGAAGAAGCCTCAGAAACCCTGCGCGAGATCACTGAAAATGTGGTGGTCGATCCCGCCCTCAACGCGGACGAACGCGAACAGTTACTTCAGGTTTTAGAAACCACCCAGCAAACGCTCGAACGTGGGGATATCACCCCCCAAGAAGCGCTGGCAAGTTTGCTCAATATCGAATCCCAATTGCAATCTACAGCAGACACAATCCAACGTGAACTCAGTGTGGCACAATCTGCATTGGATACCGCCGGACAAGCGATTCAAAATGCGCCGAATATGCCGTCCACGCTTGAAAGCGCCCAGAATCTCCAAGAGATGTTAGCCGCCCTACGCGAAAATGCTGAGATGCTCAATGCTCAGCAGTCCAGCAGCGCAAGCGAAGCCCTACAAGAAGCCTCAGACGCTTTAGAACAAACCCAACCTAATGCGTCCTCGGCGCTTCAAAATGCTGCCGAAGCGCTTGAAAACGGCAGTGCCAGCGAAGCCCAATCTGCGTTAGAACAGGCGGAGAACGCGCTTCAACAAGCGCAAAATCAAAGCCAACAACGCCAAGAGAGCGCCGAAATGTTGCAAGATGCGGTTCAGCAGGCACAGCAGTCTGCCGATTCTGTCAGCGAGTCTTCGCAATCCGATGCTCAAACGAACGCCTCACAAGAAAATCAATCTTCTTCAGAATCCGAGAATGCGCAACAGTCAGAAGGGGAATCCGGCGAGACCGACGAAACCAGCGAGTCGAGCGAATCTAATTCCCAAGCGGGCGAGACGGGTCAACAAGGCCAAGAGGGGGAACAGGGACAAACAGAGAGCAACCAAGCGCAAAGTAGCAACAGCGAATCGGCTCAATCCGGCTCTGACCAGACGGGCGCACAGCAATCCAGCTCACAACAATCGAATGAACAAGGGGAAGGTCAAGGGCTTTCAGGCGCGGCGATCAGTGGTGCAGGGGATCAAACCAGTAACAACGACAGCGCGAATGCAGAAGGTTCTATCCAAGGCCAAGTAGATACGAATAACAGCGCTGACGGCGAAGGGGAAAGTAATTACCAGCCGATCTATTCGCCCAACCCACAACGCTTGAACAACGGCACGAATCAAATAGACTTAACTGGAGATTCGAGCAACTCACCCATTCAAGAAGGCAATTTCTCAGAAAACCCAGAAGGCACTTCAACAGTGCCCTACAATCAAGTGTTTAACGCGTATTTGAGCGGGGTGAATAACGCGCTCAATAGCGACCGTGTTCCGCTGGCCTTGCGTGACCTTGTAAGGAGTTATTTCTCATCCATCGCTCCACCTGAATAAAGCCTAAACAGGCAGAATAAATTTCACCTTCTTCATTATTGCATACCTTGTCCACTATCTAAATAAAGGCGTGAAAGATGATGTATGCGCGTATCGTCAAAGGGGTGCTCGAAAAAGCCTATCGCAACATCAATCAAGGTGCGTTTGAAGAGGTTGTCAAACAATTTGATCCTCAAGTCCATTTCACCTTCAATGGCACGCATGCGCTCAGTATCGACACTCATTCTCGTGATGAAGCGCTGCGATGGTTTCATCAGCTTCGCCAACTTTTCCCAACTTTCACCATCCAAGCCAAAGCCATCACGGTGGCGAGCATGCCGTGGAATACGTTGGTCGCCTCTCGTTTTGTGGCGCGCTATACCCTTGCGGATGGCACAGCATACGAAAATCACGGGCTTCAAGTGGTGCGCATTGTTTGGGGCAAGGTGGTTGAAGATCACATCAGCGAAGACACAGCGCTATTGATCAAGGCGCTTCAACATGCAGAAAATCTGAACATCCCCACCGCATAAAGTGGTCGATAGGTCACCCTGCATACCCGAATTCGGGGCAGATGCGTTATAGTTAGTGTGAAGTTGATCTGTCTTTGAGAAGGGGTTGTCCATGCGCCATCTTTATGCTTATCGCTTAGGGTTTTTGAGCATCCTCTGCCTATTTCTTGGGTTGGGTTTCACCGCGACATTGAGCCGTAGCATCACCGCACAAGAGATGACCGCAACCCCCGCGCCTACCTCCGCATTTGATCTGGTCTTTCCCACTTCCGACCCGTTTTTATATGGGACACCTACCGCGCTACCGAGCATCTCTGGCGTGGGGGGCGTTGCTGAACGCGCCGCGGTGATCATCCGCAGTGGCCCAAGTACCAGTTATTCGCGCATCGGCGCGTTGCGGCAAGGGGGCAGTATCGACATCATCGGCTACAACGGCTATGATTTGGAACGTAACTGCGGGCCAGACTTCGCCGCCGACCTTGATATGTGGGTGCTGGTTCAGTTTGGTACCCGACGCGGTTGGATGGCGCGTTGTGCGCTCACCATTCGTGGCGAACACAATATGCCCTATTTACTCAACAACTTTGCACCGGACAGTTAATTATTCACTCTATGAGCGTGATGACATCTTCTAAATGGCCGTTGGTGATTGCTATTCTGCTGTTTTCTTTGAGCGCAGTCGGTTGTGGTGCGTCGGCACTGCCCGTCGTCCCTACCACGCGCCCCACCGAAACGACGACATCAACCGCCGCGCCTACCCGCACCCCCGCGCGTGATGTCACCCCAACAGACCGCGCCCCGACGGAAATCTTCATGGCGACAGGGGGGCCATCCCCTACGCCTTTATTCGGCCCGACGACCACCATCATCGCACAAGTGATGACCAATACGCCACCGCCCAATCCGAATGCGCCGCGCATTGAATTTTTCACCAATTCCCCCTCAGCTATCGCGCCCGGGGACAGTGTGACTTTGTACTGGTCTACGCGCGGAACGACGAGCGCCGTCATCTACCGCATTGAAAACGGCGTGCGCAATCAGGTATGGAATGTGGGGCCAGACGGCAATTTAAGCGTTTCTACCCGTAGGGCGGATCGCGGTAGCGTCGATTTTATTTTGGTCATCGGCAACGGCAGTCAAGAAATCACGCAATCCCTTTCGGTTTCATTGGCTTGTCCGGACGTGTGGTTCTTCCAGCCCGCGCCGGATGCCTGTCCTACAGGGCCTGCTCAAGAAGCACAGTTGACCGAACAAGAATTTGAGCGGGGGCGCATGGTCTATGTTGCGACCGCCAACACCATTTACAGTCTGTTTAACGATGGGATCGCCCCCGCATGGGTCTCCTTCGAGAATCGGTTTAACCCCGCGCTCGACCCCGAATCTGAATTGTCTTTTGTGCCCCCGCCGGGCTTTTACCAGCCGACCCGTCAATTAGGCGCGATCTGGCGTGGGAACGATTCCACACGTAACCGTCTCGGCCTAGGCACAGACCCCGAATCGATCTATGCGGGATTTGTGCAAACCTCCACCGCGCCGAATGGAGACGTGACGGTGTATCTCAGCGGGGCAGATGGCATCGTTTTGCAACTGCTTCCTCAGGGCGAAATCTGGCAGATCATCACCCCGCCGTAGAGCACCTCACCCCGACGGGGTCGTGCTCTCTCCGTGGGGAGAGGGCGAGAAAGAATCACGTTACAAATCAGGACTTTGTAGGGGCAAGTCACCGACTTGCCCACAACATATAACCTATCTCAAAATGCGCATCAGCCCAACACGTCAGGTGCATGGACTTGCCAAATCGGTGTACAATCCACTACGGGATCGCACCTTCTTAAAACGCATCCCGCAAGAAAACCGACCCTTGAGCAGGTATTGCATGATTTACGAAACCGCCACCTCAACGGACAGCCGTCCGATAAACCGCATCACCCTTTTACCGCGCCCTGATCCTGAACACGAACACCGCGACGAGATTCAGAAGCAGGTGATGGAAATCCTGCTCATTGAGCGCGAAATTGCGGGCGATGATACCCACGTTCAAACCAACCTGATGGTGTTATTGGGCAATAATATCCGCGTGGTGGTGGGCTATGAAGGCCAACTGTTAATCGACTCTGAAACTGCCTACGCAAAACTCGATGACGCGCTCAAGGGGATTCAACATTTTGCGGTGTTTCGAGAACTGAATGGCAAACATTTCATTTTTATTTTGAATGGACGGGTAGACCCTCAACCGCGATCATGGGTGCCCAACCTGCTCTTGTTTCTCGCGACGCTCGTCAGTGTGCTGATTGTCGGTACCCAAATCGCGCTGAACGAATTAATCCATAACCAACCTGAACTGCTCGAGCCGTTGCTCAGTAACTTTTGGGGGGAATTATGGCGCGGTGCGCCCTATGCCATCAGCATTTTATTGATTTTAGGGGCGCATGAGTTAGGTCACTATTTCGCGGCACGGTATCACAAAATCGCGGTGACGTTGCCGTATTTCATCCCGGCGCCCTTGATCAGCTTGTTAGGCACATTTGGCGCGTTCATTCAAATCCGCGAACCGATGCGCAACCGTAAAGTATTGTTAGATATCGGCGTGGCAGGGCCATTGGCGGGCTTGGTGTTCTGTATTCCGATCTTGCTCATCGGCCTTGCGACCTCGCAAACAGGGCCGATCTCTGTCGGCGGGCAGGTTGAAGGCAATTCGATCTTGTACGCGCTGTCTAAAATCCTTGTGTTCGGGCAGTTTTTGCCCAATGGCGAAATGGATGTTTAT
Source organism: uncultured Anaerolineae bacterium (assembly GCA_934216615.1). Lineage (GTDB taxonomy): Bacteria > Chloroflexota > Anaerolineae > Aggregatilineales > Phototrophicaceae > Flexifilum. The sequence goes on along the minus strand of CAKQCB010000004.1, from coordinate 536,353 downwards.
GTCAATCAACTGGCATGGGCAGGATGGACAGGGCTTCTAGTCACCGCCTTAAATTTGATCCCGATTGGACAGCTCGACGGCGGTCACATTTTGTATGCGCTGATCGGCGAACGCGCTCAAAAATTATATTATCCGCTGATCGGCGGGGTCTTTCTACTGGTGCTGTTCGCCAGCGATATGTGGCTGTTTTGGTTGATTTTGCTGGTCTTGTTCGGGCGCTTATACGCCATGCCATTGGATACGATCACCCGTTTAGATTCGCGCCGTCGTTGGGTGGGGTTATTTGCCCTGTTTATTTTCTGCATCACGTTTGTGCCTGTCCCTTTCACCGTCGTGGATGATGGTGGGCAGACGCTCGAACGTAGCGCGGCCGCGCTCTTTCCGCTGGCGGTTGGCCTCATCACTTTATGGACAACGCGCAGACAATAAACGGGCGTGCGTTTCTAGCACGCTACGCAGGGCAGATCGTAATAACCTGCTGACAAATCTTGGTATTCAACGAATCTATGGCATGATTTAGACACACATCGTCATGCAGTACATGAAGTAGGCCTATGAATTACGCAATTCATTTATATGTTCCTAAAGCGGGACGCTTAACCCCGAAAATGATCGAGTGGCTTTACGAACATGGGAACGACTTTCATCAACCCGAACTTTACTGGCCTGTGCGCAAGCTCAAACCGCGCGTGTTGGCATTACTCTTGTTAAAACTCGACCCGAACCTCATCCCTGAACAGGGGGAAGACGGCGTCATTCACATGCACTATCCCATGCAAGAATTAGGCATCATCTTGAATTTGCATGAGCGCGGGGTCATTTTGACATTTCCATATATGGGAAGCATGCTGGCACAAATTGTATTGCGGATTGTGTACACGTACATCCGCTATTTATATGATGAAGCGAAATTCTGGAGTTACGATCCGCAACTGAACATCATCTCATACGCCGACGACTTCCAATCCATCGACGAAACTGCCGAATTGATGGAAGCGCTCATGCCGAAACTGCTCAATTCGTAGTGTATCTATGGTGGGTTACTGCTTGCGACGGCGAATCACTATCAACGCGGTGAGTATGAGCATCCCCACACCACCAACCACGCCCCACACCCATAAAAGGTTCGGCTTCAGTTCGGTCAAACGGTGATTATCGGGCTGAGGGTCAAGCCGTATCAGCGTGAATTTTTTGGAGATTTCGGGCATCGAATTAGCGTCAATGCGTTGGCTGGCGCTCATCTTTGCCAAGAGCATATCGTAGACAATTGGCGAAGTACGGCGGAACAGATGAAGCACCCGTAAAGCCTCGCCCGGGTTATCGACGATACGCGCTCTCGCAGCGTAGACTTTCCGCCCCTGCTGAACTTTCACGTTCGGGTCTGCTTGGATATTCCTAAACCATGTCGGCCGTTCCCCCCATGCAGACAGCAAGTAGACTTTACTTCCATGCTGACGGTAATCAATCGGCGTGTGTCGTGTCATCCCTGAACGGTGTCCGCGTGTGGTGAGCACCATCAAGTGGAAGACGTTCAGCAAGTCGCCTAATCCTAAGCGATAAAAGAACAACGGCGACCGCAGAAGAAAGCGCCCGATCTGGTTCGGGTATGGGAAAAGATGCGATGTGGATGTTTTTTCAGGCGTGGTAGGCGTAGAAATTTCTGTGGTCATAATGTGAGCGCTGACGTAAAAATGAGTATTCAAAAAGACGAACAGACAAAATGATTTCTATTTTTATTACGCCCATTATATGCGAAAAGTTCTAAATTATTCAAAGCCTAGCGTCTAAACGCTCATCTGATCCCCCGAGTGATTGAGGCGAAAATAGATTATTTTTTCCCTAATAGAATCATTATAAAGCACTGTCTTTTCCTTGAAATACCAGTATAGTTAATATCGTGAGCATTTTTTTGAATTCGTTAGTGATCTTATTTACTGAGGAGTTAGATAATGTTTCAGAATAAAAAGTCCCTCCTATTATTAAGCACATTGTTGATTTCCGGCGGGGTAATCGGCGCGCAAGCGCAAGATGAACCTGCTATCACCGCACCCGCTTGTGCCGAACCCGGCACCTTAACTATGTGGGTTTGGGATGAGCTTTGGGCAGAAGCTATTGGCGCTGCAATCGAAGAATGGCAAGCTGATTACTGCCAAGGCGCAGAAGTTGATCTTGTCGTTACCCCTTGGAATGAATATTGGACACAACTTCAAACCAACGCCGCCGCGGGTGATTTACCGGATATCTTCAATATCTCGCAAGACCGCTTCCAATTTTATGCTGAAAATGATGCCGTTCTCGACTTACAACCCTACTTAGATGACGCGGGCGTTGACGATGCCAATGTTTGGGGTTCAGGGATGATCGATCCCTACCGTTGGGGTGAAGAAGATGATCTCTACGCTGTGCCCGTCAACTGGGACACCATCGCCATTTACTACAACAAAGATATGTTTGATGCCGCTGGCTTAGAATACCCAACCAACGAATGGACATGGGATGATTTCGCTGAAGCCGCCCGCGCCTTGACCGATGCCGAAGCTGATGTTTATGGCGCGACTGTGTACGGTCAATTCCAAACAGGCTATCCTAACTGGATCGCCGCGACAGGCACAGACCCCTTAGTGGCAACCGGTCGTACCGCTTGCACCGCCACCGATGAAGGCAGCCTCGAAGCGCTGAACTTCTTGCGTGGTTTGGTAGATGAAAACGTCATGCCCACCATCAGCGCGTTGGGGGGTTCCGGCGGCGATGATATGTTCAACTTCTGGTTAGCAGGTCGTACCGCGATGGTGGCCGGGGGTTCTTGGAAACTGCCCAGCGCCGCTGAAAGCGCAACCTTCAACTGGGATGTCGTGCAACTGCCTCGTCACCCCGAAACTGAACGCTCACGTTCTATCCTGCACTCGGTTGGTTATGCCGCTTCAAACTTCTCCAGCAATCCCGACTTAGCCGCCAACTTGATCCTGTTCTTGGGCAGCGATGCAGGCCAAGCCTACTTCGCTGAAGCTGGTGGGGTTGCCCCCGCAAACCCGGGCTTATCTGATGAATGGCTCGCCTCATTCGGTGAAACCGACGTGAACATCCAAACGTTTGTTGACGCCATCCAAGATTCTCAGGGTGTCACTATCTTCGGTGAAATCGGCGACGCAATCACGGAATTAGAAGTCAACATCTTTGATCTCGGCGTGCCTGTGGAAGATGCAACCGCCGCTTTCTGCGAACAAGTTTCTGAATATTTGGTTTCCGCAGAATAAAAAAACACACGTTATATAGTTCACAAAAACGTCTCTCACAAAGGTGAGGGACGTTTTTAATTCCCGCCCCGTAGAGAGAGCGCCAGCGAACCGTCAGTTGCGCTGTTTCATTTCTGACCTACACTGAACTTTGTGACAGAAATGAAAAGTCCGTGTCTATAAGAGTAGAGAAGTGTAACCTTCTGTGACATAGATGAGGATGTATGGGCGTATTTTCTCTTCGTAAGCCTTCCAATGATGAAGACCCTCTGCCTGCCTTGTATCAGGACTCATGGGGGGATATTTTTGGAAGACCTGCACCATCACCCATTTTACCGCTCGACGAACATCGGGTGATGCAAGCGGCGGTGACCGACCCTGCTCAATTCGCGCAGATATACGAATTGTATTTTGACCGTATCTATGCGTATTGTTTGCGTCGTGTGTACAGCGCGCCCAACCCTCACGCTGACGCAGAAGACCTCGCCAGCCTTATTTTTACCCGTGCATTACGCAGTCTCGATCAATTTAGAAACGGGTCTGTCCGCGCTTGGCTGTTTCAAATTGCCCATCATGCGGTTGTGAATTACTACCGTGACCGCAAACACAATGTATCGCTGGATGTTGCGATGGATCAGGGATCAACACAGTTACACGTCGCAGACGAAACGCTCAACACCCTTATAAAAGAAGAAGCACAAGAAAAACTGATGCACTGGATTCGTGAATTATCCGACAGCCAACAAAACCTGATTTGGATGCGCATTTCTGGCGAACTCACCTCTGAAGAAATTGGGCAAGTGGTGGGGAAACGGGCAGGCGCGGTGAGGATGGAACTCAACCGCTTGATCAAACAGCTTCGCGTTCGTTTTGAACAGGAGTTTGGGTCATGAAACCCTCAAATCTAATCGAACAATATATTGATCTACTGCATCAGGATGCCGACGCTCCACCGCCATCACAGATGGACGAACAAACCGCATCCTTCATACGGGCCTTAGTCGCTTCTGGCAAAACTTCCTCTGACCATACACGACGCGCACGGGTATGGGAATCTGCATTGGCAAATGCGCAGCCAACGCAGGAGAAAACATTGACTTCCGCTGTTCCTGCAAAAAGGAGACCTTTTATGATTGGTAGTTTAAAACATCCACAAAAAACACGGTTTTCAACCACACGTGTGCTTGGCGTAGCCGTTTTCTTAGTCACTCTTTTGGGCGCTACCCTGTTGATGCGTCCGCGCGGGCCTCAAAACCAGCTTCTGAACAGCCTGAGTTTGTTCATCACCACCACGCCCAGCGCCAACCCGCTGGACACGTTATCGACGCAGTTTGCGGGCACAGCAACCGCCTTAAGTGGTACGCTTGTGGAGCATGAAGTCCGCGCAGGGGAAACTCTCGCGCAGATTTTAGTGCTATGGGGGCTGGACATCTCTGATCTGCCCGCCGTCCAAACCGCGAACCCAACGATCAATATTTATGCGCCGTTACAAGTTGGGATGATCCTCTACCTACCCGTGACCGAAATCAACACCAGGCCATTACCGCCAACGGTGGAAATGCCCGGCGTCAGTACCGCGACCCCATTACCTTTCACCAGCGTGCCCAATACCTCCTTCACAGCGACGCCGACGCCTGTTGGGTTTTCGTCAGGTTCTTTGGATGCCACACCTACACTCTCTACCTTTCCAGAGTCCGTAGGAACTGATGCAGAGATTACCGTGTACACCGTCCAAGCAGGTGATAGCCTGTCTTCAATCTTGCGACGGTTTGAATTGAGCGTAGAAGATTTACAACAGCTCATCGATATGAACCCCAATATCGACATTTTTAACGTGACTCAAGGCGATATTATTCGGATTCCAGCACCTGCCACGTATCTATTGACCGTAACACCAACCTTTACCCCCACGCCTGTGCCAATGGAAGCATCACTCTCTCGTTGGTTGGATATTTGGGGGCACACCAACGCGGTCAACCTCTTGTTATTGGGCATCGACCAGCGCTATCACGAAGGGGGTTATTTCCGTACAGATACGATCATCGTCTTGCATTTTGATCCGGTGGCAAAAAGCATGGCCCTTCTCTCCATCCCGCGCGATACATGGGTGAGCATCCCCGGCTTCTCGCAGGGACGGATCAACACCGCGAATGTCTTAGGCGAATCTTATGCCTACCCGGGCGGGGGGCCAGCGCTGTTAGCCCGAACGATTGAAGAAAATTTTGGCATCTCGATTGATAACTATGTGCTGGTGAACTTTGACGCGTTCACATCCATTGTCGAACTGCTGGCACCAAACGGTGTTGAAGTCTGCCCATCGCAAGCCATCAATGACCGTAATTATCCCAATGATTATTATGGATATGCCCCCGTTTATTTTTCGGCAGGATGCCAAATCTTAGATGCGGAACGCCTTCTGCAATACAGCCGTACTCGTGCCACCGCTGGCAGTGACTTTGACCGTATACAGCGCCAGCAAGAAGTGTTATTGGCGCTCCAAGAAGAACTCACCTCGCTCGAAGGTATCGGCAATTTGATCATCCAATCGCCTGCCTTGTGGACTGAGCTTTCCGACGCCTATACTACCGGCCTCACATTGGATCAAATCTTCAGTTTGGGGGGCATCCTCTTTGAAATTTCGCCTGATAGTATTCGCACAGGCACATTCAATCAATCGATGATGCAGTCTGTTTCGCGCGAAGGTCAGGCGGTGCTTCTGCCAGATATGTGGTTGGCGGGGCAGATCATCAATGAGTTGTTTAGCGAACCTACGCAAGTCCCAACCAGCATCAGCCCGTTTGAAATGACCCCGACGCCGACACCCATCGGGTAAAAAAAACATGCTTCCAGCGTGATAATTTCACGCTGGAAGGACATTATATTCCTCTGAAATCTCAACCCGTTTTTTTGGTGTCAACACCGCAATCCATAAAACAAGGATTAGTCCGCCAATATACACATCATCAAAATGATAGGTGAGGCTATGCATATATTGGATGCCGATGAGCATAACCCCCACCCAACAAATTAAGGTGCGTTTGGCAGAGTACAGTCGCAGGGGAAGTAACATCATCCATACCATATACATTAAGTAGTAAGGTGTGAACATTAACCATGCTAAATTTCCTAGCCACATCCATTCGGTAAGGCTTACTTCTATACGCTGACGTCTACGAAAACTCACTTTCAAGGTAGGCTTTGTTGTCAAATCTATAATAATCAAACGGTAGACCAAAATTAAAAGCACAAATAAGACAGCAACAACCATGCCGCTGTTGATACTTGCGCTTAGTGTATAGTAGCCTTCAATGCGCCATCGTAAATCAGTATCGTTACGCGGAATAATCGTCAGCCAATGTTGTAAAGTAATCCATGTAGGCAGCGTCAGCAACCCTGCGATTAAGAAGGCAATCCAATCGCGTTGTTTAAGCGCACGCGCAAAATCAAAAAGAAGGCCAAACACATTATCTTGAGGTCGGCCAAACATCATCGCCCAAGAATAACCTCTCAACGCCCCACGTTTATTCGCTAATACAAAAATGAGACCCAACGCAGTTGTGAAGCCGGGCATATTTGCAGCAGCGGCTACAAATATCAAAGGCGGTGAGAGTAAAAATAGTAAGGTGGTATAGGCAGGACGGCCTCGACGGAAGCCAATCAATACGATAATGATGAAGACAAAATTCCACCAAGCGGCTATTTTTTCACGAAATAAAACAAATGCAGCGGTTAAAATTGCCGTGTGTGTAGGATGAAAATACAGCGTAACACGCTGTTCAATCGGGTCATCAAAAGGAAAGCGATGCAAAAATAATACATTGAAGCTAGCTCTGCGGTGAATCGTGTTGTCGTACGAGTTCACCTGTAACACACTTATGACCATGAATGATGCTATCAAGATGACTATAAAAAGTATCGCGGGATTGCTCAATGCTTTTGCGAATTTAGAAATTGTTTCATTCATGGGTTGTCTGGCCATAGATGGTATATCCTTGCTCGTCATAAATGATTTCCCATTCATCACTCAGTGAGAGATTAATATCTGCATAATTCTCATGCTCTAAAGGCCCAACCCAAATATAATCAATCGGGTCAGAGCATAAGTCAGAGTTTCGAGGTAAACATTCACCGCTGAGAAGTAACGTTCTTTGTTCTGCATCTAGTGCGCCTGTGTAGAACGCCTCGACAAGTGCACGCTTGCGCGTCCAATCTAGTGTTTCCATGCCATGACCGATATAACTTCGTAAATGTGTCCATGCAGGAATAATATTTCCAGTATCCTCACCCGTTAAAATTACTGCATTCACAGGGGCGATTTGGTTTAACCAATTTAAAGCATGGGTCTCTACAGCAGGTCTAAATGTGATGGGTGCGGTTCGCATCGAGTTGAGAATCGATCCCGCAAGAAAAAATATTGAGCTTAAGCTGATAATAAACCAACTCAGAATGAATATCCATTTACGTCCCTGAGCAAGACGTTCCAAGCCAAAGGCGGCAAGGATCGCGAGTGGCACAATCACCCCTTCAGAAAGCCGTCGCTGTACATTGATGGGAAGATAGACTAGAACGGGAACGATTAACACCCATCCGACTAAGAGCAGATAGCGGGACTGCATTTTTCCTTTACGAAACGCCCATCCTATCGCCAATAATGCTAAAAACGCCAATAAGCCATATCCTACTAAATACCCCAGCGGAGAAGAGGAAATGAGGATATTTTGGGATGACCACAACGCAAAAGCAGGATTTTGGCTGAAGCTGATAAGCAAATAAAATAACAGTGGAAGGGTGATTACAAAGGCGATGCCGCCGCGAACAGCAAGCTTGAATGGGAATTGCCGTTGTTGAACCCAGATCAATATCCCCCACATACCCAGAACTGCTGCGAGCACTGCCAGATAAAACGGAACGCCAAGAGCGACAGTGAGCCAGCTCAATCCAGCTCCAATCGAATAACGTATCCAATGGGTATCGATGCGAATAGCACGGAAAATGAGCAAAAAGCCCAATAACATTGCTGCGCGGGAAAGGGCGAGATGGGGCAAACCGAATAACAGAATGGTGCTGAAACCTTCAGGAATATAAAACTCAGGTGGAAGTCCCAGCCCACCTCCAAGCCAGTCCGTCTGTCCGGCAATCATGAACAACCAGCCTAGCCCGCCCCCTAAAGTTGCGAATAAAAATGCGGAGTATTGAGCGCGGTTCGTTTTTAAAAAGACGGTGATAAAACGCCATAAAACCATTAAATACAAAATGTCAGCGATGATGCGCAGGACATGATAGCCGATGATCAATGCTTGTGTGTGGTTAGGTGAGGTTTCAGGCACAATCTGCCCGACGATCCACCCCGTAATGAGATGAGGTAAGTACAGGAATGACACACCGTCATGAGCTTCTGATGTATAAAATAAATGGAAATTAAAGTCGCCCTGTGCGCCTAACCGCATCTTGCCTAAATAAGAATTCCCATCTTCAACAAACAGTAAAAAACCTGTGAAATGCCAATTTTCATTTTGCTTTGAAAATGCATTGATGAATGGAATCGATAAGACGGCAATCACTAAAAGTGCTGCGACAACCCGACTGATATATTTACGTTGACGTTGCGAAAAGTGAAAACGCGAAGTGTCTTCAGGTGTTTTATCAATGACAGAAACGGTCAAATCAAGTTCCTTGCAGTTGGGCAACAATCCATTTTACACAGCAAATCTTGCGTGATGGCTTGTGTAAGTAAAAGTAGATTGAGAACGTCGAATGTGCTTATTCATGACATAACTATACGATGACTTTGTTCTGCGCTACAATGAAACTTATCTCTCGTTGAACAAAATTCATCGACTTTTTAGGATGATACAACGCATCTTTTCTACTGAATAACCCACTCGATTTGTTGAAGGATGGAACCCACGCGATGGCACTCCGTATTTTTAATGTTTTAGGTCGTGAGAAACAAACGTTTGTCCCGTTAGAGGATGGGCGTGTATCCATGTATGTCTGCGGGCCAACCGTGTATGACTATCCTCATATTGGTCACGCTAAAAATTACATCGCCTTTGATGTGATGGTGCGCTACATGCGCCACAGCGGTTTAGATGTGCTGTATGTGCAGAACATCACCGATGTCGGCCATATGCTCGACTCGGGCGAAGATCGGATTTTGCGCAAGGCATCCCAACTCAACGCCAAGCCGATGCAGATTGTCGAAATGTACACCCGTTTGTATTTTGAAGGCATGGACGCCCTGCGCGTCACCCGTCCCGATATTTCCCCACGCGCCAGCGGTCACATTCCTGAACAAATCAAAATGATCGAAACCCTCATTCAAAAAGGGGTCGCCTATGAAGCCAATGGCAGCGTCTATTTTGATGTGAGTAAAAATGAAGACTACGGCAAGTTATCCAACCGCCGTATTCAAGAACTTGAATCCGGCACGCGCGAAGCTGTGCGTGGCGAAAAACGTAACCCCGAAGATTTCGCCTTGTGGAAGAACGCCGACCCCGAACACATCCTGCGTTGGGATAGTCCTTGGGGCGAAGGCTTCCCCGGCTGGCATATTGAATGTTCAGCGATGGCGCTCAAATATCTTGGGCCAACGTTTGATATTCATGGCGGGGGCATTGATAACATCTTCCCGCATAATGAGAGCGAGATCGCCCAAAGCGAATGTGCTAACGATGCGGAATTTGCCCGTTACTGGGTGTTGGTGGGTAGTTTGTTGGTCGATGGCGTGAAGATGTCGAAAAGCCTCGGCAATTTCATTACCATTGAAGATGCGCTGAAAACCCACCGTCCCGAAGTCATTCGCATGTTCATGCAGAGCGTGCATTACAGCAGTCCGATTGATTACAGCAGTGAAGCCATCGAAGCCAGCGGGCGGGGATGGGAACGTATTCATAACGCGGTGCGTTTGGTGCGCCGTGCATTGAACACCGCGCCCGAAGGCGATGCAGGCAACGCGATCCTCTCCGTGTTAGACAAGACCAAAGCCGACTTCGCCAGCGCGATGGACGACGATTTTAATACGCCGATTGCTTTAGCCGCCTTGCAAGACCTCACTCGCGAAGTGAACACCGCCTTAAACAGCGGGACAGAAATTGGCCTCAACACCTTACAGGCGATTGAAGCGGTGTATCAAACATTAGGTAACGATGTTCTAGGCATCATCCCCGACGCGGAAACATCTGCTGATCAGGGAAGCGCGGCGCGCGAATCGGCCTTGGTCGAACTGCTGATCCAAATGCGTGCTGATGCGCGCAAGAACAAAAACTGGGCGGAAAGTGACCGCATTCGTGACGAACTGGCAAAAGCAGGGGTTGTACTAGAAGACCGCGCCGATGGTACGGCGTGGCACATCGAATAAAGAGGGTTTCATGGCTGAATTTATCTACGGTCATTGGGCGATTATGGAATGTTTGCGCTCCAACCGCCGTAATGCTGAACAACTGTTATTAACCGAAACGGTGGAAGAAAAGGGCGTCGTCGCTGAGATTGTCGCCCTCGCCCAAAGCCGAGGCGTGAATGTGCGCCGTGTTCCGCGCCGTATCTTGGATGATGTCGCCAACAACAGCAATCATCAAAGCATGGCGTTAAGGGTCGCACCGTTCCCGTATGTAGAGATTGATGATCTGCTTCAGGTGAGCAAAACCCGCGAAGAAAAGCCGTTCATCTTGCTTCTCGACCTGCTCAAAGACCCGCAGAATGTGGGCGTGCTTCTACGCATCGCTGACGCGGTGGGCGTGCATGGGGTGATCATCCAAGAACGGCGCGGGGTCGCTATTACGCCCTCAGTGGTGAATGCGTCTTCCGGCGCGGTTGAACACTTGAATGTTGTGCAGGTGACCAACCTCGTCCAAACCATGCGCGAACTCAAAGAGCGCGATGTTTGGATGGTGGGGCTGGATACCGGCCCGAATGTCCCTCCACTGGATAAAACCGATCTGAATATGTCGTTAGGCTTGGTGCTAGGCAGTGAAGGCGAAGGCATGCGTCGCTTGGTACGGGATACCTGTGACTTGTTACTCTCGCTGCCGATGCGTGGTGCCGTAGCGAGCTTGAACGTCGCCACTGTCGGTTCTGTCGCGCTGTACTCGGCATGGCAGGCGCGTGGATGGCAAGGATGGAATCCCAGCCAAGGCACCAAAAAATAACCTTACGCTGATCTTACGTCACACAGGCGATGGCTAACCTCATCGCCTGTTTTATTTCCCAAGTTATGAAGCCAGTTCAACCCCACGCAATCAGAACATATATTCTTATACCCCACTGTTTTGTGATACACTAAAAATCATAGCGACAGGAAAATCACATGAGCAAGCATCGAATTTTCACAACCAGTTTTGCCAGTATCTACCCGCATTACATCACTAAAGCCGAGCGAAAAGGCCGTACAAAAACAGAAGTGGATGAAATCATCCACTGGTTGACGGGCTATAATCAACCCGCGTTAGAGGCCCTGCTGGAAAAACAAACCGATATGGAGACGTTCCTAGCCGAAGCGCCGCAATTAAACCCGCTGCGCTCATCCATCAAAGGCGTCGTCTGTGGCGTGCGCGTTCAGGACATCGAAGACCCCACCATGCAGGGGATTCGCTACCTTGATAAGCTCATTGATGAGCTGGCACAAGGCAAGTCGATGGAAAAGATTTTACGCAAAGCGTAAACGTCATTGCCTCTACTTACGAAAAAACTTATCTTTTGGAATGAATCCCTAGAAACTTTTTAGGGATTTTTACGTATATGCGGGTATAACGAAAAAACAAGCAGGAGAAACAGCATGCGCTCATATTGTACGGATGATCCTCACCATACACCCGTCTTTCAGTCGCGGGCAACGTGGCTTTTTCCAATGCTCATCCTCTTTTTCATTTTTGGCTGGCGCAATATCATGGTCTTCTTCCTGATCTTCTTACCCATTTCATGGTTTAGCAGATCAAGACACGCCGTACAGCATCGTCATGATGCACCGCGCTTTACTCGTTCTGGTGAAAAACGTAAAAATGATGAGGATAACGCTTACGTTTTTTATGAAGATGAGGGCTTCTTTCAAAAACCTAAAAATGAAGAGGTTCGTTATGCGATTGGCGATGATGGTGAATTAATCGTCCTTGACGACGACAAACCCAAACCGCCCCAATATTACGCTTAACCCTTCACAGCACATCACGATTCAATAAAAACGCCCCCGTCACACGACGAGGGCGTTTGTTTTTAGAAGTGGTTCGCAAAACCTTATTCGGTCTTGTTGGTTTCATCTTCTTTCAGTTTGGATGCGTTCGAGTTACGCAGACGGCGGGACACCACAATCACCCCAACCAAGCCGACGACACCTAAGCCGAGCGCGCTCAAACCAGCCGAGTCGCCCCCTACAATATCATCAAACAAACCGGTATCGGGCAGTGAGGATAAGGTGGGAATCGCGGTTGGGAAACCGGGCGTCACAATCACGCCTCCTGTTTCTGACGTGGGCGTGCCTACGGCTAACATCCCACCTGCACCTGCGGCGGCTTCTGCGGTCGCGGTGAGGAATGCACCCGTGATGGCGGTTGCCGTTTGGTTGATCACACTCAATGCGCTGGTGGGCGGAATTTCGAGTGTGGGCGAGGGCAAGCTGTCCAAATACATTTGGGTTGCGGTCAAGTCGGGCGGGACGCTCAACGCGGTTAACGTCATTGCTGCAATCGCTTCCGCAGTGAGGTCAACATCTGGCGTTTCAGTCGCGGCATTTTCAGCGATGAAGGTTGCGGTCAAAGCCAACGCGAAGGCTGTCGCCGCTTGATCTGTCGCATCGACTGTGGCGGGTGCTTCAGTCGCGGTAGGTTCTAGCGTTTCAGTGGGTGTATTGGTGGGTTCTGGCGTGTCCGTAAATGAAGAAGCGGTCAACGTCAAAATTTCAAATTCACGCGCTTGGGTTTGAGTTTGCGCCAGTTGGGCTTCAACCGTTTGGTTTAACAACACAACTTGGGTAGAAGTCAGTTCATTGGGCGTGGGGCCTTGCGGGCGGGTGATTAAGAACACCACCAAAATTAACGCGCCAATGAAGATGAGAATCATCAAAATTGCTAAGATGACAAATACAGGGCTTGTTCCGCTGCGACGTGGCGGTTCTTCATCAAATGAAGGCATCTGATCTCCAGAAAGATCAGACGGAAATTCATCATCTCCATTAAAATCAAAACTATCACTATCGTCATTCAAAAAATCATCGTCAAATTGAAAATCTTTATCGCTCATCAAGCCCCCTATGATTGCGGCGTGAAAATTCCAAGAAAGAAGTAGCGACCACTGATGTTACATGTATTATGACGTGAATATTGATTATCGTCCAAAAACTTCAATATTCTCGAGTGGGATCGCGAGACGTTCACCTGTGACCAGTTCAATTTCTGCGCATTGAACGCGCATTCCATTGTCTAACAAAACAGGCGTTTTTGGCAAGCTCGTAACTTGTCCTATTGAGGTCATACTATCCCCGCGAACCACGCGGACAGTAGACCCAACCTGTATCATAACATCGGTATCGGGTAATGAGGGACGGGCGTTTTGGTCTACCGGAAGCGTGATGATTAATTCTGGACGGTGAAGGTCTAATGCGTTTGACACTGTCCCATCCAAAAGTGCTTGTCGGCCCTTATGCTCTTCCAAAAACTGGGTGACGGCCCCGCTTAAACGTGTTGAGCCAAACCCTTCTATTAACAAAATAGCACACTTTGCATCTTTTACCGCATCAATCAATTCAGGTTCGATGCTGGGCGCGACCACGCCGACCAACCCTTGATCGTCAATCACGCGGAGGCTGAGCGCGTTTAAGGGACGGCGCGTGAACACAATCGCCCCGCGAAATTCCATGTCGAACGTGTCACCGTAGATGTGTTCTAAACCTTCCATCGGTTCAGCGCGTAACATCCCCACAGTACGCCGACCATTCCCCCAAACCCCTTGCAGAACCGCGCCATAGGTTTCCACCACGACACCGCGCCCGCGAGCGACTTCGACAACATGCCCGTTTAAGCCCGCTTCCACTTCAACGATGGACGGGATATTTTGCAGCAAGATCAACCCGCCTTCAATGCGCACAACGCGCCCTGTGATGGGCGACTCTAAGCGTGACCGTCCTTTACGGGCGAGCAGTTGACCTTCATGCACACTATCGCCAACCCGAACTTCCAACAAGTCGATGAGTTGTTCCGCATTTTTTAGCTTGAGTTGGGTGGACGCATTCACCAGCGTATACGGTGCAGGCGCTTCGCCACGCACTACCACTTCGCGCATATCCACCCGCGAACCGGAATTGACTTCAACTTGCCCTTGAACCGAGTCCGGCAGGCTTCTCCAACGACGCACGCGGGTGAGCGGCATCATGTGACGATGTTCAGGATAGTAAGTTTCGGAGGTCATCTATTTCATCATCCTGCTTTTGAGCGGGCGGTAAGACTTCGGCTACAGGGTCTTCTTTACGACCACGACGGGCGCGACGTTCTTTCTTTGGCTTCGCGGAAGCTTCGTTTGCTTTTTCGGGTTTCGTTGGCGTGGATGGCACATCTGCCAACGGCTGGAAGGTATCGACAATCACTTGACGTACAGGGTCGCCTGTCGCTTGAGCGTACCATTCAGGGATTTGCTGAGAACGTTCGGTGACATTGTCCGAAACGGACAGCGCCCGCCCGCGCGCATCCACGATAAACCCTGCTAAGCCCCCTTCAACCTCCAGCTTGACTTTGCGCTTGCCCGCAATATCTAAGCCTCGTTTCACTTGTACGGTGATGGTGGCGTGTAGGCCAATCGGCAGGTCATAAATCCATAACTGCCCGCCCAAAATTTGATGTTTCTCTTTCGTGCCATCTTCATGACGCACGATCACTTGGGCGCACGTCTTGCCACCGCGCGGGGAACCCGAAATACTGACGGCGGTGCCCAACGTATCTAAGCCTGTCGCGTCTAACAACTGAACGACGGCTTCAGGGTTCACATGCGCCAGCGCCCCAATCGCGGGCAATAAGGCGCGCGAATCGATTTGCAAAACAGAGACGCCTGTCGGCATGACGGTATCCAAAAGGAGCATCGCCGCGAGGCCGTGACGTCCAGTATTCGCCAGCGCCGCCCCCGCCCCAATCACCCGTTCAAACACAGGCATCGGCGCGTATTTGCTCGACGGGGTGGTATTGTCTTGCCACAAAGGCGACACCGCGCTCAGGCTTTCAGTGATGGCGGCTCTTAAGAGCGCATGCTCAAAATACATGCCACGTAAGGTTTCGGGGACGAAGGCCGGACGTAACGACTTGTTCAAGACATACGTCAAAATTTCGTCATCTTGGCAGGGGAATGGAATCCAGCGTTTGATGGCGTCGATCCCGACGATGTTCAGCAAGACTTCGGCGCTGTATCCCAACCCGATATCAGTACGGATGCCGGTACTGGTCACCCCTTCAACAGAGGCGGCCAATGTGCTGACCCCACTGCCGACATCGACGATCAGCGCGTTGCCTTCGGTTTTACCGATGTATTCAGCGATCAAGCTATAACTTTGTGCGTTGGGCAGTACCCCAAGCTGGCTCATATTGCCCACTGCATCAAAGCCTAAGCCACGTCGTTCTGTGAAGCGATCATACGCCAGCGCCAATTGAAGCTGTGCCCCTTCGGTGGATTCACTTTCGAGCGTCGGCCGTACATTATCGGTGACGAGCAGCGATGTAAGGTCTTTAAATAAACGTTGCATCGCGGGAACCAACATTTGATTCCCTGCAAATAAGACGGTGGGCTTGGCATCGCCGGGCAAGAGACGCACCGCAAGACGCGCAATTTCTGCCATCCGCAAAACGGATTTTTCCGCGCCTTCTTCGACACCACCCACGATAAAAATCAAATCCGGACGTGCCAGCACAATCGCGTTTAAATGTTCTTCTGACGTGCGTTGATCGGTTAAGGACAGCGTATCGACCACCTGCACATATGTGCCTGCGGTAGCGCGTAACGCGCTGGCGATGCTCATCTCAGGATATAAGCCGATCACCACTGTGCGCAGAGGACGGCCTAAGCTGGCGGTGGCGACGAACGTATCAACGCCAGAACGATCTGCTTGTTCAGGGGTGACGAGCTTCCCCTCCAAGTCGATCATCTTGCGCCCTGTAGATTGGGTGATTTGCTGGAGCGCGCGGACTAAACCGACATTCACATTCCCAATTGGAAACCCGCCCGTCGTCCGCACTTGCGATTGCGCGACTAACGAATACACACCATCCACTAAATCGATCAAAATCGCACGGGTGTGAATGTTGCCAAAATCGACTGCAAGAATAGAGGTGGAACGGTTGATCGACATGTGTTACCTCAACCTCCCGTAATTCTTGCGACCAAAAAAGCGATGCGTTCGCTAAAAATGGTCAATCCGGTCAAGATAGCGCCACCATATAATGCCCCTAAGGTAACGATGATAAACCCTTGCCCAACCGTGCTGAAGGAACGAATCCACACACGACGGCGCGTGCCTTCCCCCGCAGGGGCGTCAACAGGCGTGCCGGGTTGACGACGCGCAAGATACTGAAAGTAGATCAAGGTGCAGACTACGCCCAAGAGAATGACGAACGCATTCACCAGCGCAACGGGGTTATCTGCGGTGACGCTAGCGGCCTGCTGAATGTTGGTCACCGTGCCCGACGTGATGGGCAGTAACGTCCCGCTTACACTGCCGACAACCGCCACCGCTGTGCCGACCCCAATCAACAAGGCCAGACCTAAATTGCCCACGCCCGAAAAACGGCGCGAACTCTTGAGGAATAACAACAGGCCGATCACAATCGGGATGACGCCACCAATCGCTTGTGGCCCACCGCTGAGTAATGTCAGGCGAAAGTAGGGTAAGATCACGCCTTCGACAGTGATCATCGTCACATAGCCCGCGGTCAAGCCAGCGAAGGCGTACACCGCTAGACGATATAAGAAATTGTCCCCTAAAAGATAACTGAATACCATGAGGGTGAGGATAAACCCTGCCCACAAGCCTATTGTCTCGATGCTCAACGCCGCTTCCTCCGCGTCATGACACGATTTGTGCGTCCAGCGGCACTGCTGCGCACCAGTGACCGTAAAATATTAAAAATTGCACCTAAGGTAATCACCCCAGCCGAGACTAAAATTCCCAACGTCATGCTGTACCAACGTTGTTCACGCGGGGTCGTCGGCGGGATATTTGCCCCCCCGATAATCCCTTCAACCTCTGGGGTGACCGTCACTCGTGGGGTCCGCGTGGGGATGGGTGTGCGCGTCGGCGTCACTTCAGAAGTCGCGGTTTCTTCAGCGTCTTCATCGGGGGTTTCGGTAGTGTCTTGCTTGCTACGCACCTTGCGACTTTCTTCCGTCGCTTCGGGTGTCGCTTCTGGGGTTGATTCCGCCGTTGCTTCGGGCGTAGATTCAGGAATCGTAAAGGTGACGCGCAAGAGGTCGCTCCGAATCCAACCCACCGTTCCATTCGGCAGTTCCACTTGGAACCATGACAAATCTGCGTTCGCGCCAGTGACCATCACTTCGACGTTAGAAGCGAGCGAGCCGACAATGCTGCCTGTTGTTGAAGGTTCACTGCGCACATTGACAGGTTGCCCTGTCGAATTCACACCGCGCGGGTTCGCCGTTGGCATAGGGGTAGGCGTTACAGGTAAGGGCGTAGGCGTCACAAAAATCGGTGCAGGTCGTTCCTCATTGCGTTCGATGACTGTGATTTGAGGCGCGGATTCGTCTATCAGCACGTCGTCGGTATTGCCGATCATCGTGTTATAGGTGTACGCATCTTGATAACCCACCAACAACCCCGCAACCGCGCTTGTCCCCGCGATATTGGCATTGATGTACGGTTCAACAAGGGGCGACGCGGAATAACTCACCCCCGCGATGATGCCCCCGCGCGTATACGGCGCGATCTGTTCCGCGTAATTGCGCACAATTTCAGCGCGGTCACTGATGACCGTGACCAACCCGAAATCTTCTAAGGTGCGGATGTCGAGGTCGGTCGTTTGCCCGCGAATGTCGGTGACGATTTGTTGAGCTGTGTCGGCGCTAATGGCGCGTAAACCGATCACGCCCGCCGTCAAATAACGGGTGACGAAATAATCTACGTTGGGGCGTAACGCATCTAACCCGACTTGTTCGAGGAAAGGCGCATCCGTATTGATGCGATCCAGAATATTGCTGGCATGGAGCAGACCTGCCGCGTCACTGCCGATGATGACCGGATACGCACCACGCATCAAGAGATGGCGCAGGACGGCTTCCGTCATCGTGTCTAATTCAGCGGCCGCCGCAGGGCTGTATTCAACCGCCAACAGCACAATCGTGCCGGGTCGTACCGAGTCGATCTGATCGAAGACCCGTTCCGCCGCACTTCCGACGGCGAAAGAGGCAGGGGGTAGATTGCCCACGCGGAAGTTCGGCACAACCTGCGGGATGATCACCGCGCCCGCCAACAAGACCGTGATGATGAAGCGATCAATGCGCGGACGACGACGGCGACGCTTCGCCACTTTTTGATCAGCTTTATCAGCATCCGCTTTGTCGTGAACTAGACTGCGCTCATCCGTCTGAACATCAAACATATAGGGCGAGTCATACGTCATCTCAATCGCAGAAAGCGATTGGCGTTGTGGTGTGCGGGTGGTGGATGCCACCAGCGATTGTAATAACTCCACCCGTTTGGCTTGGTTATCGCTCAGATTGAACGAACCCATCCCCGCCTGTTTCTTCGTGGGGATCGTGGTCGTCGGTAGTTGGCTGGTCAAGCCCGGCACTGCCGACGAAAGCGGGTCAAGCACAGGTTCGGCAGTCGTTTCGCTGGGTAATGTACTGCCCCGCTGACGTAGTTTCTTCAAGCGGTCATCTAAGTCTTCGGCAGGGCGGTCTTGCATCTTACGCGCCATCGCCGCGGCGGAAACTTCGCTCACATTCCCTTCGATATCCTGTAACCATTCGGGCGCATCCGTCACATTAAACGCGGGGATGCTCGGACGTGGTTCAGGCGTCGGCGGGCGCTTATCGAGTTGCTCGCCTAAAATCTTATCCAGATCAACGTTGGTCGGTTCTAACAGTTCGCGTGTTTGCGGAAGTAGTTCCGCTTCTTTCGCTTCTAAGGTGGAGAGATAATCATCGAGGTTTTCGCCCATTTCAGAGAACTCGGCGGGGGTTTCTTCTTCTTCAAAATCAAACCCTGAAAGTTCGCCTGTTTGCGGTAACTTCGCGATGTCTTCTTGAATCAGGCTGAAGTCTTCGCCTGAACTGGCAACTTCGACAGGCTCGTTTTCATCGACCAACATCGACGGATCAAGCTCGTCTAACCAGTTCGGTTCGGCGTTGACGTTTTCGCTCTGTTCAAAGGTGCGGAAAAAATCTTCTACGTTGTCTGGATGTGGGTCATGCTCAGAGGCCGTTTCGTTTAAGAGATCATCCACCGAGAAATCACCGAGGGTGCTTTCATCAATCGATGACGGCGATGACGGCATGGCAAACTCACCGAACAAGTCTGGCGTTTCGTCTTCAGAAGACGTTGGTTTAGCAAGCCCTGCAAACCAATCCGCGTTGTCTAAGTCGGGATCGTCAGGCAACTGTTGGCTTACTGGCGCGGGTTCTTGTTCCTCAAAGTTGAGATCAAGCTCAGGTTCGGTCATGTCTGCAAACAGATCAGGCATGCCCTCTTCTTCAACTTGCGCGGGGGGTTCCCCCTCCATGCGCGGTTCTTCCCATGCAGGAAGCGCGTCTGCAGGGGATATAGTAGATTCGGTGATCGTCGCTTCTTCGTTCAGCCAATCCAAGTCAGAGGGGGCGTCGGTATTCGTTTCGAGCGCCTCCAGATCAGACAGATCAAATGTATAGTCTTCTTCTGAAGTGGATTCGGTGTGGGCAGGCGTGAACGGTTTATCCGTCTCTGCTATCCCCTCAAAGGAAGGATAATCGCTCCATTCAGGGGTTGCTTCAGTCGTGGCTTGATCGCTTGGGGTTTCGCCCAACCCATCCTCTTGATCTAACCAATCAAAATTCGGCGTTTCTTCGCTCGTCCTGAGCGTTTCGGGCGCGGGCATCTCATCTTCAATCGACACGTCTTCAAAGTTCAGATCAAGATCAGGCGTTTCTACCCCTGAAAATAGGTCTAGTTCTTCAAGCTCACCCGTAGATGGCGGTTCGACCCATTCACTAACAGGGGTTTCAAACGTGATGTCTGAATCCTCGTCAAAGTTGAGTTCGGGGAAGGTATCGTCAATTTCTGACGTGTTCGCTTCAGGGGTACGAGTTTCTGAAGTCGGCTGGGCAAGATCGCGGTCACTGGTGAAGATGGCATCCAAGACAGCCTCATCAGCGGGATAAGTCTCAGGTTCTTGATATTCTCCATCAGCGGGGGCGCTGGTGTCTTGCCCGTTGGCAAACTCCATTTCGGAAGATTCTAACCCCGCGAACAGATCAATATCAGCATCCGTAGCGCCTTCTAAAAGGGATGATGCGGAAGGCTCATCTGCGAACAAATCTTGATACTGCGCATCAACATCGCTGGTTTCGGTCGGGTCAGAAACAGCCGAGAAACTACCCGTATCAAATTTGGTCAGCGCGTTTTCAAAGTCGATCTCTTCGTCTGCGAGTTCGGCAAAATGATCTGCAACGGGTTCTGAATCTTCTTCAATCTCGCCTTCCGCATCAAACCATGACATATCTAGTTCATCATCTGCGGGTTCCGGTTCAAGCGAGATGATCTCGTCAGGAATTTCTTCGTCATCGAATAACGCGGCAGCTCTATTGATCGCGGCTTCTGTTTCTGGCTCAGGTTCTGGCTCTGGGTTGACGAGCGCGCTCAAACGCCCCGTCAACAACGATGGGCGACGGGTTTCGGGCGGTAATTCTTGGATGACTTCGGCGGGGTCAGTCGGTTCAGAAAGTTCTTCATCAAGCGCCAAGTCTTCGGGCGAAATTTGTGATGGGTCAAACGTGATCTGTTCAAAATCAGGTTCTGAAGGTTCTTCCGCGACAGGTTCATCTGGAACCGCAGGCACATCATCCCAGTTGAAAGTCGTTTCGCCATACGGGTCTTCCGCATTTTTGAGGGGGGCGGTATGGCCTAAGTCGGGCAAGTCTTGGTTAAATTCGGGCGTTTCTGGGCGCGTCGGTTCTGGCCGTGTCACCGATGAGACAATCCCTTGTAAATCTTGTAACCAATCAAGGGTATCTTCTTCTTGAACGGTACGATCTTCCAATTCAAACGTTGGCGTTTCTTCTTCGACAATCGACGTGGGGGGCGGTTCAGGAATGGAAGGCGACTGATCAAACCATTCGATATCAGGGTCTTCGATACTCAAGGTGGGGTCGGCTTGGGTGAGCGCATCAGCAAAGGGATCGTATGCGTCCAAAATTTTGGTTTGCCCAAAGTCCGACTCGATTTCAGCGGCTTCTTCATCCGTAAAAAGATTGAGGATTTCGTCTGGCAAATCTTCTTCATTGGAAGGTAATTCGCTGGTTTGACGCGGTTTCACAGGTTCATCAATGAGGCCTAATATCTCATCGGGAACTTCGTCAAGGTCGTCATTGAGATCGTTCGGCAGCCAATCTAAATGGCGCGGGTCGTCAAATTCTTTGGTGTCTGTCGGTGAAGGGTGTGATGTATCCACCGCAAACTCACCAAACAGGTCTTCCATCGGCGGGAGCGATGATTCGACGGGAGGCGGTTCTTTCGCCTTTTCCTCCTCAATCATATCAGCCATCCACGGGGGAACAGTCTCATCTGCCGATTCAGCGGGGGGAGTGAGTTTACTCGTGCCCGTGGGCGTTAGCCAGTCAGGGACATTTTCCTCATCCAGCGTTTCTAAACCCAAGAACCAATCAGGGAGTTCACCTGTCCCTATTTGTCCCGTATCTTTCCCTTTTAGCGTCGAGGTATCCGGCACTTCTTCAGCCAGAAAGTCCGGCACTTCTTCTTCAATATCTTTGACGCGCCGTTCCTCTTGCTGTTGAGCAAACCATTCATCATAGGTCAAGTCGCCTGTGTTGGCATCTTCCCCTGTCCATGATTCAAATGGATCCACTTCCTTTTTAGGCGTGGGGGATACATCGTCCATGTCTGCAAGCCATGGAGGTAGCTCACTTTTGTTTTGATCATCATCCTGCGAGTCATCATCTTGTAACCACGATGGCAGGTTGTTACGCTCATCACTCATTAGCTCATCCCTGAAATTGGGTTACTCGCGGTATGCCCGTTCTTGTCCCACAAGTACACGAACGCCCGCAACAAGTGTTGCAAGGGCAATACCCAGTAAGATGCCTCGTGCGCCAGCACTTACGGGAACGGCAAGCATCCAATCGCGAACTTGCCGTACAAATTCAATTTCTTGAATGGGCAATGCGCCCACTAAGCTGATTACTACAACCAAGGTGAATAAAGTCCCGCTCCACGTGACGGTTTTGTGCATCATGCGGTACGCGCCATAGACCAGCGCGAAGACGAGAATCCCCGCTAAGGCAGATTCTACACTCACCTGAACGGTTTCCAATAACACCATATTTTCATTGTTCGCCCCTGTGAGCCACAGCACCATCACCAGCCCGAAGCTGATGAGCAAGACGATGCTGTAAACCCAACCTCGATCACGGCGTACCAGACGGCGCAAATGCACCACTAGCAAATTGATCACGCCGATCAATAACGTGAGCGAAACCGCGATCACCAAAAACTGTAATAAGGCGTTGGTCACAATCGCAACCACGCCCCCCTCTGCCCCAAGCAGTAAACCCATCAACACCAGCAGACCGCTGGCAATGGCGATGGTGGTCGCTAACAAGCGCAATAACCGCGACATGTTATGAACCTCCTAACAAACGGGATAGGGCTTCGGTAAAGGGGTCACGCAGGACGGTGAAACCGCCGACCAGTAAGGCTAAGACCAAACCCCAGCGTAACAAGTCGAGCGTGACGACAGAGCCGACTTGAGTCGCAGAGTCGCCTAAATAAGCGCCACTGGTATAGATTTCTTCCCCGATCAACGTGTGTTCAGCCAGTGCATAGGCAATCGCTTGCCCTTCAAGCTGGTCACTGGCGGCAAACGTCATTTGGCGGTGACGATGTGCATGGTCGAGCAGTAATGCCAACTCTGCGCCAAAGCTCCCTGTGAGGATGTGACCTGTCGGGTTATCGTTGGCTGAAGCGCCCGTCAAAATCCCCGCGAACGCCAATGAACGATCCCCTGCGGGCATCCAGCGTACTTGGTTCGGCACAGGCTGAATCAACTGACTGCGGTTTTTATAAGCGCGGTAAAGGGTTCCGAACGCCAGCGGTAATACGCTCGGTTCGCTCATCGTATAAATGGGTGAAACCGCGCCACTCACGGCTGCAAGCGAAACCTGATAAAACAATTCCGAACTGGCTAACGCCAAAAGGGTGGTATTACCCCCTAGGCTGGTGCTTCCATAAGATAAATGCAACGGTCGATCTGACTCGACCGCAATACCAATCATGTGGGGCAAGGCAGCATAAGCAGAGATATGCCGTAGTGGAAATGCACTGCGTTTACGTCGTGCGAACTGCGTGCTAATCACCGTTATTACAAACGTGACGAGTAAAATCACAATCGTAATAACCTGAACCGTACTATTCACCCGTTTCTCCTTCAGGCGTAGGGTCAATATAACTGCGTAATGTCTCTATTCCTGCGGGGGTTTCTAAAGCCTGCGCCAACTCGTGAAGCGCGTTCCCCCAAACCTTGCCTCCAATGAACCGCGTGGCAGGTTGGGCAACCCACAACAATTGAGCGCCTAACGGCCCCACAGGTTCAATGATGGTTAATAACACAGAAAACAACCGTCCCCAACCTCGGGATTGAAGCGCGGTTAGCCATTCAGGTGGTTCATCTTGAATTGCCATAATTATCCACTATAACACAGGGTACCTGTTGTTGAACAAAAGACCCTTTTCCTATTTTTGATTTATTTCAGCAGGAATTTTTATTTCCTCTATAATAAATCTATTGCCCTATCTTTTTATCGTTTTTAGGAAAATTCTATGACACAACAGTCTGCAATTACGTACCCATTAAAGATGAATTTCAAATTGGTGGCGTTAGCGCCCCGCGTATTTGTGCGTGACGCAATGGGTAATTTGCTCCTGTATGTTCATCAAAAAACATTCAAATTAAAAGAGGATATTCGCATCTACCAAGATGAACAGAAAACCAACCAACTGTTCGCCATCAATGCGGATCGTATCCTCGACTTCAATGCAAATTACTCGATCACCCACGTGGATGGTCGTCAAATTGGGACGATGAAGCACAAAGGTTTGCGTTCGATTTGGAATTCTCACTGGAATTTGATGAATCCCTCCGGTCAGCAAAATTTTGTCATCACCGAAGATAACGCATGGGTGAAGATTTTGGACAGTATCGCCAATGAAATCTCGATCATTGGGATGTTCACAGGCTATTTCTTCAATCCTTCTTACACCGTGTATCGCGGGGATGATGAAAAGACCGGCCAACCCGTCATGCGTTTGAAGAAAGAACCTTCCTTTTTCGAATCATCGTTCACCATCAGCCGTCTTGAAGGTGAATTAAGCCGTGACGAAGAAATGCAGGTGATCCTCGGCTTGCTCTTGATGGTTCAGATGGAACGCTCGCGCGGGTAAATACCTCACCTGCTTCGCTGATGCTCAGCCGAAAAGATGCTTCTAAATTTTGTGGGCAAGGGGACAAGACCTGCCTTGTTTGCTTCAAATGCACCTCACCTGCTGCGCTTCGCTTAGCCGTCCTCTCCATGGGGAGAGGACAAAAGACACTTCTAATCTTGTGGTAGGTTAAATTTTGTGGGCAAAGCATCGCCTTGCCCCTACAAAGTCCTCTTATGTACGTGATTCTTCTCGCCCTCTCCCCCACGGAGAGGGCACGATAGCGTAGCTATCGGGGTGAGGTGTCGTATAGTGATTCCATCGCTATTTAGCAACAACAGATTAGAGGCAGAAACAAAACGGAGAGGGCACGACCCCGTCAGGGTGAGGTGCCCTTGATG
This sequence comes from uncultured Anaerolineae bacterium, assembly GCA_934216615.1. Lineage (GTDB taxonomy): Bacteria > Chloroflexota > Anaerolineae > Aggregatilineales > Phototrophicaceae > Flexifilum. Next base: position 511,109 of record CAKQCB010000004.1, on the reverse strand, counting down.
GCTACTAGCGGGGTGAGGTGTAGCTTAACGTCCCACAGGGAAGAAAGATTGGAACGTCGCGCACATATTATTGTCCGTCGAAGCATACAGATAATGCAGAGTTTCGTTACCAGACATAAACGTGCCTGAACCACCGCAAGGCTGGACTTGTGCATTCTGCGCGCTCAAACCCTGCGAACTGCCTAACGCACATTGAAGGAAGTTATTCACGACGCGGTCTTGGTTGATGACAGCCAGCACACCCATTGAGGGGATTTGACCTTGCAGGACCTGCGCAAAGTTCTGCTCAACGTAGACTTTGGCGGCAACTGCACCCGTGTTTTGATAGCACGCGATCATCCCATCAATTTGGGCGATGAGTAACGCGGCGGCTGGGTTACCAGAAACTAAGGAAGCCCCACCCCCAAAAGTCGTCAGGGCATCGACGATGCTGTTTGCATTGGTTGAGTAGTAGCCTTGTAAGTCAGGCACGAATTGTTGGGCGGCACTGGCATCCGTCGAAGTATCCCCTGAAGGGGGGACGTTAGCTCCACCAAGTTGGCTACAGGCGCTGACTGCGATGACCATAGAACAAAGCAAGACAATCCAAATAGGTGAGTGTTTCATTACAACAGTTTCTCCTCAAAAAACAAAAGGTTTCTTTCGCTAAAACGGGAAACCTTTTGAACAAGATAACTTCATTGTATGACAGCTTGGAATATCCTGCGCCCCCCAAACCTTAAGGCCTCATCCCAAGAACTAGAAGTGTTCGCCTAATTCTTCGTCGGTGACGAGTTCTTCGATCATCAGGTTCGGCGTGGTTAAAACACGGTGCACATTACACCGCCCCGCAATTTCCAAAAGACGTTCTTTTTGTTCTAACGTCAAGTCGCCAACAAAATTCATGCGTTGACGAAACACGTTGATAATCTCTGCTTCACCTTTATACAGGGGATGATCTTTCGCGCTCACGTTGCGGTCTAGGTTTAAATCGATCTCGACGGATTCTAAGTTCCAGCCTTTACGCTGTGCATATAACCGTGCGGTGATGGCCGCACACGCCCCTAACGCGGCGAGTACCGCTTCTACGGGGGTAGGGCCTTCATCGGTTCCGCCCTGCTCAATCGGTTCATCAATGACCACTTCATGATCACGGACTTTGGCCACGGTTTTTAAACCCGTTTCTAAATGCAATTTTGCCTGCGTCATCATACATCCTCAAAAAGAATATGAACTGTCTAGCGATAAGAGAAAAATTTTTACCGTTTAATAAACAAGCGGCGATAGGAAACTATCACCGCTTGTCATGAAATGCTTTCAGTTTCATGTCTCTATCAAATGAAACGCTCATTACAAGCAGCGCGGTCAATTTGCAGACAAGGTTGCTCAACCAAAACTTACGTGGTGGCGGGTCGCTTTAAACGGCGTAACCCTTGATATTGAGGATTGCCTTGAATGGCTTTCAGGCGTTCGTCGCCCCCGTCTACGTGCCATTCAACCACGTACATGCCATCCACACTTTGATAGGTGAATGAAGGGCGCATCATCAAAATTTGGCGCAACACGCCGATGATTTCTTTCACTTCTTCGCCTGTGCGCAGGATGAAGTATTTCCCGGGTTCCCATTCAAACTGAATGGGCATCTCACCTTGCCAACGCCCTTCCATCATGATCGGGACTTCAGCTTGGGTACAGGTCATATAAATATTTGATAAGCGGTGTTTCCACAGCGTATGATTGACCCGTTCTTCGATGAAGAAAGGTCGCGCTTGCGGCGTTGAGTAAAACCACGTCCGCGCATCCGTCGCCATACAATCCTCCAAAAAGCGTATCGAGAATTCAAGACACGCATACTCGTTTATACTAAATCGGTATCGAGTGTACCTGAAATTTGGCAAAGTCTCCAGAAGCAGTCATGCCCTGTTTTTAAAATGGGCTGACTGCTTTTATGGTTTGTCTATCCCCCCATCAGAGCGGGATAAAAAAAGACTTTCCCTTGTACAGAGAAAGTCTTTTGATGATTTGTTTAGTGCGCAGGAAGGCTGTTCACATCCCCTTCTAAAATCGTGACAAATTCAGCCGCGACCCAGCCGGTTGTGCCTCTAAAAACCACTTGATACCACAGGTTATTACCTGACCGTCCCGTGATGGGTAACAGGTCACCCCAAGGAATCCGTCCTGTTTGGGGGGAATCGGTGGTTGGCGCGGCGCGTAAACGCAGGACTGCGTTGGTCTGGGCAATCACGCCTGTGTTGGCAATCCCTGCGGCGGTGAACGCATCGATCACAGGGGCATTAAATTCATTGCCATTCACAAACAGATAGTGTCCCCAAACCCAGCCTTGGAACCCGCTCAATTGGAGCAAGAACCAACGGGCATCATCATCTCGCCCAATCACTTGATAGGTTTGTCCGCGTTGTAAGCGTCCCACAACACCGCCCGCAAAATACGGGGCATTACGCGCTAACAACACTTGCGCACGAATGACCGTTCCGGTCAAAGCGCCGGGGGGAATTTGTGGCAGGGCTGTCGGTGGTACGCGGGTTGGGAACCATGTCGCTTCAGGCGTTCCAAAAGGTGTGGGGACAAAACCGCCCCCGCCTTGAATCTGCGTTGGGGGGATGACACCTTGAGGTGAAACCAAGTTGAATTGGAATTGAACCAGCGCATTGTCTACCAATTCTTGATAATCAACTTGGAAGGTGTGTGGCCCTGCGGTGAGCGATTGCTCAAAAATATCGGTGGTCGCGACGCGCCCGCCCCAACGATCCAAGACCAGCACATTATCAATATAAACGCGCACGCCATCGTCAGAGGTCACGCCGAAGGAATAAATCCCGCCGACCAAGTTTTGTACGGACGTAAAGCGCACAGAGAAATTATCCACAGGCACAGTGCTGTTTGGACTGCCAGTTCCCCAGTTGAACTGAATCCCACCGGGTAATGCCTCTGTAAAAACAGGCGAGCCGCTCAATTCTGCATTATTAAAATATTGGGCAGTCCAGCCCGTCCCAAATTGTCCTGATGGTGCTGCAAGTACACTGACCACACCTACTGTTGCTGCGATCACGACGAGAACAAGCAGAACACTCCCTACCCGTTTCCCCATGTGGTTTCCCCTTTACCGTCCGTAGTTATAGAGTCAAGTTCGATTATAAACCCTGTGACCAGAAATATTTTTACACAGTATACCTTGTGAATTCATTTCTGTGCATCAGTACGAAAAGTCCTGTTTCGGGTAATACTTCGGCCCAACTGGCCATCTAAACAATAATAACATGACACATTTTAGAGATAAAAATCAATGACCATCCCCCTTTCGATTTTAGATGTTTCCCCAATCCCCAGTGGGGCAAATAGTATCCAAGCGTTACGGAACACAATTGATCTCGCCCGTTTTGCCGACCGTTTAGGTTATACCCGTTATTGGCTGGCTGAACATCACAATTCAGCGGGGATTGCCAGCACCAGCCCAGATATTATGATCGGCCAGATCGCCCAACAAACCCAACGCATCCGCGTCGGGTCGGGGGGCGTGATGCTTCCGAATCATGCCCCGCTCAAAGTGGTAGAGTCGTTCCGTCTGCTCGAAGCACTATTTCCCAACCGCATTGATCTTGGCATTGGACGCGCGCCGGGGACAGATGCCATGACCGCCTTAGCGTTACGGCGCTCTCACGAAAAGCTGACCGCTGAAGACTTCCCGCAAGAATTCGCCGAACTCCAAGCCTTTGCGACGGACAATTTTCCTGAAAATCACCCTTTTCAAAAGGTGAAGGCCTCGCCTGTAGATGTCCCGTTACCGCCCGTTTGGTTGTTGGGGTCGAGTGGGTTTAGTTCGCAGATGTCGGCGCAGTTGGGGCTTGGCTTTTCATTCGCGCATCACATCGGCGGGGATATTGCGGTGCCTGCGATGCTCCAGTACCGTCAGCACTTTCGCCCTTCAGAAACCTTCTCCAAACCACATGCGATCTTAGCCGCATCGGTCATCTGTGCCGACACGGATGAAGAAGCGTATCATCTGGCGCTTTCGGTGGGGTTCATGTTCCTGTCCCTACAATTGGGGATTCGTGGCTTGTTATCCAGCCCTGAAGAAGTGTTGAATTACCCCTTAAAACCCCACGAACGCGACATGCTCGCGCAGTTGATCACACGGCATATTGTCGGAAGTCCGACAACGGTCAAAGCGCAGTTGGACCAACTCATCACAGACACCCAAGCGGATGAGGTGATGGTGCTGACGATTGTTCACGATCATGAAGCAAGACGCTACTCCTATGAACTGTTGAGCCAGTTATATCAACTGCCCGTGATTGAGCGATAAAGTACATCCTCACCATCACCACGCCATAAAAAAAGCGGATGAGCTAAGCCTCATCCGCTTTTTTTTCATCCTGTTTCTAGAGTTCAGAAAAAACAGGGAACGTTACAGATCAATGTCAAGGTCAGGGGGCGGGATAAAGCGCCGACGTACCTTATTTTTATTGCGGGAACGGCGCACATATTCAAAGCCTGCCCCAAAAATGATGATCCCCTGTACCGCTACGGCGGCGATAATCCAGACATTGTTATCGTTGCGGGTTTGTCCGGTTTGGGGTGTTTGGACGTTCGTCGTACTCGCTTCTTGAAGCGTAGCCGTTGGCGCGGATGTCGCTTCCATCGCCACCCCTGCCATAGGCGTAGAGGTGCCATCGTAGGGGACGAATAACGAGCTGTCCAACGTCGCCAGCACCTGCGTGGGTTCGGGCGAAACGCCGGGCGGAAGTACCGCGATCAGCGTCGGGATGGGCGTTGGGCTTTGATAAATATAGGGCGTGATGGTGTAGGGCATCGGCGTGGCGGACGGAATCGGCGTGGGGGGCACATCTTCAGGCGGTGCACTATCCCGCGCGGGGACTAAAAATACCGACCCAACCTCCAAGTCACGTACATTTTCCATATCGTTCAACGCCATCATGCGCGGAATATCATCCCATGTGTACCCATAGATGAGCGCAATATCGCCGAGTGTGTCACTAGGTTGAACGGCGTGCATGATATTGCCACTTTCATCCAGCCCCAACACATACGAGATCGGCGCGACAGGTTGAGAGTTCACCCCACCACCGCCCCCGCTGCTGCCCGAACTTTGGGCGTTATTGATCGCCGCAAGCGACGGCCCGCCCGAATTTCCGAAGACCAGTACGAAAGTATTTAAATCTCCAAATGACGCGCCAATGCCAATCTCGTTATAATTTGAGCTGGTCATGCCTGCATAATGGACGGCGGAGTTGACCCAGAACACCCACGCGTCATTGACGGTGGCAATCCCCCCGCCATAGATGTTTTCACTCACCATGCTGGAAGGGTAACCTGCATTTGCGGCGCGGGTACGTGGCCCTGAACCGTCGGGGCGTGTATGGCTGATGCTGCCTGTAGAGGCCATCCACACCGCTTGGTCATTAGCGGCGGCGGAAAGCGCACCATTCAAGGAATACGGAGGGCGACCTACGCTGGCGCGTAAATTGTTCACCCGCGCCAATAAGTCACCGACGACATCTTGTGCAACCGTCACCTGTGGGGCTTGGATCGACAAGATAAAAAGTGTCAAAAGTAGAAGTAATGCGGATTTAGCTCTCATAATTGCGCATTTTAGCAGTAGGTTTGGGTAACTTCCACAACGTTTTTCCAACGCTACGTCACTTCTTAAAAGATTAAGTGTTGTTTAAAAAAAGATGCGTTAAAATCGCATTGAGAGTAAAGTTTTAGTATAGACGCTTTAAAACTTTACTTAAATCTGTTTATTTTGATTGTTGTAGTAAGCGTAATGCTTGAAAGTGACGCTCTCTTATGAGCGAGAGTACAATTGTAAACATAGCCCTCGTTATTGCGATCAGTTACCTCTGCGGTTCTTTTCCCACAGCCTATATCGTTGCAAAAATGCGGGGCATCAATATCTTCGAAATTGGCAGCGGCAATATGGGCGCTACGAATGTGATCCGCGCGATGGGCATGGGTTGGGGCATCTTGGTCTGGTTCCTCGACAGTGCCAAAGCCATCGTCGCCATTCTGATCGCCGTTCAAATCATCCCCAACAATACTGCCCTCGCAACAGTTCTTGCCGCCGTCGCCGCGATTGCGGGGCATAACTGGTCCTTCTTCGTCGCGCTCATCACCGGAACGATTCGCGGTGGAAAAGGCGCGGCCACCGCATTCGGCACGTTGTTTATGATTGTGCCAATTTATGTCATCGCCGTGATGTTACTCATCGGTGGGGCGATTGTGGCCCTCACCCGTTATGTTTCTTTAGCAGTGTTGGTCATGTTTGGCTTAGCGACGGTGTGGATGCTCGTCCTCACCAGTCAAGAGATCATCCCCTGGGAATATGCGATTTATTCCCTGATCTTAGCAGGTTTGATTTTGTATCGTTTCCGCGAAAACATTCAACGCCTGATGTCAGGCACCGAACGCCGTTTAGGTGAACGCTAATCATCAACCTGAATTATTCCGCGCCGATCACCCACGCATAGGGTGGTCGGGGCGCTTCTTCCAGCGGGTCAAATCCATAATAGACGGCGTACACCCCCACCTGTTCTCTTTGATAGTTGATGCCCGCATCTGCTAACATCAATTCAATTTGACGTTCGACTTCCGGCAAATTCGCCGTGATATAAGCGATTTCTGGCGCGTTTTGTACCGCTTCGACATATGGCAGAAAACGGTTGAAATGTGGGGTGTAAGTCAAGTTGTCTTTCTCAGGAAAATCCGCCGTGTAAATCAGCCGTTCCCCGCTGAGGAACGCCAAACGAAACGTGATCCAATAATTGGAGATGCCCCGCGTCAGTTGGTTCGCCTCCAAAAACGCGATCAAGTCGGCATCGTCGTCATTGGGGATATGCGTCACAAGGTTGAACTGCGTGGTCATGCCGGGCGGGGTTTGCGCAATCGCGCTCACCTGGCCCAAGCCGTAATAGGCTACCACAACGGCGGGAAGCGCCCACAATAACAGGCGACGTTTTTGCCCGACGTAGGCGACCCACGCCCCAAAAATCACTGCGCAGGGGATGAGCAACGGCAGAAAATAGCGCCCGCTGGGGTCACTGCTGAAGCGCGACCCTAAAAAGATGATGAAAAAGATGCCGATCATGCTGAGCAAGATGTGTCGCCCCGCGCCTTGTAACACAGCGCGTTTACGCAAGGTCACGTAGACCGCCATGCCGTACAGCACAAGCACGATCAAGCCAAGCGGAAGCATGAAAAATTCCGCGCTCCAAGGGAAACGGATGCCGAATAAAGACGGCAGGCCGATCAAAAACGCACCGATCAGACGGGTTGCCCCTGTGAGGTTATAGAGATCAGTTCCCGCGAACTCAGTATTTCCGCCAAAGAAGAATTGCAACGCTTGGAAGTCATGCTCAAGGTTGAACAACCACCACGGCAAACCCCCGATCACGAAAGCGACCAATGCAAGCCCGATCCCTGCAATCCATGTCCAGCGGGAAATGCCCTCACCGCGTACCAAGGCGATCAACTGCCACAAGGCCACGGGCGCAATGAATATCGCGATCAAGCCGTTCGCCCACCAGCCAACCCCTGACGCAAAGCCGAAGATGCACCACTGAAGCCACCAACGTGCGGTGACCGTCCCTGAACGCCCTTGTTCGATCAAGTTGATGCCCGTCCACAAGACGATCACGCCTAAGATCAGCGTTTCGTTATATCCGCCTAGCGTGGCCGTCGTGTATAACGCCACCAGCACCGAAGGTACGGCAAGCGTCAGCCCCGCGATGAATGACGCGACGGTGTTCTGTGTGAGACGGTAAGCGAAGCCGAACGTCAGCGCGACGACGACCCCGTACAAAACTGACTGGACGATACGAATCGACGTGACTGATTCGCCAAACAGTTGAAACCCCAACGCGACCAGCCACGCATCCAAACTGCCCATATAGGCCTGACCGTAGAAGAAGATCGGACGTTCGCCTTGGTTGATATGACGTGCCATCAACGCGACCACCGCTTCATCCGAATGGAATGACACGGTATTGCTCGCCAACAAGTACAGGCGGGCGATCAAGGTGATGAGGAGGAGAGCGAACAGGGCAAGCCATGTATTGCGGGGCATCTTCTTCAGCGTTTGGATCATCTAAAAACCTTCGCGTTCGATAAAAAGTCTCTTTTATTGTAACTGAGGAAGTCCGTTACGGGGTGTTTGGAGACTTTAGCTTTATAACCTAAAGTCATGCCCCATCTAGAGGCGTGAGGCTATAATAGAAGGACAGTCAAATTCGCCACAAAACAAGGGGATGATCCATGCCGTTAGAAGCGATTATTTTTGATATGGATGGGGTGCTGGTTGATTCTGAAGTGTATTGGTGGCAATCCCGCGTTGATTTTGCCCACGCCTTGAACAAAGTTTGGACGCCCGACGATCAGCGCCATGCGATGGGGCGTAACACGGTGGAATGGGGACACGTGATGCAGGAAATCCTCCAGTTAGACGATTGGACGGTGGACGAAATTACGGCTGATGTCAAACGCCGTGTGATCGAACGTCTGCGGACGCACCTGCCGATTTTGCCCAATGCCATCGAAGCGGTGCAGATCGCCGCATCTCATACACGGGTTGCTCTCGCATCCGGTTCACCGACGGAAGTCATCCAAACCGTGATGTCGCTCACGGGGCTAGATCAAGTTTTTGAGACGCTGGTTTTTGGCGACACCATCGCCAACGGCAAACCCGCGCCGGATATTTACTTGGAAGCGACGCGACGTTTAGGCGTAGACCCGCGCGCGTGTTTAGGCATCGAAGACAGTGGTAACGGCTTAAAGTCGCTCAAAGCAGCAGGGATGATCGCGCTCGCTGTTCCTAGCCCTGAATTTCCCTTGCCACCCGAAATTTTAGCGCTGGCAGACCTCAAAATGAACAGCTTAACTGAGTTCACCCCCGCTTTTCTCGACGCATACAGCGCATCATTATGACCATTGGAGTGAACTTTTTAACTGACGATTTACCTTTGGAATGACACACGCTCAGAAAGATACGCTAAAATACGCATAAGCATTGATCGTTATACCATCATGTTTTGTTGAGCAGCGGTTTAACTCAACGCAATTAAATATAAGGAGAACTTTATGTCGAGATTGAGATTTACGAGTATCCTCTTTGCCTTGTTAAGTATTTTGTTGATGGTTTTTCCTGCTGTTGCTCAATTTGATGAAGAACCGGTAGACCCCAACGCCAATATTACGTATCCGTTACCCGTAGATGTGGTTCATGGAACCATTGATATCACAGGGTCAGCCAGCGTCAGCGGGCTAAATCGTTATTTCATCCAAGCCCGTCCGATTATTGATTTGCGCGCTTACTACACCGGCGACGAAACGGAATTGGTCGAAGTGGATGATCTTGAAGACCTCTACGTTCCGCTGTCCTTGCCTGTGACAACGCCCGTTACCGAAGGGGTGTTGGCGCAGTTGGATACGACGCTGTTACCCGATGGCGTGTATGAATTCCGCTTGACCATCGAAGTGACGGGCGAAGAACCGATTTTGGTCACGGTTGCGCCTGTGCGCATTGATAATGAGCGCGTGCCTGAAGCGACTCCTGTTCCTGTGATCCCAACCCCTGAACCGATTGTGCCAACCCAAGCACCGCCGACACCTATCCCCACCGAAGACCCGACACCACGCGCAACGGTGACCACCATCAACGCGAACGTCCGCGCAGGCGATGGCACCAACTATGGGATTGTGGCGAACTTATCCCAAGGCGACAGCGTGCAGATCATCGGCGTTAGCGCGTACAACACGGGCTGGTATCAAGTGCGGTTGTCCGGTGGACAAGTCGGCTGGATGGCGCCAAGCATCGTCTCTGTGAGTGGGAATGTAGGCGGTGTGCCTCGCGTAGTGCCACCACCCCCGCCAGCAACCCCCACCTTCACACCTGTACCTTTCACGCCAACGCCTGTCACCCAAGCGAACTTGGTCGCGGGGATTGTGGTTCTGAACCCGGCAACCCCTGTTTGTAACCAAGCCATCTCGATTGGCTTTGACGTTGCGAACTTGGGAAGCCAAGCGACAACGGCCAGCGGGACTGTCTCGCTGACGGATACCCACGTCGCCAGCGGTACGGTCACTTCGACCACCGTCGGCGGGTTCCCCATCATCCAACCCGGTCAAACCGTTCGTGTCGATATGTTCTTGACGGTCAGCACTTACTACAATGAAGGCCACCGCCTTACTTTACAAATCGACGCCGCGAATTTGATCCCAGAAACCACCAACGACGATAACACCCGCACCGTAGAATACGTACTCTCTCAAGGGTCTTGTTAAATCGCTCAACACCCTCCATCATCCGTTTTGAAAATGGGTGATGGAGGTCTTTTTTCATCCCCTTCAGGTCTAAGGAAAACTCTATGCAGTGGATCACCCGTAAATTATCCCTGATGTTACTCAGCATCGGCATGATCTTGATGGTCACTGTGCTGCCTGTCGCCGCACAAAATGAGATTGAAATCACATCCCCCACATCGTTGTCTACCGTCGGCGGGATGGTTGAAATTCGTGGGACGATTGTGGTCGAAGGTTTGCAAAATTATTACTTTGAAATTGCGCCTTTTTCGACAGCATCCACCACTGAACAACGTTGGACGCCGGTCACATTACCTAGCCGTGTCACAGGCGTAGACCAAGTGTTGGCAACGTGGGATGCCAGCACCGTTGATAACGGCGTGTACACCTTGCGTTTGCGCCTCTTGCGCACTAACGGCGATGTAATCTTGGAAGAAGTGGAACCGATTCGGGTTGATAATACCGTCGCCCAAGCGCCCACTGCTGAACCGACTCCCGAAGGGCCGATCATCGTCCCGCGTCCGGATGTGGTGAATGAACTCCCCCTCGCGGTGGGCGGTCAACTGACGGACTTCGATGAAAATGCTGTCGAATTGATGCGCGAAGCGGGCATGACGTGGATCAAGTGGCAGTTGCCCTTCATCGTCGGTGACAATGAACGCCTCATCGTGCTGGCGCGCGACCGCATCAACTGGACGCATGAGCATGGTTTCTTCGCCTTCTTAAGCATCAAAGGCGATAAAGACGAACTCGCCACGATGGGCGCGGCCACGTACTATCCGCTCTTTGCTGAAGCGGTGGGCCAAGTCGCGGCTTTGCAACCTGACTTGATTCAGATTTGGAATGAGATGAATTTGGATCGCGAATGGCCGAACGGGCAGATTAACCCCGCTTCGTATGTCGATCTGCTCCGTCAATCGTATGAAGCGATCAAAGCAGTTGATCCCGAAGTCATCGTCATGACGGGTTCCCCCGCACCCACAGGGGCGGAAGGGGCCTTTGGCTTAAACGCGGTTTGGAACGATGACCGTTACTATCAAGGGATGGCGAATGCAGGCGCGGCGCAGTATTCCGACTGTATTGGCATTCACTATAACGAAGGCATCATCCCGCCCAGCCAGCAAGGGGGCGACCCACGCGGGGATTATCCTACGTATTATTTCCCCTTGATGATCCAGCGAGCGGCCTTCCCCTTCCGTAATACGGATGCATCCTTCTGTTTCAGCGAATTGGGCTATTTATCGCCCGATGGCTATGGCACATTACCCGCAGGTTTTGCATGGGGTGCCAATACCAGCGTTGAGGAACAGGCCGCATGGCTGCGGGATGCCATCCGCATGGCAGGGGAAATGAGTTCGGTACAAATCGACCTGTTGATAGTGTTCAATGTGAACTTCACCATCTTTGTGGATGGCGATCCACAAGGTGCATTCGCGATCATCCGTCCCGATGGGTCATGTTTAGCGTGTGAGGAAATTGCAACGCTACGCACGCCACAGAATTAATATTGATCGCATTAGAAACAGGGCGATCCGTTGATGGGATCGCCCTGTTTTGATTGATGAACAAAGTTTTAGCAGAGTTAAAAATCGCTAAAAATTTGTCTTTTTCGACAAGTAACCATCACTCATTGTAAAAACTTTGTCGCAAAGATTTTGCCATTCATGAATATAGTGACTTGTAATGAGTATTGTTTTACTTTGTTGACGTAGACGATGAATTAAGTCAACAATTTCTTTTTGCCCCTTTTCATCTAATCCTCGAGTAGGTTCATCAAGAATCACAAATCTAGGTTGTTCAAAAAGAGCTTGAGCTATACCTAAGCGTTGTCTCATTCCAGTTGAATAAGTACGAAACGGGCGATTATCTTTCGGGTCTAACCCAACACTATCTAAAGCGTGATCAATATCAGTTTCTTGAGCTATACGTCGAATAAACGCCTATGAGCATATAAAAAATGGCGGTTAATAAACTGGTCATTGGTGAGACAGTTAACATGAATGGTGAAATATAGAGAGCTTCGGAGAATTGTTGTGCTAATGGACTCCATTCACTAGAAACACCCCATGAAATAGCGCCTAACATTATAGCTACAGCAATTAAGGCAGTGTATGCAAATGCCATTGCTGCTGTAAAAAAACATTTGCTATACCACCATCGTGTTCTATTGTTTATACGTGTGAGTAAACTACAACCAAATGCATTTTCAATAACTGAATCACTTATAAGATATGAAAATACACCGCCGAAGATAGCTAAAACGAAGAACTTATTACCTAAACTTGCAAAAATAACGTCCCACCAATTGGGCTGAGCTTGAGATTGATAAATACCCATAATCACTGGTTCAACACCGATCATAATACCGACGATAGCAACTAATATTGTAAAGATGATGGATCGCTTTTTTTGTAAGTGGAAGTTAACTTGCAGATATCTCAATACTTTCATATTTTTTGTTTCACTCCACATACAAATTTTGTAAGTGGGTAAAAGAATATAGAATACTTGCCGTTGCACATATGACGATAATTATTATAAGCTCGGCTAAAATAATGCTCCAACTTGGATTGTTAATTAAATGAATTGACCAAGTTACTGTAGGTAACCAATAGTTTGCACCGGCGATTGTTGTAAAAGCAACTGAGGGAATAATATAGAATAAAAATGGCGAGGCCAAAATTATATATACATTATTAGAAATTAGAGAAACCAATAATCCAAGACTTGCATATGCACTACCGAATAAAAAAGTAACGCCAATAACACCCCATACATATAAAGCAGGGTTTGATTCATAAAGCCAAGTGAATGATCCAGTGACATTCATGCGTGATTGTCCCTCGTAAGTTATAATTCCTTCAGGGAAAATCAAGTAAGCAATCAAATAAATAATAATATGTGGAAGTGCAAGTGCTAAGCCACCAGCAAGGCCATTAACACAAAACTTGGAAATTATGTAACGAGTTCTATTCGTGCGTGGTAATAATGAATTAAGAAATAAGCTATTGCGATCAATTGCCAGTGATGCTGCAAATGGTAATGCTGCTAGTAATGGGGCGGGAAGACTTAATACTCTGATCCGAGACCACAACACTGCATCAAAAGTATTAAAAAGATGAGGATCAGTGTTTCCAAGTGCTAAAATTTCTTCTGAAATTGGAAAAAATCCACTAGCAAAGGCATAGTCATAAATGCCATAAAAGAGCAATATAAGTGTTATTATTACGGAGACATAGAACATGGAACCGGAGAATACACGCTTAATTTCTGTTATAAACAAGTGAAACCTCCTATTACTGTTCCTTTAACAAAATAAAGCACTTGGGATTTTTTTAAATCCCAAGTGCTTTTATTAAGTGCTAATATCAGCCTGGACTCCAACTACCCGTAACTTGAACAGCAACTGTTGTATTAATATCTGTCCAACACGACAAACATTGCTACAAGAACTATACTCAGTAAGAATCCTCTTTTAATTTTCAGGTTGATTTATCTTGGTAATATATTTACTTCTTAAAAGAATTTTGATGCCGTTAGGTATATATTTTATGCAGGTTGAATATTAATAATGAATTCACAAATTATTAAAAACCAATCAGTAACTTTAGCGACTTGAAGACATTTACGCGAAATAAAAAGACCACCTGTTATACAGATGGTCTTGATTGACAAGCGAAGTGGGTCAATCTTTTAGATCAACCAAATTCACCGCGAATATAACGTTCGGTTTCTTCGGATTTTGGACTGTTAAACAGTTGCTCAGTAGGGCTATATTCCACCAACAACCCCCATCGGCGTTCTTTGCCACCTGCTTCATCTTCTTTGCGAATGCTATAAAAAGCGGTTCCATCGGCCACGCGCTGCGCTTGTTGCATATTGTGCGTCACAATCACGATAGTATATTGCTTGACCAACGACAGCATCAATTCTTCAATCGCTTGGGTCGCAATCGGGTCAAGCGCGGAACACGGTTCGTCCATCAAAATGACTTCAGGCTCAACGGCGATGGTACGAGCGATACACAACCGTTGTTGTTGCCCGCCGGACAATGCCAAGCCAGACTTTTTCAAATCGCTTTTGACTTCATCCCACAAGAACGCATTTTTCAACGCCTGTTCAACAATCTCGTTCAATGTCTTTTTGTCGCGAATGCCTAATAAACGCGGGCCATAGGCCACATTGTCGAAGATGCTCTTGGGAAACGGATTGGGTTTTTGGAACACCATGCCGATATAACGGCGCAGTTCCACCGCATCAACATTGTCATCATAGATATTGTTCCCGCGATACAGAATTTGCCCTTTGACTTCCGCCCCTGGGATCAGGTCATTCATGCGGTTGATCGACCGTAAAACCGTGCTTTTTCCACAACCCGACGGGCCAATAAACGCGGTGATTTTTTGGCGCGGGATCGAAATGTTGACATCTTTGACAGCGATCTTCCCGCTGTACAGCACGTCCACATGGTTGAGTTCAATTGCATAGGCGCTGGTGCCATTTTGTGTCATAAAAATTACCCTTGTAGTTTCTTTCTGAAGCGTTGACGAGTGATAATAGCAGTGGCATTCATCAGCAAGAGCAACACCATCAACACCACGATTGCCCCCGCAGCAACCGCTTGGAATTCTGCTTGCGGGCGCGACGTCCATTGATAAATTTGAATCGGAATCACGGTAAAGCGCGAGAACGGCCCCGTAGGGTCGGACTGGATAAACGTCGATGCGCCAATCACGATCAGCGGGGCGGTTTCCCCAATCGCACGCGAAAGCGCCAAGATCGTCCCAGTTAAAATCCCCGGAATCGCCGCAGGCAGAACTTGATTCCAGATCGTCTGCCACTTGGTCGCGCCCAACCCGTAGCTGGCTTCGCGAATCGTCGAAGGCACAGCGCGGATGGCTTCTTGCGAGTTGATGATGATGACGGGCAGAATCAACAAGGACATGGTGAGCGCGGCGGATAAAATCGTCCGTCCCTGTGTGATGTCGGATAAAATACGCACGAACATCGCCAACCCAAGCAAGCCGTAAATGATCGACGGCACGCCCGACAAATTACGAATGTTGGTTTCGATGATGCGGTTATACCAACTGTGCGTTGCATATTCTTCGAGGTAAATGGCCGCGCCTACGCCGATGGGGAAAGAGATCAACACCGTCAGCGCAATCACCCACATAGACCCCAAAATCGCCGTGCGGATACCTGCTTTTTCGGCGGAACTGGAAAGCGGTTCAGTTAAGAAATCAAACGTGACCCACGACTTAAACTCGATGCGCCCTTCACCGTCATAATCATCGGCCAAGATAGCTTCGATTTTGGGGTAGTTAAAGATCGAATCGTAGAGCGAAAAATTCTCTGCCAGCAGGTCAGGTTCTAAAACACGGTTGACCAGCAGGTCATAAATGGCATCGTGTTCCATGTTGGCATCTAACAGTGTGATCACACCATCCACGTCTAATTCACGGTAGGTGATATTCGCGATGCTCTCTGGCACAACAATGTTGGGGAAAAGCTCTCCAGTCGGCAAGCTGGTATCCAGCGTTTGCCCTGTTTGTAGATATAAATCTCGCGGAAGGACACGTAATTGCGCAAACCGCAGATTATTTTTCAGCACGTCAAACAACTGGGCTTCGGTATAGGTGGTGAGCGATTCCGCATTGACACCCGCAGGAATGTTCGGGTTGGGGGTGTAGATCACATATCCAAACGCGGAATTGGCGATATTCAGGAGAAGCGCGATCAGCGCTATGCCTGCTACAACCAAAGAAAGCAGATAAAAACCACGCCACACACGAGCGCGTAAGTGCCGAAAATTCAAGCCTTTTTGAAAGAGCGCTTCGTCATTTAAGGCATTGGTCGTAGCGTAAGGAAGTTTACGAGTGGTCATAGGTTAGTACGCCTCACGGAAGCGTTGGGTCACATAACGGCTGATCATATTCAAAAAGAAGGTGAAGATGAACAGGGTTAACCCAATAGCAAACAAGCTGTTGTAGTCGATTGAGCCATAACTGAGATCGCCGCCGGAAATACGGGCGATATGGCCGGTCATGGTTTCGGCAGCTTGGAAAGGATTCAACGTAAAATTAGGGCCTGCACCTGCTGCCAGCGCGACGATCATGGTTTCGCCAATCGCGCGCGATAAGCCGATGATGAAGGCAGCAATGATGCCGGATAACGCGGCAGGGACAACGACTTTGATCGTGGTTTCAAAACGGGTTGCGCCTAAGCCATAACTGGCTTCGCGCAGTGAGCGGGGCACAGCCGAGAGCGCATCTTCGCTCATCGAGCTGATGGTTGGCAGAATCATGATCCCCATGACGATCCCCGCAGAGGCCATGTTATAAATATTCACGGTGTTCTCGCCGAATAAACTGCGCAGTAACGGGGTCATAAAGGTGAGCGCGAAGTAGCCATACACGACGGTAGGAATCCCCGCCAAAATTTCGAGGATCGGTTTTGCGACAGCGCGGACGTTGGGGCGAGCGTATTCGCTCAAATAAATCGCCGCGCCGATCCCTAACGGAATCGCGACAATCATCGCAAAAATGCTGGTGATGATCGTCGAAAGCAGTAACGGCCAAATCCCAAATTGATGATTTTGTGGAACCCATACGGTCGTCGTGAAGAACTCGACAATATCGACAACGCCACTGGTGAAGAATGTGAGCGCTTCACTGCCTAATACATACAAAATTCCTAACGTGGTTAGGATGGATACAATGCCACAAAGTAGCAAGAATAGGCGAATGAGTGTCTCTGCGGGGCGCGTCTTCTTTTTGAATGAGGGTGCTTCATTGGGTCGTCGATGGAGTCGCTCTGCAATCACGCTGCGTTCAGCTCCAATCCGCATTTCTGTTCTCATGATTTCCCTTCATACTGACTTTGCTTAAAAATGCAACAAGCGACCCCAACAGGATTGAGGTCGCTTCTATTTGAAACAGCGTTTCGGAACTTATTCGCCAATCGCGGCTAAGTAAGCTTCACGGGCGATGTTGGTTGCTTCAGCGCTTGCGGGGAAGTAACCGACTTCAGCCAAAACTTCGTTCACGTTCGCTAAGTAGTAGCCGACGAAACCAGCAACTTGGGGCTTGTCAGCCAAGATTGCGGCATCTGTGTAGATGTACAGCGGACGTGCTAAGGGGTAAGAACCATCTTCTGCAGTTTCAGCGTTGGGTTCAATCGCACCGTCACCGAAGTCGAGCGAGATAGCCTTCAAACCTGCTTGGTTTTCGAGGTAGTAAGCGAACCCGAAGTAACCGATTGCGTAGGGGCTTGCTTCGATTCCTTGCACGAGGACGTTATCATCTTCGCTGAATTGAGCGCCGGGGACAGATAACAAGGCGGCGGCAGCTTCATTTTCTTCAGTTTCTTCGTTGTCGAGTGCGTCCAACAAGATGACTTCCACGAAGTAGTCAAATGTACCGCTGTCAGAACCCGGGCTGAAGATTTGGATGGTTTCTGCGGGGAAGCTGGCATCAACTTGATCCCAAGTGGTTGCCGCACCGCTGAAAATGGCGGTCAGTTGTTCAAGGCTTAATTCGGTCACGAAGTCGTTGGAAGTGCTGACGACAACGCTCAAGGCATCGATACCGATGAGGAATTCGATTGGAGTACGGTCAATTTCTGCGCAAGAGGCAATTTCGCCTTCACGGATCGCACGGCTGGCGTTGGCAACATCTGTTTCACCAGTCACGCAAAAACGTTCGAAACCACCACCACTGCCAATGCTATCTACGGTCACTTCACCAGCAAAACCATCTTCAAGGAAGCGTTCAGCCATGGCTTCGCTCACAGGGAACACGGTCGAGCTGCCAGCGGTGATCACATCACCTTCGAGCGCTAAAGGATCAACAACAGGAAGTTCGATCAGTTCGATTGCAGCTTCTTCAGTTGCTTCTGGGGTTGCTTCCTGAGCCATCACTGCGGCGGGAAGTAATGAGAAGAGAGCAAAAGCAAGGAAATAGCGTTTCAGCATTTTGAAAAATCTCCTAATGGTTACTCTGTTTAGAGTCAATTTGGGTTTGTTTTTCTGACTCATGAGCAATCATATCGAAGCGGTTTTAACAAACAGGGTTGCCCTTGTTAAGAAACCGATCCATCAGAATTAACACGGATTTAATTTAAAAAGCCCTTTGTTAACTCATTGATAGAGGGTTTATCCCATACAGCAACGACAGATTGGGATAATCATCACCGTTTTGGGATAAAAAGAGGTTCTATAAATCGTTCTTTGTGTCTGTGATCTGTTGCGAAGGTTTGATGAGGTCGTGAATTCCCCATAAAAAGACCCTCATCTAGCCTTTCGCCAGATGAGGGTTGATTGATCTCGAATGAGAGGAATGACTCGGGAGAATTACACCGAGGGTTCTTCGAGTTCTTCGCCTTCTTCAATCGTCTCAAAAGCGAGTTCATCGTCTTGAACGTCGGCGCGAATAATGCTGGCGATGCTGAATTCACCCGAGAGAATCCCGTCAGAGAGACGATCTTCGATCTCATTCTGAATTAAGCGACGCAGAGGACGCGCACCATATTCGGGATCGTAGCCCTTTTCGGCCAACCATGCCCGCGCCGCATCAGACAATTCCAATGTGATGGCATGTTCGATCAGGCGGGTACGAACCTTGTTCATTTCGAGTTCGACAATGTCCTTGATTTCGTCTAGTGTCAGCGCGCGGAAGAAGATCGTTGCATCGACACGGTTCAAAAATTCAGGACGGAACGCACGGCGCAGTTGTTCGGTGACATTCTTGCGCATGTCTTCGTAGTTGGCTTTGTTTTCGCGTTGTTCGTCACGCGGGGCGTTGAAGCCCAAGGTGGCGTTACGCTTAATCACATCCGCGCCGATGTTGCTGGTCATGACGATGATCGCGTTACGGAAATCGACACGGCGCCCACGCGCATCCGTCAGCGTGCCTTCTTCCATAATTTGCAGAAGCATATTGAAGGCTTCAGGGTGCGCTTTTTCGATTTCGTCAAACACGACGATGCTGTATGGACGACGACGAATTGCTTCGGTCAGTTGTCCCGCATCTTCATAACCGACATATCCGGGAGGTGCACCAACCAAACGAGCGACCGAGTGGCGTTCCATGAATTCGCTCATATCCAATTGGATGAGCGCTTCTTCGCTTCCGAATAAGAATTCCGCGAGCGTCTTGGTCAGTTCTGTCTTACCCACACCGGTGGGGCCTAAGAACATGAACGAGCCAATCGGACGGCGCGGGTCTTTCATTCCAGCGCGGGCACGACGTACCGCACGGCTGATGGCCTCAATCGCTTCGTGTTGGCCGATGATGCGTTTGTGCAGGACATCTTCCATCTGCATCAAACGAGAAGATTCTTCCCCTGCAATACGCATGGTAGGAATCCCCGTCCACATGGCGACAACTTCAGCAATATCTTCCGAGCTGAGGCGGGGTTGGTTGGTTTCGCGGTTCCATGTGACCTTGAGACCTTCCAAGTTTTCTTGGACTTGTGTGCGCTGTGTGCGTAAACGATCTTGTTCGTTTTCGCCAACGCCTTCTTCTTCCATCAAGCGCAAATCTTCTTCGATCTGGCGCAGTTCTTGTTCAGCACGACGCACAGGGGCAGCTTCTGAACTCTTGTACATGCGCAGACGTGCAGCGGCTTCGTCGATCAAGTCAATCGCTTTGTCGGGCAGGAAACGATCCGGCACATAACGCGCGGAAAGGTTCGCTGCGGCTTCAATCGCCTCATCGGTGATTTCGACATTGTGATGTTCTTGATACGGCACTTTGATGCCTTGCAGAATTTCGACGGTTTCTTCAATCGTCGGTTCAGACACCAAAATAGGTTGGAAACGACGTTCCAAAGCCGCATCACTTTCGATGTGTTTACGATATTCGTCGAGCGTGGTCGCGCCGACGCATTGTAATTCACCACGTGCTAACGCGGGTTTGAGGATGTTCGCGGCATCCACACTACTGCCTGCGGAACCAGCCCCAACCAGCATGTGCACTTCATCAATAAAGAGGATGGCATCCGAAGTTTTCAGTTCTTCAATGACACGTTTCAAACGTTCTTCGAACTGCCCACGATACATGGTCCCTGCAACCAATGACCCAACATCGAGTTGTAAGACCCGTTTGTTGAGCAAGGGTTTGGGCGTTTCGCCATTCACGATACGTTGTGCCAAGCCTTCGACAATCGCTGTTTTACCAACGCCCGGCTCACCGATCAAGGCGGGGTTGTTCTTACGACGACGGCTTAGAACTTGGATTACACGTTCAATTTCGGTTTCACGACCAACGACAGGGTCCAACTTGCCTTCAGCAGCCAATGCGGTGAGGTCCGTCGCCAGTTGGTCAACAAGGGGCGTCTTTCCTTCGCGCGAACGCGGGGCGCGTGGTCGCTGTTCTTCTGGGTTTGGCTGGTTGGATTGCACAGGACTCTCCTGTAAAACACGGCGCGTTTGTTTACGCACTTCTTCAGGACTAACACCCAGTTTCTTCAGAATGTCAATTGCAACACCTTCAGTCAACCGAACCAAACCAAGAAGTAGGTGTTCTGTACCAATGTAGTGATGTCCCATCCGGCGGGCTTCATCGACCGCTAATTCAAGGACCCGTTTTGTACCGGGTGAAAGTTCTGGTTGCACATTATTAACAGGCGCGGAAGCGCGTGTCATCCGTTCAACGAGTTCTTCAACCTTACGTTGCTCTAAACCCAGTTCGCGTAATACTCGTCCTGCAACGCCACCTTCTTCCTTAATCAACCCCATCAGCAAATGTTCTGTGCCAATGTAGTTGTGTTGGAGGCGCTCTGCTTCATCCTGAGCGAGGCTGAGTACTCTTCGCGCGCGCTGGGTAAAACGCTCCATCTTATTCGCCACGCTATAAATCCCTCCGTAACCGCTTTTTATGATCAACTGCGGTAAGAACCAAATTTTGATGATTATCGAGCTAATTAATAAGGTATGATCCGCGCGTTTTGACCCGTAAATGGAATGCGGCTCAACTTAAAGTATAAACTCGCCTATAGCAATTATACCATGTGGTTAAAGTCTTGAATCTAAATTTAGCATAAACATTTTATTGGAATCTGCGCAGTTAAACTGTGAAAAATTGAAGGGGCTTTACTCGTGCAGTTTTCACAAATGGCACAGAGATGAAGCCACATCACCGCAACTAGATGATTTTAATAATGGATGTTTTACAGCATAACTTTCTTTCTTATATGCTCGTTTCTACGAACAACTTTCTATACCATAAACCTTATTTCATTTTTGCTGAGCATCAACCCTATAATGTAGGGGTGAATTCATCCAAGTAAAACCAGAGACGCTTAAGAAGCTATGAGCCAGATAACTGCAGTGTTCGACATCCCCGCGCCGATTTCAGCGGGCTTAGCCAACGGTTCTCTTGAACGCATTGGCGGGGTCATCCGAAATAGTGAAAGCAAACAAATTGTTGCGTGGTTACGGGATGGGATTGTTCCCAAAGACACCCAAAACACCATTTCTAAACTTCTCTTTTCTCAAGGGCTGTTGCTCACCAACCCAGCGCTTGCCCCTATGTTTCTGCTCAACCTCACGATTCAGACGGTGGGCTTTATCAAGCTGAACCAACGTCTCAAAAAGATCGAAACAGACCTTGCAGGCCTCAAAAAAGAATTTGAACGGGATCGTCTCGTCCGGCGACAGAGCGCCTTAAATGCCGCGCGTGATGTACTTGAGACGAACGATCCCGCATTTATGATGGTGCGCATGAACGAAGCGATCAAAGGGTTATATGAAGCGCAAGATCAGCTTCTGCTTGAAATTGAAGGCACCAGCGCACTACATAAAAAAGTGGAATTAATCACCCAAGCGCTGGAGTTATTAATTTTACGCGCCCATTGTTACCTGCGTTCAGGCCAAGAGGGGTTGGCACTTAAGGAACTTTCAGGCCTCAATGAACTGAAAAAGGCCGCACGTAAAACCGTCGAGTTATGTTTAGGGCCACACCCCGCCATCTTCTTACATCCGACCTTTGGTAATGAAGTGGCGCACAGCTTCATCAAGTTACAAATTTGGCTTAAAGATCAAGACTTTCCCACGCCAGAAACATTCATCTCCATCATCAACAGTCTACGCCCTGACTTTTGGAACGACAAAGCGACTGCCACGCTACAAAAGCAGAGTGATACGAAGAACCTCATCCGCCGACTGACAAAACACGAAAGCAATAAAGAAAACTTGTTAGGCAAGTTGAGTTTGGCAACCATCATCTGCGAAAACTTTGACCGCGTCGAAGGCTTCCAGATCGAGGTGCGCGCGCTGAAATTGATGGAGCAAACATGGCAGGAATGGGAAGGTAAGGGAAAACATAGCGATCATCGCTATTACCAACAGGTGTTGATCAACCAAGACGAATTCAAGAAGTTAAAAACGGCGTAGATAAAACGGCCACGCTTTAAAATCTGCTTGTAGATGCTCCTTTGGGCGATGCTTTTTTGAATCCCATCGGTTGAAAAAGGCATATCCACTGTGGGCATTTACTTGCATTGATGAGACCTCTTACAATAGAAGCAGTTCATCCCTAAGTATTTTCAACACTTCAGGAACCCAACTTTCATGACAACCCATGCTCCCGCGTTGCCACTTGTGCAAACGGTGTATAAAGACACGCGTATCCTCATTTTTTCATTTTTAACTTGTATTGCTTTAGGGTTGATCAGCGGGTTACTGGGTTCGGGATGGGTATCCATTCGCGCTGACTTCGCCCAACCCGTTGAGGCGATGGGCATGGTCTTGTTTGCCAGTGTCAGCGCTTATTTCCTCTCAAGCACTTTCAGCGGTACAGTGGTCAATCGCTTCGGTGTCGGGCGTTCGTTTTTATTGGGCGCGGTGCTCGTCACGGTGGGGATGACCAGCTACACGTTTGCGCCGTTTTGGGTGTTATTCATCCTCGCGGCGGTCTTTCAAGGGTTAGGCTCTGGCTTAATCGACGCGACTTTAAATACCTACTTTGCCGCGCATTACAGCTTACGCGCCATGAATTTTTTACATGCCATGTTCGGCATCGGCGTCACCATCAGCCCTATTTTAGTGACCAATCCCAATTTTACATGGCGGATGGGGTATGGCATCGTCACGTTTACGATGGTCTTGGTGCTGATAGGGGCATTTCTTTCTTTGCCGAGTTGGCGCGAATTTCATAAACTCTCTACTGGACAACCCTACACGCCCATCCGTTTAAAAGATACGTTACGTCATCCCATCATTTGGTTAGGGATCATCACGTTCCTGCTGTATGCGGGCTTGGAGATGATCGCTGGCAAATGGGGCACGACGTTGTTTGTAGAAGGACGTGGCATCCCCGAAAATATCGCGGGGGAAATGGTAGCACGCTATTGGGCGAGCTTCACCATCGGGCGGTTACTCTTTAGTGTGCTGGCGGGGAAGATCAAAGATCAGATGTTAATTCGCTGTGCGATCCTGATCGCGATGGTCGGCGCCACTTTGATCGCGCTCAATCGCGGTTCACAACTGGATGAGCTTGGTCTGCTCATCCTTGGGATATCCCTCGCGCCGATATTCCCCGTTTTGGTGGCGATGACACCGCGTTATGTCGGTTTACAACATGCGCCTAACGCCATCGGGATTCAAATGGCGGGGTCGGCCATCGGCGTTTGGCTCTTGCCTACGCTGGTGGGGGTCATCGCCAGCGCGACGACCTTCGAAATCGCCATGCCTATCGTGATTTTCTCTTGTGTCATCTTCTTCATGTGTGCTGAATTTTTAATGCAGTATATTCGCCGTAGAGCAGAAACTTTATCATCTCATGATCAGTCATAAACTTACCCATGCCCCGTTATGGTTTACTGCCCCAGCAAATCGCTTGATTCTGTTGGGGTATTTTAGTTTCTTCTGTTTAGGCTTGATGAGTGGTTTGCTCGGCTTGAGCTGGACAACCATGCACGTCGATTTAGGCATGCCCCTTGACGCCTTGGGCATTTTGCTCTTTGCGCAAATGGCCGTTGGGTTCGGCATCACCATGAATCACGCCGCCATCACACAAAAATTGGGCGGGTACGGCAATATCTTCCTCATCGGCAGCAGCGGCATCGCCATTGGGATATTTTTGATGTCCATCGCGCCTGTCGCGCTCGTCGCCATTCTCGGGTCGGTCTGTCTGGGAATCGGCAACAGTCTGCTCAACCTCGGCCTCAACAGTTATTTTGCCGCCACCAGCTATACTCGTTCTATGAATTGGCTACATGCAAGTTTTGGCGTGGGCGTGACAGTCATCCCCTTGATTGGCGGTTGGTTATTCAGAGAAGGGTATATCTGGCGTTCCTTATATGGGGTGGCCTTCCTCTTTGTGTTGGTCATGGTGACGATGTTCGTCTTGACCCGTCCCTTATGGCAACCTGTCGATACACAGGGGAACCCCGCCCAAACGCGCAAGCCGATCAAAGCAACGTTGCGACAAGCGGTGTTATGGCCGGGCATCTTGTTATTCTTCTTCTACGCGGGAATTCAAGTCGTCCCCGGTCAGTGGATGTACAATTTTTTCACGGAAGGGCGTCAGTTCAACCCAGAAACCGCCAGCTACTTACTCAGCTTATATTGGGGTGGGTTGACCGTCGGACGGTTTGTTTTAGGCGCGGTCAGCGCACGGGTTGATGCGGTGACGCTCTTGCGCGTATGTCATGTGTTCATCGTCATCTTCGCATGTGTTTTGTGGCTCAACCCGCTGAATTTGGCAGATACATTAGGCTTAGCGATTTATGGGTTTGTGCAAGCCCCAACGATCCCGATCATGCTGACCATCTTCCGTAAATACATCGGCCCATCCCATGCACATAACGCGATGGGGTTACAAATGACCGGTTCTTCTATTGGAATGGTGGTTTTGCCTGGGCTTGCGGGGGTGTTGATCGAACAATCAACGCCCTTTGTCATTCTGCCGATGATGGTTATTTTGTCGGTTGGGACATTGATCTGCTTTGAAGTGATGCAAAAGGTCGCACAACGTCAACAGACTGCCACCCCTTAACGGGGGGTCGATAGTTTTTCCAACGCATAATCAAACCAGACCGCTTGCAAGGGATGTAAACCCGGGTTTTTGCCAAAGGGATGCCAAAACATACGAAACATAAATCCGTGATCGCCCGCGTGTTCCCACGTTTCGGTGGTCGGCTTTAATGTGCGAATGTGAAAGATATCCCGCTGTACGTTGCGCACTAAACTGGTTTTGGGTACCCAGCCCTCTACGGTGAATTTTGTTTCCCATACGGCGCTTTCATCTCCACTTGGCGGGTGAAACTTCACTTCTCGATAGACGACACGCGCTATCTCATCCATTTCGTCCAACACTTCTACGCGGTAATTGCGCGATAACATCCGAGGACTGGCAGAATTTTTATCGTGGATGGATAACAGCGGGCGCACATTTTCGCGCATCATGGCTTGCGTGGCAGGGGTTGGCACACGTCCCAAATACGCGACGATCTCCACTTGATCCAAGCCTGTTTCTTCCCACAATTCTCTCAAGACCGCGACTTTGCCCGTTTCGCCTTCATCGACTGTGCCCGCAGGTAATTGATATCCCGCTTCGGGATGCTGAAAAAACAAGGTTGAACCGTCATCACGGGTGACGAACGCCACCACTTTATGCACTTGTGTAGACATTGGCTTGCTCGCATCAAAACAAATGCGGATGACTCATTCATCCGCATCTCAAGTTTAAAATAGAAGGTTTAAGTCTACCAAAAGAACCCGCGTCGTTGCATCCGTTCTTCTTTGAAAGGGTCACCTTCATTATGATAGCCCCCGTTTTCCCAAAACCCGGGCTTATCGACCGCGCTAAATTCGATGGCGCGCACCCATTTTGCACTTTTCCAAAAGTAGCGCTTAGGCACTAACGTCCGCAGGGGAAACCCATGATCCGCTTCGAGCCAATCACCGCCGAATTTATAGGCCAACAGGACATCATCATCCAACATGAGGTCTAACGGCGTGTTGGTGGTGTATCCATATTCACAATGGGCAATCACATATTTGGCGCTGGGTTTCACGCCAGCGAGCGCGACAAAATCACGAAACAGCACGCCTTCCCATTCAGTATCGAACATGCTCCAACGAGTAACACAATGAATGTCGGTATTGATTTTGGTGGTTGGAATGTTGAGAAACTCGTCCCATGTCCAGCGTTTCTCTTGCTCGACTTCGCCCAAAACTTGTATATCCCACGTGTCGAGTTTTACAGGCGGGGTTGGGCCGTAGGTGAGCACTGGAAATTTGATCGTCACCGTTTGGCCGGGGGGCAACCGCCCTTCTTTTTTCATTTCTTGCTCAAGTTGCTGTCGCGCGATCACACTGTCTTTACGAGATTCCATCGATTGGCCTCACCCTCTCCATTTTGTCCGCTACATTATATAGAGGGAAAGTATCGGCAACCTATTACAAAAGAGGCTATAGCTTAGCGGGTAGACCCTACAAAGTCCTGATTTGTAACGTGATTCTTCTCGCCCTCTCCCCATGGAGAGGGCACGACCCCGTCGGGGTGAGGTGCTCTTAAAAAATCACAACCACCTAGGGACACCTGTTTTAAAAACACCTCACCTGCTTCGCTGACGCTCAGCCGTCCTCTCCATGGGGAGAGGACAAAGGACGCGAACAGGGTCAGGTTATATGTTGTGGGCAAGTCACCGACTTGCCCCTACAAAATCTTGATTTCGACGTAATTCTCTCCGTCCTCTCCCCAAGAACAGGATCACGACCCCGTCGGGGTGAGGTGACTTACCGCACCCAGAACGTATCAAACTGCCACACGTCTTCGGCTTGAGGGCGAGGCTTGCCAAATTTATGCCACGCCTCATCAGCAAACCGATTTTTGAGCGGTGTCCAATCGGTTTGTACCGAGGCGATAGGCCCAAGATAAGGCGTGGCAACCTCTAAAATCTCACGGTGGGGCAGTTGTTCTGGAAGCAGCACCCCTTCATGGGGGTGCTGAATCATATAAAACAGCGCACCCAAGACCGATGCCGCCACTTGAAGGGTCGTCGCATTTTGACCCGGCACAGAACGGCGCGCTTCATGGATATCCAATTGTGAGCCGACCCACCATCCATTCAGATCATGCCCCAACAGAAGCACGCCTAATTCGTCTTTACCTTCGGTGATTTCATCGCGCATGATGCGAATTTGACTTTGCAAGTCATAGTTCGACATCTTCATTTCATGTAACGAAGCCAGCGCCGCGTCGGTGGGCATATAAGCATAATGCACCGTCGGGCGGTAGATCGGGATTCCCCCACGATACACGGTGAGGAAATCGCTTAAGGTGAAGGCTTCGCCATGTCGTATAACCATACCTAGAATTTCACCCATCGGCACCCACGAACGCACGTAGGTATTGATGCCCATTTGGTTTAGACAAATTTGGTTGCTCGGCCCAAAGGTATGCACATGCGCCCCTTCGGGTAAACGGCGTTCGTGCGTCCCCCAGCCCATTTCGGCGGGGGCGATGCCTTCTTCATAGAACCCTTCGACGGACCACGTGTTGACAAATTCATCCACCCGTTTGGGTTGATGGCTGATTTGCGTATCCCGCTCGGAAATATGAATCACCTTCGTGCCTGTCAAATGCGCCATCTGGTTCCACTGCGCTTTTTGCAGGGCTTCTTGAAGATGATCACGGCGTTCACTCGCGGGTAGCTGATCTAAGATGCGTTCGCTAATAGTTTCTAAGGCCACTTTCGTCCAATGGCTGACCAAGCCCGGGTTTGCGCCGTGTTCCAAAATCATGGTCGGGCCTTTTTCATCCCATAGATCGGTTAGCATACGCAGTCCCACATGACGCACATACAACGTGCGTTCGGTGGGCGGGGTGTTTTCGATGTCGTAATACGGGTCCCATAACTCAATCGACGTGTTGAGGTACATCACGCCGTTGGCATGACACCACGCGACCACCTGTGTAGATTCGATGTTATACGCAAGGTCAATTAGCAAGTCGCCCTGTGAAAGATAGGTCTTGAGCGTATCCGTCAAATTTTCAGGGGTGATGGTCTGCTGGATGAAGGTCGCGCCCGCCGTAAGTGTAGAGGGAATTTCATGACGACAGTCTAGCGCGTCAATGATCGTGAGCTTGCTAAAATCCATCTTGAGGTGCTTTAAAAGCAGAGGTTGGAGACACTGTGAGACAGCCCCACAGCCTAATAAAAGAACACGCCCACCAAAGGGGATCTCGGTCTTTATGTTATTTTTTCCTTTTGCTCATCAAATTACAACAAAGAATTAAGTTCTACGTATTATAGATAAAGCGTCGGACGTGTAAAGCATGTAACACGCGAACAAGCTGTTCTTAAAAGAAACTTGATCTACCGCACCCACTCACGAAAGTAGGTTAGGAAATGAACATTGTCTTAATCGGCCCCATTGCAACAGGCAAGACTACCCTCGCAGCGCTGTTATCCCAAAAACTCAATAAACCGCTGGTGGAAGTGGATGAAGTGCGTTGGGAATATTACAAAGAAATGGGTTTTGACGGGGAAAAATCAAACCAAATTCGTGAGCAAGAAGGTGTGCTGGCCGTTGTGAAGTATTGGAAACCGTTCGAAGCCTACGCTGTTGAAAAGATTTTACAAACGCAGGATCAAGCGGTGGTTGAGTTTGGCGGGGGTCATTCCGTGTATGAAGACCCGATCTTATTTGAACAGGTCAAAGTTGCCCTCGCCCCGCATAAGGTGATTCTGATTCTGCCGACAAATGATGCCGCAGAAAATCATCGGATTTTGAATGAACGCATCACAGCGGACGGTTTCTTTTCAGACGAAGTGAGCGCGCTCAATCAACATTTTATCGAACATCCTTCCAATACGTTACTCGCCGATCATATTTTTTATACACACGGGCAAACGCCCGAAGAAAGTGCTGAAGCGCTCATCAGCACGTTGGATTTAAAAAATTTGTAGCTTATGTTGTCGCACACATGACTCATGATGCCTGAAAACGATCATCCGATAACCAATAAACGCGCCCTGCTGAAGGCGCTCATCATCCCCGCTCTTGGGTTCATCACGGTGATGGTGATCTTCATTGTTGGGATTCAAACCATCGGTTTAGAGAACATTCGCCAAGCTGTCGAGGATGCTGGCCCGCTCGCCCCCTTGGTGTTCATTCTGATTAAAACCAGCACCTATGTGTTTGCCCCGCTCACCAGCGGGCCACTCCAGTTTTCGGCGGGCATCCTGTTTGGGATCGTGCCGGGGATTCTGTATACCTTAACGGGTGAAGTGCTGGGTGGGTCGATCAGTTTTTGGCTGGCGCGTCGCTATGGGCGCAACGTTGTGAACCGTATGGTCGGTGAAGAAGGCATCAAAAAGATCGATGAATTTTACGATTATGTGGGCGGGTGGAAATCGCTGATTTTTGCGCGGTTAATCCTGTTCTCGATTTATGACTTTCTATCGTATGCGGCGGGGCTTACCCCCATCCCCTACCGTTACTATCTGCTCGTCTCCATCTTCATCGGCGTAATTCCGACCTCAATCCCTGTGATTTTTGGGACTACGCTCGGTGAATTTAAAGGGGAGTTTTTCATCGTTTTCCTGCTCATCATCGCGGTGAGTTTGATCCCGCTTCTGTTTCATAAGCAACTTCGCAAACTCTTGCAACGTGTTTCAAAGGAAGATCATTAAACGCTGATGAAAAATGTTCCTGCGAAATGTTGATCCAGACGGGGATTATCCCCGTGATAGGGGTTGTACACAGCCGTAGACCCTCTACCCAAAGAGGTATAATAGAGGACATACGTATTTCCCAACGAGAAGGGAGCATGATCGTGACTGAAGGAACGTATTCTGTAGAGCAAGACCTGAAAGAAGCCCGTGCTATGGTGGAGAATCTGCAAGATTATCTGCTGGGCGACCAACTGTATGGAAGCACAGGGGGAGGCTTTTTCGGTGGAAAAATGCCAAGTTTAACCATCGGCGCGCTTCTCTTACGCCTAAGACGATTAAATGCCCTATCTGCTTCACTCACAGAGAGTCAAAGCGCCACTCTCGCCAGCCTGAATGAAAGACAGCAAGCGTTGGCGAAAGAATGGCATCAACATTACCGCGATAAAATGATCTATGAAGTCAACTCACGCTTAAAAGCGATGGATCAATATTTTTCAGATTGTGCAGATGACCCGCGTAGTTGCGCCAACAACTACTTGCCGGAAGCATTACGGCGCACCATCGCCCAAGAATTATTGAATGCCATCAAAGAACAAGCGCCGGACGCTGTGCCCGACGTTCAGCGAGCGTTAGCCAAAGCCGACAGCGGTCTGCGTCGTTATACCGTCCCCAGTGATTTTGTTTGGTCTGCGGTCTTGAGCAGTACCTACCCCCAAACAGAATATTGGTGGCTTTACCAACGCCCTAACCGCGTTGAAAAACGCTGAGGCGTCACAGATGACTGCCCGTTTATTTGTAGCGCTCGATATTGACGAGGCCATCAAGGAACAACTCGCGACATTCCGGATGGATATTCGCGGGGCGTCGTGGGTAAAGCCCGAAAGTCTGCATTTGACCCTGCGCTTCATCGGCGGGCAGGTTGACGAACGCCAGATTCCACAGATCGACCAGGCGTTGCAAGAAATTATCGCGGCACCGTTTCCATTTCATTTGCAAGGGGTGGGCGTGTTCCCACCCTCCAAACGTCCACCGCGCGTTTTGTGGGCAGGCATTGAAGCGCCACCGCGCTTGCTCACCCTTCAGCAATCCGTTGAAAGCGCCCTGTTGAACCTCGGCTTTCCGCACGAAGAACGCCCGTTTCGCCCGCACATCACATTGGCGCGGTTTAAAACGCCCCCGCCCTCAGACCTGATTCAGCGCTTTCTTCAAGAGCATCAAGAATTCATGACGGTGACGATGAGCGCGTTTGAATTTAAGCTGATCTCCAGTACATTGACATCACAAGGCCCGCAGTATCACACACTCGGCACGTATGTTTTGCACCCGATACCCGAAGAAATAGAAGACATTCCACCAAAGCCTTAAAACCCCGAATTTTTTGGGGGATTCAAATTCATTTCCTAAAAAAGCCTATACAATGCTAATTGTATGTGGGAGGTTATGGGTTTGCGGATCATCGGAATTTTAGTGCTGTTGTTGGCTTTCGTAGGCTGTCAAAACGAGGGGATGGTTTCAACCCCCACCGCGTTTAACACGGCGGTTCCAAGTACAGATACACCGATGCCGATGTCTACACCTACCATAACGTCCCTGCCCGACGTGTCGATTGTGATGGCACGGGGCATTGATGCGGATGGCTGTGCTGTGGATGTCACCACCCAATTTGACCGCTCAGAAATACTCTATGTCGTTTGGGATACACAAAATATCCCCGGAGGCACAGAAGTTTACGCGGTGTTATTTTATGACAACAGCATTGTCTTAGAGACTGATCATGTTTTTGCACCTGAAGATTTTGATAACGTGTGTGTGTATTTCATGTTCGAACCCACAACGGTCACCGAAGTGATGCAAAGAGGCCCTTACCGTACCGAGTTTTACCAAGACGATCAATTTGTCGGTAGTACAAATTTTGTGATCGAGTAAAAGGAGAAATCATGGACGGCGAAATAGTCATCTGGATTATCGTTCTGATCTGTATTTTTGGGTTTAGTTGGCTTGTCAAATATATGCGGGGCGACTCATACGATGATGGGTATTACGATGATACCTACGAAGATGGCGACAGCAGTTATAACAATAACTATTACCCAACGCGCCGTTCTGGGGGTGGGTTTTTCAGTTCATCGAATAACAACCGTCGGTCTTCTTCTTCGTCATCATCTTCTTTTAGATCATCCGGAAGCAGTTCTTCGCGCGGGTTGAGTGGAAGTAAATCATCGAGTTCGAGAAGTTCGTCCAGCTCACATAAAAGCTCAAGCGTGAAAAGCAGCGGTGGCTTTGGGCGCAATCGTAAATAGCCCTGAGCGCCAATTCACTATAAAAATAAACGGACACGATTCAATTCAGTGTCCGTTTTCATTTATATGAATCCCCACGCGCTAAGCTATGAAGTCGCGTTATTCAGCGCGTGCAGTTCTTCCAAGAGGATATCACCTTGACGCAGAGCCACCAGCGCCGCCCCGTACCGATCTTGAGCGTTCAGCTTGTTGATAGCTGAAGCTAACGATTCCACCACATTGGCATAGGGCAGTTCAAGTTTTTCGGCAATCTGGTTATTTTCATAGCCTGCCGCCACATACAATAAAATCTGCCGTTCGGTTTGCACCAGTTCACGGCTGGCATCATTTCCGCGCAACATGCCCGAGACGACTTTCTCTGTGACGCCTTCGCCTAATACGAGCGAACCCGCCACCGTCTTTAAGATCGCATCGACCAATTCTTGCTCACTGGAAGATTTGAGAATGTAGCCATTCGCGCCCAACTTCAACGCGCGGGTAATGTACCATTCTTCACTGCGCCCTGTGAGTACCAAAATCTTCACACTCGGGGATTGTGCGCGAAGGAGAGGCAAAATATCCAGCCCGCCTTTGCCCGGCATATTCAAGTCGAGTAACAAAATGTCGGGGACGAGTTCACGCGCCATTTCTAAAGTCGTGTCGCCGTCGGCCGCTTCACCCACCACCAACAAGCGTTTTTGTGCGGAAAGATAGGTGGCTAACGCCCTACGAAGCATGTGATGATCGTCGGCCATCAACACGCGGATGGGGCGCTGGTCGCGGTTCGGGGGATTAACGGGCGGTTTTGCGATTTGTGTATTCGCATCAACATCCGTAATTTTTTCATACGACACATGCGGATGCTCAAGGCTGGCCTCTAACGCTTGGGCGAATTCTTCCCCATTGGCAAACCGTAACATCGGCTGTTTCTTGAGGACTTTAAAGATCACTTCCTCAAGCATGCGCGGAATATCTGCATTTAAACTGCGCACGCTCGGCGGGGTGTCTTGCACATGCGCCAACAGCAAAGCGGGGATGTCGTCGGTTGGAAACGGCAGTTTGCCTGTGAGCATTTCAAACAATAAAATGCCTAATGAATACAGGTCGGTACGCGGGTCGAGCGGTAAGCCCTGCGCTTGTTCTGGTGAAAGATAGGCGGGCGTGCCGATGATCATCCCCTGCGCGGTGACACGTTTCGCTTCAGGGGGCAGGGCTAAGCCCAAGTCCATGATTTTTACCACGCCGTTGGCCGTCACCTTGATGTTTGCGGGTTTAATATCACGGTGGATGATGTGATGTTCATGGGCATAATGCAACGCGCGGGCGACCTGCGTCCCCACGTTGACCGCATCCTTGACTGGCGAAGGGATCATGTCACTTAAAGAAGTGCCCTCGACATATTCCACCACAAGAAAATGTGTATTGTGGTCTTCACCCACATCGTAGATCGACATGATGTTAGGGTGATTCAAGCGGGCGGCAGCGATGGCTTCTTGGAAGAAGCGCGCCCGTACCGAATCTTTCACATTCGAGTGCAAGACTTTTAAAGCGACGGTACGGCCTAATCGTTGATCCTTCGCGCGGTAGACAACAGCAGTTGCTCCATCGCCTACATGCGCTTGAATTTCGTATCGGTTGAGGAGTGAACGTCCAATCATAGGCTTGCCTTTGGCATACCTTTACTCACATGTGAATGTAGCACGAAGTGCTGAGGACAACAATTAACGCCTTCTATGTAGAACCCATTGTACCAAGTGAACCAGCGCAAACGCCGAAAAAATAAACAAAAATGGATCGCTTGGGGCGCGGTAACGGGTGGAAGGATGAAACAGTACATAAACAATCGTCATGCTGATCTGGGTAAACCACAGCAAGCTCACATCCTGCCACAAATGACGACTCAAGAAAATGCCCACCAACGCCAAGAAAAATAGCGCGCCAAAATAATAACGTTGTAACAACCGTCCCAGTTGATCAAAGAAGCCTGTCGAGTACAGGTCGATGGGGTCACCTACAGGCAACCCGCCAAGCTCAATCTCGCCCGTTTCGCTGGTTTCGCGAATCGCATCCCCTTGGTAATTCTCGCGTTCTTCGGTTCCCACCGTCGGGTTTAAGCGCGGGAAGATGTCGATGCTCCAATGGGTTTGGAATTTCAACCAAGCTAAATACAGCGCGTCTTGCGGGTTCCCTTGAATATATTGTATGGCGAGCTGGCTACGCTCACGATCCCCTGCGGGAGAATACGGGTCATTCTGAATTTGTTCAGGGTCTGGCGCTGTCCATTGCGGATCATACCCCTGCTCTAAAAAGGGGATAACGTCAGGATTCCAGCCCTGATACAGGTTAGAACCTGCGGTGAGCGAGATCATCACAAATTCATCATACACGGCGTAATTGCGCACAATCCAAGGGACTATACACACCACAGAGATCAGCGCGACAGGAAGCAGTCTGGCGATGGACTGCCAAAAAGACAGACGGAATAAAAACCATAATGCCGCAAACACCGCGAAGAAGGGCAGGATCGGACGGTTCAAGGTGGTGATGCCTAAGATCAACCCGCCTAAAATCGCGATCAGCGCTGTTTTTCGGGTATATGTCGGCTGTTCGCGAAGCAAGATCAGTACATACGTAAAACTACAAAACAAGGTCATAAAAAACGGTGTGTCGATCAACGTCAGGTTTTGGAAGATCAAATACGGGTATGCCGCAAAAAACAGCCCCGCAAACCACGCCGTCCATTCCGCATGATGGGATTTCGCAAATAACTTACGGGTGATCGCCACGATCAGCATGATCGACGTGACATCAAGCGCGGTATGGAAAAGACCAATTGCCAAACCCGAACGCCCTAAAAGCGCGTAGATGACCGCCACCGCATAACTATAAAGAGGGGGAATCTGCGCATCGGGCACGCCCGCTTCACGACCATAAACGCCCGTCGTGAGGATGTTCTGGGCGTACACGTCATACGCTTCAGAACCATGAATGGCGCCGGTTCGTTCATACCCAAAGATGCTGTTATACCCCACCAGCAGAACCCCGAAACGAAGCACCACCGCAAAAAGGAACAAAAGGGCGAACTTGTGTTTGAGGACGAAAGATAGCCCCCCTGTTTTAGGGGGAACTGAACCAGCGGGCTGTTCAAGGTGTGATGATGGAATGACAATTTCTCCAAGCTACGCATTAAATTATTGAATTCTATTAATTGTTATTTTGACTGACAATACCTAAAGATACGACTCCATCACATGCCAAAAAGACCGCAGTAGCGATGTATATCTATGTGAAAAGTGGTACAATGCCAGCATAATTTCAGAAACGAGTTGCAAAGAATATTCACCATGCAAAATGTGCAAAACCTTGAACAACCTGTTCAAACCGTACAATCTGCCGAGCGCGTCTTTGGACTTTCGATTGTATTCTCTGGCATTCGTTGCATCATCATGTACGTGATCTTCCCGTTTGTCCTGCCCGTTTTAGGCATCGTGGGTTCCTTTGCCACCCAAGTTGATTTGGTCATCAACGTGTTGGCAATTTCGGGTGTGATCTATAGTACACGCAAGTTTTGGCGCATCAATTACAAACACAAGGTCGCTTACACCTTCATCGCTGTGGTCGCCGTCCTCTTGATGATGGCGTTCATGCTCTATGATGTCGCTTTGCTTCAGTCTGCGTAACTGAAAAAAGCAATTCGTCAATCCGTTCTATGGGGATACCCTCTTATTTCAAGAGGGTATTTTTATCCCAAGCGCACCTATCACCTCAGCACCATCCTTATAGATAATCCATCTGTATAAGATTAAAAGTGGTATAAGGACTATTGTCATGACTCTCGCGTGTGCTTCATCCTGAAGTTTGACGCCTTCCCGTAAGCCCCATTTTGTATGAATTGACACTGTTTTAAAGGTGGCTTAAACTAGTTAAAAGTTTCATAATGAGAGCTGTAAACACCTATGGATGGGTTGCATCGCTTATTGAGCAAGAAATTAAACAAAAAGATAACAGGCACTTTTTGGCGCCTTGAAAACACGTGGTTTGTTCGATAAAAGCCGCGTGTTTTTTATTTCCCTGAAAGCGATGCAATAAAGACGAAATTAAGCAAAAAAATATTTTTGAAATGCGATTTTATTTACAACCTTTGTCAATGAGTAAGTGAATTCAAGGAGTGCTAAGCTATGGACTACGGAATGATCGGCAAGATTGAAAAAGCAAAGCTGTATGCACAAGAATTAGATCGCGTCACGTTTAACACACTCACAGTAGAATTTCATGGGGATAACAGCGATTACACCGTGACACTTAGCCCTGAAGGTTGGGATTGCAACTGCCCGGGCCACAAGCAGCATGGGGTTTGCCCGCATGTCATGGCGTTGGAAAAACTCTTAAAACCCATGCTCAAGCGCCAGCCATCCCCATATCTACGTACCGATAAGCCCTATAACCATGTCAGTGATGTGGAAAAAGCCAACCGTTATGCCCAAGAAACAGATCGTATGCGTTTGGTGGAAATGAACGCCGGCTTCCGCGGTGATAATGGCGATCACAATGTGAATTTAGGTGATGGTCAATGGGACTGTACCTGCTCTTTCTTCAAGAGTCGCAATGTCTGCTGTCACACGATGGCGCTCGAACGGATGCTGAAAGATATTGTTCTTGTCATCCCAGCGTATGAGAGCGTCTAAGACCTTGTAATTTGATCCCTACCCAGAGCGCTACAGATGAGGGATATTGCCTCACACCGCTTTTAAAAATTGATAAACTATGGGATTCCTTTCTTCATCAATGTAGGAATCCCATTTTTATATCTTGTCTCTCTCAAGGAACGCTTTCGCTCATGTCTGACGCGCTCACCCCGATCATTCACCGTGTTGCCCATGAACTCATCCAAATTGAGGGCGTGATCGCCGTCGTCTTAGGCGGTTCACGCGGGCGGAATGCCGCCGACGCATCTTCTGATACGGACATCGGCATTTATTATGATGGGATGAACCCACCCTCTATAGACGCGCTACGCAGTTTAGGCGCGCGCTTAGATGACCGTCACAGTAGGGATGTCGTTACAAATTTTGGCGACTGGGGGCCGTGGATCAACGGCGGGGGATGGCTCACCATCGACGGGCACGCCTTCGATTGGTTATATCGTGACTATCACCTTGTTGAGCAGGTCATTGATGAATGTCGGGCGGGCAAGCCGAAAATTTTCTATCAGGCGGGTCACCCACAGGGGTTTTGGACGTCGATCTATATGGGCGAAGTGCATCTGTGCCAATCCTTGATAGACCCTCACGGCAAGTTAGCGCAGTTAAAAGCGCTCACATCACCTTACCTACCCGCCCTCAAACAAGCGCTGATTCAAGGTAATTTATGGGAAGCTGGCTTTGCTTTAGAAACCAGTCGTAAGTCCATCAAACGCGGGGATATTTTGCATGTGTCAGGGGGATTTTTCCGCAGTGCAATCTGTCTAGTTCAGGTCTTGTTCGCGTTGAATGAGCGCTACTGTCTGAACGAGAAAGGCGCATTATCACAAGTGGATACGTTCCCACTACACCCACCCAATTTTATAAGTACGGTGACAAGTGTGTTAGAATGTCTAGGCTCTACCACAAGCCCCTTGGCAGACAATCTTGAGCGGATGTTTGAGATGGTTGAAGAAGTGAATGTGCTGGTCAACACGCAGTCATTTGGATAGAGGTCAAGATGGCTGTTCTAGTTCGTCGTGGTTGGGTTCAAATATGAACCTCTATTGGACTTAAGGGGTAGAGCAAATTAGATTCAATCTACTATAGTGACAGTTTTCAACTGGCTTGGTATATTACTCTGCTGTAATAGAGTGCTTTCACTAGGAAGTTTCCAAATCCGACATTAAGATTACGATCCAATCCTGATGCTTTGATTTGACAGTCTGCAAAAAGTTTTGCAAACTCTGCGCACTTTATACAAAATAATCGTAATAACTTCTACAAATGCCGGATTTATCTACAGGAGGCTTTCCGTTGGGCGTTTTAATGGAAGTCAAGAACCTTGTAACAAGGTTCCATACTATGGAAGGCACTGTTTACGCAGTAAACGATGTCAGTTATACCCTGAACGAAGGGGAAACACTGGGAATAGTCGGTGAAAGCGGCAGTGGTAAGAGCGTTCATGCGCTTTCAATCATGGGGTTGATTCCATCCCCCCCAGGGCGTATTGAACAGGGTGAAGTCATCTTTCAAGGGCGCGACTTGCTCAAGTTGTCCAAAGAGCAAATGCGTTTGATTCGTGGTTCGGAAATCGCCATGATCTTCCAAGACCCGATGACCTCTCTCAACCCCGTTTTAACCATCGGTACCCAAATTACAGAATCACTGAAATTACACCGTGGGATGAACAATACTCAAGCAGAGAACCGCGCTGCTGAGCTGCTCGATATGGTCGGTATTTCTGACGCGCGTCGTCGTTTGAAGAACTACCCGCACCAATTCTCAGGTGGTCAACGTCAACGTATCATGATTGCGATTGCGCTGTCTTGTAATCCCAAGCTCTTGATCGCAGACGAACCCACCACCGCATTGGATGTGACCATTCAAGCGCAAATTCTCGACCTTGTGAAACAACTTCGTGATGAATTTGGCATGGCGATGATCTGGGTCACGCATGACTTGGGTGTGGTGGCAGGTTTGGCCGACACGCTCAACGTGATGTACGCGGGTATGATCGTTGAACGTGGGCCGATTGATGAAGTCTTCAAAGACCCCCGCAGCGCTTATACCTACGGGTTGATCAATTCACTGCCTCGTCATGATATTGCCGCAACCAACCGCCGTTTGATTCCGATTGAAGGGTCACCGCCAGATATGCGCGTCCCCCCCACGTCGGACCCGTTCTGGCCCCGTAACCCGTATGCAACCGAACGTTGCAAAACAGAATTGCCCCCACTCCGCCCAGCGGACGATGGACATCCTGAACACTTAGTCCGCGCTTGGTATGACCTACGCGAAATTCGCAAACAAGTTGAAGGCAAGGAGGCTGCGCAGTCGTTATGAGCGCTGTAGCTGAACAATCCGTCTCGAAGAAAGTAAGCACCAGCGGAACACCTTTAGTGAGTGTTCGCGGTTTGAAGAAACACTTTCCGATCACGTCTGGCATCATTTTCCAACGTCAAGTAGGCGCGGTGAAAGCCGTTGATGGCGTAGACTTCGACGTTTTCCCCGGCGAAACACTGGGGTTGGTCGGTGAATCTGGTTCGGGCAAAAGCACGACTGGTCGTACCGTGTTGCAGTTGTACCGTCCCACCGCGGGCACCGTCACATTTGAAGGCAAGAATTTAGAAATGATGTCTTCGGGTGACCTGCGTAAAGAACGCCGTCGTATGCAGATGATCTTCCAAGACCCATACGCATCGTTGAACCCGCGTATGTCGGTTGGGAATATCGTCAGCGAACCGCTGCGTATTCACAACATCTACAGCAACAAAAATGAGTTGCAAGAGTATGTTGAAAACCTGCTCCAACGTGTAGGCTTGAACCCCTATTATATCAATCGTTACCCGCACGAATTTTCGGGCGGTCAACGTCAACGTATCGGGATCGCCCGTGCGTTAGCCCTGCGTCCTAGCTTCATCGTTTGCGATGAACCCATCTCTGCGTTGGACGTGTCGATTCAAGCGCAGGTGGTCAACTTGTTGGAAGACCTGCAAGACGAATTCAAATTGACCTATCTGTTCATTGCCCATGACTTGAGCATGGTGCGTCACATCTGCGACCGTGTCGCGGTGATGTATCTCGGCAAGATTGTTGAATTGGCCGAGACCAATGAATTGTATGACAACCCGATGCACCCCTACACGCAAGCGCTGCTCTCAGCAGTGCCCGTACCCGATCCTGCCATTGAACGCACCCGTAAGCGGATTCCGTTGGCTTCTAAACTGCCAAATCCCGACAATCCGATGAAGGAAGTCAGTCCGGGTCACTGGGTCATCATGGATTAACCTCCACCTTGTTTGATAGAAAACGCTGTTCAAGTTGAACAGCGTTTTTTTATATCCCTCACCCCGTCGGGGTTTTGTCCGTTGTTAAGAACACCTCACCCCGACGGGGTCGTGCCCTCTCCGTGGGGATAGGACGGCTGAGCATCAGCGAAGCAGGTGAGGTGTCCTGACCGTTGCTAAAAATACCTCACCCCGACAGGGTCGTGCCCTCGCCCCATGGAGAGGACGGCTGAGCATCAGCGAAGCAGGTGAGGTGTCCTGACTGTTGTTAAGAGCACCTCACCCCGACAGGGTCGTGCCCTCTCCATGGGGCGAGGGCGAAAAGAGAACACGCCTTGTTTTGCCTTTGTCCTCGCCCCATGGAGAGGACGGCTGAGCGTTAGCGAAGCAGGTGAGGTGTCCTATAAATTTGAACCGCATCCACAGGCACAAATTCAGAGAGTTGAAGCGCGTTCAAGGTCACTTCACGGCATGCCAACGGTGACGGTGGGCGGATTGCGCAGGCGGGCATTCCTGCCAGTTGAAGCATATAATACCCCATTGCTGGAAAATAGATCGGTTGCTCAAGGTGAGTTGTCCCCCTCATCCATTGACCGACCTGTTGATGCAGACTATCCCCCAAAAGCTGGATTTCTAACGCAGGCGCGTCAATTAATGCATCACCTTGTAACGTCAGCCATCCCGCGCTGGGCACAAACAGGCGGATATTCCAGACACTCACAGCGTCGCCTAATACAATCTGCTCAGGGATGGGTAATATCGTCAGCGCGGGCGCTTGATCCGGCTCTGGCACGTTAAAAAGCGCATAGTCCGCATCTTCATAAAAAGGGTCGCCCAAGACCGAGCGCGTATAGGCTTCATCAAACGGCGGGATGCCCGCCCACGCTCGGTGCAGAATGATCACATCTACGCCAGCGAGGTCGAGTAAGGCGGGGTCAAGGATGGTGCTCAAAATCTCAACCTGCGCAGGGTTGACGGGCGTTCCACGGGTGATTGAACCGGCCATCAACGGGTGCTGATGTGCCGTTTGGGTATATAGCGCCGCCTTGTTCGTCGGCGTGTTGAGCGGTAAATCCATCACCGCGCGGATATTTTCGCGTTCGGCTAAGTCATATAGCGCTTGCGGTAACGTGGCGTCATATGTGGGGAACGGGCTAAAAACTTGATATTCCCACAAGGCAAACGCCCCGACAAAAACAAACAACCCAAAGCCGACAGCGCGTGTTAGGATCATCTTGTTCTGGAACCAGTGCCACACGACCGCCGCGCCATAGCCCGCCATCACCACAACGACCAGCGCGAGCGCGAAGTTGAACCGCGCGGGCGTGCGGGCAATATTTAAAAATGGCAGGTTTTGAAACCCCGCCCATGGCAAGCTGACAGGGGAAAGATAGCCATCCCCTAAATTGAACTGGATGAGTTCCCCCCCCACTTTGAGGAATGGCCCCAGTGAGAAAACCCAGACCACGATGCCAAGCAGGGCAAACGGACGCGCGCGCCGTTCAAAACACACGGCGATGAGCGCCAGCCCCAAGCCTATCACCCCTAGATAGGCGGTGCCTTCTACAATGTTGCCAGTTAAAAAGTAGCGCGGGTAATCTAGTTGGATGCCGAGCGGATTCCACGGCGAAGGCGCGACGACCGCGAGCAAGTCGGCGCTGAACTCGACCGCGCCCCCCAATTGCAGTTGCGGGGTTTGCAGAATTTCGAGCGCGGCGGGGATGAGGAAGATCAACGCCAGCAGACCGCCGATCAGATAGGCTGAAAACACCCTCCGAAAGGCACGTTTCCGCCAGCTCATCCATAAAAGCAGGATGCCTATCGGCGCCAACGCATAGATGGCTAACGCATAACTGCCTAAGATGCACCCGACAAAACACAGCGCGGTGATTCGCATCCCACGTTTTGAAGGGCGTTGAATCAAACGCAAGGTGAATAAGATCAGTAATGGATACGGATACAACGTGATCAACCCGCTGTGACTGGCGCCTAAATGTCCTTGCACAATCGGCAGGGCAAGGAACAAGATGCCCGCTAAAAATGCGGGGATGGATGTGCGTTGTTCGCCTTGCCGTGTCAACTCGCGGATGAGCACCCACATCGTCCACCCATTGAGCGCTAAGCGGGTGAGGATCATCACGTTGAACGCGGCAGGTAAGGGTAAAAACAATCCGTAGAGGGCGGCGGGGAAAGATTGCAACAAGTTCGCCCACAAATGCGCGCTCGGCAAACCGTCAGGGTAGGCGAATAACGGTTGGTAAAACAGCGGTTCGCCCCGTTGGATGGCGTGCGCGAACCACCAAATATGACGCGCATATTCTTCCGTGTCGCCCGGGCCGGGCAGGTTCCCCGCAAAGTGGGTCGTGAACTGCGTGACCAGCGGATACGTGATGAGGCACGCGACGAACAGGTAAAGACCATAAACAGCGCTGTGTAAGCCAAAACGCTGTAACTGATTCATCGCGTAAACGAACCTATGCGCACCGTGTTATTTTCACCTGCGACGGCAAAGCGTTCTTGGGTATCAAAGGCGTACCAGCCCGTCAGTACCGTATATTCACCTGCGGGCAGGTCTTCAGGCAAGGGGATGGTGACTTGTTCCGTCCAGCCCGTCTCGCGGTCATGATGCCCTAACGTGATGTCTTGCTGGGCAACCAGCGTCCCCGTTGTGTCCAGCACATGCACAAAGCGGATGTCGTTTTCGTCGCGCGCTTCGCTAAACTGCCACAGCAGATTGACCACAAGCGTATTTTCATTCACCCCGCTGTGAGCATTCAATAGTTCAACCCCTTGAGCGTAGGGGATCGGCTCGAAGGGCGATGCTTGAAAATCTTCCAGCGTGATGTTCGTCATCGTCAATGCACGACATTCCAACGCGGGCGACTCAATGTGTGGGCAGACAGGTTCTACTTGCCACGTAAACCGATGGAAAGCATCAGCCTCTACCGCCAGCGGAATGTTGAGTGCGACAGTTCCTTCTATCCACCAGCGACCAATTTCGGTTTGGTCGCGCCATAACACCAATTCACGTCCATCCCCGGTAACGTCGGCGTGGAAGGTATACCACCCCGCGCGGGGTGAGTAAACATCCTGATCGTATGTACTGCTTAAGTCCACATTTTCGGTGAAGGATAACATGGGTTCGGGTGTGGAAGTGACTTCGGGCACATCGAATAACGCATATTCATGATCTTCAAAGGTTGGCGTTCCCAACTGCGTTTGTGCGCGTTGATATAAGACGCCATCAGGATCATATTCGCGATACACAATCACAAGGTCTGCCCCGACCGAACGCAATAACGCAGGGTCAAACGTCGATTGAAGAAGCGTCAACATCGCGGGGTTGACCGGGGTACGGCGCGAAACTTGCCCCGCAATCAAGGGCAGTTCATGTTCTGTCTGCAAATACAAACCACGTTTCGCGACGATCAAGTTTTCCCAAGGCGCATCAAACACCGCACGGATGTCCTCGCGCTGGCGCAAGTCGGCAATCGCTGAAGGCAGTACCGCCGAAGTCAATGGCAGGGGGAAAAAGACCTGATATTCAAACGCGATCACGCCGACCAATATCAGCGCGATCACGCCCCGCACCACTTTGGGCGAGATTTTACTCAAGACCCACGCCACGCCGTAACCGATCATCAATGTGAAGGCGAACGCAAACAAAAAGTTGAAGCGTGCGGGCGTGCGGTTCAAATTGAACAAGGAAAGCTGAGCAAACCCGGCCCACGGCAACGTGATATAACTTTGATATTCATCGACGCTGAACAAGATCGGTTGATCAAACACCTTGAGGACTGGCCCCAACGATAACACCCACGCGACCAACGCGACGATTGCCCACAGGCGCGCGCGCGGTTGTTTGATCAGCGCCGTGATGACCAATAACGCCCCTAGAATCCCGATATACGCCGCGCCTTCATCAATGTT
Organism: uncultured Anaerolineae bacterium; assembly: GCA_934216615.1. Classification (GTDB taxonomy): domain Bacteria; phylum Chloroflexota; class Anaerolineae; order Aggregatilineales; family Phototrophicaceae; genus Flexifilum. The sequence goes on along the minus strand of CAKQCB010000004.1, from coordinate 466,985 downwards.
GACGCCTAAAACCCGTTCGGGATAGTCTAAGAAGCGGTTAAAAAATGGATGCCGAAAAGAAGGCGAGACCACCGCTAAAAGGTCGGCGCTGTAACGCACGCCCCCACCTTCGCCCGTGTAGGCAGTTTCGTTCAAAGTACTGCTGATCACAGGGATGAGGAAGATGCCCAGAATCACCGCGCTGATGCCCGCGCCCATCACCACGCGCAAGAATGCCCGACGCTGTCCTGTGAACCACAAGATCAAGCCGAGCGTTGCCGTGAGGGGCAAGAGCACGTAGATCGTTTGGAGCATGTGCCCGCTGGCGCTGATGAAAAAGCTGAGCGCCACCCAAAGCACCCGTTTTAAAGTGACTTTTTCGCGCAACTGCCAGAGATTCCACGCATACAGCGGAACGCCCCACTGCACCAACAACCCCGCATGTCCCGCGCCTAGATGCCCTTGCATCACAGGGAACAACATGAAGGCCACGCCTGCGACAATTGCCGCCCATCCGCGCGCCGAAAAATATTCAGCAGGTTGATCATCGCCTAAAAATCGACGGGTGACTTGCATCATCACCCACCCATTGAGCGCCATCGTGAGCAGCACCGTCACATTGAGCGCGGTCGGTAATGGCAGGACGAACGCCAATAACCACGCGGGGAAAAATTGTAACGGGTTCGCCCATACGGTCACGCCTTCGATGCCGTTGGGATACGCGAGTAACGACTGATAAAACGGGTCTTGGGCGGTTTGAAGGGCATGTTTAAACCACCACACATGATGTGCCATCTCGTTGCCATCGCCATACACAAACCCTGCAAAATGGGTAGAGATGTGCGTGACCAACGGCCATGTGACAATACAAACGATCAGCAGATAAAAGCCATACAAAACGAATGGAGCCAACCAACGCGGTGCTGACTTCATGGCGTGTTCTCCAAAGTGATATTTTCAAATGTGAGTGGACGACAGCGAACCGCGGTAGTCGTGGGGGTAGGGCATGTAGGGTCACCCCTCAGCGTAATCATATAAAACCCTGCGTTCGGCAACTGGAGCGGAACTTGTAAACCCAACGCCCCATATACAGGCGTGGTTAAAATCACCTGATCTTCCAGAAGAATTTCGACCACTCGCTGGCTGCTTTCAATTTGCCCCGTCAAGGTCACCGCGCGCGCTTGGTCTGTATAAACGTAAACCCGCGCTTCTTGGGTGTTGATGCGCGAAGTTGTCACAAATTGAGGGGCTTCCCCCGAATAGACAGGTACATCAAAAATCGCGACGGACGCATCTTCATAGGTGGGGTTGCCCCATGCTTCTCGCAGTTGATCTTCAAGACTGTTTTCAGCGTAGTCGAAATTGCGATGCACGATGATGACATCCACGCCCAACATGTCGAGTAAAGCCGTGTCGCGCGTGTCTTGGATCAAGTATCCGCGAGCGGGGTGCAGGGGTGTCAAACGGGTGATGTGCCCCGCGATCATCGCCTGCCCGTGCGCGGTTTGGTAGAACATCGCTTCTTTATCGACCAGCGGATGCTCAAACGGAACATCAAATACCGCGCGGATCGTTTCGTCTTGCGCAAGGGCGCTCACCCCTACGGGCGGGATGGCGGTATTCATCGGGAAGTTCCAGAAGTAGACCGACTCGAAAAGCACCCAGAAAAACAATAACGCGCTGATTCCGACCCGCAACAATTTATTTTTCAGTCGGCTCATCAGCCATGTATAACCGAACGCACCCAACAGGGAAAATGCAAAGCCGATGGTAAAACTGTAACGTGCCGACGTGCGCGTCATGCTCAAGATGGGCAGGTTTTGTAACAATCCATACGGCATCGGGATAGACGTGGTGAGGTTTTCAATCGTCAAGGTGGTGGGTTCGTTCACAATTTTTAGAAGTGGCCCCAGCGAAAAAATCCACGCGACCAGCGCCAACCCACCCCAACGCCGTGCGGGGGGAATTTTCCAAAGCGCGATCATGCCTAAAATCCCCGCGCCGATGCCGATATAAGCGGGAAATTCAAACGGTTCAGAGCCTAAAACGTCATGGTTGAACTGAAGCCCACGAAACAGCGGATGATAAAAAGAGGGTGCGACCACCGCTAACAAAGGCGCGCTGAACCGCACCGACAGGCTTTCATTCACATAATACGGATCGTTGAGCGAAGATAACAATGTGGGAATCATAAACGGAAGCGCGATCATCCCACCGATCACAAATGCCAGCATGATGCGCCAGAAACCGCGCCATTGACGTTTAAAGAGCGTTTCTAAAATCAGGACGATGGCGACGGGCAGTACCAGATAAAACAACGTCAGCAGGTTGCCCCACAAGCTGACGGCAAAAAGAACGCCTGCGACGATCAGCCAGCGCCCACTGAATTGATCGCGCACATTCATCAGGGCGATGAGCAACAGCGGGATGGGATACAAGACCACCAACCCCGTATGAGATGCACCTAACTGTCCCTGAAACGCACTGTAACTCATGAAGATCAAGCCTGCGAGGAACGCGCCCCACTTCGATGCTGAAGTGTCTATCCCCAATAATCTGCGCCCGAGCGCCATCATCGTGATGCCGTTGAGCGCCAACGTCAACAAAACGGGGATGTTATAAGCAACCGCGAGGGGCATAAAAAACGCCAGCATCCACGAGGGGAATGACTGAAGCGGAGCGCTCCACACCCATTCCGCGCTTAACCCTTCTGGATAGAGAGAGAGCGGTTGAAAAAACGGCGATTGTCCTGTTTTGAGCGCTTCGGTGAACCACCAAATATGATGGGCATACTCATAGGCATCGCCAAAAGGATGCCCGATGAAGTGGGTGTTAAGCAGGGTGATGAGTGGATAGGTGAGGATGATGGCAACCGTGAGGTACGCTAAAAATGCCACACCATATATCCACCCCGTTTTACGCATCAAGGTTAACGCTTGCGGGCAGTGACCGCGACAATGTCAAAGGGGTTTACATACAGCGACTTTTCCGACAGCTTGAAAATGCGCTCGATGGCCTGCCCCATTTTGGCGAGTAGAGGCGTATACATCCCCAAACGGTTTAAGAATAGGCTGAGGGTGACGTACTTCCCAACATGATAGACATCGACCACATCAAACCCCGCGTCGTTCAGCATCTTGCTCAACGTTTCGGGTGAGAAATAATATAAATGTTCTTCAGACAGTTTATAGCCGACCCAGCGCTTGCCTGTCACTTTGGCGGGGATGCTGGCGACATCCGGCGTTGCGAGGGCGATCACGCCTCCACTGTGCAGACGATCCGCACAGGCTTGGATATACGCTTTCGGGTCGGGCACATGCTCGATCACATCCCACATCGTGACCAGATCATACGCTTCGGTTGGGAAATCAGCTTCGAGCAAACTGCCTTGACGCGCATCAAATTGGAAGGTTTTCTGCGCATAATCGACGGCGAAATGCGAGATGTCTAACCCCTGCACCTGCCACCCGCGATTTTTCGCTTCTGCCAAGAAAAAACCTAACGCACAACCAACATCCAAAACCTTGCCGGGTTGGATGAATTTTTCAAGACGTTTTAAACGACGTTGAAACGTCTGGCGAATGTTCCGCTCATCTTTGAGATAGTTGGTATAGCCTACGGTGCCGGAATCGTCGTTGTGAAAGTAAGTTTCACCATATAAAGCATAGAGTTCTTGCGCGTCTGGTCGTGGGCTGACAAATACCAATCCACACGCGGAACACTTGACTAACCCTTTGCCATTTTCAGGACAAAAGGGGGTTGATGCGGTGCTGCCGCATAAATTACAGGGGATGTGAGCGCGGGTGCTTTCTGCACGCACACGCGGTGAAGCATGAACTTCTTGAATTTGCTGAGTCAATGGACATCCTACGGGACAAGAGCGAACAACCTTCCGCCATTATAGCGAATGGGGGTTTCAGACTCAAAGGCGAAATTTAGACCTCACCTGCTGCGCTTAGCTGCCCTCTCCATGGGGAGAGGACAAATTCATATACAGGTCATGTTCTCTTTTCGCCATCTCTTATGGAGAGGGCGCGATAGCAGAGCTATCGGGGTGAGGTGCTTTTAATGACGGATACAGGACACCTCACCTGCTTCGCTACGCTCAGCCGTCCTCTCCATGGGGAGAGGACAAAAGGCAAAACAAGTCGTGTTCTCTTTTCGCCCTCTCTTATGGAGAGGGCACGATAGCAGAGCTATCGGGGTGAGGTGCTTTTAATGACGGATACAGGACACCTCACCTGCTTCGCTGACGCTCAGCCGTCCTCTCCCCATGGAGAGGACAAATACGCGACTTATCTCAAGATAGGTTATATATTGATGGGCAAGTCACCGACTTGCCCCTACAAATTTCGATTCGTAACGTGATTCTTTTCGCCCTCTCTTATGGAGAGGGCACGACCCCGTCGGGGTGAGGTGCTTTTCACCAACGGACAGGGAATCCCCTGTCCCTACATATTCTGCTTGAGGTATCTCAAAGACCACGCACAAGCGACCAATACCCCACAGGCATACCGGGGATTTCGGTCAAGGCATAGGCGCTGGTTTCTGGCCCTTGGATGTACGTCGTATAGTTGGTACGGCCTGCCCCCTGCCGTGCCGAATCAAAGCCGATTTCGCCCGCTGTTGCCCATCCCAACGGGTTAGTGTCATTCTCATCCAACTGTGACCATAACAAGCCAAACCCACGAACAGGGGTGAGTAACCCTTCAGGGGCTTGATCGGTTGGGTCGGGCATCCCTTCTACAAACGCATCTTCATACACAAGGAATGTCCCATCATCGAACAACACGTAAATATGCGAGGTATCCGAAAACCAGATCATCAAGCCATGCTCAAAGGCTTGATACACCGCTGGCACGGCCAACGGCGGTTGTTCAGGACAAAGACCGCCCACATCCGCATCACCAATCCATGACTGCGCACAAGTGACCGTCCAAGTGACTTCGGCTTCCGCAGTTTCGCCGTTGCCTTCTATAATCAAACGCGCTGTCAGTGTCTGGGATGCTTGAAAAGAGGCAAACTCAATCGCCCCATTCATCGGCACTTCGACGCGCGTCGGACAATCTTCACACAGGGTAAAAAAGGCGCGCTCCCCTTCCGTGCGCCATGAAACCGTGACCGGTTGATTTTCGGTGATGTCTTCCGCGCTTACGGTGAAGGTTTCGATGACTGGAGAAACAGGCGCGGTTTCAGAGGCGCGTACCTGTGAAGCACTCGCTTGGATAATCCATGCGTCGCTAGGAAGCCAAATCGTGATGCCCGCAGGTAAGTGAGTGGTGCTATCCAAGCAGTTGAGCGACGCAATTTGGGTCGAAGTCGCCTCACTGCCAATCAACAAGTGCGTTAAATTTTCACCACCTTGTAACGTGTAAGGCATAAACCCGATCAGCGTAGGCGCGGCACAAGTGGCTAGACGCGCATCTTCCGTCGGCAAAATGACCAATGAGGGTTCATCGAGGTTAGCAAATGGAATTTGCGGGGTGACAGGAATCGGTTGAGCAGCCGTTGATGACGGTACAGCGCTCAATACAAACACGCTCAAAAGACTGAGGATCACACTGCCGATGAGTAATTTCCGCAAGTGAATAACTCCATTCTATTCGGGATCAAGGTTCGTTTTAGAGAAGCACGCCTAAGCGACGCAGGTCTTGTAAAATCACTTTCTCCCACGGTTGTTCCGTAGACACGGATAAAAAGTGAGCGCCTCGTTTTTGTAATTCACGGCGAATTTCATCGCGCCATTCATTCACCCGTTTATGGTATAAGTCACGCATGGCAGGATCAAGCGAGACTTCTTGCGCTTCGCCCGTTTCGCTATCTAAAAAGCGAAGGTCGCCGACCATCGAGGGTGAAATTTCGTCGGGCGAAAGAAGTTGAATTACCACAATTTCACAGCCCTTGCTCGCCAGCGCGTTAATGCCTTCTATATAGCCATCGGGCGAAAATAGGTCGCTCAAGAGGATACATAAGCCCCCACGCCGAATTTGCACCGCCATGTCTTTCATGGCTTGGTTCAAGCCCACGCGTCCATCCGCTTGTAGTTGATTGATATACGTCAACAGACGCGGGCCATATCCGCGTCCCCGCGCAGGGCCAAAGACCGACTTTTTCCCCAGTTCGCTCATGAGCAGGCGGTCATTGGTAGAGAGCGAGATATACGCCATGCCCGCCGCCAAGCGACGCATATAATCAAATTTGTTCAGCTCGGGCGCGTCGGCTACCCCCTCAATTTGACCACCCCAATCCATGCTGGCAGAGGTATCCAGCAGGATATACACCGCGAGGTCTTCTTCATCTTCAAACATTTTGGTGAGTGGGCGTTCCAAACGGGCGTAGACGTTCCAATCAACACGGCGCAGATCGTCGCCCGGGGTGTAATTGCGATAGTCGGCAAACTCGATGCTGGTGCCCCGTTTGTTCGAGCGCCGTTCCCCTTTGATCGCGCCGGAACGCACTTTTGCGGCGACCAACATCAATTGTTCCAACTTACGTCGGGTGCTCTCGTCAAATAAAATCGGACGTGGTTCAGCCATGAGTATTTTTCGGTAGATGTTTGAGCAGGTCGGCCACCACAGCATCAGCGGTGATGCCTTCAGCGACGCCTTCAAAATTCAATAGCATACGGTGACGTAACGCAGAAGACGCAATCGCTTGAACGTGGTCGAAGCTGACATTAAATTGACCTTCGAGCAGGGCATAGATTTTTGCGCCGAGGATCAACGCTTGCGCCCCGCGTGGGCTGGCGCCGTAGCGCACAAATTGTTTCACCATCGGTGATGCGCTGGGCGATTCAGGATGGGTGGCGACGATCATCCGCGCGATATAATCCGTCACATGCGAGGATACAGGTGTGTGCAACGCCAATTCACCCATCCTCAAAACATCATCGGCATGGGCGACGCGGTTCGCGCGCGGGGTAGATGCCCCTGTCGTGCGTTCCAAAATCGTGACCAAATCTTCCACAGTGGGAAAATCGACCAATACTTTGAACATGAAGCGGTCTAACTGTGCTTCGGGCAGGGGATACGTACCTTCCATTTCGAGCGGGTTTTGTGTCGCGAGGACAAAAAACGGCGCTTCCAGCGTATAGGTTCGGTTGGCGACGGTGACGGTTTTTTCCGCCATCGCTTCCAGTAAAGCAGATTGGGTTTTCGGCGTCGCGCGGTTGATCTCATCCGCCAAGACGAGGTTAGCAAAGATCGGCCCTGCTTGAAAACGTCGAGCTTTCCCGCGTCCATCTTCGCTTTCTTCAAGGATATCGGTGCCCGTAATATCCGCAGGTTGCATGTCGGGTGTGAATTGAATCCGCGAGAATTTCAGGTCGAGCGTGTCGGCGATTGTGCGGATGAGCATCGTTTTGCCGAGGCCGGGAACCCCTTCAAGCAAGGCGTGCCGTCCGGCGAGGATGCAGACCAACACATTACGAACCACCGCATCTTGCCCAACAATCACACGCTTCACTTCTTGTTCTATCGCCTGTGCTAATTGGACAAATTCGTTCAACTGCATTTCAGGTGCTGTTTGGGTCATCAGGTACACGCTCCTGTGGGTTCATCGCTAAACACGCTATTCATATACATTACATCAATCGAGCCGTTTTGGGTCAATTTTGCATCCGCTGTGAGATCGAATACCACCGCATTCAGTGGCAGTTCCAAGTCGCACAAGCGTTCGTCATTTTTCACTGATTTAAGAGTATAAAACATACGTAAGAAATTCCCTCAAATCATTGACTTGTACCTCACCAAAGCATACGATTAGGTTGGGGAATTAAGGTCTATTTTTTTAAGGAATAGATGTGAACCCAGAATCTCACTTTTAGAGGTTATTGAATCTATGGCAAAAGACTACTACAAAACGCTCGGCGTCAACAAAAACGCCAGCGAAAAGGAAATCAAAAGCGCGTTTCGCAAACTGGCTAAAAAGCATCACCCCGATGCGAACCCAAATGACAAAACGGCTGAATCACGCTTTAAAGAGATCAACGAAGCGTATGAAGTCCTGAGCGACGCCGAAAAACGCAAGAATTATGACCGCTACGGCACCCCTGAACCGCCTCCTTTTGGCAGAAATGGCGGGGGCAGTTACACGACAGGCGGTTATACCACCGTCGATGAAAACTTTGATGTTTCAAGCATCTTCGATACTTTTTTTGGTGGGCGCGGGCGCAGCGCTGGGCAAGGGAATATGGGATCACCATTTGGCAGCAACTACAAGATGCGTGGTGAGGACATTCAGCATACCGTCCAAATCTCATTACAAGAAGCCTATGACGGCGCGGAACGGTTGATCAGCAAGGGCAATCGTACCGTGCGCGTGAACATCCCTGCGGGTGCAACCGACGGCACGAAAGTCCGTTTGACGGGCGAAGGTGAAGCGGGCATCAACGGGGGTGAAGCGGGCGACCTGTATTTGATCATTCAAGTAGAGAAGAACAACCAATTTGAGCGTAACGGCGACGACTTGACCACAGACGTCAAGGTGGATATGTTCGTAGCGTTATTGGGCGGGGAAGCCGAAGTACAAACGCTCGGCCGTCCGATCCGCCTTAAAATTCCCGCCGGAACCCAAAGCGGTCGCAAATTCCGCTTGACGGGCAAAGGCATGCCCCAACTGAAAAAACCGGATACCTTTGGCGATCTGTATGCTCGTGTGATGGTGCAAGTGCCTCAACATCTGAGCGAGGAACAACGTCAACTGGCAGAAAACCTGAGAGAGAACCTCGCAGGAGGCTAAAGGCAAGTCATGTTACCCCTTCTAAAACACAAAAGACGCTGATGATCTCAGCGTCTTTTTATTGCCGTGTTTTGTAACCACTCAGTCATTTGGCTGATAACAATTATTTAATATTCTAAATATAAATACCCATTTTCATTCATTCGCCCAACTAAAATTATGTCAACATTTGTAGATATTTATGTAAAACAACCCCTTTTCGACACTTTATCCCACTCATATTGATAATTTTGCGCTATAAACCTTATAAGGTTTTTTTATTTATGTTCTTTTTTGCAAGGAATGATGATGTCGTATAAATGGATTAAAGGCTTAGCCTTGGCAGTATTTCCCTTTCTTACCACAGCATATTGGTGTTTTGGGGGAAGTTCAAACGCATATTTTACAACTATGCATGAGATAGGGACGTTTACAGAACCTCAACAGCCGGATTGCACAGGGTTTGATTTCATACAACCTTCGAATAGAACGATCGCGCCTGAGAGCGAGGTCTTGATCTCTTGGTCACCCGCGCTCAATGCTGAAGGCTATATCTTAAAAATTTTCAACGTAGACACCCCTTTGTATCCTCAACGTGCGCTCTATGAAACCACCGATACATCCGTGATGATCGATACGAGTAAGAATAACCTCGGCATAGGCATGCGGTTTACTTTACAATTAGAAGCGCGGATCACAGGCTTTAGTTCATCGTGCCTCGTCGCTCGGGAAGTGGAAGTCCCACCATCTCTCCTAATTTTCCGGCCGACTCACACCCCTTATGTGGTTGTTCTTCCACCGTCACATCCAGCCTCTTGTGCTTTGACCTCTCCGTTAGAAGGGTTGCCCAACGGCGTCGCCACATTCCACTGGATTCCAGTCCCCTCGGCGACAAACTACGAGATCAAACTGTATAACGATCAAGGTGGGTTACTCACCACGTTGAGTTCACCCACCACACCGCTTTCAGCCGATGTCAGTCAAAATGCGATTGGCGGGCAATATCTGCTCACGATGGAATTCAGCGCGCATAGGGATGGCGTGGTTTTATGCTCTCAACGATACACCGTCTATCGTGAAGCACCCATAGCCGTACCCGCGCCTAATGTCCTTGCAACGGTAGCGCCAACCACTGAACCCACCCCTGCGCCAACAGAGGAAGAAACGCCCGACATCATCCCAGAAGAAACACCAATGGTAGATTGCAGTGATCCTGAGATTATTGACAACCCCGACTGGGATGAATATTGTTCCTCAAATGAGTGGTAAATTGCCACAGAGAAAGCAAAAGAGCGCTGATGATCTCAGCGCTCTTTTTATTGCCTTGTCTCAAAACCACTCCTTCATATTCAATGCGGTCAGCTTTTGAATATTGTAAATAAAAAAACCCGTTTTCAAGAATTCGCACAACTAAAAATATAATTTCGTACTATAAAAAATATATCGTTCTTATATTTATAGTTTTCCTACTAAGGAACTATCATGTCGCATAAATTGATTAGAGGCTTGTTACTCCTATTACTTCCCTTAATTATGCCTGCATGTTTGTGTTTTGGGGGAGGTACAGCAACAGTTATCACAGCCTGGGGACGGTTGAGTGGTGCCAATGCGCCCGATTGTAGTGGGTATGCCTTACTGCAACCGGCGGATGGAATTATAACGTCTGAAGAAACGACATTATTTTCTTGGTCGCCTGCCATCAATGCTCAAATCTATGTATTAACTTTTTTTAACATACAGTCGCCGTTACCTAGTAGAATTGTAAGCTATGAAACCACCGAAACATCGATGGTGATCGATACCAGCACAAATAATCTCGGTGATAGCACACGGTATGTATTACAACTGGAAGCGATAATCCCTGGTTATGCCTCAAACTGTGTTCGCGCTGAGGACCTTGTGCGTGTTACTCGTCCTCCCACATCCACCGCGACGGATATCCCTGTAGCGAGTTTTATTCCTTCACCAAGCCCAGTAGATTGTGTTTTGACTTCTCCTTTAGAAGGGTTGCCCAACGGTGTTGCAACGTTCCATTGGAATCCCGTCCCAGAAGCGACAAACTACGAGATCAAACTCTATAACGATCAAATGTCGTTACTCACCACGTTGGGTTCACCCACCACACCGCTTTCGGCCGATGTCAGTCAAAATGCGATTGGCGGGCAATACTTACTTTATGTGGAGTTCATCGCTTATGCGAATGGTGTGGTTTTGTGTTCTGAACAATATAGCCTCTACCGCGAAGCACCTACGGCAGTGCCAGCGACAAATCCCCCGCCAACCATAGCACCTGCCACGCCAACCAATGAACCCACGATTGCGCCAACAAGTGAACCCACGCCTGAGGAAACGCCGTGGATTGATTGCGACGATCCCGAAATCTATGAATCCCCCGAGTGGAGTGAGTACTGCACCGGAGAGGAGTGGGAAATCTACGAATAGAAAGCAAAAAGGGCACTGAGAAGATCAGTGCCCTTTTTCATTCACAGGATTCAAAATCCACGGCGATATGTTCAATCAACCGGATATCGTATTTTGTAAATTCGGATGTAAAACAACCCGTTTTCAAGAATTCACCCAACTCAAAGTGATAGTTTTGCACTATAAAACATATAAGGTTTTTATGTTTATAGTCTCCCTATTTAAGGAATTGTGATGTCCCATAAAGTTATTAGAGGTTTGTTATTCACATTACTTCCCCTGCTTTTGCCTGCCTGTTTTTGTTGGGGGTCATCGCCAACAGCAGGTATCACGTCATCCTATGATATCGGCAGGCTCACATTAATTGATCAGCCTAGTTGTATCGACTTTGTCTTAGTAGAACCTCCCAATGTGTTTATATCGCCCAACGGTACAACGCGATTTTCTTGGGCACCTCCACCTGAGGCGCAGTCTTACATCATCACTTTTTTTAACTCAGATAACTACTCAAGAACATCGAACCTTGAACACCGCGCAACATATGAAACCACCGAAACCTCAATAGAGATCGATACCAGCTCAAATAGTCTCGGCGAAGGTACGCGGTTTGTATTACAACTGGAAGCTCAGATCAGAGGCTATACCGCAAAATGCCTTGTGGCTCATAATATGATTCGTGCTGAACCGCTCGTAACTCCTGCCGCGACGACGACCATTTCTCAGATGTTTGTTCCATCACCAACCCCAGCGACTTGTACGTTGACCTCTCCATTAGAAGGGCTGCCCAATGGCGTCGCCACGTTCCACTGGAACCCAGTACCTTCGGCGACAAACTACGAGATCAAACTCTATAACGATCAAGGTGCGTTACTGACGACACTGGGTTCACCCACCACGCCTCTTTCGGCCGATGTCAGTCAAAATGCGATTGGTGGGCAATATCTGATCACGATGGAATTCATCGCGTATGCGGATGGCGTGGTTTTGTGCTCTGAACAATATAGCGCCTACCGCGAAGCACCTACGGCAGTGCCAGCGACAAATCCCCCGCCAACCTTAGCGCCCACCAATGAATCCACAATTGCGCCAACAAGTGAACCCACGCCCGAAGAAACGCCGTGGATTGATTGCGAAGACCCCCAAATTTATGAAGTTCCTGAGTGGTACGAGTATTGCACCGGAGAAGAATGGGAATTCTACGAATAGAAAGCAAAAAGGGCACTGATCTTCTCAGTGCCCTTTTTCACTCACAGGGTTCAAAGCCCACGGTGATATATTCAATCAACCGGATATCGTATTTTGTAAATTCGGATGTAAAACAACCCGTTTTCAAGAATTCACCCCACTAAAAATTATAAATTCGTAGTGTACTAAGGAATTATGATGCCCTATAAATTCACTAAAAGCCTTTCGTTCCTATTACTTCTCTTTCTGATGCCCGCATGTTTCTGTTTTAGCATACACCCCATAACATTTTTAAACGCAGCCAATGACTATCTACCCGTGTTATCGACATCCCTTCCTCCCGTAGTCAATGACCATCTAACCGCCATACCGACATACCTTTCCGCAATCAATGAATATCTATCCGCGATGCCAACATATCCTCCCGCAGACGATTGTAGAGAGATAGAAATTCTACAGCCCGCTCACGGAGCGACTGTGCCCGATAGCGAAATCTTGGTATCTTGGTCAACAAGAAGCGATGTTAGAAACTATCGATTAAGAATTTTTAATATTGACAATGGAGCGTTTCTTCACCGTGCACAGTATGAGACCAATGAAACATCGTTCTTGGTCGATATGAGCACGGATAATATCGGTGCGGGCACACAGTTTGAATTACACTTGGAGGCGCGGATGATAAATGGTAGTCCATCCTGTATTCGCCAAAATAATGTTACGCGCATGATCATACCCTCAACAGATATCCCGTCTGATGCTTCTGATCCGAGTTTTGTTCCATCACCAACCCCAGCGACTTGTACGTTGACCTCTCCATTAGAAGGGCTGCCCAATGGCGTCGCCACGTTCCACTGGAACCCAGTACCTTCGGCGACAAACTACGAGGTCAAACTCTATAACGATCAAGGTGCGTTACTGACGACACTGGGTTCACCCACCACACCTCTTTCGGCCGATGTCAGTCAAAATGCGATTGGTGGGCAATATCAGCTCACGATGGAATTCATCGCATATGCGGATGGCGTGGTTTTGTGCTCTGAACAATATAGCGCCTACCGCGAAGCACCTACGGCAGTGCCAGCGACAGATCCCCCGCCAACCTTAGCACCCACCACAGCGCCAACCAATGAACCCACGATTGCGCCAACAAGTGAACCCACACCCGAAGAAACGCCGTGGATTGATTGCGAAGACCCCCAAATTTACGAAGTTCCTGAGTGGTACGAGTATTGCACCGGAGAAGAATGGGAATTCTACGAATAGAAAGCAAAAAGGGCACTGAGAAGATCAGTGCCCTTTTTAATTGACGTTTGTCTCTTTCATTCCCCGTGACCAACACAACCGTGTTCATCCACATACACCTGTGCCTGTGCGCCATCTCGCAACGTCACGACTTGACGATCATAGAGGCGGGCGAGGTTTTCCGAGGTGTAGACTTCGTTCGGCGTTCCCCAACCGATCACTTCATGACGCAGTGCCAAGACTTTTTTGAAGCGGTTGAAAGCCAAATCTAAATCGTGGGTGCTCAGTAAGATGGTCAACCCCTCAGCATTGAGGCGGTCTAAAACTTCCATCAAGCCTGCTTGGGCGCTCACATCTACACCGCTGAAAGGTTCGTCCAAGATGAGCAGGTCGGTTTCTTGAACCAATGTACGGGCGATGAAAACGCGTCGCCGTTGTCCCCCGCTCAGCTCACCGACTTGACGATCTCGAAACGGCAGTAATTCGACCCGTTCCAAGGCTTCATCAACCGCCTTCCAAGCGTCCGTATTCGAGCCAAACCGTGAGCGGTGAGGCGACCCCATCATGACGACATCGCGCACCGTCACCGGAAAATTCCAATTGATGTTTTCTTGCTGCGGAACATATCCTATCGGGCGCGGTGCATCGGCATAGATGATCTTCCCGCCTTGAATCGGGATCAAGTCCATCACCGCTTTGATGAGCGTCGATTTTCCCGCCCCGTTCGGGCCGATGATCGCCACTGAATCCCCGCGTTCGATGTCTAACGAAATGTCCAAAATCGCGCGGGTTTCGCGGTAATTTACCGTGAGATGTTGTATAGAAAGAATGGGTGAAGTCACGTTAATTTTTCTTGAAATGCAAAGTCGATGTAAGGATCACCCTCTTTTGTCTTGCCTGACCCTAAAATAGCAATCCGCTTATCGACCACTTTCAGTCTATCCAGCCGTTCGTGAGGCATGATCGATTCCCATTTGGAAAAAATCCCCGTGAAACTGCCATCGTCATTGGGCAGAACATCACGCGGGGTTAAGCCCCCATATTCAAGCACGTTGAGCACGTCACCAATCGACATGCTGACATAGGCGGGCTTCGGGGTTTCTGGTTTGGCAGGGGCTTCGACGAGCGGGGCCGTTTGCGCAGGCGTGGATAATATGCCCGTCTGAACGTTTTGTTTCAAAAGTTCAGCCAGTTCAACCGCCGCTTTATAATATCCATCCGCTAAACCCCGCAAATAATTCGATCTTGCCGCGTCTTTTTCAGCAATTTCTTTTGCCTCGCGCGCAGTCTCTCGGGCTTTCATCGCCCAGCGGTTGGCAACTTGTCGTAAGGGTTCGATCATAAGTGTTTATCCTAGAAGGTGTGATGTCTTTCTCCATTATGACATTATTTTGGGCGGAATGTCCCTAAAGTTTTTGATCGCCTTTGAAACAGATCTGTTTCACCAGACCATCTCAAATTCAATCTCATCTTGTAGGGGAATTCCATTCTCAGCAATCATCGGGATTTCGGGTTTGATCTTGCGCGATTCGTTCACCGCGTCAAGGTGAATTTTCACCATGCGGAAACCGCGTCGTTGGTAAAACTGAAGTGCCTTGATATTGTCGTTGGTTGTGATGAGCCATAAGCGTTTGCATCCTGCCTCAACCGCGACGACCTTCACCGCCTGAATCAACGCAGAGCCGACGCCCACGCCTTCATACAGGCTGTCTAAGCTCAAAATTTCGCATGAACGGGTCTTTGCGTCAATTTGATACGTGACAATCCCTGCGCGCATTCGTTCTAACAGCGCAATAAACATCGGTTGCTCGGCGGTGATGTAACGCTTTCCATGCACAACCATCACATCTGACCCCCACTGATTTCGAAGATATTCCTTGGCCCATTCGTTATCTTCAGCAGTGGGAACCCGTACAAGCACTTCAGCCATAGAACTTACCTCTTTTCAATAAACAACCGAATCTTATGTCATAAAAAACCATTTTTTAAACGATTTGATCTACTGATTATGGATGCTGATGCGAACATGTTGCAACCTAAGAATGACAAGTGTAGTGACATCATGTGACAAGTGACAGGGTACCCATTTTTGAGGCATGCTTTTCCCATAGAATACTCATCATCGCATTGTATTCTATGTTGAAGCAAGATGCGCAGTTTACCCTTGTAGACACCGTCCTTGTGACTTTTTAGTCTATTTTGCGTATTAATGAATATCACTAAAAAACAAAATAGCGGATAGGATTTTTGAGAAGTCCGTTGTTAGAGGATAAGCGATGAATCACAACAACAGCTTAATTGAACGCTTGATCACCACGGTGTTTGGCAACGTGGGACAAGATTTGATGAATAACCTTTCGCGCACCGTAGACCGCATTTACGATTTTGCCTACGTGCGGGTGTTCGGCCTGCCCTTCATCGTGCTAGGTGCACGCCAAGCGGGGAAGACCACTTTGATCGAGTGGTTACGGCGCAACGTGCGTACATTGGGCGAGTTTGACCCGGCACCTACAGCGCCCGGCGGTGACCAAGTGCGCGCCTTCAGCACCCATTTGGGACAAGACAACATCCGCTTAAACCCTGTGCGTGACGTGGGGGGCGAGTATGAGATGTGGGATACGGATTGGGTCGATCTGTTCCGTGAAGCCAAACCGCGCGGGATCGTCTTCATGATCGATCATCTTGATGTGCTGTCGCACAAAGATGCGCTCAACTTCGCCATGAATATGATCGAAGAAGAAAGTTCTAACCGTACCTTGAAAGCATTCCTGCTCTTGGTCAACAAGTCGGATTTGTGGGAAAAAGAAACCACGCTCGAAAAACTGATGAACACTTACGGGAATGAGATCAAACGTTTACGCCAACAAGCAGATCGGCTCGGCTATCAAGTGTGGATTCAGTCGGGCAGTGTGATGACGGGGGTTGGCGTGGACGATGCCATGAAGACGTTCATCGAGGCGATTCGGCCTATCGGCAAGTCGTAGTCAACCCGATGCACCTGACGATTGATTATCTACTGGAAGGCCAGCGACGCGGGTATAACTTCACCTCACCAACGGATGCGGTCAATCCAGACGCGCTCAAACAGATTTGGCGTTCTGCGATGCCACGCGGTCAAGGGTGGGGGGAAGGCCGTTTTCAAGGGGCGAACACGCTCAAAACGATTGAGTTACCGCGCGCTGAAATCGCGGTGTGTGATGTGCAAGTGACAGACTTGCGCGACGAAGTAGGACGCACCGGAATCCGTCGTGCGCAGATCGAAATCATGACGGTTCAGGACGCCCAACAACACCTGATCGAACGCTTACATCAACTGCCTAGCGAGATCGTGCGCTCGGCAGAAACGCGCTTGGGTTCGCGCGAATGGCAGTTACTTTTCAAAAAACACCGTGACGGCAATCGCAATGTCTTTAAACCGCAGTCGATCCTCGCCTACCCTTATTCAGGAGATGGCTGGCAATTCATGGAAGCGTGTTTATTGTTATTGGTGACCCGTTCCACGTTTTTGACCAACTTGATCGAAGTCACGCCGAAAGTGAACCCCTTTGCCGACAAGCTGATCAGCTTCACCACCTTAGCGCTCGACTTTCGCGAAGAAAACCGCTTGATCGCCATGCCTCTCGACATCGCGCAGAAGCATCCAAACCTCACCTATGTCGATCTCAGTTCAGCGTAAATGTATCAATGATGAATTGATGTTCGCCCTGAACAGGCAAAGGGTTTTTGGGTTCAGCATACCAATACACCCGTACCGCTAGTTGATACGTCCCTGCGGGCAAAGACGCGGGGATATTGAGCGTATGACGGTCAAAATACGGCGTGTCCACCGTCCATTGGGAAGTCGGCGTGGTGGGCGCGCTGTTCTGTTCTGAAATGGCTGTCCCCGTTTCATCCAACAAAAACACGCCGATAGAATAATCCAGCGCAAGGGGCGCGCGCGTCAGCCACCACAGATCAACATGAAACGGATGCTGTGAAGTCGGCTCGTCATAAACTGCTGAGCCTAAAACGATGCTCTCGCCAAAGGTTGCCAGTGGCTCAATGCTGTGGCGCTCGAATAATGTGATATCAATTTCTGCATCCCCGAAGGTTTCCCCCACAATGCCCGCGTCAACCGTGTGAGATATGACGGGGCGAAAGCCCGAGGCTTCGCTGTGCAGATACGTGCTCACCTGCGGGGCTTGTAACCACTGGATGACCCAAACCCGTTGATACGTCGCCAAGTCTACTTGAATCGCGGGGATGATCGGCTCACCGCCGGTACGGTCATTCGTCCACGGCAAGGTGCGCAAAATCGACGCACCTTCTGGCAAGGCGAGGCCGATTTCATAAGCGAAGGCGTTATCATCCCAGCCTGTTTCCAACACGACCCAATCCCCTTGTGAATACTGGGATACGACGATGTCCGTCACTTGATGTAAAGGCAGGCGCACTTGAATCACTTGAGGGGCAGCGAGGCTGACCACCGCGAAGGCCACCGCGAACAGCCCGCCATGTGAAACCTGCGCAAGCCCGACCCCGCAGATCACGCACAGCATCGGCGTGATGAAGACCAACGTCCGCGCAGAGAGGATGTCAAACTGTATGCCCAGTGTGAGCATGAGCAGTAAAAACCCACCCCCTGCGATCCACACTTGCAGATGACGCACCGAACGATGTTGAGCGAGTAAAAAAACGGTGCCGAATAAAAACACGCTCAACGACACCGCGAGTTGTTCCCCAAATAATAATTGCGCAATCGCGAGAAGATTTTCTGGCATCACGCGGAGCGTACCGGGAAACCCCGCGATGCCCGTTTGCAATAATTCCCATTGAACCGTTGCGATCACCCATAACCATGGCAGATAGAGCATCACCGCCACCGCCCACGCTGAATAAACCCGCGCTTGTTCGCGCCAGCGCAAACGTGAGAAGAAGATCACCACAACCGCCTGTGTGATGGCGACGAACAGACCGAAGTATTGCGTGTACATCATCAGCGCGAGGCTGACGGTATACACAACCCAAATCACCTTGTTATGCCGATGTTTGAGAAGGCGTAAAAGTGCCCACCATGAGGCGATAGCGAATAACGTCAGCCAACCGTAATGCCGTACTTCTTGCGAATAATACACAAGGATGGCGAGGTTCGAAGCGAGGATTGTCGCCCAGACAGCCGCCTTGCGCGGGAAGTGGTCGGCGGTGAGACGGTAGACAAAAACGAGGGTCAACATCCCTCCCATCACGCTTAAAAGACGGGTCGCGATATGCGAATCCCCCGCCACGCCCCGCCAGAGATTCAACGCCACGAAATACAACGGCGGGTGACGATCTTCAGCGACAGCCTGCAAGGTGCTCGTCAAGTCACCTGAACTCGCCCATGTTGACCAGCCTTCATCCGTCCACACGGGGAAATCATGAATCCCACCGACACGAACGGCGAACGCCAAGATCAAAATGAAGCAGACGACCCAAAACGGGCGAAGGTGTATAAATGGTTTTGATGCGTGCATCAAGCAGTGATCCCCTGCGTTTAACGACGCTTGGACGGTGGCTTGGGCGTTTTCCGTTGGGTACGTAGAGGTTTCGCTTCCTGATACGTCGGCGCTTTAGGCAAGCGCAGATTGCGCTCAAATACCTGCTGTTGATGTGGGGTGAGATACTGCCATTCCCCCTCTTGCAACCCCTCCAATGTGATGCCCCCAATCGCCCATCGGATTAAGCGCAGGGTTGGGTGTCCGACGGCCGCCGTCATGCGCCGAACTTGACGATTACGCCCTTCGGTCAGCGTGAGCTTGAGCCACGCCGTTGGAATCGACTTGCGTTCCCGAATCGGCGGGTTCCGTTCTGGCAGTGGCACGCCATCGATCATCGGCGCTTCGGTTAGCAGTTCAATTTGCGCGGGCTTCGTGGCATAGGCTTTTGACTTCTCTTTTAACACCACCCCTTCACGAAGCATATTCAACGCGGATGATTTGGGGATGTTTTCAACCTGCGCCCAATACGTGCGTGGATGTTCAAAGCGCGGTTGGGTGAGTTTTGCGTTCAGTTCGCCGTCATCGGTCAGCAAAAGCAAGCCTTCGCTGTCCATATCCAAGCGTCCGGCGGCGTAGACGTTGGGAATATTGATGAAGTCTTTGAGCGTTGGCCGACCTTCTTCGTCGGTGAATTTGGTCAGGACCCCGTAGGGTTTCCAAAAGCGAATTAAGCTCATGTGTCTATTTCCTCTCAGAACCTGCAAAGCGCGCCATCAACCGCGAAATCCAATCTTCTTTGATAAACCCGTGATCCAAATACCACTGATGGGTATCCTTCAGGCTCTGGGTCATGTCAATTTGGGGGTCGCCCAATTCTTTCCACGCTTTCTCAAAGTTGAAGAAAATGTCGGTTCCCCCTAAACGGGTCTGGTCACCGTCAATCGGCAAATTGATATTCAAGCGCCGTAAAAAGTCGATCATGCTGGCGAAAAATGGCAAAATAAAATTCGGCAGGGGGATGAACGGCGCAGGGACGCCCACCGCCTGAGCCACCATTTTAAACCAGCGCGGGTACTTGATGTTTTCCGTCCCTAAGATATAACGTTCGCCCGTTCGCCCACGTTCTGCGGCGTTGACATGCCAACGGGCGATGTCGCGCACGTCAGCGACGGCCACACCGCCTAACGTAATGGGCACTAAAAAGCCCAGTCGTTTGATCTGAATGACAAAACTGCCAGAGATCACGTTTAAATCCGCCGGGCCGATGATGACCACAGGGTTCATAATCACCACGTCTTGCCCTTCGGCTACTGCTTCTAAAGCCACATCTTCCGCGAGTGATTTACTATATCCATACGCGAATTGTTCCGGTGGCAGGTTAAACCGCACCGTCTCATCGACAAGGGTATTGGACTTTTGCAGACCCAACGCCGCCGCGCTGCTGGTGAACACCACCCGTTTCACGCCGTTTTCACGCGCCGCTTGTAACACTTTACGGGTACCGTTCACATTGGCTTCGATCATCTTTTCATGGTCTGTACGCCAATAATCGGCGATGGCGGCGACATGAAAGACCCAATCCGCCCCTTGAAACGCGGTGCGCATCGAATCCAAATCATTGATGTCACCGTACGCGCTTTCATAGGTGAGTCCTTCCAGCGCGGTCAGCTTAGATGATTGACGATGCAGGACAGTCACTTGATGACCCCGTTCGTTCAATTCGCGGACGATGTGTGATCCAACAAAGCCCGTTCCACCCGTTACAACTGCTTTCACGGCAACCTCTTTTTATTGAATATCCACTGGCGTGATGAACAACGTTTGTTGGCTGAAGTGTCGTCGATCACATACCCCTATCGCTACAGGCTGTTATTGCTTCAATCATGCCTTAATGCGTAGCCTAAGTCTACAGAGACAATTTACAGTACACTAGTCATACAATTGTTCAGATAACCCAAAAACGAAATTTCTGAAATATTTTTGAACTCTATAATAGATTATGATTAATCCAGTGGAATTACTTCACGTGATAAATACATCTTTTATTTGTTCAATAGGCTCATGAATGAGTCAATAAAACTCAGATGATACGTCTTTCAAAAACACGCCTATTTATAGTAGGTCAACGGTTATGGAGTGCAACGGTTGATGCTCACCCCCACATTACCGATTTAGATGAGCGCAAACGTATTCAAGTTTTTTTGAAACTTATTTTTATCCTGAACATCATCACTCTGATTCGTATTCTCATTGATGTCGTCATCATGAAAAGCGTATCCACGCCGTTTTTGATCCTCTTACTCTCTGGAATTCTCATTTATGTGCTCGGCAAAACGGTGTATCAATCCTTCACGCACCTTGCCATGATCGTCAGCCTATTTTTTATTTCGTTCATCTATTTTTCTTTTAACGAGTATTTCTACACGCCTTCTCAATTGATGTTTTTGGTGGGGCGTTCGGCCGTCAACTTGATGTTTGTCCGCATTTTTTTGTCCTTTAAACGGACGTTGGTGCTAGGGCTGATCTTATTCTTTCTGAACATGATTGTGGCGGTTATCCTTGCGCCGACACTCCCAGTAAGTTTAAGAAATAATCTTGTGTCGCTGGTGATATGGCATTGGGCGATGATCGCCTTTTTGGTCACGTTGGAAGTGTTCTATCAATACCAAGCCACCTTGCGCGTCGATGTCGAAAAAACCCTCGTAGAGACTGAATCCCGCTATCAAACCATCTCGAACGCGGTGAGTGACTTTTTATATAACATCGTCTACGACTCGACCAGCGGACAGTGGCAGTATAAATGGCTTGGTGGAGCGGTTCAGCGCATCACAGGTTATTCACAAGAAGAATTTCAATCTCAACCTTTATTCGACAACATTTATCTTCACGATCAAAAGATCATGAATTCACGGCTTGAACGGCTGTTGATCAAAGATGACCTGTACGACGAGTATCGCATCCTCTTGAAAGATCAATCTATCCGTTGGGTCAGTGATTTTGGGCGTGTGGTCAAACGGTTTGAAAATGGTGACATCGAAATTTTTGGCACGATCAAAGATGTCAACAAACAGAAGACCGCCGAAATCGCTCTGCGTGAAAGCGAGAAGCGCTACCGCATCATCTCTGACTTGACCAACGATGTCGCCTACAAACTGCGCATTGAAAACCGTAAAAGTGAATTGGTTTGGGCGTCGGACGCGGTGCAAGTGGTGTTTGGGTACACCGTCAACCAATTAAAAGATTTGCATTGGCAGACGTTCGTTCACCCTAGCGATTGGGCGATCTACTTAGGCCATTACAAACGGATTCTGAAAACAGGGCGCGACATTCAAGAATTTCGTATTGTGCATAAAAACGGCGATATTCGCTGGCTGCGCGATTACAGCTTTGTCGAACCTGAAATTGAAAACCCGCAAATCTTATGTGTCTTTGGGGCGACGCAAGATATTACCGAGAGCAAACAGGCCGACGCCGCCTTAGAAGCACAACGAATGTTGTCTGAAGCATTACGCGAAACGGCCTCGTTTATCAGCAGTACGCTTGACCTCAACGAAGTGCTGAAACGAATTCTCGAACAGCTCTCTAAAATTGTCGAATGGCAAGTTGCAGACATCATGCTGATTGAGGGGGGCGTGGCAAAAATCGCCCTTGCGCAAGGTTATGAAGCGCATAGCACGTCATCGGGCGATATTTCAAAAATTGTGTTTGATGTCGAGACTACGCCCACGATGATCGCGACGGTGAAACAGGGCAAAACGTTGATCGTCAACGATGTTTGGGATAACCCGTCATGGATTCCGCAAGAATCCACCAAGTGGATTCGTTCCTCACTGCAATCACCTGTGCGTATTGAAGGGCAAGTGATTGGGCTTCTCAATATCGCCAGCGACATCCCCAACGCATTTGATGAAACCCACGCGTTGTATCTGCAAGCATTTGCAGACCAAGTGGCCATCGCCATTCGGAACGCCCGCCTGTATGAAGAAGCGCGTCACTATGCTGATAATCTTGAGTTTCTCGTCCAAACGCAAACAGCCGCCTTAAATTTGGAAAGGAACCGTCTACAGTCGATCTTGGATTCCACAGCGGAAGGGGTTTTCTATTTAGAAAATGCCGAAGTGGTTTATGTCAACAAAGCCTTCTGCGACATGCTCTTTTTAGAACCGGAAACGCTGATCGGGCTGTCGATCAAAGAGATATTGAGCAACGTCCCCACTGAAGACCGCCGAGCCTTCATCAAAAATATGATTCGCGAGTTACGTCAGAAGAAAGTTTGGCGGGGGGAACTACGGATTCCGAGAGGCGCTTTTACACCAATTGACTTAGGCTTGACGGTCAGTATCGTGGGAAGCAGACTGCCATCCCCGATCTATACCAACCTTGTTGTGATTGCGCGCGATATCAGCCTTGAAACAGCGTTAAAAACACAACAGAGTAACCTACTGGCCTTTGCGTCGCACGAACTACGCACGCCCATCACCAACTTAAAAACGCGCATTTATCTGCTCAAACGTGCGCCCGATCAATTTGATGAACACTTACGGGTTTTGGAACAGGTCAGCAATCGTATGCACCAGTTGGTGACCGACCTCTTGGATATGTCACGGCTTGAAAGAGGCTTAACGCCCCTACGCTTGCGTAATATCCGCGTGTGCGATTTGGTGCAGAGTGTGGTGTACATCCAACAACAAGAAGCGTTGCAAAAATCAATCAAATTATCATTTGTGGAACCCCAAAGTGAATTGTTCATTCTGGGAGACATGGAACGCTTAACGCAGGTCCTCACCAACTTGATCGCCAATGCGATCAACTATACCCCTGTGGACGGGGAAATTATTGTGAGCGCAGAACACGACCCGCACAAGCAATCGGCATTGATCCACATTGATGATACGGGGATCGGCATCAGCGAAACCGATTTGCAATCTATTTTCCAACCGTTCTTCAGGGTGTTAAGTTCGGTTGAAGGAACAGGGCTTGGACTCAGCATCAGCAAAGAAATTGTGGAAATGCACGGCGGGCAAATTCACGTCAAAAGTCATTTAGGGCAGGGAAGCCGTTTTACCATTCAACTGCCCATCTCCGAAAAAGAACTGCCCAACCGTATAACGGATAAGTCATAAGCTTCAGTTGCAACAATCTGTAATCTATTGTTAAGAAATTCTATCGATAATCCTTACGTTTATTTGTATAAAAAGATGCTAGACTGGATAAATCATTATTGTTAATTTCTATTCATTTTACGCATTTACGCGAGGCTGTTGTTTTAAAGTAGTGTAATTAAGAGGAGGTATCATGATTTCCGGGGCGGCGCATTTTTGGCGGCGCGTCGAGAGATTCCTAAAACAATCTAACGATGCTGTTGCCATAGATACGGCAGAGAAAGGCCAAGGGTTAGTAGAATACGCACTCATCCTTGTTTTGGTAGTCCTTGTAGCATTTGTTGTTGTTACGTGGATTGGCCCTTGGATCGGCAATATTTTCTCTAACGTAATCACCAACTTGTAAGACCATCATTGCTTTTTGTTATCATCATCTTCTTAAGACCCTACCGTTGATTATGGTAGGGTCTTTCGTTTACTATTGAACACCATAACTTCACACAATTTGTGGGTTTGGAAGCCGTGTGTATAGAAATCCACTGTTATTTGTAGGCTTTTATGGTGGAACACACGCAATCCGTAATTTTTTAGGAGAGCGCATATGACACGAAACTACGGTTCGCTGAATCGCCGTTCCGGTGGATCACCGTGGCAATGGATTTTAATCGGAATTGTGATGGGCTTTGCTTGCTCAGCAGTCGTCATTTTGGGCGGGTTAGCCACAGGCATTGTCACAGTTGATGGGCAGGGCGCAGCGAATTTACCCACACAAACCCCCTTCTTAATCACCCAAATTATCACCGCAACGCCTGAACCGATCACCCCCACGGCGACTGCAACCGAAGCGCCGTTAGAAGTTATTGAGCCAACCGCTACGACAGCAGAAGTGCCCGTAGAACCGACAACGGTCACCGTCACGGAAGAAGCAGAACCCATAACGGTAAGCCCTGTGAGCGGTTCTACCGCAACCGTTAGTTTCTCTGTTCAGCAAACGCCCATGAACGCGGGGATCAATCCACAACCGACCACCGCAGGGTTAGGCGATACCACCACCTCATTGGCACAAAACCAGACCATTGATGTGAATACGCTTTTAGTGAACAGCGCAAGCTCTGTCGTCCGCATTGATGGCGGTACGTTCTCGATGGGAACGACCATCGGCGAATTGAATAACGCCGTTGCTGAATGTCAACAAGGTTATGGCGGTGCGCAAGGCGCTTGTTTGTTGGCCTATGGTGAAGACTCGATGCCACAACATAATGTGACCATCAGCCCTTTCTCGATTGAAACGACAGAAGTTTCTTATCAACAATACATCAACTTCTTGAACAGCCTTGGGCCGGGAAGCCATTACAACGCGTGCTTAGGGCAACCTTGCGCTGTGACACGCAACGAATCTGAAACCAGCAACTTGATTTTCGACAACATCAATTACAGTGTGTTGGATGTCATCATTAATAACCCAATGGCCAATGTGACATGGTACGGCGCTCAAGCCTACTGTGAAGCGATTGGTCGCCGTTTACCCACCGAAGCGGAATGGGAACTGGCGGCGCGTGGCATCAACGGCAACATCTATCCGTGGGGCAATACATGGGATCCAAATAACGCGATTACCAACCGTTCCCCTATCGGCACTGAAGGCGTTTTAATGTCCGTGAATTCGCTAGATTCTGGTCGCACCAGCACCGGTCTTTATAATATGGCGGGCAGTGTGGCCGAATGGGTGCAAGACTGGTTTGATCCCACCTATTACAGCTCTGCCGCCGCTTCCGGAACTGACCCTCAAGGGCCAGCTTCAGGACAAAGCAAGGTGCATCGGGGTGGATCATGGGATGCAGTCCCATTCTTCGCCCGCAGTGTTCACCGTCGTGACTATGCGCCGGGTCAAGGGTTAGCTTCCGTAGGTTTCCGTTGTGTTCAAGATGCGAACACGGGCAGCGAAACGGGCTTAGTCCCCAACCAACAACCTTTAGGCGCAAACATCGTCAGCACAGAAGCATTTGTGCCCCCCGTAGGCACACCTGATCCTGCTTCTTTGGGCATCATCCCCGGCGTGGATGATTCGAATGATAATGCGGCGCCCACATTACCGCCCGCACCCACTCAGTTACCCGCCGTCGATGGGCCGTTAGACCCAGGCACATAAAGCTGTAAACGCAGTAAATAAAAAGACCTTCTCATATCCTTGAGAAGGTCTTTTTTAATATTGATCGAATGTCGCTCAGAGCGTGATATGACGTTCGCTCACCCTGACCAAGAGAACGCCAGCACCGTATTCCCCGACAAGGCATAAACAATCTGCCGATTCGGTTCTACCAGCACATCATTCAATTCAGCGAACAGCCGATCATCATTTGCGCGGTAGCTGTTCACAAACGTCCCGTTCATCGTCGTTTCGTAGATGGTGCGTTCTTCGCGGTTGGGGAAGAACATCCCCTGAATCGGGCGTTGATTGTTCATCAGGAACGAGTCTGCAAAGATCAAGTTTTGACCTGTCGGCAGGCCAGAGAACGCAAAATCATCTTGGCGACCGCTGGTGAAGCGTGTGAGCACGCCAACATCCATCATGATGTAGATCGAGCCGGATGTGTCGATAGAAAAGTCCACCGCGCCACGAATATTCGGGCGGTTTTCGCCCACAAAATACTCAATCGGCGCGTTGGGGAACGCCCCACCCGAAGGGTCATAACGCCAGATTTGGTTTGCCCCTGGGTCTAACACGTACAGACGACCACCCCAAAACGCGATGGCAATCGGGTCTGTCCAAACATCGGTGTAGAGCTGTTGCGCATTACAGTTTTGCAAGAAACGAGGCGGGCAGTCGATCAGCAAGCCGTTGGTATCAATCGCTGTGATGACGCTTCCTTGCGATAAGCCGCTGCCATCGTCGGCCCAAGCGATGTCGAAAATGTCGCCAATCGTAAACTGCGCAATCGGGCGACCGCGATTCATTTGACCGATAGGCGTGCGGGTTCCGGGCGAAACGCTGAACCCATCAGCGGAGAGGGTCAAACGGTAGACCAGATCGTTGGCATCGTCCAACAAGTACATATCGTCGCCTTGCAGAACCCCGCGCGAAAGTTGCGCGCTCGGCAGGGCATCAATGGCGATAGTTTGACGACGGGCGATCTGCATCAGCGCGTCGATGATATTACGCCCTTCGCGTTCGATAGAGGCTAACGCGGGGTCACCCGACTGAATTTGGTTACACTCGTTGATGACCTGAATCACCGCGTTCCACATATCCAGCATGCCTTGACGGTCACTCGACGCGATACTGCGCGCGGTGGTCGCGCTCTCGCTGGCTTCGCGGGCGCACAGTTCAAATTCGCTTTGTCCCGTCCCGCTGATCCATAAAATCACCACGCCGATCACCACCAACACAGGGATTAAGATTGCCAACCCTGCGGCGGCAGGCGTAGCTAAGAAGCCTTTACGGTCTTCTTTCGGCAGAGGGACAACTTTATCTAAGCCTTTATTCACACCATCAAACAGGCTGGCGACCCCTACAGCGGCAGTGCCGACAGCATTGGCGACGACTGTATCACGTCCTTCAGAACGGCGAGGCCCGGCGGGGGTACTTGCTTCCTCAGCTTCAGCGGGTTTTTCTTCTTCAGCAGTGGGGTCTGCGGGAGGTTTCGTTTCGGTGATGGGTTTGGACAATATCTCTGATGAGTTAGAACCCACGCGCAAAGGTAACGGGCTAGGGGCTTCGGGGGGCACAAACTCGATTGCCATGAGCATCATTTGTGAACTGCTCACCCCTTTGAGGCTCACCAACATCTCGCTGATGTCGTTTCCGGCAATCGCGGGGACAAGGTTGGTGAACGGGATGTCTGCCAGCGCGGGGTCAGCGATAATCAAACGTGACCCGTTACTCACCTCATATTTTGTCATTTTGACGTCGGGCGACATTTGCACGCCCAAAGGGGGGCCAAACAACTGTTCATCATTGCTGAAATCGACGGGGAATTGGTTCACTTCGCCTTCATGACGAAAGAGCGCCACGCCCGACCCCACCCGCGCCACGTAGAGGTCTGTGCCACGCAGGACGACACAAATTAAATTCGCTTCGTAATGTTTAGAATCGCGCTGGTTGTGATCGTACAGATTTTCATTGACATGATTCATCATCGCGCGCAGGCCGTTGGTAACACTGCCTGAGCTGTTAAAGTAGCGCTCGGTCACCAACTGCGCCATGTTTTCATAGAAGATGCTCGGCGCGGCGGTATCGCCAGAAGGGAATACTAACGTGAAGAAGGTGTCGGTTTCGCGTCCACGAGCCACTTTGCGCGGGGCCACTTCTACATGCGCACCGGGCGGTGGTGAACTGATGGTACGTCCCCCCACCACATATAAATAACCTACGAGTGCTTCGTACTCGAATGCCACAGCGTATGCTCCAAAAAAAATCGGGTTAGGTGATGCTATCACCACTCATCATAACGTGTCTATTGAAGTTTGATTTTAGCGCATAACTGATATTTCTTTGGGGTTAGGTTTTGTACGGCGGGGTTATAAGCGAAGAATGGCGCGACAGTTTGCAAATTTTTCACAAACTGCCACGCCTTAAAACGTGATTTAGCGTTTGTTTTTAGCTTGCCCAGAAATAATATCGGGATTGTCCGAAGGGTCGCTATGATCCGGCAGTTTGCCTTGATGTTCCGCGACGACATCCGCAGGCGCTAACGACTGGAACATGCGCATCCCGACCAAAATCACACCGATATCATCAAGCTGACCCAGACCCAGAATAAAATCCGGCAAGATATCAATGGGCGAAATCAAATATAAAAGGGGCAAAATGATTGCCAACTTCGCGTAAAACGGCACACGTTTATCAAACATCAGCCGCCATGTTAACAACACCTGATCAAAAATAGCCATTGTGTAAACCTCATTCATTCCACAATTACTGTATACGTAATATATTACGAAAAAACGGACAGAAAGTATCAAAATGGGCGCGGGTACTTATCAGAGACTTAGATGATCGCTCATTTTGCAAAACGGGCGGTCTGTTTCGCAGTTTCCAAGTCGGCGTTACACTTGCTGATGAAAGTTTTATTAAATAAAAGGCTTATACAAATGACACAAACAAATTCCCCTTCTCAAGAAATCTATGTTGTGGCGAATGGTGACTTGCGCTTATCCGCCAACCAAACCTGCTGGCCTGCCCAAGCAGAAATGGAAGACAAGCTCAACCGTGTATTTGCCGAAGAAGGCTATACGGTCAAGCGCGGTCACGCCTATGACCCTGTGGAAAAACACGGGTTTATCTCCAGCCAGCGCATGGGCATGGACATCTTTAAAAATATCCCCAAGGATGCCAAGCTCGTCGTCGCTGAATCGGTGTGGCAGTACAGCCATCATGTCTTAGCAGGTCTGCGTGACCATCGCGGCCCGATCTTGACCGTCGCTAATTGGAGCGGACAATGGCCCGGCTTGGTGGGGATGCTCAATTTAAACGGCTCGCTCACCAAGATGGGCGTGGTCTACAGCACGTTATGGAGCGAAGATTTTACGGACGATTTTTTCAGAAATGGCATCCGCCAATGGCTGAATGAGGGATATGTTACGCATACCATAGATCATATCCGCGATGTAGACCTGTCAAAATTGCCCGCGTCCGCGCTTGAGCTTGGCAATCAAGAAGCCGCCAAACTTCAAGAGAACAAAGCGATTCTCGGCATTTTTGATGAAGGCTGTATGGGCATGTACAACGCCATCATTGACGATGAGATGTTGAACCCCACAGGCATTTACAAAGAACGTTTAAGCCAATCTGCCCTTGTGGCCGAAATGGGATGGGTCACTGACGAAGAAGCCAGCGCGGTGCGCCGTTGGTTAGATGAGCGCGGGGTCAAGTTTGTGACGGGCACCGACGAAGCCACTGAACTGACCGATGCGCAAATCCACACCCAATGCAAGATGTACATCACCGCTGTGCGGATCGCGCATCGTTTCGGTGCAGACGCCATCGGCATCCAATATCAACAAGGCTTGAAAGATGCGGTGCCTGCCTCTGACTTGGTCGAAGGGTTATTGAACAACCCTGACCGCCCACCCGTGTATCACATGGAAACCAAAGAAGAACTATACGCAGGGCAAGCGCTTCCTCACTTCAACGAAGTTGATGAAGGGGCGGCCGTAGATGCATTAGTCACCAATCGTATTTGGTTAGCGCTCGGCTTAGACCCCTCAACCACCCTTCATGACCTGCGCTACGGTGAACAATACACCAGCGATCAATTAGATGCTTATGTGTGGGTGTTCTTGATTTCGGGCGCGGTCCCTGCGTCCCATTTCATCAACGGTTATGCAGGCGCGGCGAGTATGCGCCAATCGCCTGTGTATTTCCGCTTGGGGGGTGGGACATTACGCGGGGTGAGTAAACCGGGTGAAATTGTGTGGAGTCGTGTATTTGTCATGGACGGCAAACTGCACGCTGACATCGGTCGTGGTACCGTAGTCGAATTGCCCGAAGAAGAAACCGAACGACGCTGGAACATGACCAGCCCTGAATGGCCGATTATGCACGCGGTGTTACATGGGGTGAACCGTGATCAAATGATGGCGCGTCACAAGGCGAATCATGTCAATGTGGCGTATGCGCCGAATTCCGCCCTTGCAGATGAAGCGTTAGCGGCAAAAGCCGCCATGCTCGCCGCGATGGGCATTGAAGTCCATCTGGCGGGGGATGTGTCGATCTAGCATGCTTTGCTTCAGAGGCAGATACATATCTGCCTCTGAAGTCTTATACTTTTTTAGCGTATCCGCTTCGAGCCACTGCCGAGCAGTTCCCGCCCGCCAACGAGTTTCCCGCCGACAGCTTCTTTTTCGATCTCTTTATAGAATTGTTCGTCATAAGAACGGGTGCGCACCACCACCGGCATCGGCACCGCATGCCCCATGATGATCGCTTGTTGTTTGGTTTCGAGGCGGGCCAACAC
Source organism: uncultured Anaerolineae bacterium (assembly GCA_934216615.1). Classification (GTDB taxonomy): domain Bacteria; phylum Chloroflexota; class Anaerolineae; order Aggregatilineales; family Phototrophicaceae; genus Flexifilum. Next base: position 435,926 of record CAKQCB010000004.1, on the reverse strand, counting down.
TTCGCGTAAACTATTCGCGCCGTTGATGCCCATCAACACCGCGTTCACGTCGCGCTCGTTATCCAGCAGGGCGGTGACGCGCGTCCCAACTTGGGACATCACTTCTTCATCAATACCGCTGGGACGTTGATCGACGATCAACAGGGTGACGTTGAACTTGCGCATTTCACGGGCGATGATGCCAAAAATAGTTTGGTTGGCAATACGCGGGTCAAGGAATTTGTGCGCTTCTTCAATCACGATCAGCAGTTGAGGCGGTTTATCCGCCGCGTCGCCTAAAGACTTCTCCACCTGTTCGACGTACTTTTCATGAATACGACGGGTGATGAAATTGGCGACCAGCATATACGCTTCCAAAGATGAGCCGTAACGCCCAAACTCTAAGACGACGCTCTTGCCACTTTGTAAGAAACTGACGATTTGATCGACGCTGTTGCCCACTGACTGGCGCGATAAAAAGCTCCAGCGTTCAAACCGTTGAATACGGCGTTGTAACCCTGCCAATGTCCCTGCGCGAACGGGCGAGTTCGCTTCCACTTCGTCGAAGTCATCAGCAGTTGCGTCGATGAGCTTCGCCACCCATTCACGACCCCATTTTTTGCGCAGTAAACGCGCCGCGTCCAACATCGCTTCGGTGAAGCCCATCGTCTCGGTGAGCATTTCGATGTCTTCAGGTTCGATGTCATCATAACTAATCATCACATCGTGATCAGTTTTGGCGTTACGTCGCCGTGAAGATTCGGGGTCGAGGGTGAAGATAGAAACTTTTTCTGAGCCGAAAATTTGCCGTAACCCTTTGACTTTTGGCGTATGAGGGTTTTCTGAGGTGACTTCCCAACCATAATCATTGTGCATATCAAAGATCAAGCTGACCGCCTTTTGTTTGGCGATCACCCCCGCTAAAAGCAGACGGGTGAGGAAACTTTTTCCCGTACCACTTTTCCCAAACACGCCTATTGAACGTTCGACCAAACGCCCAAGATCAAGGTTGATTTGGGTTTCTTCTAATTCCAGCGGGGCGCCCACATTAAAGTGATGTTCATCGTCTTTGCCAAAGACCGCTTCTACTTCTTCAACGGTAGCATTGGTGACAGTCATAAAATGGCCGGGGACTGTTTTCACAGGTTTAGGCACTAAACGCCCACTTTCATTTTGGTCGATGGCGAGCATCGGCTGTACATGAACTTTGCCATACGCCATCGTCCCAATGTACACGGCGCTGAGGAAAGGGTCGCTCATATCTGGTGGGTTATTTTGAATATCGGGGTTGGTGTTGTCGAGGACAATATCCGTGATCATGCAAAAGAAGCGTTTCCCGCTGCCTTGAACCACCACATAACGCCCCACCGCGAGCGATTCAACCGAGATGCCTGCATCAATTTTTACGGTCAGCCCTTTGCTTAAAGAGCCACCGACGACAACCCCCAAACGCTCATTCTGGATTGAGGATGAATAATCCATTGAGAACATTTGTTCTGATTTTGGTTTGCGATTTTGCATCAACATGGATAAAAAACTCCTCAATTTGATGGGTTTGGGTGAATTTTTATTATATCATAATCTTGCTAATTTCGGCTGACAAATTCTGCCCATTCACCCTTATAAAAGCGCTGTATTCGCGGTTCTTAACAGACTGATAAACAACTAGACTGAGTTTTTAGTGCGAGATCAGTTACAATCAAGTTGTTTTAGTATCCTTAAAATCTTAAGGCTGTAAAACGGTTTGTCCACAAACTGCGTATAGGGAGATATATCAACCTGTCACGTTTTGTAGGATCATCTGTTTTATGTTGGCAACCAGTATGCTTGAAAGAGCATTAGACATTCCCCAACAAACCAGCCCTAACCAACCGCGGGAGATGGGCGTGTCTGTCAGCAAACCGATAGACCCCGTAATAATGGATTGGGTGTCCCGCGCACTTGAAGGCGACCAAGACGCATTTGCCGAACTGGTCTACACCTTTCAAGATGCGGTGTTCAACCTATGTTATCGCATGTTATATGATCGTGGAGAAGCGGAAGACGCTTCACAGGAAACCTTTCTACGCGCCTACTTGAACCTCAAGCGCTATGACCCGGGTCGCCCGTTCAAAACGTGGGTGTTAACCATCGCCTCAAATCATTGTATTGATCGCATTCGCCGTCGTCGCGTGCAGTTGTATTCCATCGACGAACCCTTGCCTCACTTATCGCTGAGTGCCGACGAACCCGAACCCGAAGATATTGCGGTGCTCAATGAAAAAAGCAAAGAGGTGCAAACCCTTTTAGAGTCTTTAAATCCCGAATATCGTGCGGCCGTCGTGTTACGGTATTGGTACGATTTTTCATATCAAGAAATTGCTGATATGTTAGAAACAACCGAAAGTGCAATTAAGAGTCGGTTATTCCGCGCCCGCCAAATGCTGGCTGAAAAGCTAGATACATCGTCCTCAAACAACCCTGCGCTTAATTCCTTATTGGAGGATTCAGATGGCTAACAACCGTCATCGCCGTTTGATGCAAGAAGCTCTCGACGACCAATTAGACAGCGAGGCTTTACATTCCTTAGATCAAATTTTACAAGATGAACCCGCCACATCTTCCGAATTTGACCGTTTGCAAGCGGTCGATCATGTGTTGAAAAGCGCGGGACATGAAAGAGCGCCCGAAGGTTTTGCGCTCAAACTGATGGCACGCTTGGCCGAAGGCATCGACTTAAAAGAACTGCCTAAAATGTCCAGCCCTGCCGTCGCCTTAGCATTGGCCTTGGTGACGTTGATCTTGCTTCCCGTCCTCACAGGAATCGGCTGGCTGATCTTCAACGCTGTGGGCAATACGGGTATTCTCAACAGTATGATCGAGCTGGTGGCGAATATGTTAACCAACTTGATGAGTTCGTTCAGCTCGCTCAGTTCCAGCGCCCAACAATTATTGACCACCTACCCCGAAGCGCCGCTTGTCCTCGCGGTCTTGGCGCCTCTTTCGGTCTTTTGGTTATATCGGTTTGCGGCCCAAAATCGGCCTAAAGAATAAGAAGGTTTAGAGGACTTCATGGGAGCTTCCACAACGCCCAATTCACAACTTCAACGCCACTGGATAGCGGTGGCATTACTCATCCTTGCTGTGTGCGCTGGTGTAGTGATTGTGAATGCTGTGCGTGAAGCGCTCATGCCCACCCCAACCTTCAACACACAGAACTTACGTTTTGGACAGTCGTACCTTTTGAATGAACCTGTTCAAGGAGATTTGACGATTGTTGGCAGTCAGCTTGAGTTGGGTGAGCTTGCGGTTGTAGAAGGGACGATTTCGCTCATCGGCAGTGAAGTCATCATCGCCGGGGTGATCCATGGCGATATTGCCATCATCAGCACCAACGTCGAAATTCAACCCGAAACGGTGATCAACGGTAGCTTGAATATCGTTTCGACAGAAAGCACCATCTCCGGCGTGATCAACGGTGATGTGCTGCTCTCAGCCGAAAATCTCATCATTGCGCCTGAAGCCCAACTGAACAACGGGATAGAAGCTTGTGCGCAGGTGGTGCAAGATATGCGCCCTGTCCCGCTTGAAATTGATCCCTGTGGGTTTACCAATGCGATTGCCCCGTTCGAGTTCCTCACCCGTATTCGTGGAGATTTCACCAACCTATTTAGCGCATCGGCATTGACCACGCCGGAACAGAGCATGCCCACGATCATCGGCTTCGGCTTGGTGGTGCTCGGCTTGACCGCCTTGAATATGTTAGGCGTCAGCGCATTTTATGCGCCTATCGTGGCGATCCAACGTGAGATTCAAAACCGCCCGCGTGCTTATTTCACCTACGGCTTGGCGATTTTAGGGGTCATGATTTCCGGCGTGATCGGCGTCATCATCTTATTGGCGCATGTGCCTATCCTCGGCTTCCTCGCCTTGTTGGTCTTTGGCCTGTTTGCCTTGATGGGGCTTTTTGCCACCGTGACAGGGCTGAGTGCATTTTCGATTTGGGTCGGCGCGCGCATCGTCAATCTTTTCAGCAAACAACCGCCCATCACGTTCATCAGCGCGTTGCTTGGAAGCATCATCTTTGGGATCATTCTGTTAGGCATCGCCCTACTTCCCTATGGGCAAGTGCTGTGGGTGATCGCACTCGTCTTGTTAAGCGCCACAGGCGTAGGCGCGACGGTTTGGACACGCTTTGGGCTACGCGCTCAAGAAACTCAGGGATGAACGCGCCCTACACATCACAAACAAAAAACAGGGATTCTCGACGATATGAGAATCCCTGTTTATTTTCGCTTCGGTTGTCTATGACGAGGGTTTGCGAGCGGAACGTTTTTTAGAAGACTTTGAAGTGCGCGAGGTATCTTTTTTGGGCGCGGTTTGGGTCGGGTAGATGCCGACGATCAACCCAAACGAGCCTTCTTCTTCATCGGGGTTTTGATGTTGTTTTTTCGCGTCAAACTCAATCGCGATCTCTTCTAAGCGTCGATAAAATTCAGCCGCGTCAGCTTTGCTCATGCGACTTAACGCCCGCCAAATCTGCACTTTGCGGGTGATTTCGGCATCGTCGCCAAAGTCCACCAATCCATGTTCAATTGCACGGCTCACGTCAGTAAAGACGGGGTCTAACATCGCGTGTAGGACGGTCATCGTCCCATTGTTATTTGGGTTGTTCGGCGCTGTGACGGGTGATAACAACGCCCGATGGATCGAAAAGTTATAGGCCGAAGCGCGATATTGTTTTTCGATGATGCCGGACACAACCCGTGTTTGCGCAACGGTGATTAAGTGGTGCTGTTCAAGCAGGTTCACATGGTAATACAGCTTAGTCGGCGCAAGTTGTAATTCAGTCGCGACTTGTTTCACGGTCTTGGAAGTTTCGATCAACGTTTCGATGATCTGCTGGCGCAGAGGGTCTGAAAATACTTTCAGCGTTTCGAGCGTGCGAATGACATATTCTTGGATCGGCTCAAATGGAAATTGAGTCTCTGACTGGGTGAGGGTTGGTTTGTGATCTGGCATCATAACTACTTGCGATGGTTAGATTGGACAGCGAAATAGTTCACAAGTTGTATCCAATTTCAGGGTAAACGCAAAACAATTTGATCGTAGGTTCATATTTCCGAATCGGGATTGATCGCCTGTTCGATAGGCGAGGGTTGTTCTTTTTCGGCCTCGGCGCCCATTTCGGTTTGTTCTTGGGCGCGGGGGGTGATGTACCCCTGTGCTTCAGCGTGGATGGAGGCCGCTGTCGTGTCGGGAACATACAGCATCATCGCCCCCAAATCAACCGCCTGCTTGATGATGTCTTGAATATCGGCGTCGCGTTTATCGGACGTCACATCCCGAATGTACGCCGCCAAGATACGGCTCGGGTTTTTGCGGATGACCTCTAAATAGATTTCGGGGTCTTTCTGACTGCTGTCGCCCAATAAGATGAAATTTAAGTGCGGGTAAATATCTAATAACCGCTGGATCGTATTAAACTTGTGATTGTAATGACTGCTGTAGAGGAGGTGTTCGCGTGTGAGTCCCATTTGGGTCATGAACAACGGGCCAACAGGGATACCACGCACGTTAAAAAATTCGATCAGCATGTCATACAGGTTAAACGCCCCGCTGGTGACATAAAAAATCGGGTTATGATCCGTCCCTTTACCTCGGCGTAGGGCTTCATAAAACTCGGCCACGCCCTCAAAAGGCAGGCGCGTATGCGCATTACGGAAAAATGTATTCCGCGCCATCGCCAAAAGGCTGACCACATTGGTTTGAATCACCGTGTCATCGACATCGCTAATCACCCCAAAAGAAGTTGCGGTGCCGGGAATTAACACCCGCCCGACGGCAGTCACCTCTTGATCTTCGCTCTGATCACTGCCTTCATAACTGACCAAGCGCACAGGAATTTCAATAAAGCTGATTTCGGGGACAGTCGCCGAGACGTGATCAAACTCAAAGGTGAAAAACCCTTCTTCATCTGCTGTTTGAGTGTAGAGCTTCCCGTTCAGGTTCGCTTCCACAACGGCAAAGGGAATTTCCCGCGATTGAAAACGTTTATACATGCTCACAATATTGCTCCATAAGGATGCGTCCTCAGTGGCGGGAACAATATTTTTGTCTTTCAAAACACGACCTTGCAAGAAAAGTTTTTCGTTGGACCCAAACCCCATGTAAGCGACAATTTGCACTTGGTTTTGGGGAACTGGCCCACGAATTCGATTCTTGGTCTTATCAAAAACGGTTTCGAGGCTGTTTAACGCCTTCAAGATCGGATTTGTCGATGTTTTTTTCGTCATAACACGCCTATTTTTAGGTGGTCAGAATTTCCAATTCATCGCCTACATGCAGCGTTCCAATACCGCGATGCACCACATTTTGCCCAAACATCACCTTGCCGTTTGGGGTACGGCGGAAAGTCGCCAGCGTCGCGAGGGGTTCGGCTTTGTTCACAATTTTACCCAATTCTGGGTCAACGGTGGTGAGGACACAGCGCGCACACGGTTTTACCACATCAAATTCAATTTCGCCGATGCGGAAGCGTTTCCATGTGTCTTCGGCAAAGGGGTCCACCCCGCTGATGACGAGGTTCGGACGAAAACGATTCATGGTCACCGCGCCAATGCCCCGTTCTGTCATCTGTTGATTCAACGATTCTAAAGACGCTTCTGAAATGATCAACAGCGGATAGCCATCCGCGTAGCTGGCTTGGGCGGCTTCGGGCGCATAAGTAATATCCACCCGTCGGTAAAAAGTGTCCGGCATACGAAGCAGACGCAACGGTAGTTCGAGAAATTCCGAAAACCACGCCGCCGCTTCATCGCCCAGATCATCCCCTTCACACACATCATTCCACACTTGAACATTTCTTCGCCCCGTAGAAACGTTTTCTACTTTGAGCGTCGGCATGTCAGGCGCAGAGACGATCAACACGTTGCCCAGCGCGTGCACTTCGATCAACGCCATTTTAGGACATTCACGCTGGCTCAGTTTTTCGAGGATGACATCGCCGTTATCCAGCCCCAACATCCAACGACGATCTCGCAATAACCCTGTCGCTTCTAAAATACACTCTTGGTGAGAAATCCCCTTGGCAGATTTGAGGGGGTAAGTATAAATTGCAGAAATTTGTGCAGACATTGTTCGGTACTCAACTTAATCAGGCTGACGATAAAAGAGCCGTTGGACACGCTCAGGACTCGGTGCATTCGGGTCAAATAATGCAAAGGGATCATACCCGACCGCATCTGCATTTGGTATAGAGGTTGATGAAATCACCTTGTTATCACAGCATGATTGTAAGCAAAAACAAAGCGATAAGGGAATAGCCAACGCTCTAAAATACGACGTATTGACTTACAAAAACCCTTGGGATACAACCGTAATCACACTCGGCTAGTATGCTATAATCCAACTAATTTTACCCTGAAAAAGTTTTCTATTCCTTGAGATCACGAGGTTTTAAAGTGGCGAATATACAGGGCATTTCGATCAGTGAAATTGCTAAGCATGTGAATGAAGAAGTAACGTTGCACGGTTGGGTGTATGACCGTACCGACAAAGGCAAGCTCAAATTTATCATGCTTCGCGACGGGACGGGGATTGTTCAAGTGGTGGCATATGGGCCGGAACTTTCAGAACAACTCTTTGAAGACGTGGGTAAGCTCACCCAAGAATCATCGGTTGTGATTAAAGGGATTGTACGCGAAAATCCCAAGGCCAAGAAAAGCATCCCCGCGGGGTTTGAAGTCGGCCTGACCGATGTACAAATTGTGCAGATCGCGGAAGAATATCCCATCACCCCGAAAGAACATGGCACAGAATTCCTCATGGATAACCGCCATTTATGGGTGCGTTCCAGTCGCCAATGGGCGATCTTGCGCATCCGCGCGACGATTGTCCATGCCCTGCGCAATTGGTTAGATGATCGAGGCTTCCTGTTGGTAGACACGCCGATCATCACCCCCGCCGCAGGTGAAAACACCACCTCTCTCTTTGAAATTGATTATTACGGCGAACCCGCCTATTTAGCGCAGACAGGTCAGCTTTATAACGAAGCGAATATGGCCGCCTTTGGCAAAGTCTACTGCTTTGGCCCAACCTTCCGTGCAGAAAAGTCGAAAACCCGCCGTCACCTGATGGAATTTTGGATGTTGGAACCCGAAATTGCCAACTGTTCGCTTGAAGAACTGATGGACATCGAAGAACAATTGATCGCGCATGTCGTGAACACCGTGGTTGAAAAACACCAACCGGAACTCGAAATTCTTGAGCGTGATATGACACACTTAGCTAAAATTCGTGCGCCGTTTGCTCGCATCTCTTACGATGAAGCGGTAGAGGCGTTACAAAAATTACACGCCGAAACCACCGACCCCGAACAAAAAGAACTGCTCAAAATCGAATGGGGTGAAGATTTTGGTAGCCCGCACGAAACAGCGATTGCCGAAATGTTTGACCGCCCTGTGTTCGTCTATCACTACCCAACGGCGATCAAAGCGTTTTATATGCAACCTGTCGAAGGTCGCCCTGAAGTGTGTCGCAGTGTAGACTTGTTAGCCCCTGAAGGCTACGGCGAGATCACAGGCGGAAGTGAACGTATTTTCGACTCTGAACTGATCGAAAAACAGGTGGCCACCATCGGCTTACCGCGTGAGGCGTATGCGTGGTATCTCGACCTGCGCAAATATGGAAGCGTCCCGCATGCGGGCTTTGGCTTAGGCTTGGAACGTACAGTGGCATGGATTTGTGGCTTGCCCCATGTCCGCGAAACCATCCCCTACGCACGTATGTTGAACCGTAAGTATCCGTAGGCTTTAAATGAGCTAACGATGAGAATTTGATTTTCCAGAAATGTTTTTATGGGGCACACGTTCTCATTGCATGAGACATTGGTAAGTCGTTGGGTGAGCAAATTCATATTTGCCGATATAATACCCGCGACTCTCATAAAACAGGTTCTTAGAGGAGAGATAAGTGAAACAAGTCATTTTAGCGTTGAGTGCGTTGGCAATTGCGGTTTTTGCCTTTGTTGCCGTTCCCATGCAATCTACATCTGCCCAAACAGATGTGACCCCAACCGTTTTTGCAACCAGCACCGGCCCAGTCAGTGATTTACAGGGCAGTATTTGGGCTTGCGAGTCCGGTGCAAGCATCAGTTTAGATGGCTTTATCGTCAGTGGGTACAGCATCTATTATCAACTGTTCTCTGGGTCAACCTCTGGAACAGCATTGACATCCTTACGTCAAATTTCGGCGACGGGCAATGTTTCTGTGGATGAATTTGTCAATTACAACAGCGGTTCCACGTTGCCCGCCGGTTCTACTTTGGCCGCGCGTATCTTGGTGGCCGTCACAGGCAATTCCAATAACATCGACTTTGAATTTAACTTGAGCGATGTCCAAGATGGTTGTGGTTCAAACGCCACCGCCAACACAGGCTCCGCCACCGTCAGCACCGACACGGGCAGTAATGCGGCGACCGTCACCACGGTTGATGTGAATCGTTTGAATCTATTTGCGCCCAACGGCGTCACCTTGAATTCAAACTTAGCGCCAGAAGCGACTGTCGTAGTGGGTGCACGTTTGAGCGATAACTATCGTTCCAACACCCCGGGCTTAATTTACGCCGCGTGTGAAAACTTTGCGCTGGCCTTGCCCGGCATCGTCTATGATGCCGATAACGTCACCGTGTACTGGTCTTGGTACGCGCGCACCCGTCAACAAGTGGAAGATCATATTGCGAATGCGATCTATTCTGTGCGTGTGAATACCGCGCTGTTACAAGGCGTTCAACGAAGTGAAGTCCAACAACGCGGGCGTAATTACTGGGTCTTCTACCAAGTGGACTTAGGGAATTTACAACCCGGTCATTATGAAGTCGAATACCGTGTTGAATGGGCACAACCCATCACCGACGGTTATGATGATTTCGGGCCGGGAACCAGCAACGTGCGCGATGCGGGCAATTGTAACTTCGATGTGGCGCGCAACCCCAACAATTTGAGCATCGACTACAACAATGCCTTCATCCCAAGTGTTGGGCCTGTGCATAACCTATTCCCTGATTACTAAATCACCATGACCGATCTTTTAAGCCAACAGGCGGAACAATTGTTCCGCCTGTCGTTATCCCCTACACAACAAGAACAATTTGCATTGTACGAACGTGAATTGGTGGCGTGGAATACGCATACCAACCTCACCGCAATCACCGACCCCGAAGGCGTGCGCATCCGTCATTTTTTGGATTCGCTCTCGGTCGTCGAAGCCGTGCCGATGAAAGCGGGCTTACGTGTGATCGATGTGGGGACGGGCGCGGGCTTCCCCGGCATTCCCTTAAAAATCCTCTTTCCTGAAATCGAAATGACACTTCTTGAAGCAACGGGCAAGAAGATCAATTTTTTGAAGCATGTCGCCGAAACCTTAGACATTTCAAAAGGCATCCATTTTGTGAACTTACGCGCCGAAGAAGCGGGACAAGCGCCCGACCAACGCGCCAAATATGATGTCGTCTTAGCGCGTGCGGTGGCGCGCTTGCCCATCTTGCTCGAATACCTTCTTCCCTTAGCGACGATTGGGGGCGTTTGTGTCGCCATGAAAGGCCGTACCGCCCGAGAAGAAGTGAATGCTTCGACCCATGCGTTACAAAAATTAGGAGGCGTTTTTGAAAAGATCATCGACGTGAATTTGCCCGACACCGCCGAACCGCATCATTTGGTGCTGATCCGTAAAGTTGCGCATACGCCATCCCCCTATCCACGACGCTCTGGCCTGCCGACACAAAAACCACTTTAGGTTGTTGGTTATTCTATTCCTCGTTATTTTCAAGCACATCTCAACATCAGCCTTTTGAAGGATGCTTTGATTATGAAATCGGATATTGATCGCTTAATGGAAGACCGTGGTTTGGATGCGCTCATCATTGCCGCCGATGAGAACTACAGCGCCGCGCTGGATTACCTAACCAACGGGGTTGAAATCACCACCGGTTTGGTGATGAAAAAACGGGGTGATGCCCCCGTCATGTTTGTGAACCCGATGGAGACCGAAGAAGCGGCAAAAAGTGGTTTGACCGTCTACTCGTTCAATGATCTCGGTTGGGCACAGTTATTACTCGACTATAAAGGCAACCGTACCCAAGCCGAAGTCGTTTTTTGGGGGCGCTGTCTGGAAAAAATTAACGTACCTTCCGGCAAAATCGGAATTTATGGGGTGAGCCATTTAAACATCATCCTTGAGTTAGTTCGGCTCATGGGCTTGGCCTACCCACAATATGAATTTGTCGGCGAAATGGGCGTGAGTTTGTTCGACGAAGCTTACATCACCAAAGACGCGGAAGAACTGGCGCGTATTCGTTCCGTCGCCGAACGCACCAGCCACGTTCTACAACAAACATGGGACTTCATCGGCGGGCATACCGCGCAGGGCGATACGGTTGTCAAACAGGATGGAAGCGCGTTAACCATTGGCGATGTCAAACGCTTTGTGCGACGCGCCTTGTTAGATGTCGATCTTGAAGATACCCACATGATTTTTGCGCAAGGGCGCGATGGCGGTTTCCCGCACAGTCGCGGGGAGGCGCATGAAGCGCTCAAACTGGGTCAAGCGATTGTCTTTGACTTATTCCCGCGCGAACTCGGCGGCGGATATTTCCATGACTGCACGCGCACATGGTCGATTGGCTATGCGACGCCCGAAGTTCAAGCCGTCTATGACCAAGTGATGGAAGCGTTCGAGATTGCGGTAGAGATGACCAAAATCGGCACGCCTGCGAAAGATTTGCAAAACGCCGTCTGCGACTATTTTGAAGCACACGGACACCCAACCTCACGCAGTGTGCCGGGCACCAACGATGGCTATGTACATGGTTTAGGTCACGGCATCGGGCTGAATATCCACGAACGGCCGAATTTAGGCGTTCACACGCAGGATGTTTTGGCGGCGGGCAACGTCATCACCATTGAGCCGGGTCTGTATTACCCTGATCTTGGGTATGGCGTGCGCATTGAAGATTCGGTTTTGCTGGAAAACACAGGCGAAGTGATCACGCTCACACAGTTTCACAAGGACCTTGTGCTTCCTTTAAAATCGTCCTAGCGCCTCCTCATGGGTGCGGTGAAACCCATGAATAGATGACACGATTTGGAAAAGTCGAATACACTATAAATAAACATACCAATCTAGTGCATTCACACTTCAGAGTAGCTTTTATTAGGGTATGGTAATGTTGTCTTCGACTCACCCCAAATCACCCATTCCTGATGTCAATGCAGCAGCGCGAACCCAAAAAATACACGAGTTAGCGCTGCTGAATGGGGCATCCATCGCATCCCTAGACCGCATCACACGGTTTGTTCATAAAATCATCGGTGCAGACGCCAGCCTGATCACCGTGTTAGATAGCGAATACCTGCACATTGTCAGCTTTGATGGCATGAAGCATATGTTTGCCTCCAAGCCGATTTTTCCAATTCACGAATCGTTATGTTATCGGGTGGTGACAAACCGTGAACCCCTCATCATTGCCGATGTGAATACCTACCCTGATGAATTGGGGAATTATACTTACACTAAAATGGGCTATCTTGCCTACGCGGGGATTCCGCTCATCATGCCGGACGGCGAGCCTATCGGCGTGTTGTGCGTCATCAAACAAGCGGCCCATGCGTGGACCGCCGACGAAATTGAAAATTTGACCCAATTCGCGCTGTCTACTATTTCAGAAATTCAGTTACACGGCATCCAATACCAGCACAATCTCATCAACCATGATGTGATTGCTTACGCATCTTTTATCGATAAAGTCGTGACCACCATCCCCGACTTAATCTTCATCTACGATCTCACGACGCGACAACAAATCTATTCCAGCCACCATAAAACAAGCCCCTTAGAAGCGACCTGTCACCACGACCAACCGCAAGGCTTACCGCTCGATTTATGGATTCACCACGAACAAGATTCTCACGTCGTCAAAACTATACGGGATGCGGTCAGCGTCGCTGAAGATGGTGACATCGTTGAAAATGAATATCTCATCACAACAGAGACGGGCGAACATCGCTGGATTCATACCCGCCTCAGCCCGTTCAAACGCGACCCCATCACGGGAGAAGTCACCCAAGCGATTGGCGTTTCTCAAGATGTCACCCAACGCCATGAGATGCAGGAACAAACCCAGCGGATTTTGCAACAATTGAGTTGGGTTCGGCAGGTCGAGACAGAACTCAGTTCAACCCTCGACCTTGATGAAGTCGCGTCGCTGGCGATGAAGGCGATCATCGATTTTTCCAAAGCACAGCACGGCTATATCGCTTTAGTGGCAGACGAAGACGTATCTACACTTCAGCCTCTCAATACGTTGGGGGGCTATGTCGGCAGGGATGAATACCCCGCCCATACCGGGATTGTCGGACGGGTTATGGCAAAGCGCGAAGGTGAATTGATCCTTGATGTCGGCCAAGTCCCCGATGATGAGCCGATGGTATCCGCCACCAAAGCGCAGATTTGTATCCCCTTGATCAACCATGAGCATTTGATCGGCGTGATTCTGATTGAAACCGAAACTGAGAATCACTTCACCCATGAACTATTTGAGTTTGTGCGCTTGATCGGCAGTCGCTTAACCACCTCGATTGAAAATGCGCGCCTGTATAAACTGGCGCAAACCCAACTTCGCGAAATCACCGAGATGTATGAGCGCATCGCCGAGCTTGAGAACATCAAGACCGACATGCTTCGCATCGCGGCTCACGATTTGCGCAACCCGCTCACAGCGATCATGGGGTTTGTCTCGCTTCTCGAAAGAGATGAGACGGTGATCCCGCCTTCATTACAGGACTTCTACACCGTCGTGAAGTTATGCACACAAAAGATGTACACCATCACCGAAAACATCTTATCGCTTCAGCGCATTGAAGCCCTGACCGCGAAAACCCACAATGAGCCGATCAATATCACGGATATGTTACAAACCTTGAGCTTTGAACAGGCGTATTTCGCCCAGCAAAAACAGATCAGACTCACGGCGGACCTGCCCACAGAATCGCTGTTTGTAGAGGGTGATGGCGTGGAATTACGCGAAGCCTTTGAAAATCTGGTCACGAATGCGGTGAAATACACGCCCCCTCAAGGTCGGATTCATGTCGAGTTAAAACCCCAAGATGAGAACCGCATCCAAGTGCTGATATGCGACAACGGGTACGGTATTCCACACGATCAGCAAGGGCGCATTTTTCAACCGTTCTTCCGCGCCAAAAGCAAAGAGACTGAAACCATCGACGGCATGGGCTTGGGCTTGCACCTTGTCAAACGCATCCTCGAACGTCACCAAGGGGAAATTCAGTTTGAAAGCCACGAAGGGCAAGGGACGACCTTCTTCGTCTCTTTACCCCTCTTGTAAATTCAAGAGCGCGAATATACAAAGAACCTGACTTGACCGCTAAACCCTTGAAAAACGCACGTATTACAGGGGGAAAAATTCACCGCACACGTCTGTTATAATAAATTTCATTATGTGACTTGTGGGGAGTCTTATGTTCGTGAAACACAGTAAAATTTTCTTACGACATATCGCATGGTGCGTTGGAATGGTGATGATGATTTTTGCCGTTCATACGATCCACACCTACGCACAAGCAGAAACAGTCATTCTCAGCGCAGAAATTTATGGCACTGTTAATATACGAAGTGGCCCCGACACGCGGTTTGCGATTGTGGGTCAACTCGAAGCGGGCGACTTGGTCGATGTACTGGGCAAGACTGACGATCAACGTTGGCTATTTATCCAAACGAATGCCCAAGTTTACGGGTGGATTCCTGTTTTTTCCGCCATCTTAGAAGGTGATCTTGCCAGTTTGTCGGTGACGGATGGCATCCTTGTCGAAACGACGGCGACGGCCACGCCTTCCACCAACAGCCCAACCTCTAATGTCCGTGTCAGCAGTTATGGACGGACGAACGTTCGGTCTTACCCCAGCATGAATTCGGATATTGTCGGTCAGTTAGATGTCGGGCAAGAGGCGATTGCCACCGCCCGAAGCAATAATCAGAACAGTTGGCTGTTCATTGAATATCAGAATTTTAGCGGGTGGGTCGCTTACTTCACGGTGCGGGTGCGCGGAAATGCCAATACCTTACCCGTCTTGGTTCCCGACAGCGCGGGCGAAGTGTTGATTCCGCCTTCACGGTTGATTCGCACGCTGTTCAATACCCGTCTGCACCCTGAACCTAGCCTTGATTCGCCGACCACGCTCATCGTCAATTTTGATGAGGAAGTGACATCCATCGCCCGCACGTCAGATAATCAATGGCTGTTTGTCGGCTTTGATGGTCAAACGGGGTGGGGGTCTGCCGAACTTTTTGATGTGACGTTGGAAGAAATCCGTGCCTTGCCGATTTATACCGACGGGGTCGCGGTGGAAGGGATTCCGATCACGCCAACCCGCATTAGCGATACCGTTCGACGCACAGCGACGCCGACACCCATCCCCACAACAGAGAGTGAGTGAGGTTCATGGCTGACAATCTGCGCCGAACATCCAATAGCGGTCTAGGCGCAAGCGGGTAAGTGGAAAGTTCTCTGACGTAGACCAGCGCATATTGGCGCGAACTTCAGGTAAACGCGGGCGGAACCCGTGAATACAGGGGATGATGAAACTAGCGCGTAACAAGTCTTCTGCATAAACGACTTGGTACATCGCCGCGCCGGATACGCTGTGCCCTTGCCCGCTCTCCGGAATCCCGTAAGCGCGCCATAAATCGATGTATCTTAAATCGGTTGCGATGGCTAAATACGAGACCCCGCCCGTGAGCGGGTTCAGCCATATTTGCTGAGGTTGGCCGGAAACGGCATTACGCAGAAATTCCGGACTCGCCTCGCTCCATTCCCATGTGCCGACACGGTTACGACGCGCTTCTTCGACAACCAAGCCACTCACCCAAGGGTGATTCTCCAGCATGGTCAACGCCTCCTCATAAGAGGTTGAGGGGAAATGGATGCCCTGCCAGCACGAACGGATCAGTTGATCTTGATCGTCAACACAACCCTCGCGAAAAAACGCGATGCGTTCGCTATCCCATCCTGTGGGCAGGGCGACGATCATCCCCACGCCTATAAACCCGATGAGTAGGGGAACCATCCAGCGAAGACTTAGCCGTAGCACGCAACCTCCATGAATAAAGACTCGCTTATTTATCACGTAGTGTAACGTACTTTTCACCCTCACAGCCTCGTGATGATCTGCGAATCCCCCATAATTTGAGGGGATTGATTCACTCAAATTCACCTTACGCTTAAATCATCACTGAAAATAAAAAGAGGATCGTATGGGAATTTTGATCGTGACCCTTGTCTTTATGTTATTCTGCGCCTTGATACAGCGCCTGCTCATAGCGGGGCGCGGTCTTGGAAAAGGGAAACAGCCCGCCTCACGTCGTTATACAGCCCGCCGTCGCTACATAAGCACTCGTTCTACAAGAGAACAAGATTGGGTAGAACAAGGCTATCGTCAAACGGCGAATATCCCCGAAGGCGAACGTGATACGTTCATCCGTGAATATCGAAAGTGGCGCGGTTAAACACGATCCATGCGGGATGAGGCGCGAAACGTTCTCGGCCATGCGCGCCGATGCCTAAATAAAGGCGCTCATGTTTTGGTCACAGTTTCCCTTTTATGCGTCGTTTGCCTTACGGTAAAATGAACGGTATAGAATAGAGTGACAGGCAAGCTGTGATCATTCCATGACGAAGGAGCGCGTATGCGCATCAAGATTGGCCTCGCACAAATTTATCCCAAATTGGGGGATGTAAGCGTCAACCTACAGAAGCATCTCGACTATGTTGAACGAGCAAAAGCCGAAAATGTAGATTTATTGGTTTTCCCCGAACTGTCATTAACAGGTTATCAACTACAGGATTTAGTACCTGAAGTCGCGTTACAAGCCTCCCCTGACGAACCCGTTTTCAAAGCCTTGCTCAATGCAAGCCAAGCGTTGGATATTGTGGTGGGGTTTGTCCATGTCGATGCCCGTCAGCGCTATTACATCGCCAATGCCTATTTAAGCGGTGGCGACATCGTTCACATTCATCACAAGGTCTATTTGCCTACTTACGGCATGTTTGACGAGCTACGATATTTCGATCAAGGCGAAAGCGTGCGCGCGTTCGACACCCGTTTTGGGCGTGTGGGCATGCTCATCTGCGAAGACTTTTGGCACCTTTCACCGACCTATCTTTTGTGGATGGATGGCGCGGATTTATTCATCTTCTCCAGTTCTGGCCCCAGTCGCGGGCTGACGAGCGGTGACCGTCTCGAAGGCATGCGTTGGGTCGAGTTAGCCAACCAAGCCTACGGCAGTATGTTGACCAGTTATATCGTCCACTGCAACCGCGTGGGCTATGAAGATGGGAAAAACTTCGGCGGGGGATCATCAATTGTAGACCCCAACGGGGAATTTTTAGCGCACGGCACCTACTTTGATGAAGCCCTCATCACCCATACGATTGATATGAACCAAATCCGCCGCACCCGTAACCGTCTGCCCCTCTTGCGGGATGAACGTCCAGCCCTCGTTGAGCGCGAACTCAACCGTATTTTAAACAAAGATAAGGAATAAGTTTCATGGCGCTCTCGGCTGAAACTCAAGAACGGCTCACCCAAAAACTCGCGATCAATACCGACGTTGCTCAAAAAATACTCACCGGCTTTATACGGGATGAAGTCTACAAAGCAAGCATGAAACGCTGTGTGATTGGTCTTTCCGGCGGGATTGATTCCGCGTTGTCGGCCTATTTATCAGCCCTCGCGTTAGGGGCGGAAAACGTCCTCACGGTGCGTATGCCGTACAAAACTTCCAGCGAAGACAGCCTGACCGATGCGGATAAAGTGATTCAAGCGTTGGGCCTGCCCTCGCTCACCATCCCCATCACCGAGATGGCCGACGCGCTCTTTGCGCAAACGCCCGACATCACCGACCGTCGCAAAGGAAACGTGATGGCGCGCTTACGCATGACCATCCTTTACGATCAATCCGAAGTGTGGCGCGGGTTAGTGATGGGGACGAGTAACAAAACGGAACTTTTGCTCGGTTACTCAACTTTATATGGAGATAGTGGCGTCGCCTTGCATCCAATCGCTGACCTCTACAAAACCCAAATTCGTCAGCTTTCCGCGTCGCTCGGTATGGCCTCAAGTATCTTGCAGAAGCCCCCTTCAGCAGATTTATGGGCGGGGCAAACCGATGAAGACGAACTCGGCTTTACGTATGCCGACGTCGATCGTTTGTTCCTTTTATTGGTCGATGAGCAGTATTCCCTCGAAGAAGCGATTGCCGAAGGGTTTGATGCCAAATTTGTACAGGATGTCTGGCGTCGTGTGAAAAACAATCACTTTAAACGCACGATGCCCAACATCGCTAAAGTGAGCCGTCGCACCATCGGCCATGACTTCTTATATTTACGAGAATGGTAGGCTGACCTTTGCTCGCAATTATCGCTACGGTATTAAATGAAGGGGAATCCATTCGCGGTTTGATGGATTCGATTTTGGCACAAACCCGCCCGCCCGACGAGATCATCTTTGTGGATGGGGGCAGCCGAGATCACACCGTCCAAATTTTGGAAAGTTATGCGAATCGTCTACCTTTAAAAGTGCTGATCCATGCAGGTGCGAACATCAGCGAAGGGCGTAACCATGCCATCCGCGCCGCCCAAGCCGACATCATTGCCATTACCGATGCGGGTGTGATCCTTTCACCAAATTGGCTGGAAAGTCTCGCCCAGCCGTTTGCGAACCCGCAAATAGAAGTGGTCTGCGGGTTTTTCCATGCCGACGCTCGGACAGTCTTTGAGGTCGCGTTGGGCGCAACCACCCTTCCGCTGGTCGAAGAAATTGACCCCGCGACGTTCTTGCCTAGCAGTCGCAGTGTGGCCGTGCGCAAAAGGGCATGGGAGGCGGTGGACGGGTATCCCGAATGGCTGGATTTTTGTGAGGACTTGATCTTCGACCTGCGCCTAAAAGCGCGTGGGAATCCATTCGCGTTTCAAGGGGATGCCGTCGCGCACTTTCGCCCGCGTAAAAGTCTACGCGCATTCTTCAAACAATATTATCTGTATGCGCGGGGCGACGGCAAAGCTGATCTATGGCGTAAGCGCCATCTCATTCGCTATCTCACCTATGGCGTGGCGATCCCGTTCATCTTCTGGTTAGGGGTGCAGTTTCATCCCCTGTTGTGGGGGTTGTTCATCCCGAGCGGGGCGGTGTATTTAGGGCAACCGTATCGACGTTTAAACGCGGTTTTTGCCTTAGCGCAACCGCAAGTTCCCGCGACGTGGAGCAACCGCATCCAAGCGATGTTGTGGATTCCGATCATCCGTGTGGCGGGGGATATTGCAAAAATGATTGGCTACCCTGTCGGCTGGCGCTGGCGGTTACAACATCGTCCCCCAGACTGGCGACGTATCGAGAAGATTTAACTGCGTAGAGAACCCAAAAACCGAGATCGTCTTCAGCGTGTCCCTCGCTGGGTTAACCTCAGTGTTATGAGTCGCCTATCAGCTCGAGGCTGACGCTTTCTTCGATATCCCGTTCAGGAAAGTCGAGCGGGGTGGGAAAGTCATTGATGGCCGCATCTGACAAACTCATCCCATTGATGCTGAGGGATGCGAGCAGGGACGGCAGGGTTTCGCGCAGGCGGTCTTTTTGTTCAAAAGGCGCGCTCACGTTGATGACCACAAGACTGTTTTGATTCGGAACTTCGACCCCGATCACCATGGTACGCGTGCCATCTGGGTCAGTCAGCAGATAGTAGGCGGCCTCTTGATGATCCCAGTCAAACGCTACTGGGCCATAACTCAACACATTCAGGCCGATCTCGGTAGGCATACTCACCACTTGATTGAGCACTTCATAGGCGAGATTGTAATCTGACTGCGAAGTGGTGAGGATCATATTAAAGTTGTCGATGGATGGTGAAAAAATATACACCAGCATCCCACTCATCGGGTTGGCCGCCTCGACGGAGTGCATCCGTTCTACCATGAGAATACCGTCCGTCACATTCCCCCACCATCCGTTAGGAATGTTTAACGCGAGAGAAACATTGTTCATGGTGGTTTCTAAACGTTCGGGATTCAAAGATTCTGCTGTTGCGGTCACGCTGATCACAGCGGTTTGGGTGGCTTCTCGGTCTACAGGTTGACACCCCACAAAACTCAACCCGAATATGAAAAGCGGTACGATGATTTTAAAAATGGCTTGCATCCGAAAACCTATTCAACTTGCTTAATTTAAAGGCTTACAAGAATTAATTTCATCAAAATTAAGCGTAATTAATCGTAACATGAAGACTGTCGTTCCTGTTTAGTTGTTAAGTTAACTCTCATATCAAGAATGCAAATACTCATCTTATGGTTAGAGAGTAGTGCGGTATATCAAGAGGCTTATGGTAGAATAGCCTGAGTAAGAAAATCGGATATTGCATAACTCATGAGTCAAAAACCTGCGCACAACCCACAATCTTATTACGCCTATCAAGAAGATTATTCCTTCCCGCAACCCGATGAGCCTGCGTCTTTCAACCCTTGGTTGATTCGGCTTCCCGTCCTGTTCGTCAGCGGGCTGTTGTTACTGGCGTTGGTTTTGTTAGGCATCATTGCCTTCGTCCAAGTGCAGTTTCAGGAACGGATTATTCCCGGGGTGACCGCAGGGGGCTTGTCTTTAAGCAACTTGACTACAGAGGAAGCTTATGCCGCCTTACAAGATTATTTTGAATATGATGAAAGTGCTGTGTTCACCTTCCGTGATGGCACCGAATTTTGGCAGCTCACCGCCGGTGAGTTAGGCGTAGAATTTGATGCCCAAGCCACTGTCGCCGAAGCCTTCAGTCACGGGCACAGCGATAATGTCTTAGGGAATGTGGTCGATCAAGCGTTGATCTGGCTGAACGGCCTCGCCGTTTCGCCCGTCATCCGTTATGACCAGAATATCGCATGGGCTGAACTTCAAAATATCGCCCAGATAATTAACCGTTCGCCTCAAAATGCGTTGCTCGAAATAGACGGGTTCGATATACAATCTCAACCCGGCCTCAGCGGGCGCACGCTCAATGTCAACAGGGCATTGGCCGAGCTGAACGACGCCATCCTCAGTTTTCAACAAGGTGGAGAAATCAACCTTGTGGTCAACGAAACCCCGCCGATTGCGTGGGATTCTGAATTAGCCGCCTACAAAGCGCGTATGGCGCTGTCTTCACCCATCACCCTCCTTGCGGATGATCTTTCGCTCGGCCCTTGGGTCGCCAGCATCGAACAGATTCAAGCGCTGTTGCGCACAGAAGTCATCACCCATGAAGATGGCAGTATGAGCTATGACGTGACGGTGGATGTCGAAGCATACCGTCCTTATTTAGAACAATTGGCTTCAGGCTTACTCACCATCCCGCAAGATGCGCGCTTCCACTTTAATGAAGCCACAGGTCAACTTGAAGTGATTCGTTCGGGAATTGCGGGGCGGCGCTTAAATGTTGATGCGACGTTACAACGTTTAGAAAATGCCATCTTCAGCGAGAATCACACCGTTCAAATGGTGTTTGATTATGTAGAACCACGTTATTCAAACACCGCCAGCGCGTTCGAACTCGGCATTACAGAAATGGTGTCTGAAGGGCGCTCGTATTATGCAGGGTCGAGTGAATCTCGCCGTATCAACATTGCCCAATCTATCGGGCGGTTGGATGGCATCATCGTCGCCCCGGGTGAAATTTTCTCGTTCAATCAATACATCGGTGACATCACGCCTGAAGAAGGCTTTGTCGAAGGGTTCGTCATTTTTGGCGGGCGGACCATTGCCGGTGTCGGTGGCGGGGTGTGCCAAGTCAGCACGACGATTTTCCGCGCCGCTTTTTACGGCGGGTATCCCATCGTTGAACGCTACGCGCATGGCTACCGTGTCGGCTATTATGAATATGGTGACCCCGAAGGCGTAGGCATGGATGCCGCCATCTACACACCCGACCTTGATTTTCAGTTCATCAACGACACCGACTATCACCTGCTCATTCAGGCGGTGGTCAACCCCCAAGATAACGAAGTGATCTTCCGCTTCTACAGCACGAATCCGGGCCGTCAAGTGGTACGCCAAGGGCCAGAAATTCGGAATGTTCAGCCTGCACTGCCGACGATCTACGAAGCCAATGCCAACTTGCAATTAGGCCAAGAAAATTATGCCGACTATGCCGCTGAAGGCGCTTATGTGGAAGTGACGCGCGTCATCCAAGATTTGGAAGGCAACGTCATCCATCGTGAGATTTTTGCCAGTCAATATCAACCGTGGGCGGCGATCATCGAAGTCGCGCCGAACGACCCGCGCTTGGGATAAAACCACGCTATAGGTGAGGGCAATTCACCCTCACCACCATATTTCAGATTCGACAAATGTGAGCGGGAAAACACCCGCTCTATTTATACGATCTTTCATTAGTCCATTGTCAAAATTGACAGGGAATGGTTTGTATACTTTGTAAATCTCCTCTTTTGACACACTGTGTAATCTACGTTATAACTTCGTACATGGGTGTTTTGAAGGTTTCAATATCTGTCTATAGCCATTTTGGTTCTGATGGATTTGTTCCCTTAACACACGTTCTAATATAAGTTAATTGAGGAGAATTTTTTATGTTGAAACGAGTGGGATTAGGATTAGTAGTCTTAGCTTCAATGGCAATTACTGGCGCAGCATTCGCTCAAGATGAGACTCCTGAAGCGGCTGGTCCCGGAAGTGTTACCCAAGCGATTTTGGATCGCGGAAGTTTGATTTGCGGTGTCAATAATGCGTTGCCCGGTTTCGGCTTCCCCAATGATGCGGGTGAATTAGAAGGTTTCGACGTAGATGTTTGCCGCGCAGTTGCAGCCGCAATCCTCGGTGACGCAAATGCAGTGACTTACCGCCCGATCACTGCCGCTGAACGCCAACCTGTTTTGGCTTCTGGCGAAGTCGATTTGATCTCCCGTAACACAACATGGACATTGAGCCGTGACACCGTTTGGGGTGCAACCTTCGGCCCAACCACCTTCTATGATGGTCAAGGTGTGATGGTCTTCGCAAGCTCAGGCATCACCGATTTGGCGGGTCTTGATGGCGGTACCATCTGCACCAACGCAGGGACCACCACCGAACTCAACATCACCACCGCGATGAGCGCTGCTGGTTTAGCTTTCGACCTGCAAACCTTCCAAGACTTCAACGGCGTGATGGATGCGTTCAACAATGGTCGTTGCGATGCAGTCACCACCGACATGAGCGGTTTGGCTTCACAACGTGCCAGCCACGCAGACCCGGGTTCCTTGTTAATCTTGGATGTGGTCATCAGTAAAGAACCTCTCGGCCCATTAAGCCCACAGAACGACCCACAATTTGCTGATATTGTCAGCTGGGTGGTCTTCGGTTTGATCCAAGCTGAAGAATTCGGCATCACCAGTGAAAATGTGAACTCGCTGCCAGAAGATTTGGCAGCCAATCCCAATGTTCAATTGTTCCTCGGTTTGAACGAAAACACCCTCGGTTCCAGCTTGAACCTGCCCAATGACTTCATGGTGTCAGTGATCAGCCAAGTGGGGAACTACGGCGAAATCTTCGAACGTAACTTGGGTACAGAAACAATCTTCGGGTTGAGCCGTGGTGTGAATGCGCTGTGGACAAACGGTGGCTTGCTCTACTCACCACCCTTCCGTTAAACCTAGTCATTCAACATCAGTCGCGTTGACAGAAATTTTGATAGGGGCGGTTCTTTTACCGCCCCTATCCCATCTACACCCTTAAATTCAATACTTTTATTTCGATAATATTCAGAGCGGGGATGCCTATGAGCAGCGCATCATCAAGCGCGCCTCATCCTTCGAGGGGGCTTCTAGCATTTATTTCAGATCAGCGGTTCATACGGATCGTTGGTCAAGCAATATTCCTTTTTATCGTCGTGTTTTTGTTGGTTCAATTATGGAACAGTATTCAGTCTGCTTTAGTCAGCAGAAACTTGACGCCAAACTTTGAATTTTTACAAAACCGCGCGGGGTTTGCCATCGGTGGAGCCGTTGGTTATTCCCCTGAAGACAGTTATTGGGAAGCGTATCTCGTCGGTTTACGCAATACCCTGTCGATTGTTTGGGTAGGGCTGATCGGCACGACCATCCTCGGCATTTTAGGCGGCATCTTGTTGTTGAGTTCAAACTGGCTCATCCGCAACTTTGCCCGCGCATGTGTCGAAATCATCCGCAATACCCCACACTTGATCCAACTGTTTTTCATCTTCTTTGTAGTGGTTTTATCCCTCCCCACCATCCAATCGAGTATTCAGCTCCCTGGGGAAGGCCTTCTTTTTGTTGCGTTTCGCTATATTGTTTACGTTCTTATTACGTTCGTGTTGTGGCGTATCCTGCAAAAAGCAGATCAAAAACAGACCGATAAAGTGCGCTTAGTCGCACTCGTAATGGCGCTGTTCAGCATCGTTGAACTGCTCCTTTTCTTCTCTGCGCAGAACAATACCTCTTTCTTAGGAAGTGTGACGCCCGCCAAATATCAAGTTTCCGTCTTGATGTTAGGGCTGATGTTGGTGCTCACCTTCGTGAGTCTGATGAAAGCGCAAGAGAAAAACCGTCGTGCGACGCTCATCGGTGCGGGTTTAGGCATCGTTTTAGGGATAGCGGTAGTCCGTTTTACAGGGGAATTTCTGCTCAACGGCTTCACCGTCGAACTCACGCCACTGTTATATCTCAACAGTCGTGGGTTGTTTTATCCCAGTTTCAATATCACTGGACGTTTCGCTGAATGGATGGCATTTGTCGCTATCGGTCTTGGGCTGGCTGTGTTGGTGTTCTTCTACCTGCGCAACATCAC
Organism: uncultured Anaerolineae bacterium; assembly: GCA_934216615.1. Taxonomy (GTDB): domain Bacteria; phylum Chloroflexota; class Anaerolineae; order Aggregatilineales; family Phototrophicaceae; genus Flexifilum. Next base: position 411,081 of record CAKQCB010000004.1, on the reverse strand, counting down.
CGAACAATCCGGCAAGCCTTACCCGCGCTGGCGCATCACCTTGCTGATTTTGGCGCTCTTTGCCATCGTCGGTTGGGTGATCGTAACGTCTGAACCACGCCCTGAAACCATCAGCGTGAGCCAAGATGGGGCGCTGGTGAATATGCCGTTGGAGCAAGCGATCACGGAAGGGGCGATCACCCAGCAAGAAGCGCTGGCCTATGCGTCTGCCCCGTTAGAAATGACCATTCCACGCCCTCAAGGTCTGCGTATTTCGGGCGGGGATACTCTCACGCCAGAATACATCGCCCTGTTGTTGATGTTGATTATTTACACGGCGGGCTTCATTGCCGAAGTGGTGCGAGCGGGTATCTTAGCTGTACCGCGTGGGCAGATTGAGGCGGCGCGTGCTTTGGGGTTGGGATACGGGCAAATGTTGCAAATGGTGATTTTGCCACAAGCGCTCCGTGTGATCATCCCCCCCCTGACCAATCAATATTTGAACTTAGCGAAAAACTCTACCCTTGCAATCGCAATCTCTTTTGCCGACACGTATCAAGTGATGAACACGGTCATCAATCAATCCGGCCAATCTGTCACCGGGATCGTCCTTGTCATGGTGACCTATCTGGTTATCAGCTTGGTCATTTCTGGTGTCATGAACTGGGTAAATAGTAAATTCCAATTGGTGACGAGGTAACTTTTATGACGACAAATCCTCACACCTCACGTTATGTAGCCTATCAAGAACCTGATGTGAAACCCGCTCCAATCCTTGCGGTGGGGCCGTTAGCGTGGGTTCGTAAAAATCTTTTCAGTTCTGTGCTCGACACCCTGCTCACCTTAGTCGGGCTGGTGCTCATCGTCACCGTTGTGGGTGGGTTATTTTACTGGGCGATTTCACAAGCCAATTGGTTCGTCATCACGCGCAACATCCGCGTGTTGATGGTCGGAACTTTCCCGTTGGAAGAACTTTGGCGCGTGAATTTGATCGCCTTAGCGGTCGCGTTTGCGGTCGGCTTTACCCTCTTTGCCTACACCCGCATGAAATTACGGAGCATCCTCATCATCGGCATTGGCATCCTGCTCATGGCGGTGCTTCCGACGATTCTGCAAGCGGTGACACAGCCCGCACACGCATATTTGAGCGTGGGTAATCAGGCCATATCTTCGGGGACATCCACCGCTGAGCCGATTTCTCAACTGGGTTTCATCGGGCGAGAAGGGGAAGTGGTGAGCGTCGCCGTTGCGCCTCAGAATAACGCTGATGAGCAAATTGCGGGGCTAGGCGGGTTCTTCGACCGTTCTACCCAAGCGCTTTTCACCGCGACGATGAATCGGATTCGTTCTCAAGCGCGGTTAGATACGCTTCAAGATCGTCTCAACGGCGGTGATCTACTAACGGACATACAGCGTGAAGAACTCACGCAGGATGCGGCAGCGATCACGATTCCGGAAGCCATCACAGAAACCTATCAACTAGGGACAACGTCCGTCTTCATCGAAATTTTAAGTGGTGAGACGCTTGAGCCGATTGCCCAAGCGACGCTCGACAGCGCCAGCGAACCGTTACGTGTCACCCTGCCTGCGAATGGTTGGTATATCCTCCTCAAAACAGTCGCAGAAGATGCGGAAGCCACCGTTTTATTAGAAACGACGGGCATCTACCCCATGATTGAGCGTAACTTGAGCGCGCAAGGTGGGACTCGCGTGATCGAATATTTACGCTTGAACGATGGCTATGAGTCGCGCGCAACCCGCCCACAACTCGAGGGTAATAACATCACGCCGATGTTTGTGACAGATAATCAATATCAAGGCACACGTCCTTTTAATGATTACCTGCGGTTACAAGTCGGGCCGTTCATCAGCGTATTGAATTTATTCATCATCCCGTTTGCAGGCGTGGCGTTGGTCGGTTTTGGCGCGGCCGCAGGGTTGATGAAATTACTGCCTGCGCCCCGCATCCGTGTCTTCAACCCCCGCATCACGGTGCGTTCTGCGGTGACATGGCTCTGGGTGATCGTCTTGGTGGGCACGTTCGTCCTGCTCTACGGCATTGATCGCTTAGATGCGGCGGGCTTAGGGGGCTTGATCGCCCGCTTCTTCTGGATCGGCATGATGTTCTTCGCAGGAATGAATATCAACCGTACGTTTGGTCGCCCCTTACTCGCGGTCACCATGATCCTTGGCCTCGTCCAGATCGTGATTGGCGAAGGCTTCAGCGTTGAATTTATCCAAAGCGCGCTCGAACAAGATGCGACTCGCTTACTGCTTCCGTTGTTAGGCATCCTTGCTTGGTTCGGCGTTGGCTATTTCTTCGCCAAGCGCGGGGCACAATCCGGCACGATCTATCTTGGTGAAAAACGCGCCTTGATCGGCTATATCATCAGCGCGGTATTATGGGCGGGGGCGTTACTGCTCATCCCGCTCTTGGTTGGTAGTGCAGTCGCTTCATCTACGTTGACACAAGCCCAAGCCAATAACCTCCTAGAACCGACAGATTCGCGACGCTGGGGCGGTTTCTTATTGACCGTTCTGCTCACCGTGACGAGCATCATCGCATCGTTCCCGTTGGGCGTCGGTTTAGCGCTTGGACGGCGCAGTTCCCTGCCCGTAGTCAAGTGGATTTGTACGCTGTTTATCGAGTTGGTGCGTGGCGTTCCGTTCATCACCATCTTGTTCATGGCACAGCTTCTCGTCCCGCTGATCAATCCGTCACTCGCCAATGTGGACGCGGTCACACGCGCCATCATCGGCACGACATTATTCAGCGCGGCGTATCTCGCTGAAAATGTGCGTGGTGGGTTGCAATCCATCCCTTCCGGCCAAGAAGAAGCCGCCAAAGCGTTAGGCTTAAGCACATGGCAAATGACGCTGTTCATCACCTTGCCCCAAGCCCTGCGTACAGTTTTACCTGCGTTGGTTGGGCAGTGTCTCGCCTTGTTTAAAGATACGTCGCTGGTGGCGTTGGTCGGTCTACAAGACCTCACGGGGATTTCCCGCGCCATCATCGCCCAAGCGGAGTACGTCGGCTTACAGAGCGAAGTGTATATCTTCATCGGCATCATCTATTTCGTCTTTAGCTATATCATGTCTGCAGTCAGCCGTCGCATTGAAGCCAGTGGTTCTGGTGCGGCGCGGAGAATATGAGGTCTATCATGGCAACCGTGACATCTCAAGAACCTTCAACCCCGATTCAACTGGGCGACCCGATTATTATTTGCCGTGATGTGAATAAATGGTTTGGTGAATTTCATGTCTTGCGAGATATCAATGTTGAAATTCGCCAGCGTGAAGTGGTGGTGGTGATCGGCCCGTCAGGGTCGGGCAAGTCCACCTTCATCCGCTGTATAAATCGTTTGGAAGAACATCAAGAAGGCCAGATTATCGTGGATGACATCGAACTCAGCCACGATGTGCGCAATATCGCCGCCATCCGTCGCGAAACGGGGATGGTATTCCAATCCTTTAATCTATTCCCGCACCTCACCGTGATGGACAATATCACCTTAGCGCCGTTGAATGTGCGTCGTTGGCCGAAAGAACGCGCCGAAAATAAAGCGCGCGAACTTTTAGCGCGCGTCGGCATCCCCGAACAGGTGGATAAGTACCCGGGCCAGCTTTCGGGCGGTCAACAACAGCGTGTTGCCATCGCCCGCGCATTGGCGATGGAACCTAAGATCATGTTGTTTGACGAGCCAACATCCGCGCTCGACCCCGAAATGATCAAAGAAGTGCTAGACGTGATGAAAGAATTGGCGCGTTCTGGTATGACGATGGTCTGCGTCACCCACGAGATGGGCTTCGCAAAAGAAGTTGCTGACCGCGTGATGTTCTTCGATCAAGGGCGCATTGTGGAAGTAGGCACGCCCGACCAGTTATTTGATACACCGCAACATCCGCGCACACAGTTATTCTTGTCTCAAATTCTGTAGCAAAAGCACACAGGGCGGTTCGATGAACCGCCCGAATCGTCCTTCATCCCTAAACGTCCGGCGCAATTCTTTTTAATCATTTTTTTTGAAGTAATTTATTTTTTCGCCATATATTTTCAATGCATAATTTATTTGTGATCCTAAAATATCTATATTGTTCTGTAATATCAAGGTTTTGGAAATCCATCATGAAAAGTAAAAAAGGGTTTGTTTTTCTAGGGGTGTTTTCACTTTCAATAATGACGTTTGTCCCTCCATTGTTTGCGGCATCTTCGGCCACCTTCGTCTTTGATTTCCTCACTGACCCGTACGATGTCGCTGACGGTCCTGATTACATCGTCACGGCGACTGACCCCATCGATGATAATGGAACCAGTTGCGACATGATGGTCATGATCATGGTCGATGCAACCGGTACAGTCACTGATATTGATACTTTTTGTGTCGATACCACCAGCGGGACAGGCGGTTCTGATGGAGATTACGGTTCCTTTGGAAGCGGGTATTTACCTACGGCTGGCCCAGCGACTTATGCGCTCTTTGATCTCACTGCGACAGATTTAGCGGCCTTATTGGGGTTAGGGGATAGCGACCCTGCCTATTATGATTATGTCGTTGCCAATGCAACCTTGCTGGCGGAAGGATATGCCGATGTGAATGGTCTCACCAGCGGAACGCCGTATTCATTTTTCCCAACCCCGCCCGTAGTCGTTTCGCCTGATGGCACTGTGTCATTTCCACCGCCACCCCCCACCCCACTTTGCGAAGAACACAATAGCTCTGAAGGCGGTGTCGTCCGTTCGAGCATTGCGGACGCAAACGGGTTCGCCGTCAACTGCCGTGTGTTGTACCAAAATGGGCGACCTGCATCTTATAATGGCGGGGCATTGTATGATTTTTCGAGCATCGGCGTGCCGGGCATCCTTGAATTAGGAGTTCAGCAAGCAGTTGATATTTTTAGCCCCTCGGGACAAAATTATTTCACAGGGGGTGCTGTCTTTTGTCTACGCGGAACAGGCACGTTGATCTGGTTAGCAGCGAGTCAAATGCCCCGTCACCCTGAAATTATTGGCAGTTATACAGTGCCGGACTGGGAAGGCTTTACGTGTGCGACATTATTTGAGCCGGGCACGTTGGTCTTAGTCAGCCAAACGCCACAATAATCTATTAGGGCACGACACAAACAAAAACGGCGGGTCTTTCACAGACCCGCCGTTTTTTATTGAGTTCAAATTAAATTAGACCAACAACAGCATGGGAAGTTCGATCAATTTCTTGAATTCTTGCAAGAATTGAGCGGCTTCTGCGCCATCCGTCACGCGGTGATCTGCGCTGATGGTGACTTTCATGCGGTTGCCAATGCCCAGCGAACCATCTTCTTTGACAACAGGCACTTGTTTCGCGGTGCCAATCGCCAAAATCCCTGCTTCAGGTGGGTTGATGATGGCGATGAAATTCTCCACATCATACGAACCCAGATTGCTCACGGTGAAGGTACTGCCCTGCATATCATCAGGCTTGACCTTGTTTTCACGAGCGCGACCAATCATCACCTTGTTTTGACGGGCGATTTCGCTGATCGAGGTTTTATCTGCATCTTTGGAGACGACATTGAGCAAACCGCCGTTGGGCAGGGACACCGCAATGCCGATATTGATCCGTTTGTGACGCACCAACTTATCCCCATAATAGTGTGTGTTCAGGTTGGGGAATTGTTTTAAGGCCACCGCAGTTGCTTTCACAATCAAGTCGTTCACGCTGACTTTGGCATCATCTGGCAGGTTGGCGTTGATCTGCTTGCGCAGGGCCAGCAAAGCGTCCACATCCATTTCACTTGTGACGTAGAAGTGGGGGAAGAACTGCTTGCTTTCGGTCATGCGGGCGGCGATGCGCTGACGAATCTTCGATGTTTCGATGATTTCGACATCGTTGCCACTGGGCAGAGCGCCGAAATTCTGCGCGCCGAGGCTTGCGCTGGCGGTAACAGGTGCAGAAGTGCTTGCAGGCGCGGCGCTTGGCGTAAAGCCTTCAACGTCCGACTTCACAATCCGTCCACCCGGCCCTGTGCCTTGAACTTGGCGCAGGTCGATGCCTTTATCCGCCGCAACTTTGCGCGCAACGGGGGATGCTTTCACACCACCGGGCAAATTGCCATCCGCTTCAACGGGGGCAGGCGCAGATTCGGCGGGTTTGGATGCTTCTTCTGCAGGGGCGGTTTCTTGGGTGGGTGCAGGCGCGGCTTCCGTAGAAGCTGCAGGCGCTTTTTCACCCGCTTCGCCCACATAGCCGATCACTGAACCGACGGTGAGAGGTTGTCCGGGTTCACCAATCAGTTGTGTAATCGTTCCTGATACCGTTACAGGGACTTCAACCGTCGCCTTGTCAGTTTCGATCTCAGCAATCACATCGCCGTCTTGGATCGTGTCACCAACTTGCTTCGTCCAGTTGAGGAGCATCCCTTCTTCCATACCCGACCCGAGATCGGGCATTACAATTGGGTTGGACATTATTTCAATACCTCGCGTACTGCTTTAATCACTTTTTCGGGGTCAGGTAATGCCATTAATTCGATTTCAGCGGCGAATGGTAAAGGCACATCCATCGCAGAAACACGCTTCACAGGGGCATCCATATAATCGAATGCTGCTTCTTGCAACTGAGCCGCAATTTCACTTCCCATGCTGTAATGAGGCAGGGATTCTTCGACCACCACACAACGGTTGGTCTTTTTGAAGCTTTCCAAAACCGGTTCCATATCGAGAGGGCGAAGCCAGCGTAAGTCCACCACTTCGGCTTCAATCCCTTCTTTAGCAAGCTGATCTGCCGCGCTCAGCGACCATTCAACACCGCGCCCAATCGACACGATGGTGACATCTTTCCCTTCACGTTTCACATCGCTTTTGCCGATGGGGACGAGATATTCTTCATCAGGAATCAAGCTCGGTTTGGAATAAAGCGCGATGGTTTCGCTGAATAACACAGGGTTATCATCACGAATCGCGGCTTTTAACATGCCTTTTGCATCGTATGCGTTGGAAGGCACGCCGACGTATAAGCCGGGGAAATGCGCAAAAATCGGTTCTGGGGTGTGAGAGTGGGTTGCGGTGGCTTGGTTGCCCCAACCTGTCGCGGCGCGGTACACCAGAGGCACTTTAAACTGACCATTAAACATATAATGGATTTTCGCCGCGTGGTTGATCATCGCATCCAACGCCAAGAAAGCGAAATTGATGGTCATAAATTCAGCGACGGGACGTAAACCCGCCATCGCCGCGCCAACCGCTGCCCCACCAATCGCCATTTCACTAATGGGGGTATCACGAACGCGACGAGCGCCAAATTGTTCGTACAAACCCCGTGTGACGCGGTGAGTGCCTTGCCACTTGCCTACTTCTTCACCCATGACGAAAACGGTTTCGTCACGTTCCATCTCTTCAATCAGCGCGGCGCGGAGCGCGTCGCGCATGGACATATTCTTTGCCATTGGTTGTTTGCGCTCCCAACTATACGTAAACGTTACTAATGAGATCGTTATAATCTGGCGCGGGGCTGTTGACAGCAAAGTCTACCGCGTCTTCAACAATCTTTCCTGTTTCTTCTTCGATCTGATCGTAAACCGCATCGAGGTTTTTGTATTTCTTGTTGAGCGCATTACGTAGAACAATAATAGGATCGCGCTGTAACCAAGAACCTAATTCTTCTTTGAGGTCTTCGCGGGTATCAAATTGTTTGTCCGACACACCATGACCTTCATAACGATAGGTCAAGCATTCCATCAAAATAGGGCCGTTGGTGCGGGCATATTCCACAGCTTCAGAAACTGCTTCATACACTTTGACAATATCTTGACCGTCTACACGCGGGCCTTCTTTGATGCCGTAGGCGATGGCGCGTTTGACGAGTTCCGGTTGACCTGTGGAATCTTCAATGCGGGTTCCCATGCCAACCAAGTTATTTTCAACTAACCAAATCACAGGTAATTTCCAAACCGCGCTCAGGTTCACGGCTTCGTGAAAATAGCCATTGTTCGATGCGCCGTCACCGAGGAAACTCAACGTGACTGCATCTTCTTCCATATATTGGCTCTTGAGCGCCAAACCAGCGGCTAAGGGCAAATGACCGCCGACGATGGCATAGCCCCCCCAGAAATTATGTTCCCGAGAAGCCAAGTGCATCGAACCGCCTTTACCACCGCTGACACCGGTGCGTTTGCCGAGCATTTCTGCCATGACGCGGTTTGCATCGACGCCACGGGCTAAAGCGATTGCATGATCACGATAGGCGGTGATCACGTTATCTTGTGGGCGTAGGGCATACACAGCGCCTAAGTGGGTCGCTTCGTTTCCGCTTGCAAGATGGAGATACACACCAGTGATTTTTTTTGCTTTGTCTTTTTCTTCAAAATAGAGATAGCGGCACTTTTCCTCAAATTTGCGGACAAGCACCATCTCCCGATACCACTCAAGCAAGGTTTCCTTCGAAACCGTCGCGTTTCGCGTTGCCATTACAACTCCTTATAAAATTCGCAGACGCACATTCTGTCATCTGATGGAATAAAATCAAGAAGGCAAATTTAATCTTACGAGATGCGTCTTAGTTTACCGCAAACGGGGTCAGTCTGATAGTTACAGACTAAAACCATTGTGTTTTTATTGATAGTTGAGCGTGAGTATTCAAAAAGCGGATCATGACGATCCGCTTTTTTGAAGGTTGAGGGTTATGTGGTCGGTGAGGCGAGGTATAGAATCGTCACGCCTTCGCCCCCCTCTTTCGGCGGTGCGATGATGGAACGGGCGATCAACGTATGTTCGCGCACACGTTCCTGAATCGCCTTGCGTAGAGCGCCTGTGCCTTTGCCATGAATCACCCGCGCGAACGGTAACCCTGACAAATAAGCGGCATCGACATATTCATCAAAGCGACGTAACGCTTCTTCGACGCGCATCCCGCGCAAGTCGAGGTCCATGCCGGGGGATTGTGGACGCGGTAAGCTGATTTCCGGCGTGGCTTCATACGCGCTGGAATATTTACGCCGTAATTCTTTCTTCTCGCTTCGGGTCGGTTTTTTCAAGTCGGCAAATTTTGCGCGAATCTTCAATGAGCCAACCTGAACCACCGCTTCATCACGGTCAGCTTCAACGACGGTGCCTTCTGCTTTTAGGGATTCCAACCAGACCGCATCGTTCAAACGAGGAATCCACAAGTCATCTTCATCGACAGGGATTTGCACCGCGTTATCAACAGGGGCAGACATCATCTTCTCGAGCGATTCAGACGCATCTTGCACCTGACGCAGGGTTTCTAATGGCAGGGATGCTTCGCGCATCTCTTTACGCAAACGACGCATTTCTTTACGAAAGTCTTCCAACTCGCTTTGCATATCCCGCCGTCCAGCGGCGATGATATTCCGTCGTTCGTTTTCGACTTCGCTCAATTGCACTTGCAACGTGGCGCGGTCTTCTGCGATTTCTTCGCGCAGTTTGGTGATCTGCGCTTGTTGACGGCGAATATCTTCGCGCGTGCGGTGGATTTCGTCTAGCAGGTCATCGGCGATCAAGTCTTCTGTGCCCACCATCGAACGCGCGTCGGCAATGATCGTCGTGTCCAAGCCGAGACGGGTCGCAATCGCCAGCGCATTTGAGCGACCGGGCAACCCCATGATCAAACGGTAGGTCGGCGCGAGCGTCTCAAGATCAAATTCAACCGAGGCGTTGCGCACGCCGGGGGTTTCCACGCTGTAAATTTTTAATTCAGGGTGATGTGTCGTCACCATCGTGGTGACTTTACGTTCGAGCAGGTGGGTCAAAATTGCCCGCGCTAACGCGGAGCCTTCGCCCGGGTCAGTGCCTGCGCCCAGTTCATCCAACAGGACGAGCGACGTTTCATCACAGGTATTCAAAATCGTGATGGTATTGCGCATGTGTGACGAGAACGTGCTGAGCGACTGCTCAATGCTCTGTTCGTCGCCAATATCGGCATAGATGCCTTCAAACACAGACAGACGGACTTTTTCAGCGGGCAGGTGCAAACCGCACTGCGCCATCGCCGAAAAAATGCCGACTGTTTTTAACGAGACTGTTTTACCGCCCGTGTTCGGCCCTGTGACCACCAACACCCATGTATTCGCGTCAAATTCAACATCAATCGGCACGACATTCCCCGTGAGTAGAGGGTGACGCGCCCCTTCAATCAAGATCGTTGACCCGGGGTGATTGGGGTTATCCGCCTTGCGCTTGAAGCCTTCCAAAATCGGCATCGTGGCTTTCAGGCTGTCGGCATAGCGGGCTTTGGCGAGGACGAGATCAAGATAGGCCATCACTTCAACCGTGCGCACAATCCGTTCAGATTCCGCGCCGACCAATTCGGTGATCGCCAATAAAATACGCCGAACCTCTTTTTCTTCGTCCAGTTGTAATTCACGCCAGCGGTTATTCAGCTCCACCGTTTCCAATGGCTCGATGAACAACGTCGCGCCTGAACTGGACGAATCATGGATAATGCCGGGGATTTTCCCCTTATGTTCCGACTTGAGCGGAATCACATAACGGCCGTTGCGCATGGTGTAGAGCGCTTCTTGCAATAAAGGTTGATTCGCAGAAGAACTGACCATCCGCTGTAATTTGGTTTGCAGGCGGTCGAACGCAATTTTTAAATCACGGCGGATCATCGCCAACTGCGGGCTGGCGCTATCTTTGACCAGCGCATTTTCATCTAAAATGCGGTCGATCTCGTTGATGACTTCGGGGACTTCTTCCGCCTCGTTAATCAGGTCAGAGAGTAAGGGGTATTGCCCCTTCATCCGCCCTAACGTCCGTTTGAGCGTGACCGCACGACGCAAGAGATAACGAATATCCAGTAACGTCGCAGGTTCTAAGACGATGCCCCGCGTCGCACTCACGACGGGTTCGCGCACGTCGCGCGCGCCACCCACCGAAGCATTGACTTGGTTTTCAAAGAGTTTACGGGCTTCTTCTGTTTCCTCTTGCCACAACCGCGCTTCTTGTAAGTCAGTCGTGGGGGTGAGTTCTAAAGCGAGCGTTGCCGCCGCTGAAAAGGTGGTGAATCCCGCGAGTTTTTCTAGAACTTTTGGCAGTTCTAACACGCGAAGGTTTTTTTCATTCATAAGTTTGGGTCGCTTCAAAATGAACAATAGAGTTTGCTGGAAGGTGTACCGTGAAAGTCACGTTTCAACAATTTCACAATTTTAACAAAGCTCACGGGTGGATACAATCCGCAGGTTCATGAGGGGTCACTAATGGATTTCTAAGGTTCGCTTTTTACCTTGACACATCACGAAGTGGTTAGGTACACTTCCCCCATCGGACGGTTTAGCTTTTCCCCTTCAAAAAGATGTGTCATGGCAGGTTTAACGATCTAACAAGTTCCACCGCAAAGGAAAATCCTTGTTGATCGTGTCATGAGCTAACCCCATGAAAAGTTTACGCATGCGCCGCAATCGGTTTCCTTTTGTGGCGTTTTTATTTTCATGGTTTGCACGCATCACGTTCATTTGAAGGAGAGTTCCCCTTGCCACGTAATATCCGCATCCTGTCATGGATGTTTTTTCTCACCCGCACCCATTTTTATCTCCACGTCTACGCGCTGATCTTGCTCAGTCGTGGGTTGACGTTGGCCCAAGTAGGCTTGCTCGAAAGTGTTGTGACGGTATCCATCTTTTTATTGGAAATTCCCACCGGCGTTGTTGCTGACCGTGTGGGGCGTAAATATTCGGTGCTGTTGGCGGTTGTGTTTCGTTTTACGGGCGAGTTATGGTTTTTACTCAGCACCCAATGGATCGACTATATCATCATGGGCATCTTCACGGGGATGGGCTTCGCCTTCGCTTCCGGCGCAACCGAAGCGATGATCTATGAAAGCCTGCCCGATACGCCCGACCGTGAGCAGAAGATGCAAAAAGCGATGGGCTATTACAACGCCATCGGGTTGTTCGGGTTCGTTATTTCCCCCGTGATCGGCGGGATGATCGTTTCAGAGATCACCCAAGATCGTTTTGTCATCGCCATGTTGATGACCATGCTCGCCCTTGTGTGCGCGTTGGGCTTAGGCGTGTTCCTGAAAGAGCCTAAAGTCCATACAGCTGTTGACCCAAGCGCATCGTCCCTCAAACTTTTAAAAGCGGGCTTTCAGGAGTTACGCCATCATCCTAGATTACGGCATTTGGCGGCCATCACGATATTCACCACGCCCTTCACAGGAATCTTGATCGTCGTGTTAGGCTCACCGCTGATGGAGCAGAATGGCGTTCCCCCGCTGTTATTAGGCGTCGCCCTAGCGGTCGGCAGTTTATTGAGCGCCTTCACCAGCACCCAAGTGCATCGAATTGCGTCACGGTTGGGTAGGCGACGTGCATTTTTGCTGCTGCTCAGCCTGCCCGCGTTGATGTATTTCTTGCTGGCCGCCGTTCAGGGTGGGGTGATGACGTGGCTCCTCATCGTGTTGGCCTATGGGGTGATGGATATGCGTCAGCCGTTGGTGGCGGCCTATCAAAACCTGCTGATCGCCAACCATCAGCGGGCGACGACACTTTCACTCATCAGCATGTTTGTGAACCTGTTCGTCGCCATCTGTACGGTGATCTATGGGGTGCTGGCGACCCATTCCCTCAGCTTGACCTTCGTCGTCATGGGGACGGTGATTTTGCTGGCCGTGATCGTGCTTCGGGTCGATAAGCTGGATGCCCTAGAACCCACCCAATTAGAGTGAGAGCTTCATCTCACAACGAGAAGTTCTCTCTTTACAAAGTTGATACAAATCACAACGTTGTAAAGAGAGGACACAATCCCAACCACGCTGTTTGATGGAATCAATAATTGCAATTCATGTACTTTTTATTCACAAATACTATAGATTTTTCATGATTTTGTCAGGAGAATGTTAAGACTGATGTTGTCAAAAGCACATTCACGCTATCATGAATATGCAGTTTGCTATCTAAATGTCCACAGCGTAGCAAAGACGTTGAGGAATAGACCTGTAACATCGTGAAAATTGTATATCATCATATAAAAACTTTATTTCTTGACGATCATCAGTGCGGATAAGTCGTTAATTACAGGACATAAAAAATAATATGCGACGGCTCATCATGCGAAGAGGGCCTACACCGGGCACTATTTATGAACTCACTGCCGCTGAAATTGCCATCGGACGGGGCAGTAAAAATAATATTATTATTCGGGACAATGAAGTTAGTCGCGAACATTGTCGTTTGGTTCGGGTAGACAACTCTCAAGAATATGAAGTTGTAGACTTAAACTCGAGCAACGGCACCTTTTTGAATGGCCAACGGGTCACAGGGACACGCCCGCTCAACGCCGGTTCGATCATCGAACTGGGCGACTCGATCACGCTTGAGTACGACCATCTCAACTACTCGTTCACACGTCAACTTTTCCACTCGACCCTGCCCCCACTCGAAGATAAAGAAACCAGCGTTTTATCGATTCCTGTGAAGCATTTGATCATCGTGTATGACGGTGCGAACCAAAGCGGGGCGATGTTCCGCCTGCAAGACCCGATTGTGACGATTGGCCGTGACCTGAACAATGACATTCTGATCAATGACCCTGAAGTGAGTCGTTATCACTTACGCATCCGTATGCTGAAGCAGGGGTGCAGTGTTGAAGACCTCGGTTCGAGCAACGGCACGATGGTGAATGGCGAACGCATCCACGCCCCGACCATCCTCAACCCCGATGATGAGATCACCATTGGCACAACGGTGGTGATTCAATACATTCAGCGCCCCATCGTCGATATTGAAAATGCCTCGCTCGACGTCGCGCCTTCACAGTCTCTGTTTGACCTCTCATCCATACAAGATGCAGAAGTGTTCCGCGACATCACCCTCAACAGCCATATGTTGTTGGGACAGCGCACCAACATCAACACCAGCCGTTTAGGGACGGGCATCGAACCCGGCCTGTTGGAAGATCATATCTTTTTGGCGTATGGGCGGGAAAATTGGAACACCGTGATCGCGCCGTTGGTGTTGAGCTTACAAGATGCAGGGCTTTCGATTTGGGTGGATCAATACCTACAACACGGTAGTGATGACTGGCGGGCGGGGGTTGAACAAGCCATCATGGAATGTTGGCTGATGGTGTTTGTAGTGACCGCTGAATCGCTCAACGACAACACGCTCAAAATGGCGTATCGCTACTTCATCAAAGCGGGCAAACCTGTGATTCCGATCATCATTGACCGTATGATTTCGATGCCACCAGACTTGATGCGCACGCGCACACTGTTCTATGACCACGACAACCCGCGTCGCAGTTTCCACAAACTGATCTTCGAGATCATGCAGCAGCGCTCGTAAAACTTAGCGTTCCAAGAACGAGAAGTCTAGCATCGACTTCATTCGGTACGTCTTTAAAAAACGCTCACAGTAGGCTGAACGCTGACGCAACTCAAAAATCGACCCTTGTCACCGTCTCAGGTTTTGGTGTATATTATTCATATCTTGCGGGTGTAATTCAGCGGTAGAATGCTTCCTTGCCAAGGAAGATGTCGTGAGTTCGAATCTCATCGCCCGCTCAAAAAAAAGCGCTTCAACTGAAGCGCTTTTTTTGTTCCTAGCCACTCATCCCATCCGCTTGGAAACGATTGGTATTCTGTTCGCGCACTTTCTCGCGCCGTTCCCGTTCAGTTTCTACCGCGTGGACGAACTCCAAAATATAAGCACCCTCTTTTTCCTCAAGCGCTTTATGCAACCGTTTGAGCGTAGATATCAGCGCGTTGAGTTCGTAATCTGACGACGACGAAATCATCTCAAAAATTACAGGCAGCAGGTCACGCGCTTCGTCTAATTTCTTCAAGGCGAGTTTAGCTGTGAGCAGATCGTTGTAGGCCCAAACATACCCAACTTCAGCATTGACCTTCGCTTGCGAGAGACGTTCCACTTTTTGATAGGCTGTTTTCATCGACGCGATATCTCCGCGATCCCCATATAACATCGCGAGGTTGACGACTGGATATGACGTATACGGCGTGACTTTGGACGCGCGTTCATAACTTTCTACCGCTTTGTCGCGTCGGTCTTGACGTAAATACACCCCACCCAACGCCCCATACCATGATTCCAAATCATCATCGACCAAAAACGGTGACTCGAACAACGCTTCCCGCAGGTTATCAACCGCGAGGTCCATCAGTTTTTCTTTTTGATGGTCTTCATCCATGAAGTCGCTGATTCGTCGGTAGGCAAACCCTAACGCCGCTTTTGCCGCCGTGAATTCAGGGTCAATTTCTAACGCCCGCTTGAACAAGCCTTCCGCTTCTTGAAGGTCATTCAGCGATTTATTCTTGAGGAGCACGTAGCCCAAGCGATAATAGATGATCGGGTTGTGCGAGTCTAACTGTAACGCCCGTTGATACGTCTTGCGCGCACCGGACAAATCCCCCGCGCGGTATTGGCTTTCGCCCAAAGGAAGCATCGAAAGCGCCAGCGCGGTATTTTTCGCTTCACTCTGCAAGCTCTGGGTGACGTCGCCGACTTCACTGCGTATCTCTTGGTTCAACTCGTTGTGCATCGCCTTCAACTGCGTTTCGAGTTCCAGAAGTTGAGCGTTGTTATTTTGAATCGCCTGCTCAAATTTCTCGCGGGATTTATTCAGTTCGTTACTCGCCATCACCAATCGGGTAATGCCGATGAACCCTGCCGCTCCAATCACCACCGTGAGCGTGATACCAATCGCTTCAAACAAGCCTAGAAAGTTGCTGGCGTCGGCGGCATAACGCGCCGCATCTTCGGCATAAAGCTGTGTCCGTTCCATCAGAAATTGGATTTCTTCCGTACTGTTGCTGAACTCTGTATTGGCTTGGGCTTCTGCTTCCAAGACAGTCTCAACGGGCGACTCATCAAAGGGGATGGGCGTGGGCACTTGTCCCAACACAGGCGCGACACCAACGCAGAGTATGAAGGCGACGAGGGTGAATCTTCGAAACACAAGACGCATAACTGCACTCCTGAGCGAAAAGGAAAATTCAGAGGGTTGATCTTTACGTAGTATAACGACTATTCAAACAGCGCGACCATAAGGATGTATTTTTGCAAGCCGTACATGAAATTTGCATCACGTTACACTCATTCATCCAACGTGAAAAATTATCTTTTAATAGCCTGCGTAGATGTTTCACAGCGCCTTCGTTACCCTCTTAAAACTCACTTTATCTCAACCATCTTTTAAAGCAGGAATTCATGCCCGATTTTATGCAGAACGAAACCCTTCCCGTTGTCGAAAGCCCACGCCTCACAACATTGATCTCACCATTACAAAACGCGGATGCTGACGCGCTCAACGCATTTTGGGAACAGGCATCCCAAGAAGGCACACCGCTCGTTGAGATGATTGCGGGGACGAATGATTGCATCGTGACCTTTTTATGGCGTGCGCAAGAAGAACTCCAGCAGGTTTTGCTCATCATCGACACGATGACCGATCAATACCGTCGGCATGACCTCACGCCTTGCTTCATGAAACACGTCGCAGGGACGGATATTTGGCATCTCAGCTATCAACTGCAAAACGATTTACGCGCTACGTATCATTTTTATACAGTAGGGGTGCAGCAGCCGACGTTAACCACAGGCGAAAAGAACCGCGACGAATGGCTGGCGATCATCACCAACACGTCACACGACCCGCTGAATACAAAAATCTTCCCCGCACGACGCGGCAAAGATGATCTATCGGTGCTGGAACTGCCCCAAGCCCCGCCTCATGAATGGTGGCAACAACGGGACAACACGCCACAGGGACAGCTTAGCCAACACCGTGTGACCAGCGCCATTTTAAAAAATGAACGGGACATTTGGGTGTATCAACCCGCGCATTACACCCCATCTCATGCCCCCTATCCTGTGTTGGTATTGTTGGATGGCGAAGTCTGGGCCAATTTTATGTCGCTCCAAACCACGCTGGATAACCTGATCGAAGCGGGCGAAATTCCGCCCATGATCGCGGTGGCGGTGGATGCTATCGATAACGCAACGCGCGGGAACGAACTGCCGTGTAACCCGCAGTTCATCGACTTTTTGACCGATGAACTTTTCCCGTGGTTGAAACAATCGTGGAACGTCACCGATGACCCCGCTCAAACGATCATCACCGGGCAAAGTTACGGCGGGTTAACGTCGGCTTATGCAGGGTTTTATGCGCCCCAACGTTTCGGTAATTTATTCTCACAATCCGGCTCGTTCTGGTGGAAAGAAGATGATGTCTACCACGAGGATAGCGAATGGTTGGTGCGTCAGTTTGGGTTGAAAGAGGTCTTGCCTCTGCGCTTTTATGTCAGCGTAGGCTGGCAAGAATGGATGCTGTTGGCGTGCAATCGGCATTTACGTGATATGCTGGTCGCCAAAGGCTATCCTCTCACCTACAGTGAACACAACGGCGGGCATGATTATGTTTGTTGGCGTGGGGGACTTGCCGATGGCCTCATCACCTTAACACGAAGCTGGCAAACCGAAGATGAACACGATTCAACGCCGACGCTGAATCCAATTCAAGTGACGCGCCACAGCACCATCCCGCCACAACTTCCCAAACCGCACGCCCCTGAAATCGTCACTAGCCCGCGCATCGAAGCGTTCAAGGCTGCGTTGGCACAAGGTGATTCAAACGCGATCCCATCCTTTTGGGATGAGGTGGCGCGTCACGGAACCCCGCTGGTCGAACCGATTGAAAACGACTCTGAACACCGCGTCGTCACGTTTTTATGGCGTGGGGATAACCTCGAACAGGTGGTGATTCTGGCGAATAAATTCACCGATGTCAGCGTGTTTGAGGCCAGCATCATGGAACATATTCCGCATACGGACATCTGGTTTCGCAGTTATCGCATCCGTTCAGACTGGCGCGCATCCTACAAACTCGCGCCGTTTTCCGTTTCTCAAGAACCGCCCGTGTTAGGTGCGTATGTCGCTCGTTTGGTTGAACGAGCCGTTGCCGTAGGCGCACCTGCGCCCCGTTCCCTTTTGGAACGCTGGTGGCACGCCGTCGAAACCGCCATCCCTGACCCATTCAATCCAAAGCGGGTACAAGACTTTTCGCTGGTCGAACTGCCTGACGCGCCTGCTCAACATGGGTTGATCCCTGCTCAACGTGATGCGAAAGGCCAACTCACCCAACATGAGTTACACAGCCCCACGCTCGGCAATACCCGTCGGGTGCATGTGTATACCCCTGTCGGCTATTCTTCGGAAAATCCGCCTCATACGGTGTTCGTGCTGTTAGACGGTCAACTGTGGATAGAAGATGAACGCATCGTGACGATTTTGGATGACCTGATCGAACAGGGGAAAATACCGCCGTTGGTGGCGCTGCTTCCCGACGCGCTCGACTTTGACACGCGCGTGCGCGAAATGGCGGGGCATCTTCCCTTCATCCACTTCCTCAAAGATGAGCTGATGACATGGGCCAGCGCGCATTGGAATATCACCGATGACCCCGCGCACACGATCATGGGCGGGTTAAGTCTCGGCGGGCTGACATCCGCTTTGGCGGGGCTGGTCGCACCTGAACGGTTCGGAAACGTACTCTCTCAATCCGGTTCGTTTTGGTGGGCGAACGGCTCGCGTTTTGATGTGGACAGCGAATGGCTCACGGCGCAGTTTGCCCGTTTGCCACCACAACCTGTGCGCTTTTATATCGAAGTGGGGTTACAGGAATGGGTGTTGATTTCACCCACGCGCCATTTACACAGCATCCTCAAAGCCAAAGGTTATGAAGTCACGTATCGCGAGTTTAACGGCGGGCATGATAAAGCCTGTTTTCGCGGAAGCCTTGCGGACGGTCTGATCGCGCTGACGCAGAGTGACTAAAACAAAAAGGGCATCCAGATTTGAGGATGCCCTTTTTGTTATGGACTACGTTTTTATTCCGCAGTGAAGAATGGGTTAGGTGACACTTCTTGCGGGTCTACCCCAGCAATATAGCGGAACAGATCATCTAGCGCAGCGTGCGCTTCGAAGATGCCGAACCCTTGCCAGTGAGAGCCGACCACAAACAGATGTTCATTTTGCACGCCAGACAAGGTATTCCACAGCGGGTTTTCTTGTAACGTCGCGATGACCGCGCGCGCTTCTTCTTCAATTTGAACGCTGGTCGAAGAAGCAGTCCAAATGAAGATGTTTTCCGCGTCGATCAACGGCAGGTTTTCTTCGCTCACATCAAAGCCTACCCAGCTATCGTTTTCGTTGATGACGAAGTCAAGGTCATAGGCTTGTTGTTGTTCGGGGCGGGTTAGGCCTGCTTCATGGATCAAGGTGTCGCCAAACGACCCGCTGACAAACAAGACCAACGTATCGCGTAAGCGAACCAATGAGACGTTGGTGGGGGTGTCTGCCATCAACGCGCGGAAGTCTGCAAGGCGGGCATCTAATTGACCGAGCAGTTCGTCAGCGACTTCGGGCGTATTCAAAACGTCTGCCACAAATTCGACGCTGCTGCGATATTCGCTCACTTCTAACGGGTAGCTGTAGATGACGGTGGGCGCAATCGCTTGCAACGTATCCAAGCCTGCGCTGGTGGCGGTGAAGGCACTGGCGATGATCAAATCAGGATCAGACGCTAACAGCGCTTCGAGGTTGACGGTGGCGGCATTTCCCACATCCGCAGTGTTAGCGGTCAGACCCGTGACATCAATCGTCAGGTTCGGATTGCTACGCACGATCAAGTCACGGCCGTAGCCGTACATGGCGACAGGTTCAATGCCTTGAATCAACGCCACTTCGAGCGGGGAAAGGTCGAGCACCGCAATCCGTTCCGGCGCTTCGGGAATACACAGCGGGTCAGACCCTAAATATTGATGTTCGAACCAGCGGAAACCCGCTTCACAAGCGACGGTTTCGGTGCTTGCGTCGGCAAGGTCAGCATACATATTTTCGATTTCAGGCAAAACTGCTTCTAACGCATAGGGTAAGCTCAAAGGTGTGCTGAAGCCCAACGCATTTTCGGCCACTTCATCAAAATACAGAATACGACTTTCTTGCACCGCGCTCAATTGACTGAACAGCGGGTCAGATTCGATGGTTTCGCGTCCACCTTCGACAAATTGCAGGTTGAGGATGGCGATCAAGTCTTGATCGAGTAAATCTAAACGTTCTGTGCTCAAGTTGGCATAGAAGGATTCGCCCGCAATTTCGACCATTTCTTCAGGGACAACAAAACCCAAGTCGGTGAAGAAACGTCCACGTGCATCTTGGTCGGTGTAAAAACCAAATGTGCCTTCGCTGTAATAAGTGACGGCAACGGTTTTTCCTTCTAATTCGGGGTTGGCAGTGAGTGCGTCTGCAAATTGGCTTTCTACATTGGCGACAATTTCGGCGGCTTCTTCACCTTTGCCGAGCGCCTGCCCAATCAAGAGTTGCGCTTCTTGCCACGGCATCCCAAAATTGATGTAGTCGCCACTTTGAGAAATGGTCGGGGCAATTTGGCTCAACAGTTCGTATTCTTCGGCGCTTAGGCCAGCGGTCACCGCGCTGATCAAGTCGGGCTGTAAGGCCAAAATCGCTTCATAACTTAAGTTGTTGAACGGCATGTTCAATACAACAGGGCGTTCGCCTTCAACATAATCTTCCGCCCAAGGCATGATCGCATCTTCTTCGCCGTACCAATAACGTACTGCAACCGGCGTCACCCCTAATGACAACAGGAAATCTTGTTCCGTGTAGCCGAGCGCTACCACGCGCTGCGGGGCAGCTTCGATGACGGTCGTGCCATATTGATGTTCGACACTAACAGGAAAAGGATTATCTTGTGCGGCCACAGGCATCATGCTGATCGTCAGCATGCTCGCCACAGCCAATAAAGCAACACTACGGAATTTCATACAGTATCCTTAAAACATTGTGTGATAAATAGGACTGTGAGACAAATGCGCGCTTCAAAAGCGGATATTTGTTTGAATTTGGTCTTGATAACCGGAGAGCGATGCTAACCGAGTGCCTACGTAGTTTCCACGCCAATGGTTAAGATCACAGCTACGCTGAAGGCAAGGTGGGTTTCACTTCAATACAAGATTAATTTATTTATTGAGAAGCTCTGAATAGAAGCAGGATGAACACAAATTTAAATCGATTTAAATTCTAAAATAGATGCGATTAAACCTTCACAGAGGCGTATCAGTTTCGAGAGGGGATGAGGCGAATATCCCCCCTGTGGAAGGTGCTTTTTTTAATCCATTTCTCTAGGCTGGAGAATCATCGTCAACACGGCCTGTTGTGACCGCGCCATCGCGCTCGTAATTGGCGACGATCACGCCTTTTGAGGTCACTTGGCTTTGGGTCATCTTGAAGGCAGCGGGGATGACCCCCTCACCAAACAAGCGCTTGCCACTGCCTAATATCAGCGGATATATCTTGAGCCATAACGCATCGACCAAATCATGCTGAAAGAGCGTCTGTAAAAGATTTCCACTGCCATAAACGTGCAAGTCGGGCGCGGTTTGGTGTTTCAATTCGCGCACTTTTCCCGCGACATCCCCCGCTAAAAAGACCGTCGGTTGCCACGCGCTGGATGTGACCGTGTTCGAGGCGATGTACTTGGTGGCGCTGTTGACTTGAGGCCAAATATCCCCATGATTCGGCCAGTAAGGTTCCCAAATATCGAAGGTTTTACGCCCAATCAGTAGGTCAAACGGCATGCTCATTTCCTGTTGAATGACCGTCCCAAGCAGACTGTCGGAATACGGGGCGATCCAGCCCCCATAGGCAAAACCCCCGCTGGTATCTTCATCTGGCCCGCCCATCGCTTGGATGACTCCATCAAGGGAAAGGTGAGAAATCACAATAACTTTTCGCATGCTTCAGTGCCTCCACCCGTGAGGTGAGCTAAAAAATGAGCGAGACGAACGTGATTCAACAGCGATTGAGGTCATGACTCTCGTTGGTTCTTTCGCTTGGCGGGCAGCTCGTACAGTTCTCCATCTTCTTCTAACATCAATGCGGGGCTTCGGGTGTGTTCCATCACCTGTTGAACGCCGTCTTTATAACCTTCGAGATACGCTTGGCGATCCGTCACCTGTGCGTGATTTGACCCGCGCAACGTATAAAAGTAGAGGGCAACATGGCTTAAAACAAAGGGAAGCCACATAAAAAGTATATTAAAGTAACTGATTGCGAGACCGTTGGAATAGTTTCCCCAAATGGCTCCAGAGGTATGAATGAATAGCGCCAGATAAGCAATCAGGTGAATGATTAAAAGTAGCGTTCTAGAGCGTAGTTTCATTTTTGGCATGAAATTTATCGTCATGAAAAATTATAATTTTTCATGTATACGCACAGATGACCCTACACGTTGCATTTATGCGTAGGTCAACAATAACCGTTCGGTATTGTTTTCATCAGTTAGGGTTTGCCCCTCCATCTTGAAGCGTTGCAACATCGAACGCCCCACAGGAATATAAATATCTTGCTGGAACAACCCTTTGGGAATCTCTAACGAGGGGGTATGAACGGATGTCTTTTTATTGCCGTTCAAGCTCAACGCGACATACACGCCCCGCGCGTGGGCTTGCTCAATCACGCTGAATAAGCGCTCGATGCTGAAGGTTTGCGCCCCGTACAAAATCGGTTGGGCGTTGTGATAGGGCGGGTCGCAATAGACCAAGTCACCCCGTTTTGCGCTTTGCATGAGCATTTGAAAGTCAGCATGGTAAAACTCTGCTGTTTGGACGCGCTCATGCCATGCGCGCACCCGACGCGCAAAATTGCGGGGCTTCATCGGCTCATGGATGCCACAGCGCGTGCTCATCACGCCGTTTTTACGAAAGCGTACCACCCCGCCATAACACGCACGCGAAAGAAATAACAAGTCTTCGCCATTGGGGTGTTGATTAAATCGACTTTTGATGCGCTCGTAAGCGGAAATCTTATCCTCACCGTTCATCAATAGCTGCCAACGCGCGACATACGCTTCAAATAGACCATCGGGATCATCGCGCAGGCACTGCCAAATGTCGATGAGGGGCGCCAGAATATCGCCAGCCACAGCCCGCGACGGGGAAAGTGTCGCTAAGACCGCCCCCGACCCTAAAAATGGTTCATAGTAGGTTTGAAAATGCGCAGGGAAATGCTGGATGATTTGAGGCGCAGACCGTTGTTTATTGCCCACCCACTTCAACAGTTGGCCTTTGAGGCGGGGCAGGTTTTGAAAGTGATTCTGTGTCATGGGCTGGTGTACTCCTCACACTCAACGTGGAGAAGTACACCTCTCCTCAATACAACTTAAATAGCGCTGGCAACAGCTTCAGCGAAAATTTGGAGCGCTTCATCAATTTGATCATCGCTCACCACCAACGGCGGAATCCAACGGACGACATTTTCATACGCGCCACAGGTGAGCAGTAACAGACGTTTTTCGGCACAAGCCGCCTGAATCTTCTTCACTACTGCCGTGTCGGGTTTTCCAGAGCGCACAAATTCTGTGCCAATCATCAAGCCCTGCCCACGCACGTCACCAATGATCGGGAATTCAGCTTGTAAGGCGCGTAACCCTTCGGTGAGGCGCATCCCGCGTTGGGCCGCTTGTTCCGATAAGCTTTCTTCGCGCAACACTTGGATGGTCGCCAACGCCGCCGCCGTCGCCAGCGCGTTCCCTCCATACGTGCCCCCGTGTGAGCCTACGCCCCAACGTGACATGATTTCCGCTGAAGCACCCACGCAAGAGATGGGAACCCCACTGCCCAAGCCTTTCGCCATGATCATGATGTCGGGCGAGACGCCGGAATGGTCGATGCCAAACATTTTACCGGTACGACCAAACCCTGTTTGCACTTCATCGACGACGAGCAAAATGCCGTGTTCATCGCAGATTTCGCGCAAGCCTTCTAAGAATGCTTTGGGCGCGGGGACATAACCCCCTTCGCCCAACACCGGTTCGATCACAATCGCAGCGGTTTCGACCGGGGCGGTTTGTGTTTTCAGAAGCAGGTGCATTTGCTCCAGACAATAGGCGACTGTTTGCGCTTCTGTCCAGCCAAACTTGCGTTCATACTCGTACACAAACGGGAAAGGTGCGACAAAAATTCCCCCCGGCAGGGGTTGATACCCTGCGCGGTAGACGGTCTTGCTCATGGTCATCGCCATCGTTTGCGCGGTACGTCCGTGAAAGCTTCCCTGAAAAACGATGATGTTGGTCTTTTTGGTCGCGTGACGCGCCAGTTTCACCGCGCCTTCTACCGCTTCTGCACCACTGTTGGAGAAGAAGAACGTGTCGATGGATGCGGGGGTGATTTCGTTGAGCGCTTGACTCAAGGCAATCGCCGCGGGTGCGACGACGATATTAATTTGCCCGTGAAGTAACTTCCCCGCCTGTTCTTGAATCGCCGCGACCACACGCGGGTGACAATGCCCCGTATTGGTCACGCCGATCCCGCTTGTAAAATCTGTCCAGCGCGTTCCATCCGCTTCATAAAGATAAACCCCTTCAGAACGGACGGGCTGAATGGTGGTTAAATGTGCCCATACAGGCGAAAGATGACTCATAAGTGTAGACATAAATGATCACTCTTTATCGTTAAATTTTCTATTTGTTCCATTATACTGAGTCTCAGCGAAAGGTGAAGTTGTTAAAAGTCTGTAAAATCTGCTCAAAACTCATCCAACTCACATCATCTATACGTTTAATACATCAGTGCTTATTCAACATAGCAAAAGGAATGGTATATGAGTCGAAATGCGAAATTGATCGGTGGGTTCGTTATTCTTGTTGTCCTTGCTGTGGGTGTATTTCTTTTTCTAAACCGGGGCGGTACGGGTGAAGCCAGCCGTGAAATTGAAGCCGAAGAGATTACTCAAGAAGTTTCAGGTGAAACTGCATCGAGCGGTGGGACGATCTTTTCGATTGACTCCACTGAATCTGAAGTTCGGTTTACCCTGAATGAAGAACTGATGGGAAGCCCAACTACCGTTGTGGGAACAACCGATCAAGTGGCCGGACAAATCAATGTCGATTTTGAACAACCGTCGAATACGATCCTCGGGCCGATCACAATCAACGTACGCACACTCGCAACCAACAGTGATCAACGGAACCGCCAAATTCGTCAATCGATTTTGCGTTCGGCTGAAGATGCCTATGAATTTACCACTTTCACCCCAACCCGCGTGGAAGGCTTGCCAGAAAGCATCACCATTGGCGAACCTTTTACCATCACCGTAGCGGGTAATTTAACGTTGGTGGATACGACAAATGAAGTTGTGTTTGAAGTGACCATCACCCCAGAATCTGAAACGCGCATTTCAGGGCTTGGAACGGCAAACGTTCTGCGTAGTGACTTTAACCTGCAAATTCCATCTGTGCAGACCGTCGCCAATGTCACCGACGAAGTGCTGCTGGAAATTGAATTTGTAGCTGTCCCTGCTACCGCCGAAGCGACGGAAGCCGCCAGCTAAACCCATTCAGTAGCTTGCTCAAAACATCCCTCTCTCATCTGAAGGATAAGAGAGGGTGTCCCTTCATCATAATGTCGCAGTTTCCCTCAATAAATGCTGTTTTGACCCGTCACAAACCGCAATCAAGGCCTCTGAACAAATCCGATTTCACAATGAATAATAATTTGTATATACTTACATACTCATTACACATGGCGTTAATTTGGAGAAATCTTTGTGGTTGCATTATTTTCGGAACTTGGGTTAAGTAAGCCAACGCTCAAGGCGATTACCGAACTGGGTTATGAAGAACCCACCCCCATCCAACTTCAAACCATTCGGTTGGTGTTGGAAGGTCACGATGTGATTGCGCAAGCGCAAACAGGGACGGGGAAAACCGCCGCCTTTGCCTTGCCCATTATTGACCTGTTAGATCCATCGGTTCGCGCACCGCAAGCGTTGGTACTGACCCCAACCCGCGAATTGGCAATACAGGTTGCAGAAGCCTTTCAGTCTTATAGCAAATATCAGCGCGTATCAATTTTGCCCGTTTACGGCGGTCAACCCATTGAACGACAGCTTCGCGCTTTAGAACGTGGCGTACAAGTGGTGGTCGGGACGCCCGGCCGTATCATCGACCACTTGAAGCGACGCACGCTCAAATTAGATCATATACGCACCGTCATCTTGGACGAAGCCGACGAAATGCTCAACATGGGCTTTATCGAAGACATCGAAACCATTTTGAGCGCTACCCCCCAAGAAAGACAAACAGCGTTATTTTCGGCCACGATGCCCACCGCGATTGTCAACCTTGCGCAAAAATACATGCACGATGCGGAACGCATCACCGTAGCGAAACAACAGAAAAGCACGTCGCAAATTCGCCAAATCTATTATGAAGTAGGTAAGCGCGATAAATTTGAGATGTTGGCGCGTATTTTGGATTATGAATTACCCACCTCCGCGATCATCTTCTGCCGTACCAAACTGGAAGTGGATGCGTTGGGTCAGCGTTTGATGGCGCGCGCGCATGCCGCCGAAATGCTGCATGGGGATTTAAGCCAAGCTCAGCGTGACCGCGTGATGGCACGTTTCCGCAGTGGGCAAGTTGAATTGTTAATTGCGACGGACGTGGCGGCACGCGGGTTGGATGTTGAAAGTGTGTCGCACGTCATTAACTATGATCTGCCTCAAGACACTGAAAGTTACATCCATCGGATTGGCCGTACTGGGCGCGCTGGACGTTCCGGCAGTGCCATCTCGTTAGTGACCCGTCGCGAAGGGTATCTCTTACAGATGATCCAACGCACGACCAACAATGGCTTACAAAAGATGCGTCTTCCCACTGCGGATGATGTGTTGTTACGACGCAACGAACAGCTCAAGAAGTCGATTGCCGAAACGATTGAAGAAGGTGATTTAGATACCTACCTCAATATGGCCGAAGAACTGAGCGAAGAATACACCTTGCTCGACATCGCGGCGGTTGCGCTCAAATTGATGATGGGTGAAACGCCCGAACTGAGCGATGTCAACCTTGCTGAACCCGAAGACATGCCCACCTCACGGAAGCGTGAAGGCCGTGATCGCAATGAACGTGGTGGCGAACGCAAGGGCAAACCTTCTCGCGGTGGGGAAGCCAATATGACCCGCTTGAAGATGAGCATCGGCCGTAAAGATGGCTTGCGCCCCAGTGATGTCGTCGGCGCGATTGCCAATGAAGCCGATATCCCCGGACGTTCGATTGGTGCGATTGAAATTTACGAGAATTTCACGCTGGTCGATGTCCCTACGGGTGATGCACAAAAAGTCATGCAGTCGCTAAAAGATACGCGCATCCGTAATCAAAAGGTGGTCATCACACCCGATACCCCACCCAAGAAGACGCGCAAACCGTCGCGAGATAAATAGAAATAAAAAGGGCATCTCATTTTTAGAAGATGCCCTTTTTTATGCCGTCTCTAGCGCACGGTGAATGTACACGTCCCCGTGAGCATCACATTTCCTGTGCCCGGCCCAAAATCTGCATAGCCGTCGCTGATGACTTCGCTCCATGTGAGCGTATAGGTGATTTGATGTTCACCTGCTGTCAACACGGGCGAAGGCGCAAACCAGTATTGATAATAATTTCCGCTTTCTTGGCGCAAACGCCCTTCCGCATAACTACGCCAATTCGCGATCCGTTCACCATCCAAACGAATATCATAGTTGGCGGCGGCGATGTGTTCGCGCACCAATTCAGGGGTGCTTGCGTACCAGCTCCAGAAAATATCAATCGTAGAACCTGCCGCCAGCGTGGTCGGCGCGGGCGCACCGAACGAACGATCATCACAATATGCGAGGACATCGACCGCGTTCCCTACTTGTGCCGTACCTGCGGGGGTTGCAGGTACGACGGTGGGCGATCCACTGAGGATAGGGCCACCTGTTGGCCCGCCCAATGGACGTTCCGACGTGGCAACAATCGGGATGCCAATGCTCACCAATGCCGTTGCGGTTTGTTGTATCGCCGCGATGTTGGGCGGTTGAACAATAGATGATGTCGTCGTTTGTGTTTCTTCTAACGTCTCATCCGTCGTTTCGGCCAGCACTAAAGAACGTGGCGGGGTCGGCGTGATCGGCTGTCCCCCAATCACCGAAGTTGGTAACGGCGTTCCCTGCGCTAACAGCGTGAGGTCAGGCGTGGGGGTTAATGAAGGAATGGACGTTTGGGTGGGTTGCAAACGCACCAGTTGGGATGAAATCCAGCCTTCTGTGCCATCTTCAAGGCGGATATTAAACCAGTTCCCTTCTTCATTGGTGCCTAACACAACAAACCCTGTGCCCGGGCGTAAAACCGCAAAGGCAGGGGATTGCACATTCGGGCCACTGCGCACGTTGACATCTTGAAGCGAGTTCACACTGCCCTCAATTTGAGGTGTCGCGGAAGGCGTGAAGGTATTGGAAGGCGTTGGCGGTACGGGCGTCTCGCTCGGGGTTAAAGTTTCTGTAGGCCGTGCTGTATCAGTTGGGATCAACGTTGCCGTAAAACGCGGGGTATTGCTCACAATCGGCGCTAAGGTTTCTGTAGGGGGAAGTTGTGCAACTTCAGTAGCGTCTGTTCCGCAGGCACTTAAGCCAATCACACCCGCAAACAACGCGAGGCTGAATTGACTGAAACGATGCCGCTTGGAATGACTGCTGATCTTTCTTTTTGAGTTCATTACTCACCTTGTTGAAAAATCCAACATTATCCAGTGCCAGAATAACGTTAAACCCACAAGTTGACAACCTACGTCTGCTCTATTCAAAGGGGCTTCATACGCATCTATGGCTTCACTGAAATGAAGTCACTTTCGCCTATTTTAATAATTTTTTACAGCATTTTTGCAGAATTCACGTTTGACGTTCATCCTACTTCCCCTTACACTGTGATTGTATCATCATATATCTACATGAATGATTTTAAACGGTTATAGGAGCAATAATTAAGCCATGAATAAAATGCGTTTGCTTGGCCTCACCACCTTATCAGCCTTAGCAATTTCGATCCCAGCGTTTTCTCAAGGTAGCACTTTAAACGAAGACGACACAACCCTTTTGAACAATGCGTTGATGTCAACCGCTGCTGCCAGCTCATTCAGCTATGATTTCGCGTTGGCCTTAGATGCCGACGTCAGCGGAGCCGGTGCGGTTGCAAATATTGTCGGCAACGGCGTCGTTTTCACCGATGCCAACAACCCTTCATTCTCACTTGCAGTCAGCGGTTCGGTTGAAGCTAATGGCGAAGAAACCCCTGTAGATTTAGAACTTCGCTTTGTCGATAGCATGGTCTATGTGTTGGCTGAAGGCGAATGGCACGGCATTACAGCAGAAGACTTTGCCTCCAACTTCACCCAAGGGTTTAGTTCAGGCGCAGGTATTTCTGTAGACCCTGAAGAAATCGCCAGTGGTGATATTTCTGCCCTTGCAGAAATCCCCGGTTTCAGCCAAGCGATGGCTGGCCTTTCAGCATTAGACCCCGAAACCTTCATCTTCCAATCTCGTTTGGATGATATGGACGGCAGCGCTCACTTCAGCACCGAACTCAGCTTGTCCGATCTATTTGGTCAACCTGCATTCTTGCAACTGTTCACCAGCGCCACCACCGGCGACACCTCATTACAACAAATGAGCGACGCTGAATTACAACAATTGGGCACGATGATGAGCCAAATGTTTGGCAATGCTTCCATCACCTTTGACCAATTTGTGGATACCTCCACCAATTACTTAGACCGCGCCGTGGTAGATGTCAACTTGCCTTTGCCTGCGGCGATGGGTTTGCAAGGCACCATCTTGTTCAACTTCGATGTGGCTTTAGCCAGCTTTGATGAAGCTGAAGCGGTAGTTGCCCCAGAAAATTTCACCCTTGAAAGTGGCAATTCATAAGCTCGGTTTCCATCTATTCAGAATTACGTTTTATTGGGCTGGCAAATTGCCAGCCCATTTTCAACGAGGTAGACCGGAGAACACATCTATGAGAACATCAGTCTCTAAATTTCTACGTTTTGCTGTTTGTGGCCTTCTCATCAGCATCCCCGCTTATGGATTTGCACAAGAGAATATTCCCGTTGAACTGAGCTTAAACGTCCCACAGATCGTTCAATTAGATGGCACAGGGAGTATAGACCTTTCCTATACGGGAACCCAAGGCGAAACAATTTTTGTTGCGGCGCGAAGCCTTGAAGTTTCTGGCGTGGTCGATACGACACTGGAATTACTCGACGGTTCCGGTCAACGTATTGCCTTTAACGATGATAATGCCCAGAACAGCGCTACATTAGACCCTTACGACGCGTTTATTGAGGAAGTCACCCTCTCAACAACCGCGCCCATCACGGTGCGCTTAGGCTCATTTAGTGGGGCGGCATTTGGCCGTGTTGAAGTGTTAGTCACCGACACGGACACCCTGCCTGCTTTGACCCAACCGCAATTGGTGATGCCCACCACCGTACCAACCACTGCGCCCATTGCCAGCGAAGAACAAGATAATGTCGTGGCAGAAGAACTTTCGCCCGTCCTTCTTGATGCGACGGTGATGGCGAACAGCGCATACGACTATAAATTAGAAATTCCCGGGCCGATGGTCATCACCATTTCAGCCCGTGCAACCGATAATATGTTTGATCCTAAGCTGGCTGTTTATGCACCCGATGGATCATTGATCGCCGAAAATGATGATCATAGTGGCGCGGATTCCAACCTCGCCATATACGACTCTCAAATTGCTAACCTGCAAATTCCGCGTGCGGGCGTATATCGCATCCGCGTTACAGGGTATGCTGACACAGGCGGCACCTTTGAACTCAGCGTCGTTTCAAGTGGCAGCAACACGGCACAATCCAGCAGTGAAGGAAGCGTCATCACGACTGAGGGTAACCTCACCGGAATCGAAGCCGTTCATCAATTTGACGGCCTCGCAGGGGATGTGTACGAGATCACTGTTTTCAGTCGTTCCACTCTTGACCCACAAGTTGCCCTGTACGCTGAAGGGGAAACTCGGTTCATCGCCCGTAATGATGATCACGGTTCATCGGATCGTGAACTCATGTATACCGATGCGCGCATTGGCAATATCATTTTGCAAAACTCGGGTACTTACGACGTGGTGATCACAGGGTATAACGGGGGTGTTGGTGAGTATGAACTGCGCATTGAGCGCATCGCTCAAAATGCCCCATTAGGTCGCGGTGTGGAAGAAGTTTTCACCGCCGAAGTGGAACCCAACCGCACTTATTCCCAAGTGATGACCTTCTCTGAAGGTGATTTTGTGACCCTGAGCGTGCGTGCGTTGAGCATCAGCTTAGACCCACGCGTCTCAATTTTGGATGAAAATGGCATTGTGGTCGCCAGCAACGACGATCACGGGGGTGGCATTTCTGAACTTGGTTTTTATGACAGCCGAATTATGAACTTTTGGGTCCCATCTGATGGTGAATATTCCATCGAAATTGCGGGGTATCAAAATTCAGCAGGTTCATTTGCACTGACGTTGGAAACCTTAAGTCAATAATCCCTAAGAGAGAAGGGGGCTTTTTTCGGAAGTCACCTTCTCTCTGTCCAACTTTGGGCTTGATTGCGTAATTTCCCTGTGCTATTCTTTTAGCAGGTTCATGTGCCTGTAGCTCAGCGGATAGAGCGTTTGCCTACGGAGCAAAAAGTCGGGGGTTCGAATCCCTCCAGGCACATTTAACGTATCCGAGAATTTCTGACCGGGCAAAAGTATAAAAGATTTTGCCATCATTTTCAGAAACGACAATCTTCTCAATAAACGTTTTCAATATTTCCCGCACCACCAAGTGATCACCTTCTAATAGCTCTGTTTGTAAAATTTCAATCCAGTCCGCTAATTGCTCTGTTGAATGCTGAGGAATATCCCTCTTCTCAGTCGCTAATTCCATTAATTGTTGGATTTCACGATTAATCAGATAGGCTTCTTCTTCGCGTTCCAAAAGTCGCTTTTTAAGCGTAGGTGATAATCCTAATTCCTCAATAGAATCTGTTAAGTTCTCAATGGCGTTATTGACTTTCGTCAATTTAGAATTAGCAATCTTCATTCGAGACGCTATATCATCATTACGCTCATTCAAACCTTGCGCAATTTTCTGCGCAATAGGTGAAAGAGTTTCCACATTGAGGATGTTGGTTATGATGGCCGATATAACGGCGGCATCTAATCGCCGTGCATTGACACGCTTTGCGCTACAAGCTTGCCCTCGCGATTTCTTCATTGTATTGCATACGTAATAGTCATTGCGGAACTTACCGCCTCTTGTTGTGCTTGTATCAGCCGACATTGCGTGTTCATGCCCATCAATAGCCCCGCAATACACTAACCCCGACAATAGATGGCGGGAGGTAATGCGGCGCGGTTCAAGCTCCTTTTTTGTTTTTTGTTTTTGAAGTTTCTTCTTCACTTCCTGACTACGGGCTTGCTCAAGTTCAAACCATTCTTCTGGTATTAGTGCAGGGACAAAATCTTTATATATACGCCCACCATAAGATAACTCACCGATATAGATACGGTTTTTGAAAAATCGAGAAAACCCAGCGACGGTTTTGAACAATTGAGTTTCTTTTAAAATCTCTGCTAGGGTTCGGCCTTCAATGCGCATTTCCCATGCTCTTCGGCTTCGCTCCCAACTACCGTCTTCATGGTTAGGGACGATACGCTGGGCGTAATGATATTCTCGTGCTCGCCGTGTGGAATTTTCGCGTATGCCGATGGCAATCCGCTCGGCTTTAAAGCCTGCGGGAACGTGACCCGGGAGTATCCCTAAATAACCGCCTGTTTCTGGGAATTGAGGATTGAGGGCTTTGAACCCGGGGTCGTTATCGCGCAACGTGACCAACTCCACAAGGCCGCGCTGAATATTTTGCGACATTTCTTCCAGTGTCTGTTCGTCCTGCCATTGCTGGAAAGCTTCAATGAGGGAATCCATTGCTTGGTTGCCGGTGTTTGCAGAAGTGATTAAATCTATAATCGTGATTCCGCGCATACGAATATCGGTGCGTATATGGCTAGCTTCAAGTGAATCACGCCCAAGGCGGTTAGATTTCCAGAAAATCAGCCCTAATTTATAACTCTTTCTGAATACTTCACGCTTCCCGCGATCATTAATAAGCTTAAATCGCTTCCGCACTTCAGCGAGCATCGCTTTTAGCTCATCGCGCTTTTCGGTGTTTGTGCTGACCTTAGCATCATCTCTATAGACGTGTTCCAAAATAAGGCCATGCACACGACAGTATTCTTTAGCAACCTCTATTTGTTGCCCAACACTTCTTTCTTGCTCCTCACCACCGCTATCTCTGCAATACACCATAACAGGGGTTCCAGCAGGTAACGGGCAGTCTTGGCGAATGAGATGTTGATAACGAATTTCTTCGGTCATAGTTTTATCCAGAAACGGGTGCAAAATGAGTTGACATGAAACAAATGTTCGTATACGCTGTTAGTATATTGTTACAACTTCTAACAAAACGGGTGTTACCATATGGATGAATACGAATTACTTTTGATTGCGCATTATCGCAATGGGGGGAAGATAAAGCGCGTTGCCATGCGTTTGTTACGATTGTTGCCCAAAACTCTATATGCCATTGCTATTGAGCTTTTGATCTAAACGTTTCCAATAGCATTTTTTCTTGCGCAGTTAATGCCTCTTCTTGAAGATATGCCTTGGGCGTATCGACTAACCCTAAAAGATAATCAACACTAACATCTAAAAATTTTGATATACGAACGAGCATCTCTGGAGATGGATCGTTCTTTTGATTTTCATATTTACTGACTTGCCCAACTTCAATGCCTATCGCTAACGCAACATCCTCTTGCGTTTTATTTTGTTGCTTGCGAATCAACTGCATTCTATCGCCTCTAAACACCAATGTTCGCTTTTTTTTCATGATTCTTTTCCAGGGATTGATAAACTTGATTATAAATTATTGTCAAACGTCCCTCTATGCGAAACTTAACATGCCTTGTTGTCAAACTTGACAACATTAAGGGTTTGCTATATGCTTTGTGTTGATAAACTTATCAATAAAAAGTTGTCATATTTAGTAAGGAGGGTTGGATGAATGACAAATCCATTCGGTTAAAAAATGAAGCGAAGGCGGCCGGAATGAGCTTCAGAGAATACCTAGAAACGGCCATCGAACAAGCTGGAAGCCTAACTCAGGCTGCTCGAAACCTGAGTGTGTCAAGAGAGACACTGTACAAATACATGTCTCAATACGGCATTGCCACAAAGCAATCAAAAAGAGAGATTGCACGATGAATCTAACTTGTGAGACTTCGTCCGTTGCAGGGAAGAACTTGAGCGATGTTGTTGAAAGCGCAACCCCTCTATTGATTAAGCTGATTAAATCTGGATATGAAAGGAGAAAAAGCATAGAACAACCTCCAAGTGAACGTTTAAAGCCAGAATATCAAGGAAATTTAGAATGTGGCGAAGTTGGGGTGAATCTGGGGTGAATTTATGAAGATGAAACGGCCACACAGCAATTGGGTTTGGATCGCCTTTACTGCAGGGCTTGCCACAGGGCTAGCGTCAATTATTTTCGCGGATGTCAAAGCTAATCAGGAAAAGAAAGCAGCTAGGAGGGCAACTAGAAAACAGCAGATGAACACAATACAACCCGATAAAAAAATAACACGTGAAGAGGCTCGCTTAAAAGTGCGGGCTAAATTGGACGATATACGTTCAAAGGCAGAGTTTTGCCGTGAGCAGTAAAAACATAAGCCGCGAACGGTTGCCTTATCGTGCTCGACCTGTTTTAGAAATGCTTAGAGACTTGGCACGTAATTTAGATGCTGATCTTGATGTAGCTATTGTCGAAGTCGGCTCTGCACTAGAGAGCGGTGAAGAACTTAGTGACGCAGATGTACAAAAAATCCTTGTTGTGCTCATGAATGCTTTCAAGGACAACGTAAACGCTCTAAATATCCTGAATTTGTTGCTGGAAAGTGGCTATGATGCCGCGCTGCTAGAAACAGATCGGATCAGCAAGAAGCTGAAGCTCATCAACAAAAAGCAATTGGCTTGAATTTTACGCAGGTGCGTAATTTCTAAATTTGAAATTTTCGTTTATCAATCTAAGGGAGAAATGAGTATGGCACTAAAAAACGGGAGTTGGTGGGATGGTGACACACAACCCATCGAGCGACCAGCAACACAACCTCAAGTGACGCGCGAGGCCATCATTGCGCAGTATGCCGCAGTGGCGAGCGCAGAAGAAACCATGAACCGCTTATCGGCAAAGGTGGAAGCAAAGCCATTTTTCACAATTGTCGATCAATCGGAATTGGCCGAAGCGATTGATCGCTTGGGGCGCGCCGAAACTGATTTTCTCAAGTTCATGCGGCAAGTTTGGACAGCGCTTCCAGACGAGAAAAAATAAGCACAGCGACTCAAAAGAGCCACTGTGCCTAGCCTAACCGGAGTGAGTGCCAAGTTTGGCGACGCAACACCCACTCCGGTTTCAGCATAACACAACTGAAATCACAAAGGGAAAAGTTCATGCCTATTCAAGGGTTAACCACGCAACACAAGGCTGGCTCCGGCCTTCCCCGCTTGGGGACTTTGCGCAAGGGGTCTGCTCGCACCGAAGAAGATATTGCACGGAAGCGCCCCGGCAAAGATTTAGAGCATTTTCGCGTTGAATTTGAACCCGAATTCGCTTTCCTGCAACCCGCCTTCGAGGAACTGTATGGTGCTAAGCCAAAAGAGCTAGGCGGTGCTTTTGTCCTTGATGGAAATGTTGATGAAGCCTTTTCGTCATGGATGGAAGCATGGGGGCAATCGGGGTTGATCCATCGTTGTGATGGGGCAATCCAAGCGGCATGGTTCGACGCCACGTTAGGGCGCGTCAACCGTGAGCCTAAAGCCTGCGAAGGGCCGGGTTGCAATTGTAAGCAGATCGGGCGCTTAAACCTGTTTTTCCCCGCCCTATCGCGTCATTCAGGCGCTATGGGCTATATGACCCTCTCCACGCATTCTGTACGTGACATCAAGCATCTGTACCACCTGCTTGCTGATCTGCAAAGCATGTATGGCACGCTGATGGGTGTACCGCTTGTGCTGGGTCGTCGCCCTGAAACCTTTGAAGTCCCCAAAACAGATCGCACGGGCAAGCCAACGGGTGAACGAATGAAGATCACGAAGTCCTTAATTCATCTGCGGCCTGATCAAACGTTCATTAAAGCCAATACGGCTCCTGCGTTGGGTAGTGGTGAGCAACCTGCACTCCCATCCAATGTGAATCCAGAAACAGGTGAGATTCACACGCAACCCAGTTTGCCTGCACCTTCCGCAAAACGCTGGACGGAAAAGGAAGCTACAGCGTGGGTCAAGCATGTCATTGAGGAATATACCCTCACCACTCATGAGATTATGGCTGCGCTCAACATCACCAAGTTAGGCGACTGGAACGGGAGTGTGAAAGAGGCTACCGACACCTTAAACGCATGGATAGATGAAATGCTCTATCAAGGCGAGGCTGGTATTGAAGGTGAGGTGATGGAATGAACGCCCTCATCCCTGCTCAATTTGATGATCAATCAATCCGTCGCGCCGAGCGCGGTGGCAAGGTCTATTACAGCCTAGTCGATATTGTCGCGACATTCAGCGGAACGACATTAGCACGTCGATATTGGAGTGACACAAAAAGACGGCTTAAAAGTGATGGGTTTCAGTTGTACGAAAATATCATACACCTGAAACTTCCCTCAAGTGACGGGAAATTCTACAAAACCGATGTGGCCGATGCTGAAACTTGCTTGCGCATTGTACAGTCAATTCCGTCTCCTCATGCTGAGCCGGTGCGCCAATGGTTGGCGCGTGTCGGCATGGATCGCCTCGAAGAAACTGCTGACCCTGAACTGGGCATCCAGCGCGCCCAAAACCGCGCGGTCGATGTCTACGAAAATCGCGGCATGGATTCAGCATGGATCGCGGCACGACTGAAGGGCATTGATGATCGTAAGGCCTTTACCGATGCCCTTCAGCAACACGTCGCAGGCATCCTTGGCAAGCATTACGGTATGGCAACCAATGCCGTCTATCGTGGGTTATGGGGTCGTGATTCCTCACAACTGAAAGAGGAAATGGGCATCCCCCAAAAAGCCAACTTGCGTGATCACCAACCTCGCTTAGCCAATATCAGTCAAGCAATGGTAGAAGCGGCGGTCTCTGAAATCCTCGAAAATCGCCAATTTGTCACTCCACCAGAAGCCATGCGCATCATTCAAGAAGTCGCTGATGTCGTTCAGGTACAAGCCGAAATGCTTTCACAGATGACAGGCAAAGACCTTGCAACCGGACGGCCGTTACTAGGTAAGGGGGTGAATTCATGAACGCTGACACACCAAGCAATATTCGTGTTCTCATCAACGAATACAACCTAGAAGCCCTTGGTGATGCATGGGAAACGCTCGTTTCGGCCGGACAAATGATTGCCGATGCTCACGACGAGAACCGCTGGGCATTAGGCGATCTGGGGAATAAATGCAAAGGGCGCTATGGGGCCGATGCTATGGGAAGCTATGCCAGCGCGATCAAAGTGCGCAAAAGCACCCTTTACGAATATTCCGCGTGCAGCACTTTCTACGACATAGATACTCGCAAAGCATTTCCAACCCTGAACTGGTCACATTATCGGGTGGCTCTTGCCACCAAAGATATTGATATGGCGCGTATCTGGTTAGGAAAGGCGGCTGATGAGGAATGGTCAGTCGAAGAATTACGCGAAGCCATTCGGCTATCTACGGATAAGCCTCCCCGTGCTGAGAAACTTCTCAGCTTTCCTGTCGAGTATGAAAATCTGATTCCTCATGTAAATCCGGCTACTGGCGAGATTACCGGCTATGACCTTGTGTTTCGTATTCATCTTGGTTTGAAACCCGAGCTTGATGATGCACTGAGTCTACATAGCGTCTACACCGCCAAAATTTATAGCATTCCGAGTGAAAGCGATGATGATGTCGCGCCGTAAAACCATTCCCGCCAACCAGATTGGCATTTTCCTTACATTGCCATTCCCGCCATCCGTAAATCATCTGTACATGCGCTTAGGGAATGGCCGCGTCATTAAAACCGAACAAGCGAGGACATTCAGTGAAGAAGTCGCTTTACGAGGTCGCTTGGTGACCCCGATCAAAGGCGCAGTACGTCTTGATATTTGGTTGTATCGTCCCGCTCGGCGCGGTGACATTGATAACTATAGCAAAGCGCTCTTAGACGCTCTGCAAGGGGTTGTCTACGCGAACGATAAACAAGTGGTCGAGATGCACATTTATCTCGACCATGACCCCAAAAACCCACGCACAGAAGTTCAAGCACAGGCGGTTAATCATGGCTGATGAATTACGTGGATATATTGCTGATTTATTCAGTCAGTTTTCAGGGCAGGAAGCTGTCCTAATCATTCCCCGACCGTATCTAACCGTGTGTGATAACGATCATCGCGCCGCCTTGCTGTTGAGCCAATGTGTGTATTGGTCCGACCGTACCCAAGATGCGGAGGGTTGGTTTGCCAAATCCTATATCGATTGGTTCAAAGAACTGGGCTTGAGCGAATATGAGGTGCGGCGGGCGGCAAAGGCTCTGGCTGGGGTGGGCTTGGAAACAATGCTGAAGAAATTCAATGGTGCGCCGGTGGTGCATTATCGCATTAATAAATCCAAGTTTTCAGAATCCATTCTTAAGAAACTTCAGAATCCAATCTTAAGAAACTCAAGTATCGATCCTGAAGAAACTCAAGAATCTTTAACATATATTACTACAGAGAATACTACAGATATAAAACCACCAGCAGTTGAGGAAGCGGTTAAAGATTCAGAATCGAACTTAGATTCAGAAACGCAAACTGTTCCGGCGGTGGTACGCCCCAACATCTTCAAACTCTACGAAGACCTCTGCGGCATGATTCGCGGTGGCTTGATTGTCGATGAACTCAAAGACCTTCAAGAAACCTATCCCGAAGATTGGATTTTAGCCGCGTTCAAAGAAGCTACGCTCCAGAATATCCGCAAATTGGCCTATGTCAAAGGAATCCTGCAACGCTGGAAGGTCGAAGGCAAAAACGCACCGCGCCCTGACAAACCCGCACCAAATCCATCTCCACCTCTCCGCGCCGTTGCGCCAAAGCCAGAGGAACTCAATTCGGATTGGACACCAGAAGCATTAGCAGATGCAACACGGAAGATGCGCGAGGCGAAAGCGTGGATCGCAGGCGGGAGCGTCCCATAATGACTGAGACACAAAACTTTACCAATAACCCGCTGATCGTCCCCAGCGAGAGTGAACAAGCGTTGTTGGGCTTGCTCCTGCGGGATGGGGAATTGATGCTCGAATTGGAATCCTTGAAGGCTGAAGACTTCTTTTTCCTGTCCAACCAAGCGCTGTTTAATGCTATGACCGGACTTCAAGCGCAAGGCACCACGATCAACACCTTTAGCGTGATGCAGTGGTTTATTGATCGCAATGAGAGCCATTTGGCGGGCAAACCGATTGCAGCATTTTGTGCGGAACTATTCGCCCAAGCGCCACATTCAGCCGAGATATCCGAGATTGTTGAGCGTGTCCAAGCGGCACGGGCGCGCCGTGACATCCTACAAAATGCCGACAACCTCAAAGCGGAGACCTTACGGCCGGAGCTGTCCATTGCTGATTTACGGGATTTTGCGGTTGCATCCTTCAGTGTTACCGATGTGACCGAAAATAGTCCTGTCACTTCGATGAGTGACGAAATGAGCGATTATTTCGATCAACTCGAAGCGACTCAAAACGCGCAACCCGGCATCAGTGGCTTAAGCAGTGGTTACAACGACTACGACTTGATCTTGGATGGTTTCCAAGAGAAGTCACTCAACATCATTGCCGGACGGCCGGGCAGTGGTAAATCGGCATTTGCGGCCAACATCATTCTACGGGTAGCGAAAGCGGGTGGTGGGGTGTACTGGTGGTCAGGCGAAATGCCCAAGAAACAAATGCGCGAACGCTTAGTCTCCATCGAAACGGGCATCTTCAATACCAAACTGCGGCGCGGTTTACGTCCCAACGGGATGAACCAACTCGACTGGAGTATCGCTGTGAATGCGTTGGGACAGTTGAGCAAGCTCCCGATCTTCTTTGACGATAAATCGAATATCACCCCCGAACAGATGCGCAGCCGCATTAAGCGCATTCACCGAAAGACCCCTATTGCCCTGATCGTTGCGGATTATTTGGGGTTGATCAATACCGCCCAACGCTTCGAGAAAAAGACACTGGAACTGGAATACATCACGCGCTTTTTTAAGTCATCCATCGCGGGTGAAATCGCTCCTGTCTTGCTTCTTGCGCAGCTTAATCGTGGTGTGGAATCCCGCTCCAACAAACGCCCAATGCTGTCTGATCTGCGTGATTCGGGCGCGATTGAACAAGACGCGGATACGGTGACGTTTATTTACCGTGATGACATGTACGACCCGATGAGTGCTGATGCGGGGATGTCTGAAAATATCGTTGCCAAGAATCGCCATGGCAGCACTGGCACCGCCATGCTCGGTTTTGAAGGCAGTACCCTGCGCTTTAAAGACACACAAACCATTCAGTTATTCGAGGAGGCTGGTGTATGAAGCACATACCCGCTTCTTCACTGCAAGAATGCAAAATTCTTCACCTGCAAGCCGATATGCAGGCAATTCAAACCATGCTCAACACGACTCAGCAATACGCGCCTCAAAGTGTATTGTCCAGAGAGTTGAAATCCGCCTCATTCCACCTGATTAGTGCTTATCCACGCGTGGCCACTGCCACTGAAACCCATCAGGAATGGAAAGCGCGGTGTGCGACCTACCAGCACGTAAAAGCGCTTTATACAGCGTGGTGGAACGTGTACGAAATGTGCATTTGGATCGAGACCAACGGACCCAAACACAAAAACCGTTACACCAGCGCGCAATCTCGATCTATGGCCGTTCTTTATGCAAAAGATGAAGGGATACAGTACCCATGAATACTCAACTCAAAACACCGATTAAAGCCATCAGTTTATGGCAACCGTGGGCTGAACTCATCGTTCGCGGGGCAAAGATTTATGAAACCCGACATTGGGCGACATGGCATCGGGGGCCAATCCTGATCCATGCCGCGAAGAAGAACGATGCGGAAACCCGTCATGATCTGGAAAACGTCAACAAGATTCTGCGCATAGAAGATAAGCAGATCATCACGCCTGCAACCTTGCGTTTTGGGGAAGCGGTAGCGATTGCTGAGCTAGTCGATTGTGTCCGGACAGAAGACGTTCCTTACGAGGAACAAATCTTTGGAAACTTCCGCGAAGGTCGGTGGGCTTGGAAGTTAGCGAATGTTTGTAACGTGATCGTGCCGTTCCCAATGCGCGGGCAACAAGGCTTATTCGACTGGGTTGGAGCACTCCCAGAGGTGGCACGATGAGCGAATTAACCTTGAAGGTGATCCACTGGTTCGCCATTGTGCTATTTGGAATATTTTTCGCGGTTTGGGCGCATGTATTGGTTACATCAATGAATCCCATAGCATGGGTTTATTGGACGGGGATTTTAGGTATCGCGGCGTTATTTGCGTATGTTATAGGGGATGCTCGCCGTCCCCAACCGCCCCCTGAGATTCAATACGTACCTGAAATCCAGTATGTACCTCAAATTCAATATGTGAAGGAATACGTAGAAGCGCCGAAGGTCAAGATTTACCCTGATCTACCGAAGAACATTTGGCTGAATCTACCTCGCGGCCAATACGTCTACCTGATCCAAGATATTTCGACTTCACGCTATTTCAAGATCGGCAGAACCACCGATTTAAACCGACGTTTGAATCGCTTTGAAGTCATCATTCCGATCCGGTTCCATGTTGTTCATATCATCGCCTGCAAAAACTGTGTCGTGACTGAATCTTATTTACACCGGAAATATGCCAGTAAGCGGGTGCAAGGCGAGTGGTTTGCCCTCAATGAAGACTATGTAAGCGAAATTATCGCATTGAAGGATGTGTAACCATGTTTAAAAGCATCCTGAAATACAACTGGAATAAATTCCTGCACGCGATCATTGATACGCTGTTCCTTGTAGGTGACATCATCATTCTGTTGACCTATACGATCATCATTGCCTTTGGTATACCGCTGGTGTTGGGTCTGACAGTCATTGTTGAACAACAGCGCGTAGCTCATGGGATTGCGTTATTTGAAGTGAGCATTGAAGTCGCTCAACTCAGTTCATGGGTTTTGGTCATCCTTAACCTCGTACTTGAAGGGCAAGCCCATCATGTTGAACACAAGTCGGGGTACAAAGCACCTGAAGCCAAGGAGCGGAGTTTGCGCATTCTTTGGAGTGATTTAGGTTACTTCTTGGGTATTGGGCAAATATTCGGTTGGGGTAAGGAATGGCAAGCGCGGATGCAATCTCCCGCACAAAAATATTATCGTGCCGGGCAGGTTGTCACGCTGTCAATCCTTGCCCTTGCTTTGGCAGGTTCGATGAGTGCCGAGATTGCTAAAGTGTCAGGCCCATGGCATAGCGGCATTATCAACCTTGTCACGAATTCCACATTGTCAGATATGACAACATGGGTCGGTGGCTTGCTTTTTGCCTTTGCCGCTGTCATATCCGCCCAAGCGTCAAGCCGTTATGTGGCTGCCAGATTCCTAGAAATCCGTCAACAAATGCGCTATCGCAAGTCATCCAGCCGTCAGGTGTCAGGAGATGTGGTGTCAGATGTCAACCTGTCTACTGTCACAACTGACACCGCGAAAACTGACAATGTGACAAAAGCGATCCCTTCCGGTAGTGGCTGGACACGTCTGTCAGATGGACAACAGATTGTCATTTCGTTTCTCGAAAGCAATCCTGAGATTGTCAATCTGTCATCCCGCAAAATCGCTGACCTGATACTCACACAAACCAATCAAAAAGTAAGTCACGAAACGGTCAACCGCGCGCGGAACGTCTGGCGCAAAGAACGTCAATCCGAAGCAATCGATGAGCTTGACACAGGCAATGAATGGGTTGTGGTGATGGAGGAGCAAAACCATGATGATTGAAAATGAAAGCTTCGTCAAATTTGCCGACGCGCTGAACACTTCAGGCATTCGGATTAAGCGCCTTGAATACAACAAACATCGGAGCTATTGGCATCTGCTGTTTACATCCCCGTTATCAGCAGGTGAATCCATAGAAGCAATTGAAATTGCGATGCAATCCAATGGCATTCAGATCGAAGTGCTGTCATTTAATGCGGTAGAAGATGGTTCGCGCCTTGTGATTCTAAAAGAACTCAAAGGCAAGGTGCGTTCATGACCAACATGATCTTTCAGCACACATGGCGCAACGTGTTTGCACCATTCGTTCCTGAACTGTCGGGTTACTTAACCAAAACGGAAACCCGCCGTTTAATCAAACCATTGGAAACTCTGAAGCTACGCCCTTTGTTGGGCGTAGCGGTATTCACTCAGCAAAGTCGAATTCGCTTTGGGGTGAATAGCCTTTATCCG
Source organism: uncultured Anaerolineae bacterium (assembly GCA_934216615.1). Classification (GTDB taxonomy): domain Bacteria; phylum Chloroflexota; class Anaerolineae; order Aggregatilineales; family Phototrophicaceae; genus Flexifilum. The sequence continues at coordinate 367,725 of CAKQCB010000004.1, read as the reverse complement.
GTGATGCCTTGCCGCGGTGCAAGTGGCGCAAAAAGCGTCGGGCTCATCCGGATCACCTCGATCATTCGACAAGATGTGCGCGCGATTACAGACAGTCAAGCACACGCTGAAGGGTTCCTAACGATTGCTGAATTCTTGCACGTCTGGCAATTGATTAATGATCCGAAAGCCCTACACGATCCCGAACATAAGTGCCCAGAAGCGAAATACCACGCTTGGGCAATCACCTTCAAAGTTGAAGATGTTTGCATGGATGCCATTTATCAATCGCTGGAACGGGAAGATGCCCAGAAAGCGAGTGCATCATGACACGCCCACTCGCAACTGAAGTTGAAGTGAATATGTGGGTTGATCTTTTTATGAAAACCTGCACCTCAAAGACCAAAGAAGAATGGCTGTATTGGCTCGCAGAACTCAACCAGCTAGACGCGCAATACGACTTTAAAACGGAGGTGGCCCGATGACCAAAATTGTAACCATGCTTGAGGATGGCCGTTTCATTGGCGAGCAGGTTGTCAGTAAATTGTCCGATTTATGTCTTGGAATTGAAATTGCAGGTTCGATTCGACGCGGCAAACCCCTTGTGAATGATGTTGAGATTGTTGCACTCCCCAAACATCGTGGAACCCTGCTGGCGCGGGTTGATGGTTTGGTGATTAAGCGGGTCATCCGCAAAGCGGTGTATGGCGAAGCAAAAACCGAGCGTTGGGGAGATAAATATCGTGGCTTCTACCTACGTGGACATGACACCAATATCGAGTTGTTCATAGGGGATGAACACAACATCGGTTCGCTCTTGTGGCTACGCACGGGTCCGGGCGATTCGAATCAACTCCTAATGTCCCTCATGATTCGGTACGGTTCGCCGTATCGGGCAAAAGACGGCGATTGGTGGCACGGGAATAAGAAGATCAGCGTGCCAACTGAAAAGACATTATTCGATCTCTGGGGAATGCCTTACCTCGATCCCAAAGACCGCACTGAAGAGAACTATCAGAAGTATCTGGGGAAGCGTAAATGGGGTGAGGTCGAAGCCTATGCCCCTGCTGAACACCAACCGCAAGCACAGATGAGCATGTTTTAAAGGGAGGGGATGATGAAACAACTTGCCTTGTTCGGTTTTGATGATGAAGTGATCACCCTCCGTGACGGCATGGTCACGGTGGATGGGGTACAGGTACGTGGCAGTCAAACGTGTATTCGTGATCCACGTAAAGTAAATCCAACACTTGAGATGTTGCAACGGGTGCAGAGCATCTTCACCCCGAAAATCTATCCGGTTCCTAAAGGGAAGAAGTATTGCTCGGAATGTGCGGAGTGGTTGGATGTAAAAATGTTTAATATGAATCGTACACGACGAGATGGATATAGTTATATCTGTCGAAACTGTGAGAATCTACTTAAAAGAAAGCGTTATGCAAAAAAGCGATTTAGTGAAGGCACTCACATCGTACGATCATATAAACAATCTACTTAACATCCTCAGCATTAAGAACATACTATAAGCTCCTATAAACTTAGGAGCTTATGTTTCACTTTTGTAATTAAATCTTAAGAATCTATATTCTAGTGTAATTGATAAGGATTTACACTGAGGGTGTTAATTATGACAATATCCTTAAGGAACTAATTTAGAATGCCTACAGATATGTTTTTTGATGAAAGCAGAGTCCAATCAAGAATAAAAACTCAAATTGTAATTAAGTATTTTGAGGGATGGGCAAATGTAATGACCTCATTTCTAAGCTCAAGCCCTAAAAAAGATAAACGAATAGGTTATATAGATTTATTTTCTGGTCCTGGTAAATATAATGACCAAACAGAATCTACGCCAATCTTAGTGATAAAAAAAGCGCTTTCCAATCCGAAATTTTGCGAAAACCTAGTTACTATATTTAATGATAATGATCCTCAAAACATAGAATCTCTTCAATCTGCAATAGAGGGGATAGAAAATATTGATCGCCTAAAACACCAACCCAAACTGTTTAATGCAACTGTTGGAGACAATCTAGCCGAAGCTATTGAGTCTATGACAATAATTCCTTCTTTTAGTTTTATTGATCCATGGGGATACAAAGGATTATCGAAACGATTAATTCATTCTGTTGTTCAAAGTTGGGGATGTGACGCACTCTTCTTCTTTAACTATACACGGATCAATATGGGTATAAACAATCCTTTGTTTGAATCCCATATGAGCGCGCTATTTGGTGAAGGGAAAATCCCCGTTTTAAGAAAACGCGTTGAAAATATGGATCCAGCAGAACGTGAATTGACAATAATAAATGAAATCGCAACATCTCTTAAAGAAATGGGAATGAAACATGTGATTTCATTTCGATTTCGCGACGAAAACAATGAACGAACAAAACATCATTTAATCTTTGTGAGTAAGCATCTTCGGGGTGCTGAAATAATGAAGCAAATTATGTCAAAGGCGAGTTCAGAGGAAAATGAAGGTGTGGCTACCTTTGAATATAACGAAGCATCTGTTCGACAACCTATGTTAGAGCCATTTAAGAAAAGACCTTTAAGTGATCTTAAAGAGGATTTGGTCGTGAAGTATAGTGGATACACTATGAGTTTCACAGACATATACGAAAACCATAGTGTAGATACACCATTTACTAAGTCGAATTATAAAGAAGCATTAAAACAACTTGAGATAGAAGAGAGAGTAAAAACTACTCCCCCTATCAATAAACGCCGAAAAGGAACATTTGCTGATACAGTAACAGTATCTTTTCCTTAAACCATAACCTCTAATACTGGGAACTCTTCACGCCAATTTTGCCAAATAAGATTCCCTTTAAAAAATATAGAAGTATTTTGTGCGTCTAATACTTCAAGAACATTTTCTACCCACTTAGGTTCAGGTTGATAAGTTTTGTTACCATTTGAAGCTGCACCAATAACTGCCCATTCAAGTGGACTATCCTTTAATAAAGGTGCTATGTCAAATGAAAGTGGCTCAATGCTCATCCACCTGACCGGTACATCAATTTTTTGTAATACATCTAACTGTCGGGTAACCATACGTTTTTGTTGATTGAATGATAATTCCTTTCCAAACATTTGAGTTGGGGGAGCGCTGACTCCAACCCAAACATTAGCAGGAATATCAAATTCAAGGAGCCGTGGAGCATTCTTTGTCAATAACTGGAAACTATGCCAGTTTGCTTTACGACAAGTTTCAAAAACGGCTTCTATTTCATCACTAGGAACCCAATGCCCCATTAAATCACTCATACTATCTAAAAAGATTTTAGATGGATTTACAATCTTGAGAGGCTCATTTAATTTGTTAGGATTCCAATAATGATGTTCAAAACCATGATTATAGGCACGTTGAGCTATTCTTTTAGAAATAGTTTCTGCATAACATTCAGCTATAGTTCCATCCGGCATAGTCCAGCGGCATCTATGTTTACATCCCTGAACGGGATTCCACGTGTAATCAGTCCACTCGATTCCACGACTACCATTAGGCTTAGCTTGTTTATTCATGACAAAATCCTAGCTTTAATACCAACATTGATAATTTCTCTAATATGCATCATAAAAAAGTATACAGCACGTTTGTTCTTATTTTTATATAGTCGAAGTTTTATATTCAACTTTATACTTAAATTGACAATAAATAACATTTAAGATTAATTGACACCAATTTCGTAGCACAATAGTTTTACACCAAGCGGAACCCGATTTATAATAGTGGATAGATTGATAAGACGTTGATCTAAACAAAAAAAGCGTTTGCGGATTTTCTCCCCTGCAAGCGCTTTTTTGTTTCCCCGATAACGCGCTCCGTCGCCAAACAAGATTGCGTTATCACTCCTCGGGCGGTCTGCTGGGGTGCGACTAACACCCCGGCAGACCTTCATCTTTGGTGAACCTAGCACCGCCGACGCGGTGGAGATTCTACCGCCTCGGGCATCCTTGTCAAAATTTCAGGATGTTGTGAGTAGGGTCACATGAATCTTAAGCAGTACAAGCCTCTCGCGAGCCTTCGTGAGTGGGAGGACAATTACAACCATGGGGATGTTGAAGCGATTGCTTTAAGCATCCGTCGCTTTGGAATGAATTCAGCATTACGGGTCTGGCGTGATGATATTGTCATGGCAGGCAACCACACACTGAAAGCACTCCGTCTCATTCAGGCACAAGGCGCAAAGCCTAAGCTCGATAATGCCTTCCCGCCACAGAATATCTTGGTGAAAGGTAACGAGTGGTTCGTTCAATATGTGGATGTTTCGCATTTGGAACCGCTAGAAGCAAAAGCCTACGCAATTGCCGATAACAACCTCGCTCGGCAAGCAGTCACCGATGACCACAAGTTAGCGGAATACCTGCAAGAGATCATGACAGGGAGTGAACAATCGTTTCAAGCGACAGGGTATGACCGTGAAGGCTTAAACGCGCTTCTCACCGTCATTGGTAGACGTGCGCTGGAATCTTCCGAAGTGGATTTAACCCCCGATGGGCAGAAGAAAAGCAAACTTCGGGCGGTAGACATTATTTATACATCGGGAACACTGGGTAAAGGCGGCGACGGTGCAGACCTTACCCGCTGGATTCAAGTACATTGTTGTTTAGCGGTGAAATCGGGTTGGATGTATGGGGTACGCTCCACCGCTGGGGTGTGCGGAACGGCCGAAAGACAAGAAGCCCATGTCCCGCAATTTGTGGATAACGATTACCACAACTATAACCACATCCAACACTTAGGCGGGATTAAACGCTGGAAACCGAAATATGCCACCGTTTGCGACTTAATGACGCGCGAACAATGTGATGCCGCTGGGATTCCATTCCATCCGATTGAACAAATCCTAGATTGGGCAGAGGAAATTTCCGCACATGCGGAAAATGTGATTCTGATTCCGAAATATGATTGCTTTGATCAGATTCCCGATAAGCCCAACTATATGCTGGGCTATAGCGTGCCAACATCGTATGGCGGAACGCCTTTACCCATCGAGATGTTCAAAGGGCGACGTGTGCATTTGCTGGGCGGAAGCCCACGGCGTCAAATTCAATATTTTCAGGCGCTTCAGGACGATGTAGTTTCACTTGACAACAACTACATTTTGAAAATTTCGGCTTATGGTCAAGTTTACCTGCCGAATGAGAACAAATCACTTGCCCTGGCCGAATTAGGGTTGGGAATGTTAGTCAACCCCCTTTATAGCGCACTCACATTAAATTTGGGCTTGTTCGCAGGCTATTTTGAACGCCCCATGAGTGAAGATGCGTCTGTCCTTCTCAGCAGCTTTGAGACTGACCTTGAGGAGTTTGATTCCGAGCGGGAGGCAGAGCATGCGTAAGTTGACTGCACTTCAAGCGCTCATTCTTATATCCGTCGCGTATGTTGCTACTCAAATGCTTTCTGACATTGCCAGTTTAAAGATTGTCTTGATCGGCGGGTTGAGCATGGATGCCGGAACGCTCATTTATCCGCTGACATTCACCTTACGCGATTTAGTCCACAAATCAGGAGGGTTAAAAGTTGCGCGGTTGCTCATTGTTGTCGCGGCTGGCGTGAATGTGATCATGGCGCTCTTATTTCAGTTGATTGCGGTGTTGCCGAGCGATCCTGCGGTGGGTGATCAAGTGGCGTTTAGTCAGGTGTTAGCTCCTGTATGGCGTATTGTCATCGCCTCGATCATGGCGGAAGTAGTGAGTGAGTGGATCGATGGTGATATTTACCACGCGGTACAGAAAAGATGGGGCAACAAAAGGCAGTGGGCAAGGGTATTATTAAGTAATGCGGTAAGCGTCCCACTGGACAGCGCAATCTTTACATTTATTGCATTCCTAGGTGATCTTCCCATTAGTGTTGTTTTAGGCATATTCATTAGTAATATGCTCATGAAATTTGTGTTGACGTTCGTATTTTTGCCTTCCATCTATTTTGTAAAAGGGAGAAATGATGATGGGATACATTCATGACGATATTGAAGAATTTGACGATGGCGACAATGAACCCTCGAAGATGCGTACAACCCCTAGCGCAGATGCAGTGAAGCGTGTGAGGGAGATTGTGTTGCGTAAATTGCCCAGTCTTATGAAGGTCATCAAGGTTTACGGCGAGGATGGTTCGGGCGATACCCGCCTGATGCTTCCGATTCGCCGTAGTGAATTGGAATAAGCACAGGGGTTTGGCCGTATAGCCTTAAAACGGCCATTAGAAAGGATGGAGTATGTTCCGAATTTTTGAAGCGCTGAGTAATGTGCTTTTTGGACAAGGTTATACGGCCGATCCTGATTATGTCTATCAAATTGTCACAGAATCAGAATATACATGGCACACCGGCTCCAAAAAGGATCAGCCTTATTATCACATCTTAGGGGAATACAACTGCTACGAGGCTGCTTGTCGCGCGATTCGCCCCTTTGAACGTGGAGGAATGAGCAGGTACTCTATTCGCAGAGTCAAACGCACATAATTTATTTGAGGTGGGATGGTTCCGAGCGTGTCTTATCGTCCGAATGTTCCCGCGCCCTAGAGGTTCGATTCCTTTACTCCTCACATCACATATTGTGGAAAGGTTTGGCCGTTCCTTGGAAAGACAGCCTTTTTATTTGGGGAATATGCACTGCACGTAAAATCGTATATCGCAAAAAATAGATTTTTCATATGCCGTGCAGAGGGCATGCCAGAGGTTCGAATCCTCTGTTCCTCACATGCCATGAGGTTAGGGTGGCAAATTCCTCGCCGTGTCTTAGCGCAACAAGATAGATTTATTCACGGGAAACCCTAGAGAGGGCTGTTGGTTAAGCCCTCTCGTTCATCGAATAACTGAAAACAAACGTAATCGGCATCGGCAGAGGGGATACAGTATGGATTCCCAAGATTTTAAGAAACCGAAAACCCCATGAAGAGCAAACAACCCCATGAAAGCCGTAAGCGCTGCGGTGCAAAAAAGAAAGACGGAACGCCGTGCCAAAGATCACCAATGCCGAATGGCCGGTGCTGGCTTCACGGTGGCGCAACGCCTTCGGGTATCGCAAGTCCGAATTTTAAGCACGGTAAATATTCCAAATATGCCACTGGGAATTTGAGGCAGAAATACGAAGAAGCGCTTCAAGATGAATCACTTTTATCGATGAAGCACGAAGTTGCGCTTATTGATGCGCGCCTTCAATCTTTGTTGGAATTGGTTGATCACGGTGATATTGGCGCTCGCTGGCTTGAGCTTCAAGATTTATATGAAACGCTTACTCGAGCGACACAAGAACACGACTTAGGCGCTGGCGCGTCTGCCTTTGAGCAAATTGGCGCGATTATCAACAGGGCGGCATCAGACCATGAAACATGGTCAGAGATTAGCTCTGCAATGGAACAGCGACGCAAGATGGTTGATACCGAACGAAAGCACATGCTTGATCTACAGCAATTTATTACTGCAAACCAAGCCATGCTTTTGGTTCAGACATTGACCAGCATCATTAGAGAGGAGGTTACTGATCCCGATGCTCGTGCCCGAATCCAAGCCAAATTTGTTCGATACGCTATTGAACGAGACGGTGAAACGATTGGGGCCGGAAACAGAATCCTCGCCCCAAATACAGACTGACCCTTACGCAGACCTAAAAGAAGCCTACCGCTCTGAAGATGGGATTGTCGCTTTTGTACATGACATCCTCGGAGCTAGCCCTGCCCCCTACCAAGAAGATATTCTACGTATGTTCGTTCGGCATCGACGGCTGGCGGTGCGTGGCCCGCACGGGTTAGGGAAAACAGCAATTGCTTCGTGGGTTGTATTGTGGGGTATGGCGGTCTTTGATGAAGTTAAAATTCCCTGTACGGCTTCGGTATGGCGGCAGTTGAGGGATTATCTATTTCCAGAGATTAAGAAGTGGGCTAGGCGCGGGCGGTGGACACTGTTGGGTATCCAGATGCGCGATAAACGCGAGCTTCTGGACTTAAGCATCAAACTGACAGGGGATCGCCTTGCATTCGCCCTCGCTAGTGATAATGCAGCATTGATTGAAGGCGCCCACTCTAAAATCCTGATTTATATCTTTGATGAAGCAAAGGCGATTCCGCCCGATATTTGGGATGCGGCTGAAGGTGCGTTTTCAAACGATGGCGAAGATGGCGCGATGGCGTTTGCATTAGCCATTAGCACGCCCGGGGATACCAGTGGACGCTTTTATGACATCCATAAAAGGAAGCCCGGGTATCAAGATTGGGCAGTTCGACACGTCACCCTCGAAGAAACCGTTCGCGCAGGCCGAATTTCGCAAGCGTGGGCGGATCAAAGAGCGGTGCAGTGGGGTAAAACATCAAGTTTGTATTTGCGTCGGGTTTTAGGTGAGTTTGATGAATCCGGCTCTGATACGCTCATCCCGCTCACATGGATTGAACTCTCTCACGAACGCTGGCACGCTTGTGAAGGCAAGGGTGAAGGTGCTTCGGCAATTGGCGGCGATATTGCACGATTCGGTGAAGATCAGACTGCGCTGGCTAAATTGGTAGGACGTGTAGTCGAATCTTTAGAGTATTACTCCAAAGAAGATACCATGCAGACATCCGGCCGAATTGTGATGCTGGCATCCTCGATTCATCAAGCAATTGGGATTGACTCTATCGGCATTGGTGCCGGTGTAGTAGATCGCCTCCGTGAATTGGGTTATGAAAATACGCTGGCAATTAATGGGTCTGCAGGGACTAGCCTGACCGATTCCAGCGGGGAGATGAAATTCATCAACTTACGCGCAGCCCTTTGGTGGTTACTTCGGGAAGCCTTAGACCCAAACAATGAACATCCCCTCGCGATCCCGCCCGATGCTGACCTTGAAGCTGGACTGGCTGCACCGAAGTGGAGCGTCACGAGCGCCGGCAAGATCAAGATCGAAGCCAAAGATGAGATCAAAAAGCGCTTGGGTTTCTCGCCTGATGGTGCTGAAGCGGTGATGTATGCGCTTTATGCGGCAACGATTCCCGAAGTGGAGCATGTCACGCAGATGATCGTTGAACAATATCGTGATTCGTACAGCAATGACCGCACCTTACGTAATTGGTGAGGTCAATTTGAAAGAGGTTGCCCGATGGCAAAACAGACATTATGGACACGGGCATGGAGAGGTGTTTCGGAGATTATCGGCCTACCCCGCCCAGTTATCACTCGTTGGCTCGGTAAGATTCGCGGGACATGGCGCGAACAAACGTATGACTTTGGCCTTACCGATTATTCCTTTTGGGATCGCGCACGGTTGGGACGCGTGCCGGGCTTAGAACTTTCCGGCGCGTTCCTTAAGCCGATCGCCTCCAAATTCAAGTCGTATGTGTTGGGACGGCAACCTGCATTTCGGATTAACAACAATCCTTATGCCGAAAAGAAGCTGAATGAATGGGTGAGCAAACATTACGCTACCATTCAATCGGCCTATGAAGATGCGCACGGTTTAGGGGATATGTATCTGCTCGTAAATCCTGACCTTTCGCTGGTCGGCATATCGCCGGATGTGGTGTATCCGCTAGTTGATCCACAGGATTATTCAAGGATCGTCGGCTGGGCCATAGATCAGTCTTACCCACACCCCACCGAGCAAGGGAAGTTTACCCGTATCGTAGACGAATTCACGCCGACCAGTAGGCATCGGTGGGTAATGACGGATGGGAAAATTGTCGAAGACAAAACCTATCCTAATTTGATTGGCATCGTGCCGATTATCCACATTGCGGCCAACCGTAAAGCCAATGAACGCTTTGGTCGGCCTGATGGCGAGCCGATACTAGCGATATTGAACGAATATAACGAAGTGATGTATCACGGCATTACAGGGAATAAACGGCAAGGTCGTCCAACGCCAACGATGGAGAAGTTGGGCAGCGAGAATGAAATCAAACGCCTGATGACCAAATATGGGCGCACCCGTTCGCATACTGATCCTGATACGGGGCAAACGTATCAAACCACAGAAGTGGCCTTTGATGCCGATCAATTGGTGATGCTGGCTGGAACGGGTGAATTCAGTTACAAGTCGCCCGCGCCTTTCATCGGCGAAACAGAAAAGATGCTGGGATTGTTGTTCTATATTATCGTCCAGCATACCGAAATCCCTGAATACGCTTACGGAACCGCGATTGCCAGCAGTAAGGCGAGTGCTGAAAGCCAAAGCGATCCATTCACCCGCCTGATTGAATGTTTACAAAACAATGAGGAAGGTTGGTTGCTTCCTCTGGTCGAAATTGTTGTAGCTTATATGGGGCTTTCAGATCGACGTGTACGATCTTCAGAGTCTCCAACCTGCGAATGGCGACCTGTAAACGATAAAGACGGCGATTTAACGCTACGTTCGGCAGTGGCGGCACGTAAAGAAGGCGCAATGGATCGGGAAACCTTCCTGAAGACCCTTCCGATTGAAATCAAAGACCCTGAAGCGGTGATTGCGGCGGCCGATGCTGAATACGAAGAAATGCAAACCCGCTTTGAAAAGGTAGCCGATGATGCTTTAGATGCTCCTGCGGATGGCACTGATGAAGAAACGCCGGATAACGACAACGAAATACCTGACGATATCAATATGGATGAAATGAAGAAACTGTTCGCTCTGGCGGTGTAGGCATGGCAAAAACTATCGCAACCACGCGGATTCTGCCCAGCGCTTTGCGGCATTTCAAGAATTCCTATAAAGAAGTCATCAAGGATGTTTCCAACCGAGCAACCGTCATTCTGATACGGAATTCAGTTGATGACGTGGTTCCAATCACGCTTAGAAATAGCGTCGTGGGCGAGATCGGCACACTAATTGAACGGGTATTTGTTGGTGCTGATGGCCGGAACGCTTTTGCTGAAGATGGTTACACACCGTTATCCGCTTATGCGGCACTTCTCAACGAAAGCATTGTGGAAGTTACCCTACGGACGGTCATGGCCCATCGAGACTGGCTCAAGCGCCAATTGCCAGAGGATGTATTTGGCTATCTGGAATCAGCAATACGGGTTGATCCGGTTTCTGAAGCAACCGTGTTTAAGCCCCGACCATTCGCGGGATATGATGCGGCGCATACATGGGTTGATCCTAGTGGGTATACCTTGAGTGATCGTATTTGGCGCACCGGCACATTCACCCGCCAACAGATCGACGCGATGGTATCGGAAGGTATACGGGAAGGGACAGGTGCACTCGAACTAGCGCGCCAGCTCGAACGGTTCCTCCAACCGGATCAAATTATGAGCCGGACCAAGAAGCCCTACGGGACGGATGCCAGTTATAGTGCCATACGGTTAGCGCGGACGGAATTAGCCCATGCGTTTAATGAAGCAGCGTTAATCGCGGCGCAGTTGAACCCCTTCGTTGAAAAGATGGATATCGCTAGAAGCGCTCGCGGTGATCCGAAGTGTGCGATTTGCGCACGACATGCCACGATCGACATCAGCGGGAATCGTGTGAAAGAACCGATTCCATTGGATGAAATCAAGGTTCCCCCCTTTCATCCGAATGATATGTGTAACGTTCGCGCCTATGTGGATACGGACACAAAGGACATTGTTGCCCAACTTCGTTCGTATATGGGGATGCCGAATGTACAACCGCATATCAATCCCACCAGAGGGGTGGGTTTTGTCCGGCAGTTATTAAACCGAGCGTTAGACGGTGTGATCCATGTCGTTGCAAGGAGGTTAGGCATCTTATGATTTATGTATGCGTGGTGACGATGAACCCACAAAACATGGAGAACATTAAGGCGTTTCTCCCTGCAATTCAACAATATGACGCGCAATTGTGGGTGTTTGCGCATGGTGAGAAAGTCCAAGCGCTGCGCCCGTTAGCCAATGTAGCCACGCACTTTATCTCTAAGTTCCGGCGTTATGGTTGCGCAGAAGCGCGAGGCAAGTTGACGCAGGAGATTTTAGGGTCACGAGCGTGGAATGACGACATCTTTGTTTACCTTGATGATGATGTGGCTATCCGCGATAACACGGTTGATTGGTTGGGCAAATTAATCGCCCCGATTCAGTCAGGGGATGCCGATATTGCTGGCGTAGATGGGCGCGTGATTGAGTACCGCCATGATGAATTTGTCACTCAATCCGTTCGAGTAACCATCCCTGATTATGTCTCTGGCGGTTGGTGTGCAGTGCATCGGCGCGTGTTTGATGCTGGAGTGATGTTTGATCCTGATTATTTCCCCAACTATTGGGAAGATGTGGATTTCTGCCTGCAAGCCAGACGCAAGGGGCTCCGTATTCGGCGGGTCGGTGACATCGGACTTGAACACTACACCCCCAGCATCACCGCCGAAATGCTTAAACAATCCACTTACACGCATGAAATTTTCAGACTGCGTTGGACCCAGCGCATGATAGAGGTGATCCGTGAAAAACAAGAATAAACCCTTAAATCGGGTGCTGAGCGTAACCGATTATGAAGGCTACAACCACCGCAAAGCGTGGGAAACCGAATTGGCTGAATACGCCTTAAAAAAGTTAGGTGCCGTTCACGCCGAAGCGGAAATTCTCGGTGTCGGCGCGGGCAAAGAAACCACAATCTTTAACTTAAGTACCCAAGTCAAGCGGGTATGGGCCACCGATCTCTACTTAATAGCAGGCGATTGGCACGCACATGCTCCCGTTGAAATGCTCATAACGCCAGAACGTTATGCGCCGAATAGCGCGTATGACCTTCAGCGGATTGTGGTTCAACACATGGACGCATTGGTATTACGGTATCCGGATGACAGTTTTGACGGCATCTTCAGTTGCGGTTCGCTTGAACACTTCGGCGAATGGGATGCTATTGTTACGGCTGGAAAAGAGATGTTTAGGGTCTTGAAGCCGGGCGGGGTCGCTTCCATTGCGACAGAATTCCGTATCTCCGGTGAAGGGGATGGCTGGGACGGTGTAAAACTGTTTGATCGGGATCGGATTCTAAACTGGATTGAAGCGACTGGCTTTGAATTGGTGGATAACCCATCCCTTGAATTGGAAGTGGATGAGGAAACATTAGCGACTACCCATTCACTAGAAGCGATTGTGATTGATAACCAATGGCCGGAAGTTGAAGGGGTGTTACAGAATGCGCAATACACCTTTACCAGCGTGCATTTAGCCTTGCGCAAACCTGATCCGAATGCCGAACCCGTTGAAGTAGCACCCAAACCAGCACGGAAGCCGAGAAAAACCACATGACCGACTTACATGATGTGCGTTGTCCGAGTTGCAACAAAAAGCTCTTTATGGCTTCAGCGAATACGGGTGTGGTTGAGACCAAATGCAACCGTTGCGGAGCGGTCGTTCGCTTCCCCTCCCAAAAGCCGGAAATTGTTGGGGATCAACCGCCAAACTTTCTGCACAAGCGTAGAGTCCTAAAAGAATCATCATCCTGAAAAGCGCCGGAAACGGCGTTTTTATTTGCGTGGAGGCGGTATGCCACAGTCCTATTTCAATATCCCCCTGTCCGGTCATCCGGCGCTGGTGCAGGTACAAAACTACTTAAGGCGCTTACTGCCGGAAGCAACGAATTGGCAAGCGCCTGACACTTTTCACATTACCCTGCTGGCGGTGGATGATGCCAAAGGCATTGACCTCAAAGAAATGAATGTGCCGGTGCATTTGCCCGTGTTTGGGGTCACGAGTTGGGCGCTGGAACTCATCAAAGTGAAGGATGACTATGCCGTTGTTCTACGGCTGGCGAGGACACAAGCGCTAGATTACCTCCAGATGGCGCTTTACCTAGAAGCTGCGGCCGCCGGAGTGATTATCGGCGCTTATAGCTATCCCTTCGTCTATCGACCACATATCACGCTGGCTCACATCAGTGAGTTACCCGAACACTGGGACATCTACGGCATTCACGAAGTGCCGTTAGAAGTGACCTCATTTGCATTGACTTCCGAAGGTTACACCCAAGAAAAAGTATGGGAATTACTCCGGACGGTACCGATTGCTGAACAGCGCGCAATGGGCGTTGATACCCATCTCCGCAAGGTCGAGCACATCTTTGCGATTGCGGAAGCTATTAAAGGGCCGATGCCTGAAATTAGCCTACCTGCCGATATCGACCTCAATAAGTTAGCTCAGGCGTTAGGGAAATCATCCCCTAGTGAGCTGGTCTTTGATACTCGTCCGATTGGGATGGTGACCAAGAGCCGGAATAATCGCAATTATGGCGAGAAGTTTGTACGCAACCTTGTGGAACAAGCGAACGCTAAGCGGGTAGAAGGCCGTTGGGGACATCTCAAAGATGAAGACATCGGCAGTACCTATGAAATGCCAGCGATTCGGTGTGTGGCCGCTTACTTCGATCCCAAAACCAAAGTCGGGTTTGGGAAATTCCTTGCGCTCACTGCGGAAGCTGAAAGGCACATCCTAGCAGCGCAAGCAACCAATGCACGTATCGGGACCAGCATTTATGGCTTTGATCCCGTTAGTGAAGGTGAGGAAATCGTTTCTGTGGATTTGGTAACGATTGACCTTGCAAATGCGGAAATGGTAGGCATCCCGGATATGTCCACCGTTCCGCAAGTATCTTCTGAAATGTTTACCGGGAATATTCAGGCAGAGGAGATCAAGACAATGCCTAGCGAAAATCAATTAACCCAACCCGTATCGACTTCTGCACCGCTGAATCCGGCGCAAGAAGCGAATGTGGAACGGTTACGCACGCTCTTAGATGCGCGTGAACGTCAAATCAGTGAACTGGAAATCACTGCCGACGAGCATAAGTCCATCTGCGAAATGATGGGCGTTGCTGAAGATGGCGATGTGGTTCAAGCAGTTCGTCGTCTGCGCGCTGCCAATGCGGAATTAAGCCGTGAAAACCAAGATTTGTTGGGGTTGACGGTGGATGCGTTGGTGCAGAAAGAAGTGGTGATCGAAAGTGTTCGCCCCATCGTGAAACGCTTGGTTGTGGACGAAAAGCCTGCCACCCGCAAAGCGGTTGAACAAGCGTTAGCCAAAGCGCTGGAATCGGAAGAAATCCAGACTTTGTTGGCGATCAAAGTGACCGAAACTGCGGGTCCCAACGTGACCACTACCGGCAAGCCGGTCGGTGAATCGCGCCATGAAGCCAAGAAGGTTTCTGAAGGGTGGGTAATTCCCCCCAGCTAGTCGATTCTGGCTCGTGTAGTTGTACTGTTTCAAGCTCATTCATTCATCCAGTAGTTCATGAAAGGAACCGGAAATGGCTGGAGAAAAAACAATCTATGACAACGACGCTCAAGGCGTGCATGTCACTTTGTCCCACGCGGTCGAACCGCAACAGGTTGCATTTATTGAGAACATCTTGGGGATTACGGTCGAAGGGGGACAACCTTACGACGTGATCGCCTTAAATCTCGAACAAGTGGCTTACCAGTTCACTGTGCCCCTCGGTGTAGCGGTCAGCAAAGGGCAAATCGTTTATGTGGATGTGACCGACCTTACGGGGCATAAACCCGATGATTCGGCCTATAGCACAACCGCTGGTGCTAACAAACGGGCTCTGTTCTTAGCCCTTGAAGACAAAGACGCAAATAACGTCGTTATCGGCAAATTACTTCCCCCATTCGCAAGTTAATCGGATTGCCTGATTAACACCAGCCCATGAATTGGAGACCTGACCCATGGCTGTAAAACTGATTTCCAAAGCTGACAAAGTCGATCAAGCAATTGAACGGCGTAAGCGTCGGGCGGCCGAGATGTCCGCGTCGGCTGAACGAGACGCAATCTTAGAAAGTCTCGAAAATAGCATTATTCCGCATCCCCCAGTCAAGCAGGGGATTGAAACTGATCTCTCGAAGATCACGGCAGAAACCAGCGCTGATGCACCGGAAAAAGCCTTACGTGAATTCATTGCTTCTAGTGATTTCACGGCCAACTGGTACACCCGCCAACGCTATGAAGTTGATGCTGGACGCGACGAAGAACCGATTCTGTACGATGGGATTTATACCATCACGGTGGATCCAACCCTCGCCAAGAATGTCGAAATTTTGACCTTTGGCCCTGCTGGGATTGTGTTTGAAGAAGTCAAGGAAGGGGGCGAGGTTGTTTTTGTCACCTTGAATGAATCTGATGCTACCGTCCCGATCAAAAATTGGGCATCAGGCATTCGTTATTCCGAAGACTTGTTCATTTACAACCAGATGTTCCAAGTCGCAGAAATTGACCGTCAATTTGGGCGGGCATGGAATGCACGCGATAACAACATTCACTTTTGGCCGATCCTCAATCAGTCATACGTAGGCGCAAACTTAACTGATGGGACTGCATCTCCCGTAACGACCAAGTTCAAGAAATCGGCGTCTATGGCTGAAAAATATGCCCGTACCTTGGAAGCCGCCATTACCGCTTCCCGTATGGATAAAGCCAACCCACGCCGTGGCCCTTACGCCTTGGTGGTGAGTAGTGCCGATTCGATCACCGCTGAATTTGCGGTTACGCCGGTCCCTCAACAGGGGTTTGGTCAACAATCACGAGCGCTCGGCCGGATTCGTAATATCACTGAATACGATGGGTGGTCAGGGACTCGCGGCAAGAAACAACATGACTTTGCAGGGGTACAACCCGGCGAAGCCTTCCTTGTTGATTTAGCCAATCGTCGGACGGATTTCCGTTCGTTAGTCAAACAACCCTTGCGTTCTCGCAGTGGAAATCCCGACGTGTCGCGTTTCATCATGGAACAAACGGTATATAACTCCCGTGTCGGGGTTTATGCAAACCCGTTGCGCTCGGTTCAAAAGATCCTTTGGCCGGAAGCCGACAGCGGCACCGATTAAACTATGAACGCCATTAATATCGGCGCGCCGAGTTGGCATATCGCCGAATCTTATGGACGGATTGCGCATGAGTTACGGAATGCGTTTATGCGGCAGGGTTGGCATGTGAATACGGTCGGTGAAGATCAACCGTGTACCACTGTCCAGCCAGTGTTGGGCGGGATTCTGTTGGCATATCCGACCCATTTCCATAAGTTCGGGGCGATGCTCAATCTCGGTAAGCGCCTCGCAGTGACCATGTTTGAGAGTACCAAACTGCCGGAAGGTTGGGTTGAAGAACTCAACCAATGCGCGGCAGTGATTGTGCCTTCCGAATGGCTTGTTGAGCTGTTTAAAAAGGAAGGCGTTCGAGTGCCGGTCACCTGTGTTCCATTAGGTGTTGATCACCAAACCTTTGCTTACGTGGAGCGTGATCCGACCCGCCAACCCTTCACCTTTATTGCCTATATGGATAGGTTCGGGCGTAAGGGCTGGCATAGCGCTGGATCGGCTTTCATGAAAGCCTTTGGGGATGATCCAAACTACCGACTGATCTTCAAAGCCCGTAAAGCCCAACCGTTTCCATTTAGGATTGGAAACCCCAACATCCAAATTCTTGCTGAAGACTATACTGATGCTGAAATGGCGCAGTTTTATGCCGATGCGGATTGTTTATTGTTTCCGACTTCAGGCGAAGGCTTTGGCTTACCGCCACGTGAATTTGCAGCAACGGGCGGAACCGCTATCACTACCAACTGGAGTGGCACCCAAGACAATCTCGAATCGTGGGGCATTCCCCTCAATAATTTCAACTTTGTACCGGCATGGGATCGAGTGAAGGAGTTTAGAGGGCTTGGGGTTTGGGCAGAAGCGGACATTGACGAGCTCGCTGCTAAGATGATCGCCGTTGCCCAGAATCGTGAGCAGTATCACGCCAAAGGCAAAATAGCGTCGGAATTTGTCCACAAACACTACCAATGGTCTTTCTTCACGCAACAAGTCATGAAAATTTGGGAAGGACTGTAACATGGCAACTGAAGCCCAACGCG
This sequence comes from uncultured Anaerolineae bacterium, assembly GCA_934216615.1. Taxonomy (GTDB): domain Bacteria; phylum Chloroflexota; class Anaerolineae; order Aggregatilineales; family Phototrophicaceae; genus Flexifilum. The sequence goes on along the minus strand of CAKQCB010000004.1, from coordinate 349,980 downwards.
CTTATTTTCGCATGAAGGTTGGAGACCCGGGTGAACCCAGTCCGGCATTTTCAGATGAAGAAATTGACGTGATCTTTGCCACATCAGCCTCTGAACACGCTGGGCAACCCGAACAAACCGTGAATACCTACGCCGTTTTGGCTGGATTGGAAGCCCTTTTAGCCAATGCCGCCCGTTTGACCGATTATCGCCAGAACCAGAGCGAAGAAAAGCGCAGTGCAATCTTTAAATCCATCAAGGAGTTATACGCATTGTGGCTTAGAAAAGCCGAAAAGTTGGATGCTGAAAACACGGCCTCGGTGGAGTGGGGCGCAATTGGCGGTGGACAACCGAAACGGCGCTTGGAGCGACCCGCAAATGACCCCAAATTTCGATGATTGGTTAGCTCGTTCGTTACCGATTGGTGAAGCAGATCGGGCGGCGGCCGCATGGTCACGAATCCAAGACAAGCCCACCAGCATCATTATTGTGCGTGATGGGGTTGCCCAGACGGCCCAAACGGTTCGCATAGAATATGGAAACGTCTCCAATGAAGTCCAAACGGCGATTGGCAGAAATTCGGTGCAGGATGTGGTGATTTTTGGCATCCGTAATCACCTTACGCTTCCAGATACGGACATCCGGCGAGGCGATACCATCAACATCCAATCAGCTCGTTATGAAGTCGAATCCATCCTTCATACGTTAGGCGAAGTTCAGGCGCTGTGTCGCGCGGTAGGGTCACTATGACATTCAATTTTGATTGGGAATCCAACCCTGAAGATGTGTTTAAAGACCTTGTAGATCAATTTGGCACAGAACTGCGCGCCGGCATTTATGCAATTTTGAAACGCTACGAACCCGAAATTGAAGCATGGTTGAAAGCCAATGCCCCTTGGACCGACCAAACGGGAAATTTACGGCAATCACTTTGGGCCGACGTACAGGTATTGACCCACAACATCATGATTCAGTTTGATTACGGCTTGGATTATGGCGTGTTTCTTGAATTTAAGAACGCGGGTAAATTTGCCGTAATTACTCCCGCTTATGATCTCTTTGCCCCGCGAATCTTCGCCGACATCAAGGCATTTGTAGAAAGCCGATAGACATGGCCATTCCAAACTACGAAGACGCAATCCACTCACGATTGAGCGGAGATAGTGCCTTATTGGCAATTCTCACGGGGGGAGTGTTGAAATACAGCGCGTTAGGAAAGTTTGACGGCGGCTTAAATTCCCTTCCGGCATCGGTGAAGGACAGCAACGGCCTATTAAAACCGTTTTCTTTAGTGAAGACCCGCGCCTTGATCCCAACGGGGCATGTCGTTGTTTACGAAAGTCAGTACACCACAGTTGAACAAACGGTGGAGGTATGGATTTATGGCGAGGCTTATCAATCGGCCAATACGTTTGAAAATGCCGCTAATCGAATATATAGCTTGCTTCAATTTAAACCACCTGCCGGAGCGTTCGATCTGCAATACAGCACTTTTATCGACCTGATGCGTGATCCTGACATGGGGAACGCGCGTTTTACCCGCCACGATTATTTGATCGTAGGGAGGATAGCACCATGAGTTTGTTTTCATTTAAGCCCGGCGAAGTACCTTACGGTCTCCGCAAAGGGTTGGTTGGGCGTTGGGTGGGCGATGGGTCTTACACCAACGAATACTCCGTTGCCAGCATTCAAGTGTTTGGCGTGCGAACCACCACTTCAGCGTCTGATCTTGAAGGTAATGACATGATTACCGCGACAGCGGCGCGTGTCACCAAAGGGCAGATCACCCTGCGGATGGGGGGCATTAGCCTCGAAGCCTTGCAAATGTTGGTCGGGGGCACGATTGAAACCGGCACGCCGTATGTTGAAGGGTTAAAAATCACCAATCGGCCTTTCCCGTATGTGGGCTTTGTTGCGCAATCGCTCTCGGAAGAATTAGGCGGCGACATTCATTTGTTCGTTCCTAAAGCGAAGATTCGGGACGGCATCGAAATCCGGTTTGAAATCAATGGGTTCAGCATTCCCGAGTTTACAGTAGATGCGTTGCTGGATAGCAACTATGCCGACGCGGATGGCTTCCCTTGCCTGATGTATCCGATCACCCACGAAGAAATTACGCCGTTGGAGTTACCACCAGCGGATGTTGTAGTCGTGCCCTAAGGGGTTGATGGGTAAAGGTGGGGTTAGGAAAGTAAGTTGTAAAAAATAACCCCTCTTAGATTGAATCTAAGAGGGGTTGGGATTGCTATGTAATAATCTGTGTATTAAAGCATCCCGGAGTTCACCGTGACAACACCTCTAGTCATTGACAGAGGCTTCTCAGACAAAGCATGATCTATTGATCTACTTTTGCGCCTAATGGCAGTGCCCCTGCCATATTAAAAGCAAGTTTTAAGATGTTTATAGCTGCATTGTGATCCCTATCGATAACAAGTCCACAGTGCGGACAGTAATGAACACGCATACTTAAATCTTTTGGAACAATTATTTCGCAGTTTGAACAAATCTGTGAAGTATTGTAAGCATTTACAATAACAATTCTACAACCCGTATAACTTGCCTTTTGAATCAGTAGTTGGCGGAACAGCCCCAAAGAAGCATCATTCGCGCTAAATGCTAGGTTCTTGTTGCGAGTCATGAATTCAAGATTTAGATCTTCTATCGCGACAAGTGAGTATGATGCAGTTATGTCATGAGTTACTTTATGCCAGAAGTCCCTACGGGCATTAGCTATTTGCTCATGCAGTTTGGATGCAATCAGTGCATCTTTTTTCCAACGACTACTTCCTTTTTTGCGTCGATTAAGTCGGCGCTGAATAACTCGCATCTTTACTGCTTTTTGGCGAGCCCAGCGAGGATTTCCAACTTTATTACCATTTGATAATGTGATTAGCGCAGATAATCCCATATCAATACCAATATGAGGCCCTGAATGAATTTGAACTGAGCTATCAGCAATTTCAACACTAAAGCATACATACCACTTGCCACGAGAGCATTTCAGAACCACATGGGGAATTTTGGCTCCATTAGGTAATGAACGATGAAGCTTGACTTTAACTTCTCCAATATTTTGAATATAAAAGATGGTTTTATGCTCAATTTTGAGCTTACACCCATCACCATAGCGAAATTCTAGAGAATGGAAGTGCTTTTTGCTTTTATAGCGAGGCAAGCCTCGATCACCCTTTAAAAATGCTTTATACGCTTTGTCAAGTCGACGCAAGAGCTGTTGACCAGCACTCATATTTAATAGCCGAAGAGGATTATCCTCAGGACATTCATTGCGCCAATCACGCCACATTGTTGCTTGTTCAAAATAAGTAACACTATAACGGCTTTCTTTCCAACGCTTTCGGCGATACTGAATAGCATAATTATATAGATGCCGAGCTATTTCTAGCATTTCATCCAGAGTATTCTGCTGTAGGCGATTAGGATAAAGTCGATACTTATATATTTTGTAAGTACTCATGGCTTTTCCTGTGTATCCAGATAGCCCCAAACGAGATCGCAGAACTCTTTGAGCGCTTCTTGAACAAGCACGTGAGTTTTACGGTTTTTGTATTTCTCTTTGTTCAAAGTTCGAGAGCGTGCTTTCGTGAAAGCGTGGCGTAAAACGGGGCGCTCGATCAAGATACGATGGCGCAAATTCTCTGTGAACTCTGGCTTTGCCACAGTTTCACCAATATGTCGAAGCATTGTTTCCAGTTGTTCAGGGGTGATTTTCTTGTCCATTTTGATTGGCCTTTAACCCCTCACCACCTTAAGCAGTGAGGGGAACTAAATTTAAGCGAAGCAATAAAAAACGGTTGAGGCACGAATAATATGGATGAGCTGTTCGGCAATATCATTGAGCCCTTCCATGTAATCCACGCGCTCAGTAGTGGTGTAGCCCGTGTATGCAACACGGCCTAAATGACCCCGAATGGCTAAACCGCCCAAGACAAAAATAGCCAGACGTTGGGCTGAATCACCACGGAAAGGCTCATAAATCGCGCTATCATCATTGAATTCGATCAGATTGAGGGCAGGTAAGGCGGCTGTAATATCGTGTTCTACGCCAGAGATAAGTGTGTCGATGCCTTCAGCAGTGCTTACAAGAGCATCTTGAATGTAGAAGTCAGCAATGAGGCGAGAAACAAGCAAGGTAGCAAGAATACGGTTGTTGATTAAAGGTGCATCTTCCATGATGTTTATTCCTTAATGGGTTTAATTTTTGATTTGAGTAAGGGTTTGCCAGTCGCAATATCTTTGCCCGTTAGGCGCGAGAGTTGCTCGGCCTGCACTTGTACAATGCTGGTCACTTGGTCAATGATTTGGATGGCTTCTTGTGGGTAAACGAATTGCCGATCTTGAAGAATCTCGGAAACGGTGGCTTCCACTGTGGTTTGCAGGATGATCGCTAGGCGCGGTTGGAAATCGCGTAAATTTGCCTTCTTCGGCAACCCGATTTCATCCTTGAGTTGTTGCGCGCCTCGCCCCCAAATCCCCTTATAAACCTCATCGGTAGCAATTCCGTAGTGCTTTCCGAGGATGCCAACGACATGCTTTTGTAAGGCATCGGTAAATGCCTTACGATCATCAATGCCTTTCAAACGAGCAGCGATCCAAGCGGAATCCATACCTCGTTTTTCGTAAGTTTCGGTAGCGCGGTTTTGCGCACGTTGGATGCCCAATTCGGGATCGGCAGTTTCTTCGAGACGTTCAATGCCTAACCGGGCCAACCATTGCCGGACGGGCTCGGCATTAGGGGATGGGATCGACTGGACAATACGCAAACACGTTTCAGCATCGGCGACATCGGTTTTTTGCTTACGAATACCTGTCGCGTCAGGTAAAGAGATGCGTAAGATATTTTCTGACACATCAAACCCATCTTGTTCCAGTCGCTTCTTCGTATCATTCCAATATTGCCGAACTGCCTTAGAATCGGTAAAGGTATTAACAATGTCGATGAGGCTGTAATAGACTTTGCCCTCTTGTTCGATACGGCGAATACTATGGTCATCAAATTGAGATGGAATCACATTCATGATATACTTAGCTCTATCTAAGGGGTTGCAATTCTTGGTCGGAGCGCAACCCCTTGCGATTAATGTAGTTAGGCGGCAGTTGTTGTTTCGGCGGCAACTGTCGCCGCTTCTTTTACAAGCTGAGTGAAATCCTTGTCGGCTTGCGTATCCTTTCCGAACCGTAGTTCCAGTTCTTCAAAACTCACTTCATTAATATATTGGTATTCATTCCACTGGCCTTCGTTGGCACGATAGAGGATGGTGGCTTGGCGGGTTTCGCTATCGGCATAAAGCACAACAGCGGGGGTGTAGGTATTGGTGTTGAACCAATCATCGGGGGATGCCGGGCGAACGTAAGTCACACGGTCTCCTGTATCTAGGGAATCTGATTCTGAGGCAAGAACTGTATATGGCATTTTGTGGTATCCTTTCTTATATAGACTACACTTAGATTATAATACTAGTGTTATAGTGTGTCAATATACTAGTATATCTAAGTTCTATGTGATATAGTGATAGTATTGAAAGGATATGTGAGAGGGAATGCCAGTGATAAGCCGTGTGCCGGAGCTAGTTGCTGAAAAATTTGGCGGTGAAGACAAAATCAATTTGAAAGAGATTGAACGTCAAACCGGCTTAAATTATCCGGTTATTCATCGTTGGGTGCGTGGCCGTGTTGATCGTGCCGATTTCGATATATTGGAAATCTGGTGTGAATACTTGGAAGTGCCAGTCGGGGAATTATTAATTTATGAGCCAAGAAAATACTCTGAATAACAAGAGTAGGACATTCTAAAAAGAGGCTGAGTGAATATCTCGCCTCTTTTTAGTTACTGGTTTCATGCTTGGGGCATAAAAGTAATTTAAAATTTCTACCCCTTAATAATGCACTTGTAACAATTAGTCTAATTACAGCGTCTATTAATTAAGCCTCAATAATCACTAAGAAGGCTATTGGAACATTAATTTGATTTACTGGTATTTGCCTTTACAATTAGACTGTAGTTGATACGGGAGCAATCAACAATATGGAGCGAAAGTTAAAGTCTATTCACTTATTTTCGCGCCCTTCCTTTTTAAGAGGTTTTGCGCGATTAATTGATTTAGGTGGTACACTGAATAAATATAATTATTCAGAATCACCTGAAGCCGCAGATTATTATGCAGTGTGGTCAGATTGGTTGGCGGTGGGTGATGACCTAAAACAGGGATTCAATGAATACTCACGCAAAAACAACCTCCGATCAAACGAAGGGTGATATCCAATTAAGTTCAGGCAACATAACCCCTGAAGAAATCGTCTTAGAGGGAATACCCGAAGATGAACGAGCAATTGCAGAAATTGCAATTGCTCGTTACACACAAATCACCGAATCCTATGTAAGCCCAATCCCCCCACCTAGAGTTTTACTTGAGTATGAAAATGTATTACCGGGAAGCCCTGATCGGCTACTCTCGATGGTTGAACGCCAACAAGCACACCGTCATTCATTAGAGAAATCTGTAGTTACCTCTGATATTACCCTTGAGCGTATAGGACTTATACTCGCCTTTGTTTTAGGTGCGCTTGTTACCACATATGGGTTTATCCTCATCTTCAACGACAAAGCAATTCAAGGGATTATCTTGTTGATAACCTATGGCGTACCAATGGCTGGGACTTTTATTTATATGAAAAATAAAGGGGCTAAAGAGCTTGAAAAGGAAAATCGCGAGTTAAAATCAGAAATAAACAAATTGAACCCACCCAATGTAGTCCAGCCAGGGGCAAACAAGAACGTGCCTGTACCACGATCTAAACGCTCGGCAAAGCGGAAACCCCGACGTTAAGATTAAATAACAAGTTGTTTTGCATAGCCCGCCTCTGATTACCTTTTCTCAATTCGTTTACAAAGCCTGCATACAGCGGGCTTTTTTATTTCCCCATCCAGTTCACATCTCTACCAAAAGGAATCCCTGATGAAGCAACTTAGCTTAGATTTTGATGATGAACGAATCACCCTGCGGGATGGGGTCGTGAATGTCGATGGGATGCAGGTGCGTGGGAGCCGGTCTTGCGTTCGTGATCCGCGCAAGGCGAATCCAACGCTGGAAATGCTGGAGCGACTGGAGAGGATTGCTTGGATGCCTCGTATTAATCCTGCCCCAAAGGATAAAATATGGTGTAGTGAGTGTGCTGAGTGGCTTTCGGTGAATCAGTTTCATAAGGATGCGAGTCGCAGGAACGGGCATTGTTATATTTGCGTGGAATGCAAACGAAAACAAGAACGTAGGCGCTATGCAAATAAACTCGATCATCCAGTTCGGAACTATAAACGAGTAGTCTGAATTTCTGCCCACAAAAGTTTCTTCTTAAGGGAGGACTAAGTTATAATAAGGGGTAGATTGAAAAGCAGTTCCTCACGCACCTCTCCATTCCTAAATAAAAATTCCATATCCCCAAAAATCAGTGAATTTAAGTGTTAGTTGGTAGGCGCTTAATCACTCTATTTTGGTTTCTATACTACGAATTTATCAGGTGTTTTTAACAAGGAGACAAAATGACTAAAAATCCGAACGCCCAGAGTGTCCTAAGTGTGACCCCTGTTGCTGAATGGTATAAATCAGAAGAAGGGGTGGTAATGCGCCTTCCGAGTGGCTATGTCGTTAAAATCCGCACCTTAAATCTGGTTGATTTGTTGGGCCATGAGGACGTGGTTGCGCGACTTGATCAACTTACGCCCGTGGTTGCCAAAGTCATCGAACAAGGCCACTTGGACGGAATTTTTAACCCAAGTGCGGCATGGGGCGCGGTTGAACAGTTAAAGACGACTGATGAACTGCTCAAGGTTGTCTGCAAGGCTATGTTTGTTGAACCGCGAATTGCGGATGCGCCGGATCGTGATAAAGGGGAGATTCCCTACAAGGCGCTTGGTGAAAGCGACAAAGGCTTTATCTTTGGTCTGATCGGGAGGTCAGCCAAGGAGCTTGAATCCTTTCGTGACCAAACGGAGCAACCTCTGGCAAGCGTGGACGCTGAGCCAAGCGTACAATAAACTCCCTAGCGAAGTCTACAAACTTTCTAAAAAGTATGACGATTGGACGTGCTTTCAGTTTGATAATGCCATTGCGTATTTTGGCCGTTGGATTGATGCACGTCTCAATGAAATTGATGACAAGGGGAAACCACGTCATCAGTTAAAAGATTTGCTCAGAGATACCCCCCAGACCTTAAACGAATGGATCGTCCAAACACAAAATATGTCACTTAAGGGGCTGATGGGGAAAGGTGGGTTGAGAAAGATGTCTTGATTCAACCAATGAAATATTCCTCATATACTAAAATTAAAAATTATGAGGATTATTTTATGACAGCAAACAACCTGAAAGTGCAATTTGATTACATTCGGCTTCTCATCAGAGAAAAACGCTATGAAGAAGCAAGAACAGCCTTACATAAAATCCAGCATCCAACCGCACAGGTATGGCTTACAAAACTGGATGAGATTGACCCGCCCTTTTCATTCCCGGAAACTATTTCGACAGCGAGATCATATATACCTTCACCTGTTGTAGTCGAAGAACCGAAGAAGCAAAAAAAAGAAGGCATTAGTTGTAAGAGGATAATGGGGAATGTTCTGCTAGCACTGCTTTTTTTAGTAATCTGGGGTATTTTTTTCAGCGGCAATTCAGGATCAAATAATACAATTGCGCCAAGTATGCAGGGACCACCCGCAACGCCAGTTACCCGAACTATCCTAGATACTATGAACACCGGCTTTCCGCGCCCATTTTTAGACCGAATCAGTGAGAGCGTTCGTGCTGAAGGGAATGTTGAATACTTTCTTGTCGGGGTTTCCAATCAACGATTATTGATTGATATAGAAGTACAGCTTCTTAGTCCCCGAAATGGAGTTTCCAATGGCATTAGTGTTATCGAAAATGTGTTTCGTGAATATGCCAATACGGTTAATGAGGAATATGCGGGATATATCAGCCTAATAGTTGCTTGGTATCTAAATAATGGAACACGATGTGGCATTAGTGCTGGAATGGGTTACACCACGATGCAAAACATCAACTGGAGCAATAATTGGGTAATAATATCCCAGCGTCTTAATCACGAGCGATATCCAGACAACAGTTCAACGGGAAATGTTGCTTGGTATTCAAATGTGCCAAGTGGATTACCTGCCTGTCGAAGTTGAAATTATAAAGTGAAATAATCTTTGACCCGCTTCGGCGGGTTTTTTGTTGCCAAGAGAAAGGAGGAATGATGACACAACAAGGAAGCGGCCGACAAAGTGTAGCCCGTGCACGCATTACCGTTGATACCTCACAATTCCAACGCGCTGGTGAAGTGGTCATCAGAACCTCTCAAAGAATTTCCGAAGGCGTTCAACGGGCGGCCACTCAATTCCAACGCATTGGAACGCAAGGCGATGCAGCGATGCGTCGGCTTGCCATGGGCTTCCAAGAAGTTGAGCGTCGGCAACGCGCCTTTGCGAACAGCGATTTCGGGCGGGTGACGCAGGGCTTACGCGAAGCTGAACAAGCTATGCGCGGGTATAGCCTTGCAGCAGGGGCAGCCGTAGCGTATGGTCTTGCTCAGGCACAGAATATGAACCGTAACAATGCCCTATTACGTGTATTTACCGGATCACAGGAACGAGCAGTTAGGGTTCAATCTCAGTTGCGTGATATCGCCGCGCAAACAGGGCAAGCATATGCAAATGTGCTTGAAAGCGCTGTTGCAATTCTGCCCTCAGTCGGACGATACAATATTGATCTTCAAAGAACACTTTCTATTGTGCAACGGCTGGGACTGCTTGATCCGGCGCAGGGTACACAGGGCGCGGCGTTTGCGCTCCGTGAAGCCCTTAGTGGTGAAGCCCGTTCACTGGCCGCGCGGTTTGAACTCCCATTAAGTCAAGTGAATGCGATCATTGATCGAGCCGCAGGTGATCCACAGAAGATCATTGAAGGCTTAAGTGATTTAATTGACGGGCTTGGTTTAACACAAGAAGAGTTTGAAAATCTTCAACGCAGTGGGATCAACGCATTTGAACGATTAAAAGGAACTGTTTCCGAAGCCTTTGCTACGGCGTTTGCACCTGCATTAAATAATGTAGTGATTCCTTTTGCTGAGGGATTTTCCAATTTACTGACAATAACGAATCAACTGAATCCTCAACTTCTTCAAACTGCGGCAACCGGAGCAATTATTGTTGCCGGAATTAGCCCAGCGCTGTTAGTGGTTAATAATCTTACGCAGGGATATGTAGCATTGCGGGCCGCTATGTCGGCCGCAAATCTTGCTTCTATAGGGCGGGGATTAGTTACTCCATTAAGTATTGCTGGCGGGGTTGCAGCAGGTGTTGCAATTGCCCAACGGTTAGCAGATCAAGGAATGGCTGACTCTCGTTTGCGTACTGACAGTAAAGAGGATCCGTATTCCGTTCTATTTGATCGGCTTAAGCAAGGTTCGGTCATTATTACCAATTGGTTTTTTGAGCTTGTTCGCCTATTTGGTCAACAAATATTAGAAGTGGAAAATGTTCTTAGAGGCTTAGTTGCAGTCATTGAATTAGGAGATGCCCTTATTGCTGAAGCCTTCGCTAATTTTGTCGTAAGTATCGGTAACTTGATGACAAATATTGGCGATTCTTTAAGCTCAATTCCGATTTTTGGCGGAGCATTCACTACCTTATCGGGTGCTGGACGTGTACTTTCAGCAGTTGGGCAAATTAATGCGGATACAGCTACATCCAATCGCAATGCTGCGCAAGAAAGAGTTAGTGATGTATTTGATAGGACGGCAATTAATCAACGGATTGATAGATTTAACGCTGATTTAGATGCAGTTAAAGGTATTGCAACGGGATTTGTATATCGCTTGCTATACCCACTTACTGAAAAAATTACTCAGGATTTTGAGACGGCCGGCGAAGAAACCTCCAGCGCACTTATTAATATCGCCGATATTTTCAACGATAACGCTGATCAATTACTCGACGCAGTTGCCGAGATGAACAAGATCAATGCCGATGCAGCATTAAGGGATTCACGATTAAATGAAGATCGTGGCATTCAGGATTCACGTCAAAACTTTGATGATGCGTTATCACGCGCTCGGCAACTCCGTGATTTTAATCAAGGGATGCAAGAAAGTGATGCTGACTTCCTTGCCGGACGACAACGTGCACAAGCGGATTTTAATGCTGAGCAAGCCGAGGAAGATGCTAAAGCTTATGCAGATCGCTTGGATCAGCTTGCAGAGTTTAACCTTGAAACCAAACGCCGGAATGAAGATTTTGGGCGTGAACTGGTCAAGATTCAGCGCGATACGAATGAAGCGGTGCGAACATCGGCCCTAAAGCTCGATGCTTCAGGGGTGTCGGAAGCGTATCGTCGGGGTGAACAACGCACCAACGAAATCACCGAACAATTCCAGATTGAGACTGATCGACGGAATGAAGATTTCCGGCTTCAAATGGAAACGCTCACAACTAATTTGGAAGAACAGCGGAATCAGCGCCTTACCGCCTTCCAGCAACAGCAAGCCGATGAGTGGGCGCAATACAACCAACAACGCCAACGGCAAATCACCGCTTTTCAACAACGCTTGGCCGATGAAGATTTTGATCGCGTCGTTCGACGACAACGTGAGATTCAAGATCGGCAGTTAGCTGATTCACGCGAGTTACAAGACCGCCAACGCCGGATCGCTGGATTGGCTGTACAAGTGGGGCAAGAGATCGGCTTATGGAATGCCCTGCAAACCAATGTCGGAACTGCTTTAGGCAATATACGCAACGGAATTGCTTCCATTTTTGCCATAAACACAGCTCGACCCACAACAAGTTCTATTGGTGGCGCAACATCACGCGGAATCACCCGCGCTATTCCGACATTTGCTCAAGGAACCAATTCCGTCCCAACTCACCGCCCCGTTATTGTCGGTGAACGGGGGCCAGAACTTGCTTACTTCACGCACCCGGCGCGGATTTATAGCGCGGAAAGCTCGATCACACGTAATTACATGAGCAGTGGGGGTGGATCAGGTTCCTTACTGAATATTGAGAGCTTTGCGCCGTATTTTGGGGCACGTGGGGTGGATGATATGTTGCCGGAATTGATGAGCTTCATGAATTCAGCGTTGGAGCAGTTTTGGCAACAATACGCCGCACGAAAAGGAGGTGTCTAATGTCGTCCTATGCAGTCGCCATCGGCCACAACAACGCCGATGACTTAGATGATTTTGAACTCCAACCGAAACAACCCAAAGGCATTGAATACCCAGAGCAGGTGTATGGTGGCGATTTAAGCAGTGGCTTTCTAGGGGATGCCAATTTCACCCTACTGTGGACAAACACTATGGAACGTGACATGCCAGAAACCCTCCTCACCCAATGCGGATTAAGCAACAACTACGGCAATGAAGTCACTTCCAATGAGGTGACGGTTCGCATACTGGATAACAACGATAACTGGATCATTGTGAATGCCACAGTTTATGCACCTCGGCAGACATCACGCCATTTCATCGGCTGGAGTGGCTTTGAGATCACCGGAGTGATTCAAGGGATTTCAGAGGAGCCCTAATTATGGTTATGGTGGACAAAGCCCTACATTTAAGAGGGATTCTGAGCAACGCGCGGCCATTACTTCACCCACGTTAGCGCTCACCGAGTGTCCCGCTCGGAATCGTTTTTTTAAGTTAAAGCGCGATTTAATATATTGATGGCAGCGTTGTGGTCACGATCTAAAGAAAGTCCACACTCACACATTACCCATCGATCTTTCAGGGTTAATTTCTCAAAGATTGCGCCACAATTTGAGCAAGTCTTTGATGTGTACTTAGGATTCACAAAGACAATTTGGCGGCCTGTGTCTATAGCTTTCACCGCTAAGTAGCTCTTAAATTGACCCCAACCACTATCTAGGATGCTCTTGCTTAAGTGGGTGTTGCGCACCATATTTCCGATCTTCAAATCTTCAAGCGCAATGAGATCATATTTCAGGATCAATTCACGCGAGAGCTTGCTTAGAAAATCAGACCGCTGATTAGCGATATGGGTTTGATGTCGTTGTAGTCGTAGTAGTGCTTTACGGCGATTTTTACCCCCACGCTGCTTACGGGCAAGACTCCGGTTTAAAATCCGTAATTGCTTTTGGCTCTTGTGGTAGTAATTTGGGTTAGTTACTTTATCGCCGTCGCTGGTGGTGATGAGGGCGGTGACACCGACATCAATTCCAATAGCACGATGGGTTTTAGGTAAAGGTTCTGGTACAACGACTTCAGCAGTGAACACCGCAAACCATTGATTGGCACGGCGGAAAACACGCAGTGTCTTGATTTTGCCTTCGATAGGCCGATGCCAGCGGACACGGACGCGACCAACCCCATACAACCGTAAGCGCCGACCATCGATCTTGAATCCGTCAAACTGCGGGAACCCAAAGCCATCAAAATGCTTCCGGCTTTTATAGCGCGGGAAACCGGCTTTATCACCCGCTTTGACACGCCGGAAGAAGGCTTTAAATGCTTCGTCCATAGTATTACAAACATCCCGTAGAACTGATGAATAGATAAGGCCTTTAAGTTGAAAGGTGTGACGATAATGAATGGCAGTTTTGTACTGATCAAACTTTGATACACTACGCCCTTCAGCTTCCCATGCCCAACGTCGCTCATCAATACACATGTTGTACCAGTGACGGCAATACTCGATGATTTTAAGCATCTGCCGTTCTTGCGATTGGGTGGGGTACAGACGGTACTTGAAGTTTTTATAGTTGGTCATGGCTTTTCCTGCGTATCCAGATAGCCCCAAACAAGATTGCAGAACTCTTTGAGCGCTTCTTGAACAAGCGCGTGAGTTTTACGGTTTTTGTATTTCTCTTTGTTCAAAGTTCGAGAGCGGGCCTTCGTGAAAGCGTGACGTAAAACGGGGCGCTCGATCAAAATACGATGACGCAAATTCTCTGTGAACTCTGGCTTTGCCACAGTTTCACCAATATGCCGAAGCATTGTTTCCAGTTGTTCAGGGGTGATTTTCTTGTCCATGATTGACCTTTAACCCCTCACCACCTTATAGCAGTGAGGGGAACTAAATTTAAGGGAAGCAATAAAAAACGGTTGAGGCACGAATGATGTGGATGAGCTGTTCGGCAATATCATTGAGCCCTTCCATGTAATCCACGCGCTCAGTATTGTCGTAGCCCGTGTATGCAATACGGCCTAAATGACCCCGAATGGCTAAACCGCCCAAGACAAAAACAGCGAGGCGTTGGGCTGAATCACCACGGAAAGGCTCATAAATCGCACTATCACCATTAAATTCGATCAGATTGAGGGCGGGTAAAGCGGCTGTAATATCTTGTTCTACGCCGGAAATAAGTGTGTCGATGCCTTCAGCAGTGCTTACAAGAGCATCTTGAATGTAGAAGTCAGAAATGAGGCGAGAAACAAACAAGGTCGCAAGAATACGGTTGTTGATTAAAGGTGCATCTTCCATGATATAATTTCCTTATCTGAGGGGTTGCGCTCCGACCAAGAATTGCAACCCCTTGCGATTAATGTAGTTAGGCGGCAGTTGTTGTTTCGGCGGCAACTGTCGCCGCTTCTTTTACAAGCTGAGTGAAATCCTTATCGGCTTGCGTATCCTTTCCGAACCGTAACTCCAGTTCTTCAAAACTCACTTCATTAATATATTGGTATTCGTTCCACTGCCCTTCGTTGGCACGATAGAGGATGGTGGCTTGGCGGGTTTCGCTGTCGGCATAAAGCACAACAGCGGGGGTATAGGTATTGGTGTTAAACCAATCGTCGGGGGATGCCGGGCGAACGTAAGTCACACGGTCACCTGTATCTAAGGAATCTGATTCTGAGGCAAGAACTGTATATGGCATTTCGTGGTATCCTTTTAATTAATGTCGATATACAAATTATATAATATTGACGTTAGTTGTCAATGCTGACATCTTGAAAATTGTATATCAGCGTTATACAATAGTGATAAGTTGTGTAATCTGATGACATTCAGGTATGATTAAAAGGAGATTTCAATAGATGCAAGAGAACATTCAGGTGTCATATTTCAAAACCAACCTAAAATCACTGATGCTCAAGAAAAGCGTTGAGGTTGATAAGGCTTTAAACAGAAGTGATGTTGCAAAGGCGACAGGGCTTTCAATTCCAACGGTTTCACGCTGGTATGAAGGCAGGGTTGATCGTCTTGAATCTGAGACCATCGAACGATTGAAGAGCTTTTTCAACTGCGAATTCGATGACCTTGTGGAGTATGTTGATGAATGATACCTACAAGTTTGCAGTGGCTTAAAAGAGGCTGAGTGAATATCTTGCCTCTTTTTTGATTGGGAAAATCCTTGCTAATATTTTCTTTAATTTACAACCTTATGGTGCGATTCTAAGAAAATCGACACAAAAATAATCTTTTATGTAATACAAATATGGCATTATTTGGTGATAGATTAGCCATTTTTAAACATTTATGCTTTAAGTGAATAAACACTATATACTATAATTTAATGTTTGTGATTTTTAGAACAAGTGTCTTAGGTGCTTGTTTTTCATCACTTCAATGAGGAGAACGAGTAACATGAGTGAACATGAAAACAATGTTGAACTTCCTATAAATTGGCAATTTGGGAATGTAAAAACCAACTACGCCACTAACTTGTTGATGCAATTCAATGATTCAGAAGTTTATTTGTCTTTCTTTGAAATTGTTCCACCGCTTCTCTTAGGAGAAAATGGCCGCATTGGGATCAATTCACTACATGCTGAATGCGTGGCTCGGATCGTACTTCCAGTTTCAAGACTTAAATCATTTATGGAAGTCATGGAAGAGGCTGTGAATGCTTTCGAGGAGAATAGCCGCAATGATGCCGATGAAAATTAAGGAACAACCTGTACCCCAATTTCGCCATTCGTATGAAGGGGGTGTTGATAAGACTGCATTAGGGAGACCATTTGGTTTACCCCCTAAAATGATCCCTAATCAAAGCATCTTGCGTTCGAAAGGTGAAGATCGAGGGCTTAATACTAAAATAATTGCCAATAAAGAAGATAAATCCTCTTGGACTTCAAGTACTGATGAAGAACTAGTTCTATTGCTTATACAGTTTATTGATGTTATGTCTCCAACTAAATTGGAATTCAGTGAGGAATTTATGGAATTATTGACTGAATTCAATAACGGCATTTTGATTACCATCATATATGGCTATGGCATTCTCTATCCCATATTTAAAGATCGTATATTTGAATTAGCTTATAATACTGAATATGAAGAAATTATCATCTATATTCACACTTCTCTTGAAGTTAAAGTAGCCTATAAAATGTTGGATTTATTTTACGAGAAGTGGTTTGATAAATATGGAAAATCCCCTGTTTTTAGGCTTGCTTTTAGATTTGGGCAAGGTTAAAGAATGGGTTTTGATTGGAAGCTTTATCATAAACTAGCCGAGCACATGACAACAAGTTGCTCTACTGAATTAGAAGATGCCGCATACCGATCTAGAATTAGCAGATCATATTATGCGGCTTTTTGTACAGCAAGAGAATTTGTTATTGAGAAAATAACACACAGGCAATTTGAAAAAAAAGGCAATGTACACAGGAAAGTTCCTGAACTATTAAAACAACAAAATAACATTAATCTAGTTAAAGTTAGCGATGCATTAGGGGAATTGAGAGATTTACGAAATGCCGCTGATTACGATAATGAATATGATGCGAAATCAAAAATAGAACAAGTCGACGAATTAATTCAACAGATATTTGAAAACCTTGATAACCAAAAAGATTTTAACCCTATAGAGCAAAAAGATTCATAATGTTTTCATGAAGCCCGCGGAAGCGGGTTTTTGTTTTCTCAATTCGTTTACAAAGCCTGCATATAGCGGGCTTTTTTATTTCCCCATCCACTTCAGAATCTCTACCAAAAGGCATCCATGATGAAGCAACTTAGCTTATTAGATTTTGATGATGAACGAATCACCCTGCGGGACGGGGTCGTAAACATAGATGGGGTGCAGGTGCGCGGGAGTCGGTCTTGCGTTCGTGATCCGCGCAAGGCAAGTCCAACGCTGGAAATGCTGGAGCGATTGGAGAGGATTGCTTGGATGCCACATATCAAGCCAGTGCCTAAAGATAAAAAATGGTGCAGTGAGTGCGCTGAGTGGCTTTCACTGAATCAGTTTCATAAGAACATCAGCCGGAGAGATGGGTATTGTTACGTCTGTGCTGAATGTGAGCGGAAGCGAAAACGACGAGAGTATCAGAATACAGTGAATCATACGGTAAGACACTATAAGCGAGTAAGCTGAATTTCTCCGCACAAATGTTTCTTCTTAAGGGAGAGCTAGGTTATACTCATAGGTGGATTGATGCCATAAATTTCACTTTTTCCGCATGTACAGAAAATTAACAGATCACCCCTTCCAACCCGCCGAAGCGGGTTTTTTGTTGCCCAAAAGAAAGGAGGTAATAGATGCTTTCAAACGATCAAAAGGCTTATTGGGAAGCGTTGCCTCAATCATTCCCTATGTTCCTATATATCCACTCACCTGACATTGTATTCACCGCACGCGTGAACCAAGCAACGTTCAGCTATCCCGTGATGCAGGTTGCGTTTGATACCGTTACTACAGGCGCATATACCGACATTCAAGAAGGCATGACAGTTCTGTTCGGGTCTACACCGGGCGGTGATGATTTAGGGCGCGTGCGGGCGCGCCGTGATCCGATCTCCAGTGCGGCGGCAACTTCATCGGTTTTATTCTTTGCGCGCGTCTCGCTGGGGGTGGGTGATGGTGAGGTTCAACTTGGGGATAATGTTTATATCACCGTTTTGAACCAATATCTTATTTGGGCGGTTCCCCCATACATCACCGATGATGGCACAATTTATAAAGATGGCGCGGTAGTTTTCAATAACGCTTATTCACAGCGACCCGTGGCAAATGCGGGACCCGACTGCTTAAAGATTGTGCAGGTCGGGACAACCAGCGCCGACGTTTACTTTGGGCAAACCGCAAGTCATGTGAATCACCCTTCAGCCAGTAGCATCAGCACCTATCTATGGGATTTTGCCGACGGAACGCCTTCGACCAGCAGTAGCGCTGTGCCGGGGGATGTATCGTTTCCGCCCGGCAAACGGTATGTGTCGCTTACAGTAGTGGATAACATCGGTGGCACGCACACCGCTCACGCTTTAATCGTCGTGGCTGAAAAGAATGATTCTGATCTCATCCGGTTATGGGATGTGGAATCATGGACTGAGAAATTTGACGGCCAACAACTGCGAATTCGTGTAGATGAACCGTTACCATTCAGCGAATACCCCGACGGAACCGAAGTCCTTATTTGCACAACGGAACACGCTCATCAAGAAGGTTTGCTTGGGCGTGAACACATGCTGTTTTCGGGGTGGCTTCATGATGAAATGACTCAAGTGGAAGCGCGGGAGCAGGGCATCATCAGTCGCCTGAGCTTTGATCTATTGGATGCCATGGGGCGAATGCGGTTGCTACCTTCCTTTCCCGAAACTGTCACCCGCAAAACACCGGCGACAAATTGGACTGAGCAACAAGGCGCAAATCCAGATCGCTTTATTCACTACCGTTTTGATTGGCACTCGACACTATTAAACCGGGTGGATTATTTCCCTTCTGGTGAGGGTGAAAACTATGCTTTTCGGGGTTTAGAAAGTAGTGGCCGTAATTTAGCCGATGAAGTGGACTTTATCGCCCAAGCCATTGGTTATGTCACCACTTGCGACATCTATAACCGGATTGCTCTTAAGCAAGACCCACAACTTGCGCCAACGGCCAGTCAAAATTCACAATTAAGTATTGGCTTTTCACGTTCAACGGCGGTCAAGCTCGACTTAGAAGCAAAACATTGGTCCGGTTATCAATACACCCACAAACGCGCCGCAAGGGTTCATTTCAACTGGGGTGAGGCGTTGCTTCGCTCAACGACGGATATGGAAAGCGGCACGAAGTTAGAAACAGTGTTTGTGGTCGCGCCGGGGTTCGCGCCTAGCCAAGGCGGTAATGAATCAAACACCACAAAACAGATTGTGCGTAACGTGAATGAATTGCGGATGCGCGTCGGGAACATCTATCGAGCACGCCAAAACCCGCTTTATGAGAACTTCCAGTTTCAAGTTATTCCTATGCGTAAGGGGATTCATCCAGCTGATATGCAATGGTTGGAGATGACTTTAACAGGCAAACAAGCAGGGTTGCGTGGCCGTGAAATTGCGAATGTGAAGGTGCTTCCTTTTGAGGTTTCGTATCGAGTTGATGTGCAAAACCGCCTGCGGATTCCTACCCTTTCGGTTGAACGGGAAGTCACTAATGGAACCCCTGCGGTTCAGTACACGCCAAAATCAGAATTTGATCAGAATTGGATGACGAATATTCCAGAAATTGATTTGGGTAATTGGGTTTATACGCCTTCCGTTGCTAGTCGTATCCCCGAAAACACGGGCGAATTACCTGTTCGATTGACCGTTTCAGCACGCCAAACATCCTCTCAGTTTGGTATTGGTACAAGTATCGACATTGGTGCAGGTACAATTACTTGGACGGATGTTAGTACAGGGCTACCTGCGTCCTTTGCCATGCACTTCACGAGTGACCCTTGGAACTATTCACGACGCTTGATGTGCATGGGGTCTGATGGCGTATATCAAAATAGTGACCCCTTCGCGTTGAATTCATGGTCATCATGGTCAACGTACTTGAGTATCTTCGGGGACGCTTCCGCAGTTGCTCATAAGATTATTGGAAGTATCAACCGCAAGGGTTACTTTGGGGTTGTCTCAGGCAATAACGCCTACGCTTTTACCACGGATAATGGCGCAAGTTGGACACTCGTCGCGCCTGGGGGTGGGTCTGTGTCTTACGGCACGTCCACTGCGATTAGCGCGAGTAATTTTGATGTTGTGGCTTCACCCTATGGGGGTGGTAGGGTTTATGCTTCACGCAGTACACCCTATCACGGCGGGGGCACACCTGGTGGTATGGAGTGGTGTGTTTCTGATGATTGGGGCGCTACATGGTCACAATCAAATAAATTGAGTTTCGCGAATGGGAACATTACAGGCACTTGGAAATTACACATCCCCTATAAACGACCTAATGGCGCACCTAACACTCACGTAGATGGGAATCAGATCATCTATGCGTCGTGTGCAAGCGGTACACTCGGAAACCTAGCAATTTCGACAAACAGCGGGTCGTCATGGACACTCCTCTGGTCAGGCGCGGGTAATACTGTCCCTAGTGGGAGCGAGTGCGCGAACCCAATTACATCGTTTACACACGATGGAAGCCTTGTTCGATTCACAGGTCATCAAGGCACAAATAGTACGAATCAGCGCATTTGCTGGATGGAAGATGATGTTGTCCCCCCCGCGAAAATTGACATTATCACCGCTGGCTCAGGCACGTCAATGGGGTCATTAAATGGTTTTCCCACATCTACAGAGTTTTTATGGTACTTCAATCAGTACCACAAGGCGGGGAGAATGACTTTCGATGGTGGGGCAAATTACATTACGAGCCTACCGTCATTCTTCGGATCAGTGGGGATTTCTTGGGCTGAAGGTGACTTGAGCCAAATAGTACTACCGGGGGTTTGATATGCAATTTTCAGATGATGTATTTGGCGCAGTAGAAAATGCGCTAGAAAAACACGAAAGCTCTCGTTATCAGTACGCCCTTCCTGGAATCCCAACTACAAATGGACAATATCAGTTTAAAGCTCCAGAGAAGGGGAAAATCTGGGTGCGACTTCTGAATCAAGATGGGCAGGTCACTAGCTATACCACGGCTGTCAACTTCGGGTCTAATTTAGACCCGAAGATTAAAGTGCGCATGTTGATTATCGATGGCCACCTGACTATCGTTACTCCTTCTCCAACAGATGCAATAAATGCTTATGGAGAAAGAGCATCACAGGCCGCTACACCACCTCACGTTGGCGCAATAGGAGGTGGAAACGATGACTATGTGGAGTCTCAACGCTTTATCCCTGGGTTGGTTACTGTTTCCCCATTAGGGGGAATGTATGTCAGAGTTTACAAATTTCGTCATGCGGATGGGCATTGGGAAACTAGCGATTATGAAATCCCTTCAGGGGACATTCCTACAGGCTTCTCGGAAAGCAGGATTACCTTAATTGTTGTTAACCCATCAACGTGGACGATTGGGAATATTAATGGCGCGTTGGGGTACAACTCAATTACAACGTATGACGATGATGACATTGATCTTATTGGTGTGCCTGCTGGCTATATTCCTTTGGCAGCAGTAACGCTCTATGAAGGGCAAACATCGGTAAATGACGGGTTGACACGTATTTTAGACGCACGTCAATTTCTTAATGCAAAGCAAGGGGCAACGGGGCACGTTATCCTTGTGGATGGAATGTCACTTGCCCAACGTTCACACCTTAATTTTATAAGTACATCGTGGGTTGCGGCTTCTGCGACTGATGATAGTGGCAACGATGAAACAGAAGTTGGCATGTCCCTAGACCCTTCGGGGGCAAGTGAGATCACCCCTATCGACGGAGCAAATGACAAAATCCCGATTTGGGACGCTTCGGCCAATACTGTTGGGTTCGTTCATCCAACCGATTTAACATCAGGCGGAGGAGCATCTGCCTTTACTGATCTTACCGACGTGCCTAGTAGTTATGTGGGGCAGTCAGGGAAGATATTTCGAGTAAAAGTTACTGAGGATGGCGGCGAATTTGTTGATCCCGCCACAGCAAGCGGTATTCCCCCTGCACTTAGGGTGATTATGAACAGGAGCTTCATCTAATGGCAAGTGAACCTCAATTTGTTGCAGTGCCTGTAATCGGGGTCGCGACGGTCAGCACGGCGAACACAAACCGTGATGGCTCGGGCACGATTGCTGACATTCTCACGGGCGCGACGAACGGCACACGAATCAGCAAAGTCACTATCGCGGCGACGGTGACGACGACGGCGGGTATAGTGCGGTTGTATATCTACAATGGAAGCGCGTACTTCCTCTATCGCGAAATTCTCGTACCAGCGATTACCGTGTCTGGCTCTGTGGCTGGATTCTCGTACGTCCTAGAGCTTCTTGGAGAGCGCGCGCTGATTCTGCCCAACAACTGGAAACTGGGCGCTTCGACCCATAACGCACAAGCGTTCCATGTAACCGCAGAAGGCGGGAACTTCTAATGAATCGTGGCCTATACGGATTCAGCTTCATCGAGCAGCCGCCTTCCTATGCAGGCACACCGCCACAAATTATGTCGCCAGACCTTGTTCCTGATCTGCGCGGATGGCTGAAGGCCGAAACCTTAGCACCATTAGCCGATGGTTCGGCGATTCAAAACTGGAACGACGTGCGTGGAACAGGGATCACTTGCGTGCAGAATACCGCCGCCAATCGACCCTTCTTCTATAACGATGTGCGCAATGGTTTGCCTGCTGTTCGTAGTGATAAGACGAATGATTTTTTCACTGTTGGTGGCATCACAACATCAAGCACAGAACATACTTGCATATTCGCATTAAGAAAGCATACCAGTGATGCACAGCTTGGTTACTTACTTTCTTCATCTACGGGTTCAAGTATTGGAATTACGATTGCATGGATCACTGGCGGTGCTCAAACGGGTCCACTTTGGGGTAACGCCCCGAACAACTGGACGTTTGGTGATGGATTGCCATTCGAATGGACGATCCTCACCGCAGTTTGGAGTGCTGAATTCTCATATCTCTATCGCAATGGAGTCATGGTTGGAAGTGGTGCACCGGGTACGATTGGGTTCTCTGGTGATACCTGCTTATTCAAGCGACACTCAACAGCGACAAATTATTCAGGTGTTGAGCTTGGTGAGTTCT
The DNA here is from genome assembly GCA_934216615.1 of uncultured Anaerolineae bacterium. Lineage (GTDB taxonomy): Bacteria > Chloroflexota > Anaerolineae > Aggregatilineales > Phototrophicaceae > Flexifilum. The sequence goes on along the minus strand of CAKQCB010000004.1, from coordinate 327,077 downwards.
GTTATTTTGATCGAGCGCTCACACATTACGAGCATGTCAGCATCGCGAACTACATGAACGCAAGATACTTGATCTACTAGAAGGCGCATCAAGCGCCTTTTTTTATTTATAGGCCCGCCCAGCGCGGAGAAAGGAAGAAGGAGGAACAATGCCAAGTGAAAAACTCTTAACGGATATGCTCGGCGCTGGTGTCATCACGATTCTAGCCGTTGCGGTTGTCTTATTATTTGTCATGTTGGCTATCATTCAGAAGAACAATCTCAAAATCACCGAAAAGGAAGCGGCCAATGATGCCGCCCGAAATGAGCAAAACTCAAAGCTCATCACCGTTCTCAATGAGGCTATACAAGCGGATCGAGAGAATACCAAAATTCTCTCGGCCATTGCGGATCGAATCTCTGATGGTGGGCGGGCAACCCAAGCACTCGGACTGGATATTCGTTCTTTGGATGAAGCATTTGCAATTGAAATTGGCGGTGTACGCGAACACTTTACTGCCCAAACGACACTCATTAAAACCGAAGTGGCAACTCAAATCAAAGAGAGCTTAACGGGATTGCTTTCGGAGATCATCAAAGTGCGTGAAGACATTGCGAATTATGTTGATTCAGGAAATCAGCGGAATCAAGAAACATTTGATCGTTTGACGCGCATTGAACAACGGGTAAAAGATGACCTGAAAGAGTTTGTCAGAAATGTGAATCCACCTGCACCCGCCATACTGGCAAGCCCTGCTGGTCCAGCCATTCCAGCGCAGGAACTTGTGGCGGTGAAACCCGAAGTGTTACCTAATGGGGAAACTGAAAAACCGCCCGAACCGACCCAGTAACACTCTTACTCCCATTGTTTGAAATAGCGCCTTCGGGCGCTTTTTATTTGCCCAAAGGAGGCAAAATTATGTACGTGCGTAATATTTCCCGTATTGCCGTTTTAATGATCGTAGTTCTCGCCATGCTGATGACTGGAAGCGTGATCTTCGCGCAAGAAGTCACCGCCGATGTCACGCCCATTGTTATTCCCGTGATTGAAGGTGAAGCGCCCCCGGTGGTGGTGATCCAGCCTCCGGCCAATAACGACTATATCGCCGTCGGGGTTGCGCTGTTCGGGATTCTTTCGCTTGTGATTGCTATTACTCGCGGTGGGAATGGCGCGGAATCAATTCGTCAGATTCAGGCGAACCGTGAGGCAATGGAGCGTTACGAACGCTTATACACTGAAAGCAATGCGACTGTCCGCGCCGTTTTTGATGCGGCCGTCGGGATTCTAAACTCAATCGCGATTTTAACTCCTACCGAATTAGATGATGCCCTTGCTGAATTAGGCAAAGATGTTCAAGTCCCCGGGGTGGCTTCCACGCAATCTGATGAGGGCGTAGGCAATGGCTAAGATTGAAGGTATCCCGTATGTGTCTCAATGGGAGCAAGGCGGGAACCTGAGCATCGGCGATTGTGGCATTGCTTCAGTCGCCATGCTTGCCCATTGGCTTGGACGCACTGAAACCATTGACCAAATCATCATCCAAGCGGGTCTCCCGTATCCTCGAAGCACCTATTCATTCGCGGAAGTCATGCAAGCAGGTAAGAAAGTTGGTGTGCAACTTTCTGTTCGGCAGAATTTCGGCGTGAATGAACTCAAACAGTCCATTGATGCCGGTAAGCCGGTGATCCCGTTGGTGTGGTATCCGTCATTCACAGGAAACCAAATCAGTGCGGCCGCACATTTCTTTGTTGTGCTGGGATATGACGAAGCAGGTGTAATCGTCCATGACTCAAATTACCTGCGTAATGGTGGCGCGAATCGGCGTATTCCATGGGCTGAGTATGAACAGTCCATCGGCCCACTGTTAAAGCAAAAATCCGGCAATAACGCCTATCAAGCAATGGTGATGGAGAATCCCTTGAGTACAAATAATCAGATGGGTGTGAACTTAGATTTCATGCACCCCCTCGGACGGCCAGACCCCGCAAATGTTGCTGGAATGTGGTTACGGGTTCCGTTAAAAGCCCTGTACCATCAATCACCCTTCAGCACACCCGAACAAGCTGCCCAGAAGTACATCAAATGGATGCAACCTTATGCCGATGCTGGTTGTAAGTTGATGCTCATCATCACGCATCAGACGTTTGGTGAAGGCGCGGGGTATGACTGGAAACAGATGTATGACAAACCGGAGCAGTGGTCTAGCTTTGCAGATCGGCTTGCGGACACGGTTGGGCGTATTGTCGCTTTACTCGAACCTACAGGGCTTGTTTCGGCTTACCAAATTTGGAACGAGCAAGATACCGCACCCGTGAATGCCGAGGCGGCTGTACCACTTACTCCGGTTGATTACGCAACCATTCTTAATAAGGTAATCCCTGCAATTCGAGCGCGGGATAGCAAGACAAAGATTATCGCCGGGGGGCAAGTTTCTGGCCCAGCAAATGGCGCAAATTACAGTCGCCAAACCCTCGCTAAACTTGCAAATGGAGTCAAGCTCGATGGGCTTGCTTTCCATCCGTATGGACGTGGTGCAGTGTCATCCCCAACAAACCCTTTCGGGGACGTGGGCGACGAGATTAAAGCGTATCAAGCGCTCGGCTTACCGCTTTACATCACGGAATGGGGCGTTCTCGATCAGCCAAACCGCACACCTGCATCTATCGCCGCTTATGTCAATGAATTTGTGGGGCGGGTAAAGCAGTTTAGCGGGGTGATCGCGCTCATCTGGTACGCATGGGCCGATACCATGCACAACGGTTATGGGCTTGTCAATAACGCTGGTACACCAAAACAACCGCTAATGAATACCTTCAAGAGTTATATAAAGGAAAATGTTGTGACAACTCCACACGATTACGGAGCGCTCGTTACACCCGCCTCAATCATCGTTTCTGACCCCGATGGCGTAAACACCCGTAAAGCGTCCAATACAGGCGCAGATAAGGTGAAACTGCTCAAAAACGGGGACATTGTTGGCTACTATCCAAACCCTGTACAAGGCGGTTCTTATACTGGGGGCAACCTCTGGTATAAGCTGGTAGTGGACGGCAAGGAAGCTTATGCGGCCGCATCTTTCATTCAAGGCTTTAATGCCATTACATCACCGGCGATTCACGCGCCTCTGACTTCTGATGAAGTGCAACAACTTATCAATCAGCATTCAGCATTGTTTAGGTATCACCTTGAGCAATCCGCACTGCACAAGCAGGCGAGTGCAGCGCATCAGGAAATTGTGAAGGTGTATGAAGAAGTCAAAGCGCGGATGGTAAAAGCGTAAAATCGAATACTGGAATCAAAACACCCCACTCAGTAGGCGGGGTGTTTTTTTGTTGGGCACTACTGGCTTTGACCTGTCTCTACCACCACAATTGGGCTAGCTATAGTTGCAGAGATTTGGATTGAGCTTTATTCATTTATTATATGTAAGTAAATATGTCTGGTATTTCTTTCATATAAGGCAATTAAATTGCCATTTGGGGAGAAATATGTAAATGTAAAACGAACTGAATTTATTTCAGAATTGAGAAGCTGTGATTCTCTGGTGATTAAATTGTAAATTGTTAACCCTTGATGATCGATGTAATATATCTCGCCTTCTTCTATGGGAGAAAACGCCCCTCCATAAATACTTCCAGTAGGAGATGTGTCAGTAACTACACTTTGGGCTGGCTGAGCAGCGTCCCAAATAAAGAGATGTCTTTCGCCTGCAATATATGCGTCAGTCAACACTTGGTTTCCATTACTAGAAATATCTAGCAACATCATTATATTTATCTGCTGATTATTAAAATACGTATTCTCAAAATTGATTGTTACAGGTAGGGTATCGGAGTTTCCCAAGTTGACATAGTAATGTGTCGTGACTGGTCCCATTGCTGAAGATGTAATAATTAATGCTTGACTATTGGCGCTCCAACGAATTTCGTAATCGCCAAGCATGTTAAAAGTGCTGAAGTTGACTAAAACGTCTTCAAGTATATGATATTGGCCTGTTTCCAAATCTGCGATTGCGAGCGAAAATTGATTGTTGTATTGCCCTCTTGATTGTTCAGTTGCATAGGCAATATATCGATTGTTAGGCGATGGAAAAAGAAAACTTGGCTGTCCGTATCGCGTAACAGCTTGAGGTGGGTAAAAAAAACGAGAATTGATACTTTGCAAAACTTGTGGACGAGCGCTGCTTTCAGTTAGATCCCAGTTACCCTGTTCGTCAATATGATAATTAAACCATTCACCTGATTGAGGATTTATTAAATTTTCCTCAGTAGCTACCCAAGTTGCCTCTTGAAAGAGCAGGGTTTCTCCATCTGTTGTCCAGTAAATATTCTTGGGTTCAACTTCTGATATGAGAATTGGATCAAGAAAATCTTGAGCAATACTTTCTATAGTGAGGCAGGGTAATAACAAACTGATAATACTCATAAACTTTACTGAGCTTTTTAGGTAAGGTAAAGGCTTTTTTAACATTTCACAATCCTTAACTCGAAATAGAATTTTAGGGTTGAACGGTTTGAGTTAGTGGAGATAAAAGTGCGCGACTCTCATCTCCATACGCAACGAATCCACGATAATTGTTTATTGAATGGACAATAACTGCCTGCAGATCAGGGTGCTTGGTCCTGTAAAGACGATCACAAGAGGCATTAAAAGGTAAATTAATTTGTCCTTCTGTACCAGTTGTATTTAAATTATTTGTTGATACTAAAGTTTGAATTGAGCTTCCGCCTGAATACCCTGACGGATCAGGTAAAAACTGCATGATGTCATAAACATATGGGGCTACAATTTGCGCAGCAAAGAGATTAACTGGCAAAATTCCAGTTTCTCCAATTGTATTACCTTCAGTTATTGAACCAACACTGTCACCATAGCTATGAACTTCTACATGTAAGTGACGTTCGTTAAATACACCTACTGTGCCAAGTATAGTGCCTGTATTAACCCCTGCGCCTACCCAAATAGTCTCTGAAATGCTTGCAAGATGACCATAAAGTACATATAGATGACCATGACGGACGATGACTGAGTATCCAGGAATATCTCCAGTACCCGTATCCTGATTAGATGCTCCCCACATAGCATGAGTATTAGTGGTGTCACCAAAATAACCAATACCTACTACAATGCCCGGGCTCATCGATCTAACTTCAATATTTGCTTGAGCCTGTGGTACAAAAAGATCAATACCATTATGAGTACCTCGTGGGTATGATGCTCCACTTGGCGGATTAATCCCTAAAGCGTGTATTTCTTCGGTATTGGTATCTATATGGCATATTGATGAAATATCTACAGGCCATCCTCCAAATGTTCCAGTGAAAGAACTCCATGGATGTGCTGGGATTGTGTAAGTTGAATCGATAGGCAAGCCATTGCCATTATTACAACCATTTCCTCCAATGGGCGGATCATTAGGTGCTTGAATCCAGACGCCAATATCATCGTTTTGAGTAGGATTGGAGTCTAGTTCTGCCCATTCTATGTAATACCATATTTGCGGATTAGGACTTAAGGGGTTCACATGTTCTACAAATCGATGTGTTGCCATGAGGTTGTATTGTGATGAATATGGTATTTGGGGAAGTGGCTGATTATTAGTTATTGGCGCACGATATGGATATAAATATTGTCCTTCAAATATGCAGAAAACAGAAGGGGTCGGTGTTGGTGAAGGAGTAAATGTTGGACTTGGACTTGGGGTGATACAATCTTCATCCAGTGTCGATCTACCCATCAGGGAGGGTTCACAAATCCCGCCCGGCAGGGGCACCGGAGCCGCCATTGCACAAGTGGTGAGTGCGTAATAGTCTCCTGTAGCATAGTGAGATGTGGGGTCAGTGAGGAGTGGAGATGAGGTATCGACTGTATTAGTGACTTCATCTGGAACTGTTGGTGTTGTAGCCCAATAATTATTCTGGGCATCTATATACCAACCTTGTGCGTAAATTTGGTTTCCGTCGAATACAGCACTATTTCCAATAAAACTGCTGTTATGAATTTCGGCATTCTCTACCATAAAAATAGCACCACCATTTTCAGCAGTTGAATTGTTCTCAAAACGAACACATTCTGCCTCTAGGGTGTAACTACCAATGGCTCCAGCATTCCCCGTCGAAGCAAGATTGTCTTCAAAAATGCTTCGATAAACAAGGAGTCCTCCGCCTTCAATCCCACCGTTATAGGCACCTTGATTATAAATAAATTGACTGTCAAATATACGTAAACTGGAGCTCCCCCATATTTTGATAACCCCTGCTCCACCAGGATTTAGGGCTTGTGTAAAAGTGACATGATGAAACTCTACCGTAGTGAAAGTAAAATCATCAATCACAAACATATGACCCATCGTGGAATAATTGCTCTGGGTGAAGATACTTTCTCCTACCCCTCGCCCATAAATTTCTACATCAACCGAAAAACCCACAGTTTCGTGAAGGGGGAACGTACCTTCGCAAAGATAAATGGGATAGGGTGATGCTGCACCCATTGAATGAGCCTGCGCAACCGCGGTATAAAAATCCGTTGAAGGGTTGCCTAGACTGGGAGGGGCAACAATGGAATAGGATGAATTAATGGAAGTTGCGCACGTATTTAATAATTGATTTTGCGATTGCAATCCCATTGCTTGTGATTCATTCCATGCTTGTAAGGTTGCGCTGTAGTTAGGTATGCCTGCGGTTGGCGCTATGGTTGGCGTAAAGGCTGCTGTAGTTGTAGCGCTTGGCGTGAACGATGGGGTGATCGACGCTTCACTGGTTGAAGTAGCGGTTGTAGTTGCAGTTGCCGTAGATTCAAGGGTGGCTGTGCTGGTGGCAGTCGCTGTTTCAGTGAAAGTTTCGGTAGGTGACTCCAAGGTCGCAGTTTCAGTCGGTGGCGCAAGCGTTGGCGGTTCTACTGTAGGGGGTTCGCTAGTCGGTGGCTCTGATGTAGGGGGCTCAAAGGTTGGCGGTTCTAAAGTGGGTGGTTCCGCAGTCGGCGGCTCAAGTGTAGGAGCTTCTGTTGGAGGCTCCGCTGGTGGTGTTGTTTCTTGTGCAGCGATAGAAGCAAGAGTGAACAACCATATAAATAGGACAAAAACGAGCAGGTAACGATTCAAACGAAACATTGATGCTCCTTTATCTATATGAAATTCATGAGAGATATTAACTAATTGGAATGTAAGTACAATACGTCAAATGACATCAGGAGGGTTAGCGTAGGGGATTAGTATGTTATTTAATAAGAAGATAATAATTTCTTCCCTTGAATGTGGAAAACAACAAAAATCTTTCATTTTTATGACAGTGGGGGTTTGGGAAGTTATTGGATGTGTAGTAATCAGAAGGTCAATGAAAACACTCCGTTCATCAGGTGGGGGGTGTTTTTTCTATAATTTCCGTTCCTCATATTTCTTTCGCCACAACACAGCCTCAGCCATGCTCACCTCATCTTCTTCAGGCAAAACGGTATAGCATTGGTTTTCTAAGAGCACCGCATTCAGCTGCTTAAGATATTCCCTAGCAACGGGCAAGCTGAGTTTATGACCTCGGCATATTTCCCCTAATGTCATGCCTTGAGGGGAAAACAGAAGCGCTTGTTTAAGTTCATCCAGTTCACTTGCCATGATTTTCGCTGAAGATCAATCTATTACACTAACCCTGATTGTAATGGATATATTTATGAACATGAGATTCCTCTCTCAAAATAGTGTTTCAGATAACAGAAAGTGCCTTATATTCAACCTAGATAAAATTGCATATCTCTTGGTGCGCGGTACACGAAAGCTTCACGCGGAACGCAATCACCAAGAGAAAGTACAGCAATAACTTTCCAGATTGATTCAGTCCAAATTGGCAAGCCGATAACTTGCGAGCCGGTATTGGTTACTAAGCCAGAAATATTGATTACTGCCGAAAAGTAATTGCTTGCAACCCAATGTGCACCGCAAACATTCTCTGAAAAAATTAACTTGATTTCTGTCAGCCCGGGATGATTGCAATTGCAAATTGACACGATATCAACAATTGAACGGTTCAATGACGTTGCTTTTGCATTTGCTTGCAATAACCAATTCAGAGTGGCAGGCATTTAATTTGCCCCGATTCCTTTGCTTAAATTAATCACAGCCAATGCCGTCGGTGTTCTGGTGTAGTAAACTTTTTGGAGTTTATTAGCGAACTCGTATTCCTTCTCGCTCTCCAATTTCACACCATCAATCGACTCACCTAGTTCAAGTAGTGCACTACGCAACGCAAGAGTTTCTTTTAAATGTTCTTCAACTCGTTTGAGCGCTGAGAAAATAGCTTCTTCTTTGAGTGTGGTTTGCAACACTTCAGCTTTATCTTGAAGAAATACAGTGAATGGTTCGATATATTTCCTTGCGACTTCGGCGCTCTTAGGTGTTTTGAGTTCACGTGAGTACCCAACTCGCCAAAGTTCAACTTGAGGAACTCTGTGGAAACTTGTAAAGGACCCTTTCATGTCGCACAGCACGCGATTGATAGTTACATACTCGCTTAGCTCAAACCACCATGTGCAATGGCTCCACCATTGATATTGAACTATGTTGCCGTCTGGCATTAAAAATTCTTTTTTAGTCATTTCTTTCCCTCAATTCACCCCGTAGGGCGCTAGAATGTGTCTTGTGTTCAACTGTCATTTCGACAGTATGTAAAAGACTTCTTCGGGGAACGTGTCGCCTTCATTCCCGCCCCATCCATAGTGTGTTTGCAGGTCAGTCGTGATATAGCATTCGTTGCATTCAAAGCAGTATTCGGCGTACCCACTTACCGAGTCGTCGCCTGTGTAGATTTGATACGATGCAGGCTTACTGCATTTAGGACATAAGCATTCCCCGTTTTTAAATTCAGTCCATATTTTCCCGATTTCGATACGGTCAGCACCCAAAGGGCGCGCGTCGCAGTTGTATTCAAACCATTTGATTATTGCTAACATTTCTCTCTCTCGTTTCTTCTTGTGTTTACAGGAAGTGCATTGTTGTTGCCCTCTCCATCAAGCGCGGGCTAATAGGTGTTCAATCACTAAAAACAGATTGGTCTGCGTCACCAAAAAAAACGTCACGCACAGCATCGTGGTCATTCCATTTGCAGCGTTGGCAACGCGCATAGGAATACTCAATCTCGCCTAGCTCGTCGTCGTAACGATTAACTAGGACGTTTTTCAGTTTCCCCTCGCATGTAGGGCATCGAGGCTCCGCGGGATTGACAGTGTTAATCCCATATTTCTTTGTTAGTTTTGTTTTGCACGACGCGCAGTTATCGGGAGAATCGTGGTTATCATCTTCAAGTTCCCCCAAAAACATCCAACGATTACATAGGCTCATTGAATCTCCATCGAAGTAGTGAGCCTTTTTCGAGTTAATGGGGAATCCCCATCCCTTCTTGTTTTTATTCATGATTTCCTCTCAAAATCCCCATAGGGATACAGAATGTGTTTACTGCTCAACCAGCAAGGTGATCAATGACGAATTTCATAACAAAACAGGCTTCTTTAAAGCCATCTACTTGAAGAGTATTGGATTCGGTTTCAATGATTAAGTAGCCGTTCATTGAAAAATTAAGGTCGGTAATATCCCCGATGTAAACTTTCCGCTTTTTGACCTTATAGTTCATCGAATCTTCTATTTCGATGTATTTCCCGTCGTCACCGAGCTTGCTGGCATATTTGTCATGCCATATGGTTCAGCTAAGTGTTAAAGGTTAATTTTCTAGATAAGACTTCAGTGAATCGGCATCGATGGGAACACTCCGGACACTCATTGATTCAGCACTGATGTAGCTCATGAAGGAATGAATCGGCTGCCGATGAAGCAATTTATAAATGTATTGAGATGTCACCATGGCCATCCAGTCATTGATAAACAGGTCTTGCTCGCGACTGGCGACGAGATCGGCGCAAGAAACATCTACGGGTTGGGCTTTAGGGGTTTCAGGTTCGAGTAACGATGGGAAGATCAGCCCGGCATTGGGTAGATTCGGGAATTGTCCGCTGGGAGCGCCCGAAAGGTAATTTAATGCAGTTCGGTGATCATTGAGGTTGCCAATGATGACTTGGCCGGAATCGAAGTGATTGCCTGCATCAATCCAAACGCCTTTGTATTTATGAAGTTCACGCCGGGCAAGGTGATTGTCAACTGCGCCCACAAGCACCGACCCATACTCAACAAAATTTGCATCGAACGGCTGGGTGATCGCTGAAATGCTCAACCCCAATGCCTGATTGAAGCGACGCATCAAGACATCCGCCTTGTAGTGCCCGATGTCTGCTTCCGTGTAGAGTTGACGCCCGACATTCTTTTCTTCCACAATATCGGGGTCAATCAGTAGAATACTTGGCACTTGATATGCTCCGTTGGTTTTCAGGTCATAAACCATACGCGCCACTGAACGCGCAACCTGAGCGCCTGTGCCTCCCAAGCCCACAATGGCGATGGTGCCAAAAAGATTGCGAGGATCAAATGTATTCGTCATTGGGAAATCTCCTCCACAATATTGCCAAGCGTTTGTTTTGTTGGAATCAAATCACTTTTGGGATAGGTTTTTGCTCCTTCAGCATCTAAGTAGGTGAGCAATGCCCGTATGTCTCGCTTTTGAGATTTGCTTTTGCCCTCTACGGCGTGATTGCCAAATGGAGACCCAAGGAATGCTGTCCAGTCCGATTGCAGCGAATTTGCTTGGATAGTATTCGCTTTAGGGGCACGTTTGACCGATCCCCAGCAGATGTCACCATGCTGATAGACGTTAGGTAACGGTGGGTGAAATAATGGGATTTCCAATGTTTCAGGGCGCTTCTTGACTGCAAAAAGCGCGTACCGAGTGCCCCCATTACTACCATCACTGCGTCGAACTAAAACAAGACCCGGGAGCGGGATTCTAAGGGGTGTTTCTGATCCTTCTAAAAACAATCCAGTGATTTCAGGGGCGCGATACTCAACAAGCGTTGTCGCTGCACCAACTTGGCGAACGAGAATGGTTTGGCGCGAGATAAGCCCCGTATCAAAAACGACTTTGGCTGATAACGCCAAAACAATGTGCGCAGGGTCAACTGGGTACTCACTCACCTTGTTGTTTATTCTTTTGCGTAGCATGACCCCATAACTATAGAAACTCAGCACCAATGAAGGTTCCTCATTGAGCGCTCGAACTAATTTCGGGCCAGTCAAGTTCAAGCTCTGTGATTCCATTCGCTTCTTCTCCCTTTAAAAACGTTGCTTGCGCGAATTTAAAATTGCGCGTGAATGCTTCCATCGCCTGTTCGTTATTGTTGAGGAACGCTATCCCCTTGGATACTGATTCCATAATGCTGTTTGCTTCTGTGATGATCTCAATTGCAAGCTGAACTTCTTCAGGGATCAGCCAAGAAAGCGGATTGAAATCCATCTCTTCAAAAGCATAGTCAACCGTAGTATTGCCACTGTCTGAGGTAACCCACCGCATGAACAGATAGACATTTTTCCAGTCCGCAGCCTCAATTTCTTGAAGGCTTTCTGCCAATCTTGAGCATGCAACGAAAAAGGGAGTAGTGAGAATCTCTTCACCTTCCTCGGGGTCTAAACCAAGTGCCTGCAAGACAGGATGAAGGTTGGGATAGATGGATAAATCGGTATCAAAACCATATGCAGGTATTGGGATTCCATACATCAAAAACTCGATGCCATCCACCGGAATCCCTTTCTGAGTAATTTCAGTGCAGATTTCTGCCGTGATATGGTCAAGTGAGAAATGCTCCATCATCTCAAGCGCTTTTGCATAGATGTCAGGGAATACCTTTCTGACAACTGCCAGCGCATAAATCCCCATTCCATGGTCGTATTGGGGTTCATCAAGCTCATCAACTGGCCCTACTGGATCAAGCCATGCAACGGTATTTGCAAGAAGTAGACGAGGATGAGCGTGTGTGACTTCAGTCAATCCGGATAGGGTTTCTATCAACGTGTTCATAGCCCATAGTCCAATACTGAAACGGAAGTCAAGGGAACTGCCGTGAGTCCTCTTAAGACTCGCGAGTACCAAGCACAGCGCTCTGTGTATTCCACAACTTCACAAATAGCTTCATAAAGCTCATTGGACGGAGTATCGTAGGCAGGGGCAAACCCTGCGGAACGGCGCTCCTTAAGAAGTACCGTTCCCTTCAACTCCAATTCTGGGGCGTCTTGTAATACCGTAAGCAGCTGCTGGGTATTCATCAACAGGGTAGGCATCCCTTATCCTTTGCGCCCGGGTTGGGGCAAGAACTCAACCACAGGTTCACCTGTAGTCGCTGTGGTCTCACGAATCGTTGCATTTGCAACTTCGGGATATGTGGCTTTCAACAAAGTGCGCACTTCATCGTTGCTCAACCCGCGCATGGATTCATCTTCCACAATACGTGTGGTTCCTACTTTGAAAACGCGCGCTTGTTGGGTGTGTTGTTCGGTCATGGTTGATCCTTTCATCCGCTTCGTTGAAACGGGTTAAATGAAATCGGCAAGGGAAAACAGGGACATTTCTTTATCGATCAGGTGTGCCATCTTCTTCCAAGTGCCCGGCACATCCTCAATATGAAGGTGGGATTGACCGTCCCAAAGGTTGCCTCCCACGAGTTTGGTTACAATGTCGATTGCTAATTTCTTGATATCATCCCCTTCCCCTGCAAAAGTGAGATTCTTTTCGGGGATTCGCTTGGTCGCCTTCTTAAGCTGAATAGTGATCATAGGTTCCGGTGCAGGCGCTGGGGCTTCAGATTGCTTTACGCTCACTTCTGCTTTGGGCTTTGCGGGTTTAGGTTCAGGTTTAGGCTCTGGAACAACTGGGGGGGCAGCCTCAACACTTGCAAGCGCTGTATATGCCGCTTCGATCACTGTATGCAAATCTGTCCCCTTATCGAACAGTCGCACGTGCGCAAGCTCACCACGCTGAATTAATAGTGTGATTGCTTGACTTTCTGCGCTCGCTGGCGGAATTGCTAATGTGATCACTGTTGGGGGAAATTCCACCGTAGTTTCTTGTTCATCGGTCATGATCAATACCCTCCACCGACCCAGTTCTTGCCCTTAGCCGCGGCAAGATTGAGGGCATCTAAAATGGCTAAATCTTTGAATACGAGATGAGTCGTCCCCTTTTTAAATAGGCGTATGGTGAAGAAGCGGGATTCAAATTCAGTGGCATAGTTGATTTCTCCGCGATTTATTTTCATGCAGTGATCTTCAATCGCTGTGGCGGTGCTTAAAATACTGTTGTAATCAATCCCTTGAATAAAACAGATCGCCTTATCCAAATCCTCAAACAAGTCACGCTGGCGATAATCAACTCCCCAACTCCATTCATTGCGAATGCCGTAGGGGTAAATGATCTTTTTGTTGAGCTTCCATGACTTATTGGTTTTCCAGCCCTCGGTATGGGTGCTGTTCTTTTTGTGGAGTTTTGTAACCCGATCAAACGCCTCGACAATGCACCGCTCCATGATGGCATCGCGGTTGCCTGCGAATTTGCTGATCACGGTATAGATATTCGCTTCAGAGAAAGCAAGTTTAGATTGCGCAGCGACTTCCATTTCAAAGTCGCGTTGAAAGCCGGAGGTGGTGATTTTGCCGAGTTGGGTTTTCTGGAATAGATACCGCCAGAATGCTTCCTTGAGTTGGGTGTGCATTTCTTCTAACTTGCGGTAATCCTTACCCTCAACATGAAAAGTTGTGGGTTTGGTATAAAAAGCGATTTCATTATGAATCCGGTCGCGCTCCACCAGTAATTGGGCGGCACGCTGGTATTGAGCAACCAACGACTTAACCCCTTCTTTTACAGCAAGCGGGTTAGCGTTGTATTCCGTCGAACCTAACTCCTGATCGCGTTCAAAGAACGAATCGCTAAAATCAGTGGTCTTTTCGACGGCTGGCTTGGTCATCCAGACGATTGCCACATTGACATCGGTTGCTCGTTCCGCATCAGCAAAAGCTGAGCCGATGACTTCAAAACGGCCATGCTGTTTGATGAGCGTGGTTAAAAGGGTGCGTTCGTTGGTGTAGGGATTTAAGAGGGTTTCGGCATTGAGTAGGCAAATGAGATTGCCTTCTGGTGCTAGGACGCTCCACGCTTTGAGTAGATGTGAATCTCCATCATCAAATGGGGGATTCATCACAATCAAATCAAAGGTGTAGGGGTCAGAGTAGGCAAGGAAATCACTATCAATGACGGTGTATTCCTTGCCGACAAGCGTTGCTCGCAAATCAGGCTCCAACTCAATACATTTGATATTGCTTTTGGAGATTTGAAAGTTTTCGACCAGATAATCAACAATGTCGCCCTTCCCTGCGGAAGGTTCAAGGATTCGCCTGCCCGGCAGTACACGGGTACGATAAGGCCAGCGGTGGCTGCCCGCTTCAATTTCCTCCACAAGCGGGGCAACCATGCGCTCGATAAGGGGTGCTGGTGTGGGATAGAACGTGCTGTTATACATCGATCATCTCCTAGAATGGAATTGGGTAAGAATCAATCGAGCCATCAGCACGAACCCACACATAGCGAGGTTCGAGAGGAAGCACGTCGGCGTAAAGTTCATCTAGCAAATCTGCCGGGGTTGGGATTGGTGGCATGAAAAAGCAATCCCAATCTTCGAAAGCGTCACCTGCTGATTCATGGTACTTGCCATCCCCACCACAGATTTCGCACCAGACATCAGCTTCTAAGATGTCGTCCCAATACTTTCCTTCGCCGCCACACCACATACATTCATTAAACATTTTTGTTTATCCTTGTAAGCAGGTGCAGAAAAGATATTCCGCACCTGCGGAAAATTAGTTGGCTGAGAGCGGAGCGCCTAGCGAATCGTCGGTGAAGTCGCTAAGCTGGCTAGACAAGGTTGGCGCGACCCCATTGGCGAGCGCCTGCACCACCTTGTAGGTAGCAAAGGCATCTTCAATAGCGCAGTGGGCATCATCTAATTGGACATTGAGAATTTCGCAAGCCTCGGTGAGCTTCTTGCTGGCGAAGTGAGTTTCTTTCCACTCGCCACTCCACTCAGCGAATCGTTCCATTACGCAGTAAACGGCCAGTGGGCGAATCGGCTTCAGCCCATGCCGCAAGCAAACGTTATCAAGCATGGCCGTGTCGTATTTGGCGTTGTAGATGAGCCAAATTTTTCCGTTCAGGGCTTCCGCGATGTACGGGTACATCGTAGGGAAGGTTAGGGCATTAACGAGCGATTCAGGCTTGATGCCTGTGATCTCTTGGATTGTTTCGTTCACCTTCGTCAGCTTCGACGGCCGGATGAATTCACTGAGGATAGTCTCCCCGTGAGCGTCGATCACCCCGATCTCGATGATTTCATCAAGCGCGGTCAAGCCAGTGGTCTCGGTGTCCCAATAAACCACAGGCAAACCGTTACGGGAAATATCTTTCGCCCAATCCTGCACCGCTTCTTTATAGAGCGCGTTATTGGGGACGAATGGCGCGTCTGGAACTGCATCGATGGGGCGCTTGTCTACCCCTGTAATGTTCCACCACTTGCCATCACGAACCATCGTGATGATCACGGGTTCTGTTTCCCATACAAGCGCCGAATCCAGCGCCATTGAGATCATTTCAGCGCCGTACCCTGCTTCACGGAATAAGCGGAAGCTGTCCTTCCATGCGTCGTTGTGCGAGAAGATGTTCACCTGATCGCCCTCGCTGGTGGTGCAGCGCCACATGGGCGATTTAGAACCGGATGTTTCCCCGCGCACCATGCGGGTTATCAGTGCTTTCTTGCGGTTGATCTCAGTCATGGCTAGCCTCGTATTCGACAGCGGGTAAATCCGCGCTAACGATCTGATAAAGATTGCCGTCGAGCATCGCCATTTCGTTGCCTGCGACGCCTGCCCACTGTAATTCCGTGCCGAGATGGTGAGCGAGACGCTCCTTCGCAAACGCAACTTCATCTGTGCGCGTGCCTTGTGGTTGTCCATTTACGTACAACTGGAATAGGGAATTACACATTGGATACCTCTTTCAGACCGCGAAGGCCGATTTCAAAGATCACGGCCTTGCGAAACTCCTGCCAAGATTTGAAATAGGTAGCAGGAAAGTCCGCTGGTGAGACATTGAGTTTGCCCAACGCCAAGCGGTGAAGCTCCCATAATTTAATGGGAGCATATTTTGATAGGTGGTTGATTTCGGGAGGCGTATTGGCATCCATTATTGCGCCTCAGCTTCAGTGGTTGGGGCATCGGATTCCAATGCGGGTTGGGCAGGAACTTCTACGAGTTCATGCGTGAGCAAGGCGCTTAAATCCTTGTCAATGGAAGGGCTAGCTACACGTTCGGCAGTTGCAATTTCGCTAGGCACTAGCCCTGCTTTGACCAGAACTTTTAGCTTGGGTTCGTTGACTTCCAGCGCGTCAAAGCGGTTGTTATCGATCACCCATTGCTTCGCTTGGGCGAAGTCATTAACTTTGACTGTTTCACGGTAGCTTATTTTGATATTGGCGTGTGGGCGAGTACTGCCAGATGAAGCATTGATGGATAGCGCTAAGATTCGCGCGGCTTCATCAAGCCCCTTCCCTGCTTGTTTCGCCTTTTCGGCTTGCGCGAAATACTGGTCTAATTCGAGGCGAATCTCAGCCCATTTCGCATCAATGACGCGCTGGGCATCTTCCTCAACCTTCTTGGCACGAGCGCGCAGGATCATGACATTGGTAAGCGCGAGGTTTTCAGGGGTGCGAATGATGCTCAAGTCATTGGGTTCTTCGTTGGTGAGCGTATCATCTTCCCAAAAAACGATGACGGCGGTTTCGGTCTGGCCGACGACGACCCCATACGCTTCCTTTGTAGTGACTCGCTGGCCAATTGTGAAATCTTGTAGCGGATTTTGAACTTGATCTTGCATTGTGGTACTCTCCCTTTTGATGAGGGGTGTCGGTCGCCAAACGCAAACACCCCTGATTGATAAAGAGGCTCTTGTGAAAACAGGAGCCTTTAAAATTCCTCACTGTTGACGCTCCCAAATGGGAGGTAGCTTGCGAGGATATTTGCCATTTTGTGCGCCTTGAAACGAATGCGCTTTTCTTGCGCCTGCGTAACAAAGGCTGTGCCGAATAGTTCGGTGACGACTTCCGCGAAAGTGGAAGCGCCCTCGACCCCTGCAATTGAGTAGTCCGCCCAATCCGCGTAGATAACGCGCGGAATTACACGCCCAAGTTCAACCCATCCGCTTTTCGCGGGGGTGTTGCGGCGAGGGTTGTAGGTGACGATCACTTTCACCCACATTTGCCCCTCACGGTCGATGCCGAGCGCTGTGGCGAATCCTGCTGCCCACATGCGTTCGGTGACCAATGCCGAATCCGTGTCTTGGACGTCGATGGACACGGGGATAAGGACGGCGGTTTCAATTGCTTCAGGGGTTTCGATAACTGGTACGGCTGGGGTTTCTTCTGGCTTACGGAAAATGTTAACCATTTAAACTTTCCTTTTGGGAAACTTTTTATTGATAAGTTTATCAATAAAAAATGCGTGCTAGATCAATCAAACTAATACACACAGTATAAACGCTATCTATAATATTGTCAAGTTTGACAATTTATATTGACAAACTTATTAATAAAAATGACTACCTTATTATTTCCAATTGCCGATATAAAATACTGTTCCAAGTGAAATATTAAGGTGATTACTAATCTGGTGATATGTCATCCCCTGATTTCTCAACGCTTTTATATCCCACCTGCGTTTATGTACAGATTTAGGTATAGCAGGAAGAACCTTAAATGAGTGCGTATAAATGTCTCGGAAAGGTTGGCTTTCCCTCCAGGCACACACAAAAGACACTCAACTTGAGTGTCTTTTTTATTTCCCCGCTAAGGATTCCAAATTTTTCGAAAATTCAAAAATTAGAACGCGTTAAATATCGTAAATCACTGGCTGAGGCTATCTAAAATTGCGGTGCGTTGTTGATCATATTCTTCTTGGGTGATGAGGCCAACCGCCAGCAGTTCATCCAACTGTTTCAGGCGTTCTGCAACGGTTTGTTTCGGCGGTGATGGCGCTTCATCCAACGGAAATACTTGGCTGGAGGGCGTTTGTTGAAAACTCTGCAAAGGCATCGATGACTGCCACGTATTCACCGGATACATTGTTGGACGAGAGCGCAAACTGTTATTCATCGTCGCGATGATGCCGTACACCAGTAGAAGTGTAAAAATGCCAAAAAAGAGCATCGGCAGCAGGGTCGCTGTTCCCAAGTTAGAAAAGAAGTTTTCCCCCAACGTCATATCCAACCCCACTTGAGCCGTCACATCGGTGCGTGTGCCTTGCGCATCTTCACAATAATAGGTTGAACGTGTCCCTACGGACGTGGTTCCGCCAAACGTGTCGCGGAAGGCTTCCCGCACTTCAATGGGCGTTTGCCCTTCAGGGCATGAATGTGTGCTTGGAAATTCGCCGGATTCAGGGTTTAAGTCGATTGAGCTGAAGGCATTGGTAAACATATTCGCCGCAGGGATGACCACACTCGCAATCCCCGCTAATAAAGACCCGATCAATAGGATGAAATACAACGCACGTTTCATATTTCCTGCCCCAATGATATATCTGGCTCATCATAATTATTAAAAAGTATAGTCCGATTTGAAATTTGCGCTTAAAAACATTCAGCCCTCATCTCGCCAAGAGATGAGGGCTGAAAAAGTGACATGCTTCTAACGGTAGAACGTGTTAGTTCTTACCCGATCCTTGGAGATCAGTTTCGGGAACAATCTCAACTTCCGGCAGGCGGATGGTTGGCACTTCCGGCGCGCTGAAGTCAGGGTTGGCTTCTGCAAGGCTCGCCATATCAAACAAGAATGGACTGTTTGTAGGCACCAGCATCAAGCTCACTTGATCGCTCAAGTTTTGAATGTATTGATATTGGATCAAGCTGGGGTTCGCGGCAATTTGTTCGCTCACCAAGCGTAATGCTTCCGCTTCCGCTTGAGCACGTAAAATGATCGATTGGGCTTCACCCTCAGCACGGGCAATCGCGGCATCACGTTGACCAATAGCTTGAGCACGTGCTTGTTCCGCTTCTTGTTGAATTTGTTGAACACGTAAACGTGCTTGTTCCGCTTCTTGCGCGGCAATCTGCGCTTGCTCAATCGCGGCGGTGAAGACGGCAGAGAAGTTAATGTCACGAACCAGTAGGTCTACCAGTATTAAGCCTTCTTCAGACATACGAACTGCTAACGCATCTTGAATCGCAGCTTCCATTTCACCACGACGTTCGCCATAAATTTCGGCGGCGGTGAATTGTGAGCCAATGTCACGGACATAACTGCGCAAGGTAGGACGAATGAACTCATCAATATAACGGTGTTGCCATCTTTGGTGAATGGTATTCACTTCGGCTGGATTGATGGCGTAAATCGCGGTCACGTCGATGCTCACTTCCTGACCATCCACTGTACGCGCGCTCGCCCCAACATCACCGCTGGATGTCCCTTCCCCTGCAATATCGCTCAAGGTGTATTGATGCTGTGAAATTTGATACAGCGTCACTTCTTGAACCACCGGAATCACAATATGCGTTCCTGCGGTACGCGGGGTTTCTAAGTTACCATTTAAGGTATTGAAAATCACGGCGATCTGATTGGGCTGTACAATCAAAATCCCTTGGCTGATCACGGTGAAAATAAGGCCCACGACCAACCCTACGATGCTTAAAACAATCCCCCGTTGAACAGCACGGCCTTGGGTGGAAGCATAAACAACCAGTGCGATACCAGCGATAAAAAGAAGAAACCCTAGCATCCCTATAAAACTTAGAATTGAACTTATACCCATTCATCCCATCTTTCTTCGACTGTCATGATCACAGAAGAAACTTTACTTTATTAGTGAAGTTCAAATTTTCACAAAAACTCAGGAAATGTATACCCCCGACAATTGGGGGAATTTGTCATCTCGTGACGTTCATCTTAATGAAGTATGAGGAAGTTCTATATGTTTTACGTTTAATTTTTGTTAAGGTCAGTGTAGAGAAAACATTTATGAAGGATCAAACTCATGATCAATAAAACACTCATCGTTTACGCAACAAAAGCGGGTTCTACCCAAGAAGTTGCTGAGTTCATGGGGCATATTCTACGCGAAAATGGAATTCAGGCGGATGTCTTAGAAGTTTCAGAAGTAGAAAATATCGACGCATACCAAGCTGTGATTTTAGGAAGTGCCATCCGTTTAGGAAATGTTCTTTCGCCTATGGTTCAATTTGCACAGCGCCATCAACACGCATTAAACCAACGCGCTACCGCATTTTTCACCCTGTGCATGACCATGAAAATCGACACGCCCGAAAATCGTCATATCGCCGAACGTTACCTCAGCCCATTATGGGATGTAGTTGAGCCGATCAGCGTGGGCTTATTTTCAGGCACGATCAAGCCCGCGAATTTATCGCGCATCACCCGCTGGATCGTGAAGCGAGACCGTACTCAAAAACTTTCAGAAGGGGATTTTCGTGACTGGGCTGCAATTCGTGCATGGACGGAAGCCTTGATTCCACAACTTCACCATGCGATCTTGACGCTTTAAGTGACCAACTCGCGTTTTTGAGCAGGCGCAATCGGCTCTCTGAAAGGCGCGACCGATTTACGCACCATCAAACGGGGTGCGACGGTAATTTGATGAAACGCCCCCGCATCCCCACGAATACGGTGGAATAAAACTTCAACCGCCCGCTGACCAATTTCCTGAAAACGCTGTGCGATCGTGGTTAACGGCGGGTCGAGCTGTTCAGTCACATCAAGGTTATCGAAGCCAATAATCGACAAATCTTCCGGCACTTTCAACCCCACTGATGCCGCCGCACGATATAACGCAATCGCCACTTGATCATTGGCCGCAAAAACTGCCGTCGGGCGGTCTGGGCTGGAAAGATAGGTTCGCAGAGGGGTTAAATCAATGGTGGGATACCCTTCCACCACACAGATTAAACGTTCATCCGTTTCGATTTGACGTTCGCGTAATGCTTGCTGGTATCCTAAAAAGCGATGCTCAAGACTGATCGCGGGGGAAATCCACGTACAAAAGCCGATGCGTCGGTGTCCTTGGTCGAGTAAATAACGAGTGCCGATCACCGCCCCGCCAAAATGATCGGACATGACAAAATCCGTCGAAAGGTTTTTCAGATACCGATCAATCAAGACAATCGGAACGCCTGACTGCACCAAGCGATCCAACGGCGCGCTCACCTCAGAATCAATCGAATAGAGGGCCATCCCTGCAACACCTTCGCGGTATAACATCTCGATCACACTGGCCTGTTGGTCAATGTCATTATTCACATGATGAAACGCAACTGAATAATTTTCGCGTTCCGCCGCCTCTTGAAAACCCATCAACATCGACAGCACAGAAGAATCGCGCACATATGGCACGATGAACGCCAACCGTTCTCTTGCAGGGCGGTTCTGCGCGTTGATGCTTCCAAACGTGACAAACGTGCCACGCCCCTGCTCACGGCGTAAAAAGCCTTCTGCTTCTAAGGTCTGCAACGCTTGACGTACTGTACCCCGCGCAACATCAAATTGGATGCATAGTTCTTTCTCTGTCGGGATGATCGCTCCATTTTCCCAATCCCCTATAGAGATTTTTTCTTTGAAAATATTCGCCAACTGTACATGAAGGGGGGGAGCATCTGCATTGCGCTGTAGCTGCATAAGACTAAACCATTTAGATGAACTATTGGACAAATTTTAAAATTGATCTATACATTACTACTATAAAGGCTTTATGCTTCATGTCAAACAAAACAATCAATTATTTTGTATTTTGATACGATGGAGAATTGAATGCAAACAAATATTGTTCCTACAGATGGTATGCAAATCACTGAAAACACGCAATTTGCCCCGGGGGTCTATGTCTTGCCGAACGGTTTGCATATCATGGGCGATAATATCACACTCCAAGGCGAAGGTGTATGGATTGTTAGCCCTGCTAAGACAGGGGTTGGGATTCGTGCGAAGGGTCATAAAAACATCACCGTGCAAGGCTTTCAGGTGAATGGTTTCCATCACGGCTTACGTTTTGATGACTGCGAAAATGTCACCCTCGAATCGGTGACGGTGCGCGGAACATCCGAAATTGAAGGCATCGACACCTTTTTATATTTGTGGCAAGCGCTTGAAGAAGCCTATGGCGGGGCCATCTTCTTCAACCACGTCAAAAACAGCGTGATCCGTCAGTGTGACCTGCAACATCAGATGAATGGTGTTCAACTGTACAATTCCGCTCACATCACGGTTGAGAAGACCAACGCCTCATTCAACAGCGGATGGGGGGTCTATCTTTCCGAAACGGTAGAGAGCCACATCATTGATAACCAACTCGACTTTTGCAATCGTGTCTTCCGTCGTCCCGAAAGCGGGGCGATCCGCGTAGAAGCCGACGCCGCCGCGATTGTTCTTGTACACAGTTCCTCTCGCAATCAATTTTTGCGCAACAGTTGTTTATGTGGTGGCGACGGTATTTTTGTCGCGGGCTACAGTCATCCGGGCAAAATTACACCCTGCAATGACAACGTGTTTGAAGACAACGACTGCCGTTTAAGTCCCAACAACGCGATTGAATCCACCTTTTCACGGGGGAATGTGTTCCGTCGCAACAATTGTAGTGAATCCAACTATGGTTTCTGGATGGGTTTCTCTTGGGAAAATATCATCGAAGACAACGAGATCAACTTTAACCGTAAGGCGGGGATTGCCGCTGAACATGCGTTTGGCTTCCAAATCACCAACAATCGTATTCGTCACAACGGTGATGGCGTGCGGTTATGGACGCGCGGAGGTGCGGTTATCCCGTACTGGCCGGGCTATGAAGTCAGCTATGACATGACCATCGACAACAACTTGATCGAACACAATGACATTGGTTTGGCTGGCTACACCGGGGATGAAACGACCGTCGCGAATTGTCACCACTACCGCGTGCAGGAGAATATTTTCAGCGCCAACCGTACAGGGGCGATGTTCAAACGGTTGGATGACAGCACAGTGCAAAAGAATACTTTTCAACACAACCTTGAGGCGGCCATCCGTTTAGGTGCAGATGCGAATATCCAGTTTGAGGAGAACCAGTTCACCGAGAATCATCAGGACATTCTAAAGGGGTAAAAAACACCTCACCCCGATAGCTACGCTATCGTGCCCTCTCCGTGGGGAGAGGGCGGGAATGATAACGTTACATAAGAGGACTTTGCAGGGGCAAGTCGGTGACTTGCCCACGAAACATAACCTATCCTGTTGGCGCCTTTATCCTCTCCCCACAGAGAGGACGGCTGAGCATAGCGAAGCAGGTAAGGTGCATGGACTTGCCAAATCGGTGTACAATCCACTACGGGATCGCACCTTCTTAAAACGCATCCCGCAAGAAAACCGACCCTTGAGCAGGTATTGCATGATTTACGAAACCGCCACCTCAACGGACAGCCGTCCGATAAACCGCATCACCCTTTTACCGCGCCCTGATCCTGAACACGAACACCGCGACGAGATTCAGAAGCAGGTGATGGAAATCCTGCTCATTGAGCGCGAAATTGCGGGCGATGATACCCACGTTCAAACCAACCTGATGGTGTTATTGGGCAATAATATCCGCGTGGTGGTGGGCTATGAAGGCCAACTGTTAATCGACTCTGAAACTGCCTACGCAAAACTCGATGACGCGCTCAAGGGGATTCAACATTTTGCGGTGTTTCGAGAACTGAATGGCAAACATTTCATTTTTATTTTGAATGGACGGGTAGACCCTCAACCGCGATCATGGGTGCCCAACCTGCTCTTGTTTCTCGCGACGCTCGTCAGTGTGCTGATTGTCGGTACCCAAATCGCGCTGAACGAATTAATCCATAACCAACCTGAACTGCTCGAGCCGTTGCTCAGTAACTTTTGGGGGGAATTATGGCGCGGTGCGCCCTATGCCATCAGCATTTTATTGATTTTAGGGGCGCATGAGTTAGGTCACTATTTCGCGGCACGGTATCACAAAATCGCGGTGACGTTGCCGTATTTCATCCCGGCGCCCTTGATCAGCTTGTTAGGCACATTTGGCGCGTTCATTCAAATCCGCGAACCGATGCGCAACCGTAAAGTATTGTTAGATATCGGCGTGGCAGGGCCATTGGCGGGCTTGGTGTTCTGTATTCCGATCTTGCTCATCGGCCTTGCGACCTCGCAAACAGGGCCGATCTCTGTCGGCGGGCAGGTTGAAGGCAATTCGATCTTGTACGCGCTGTCTAAAATCCTTGTGTTCGGGCAGTTTTTGCCCAATGGCGAAATGGATGTTTATGTCAATCAACTGGCATGGGCAGGATGGACAGGGCTTCACGAATGTTGGTTTGGATGAGCAGGGGCAAGTGGGCGCTGACCGCCCGCCATTGATGATCGGCGCTGTGGGCTTGCACATGAATCCATGATTCGGCGTGATCACCCGTCGCGGGGATGAGGGTCACGATCAACCCTTGAAATAAACAACGCGCATCGGGGGTCTGCACCCGTAAGGGATACCCGACTTGAAGCGGACTCGGTTGGGATAAAAGCGCACGATCTCGATCCAATAATGTGAAGGTCGCCTCATTGGGCGAAGCGAGATGCGCGTTCACATCCTCAAAACCGATGCGCCACTGCGCTTCGATCATATAGGCGGTGAGGTCGGTTTCAAACATCCCATCATGATCGCCGTCTACAAAAAGCTGTACAGGGGACAAAGTTAATCTCCTTCCTCATAACAAAACATGCCATTGATGGACAAAGGCACAACCAAAATAACGCCGACTATTAGCCCATTGGGTATCTAAATAGGCGGCGGGGGATTGAAAAACCCCGGGACGGCAGATGATATTCAGCGGGCGCGCAAGCAGACCATTGAGCATCAGGTCGGTTTGTAAGGTGTTGATGTAAGCGTCCATGTGCTGAACGAGCGATGGCAGTAAACTGCGTCCACCACCCGCAAGATCGACACGCGCAATGAGCAGAAGATGGGTGACTTCGATTTGGAAATACCGCGCTGCCCCGCTGAAATCTACTTGTGCTAGCGCGGGGGTTTGACTCGCTTGACTGCGCGTTTGGGTGATGTCACCCAACAGGGTGAACAACGCGGGCAAGCTGGCATCGTTGATTTGTGTAGGCAGGTCTACCAGTGGAATATTGTGGAGTACCCCGCTCACCGTCCATGTGGTAAGGCGGGCTAAAGCCGTTTGTAAATAACTCATCATGCCCCCTCTACACCGCAACCTGTTCACGGCGCAAACCCGCGATCAACATTTGGATTTCCGGCGGAAGCGCTAGCGTGTCGGGGTGGCGATACCACATCCCCGCCCAGACGAGTAATGCGTATTGCAGATCGTGCGGGGGTTGAAAGTACAACGGCATACTGCCATTGGCATGTGAGGCTAACGCCGACCCTAATACCCCGCGCTGTACATGGATGGTATTCGTCCCGCTGTTGATGGCGAGGACGATCATCATCTCATCGTCTATGCGCAGTAACTGACCGACTTGGAAACGGGGCGCAAGTGTGCCCGAAAGGGGCGCGTCCACATCCGTCAGGGGGATGATGGTGCTGGTGGCGTTCAAGAACGGATGCAGAAAAATCGCGTCTTCGGTTGGTCGCCACATTTGATCGGCCGCATCATGCCAGCCCCATACCCCACGCACTTTTAGGCTGTCATCGCGCGCGAGTGCCACGTCAGGGCTAAAGCGCAAGATGCCATACGGTGCGTTCGTCGGAATGAGCGTGATTTTATCAAGCGGGATATTCACCTCATGGAGGTGGA
This sequence comes from uncultured Anaerolineae bacterium, assembly GCA_934216615.1. GTDB lineage: Bacteria > Chloroflexota > Anaerolineae > Aggregatilineales > Phototrophicaceae > Flexifilum. Next base: position 301,341 of record CAKQCB010000004.1, on the reverse strand, counting down.
CGGATTCGAGCGTGAGCAAGTCAGACGGTAGGATGATCTCTCGCCCGCCCTGCTCATGGGTCAAGGTGCGCTGTTCAACGCGCGGAAAAAACTGACGCTGTGTGAAGCGTTGTAAAAGAGCGGTCACGCTCACCATACATTGAATCAAGCGCACATCGTCGCGGGTGTCTTGGGGAGCAAAACCGAGATGCGTGCGCAGTTCATATAACGAAATAAGAGTTTCCATAGGAAATTGTCTCCTTGAATTTAGACAAAGGGATGAATGGTCATCAGGTTGAAAACAGGGGAAACAGAGGTTGTTTTTTGGCATCTCTCGCGTGGGTGAGAGGCTGTGATGTGGGAACTGTTTGGCACGAAAATGCGTTAGGGAAGTAGCCAAATCATAGGAAGATCATCAGTCGCGTAAGGCGATAGGGTTTTATTTATGAACTATACTGACTGTAGGCTTTTTTGATTTGAAAGCGTATGCCTACTGTCCTTTTTATCGAAAGGTGAGTTGTGAAAAAGCTGATTACTCCTTTAGGTGTCCTCTTAGTTTTCAGTCAGGCGTTTTCGAGCGCGGCGCTTCCCCCTGCCGACTTAGCAGCGCTTGCGCGTTACGTCCCGTCAAATTCAGATGTTGTCATTGGTTTTCGGACGGATGATGCGATCATCAATAACCTTCAAGTCATGATCGATCGCATAGGGGAAACTTTTGATGTCGAGGCCCCTTCCCTATGGGATGAGTTGGATGGCTTGCTCCAAACCCTACCCTTTGAACGTCCTGTCAATTGGGATGAAGCGGTTCGCTCATGGGTAGGGGACAGCGCCCTGATCGCCTATCCTAATATTTCGTCTCAACTCGACGACAAATGGGAAAATGACTACATGATGCCCATCAGTTTGGTCTTTGAGTTGACCTCGCAACAAGCGCTGGCAGACGTAATTGCCGCCGCTGTGGGCGAACCTGAAGGCATGCCCCTCGGTGACCTGCTCACAGAAATTGCGAGCAACAGTCCTGAAGATTATGTGGTCACGGTGGAAGGGGATGTCATCCATGTTGCGGGGACGATGAATTACCGTGACGTCTGGGTTTACATTGATGATTCGGCGCTTGTGCTGGCAAATACCCCGCATCTTGTACCCACTGTATTGGGCGACCGTACATTGGAGACGAACGAAACCTTCATCAATGGCATCAATCACCTTACATTACCCAGTTATGATGGGTTTATTTACACTGATCTGGCCGTCTTATTACAGGCGGAAAACACGTCGATGTCCGCTTACGAAGAAGAACTCTTAGAAGACGTCTTTTCGTCTTTGAGCGAACAAATCATTGGCTTTTCACTCAACCCTGAACAGGCGGTGGTGTTCGATGTGGTTCAAGTCATCAACCCCGAAATAACCTCTCCAATCTCTTACAATGTCTGTTCCGACGATCAAGCGCTGGATCGAGAATTTTTACGCTACATTCCAGCCGGTTCACAAGTGGTGATGCACGGGGATCAATTCCTTCAGCAAGTCGAGATGTTCTTTGTCAATATGTTCTTCATGGCCGAAGCCAGCACGGGCATGCCCTTTGATCAGTTAGACGCGGATATCCGCAATCTTGAAGATGCACTCGACGTGTTCTTGGGGTTAGACCTGCAAGAAGACATCTTGAGCTGGATGAATGGCAACTTTGCATTCTCGTTGCGTATATCACCCTCGCTCAGCGACGCGCAGACCCTCGACTTGAGGAATGTGTTATCTGAGATGCCCGTAGATGGGGCGCTGCTCATCGAAGTGACGGACAGCGAAAAAGCGCGGAATTTTGTCGCTGCACTGGAAACTTTCATCACTGCTGGCACCGATGATGATGACGATTTTGCCATCGAATCTTTGACGGTTGAAAATGGCGCTGGCTTCATGCTCCACTCAACGGACCCCAGCCTGCCGTTCCCCATCAACCTCGGGATTGCCGCCAACGAATCGGTCTTTGTCATAGGGACGGAAGCCAGCGTGCAAGCGGCTCTTTCCCCCAGCGACTCATTCTTAGATTCACCTCAATACGCTGGTTATGAAAACTTCGCGTTAGCCAACATGGCGAATCTGTTTTATGTAGATGCGAACATCTTTGAAACGATCAATGCGTTCGTCCGTTCAGACCGTTCGATGTCCGAACGTGACCGCCAAGAGGCCGATCTTATGTTGAATGGCCTCAGCAATTTAATACAGGGCTTCTCCTTCACGAACACCTGCTTAGCCGACGGCGTGGGCGGTGGGCGTATGGTGCTCCATTTAGAACCACGTTAGCCCGCGTTGTAGAATTGGTTGTATACCTTCAGGGTTAAAAATCGCCCTGAAGGTATACTATAAAAACACTCTTACTCCAGTAGTCTCAGGGTGTGACTTCAGCGTTATTACCTGTTAGAGGCAAGTTGTTCGTGGTTGAGCCTATTCGTCGCGCTTCGGCAAAAGCATTTCCCATCTTTATTGTTACGCATATCAGCTTTACGACGATCATTAATCTGATCTTCTTTGCTGGAAATTGGTTCCGCCCGATCACTGAAGCCAGTAACGGATGGATCAACGGGACGCTGGTCGCCAACTTGGTTATGATCGTCGTCATTGTCGGAATCATCATCCTTGGCGTGGGGCGGTTACGATTATATGACATTGGCGTGATCTGGTCACGTTTGCCGTCTGGTTTTATTGTGGCCTTCGGGGTGTGGATGGTCGCGCAGGTGATTCATCTGGTCGCAGGAAGCACCCGCAACGGCGCGATTTTGTGGCATCCGCAATGGGAATGGCAAGGCAGTGGGCGCATGATGGGTTTGCTCGTCGCACAGCTTTTTGGCAACGCCCTCTTTGAAGAACTGGCGTTTCGGGGCTTTTTATTCCCGCAGTTGTATCTGCGGTTTGAAGCATTAGCGGCCTACCCTTGGCGACGGTTTTTCTTCACGTTATTGGTCTCTCAGGTGATCTTCGCGCTCACCCATATCCCTAACCGCATTTATCTGGGTCTGCCATTTGATGTGATCGCTGTCGATATTTTAGCGCTCACCTTTTGGGGTATCCTGTACACGCTGATTTATATGCGTACCGACAACCTATTTCTGACCATTTTTATCCATGCGTTAGGGAACGCGCCCACGCTCATTTTTGCGACCTCGCCCAGTTTAGACGATGGCAATGCCTCCTTGCTGTATTATGCGTTGGTGGTGTTCACGATTTTCATCTTCCCCTTGTTATGGGTGCGTTGGACCTCCTTTCGCGATGCCCGCCAACAGCGCGGTGCGCAGGCCGTTTTAGATCGCGATGTTGTATAACATATTGGCGACTTGCGGATCATAGTGGGTGAAGGCTAAGCGAACTGTCGCCGTCAGTTGATAGCTGTCGTAGTAGGGCAGATAATCCACACTCACGGCGATCTTGCGACGGTAGCCCACATACCACCCGGGGCGATACACGCATAATGCCGTCCCGCGATCCGCCGTGCCTGCGCCAATCTTGCCATCACTTTCTGTCAAGGGCATTTCACTGCTCACTAACACGGGCGACCCATCAATGAAGCCGATCTGCCCGCTCAAGACAGTGGCGTGAGCGCCCGCTTTATCGACGGTCAAAAATTCTGGTGCAGAGAGTAATTTTGCATATGTCGCCCCATCGACAATCCACGCCATCTCTTGCGGGCGGGTCGCATACACGGACGGTAACGCAAAGCGGGTTTGCCGTAACAAAGCCAATGTCGGATCGTCGTTTTGAGCATCCACCGCATTATTCGATGTGAGCAGGGGTAGTTTGCGCAACCCATCAAATGCTAAATAACGGGCGGTCGCTGGCGGAACAGCGGCATCCGAATTGATGTTGCCCGCGCTGGTGTTCGTGTCGCCGTTGAGAAGCGCGTAATCGATGCTGTTCAAAATGGCGCGCATCGCTTGTTCACGGTAGAGCTTCAACACCGGAACGACTGAATCTTCAACCAGTTCAGCGCTGAACCCGACCCGTAACGCCAACTTCTTGGCGTTCAACTGGACTTTGCCCGTTCCGATGCGACTGTCTGGAATCGGGTTGCCTGCGCCGAATGTGAGATGTGCTTCATCCGTCGTTTCAGGCACGTAATGCACCACCGGATCAATTCCCTCAATCGGCAGGTCGAAGGGATTGGAAGGCATTTCGATGCTGTTGAACAAACTCAAGACCACATTTTCAGCATGGGCTTTTTGCCAAATTTGAGCGCTCCATAATTCGGGCACCCAATCATCCCCATAACCGATGGAGACGCTGTGACTCAGCTCGTCTGCCTTGATGCCTACGATGCGGGCTTTATCCACTTTATGGGCGAGGGCGTTGGCATACGTTTCGCTCACCCCATGAAAATTCTTTGCGTGGCGTAAGAGCATATAGCCGTGAAGCATGTCCATCGCGTCAAGGGGGTCATACGGGCTGGCTACGCGGATGTTTGCCGACTTCACCGCATCCATTTCTGGGACGGGCAAGCGCTTGCGTGGACGTGTGGAATTCGGAATAAAATGTGTTTCTGTCATAGATGCTTTCCTTTTGTCTGGGGGTTGGATCGGTAAAAAAGGTTCAGGGTTTAAACCTAATGTTTTGTAGGCTTTCTTGAGCAAGTTAACTTGTGTACGGCGCGGTTCGGCAGGCGTGGGCGTCAAACTGCCTTCGATGATGGGAAAACGGCGGATGTGACCTTCTGCATCCACGTCCACTAAGTGGGCGACACTGCCCGACGACCAGCCCAATATGCCGTCTTCAATCAACTGGCTCACGACGTCTAAATAACGGTGATGCAGGTGCAACTGCGCTTCGGCCCAAATGCCGATTTCGTCCGCTTGGAGCGTGTCGATCACGCCGATCAACGCGGTTTTTAAATGACCGTCTAAACCGTGTTGGTATAAAACCGGACGTTGTGCATACCAGTCGAGCGCAAGGTCGGTTTGGGGGGTGAAAAACTCGCCATGCAGGTCGCGCTGGTCTGGGCTTCCCCATGCGATCAGGTATCCGCCGATGCGCCCCCGAAGCGCGTCGAGCATTTTTACAGTGGTGCGGGTGTTTATGCTGTCGATGATGTTTCATCCTCTCCTCACAAAAATGCGTGATGTCGAATAAAAGCGCTGGATGAACGCACCTCAAAAAGCACCCCTCACACGCTTTTGTGAAGGATGTGGGTGCGCATATACGTGATCGGTCATCACGGTTGTTAAGGTGCATTCACAACCGCAGAATAGATCAAATGTTCGCATATATGGTGTACAAACATACCCGTTTTTTTAAAAGTGATGAGGATTACGCGAGGATTTGGTGAGGTGTTCTTCGATGGACTGCTCTGTATCTATTGCATGGATTCAACTTTCCTATACTAAAACTATTGCCTCAGTCATAAGGATGTAGACCATGCCCAAAAATTATGGAGAGATGCCCCCTGATGCCGTGCGTCGGCCTGACCGTGAAGTGACGGATCAAACGTGGATTCGTGATTTTCTCCATCGGGCGACGACGGGCTATTTAGCGACTGTGTATGAAGATCAACCGTTCATCAACAGCAACTTGTACGTCTACGATGAAGCTAATTCGCGCATTTATATGCACACGGCCAGAGTAGGACGTACCCGCGCCAACATCGAAACTAGCGAAAAGGTTTGTTTCAGCATTAGCGAAGTGGGGCGCATGCTCCCTGCGGATGAAGCGCTTGAATTCAGTGTGGAATATAGCGGGGTCGTGATTTTTGGTAGCGCGTGTGTCGTGACCGATGCCGATGAACAACGTCACGGATTGCAATTGTTACTGGACAAGTATTTTTCGCATTTACGGCCCGGTGAGCATTACCGCCCCATAGATGACAGCGAACTGGTGCGCACATCGGTGTATCGCATTGATATTGAACGTTGGACTGGCAAGCAGAAAAAAGCCGAAGCTGATTTTCACGGTGCGTTTTTGTATCAAGAAAACAGGCGCGATGAGAGCAATCCTCTCCCTTAAATATGAAAATTGGCGATGTGTGGATGTGATCAAAAAAACACAACCATGTACAATACATGAGGGTTACTGTTAGATGAATGTCCGTAGCTACAGAGTATCTTTTAAACCCAAGATGACATAACACCACACTGAAAACAACTTCTTAGCGGCCACAAGCGGATCATGAAAACTCTTCTCCGCTTGTGTACAGCTTATGTGAATTGCATGGTTGCTACCTTCATCTCATCTCATGCCTGTTCGGGTGCAACATGCGACATACTCCCTTAACGCAGGATGTGCTTAAGCGAGTTTAGGCTTTGCTGATCAACGTCATGTGACCTAACGGTGACTGCACTTGATGAGCGTCCGCCGAAAATATTCACAAAAGAATGACACCCTTATGATTGGCACAGCGTAACGTGGCAAGATGGCAAACATCATCACCTGCTGAAGGAATTGTTTCAGGCGGGAACAAGACTCAATTCATCCTCTTGTGAATGGTAATTACGAAGGATTATTTTTTATATGGTAACCGAATCTTCACCCCGAAAAGAGTTTTGGCAAGGGTTTAAGAGCACGATTCCGCTGATTGTAGGCGCTGTTCCGTTTGGAATCATCTTTGGGGCATTGGCGATTGCAACTGGCATTTCACCGATGGCGACCATTGGGCTTTCGCTCATCGTGTTTGCGGGCGCTTCACAAATGATGGGGGTAGGACTCGTCGGGCAACAGACGCCGATCCCGATCATTTGGCTGACAACGTTCATCGTGAATGCACGCCACGCGCTGTATGCGACCACCGTCGCCCCTTACACAAAACATCTTCCTCAACGTTGGCAGTTGATTCTCGGTTATATGCTCACAGATGAAGCATTCGCAGTTGCGATCCAACGCTACAACCAGCCAGATACATCGCCCCATAAACATTGGTATTTTCTTGGATCAGCCCTTTCGCTTCACGTCTTCTGGCAATTGAGCACGATCATCGGCATTTTGGCAGGCAGTAACATCCAAGACCCCGCCGCATGGGGATTAGATTTCACCATGACGGTGACCTTCACCGCAATGTTGGTCTTACAGATCAAAACCCGCCCGATCCTCGTGTGCGTGGTGGTGAGCGCTGTCGTCGCCATTTTAGCCAATGGGATGACCCATCAGCTCGGCTTATTAGTGGCTTCCATTTGTGGCATCGTCGCGGGCATCATCGCCGAAAGCCAACTCCCTAAACCAGACATCTCCCCTAAAACCTTAGAGGATTCCACCCCACTATGATTACATCCGATGAAATTGCACTTATTTTAGGCATGGGATTCGTCACTTTCGTGATGCGTTATCCCGTGATGGCGTTGGTCGGGCGGTTTCAAATGCCTGAGTCGATCATCCGCGCACTCCGTTATGTTCCGCCTGCGGTACTCACTGCGATTGTCGCGCCGTCAATTTTGATGCAAAACGGACAACTCTCCTTAAGCCCCACCAGTCCACAACTGATCGGCGGGATTGTGGCAATGCTTTCCGCGTGGCGCACCAAAAATCTACTGTTGACGATCATCTTAGGGATGGCCGCGTTTTATCTGGTGCGAACCTTCGCCGGATCATAACCATTCACGTTCGTTTGTAACCCTCTATGACAGGGACGAACTCTCATGTCTACTAAATCACCTCGAAAAGAGTTTTGGCAAGGTTTTAAAGATACGATTCCCCTCAATGTGAGCGGGATTCCGTTTGGGATTATTTTTGGCGCTTTGGCGATTGCAACCGGCATTTCACCGATGACGACGCTGGGGCTTTCGCTGTTCGTCGCTGCGGGTGCTTCTCAAATGATGGCGGTCGGATTGGTGGGGCAGCATACTCCAATTCCCATCATCTGGTTGACGACGTTCATCGTGAATGCGCGTCACGCGCTGTATGCGACCACCCTTGCGCCTTATACCAAACATCTCTCGCACCGCTGGCAGTTGATCCTCGGCTATTTGCTCAACGATGAAGCGTTTGTCGTGGCGATCCAACGCTACAATGAGGCGGATCCATCGCCTCATAAACATTGGTATTTCTTAGGGTCTGCTGTTTCGCTGTATGGATTTTGGCAGGTGAGTACGCTCATCGGCATTTTGGCAGGCAGTACCATTGATGATCCGCTGGCGTGGGGGTTGGATTTCACCATGACGGTGACCTTCACCGCGATGCTGGTCTCACAGATCAAAACCCGCCCGATCCTCGTGTGCGTGGTGGTGAGTGCGATCACAGCCGTTTTGGCGAATGGCATCGCGTATCAGTTGGGGTTGTTGGTGGCATCAATCTGCGGTGTGACTGCGGGAATCCTCGCTGAAAAGCGATGGGGTCAAGCAACGCCTCAAGTTGAGAAGGGGTGAGACCTCACCCCGATAGCGGAGCTATCGTGCCCTCTCCATGGGGAGAGGGCGGCTGAGCATCAGCGAAGCAGGTGAGGTACTCTCTCCATCATCGCAGCAAATGAGGTCCCTGAAAAGTCAGGCTGGATTGCGATGCTAGAATAGCAGACAGTCCAAATACCTGAATCGGCATCGCTTGCGGACTGCGATTCGTCACCGTCACATCATCGGGATGGATGTCGATGAAGACCGATTGCCCTTTCCACAACAGCGGGAACGCCAATCGTTTCCATGCAGAAGGCAACCTTGGATTGAGCGTCAAGGTATCGTTGACCATCGCCGTTTGGACGCCTGCAAACCCAAACACGGCAATCTGCCAATTCATCCCGAGCGCGGCGATGTGTAACCCTTCTTCCGCCCCGCCATGGAGGTCAATCCCATAACTGCGTTGCCAGAAATCCCATGCGGGTTGATGCAAGCCCAACCGCAGGGCGATCACCGCATGCACGCCGGGCGAAAGTGATGAATCATGCGTGGTAAACGGCAGATAATATTCCCACGCCTTCGCCACTTCCGCGTCAGTAAATTCGTGCGGAAACAGCATCATCAACAGCAAGACATCGGCCTGTTTCATGCACTTACTGCGGTAGATGCGTTCTTGCGAAACTTGTGACGCAAACGGCCGTGACCGATCTTGCCAGAAATACTCGATATCCAAATCAGCCAGACGTTCAAATTCTTCACACTGAAGCACCAACCCATCCGCGCGTTTTAAGATCGGCAAAGACTGAGCGACGTAAACACACAAAGAGGCAAAATCATGATCTTCGCTCAACGCGGATGCGGTCGCCAACGACATCGACACCAGCCGATTGGTGTAGGCATTGTTTTGGGTGATCGGCGTGTATTCATCCGGCCCCATCACGCCTAACAAACTCGGTGCATGATCCTCTGCGCGGGTATCTACGCGATCAAGCCAGTATTTGGCCGTCTCTAAAATTGCCTCACGCGCATCTTCGTCAACATAACTCGGCTGGTTACTCGCCGCTGAATAATGCAAGAACCCGTAGACAACATCCGCCGTGACATGCACTTCATGATCGCGATACTGCCACGCGGGGCATTGATCGATGCCGTCAATATCCCCTTCCCATGGATAGCGCGCGCCTTCATAGCCGTATTCTTGCGCGTTGATCTGCGCCCCTTTGAGCGTGTTAATGCGAAAGTCGGTCAACATACGCGCGCGGTCAGGGTCGGTGTAGAGAAAGAAAGGCAAGAGATACATTTCGGTGTCCCAGAAATACAACCCACGATAGGCATCCCCCGCATAGGCTTTCGGGTCGATGGCAAAACGGCTGTCGTTCGGGTGCGCGCGCAAGAGATGATACAGTGACAAGCGCATTGCCAACTGCGATTCTTCATCCCCTTCGATGAGGACATCTGACGCATCCCAGCGCGTTTTCCAAACCGCCTCATGCGCCGTTTGGAGTGCTTCAGCAGGTGTCTCGAGTTTGAGCAAGTCGCCAATGATCAACGGCTCGCGGTCAAAGTCGGTGATGAGCGCCGTCCGTTTTTCCAGTTTGATCGGTGTTCCCGCCTGTAACGTGTGGGTTGTGCTTAAGGTGGCCTGTCTCGCGGTGGGGTGATACGTCCACTTGGCATTGTTCAACAAGAGCGCGGTTTGTTGGGTGACGATACTGCCCGTGTCCAACGTCACCACACACCGGATGTGGTTCGGCTCGACTTGTGAAAACTCGACTTGGGTGAAATGATCGTACCCGCTGGTGCGTACATCGGCATCAATGCCCGCCGAAAGTTCACAATCAACCGTTTGATCGCTCGTCAACGTCAGTTGTTGGACGCACAGATGCGGGTCGGCGGCGCTGACAAAACACTGATATTCCACCTGAATTGTCGCGCCTTGTTGGGTGATCCACGTCAATGAGCGCGAGAGAATCGCCGTTTTAAAATTCAACTGCCGTTGATAGTCTTCAACATGGCTGTGTTGTAAATCCAACTTTTCGCCGTTGACGCTGGGCGTGAGGCTCAAAAAACTGGGCAGATTCGCCAACTCTTTGCCCATCAAAGGATGTAAGCCATAAATGCCCGGTACAAACACCCCCCATTTCACAGGCATGTAGGGGAAGGTTTCGGCGGTCACGTTGGCGGGACGGCGCATATAACTGACATTTTGTGGTGCATCTGCCAGATGTTCTTCTAAAGAACCGCGCACATGCAGATAACCACTGCCCAACGTAAATACCCCTTCATAGCCCTTGGCGCGGGCAATTTCAAAAGGGGATTGTTCGTGTAATATCCATCCGTCGCTCATACTGCCTCTATCCCTTTACGTCATCATCGTTGGTTAGACGGATGCTCTCAAAGCGTGGATCAAACTGTTCAATAAACCTTGCGCTGCGTAATGTGTGCTGAAACCCTGTACTTGGTCGCCCGCACCGCCTTGATAGTGCAACGTCGTCGCATACAAACGTCCCTGCCCATGCTGTATTTCAACCAGATAATCGCTTTGATCAAATAAACGGGCATCAATGCGCGTGAAAATAGAGGTCACATTCTCTGCCCCAAAGTGCTGATGTAACGCGGATGTATCCAGCGCGTAATCTGTGGCGAGATGATAAAACTGCATGTCCACAAACCCCTGATTGGGAAAGCGCGTCCATACGTCATGCGGTTGCAGTAACTTGATCGATTCACGCCAGAAGGGTAGCGGGCGCACAGGCAACCCACCCGCACCCGTCTGTAAAAGGATGACCTGCCCGCCTTCACGGATAAACTGATCTACTTCAGCGGTGAACACTGTCGCGATGACGATCTGGCCTTGCGCTTCGCTCAGATGTGCGACGCGCCCACCGTTGAAGTCTTGCCACTGAGCAAACGGGTCGAACAGCACCACGCCCGAAAAATCAGGCTCGGGATAGGCCCACAACGGCCATGTGTTGGTGATTAGACCGTCATCGGTTTGCAGCTCGAGGCGTAATTCAAGCGTGGAGGCTTCAGCCACATTCGGCACTTGGAACACAATCAAACCAAGTTCATGGGGCTTGTGCCAATCAAAGGTTTGGTTAAGTGGGATGTCCTCCACCGCATAGACTTGCGTTTCATCAGCAGGGTTTAGTAACTGCCAACGCAATCTTTGAGCGTGAATAGGCTGGCTTCCATTCGCCAGTACCGCTTTAAAATCAATCACACTACCCGCACGATGATTCAATTTGTCCATCGGTGTCGGACGATCCCCGCCATGATGCCAAACGCGCGTTCGCCCTTGTTCCAGCAGTAACACCGCATCTTGATTGAACTGGGCAAACTGCGCACTCGGGAATTTGCTTCGGCCAAGATCATCAAAAATGCCGGAACTGGACATCGGCGTGTCGCGTAAACCCGTGATGACATATCCGCGAATATCACGGCGAGAGCGCACCGTTTCTAAAATGCGCTTGCGAAACACAAATGACTGTTGACGTGAAATCTGTTGAATTTGCGCATCGTCAAATGCCAACCAATGATGCGCCATCAACTGCTCTTGGTCGCGGTAAGCCCAGCGGTGAATCCCGCCATCTTTGCCCAACAAGTTGCGCCACCACAGGCGATAACCGTTTCTGTCTACCAGCTCACTCGGGTCGCGATAATCATCACAGTCACAAAATTCGCCAAAAATCCAAGGGCGGTTAGGTCGCCAATCACGGCGGAAATGGTCGCATAACGGGGTGAAGTAGTGCAGGTCACAGTAGAAATGATAGTCGTTGAAGTCGGCAAGGTCATTGACCACCCCGCCATAGGCTTCCCCGCTTCCGCTGTTATCACACACAATCGCGCCGAAGGTGGCGCTGCGGGTGATGTAGTTGAGCGATTCTAAAAGTTCCGCGTCGGCCATATCCGCATTGAGTTCACAGCCTAGACTGTAGATGACCACCGACGGGTGATGATGCACCCGCGCCAAGATGTCGGCATATTCCTCTTTGGCTTGGGCACGTAGATGATCGCTCAAGCGCGGTAGCCAAAGGGGTAATTCCAACCACAAGAGCATGCCTTCTTCGTCGGCAATTTCAAACAGACGTTCAGACGGCACATATAAACACAGCTTGTAAAAATTGAAGCCGAGTTCACGGATACGGCGAAACTCTTGGCGAATCTCGTCATCGGTGAAGATCGGCGCGAGGGTTTTAGGGTTCCATCCCCAACTGAGCACACCGCGTAAATAGATCGGCTCGTCGTTCAATAACAGTTCTTCAGCGCGGGTTTGTAACTGGCGAAAGCCGAAAGCACGAACCGTTTCGGCAATCACCACGCCATTTTTGACGACTAAAAACTGCAATTGATACAAGTAGGGGTCATTCGGCGACCAAGCATGAGGCTCTTTCACGGGAAGCGTCACGTTGATGGTCGTTTGCTCTAGCCCTGTCAGATGCGACAGTACCACTTCTTGATGCGGGTTCGTGACGATGATCCGACTTTCAAAAATATCTTCCGTTTGGGGCAGGGTATTCAAACCCACATCCGCCGAAAAATAGATGTTTCCGTTTTGTGGCTCGGCATGGATTTTGACATGATCTATAGTGGCTTCGCGCACCGCCATCAACTCGACCGACTGCCACACCCCGCCAAACGTCGTCGAAACATACGGGATAAAACCCACCAGCACATCACGATACGGGAAACGATCGCCATCATCCGCAGGTTTTGTAATGTGCAGTTCGATGGTGTTTTCCACGCCACACTGAATAAACGTGCTGACATCCAGCGCGAAAGGTGTCCATAACCCCTCATGCGTGCCAACCAAGTCCCCATTCACGAACACTTCCACGTAATAACTAACCGCGCCGAAACGTAACCAAATTTTTGCATCCGCCCATGTTTCCGGCACAACGACGTGTTTGGTATAGCGTGCAGGGCCTTCGGTGTCGGCATAACCTTGCACTTCCCACACAGCGGGGACATCCACACCCCTGCCTTGATCCATAATTTGCATCTTCCATACGCCATCCAGCGATAGAGTCTCTGCTCGTAGGTTTTCTAACATCATCAGCCTATTTCATACAGTTACAAAAATGTGCTTCAACAAATCTATTTTGGCTTCATTCGCGCTCTATTTCTAGAGTCGTGGCAAGCGTAGTGAAACAGGCGGTAATGGCGTGTAGAGTTTGTGCGGTTCGGTTTGATACCAATACGCCGTTGATGAATAATCAAACGTCAGCTTGTTGGCGTGCCCGTGTTCAATCGTCACTTTGATCGACTTCTCAAAGAAGATCGGGTCTTCGATATGATAGCGGTAGAGCGAGTTTTTCCCGCGCCAAGGCCAATCTTCTGTGCCTTGATACAAAATCACCCCATGATAGGGGGCAGAATATTCTTGTTTTGGACAAAACGCGGTGTTGAAATAATCTTCCGTTCCAGTACCGTGAATACTCGGCCACTCCTCTCCATCAACAAAGATCATGTCGTCGCCTTCGCCATACCAATCGTTGGCTTGTCGCGAAAACACATCAATATCGACATGACAGCCGACATAATGCCCCGCGCCTTCGGCTTCAAGGATGACATAATTATTTTCGCCCTTAGTGTTGGGGGTCTTCCACGCCTCAAACATTAAATCGCGGTTGCCATCCGCCCAACGCACGGACGGGTCTGCCCAGCCCTGCGTGGGGTTGACGCGGTTCCAATGCGCGTGGAAACGTCCATAAGCGCTCATCTCCGTACCATCAGGGTACGATTCATAATCTACATAAAAATAGAAGTTCAGTTGTTTCTCGGCTTCGTTCACAATTTCGATGCGCGCACCTTTTTCAAACGGCATCGGGAACCAGCAGTTAAAAGAACGTCCGTCTTGTGGACTCATCTGTAAGGGAAGGGAAACAAAATTTTTGGCGATGCCGTGACCCAGCCCGAAAAAGTCACCAATCGGCACTTCGATGCTCGGCGTCTCTTCGCCATCCCAATACATACGGATGACCACTTTGCGGTATTCGTGTTTGGCTTCGGTGAACATCGTCGCCCACAGATGTTTGATGCACCCCGCGCCCTCAATTTCGGCAATCGCGCGGGTTTCGCCCGGGGCAAATTCCCACCAATCGCTGTTCCCGCCTGCGCGGTCATAGCTGGAAAGACGACGACGTTTTACGCCCGGGCGCAATAAAGGCAGACCTGCTAATGTACTCATTCCAATAACCATAATATGTTCCTCTTTAAGTTGATACAAAACAAATCAAAAAATAATTTCTGTCAATTAACATTGACATATCTTGCGCAAAGAGTGAAGCAGTCCATTTTTACTGTGTACAGAACTGCTTCATTAAAAAATTTAGCGTGTAAGGATTTGCAACTGGCCTGATGCTGTCTTTTGAGGGTGGATGTGAAGTTGATTGTTCGACTGTGTGAAAGTGAATGCCCCCTGACTCTGAATTTCGGGGGTGTTGGTTTCGGGAAAGGCCAGTGAAAACTGAAGCTCGCGCACCCCCTGACCCCGCCATGTGATCGTGATGGAGGTATCCGTTTTGGCGCAGTGAAAGGTAATGTCGCCCATATCATCGTGTAGGGTGTATTCAGAATCGCCTTCTGGGTAAACATCGATCACCAGCGGTGCATCGTCGCTGACCTGTCCAAGCCGACGCACAGACGCGATTTTGGGGATGAACGCCCCGCCCTTGATATAAACGGGCAAGGTGTCTAACCCGACTTGAATATGCAAGTTGGTTTCGCCCGCATACACGTGGCCGGTATGAAAATCAATCCACTGCCCACGTGGTAGATACACGGAACGTTTTCCGCTTTCGTCGTAAATGGGGGCGACCAATAACGACGGGCCGAACATAAACTGTAAATCTTTGTCGTAGGTGTTCACATCGTCGGGGAAAGCCAGCGCCATCGCACGGATGACGGGCATCCCTGTGCGAGAAGCTTCAATCGCCGCGCTGTAAAGATACGGGAATAATTGATAGCGCAGTTCTACATACTTGCGAACGTGCGTATATGCTTCTTCGCCAAAGCTCCACGGCTCGCGCGCGCTGTCGCCGTGCATACGGGCATGAGAACAAAACATCGTGAACTGCGCCCAACGGGTGTACAACGCGGGCGATGGCATCCCACGATACCCGCCGATGTCACTGCTCCAAAAAGGTACGCCAGAGAAGCCGATTGACAACCCACCGCGAATCGTCGCCGCGAGGCTGTCCCAATCGGATGCGGGGTCAGCCGACCAACACACCGGATAGCGCTGGTTGCCAGCGGTTCCGGAGCGACTCCACACCAAGCGATATCCCTTTTCTTCATCAGTGACATCAGAGACAGCTTGGTTGTACAGCAGAGGGTATAAGTTGTGCATCGTTTTGCCCGTTTGCCCGTTGGCAAACACCGCATCTACGGGGATGTCCTCGCCAAAATCCGTCTTGAAAACATCCAATCCCATCCTCAATAACGGACGGTGCAAGTCTTGATACCATACAAACGCTTGCGGATGGCTGAGATCAACGATCGCAACGCTGGCATTCCATGACGTTTCGGGCATGGCGATGCGCACTGTCCCATCTGGGCGCGGGGCAAGCGACAAGCCGTAATCGATGATATACACCTCGCCATCTGGGCGGGTGAGGAAATAGCCTTCCCGTTTGCCGATCTCGAATAATGGGCTTTCGATGGAGATGTACGGTTGTTCCCAAACGCTGAGCTTCAAGCCCTTGTCATGCAGTTGGGCGATCAATGCTTCAGGGTTGGGAAACGCTTCGGGGTCAAACTGATAATTCATGTACTGTCGCCACTTCATCCACCACGTATCTACATGGATGACATCCAGCGGGAATTCGCGCCGTTCGATCTCGTCTACCATCGCTTCGATGCTCTCGCGGTCACGGCGCACACCCGCTCCTGATAACCATAACCCGAAGGACCAACGGGGCGGAACAGGCGCAAACCCTGTCAGTTCGCTGTAGCGCTGGATGATTTCAGCAGGGCTTGGGCCGTAAATCCAATACAGGTCAAGCGTCGTCCCTTCCACGCTGATGGTATACGACTGGCTGGAGGTCGTCCCCATATCCCAAGTGACTTTTGCGCCCGTATCCACCCACACGCCATAGCCCCGCGTGCTGATTAGAAAAGGGATGTTTTTATGAGAGCGTTCGCTGGTCGAGCCAAACGCGTCTTGTGTCCATGAGATGATTTTTTGTCCGCGTTTATCCAGTGGGGTGAACTTTTCGCCTAGCCCCCAGAAATGTTCGTCAGGGCGTAGATGAAAGGATTCGGTCACGCACGGGTTTTCATCATCCAGCACGAACCCCAACGGAAGCACGAAAGGCCGTCCTAAGCCGTCGATGTCGGCGGGGTTTTCGCGGGTGATGACGTTCCCCTCTCGATCCGAATACAGGATACAAAACGGATCATATTCGATTGTGAGCGTGACTTGTGAACCACTCACGACGATGGCTTTGTGATTTTGCTTGACGGAAACCTGTTCGTTCCCCGCAGGCTGTGCGATCAAAACAGGCGTGGGGGGCTGTTCTTCACGTTCGGGAATGGTCATCTTAAAGCGCCATACATACGGCGAAATTGATGTTAACGTGGCGTGTGCCAAACGATTTTTGGCGGTCGAGACCACCAAATGTAAACCATGATCTTCATCTTGTGCCCAGCTTTCAAGGCGAACCACGCGGTCAAAAGCATCCGGTGCATGATGGGGTGTGTAATACATATACGCTCTCCCTGAAAGCGAGGGGGATTCATTCAAAAATACAATCGGTCTGTCGTTTTAATAGTCTTCGTGAACGTGGTTTTGCTGCATCTTCACAGGCGTGTTTTCTAACAACCATGCTTCCATGCGGTCCCGAATTTCTTCGGGTGTTTCTTTGTACTGATACGTTTCGAGCAGGACAGGAGTCCACTTCTTGCCCCAACGCACATGGAAGTTTTCATCGCTCCAGTCATAGCTGACGGCCGCCGCTGAAATTTCATCTTCGAGGGCTTCCCAGTGTTCGCGGTTAGTCGATTTTTCGGGCATCCCATTCGGCTCGATGACGGTGGTCAACAGGGCGTATTGTTCGACGGCGGGCAGGGTCATCATCACGTTGTAGATTTGTACGACCTGTGGCACGTCTTCGATCTTCATGCCCAATTCTTGGATGCGCGATTGACCGAGTTGGCTATGACGTAACTCGTCCCACAAATGACGCGCCACATTATGCTGATATTCCCATGTCATTTCGGGGGTCATCCACAAAATAGAGCCGAGCGTTTCGGCGGCGGTCATCTCGTTGCTATAGTGCATGAAGCGCCACAGGCGATAGGCTTCGGGGTCTTTTTCACGGTCGGGTTGGATATCTTTTTCGGGTTCGAAAATCGGCCAATCGGGCATGCGTTGACATTCCATCCACGGCAGTAAAAGCGCAGGGTCGGCAGGGCGCGCGGGCAAGGCAGACGTGTCGCCCGTTCCGGTGATGCCCCCATCCGCTTCGATCAACCCTGCGACGTAATCCCGCCAGTGTTCCCAACCTGTGTAATTGGCGCTAATCGTGGTTAAGAAACGTTCTGCCCATGCGACTTGACGCTCTAATGCGGGGATGAGCTGTTCAGTTACTTTCACAGTGGGGTTATCAAACGCGCTCCATGTCATCGCAGGGTGACGGCGAAACGCATTGAGCAGACCTTTTTTCACCACCAAATAGATCGTGGCAATCACTTCCGCCGTGTTTTGGGTTTCGTTCAGCGCTTTCGCAACCTCATGTAAGACAGGGCTGACTTTCCGTTCAGGCTGGTGACAGCGTAATTCGCGCAGGCGTTGGTAGAGGATGTCTACTGCGTCGGCGCTTTCCCACACATGCAGGCCGATCTCATTTTTGGCTTCCCATTCGGGGACGCCGGGAAGCCACCCGGCGAGGGTGCGCATCGCCGCACGTTCAAAAAAAGCATAGCGTTTTAAGTGTTCAACATTCTGTTCAATGCTGATATGTTGTTTTGCCATCTCTCAAATCTCTCTTTTATGACCGAAACGCTTCATCTCTCACTTTAATGCGGGTTATACAAACCCCTGCTCTTTGAGAATTATGCGACATCCCCATATTTATTTCAGCAGACCACCCGCACCCTAACCGCATCAAAACAGGGCTTATTCAACAAGTGGATATACGGTGGGAAATTTTTCTCATTCATACGCTCAAACGGGCTGACAACTGCTTCTTCATCTTTTAGGTGAAGGGGAATATGGCGACCGCGCATGGCTGATGATAACTGTTCGCCCTAAAAAACGGCGCTCATTTGGGTTGCACCCTGTAATGTACACATTGATGCAATACATTTATGCGCTAAAATAAACAAAAGGTCTATACATTTACGCTAATTATATAGTCAACTTCATGATAAATGTCAACTTTTGGAGGCATTATGGCCGTGCGCGAAGGTAAGCGCTATCTCGCAACACTCGTAAGTCATACCCATTGGGATCGCGCTTGGTACTGTACATTTCAAGAATATCGAATACGGCTTGTTCGGCTGATCGACCGATTGCTGGACATTTTGCGCGAAGACCCTGAATACCGCGTCTATATGCTGGATGGACAAATGAGCGTACTCGACGACTATTTGGAAGTGCGCCCTAGCAAAGCGCCCGAGTTACAGGCCTACTGTCAAAGCGGACGCATCCAAGTTGGCCCGTGGTTTGTCCTCGCCGATGAGTTCTTAGTCAGCCCGGAATCGTTGATCCGCAATTTACGTTTAGGCCATCAACTAGGTGAAGCCTACGGCGGTGTCGTCAAGATCGGCTATGTGCCTGACGGCTTCGGTCATATCGCGCAGTTACCTCAAATTTTGCGCGGGTTTGAGATCGACAATGCGTTTTTCTGGCGGGGTATGGGGGTTGAAGGCGACCAACTCGGCACTGAGTTCATGTGGCAAGCGCCGGATGGTTCTACTGTCACCACGCTGTTGATGCCATGGGGGTATCACAATATCTCAAATCTGGGCTTTGCCATCCATTGGGGCGATACGTCACAAATGGAATTTGATCATCACCTCGCGCATAGCCAAATTGAAAAAGCGATTGCCAAGCTTACCCCGATGGCGAACACGCACGCGCTTTTACTGATGAACGGCATTGATCACGCCGAGCCTGAACCGCGTATTCCGCAGGTCATCCGCGACATGAACAGCGTCTTAGAGGATGTCGAAATTCAACACGGCACCTTGCTCAATCATCTTGAACAGGTGCGCGCTTCAGGCGTGGAACTGCCTCGTTTTAGCGGGGAATTTCGTTGGGGGCGTTACTCTGAAATTCTGCAAGGGGTGTATTCCACCCGTATCCACTTAAAACAACAAAACCATCAAGCCGAAACCCGCCTAGAAAAATATGTCGAACCGCTGACCACGCTCGCATGGCTTTCGGGGGCAGATATTCCTGAAGGGACACAAGACCTCGTTGCCGTAGCGTGGCGATGGGCGTTACTCAATCATCCCCACGATGATATGTATGGCTGTGGCATTGATGAAGTGCATCATGAAATGGCCTACCGTTTCAGTCAAACACGGCAGATTGGCGAGGCGCTCATCCGTGATAGCCTACGGCAGTTAGCGCGTCAAATTGATATGCACGCACACGAAGGTATGCCGATTGTGGTATATAACCCGCTCGGTTGGGAACGTACCGAACAGGTAGAAGCGATCATCGATTTTGAATTTGACGACCCCACCGCCGATGATTTCCAAGTGGTGAACACGGCGGCTGAAATCATCCCCTATCAAATCTTGCATGACGAGATGGCATTCTGGATGGAAGTCCTCAAGCCGAACCGCAAGCGCCGAATCACGTTACTGTTGCCCGTCACAGTCCCCGCGATGGGATACACCACGTTGTATGTACAACCTAAGTCCGCATCACATGAAGCTGTATCAAGCATCATCTCCCAAGAACGCGGTGCAGAAAATGAGTGGATACGCTTCCACATCGAAGACGACGGAAGTTTGACCGTTCACGATAAAATGATGGGCAAAACTTACACGAATGTGCATCAGTTCTACGACACGGAAGATATTGGCGATGCTTACAGTTCATGCCCCTTCCCTGAAAGTCAACCAGTCACAACGGCGGGGGGCAAACCCGTCCGTATCGAACAGATTGAAAACGGTCCGTTACAGGTGACCTTTCGCGTACATTATGATTTTTCAATCCCGCGCGGCCTCACGCCCGACCGCACCCAACGGTCTGATGTGTGGGTCGCGTTCCCCATCACCGTAGACCTTTCAATTCGCTCAAATCAGCAGGGTCTCTATATCAAGACGAAGATTCATAACAATGCCGAAGATCACAAACTGACCGTCCAATTCCCCACAGGCATCACGGCCGCAGCAGCCTATGTTGATGAATCGTTCATGGTGGCAGAGCGCAGTTTATCCCTGCCCGATTCTACGGGTTGGGTAGAAGACCCATCCCCCTTGATGCACCAGCGCACCTTCACCGACTTGAGCGACGGAACACATGGGTTTGCAGTTCTAAATCGCGGGCTTCCTTCTGTTGAGGTCAACCCTGAAGGCGTGATTGCGCTGACTTTACTGCGCGCTGTGGGCTGGCTCTCGCGCGATGACTTGTGGATGCGCCGTATTGCGGCGGGGCCACTGGTGCCGACGCCGGGCGCTCAATGTCAGGGCGAATACACCTTTGAATATGCGATTCTGCCTCATCAAGGTGATTGGCAAAATGTCTACCCGACAGCGTATAACTACAACGCGCCGTTACAGGGCGTGCGCGGGGATACGCATCCCGGGCTTGATCTGCGTGAGATGAACATCACGCGCGACGACCCGAACCAAGTCACGCCGATTGTGTGGCCTCGCGAGGGTAATCTACCCGCCGAATTGTCTTTTGTGAGTGTGGCGCCGTCTGCGTTGGTCTTGAGCGCGGTCTATCGTAGTGGAGAAGACTTCATCGTGCGGTTCTACAACATCACCCGCGACTCTGTGATTGGCGTGATCCGTTTTGGCATCCCGATCACGCAGGTTGAACAGGTCACGATGGCGGAAGCACCGTTAGGCGTGTTGGATATCGTCGATCAGCAGGTGTTTATCCCTGTGAAGGGCGCGGAAGTCATCACGCTGAAGGTGAGGCCGTAGGGATAACCTCACCTGCTTCGCTATGCTCAGCCGTCCTCTCCGTGGGGAGAGGACAAAGACGCGGACAGGATAGGTATGTTTTGTGGGCAAGTCACCGACTTGCCCCTACAAAATCCTGATTTCGACGTGATTCTTTTCCGCCCTCTCTCCACGGAGAGGGCACGACCCTATCGGGGTGAGGTCTTTATTCCTCGGTCCCAGAGGCTAATCTCTCTGCTTGGTCACGGGTGATCAACTCGTCGATGAATTCATCCAACTCGCCGACCATGACCGCAGGTAAATTGTAACTGGTCAAATTGATGCGATGATCCGTCACGCGATTTTGTGGATAGTTATAGGTGCGAATCTTTTCTGAGCGTTCGCCCGTCCCAACCTGTGATCGTCGTTCGCTTTCCTGTTCACTGCGTTGTTTTTCAAGTTCGATTTCGTACAAGCGCGCCAATAAAATTTGTTTCGCGCGAATACGGTTTTGTAACTGACTGCGTTCATCCTGCACGGCCACCACAATCCCGGTGGGGATGTGCGTCATACGCACTGCCGAGTCGGTGGTATTCACGGACTGACCACCCGCCCCGCCGGAACGATAGACGTCCACACGGACATCACTCATATCCAGTTCAACATCCACTTCATCAACTTCGGCCAGCACTGCGACGGTCACAGTCGAAGTATGAATCCGCCCCTGACTTTCAGTTTCAGGAACCCGCTGTACACGGTGTACACCGCTTTCAAATTTTAAGCGACTAAACGCTCCGTCGCCCTTCATCTCAAATTTGATTTCTTTGAAGCCCCCTACGCCGGTTTCGTTCTGATCGAACACTTCGATCTTCCACCCGCGCGCGGTGGCGTAGTAGCTATACATACGGTAGAGATCAGCCACAAACAAGCCTGCTTCATCCCCGCCTGTGCCTGCGCGAATTTCCATAATCACGTTACGGCTGTCGCGAGGGTCTTTAGGTACCAGCATGGTTTTAAGCTGTTCTTCTAAAGTGAACAAGCTGGTTTCCAAGGAGTTGATTTCTTCTTCCGCCATCACGCGCATTTCGGCGTCAGTCTCGGCATCTAATAATTCTTTAGCACCTTCGAGGTCTGCGAGTTTGTGTTTATAGTCACGGTAGGCTTCAACAATCTCTAGGATGCCAGACCGTTCACGGCTAAATTCAGTGACTTTGGTATAATCGCTCATGATTTCAGGGTCGCTCATTAAGCGTTCTAATTCTTCATAACGGGCTTCAATCGCCGCAAGTTTGTCTTGCATAGGGTTTTTGATCCAAGTGGTTTTAGTTGAGTTTAATAGTCGTGTGATTATACGGATTAAACGATGACGATTGTAGATGAAATCAGCAGAGAGTATTTCACGGTATCTCATTCAGGAGGTTAAAAACGATGTCTGAAGCCATTCGTTTTGATGATTTTCTCAAGGTCGATATTCGCGTAGGGCGCATCGTCAGCGTGGAGGAATTTCCCAAAGCGCGCAAACCTGCCTACAAAGTACAAGTAGATTTTGGCGCGGAAATTGGCACAAAATGGTCAAGCGCCCAAGTTACGCATTACGCGCCAGAAGCATTGATCGGTCGGCAGGTGATCGCCGTCGTCAATTTTGAGCCAAAGAATATCGCCGGCTTTCGATCTGAAATTTTGATCCTTGGCGTGCCCGATAGTGAAGGTCAAGTCGCGCTGGTGAAGCCTGATCCAGAAGTACCATTAGGCGGACGTCTCTATTAGACTAAGACTAATGTCCTGTATGATATAGCAAATTTTTCATGATTTATTGACATCATATCGATGGGGCAACCCTATAATTTATTTATAGTGTTGTGTTCAGGAAATGATGTATGTTGAAGTTTTTATCTTTATTGAAAGTCTCTGTTTTCATCTTCTGTAGCGTGGGCATCGGCGGGGTTTCTTCACTGCATGCACAAGCGGGCTGTACCAGCGGGGCAGATTATGTCGCTTTAGCCACAGCAAAACGGGCTTCCCAAGAATTGACCGAAGCTGTGCACGCGCTCAACTGCGTATTGACCAGCAACCCGCAAGATTACAGTATGGTTTCTCAGCGTATGGAAGTCGCGCTGTTAGATGGGCAGTACGGCCTTGCTGTGCGCGATGCCAATACCCTGCGTGATTTTTCTCGTCAACAATTTGACCAACAATTGGCTGACTACAACATGGAATTAACCATGTCGCCTAATGACGAAACCTTGTTGACCTTCCGTAGTTTTATCCACTGGTCGAACGCCAACGATAACGGCGCATTAAACGATCTCGAACACTTGTTGAGCGTGAACCCAAACAGCTCGTATGGGTTCCTGTTCCGGGGGTCATCCTTGCAATATATGGGGGATATTCTGCAACCCGCCGACGATTTTGCGGACGCGATTCGCCTCGACCCCAACAATACGGATGTCTATTCGATCATCGGCTCTACCTACACCCAAACGGGCAACTATGCACTTGCAGTGAGTTTCCTACAACAAGCAATTGCGGTTGACCCGAACAACGCCCGCGCGCATTATTTCATGGGCATGGCGCAAAACGGACAATTTAACACCGATGCCGCTTTCCAAAGTTTCAGCCAGTCCTTGAGCATCGATTCAACCTTTGTCGATGCCTATTATGATCGTGGGCTACTGTTCGCTCAACGGGGTGATTTTCAAAGCGCACTCAACGACTTCAATCAAATTGTGTCGGTCAACCCCGCCTTCCGTCAGGTGTACAGCGCGCGGGGCGCGGTCTACGAACACTTGGGCGATATGCCCCAAGCTGTCTTAGATTTTGAAAATTATATCGAGCTGTCCACCATCGAACGGATTCAAGGCGAACCGCTGATTGCGGGTATCCCTCAAAACCTGCCGATGACAGACGGGCGTACCTACATCTTTGAAATCAATGTGATGGCGGGGCAAACCCTTCAGGTCACAGCCTCATCACAACGGAACACGACCGATCCCTTAGTGCTCTTGCTCGACGCTAACCAAACCCCCTTAACGGGAAGTGATGATGCGGTCTTGGGTGATTATTCGGCTCAAATTGATGGGTTCACCATCCCCGCAGACGGGACGTATACCCTCATCCTCACCCACTCGACAGGGGGCTTCCGCGCACCTATTGATTTGTCACTCTCGTTTCAGTAAAACCCCATCTTTTCGAGAGATACAAAAAGACCTTATCGGTAGCTTGCCGATAAGGTCTTTTGAATTTATGTTCGTTACTTTATACAGCGGGTTCGTTCACCAGCGTGCTAAAGACGAGACTTTCGCCATCTTCGCTCGCATCGACCACCACATGATCACCTTCACGCACGCGACCTTCCAGAATTTCTAAGGCCAACGGGTCTTGTAAATCACGTTGGATGGCGCGTTTTAAGGGACGTGCCCCAAACACAGGGTCCCAACCACGTTCAGCGAGGAACAGTTTGGCACGTTCGGTCACGCTTAAAGTGATGCGCCGTGCGTTGAGCCGTGCTTCTAAACGTCCCAGTTGAATCCCCACAATATTGGCGAGGTTCTTCTGGCTCAAGCTGTGGAACACGATGATGTCATCCAAGCGGTTCAAGAATTCCGGACGGAAGTGATTATCCAGCTCGGACATGACCGCCGCACGCATCAGCTTGCTGTCGGTATCGCCCATGCTCTTGATGATGTCACTGCCTGCGTTGCTGGTCATAATCAGGATGGTGTTGGTGAAATCGACGGTGCGCCCTTGCCCATCCGTCAACCGTCCATCATCAAATACTTGCAAGAAGATGTTGAAGACTTCAGGATGCGCTTTTTCTACTTCGTCGAGCAACACCACGCTGTAAGGACGACGGCGTACCGATTCGGTCAGTTGCCCGCCTTCGTCATAGCCTACATATCCGGGGGGCGCGCCGATCAACCGTGCCACGCTGTGACGTTCGCCATACTCGCTCATATCAATACGAACGAGCGCGTTTTCATCATCAAACATAAATTCAGCGAGGGCTTTCGCCAATTCGGTTTTGCCTACACCCGTAGGCCCTAAGAATAGGAACACCCCAACAGGGCGGTTCGGGTCTTGTAACCCTGCGCGACTGCGACGCACCGCTGAAGACACGGAGCGAACCGCATCCTCTTGCCCGATCACACGGGCGTGGAGTCGTTCTTCCATGTGAAGCAGTTTCTCAACTTCGCCTTCGAGTAAGCGGGCGACTGGAATCCCCGTCCAGCGTCCGACGACATCGGCAATCGTGTCGGCATCGACTTCTTCGCGAAGCATCGTGCCTCCTTGCTGACGCATCGCGTTTAGACGGCTTTCGGCAGCTTCAAGCTGTTGTTCTAATTCCGGCAGTTGACCATAACGCAAGCGTGCCGCCGCTTCTAAATCGACCTTGCGTTCAGCTTGGTCAAGCTCAATTTTGGTATCATCAATTTTGCTCTTGGCGTTGCGGATCGACTGGATCGCTTCTTTTTCCGTTTGCCAGCGTGCATTTAAAGCATCAGCTTCTTCGCGGGCGTTGGCAATCTCGCCTTCCAGTGCGGCGAGACGTTCTTGCGAAGCGGCATCACGCTCTTTCTTGAGTGCTTCGCGTTCGATCTCCATTTGCATGATGTGACGTTCCACTTGATCCAGCGCGCTCGGCTTGCTATCAATTTCCATTTTCAAGCGTGCCGCCGCTTCATCAATCAAGTCGATGGCTTTGTCTGGCAGTTGGCGATCTGGCAAATAACGGTCGCTCAAAGTCGCCGCGGCGATCACCGCACCATCTTGAATCCGCACCCCATGATGCACTTCATACCGTTCTTTCAAACCGCGCAAAATGCTGATCGTGTCTTCAACAGTCGGTTCATCCACAAAAACAGGTTGGAAACGACGTTCTAAGGCCGCATCTTTTTCAATGTACTTGCGGTACTCATCAAGCGTGGTCGCGCCGATACAACGAAGCTCACCACGCGCCAACATCGGTTTGAGCATGTTGCTGGCATCGACGGCGCCTTCCGCCGCGCCTGCGCCGACAATGGTATGTAACTCATCCAAGAACAGGATGATGCGCCCCGCGCTGTCGGTCACTTCTTTGAGGACGGCTTTTAAGCGTTCCTCAAATTCACCGCGAAACTTTGCGCCCGCTAACAGCGAGCCAATATCCAGCGAAATGATTTGTTTGTCGCGTAAGCCTTCAGGCACATCACCATTGACGATGCGTTGGGCTAAGCCTTCCACAATCGCGGTTTTACCGACGCCAGCTTCACCAATCAACACAGGGTTATTTTTAGTACGACGGCTGATGACCTGAATCACACGGCGGACTTCTTCTTCACGCCCGATCACCGGGTCTAACTGCCCGCGACGTGCGCGCGCAGTGAGGTCACGCCCATATTTTTCAAGGCTTTTATACGTGCCTTCTGGGTCTTGCGACGTGATGCGCTGTCCCCCACGAATCGACGCCAACGCTTTGAGGATTGCGTCTGCAGTCACCCCGTGCCGTTCAAACAACGGTTTCACGCTGTTGTCTTTGATCAAGCTCAACAGGACATGCTCCGTGCTGGTGTATTCATCCTGCATTTTGCTAGCTTCTTGTTCGGCTTGGGTGAGGACATCCATCAATGCGCGGCTGATGCGCGGTGTCACGTTACTGCCATAAGTGCGCGGACGGCTGTCTAACTGCGCGCGTAATTCCGTCAATAGTTGCTGTGGACGCGCGCCGATTTTGCTAATCACTTCTGGGGCAACCCCTTCTTTTTGCCCAACGAGCGTAATCGCCACGTGGATGGGGTCTACCGAGCTGTGTCCATATTCTGTAGCAAGGTTTTGCGCTTGGACGAGCGCATCCTGCGTTTTATTTGTCAGTTTTTCAAGTTCCATAGAAGAACCTATACCCCCGATACAATCAATGTATAAATAAATTTTAGATCACGCATATTAGAAGCGTGTCAAAAATCCATCTGAGGACTATTAGACACACTGTGTTTAGGGCGCGTCCGACTGTTGATTGACCTGTTCTTGATAGAACTTTTGCCACGAGGAACGGAAATCTTTGTTCACGATCACATCCGCACTGCGGTTGGGTAACTGTGGAATTTCAGGTTGAGGTAACGTCTCGAGCGCTCTGCGTACAAAATAGGCCATATCGCCCGCTTGAATAGCCGCATCTAAACGACAGCTCAACCACGCGAGGATCAAAATCAAGAAGGCAATGATCGAGCGCATATTAAAGGGCAGCGGCGCGAAATAGATCACCACCGCGACGAAGGCAGGGTACAACATCGTGCGTAACGTGGCGAGGTATCCAAAGCGAAAATTCAAACGGATGAGGGTAGGAATGGTGGAATCTACTTCGGTGAGGGTGCCGTGTAAGGTCACAAAATGCCCAGTGCGCTGACGGTATAAGCGTTTGGCGGTATTGGTTTGTAACGAAAACCCGCTCTTGGTGGCCTCAAAATAATAGCGTCGTCCATCTGTAAACACGTCGCTTAAATGGAGCGCTTTTTGTTTGGGTTGGCTGTTCGCTTGTAACAACTGTAAACACTGGGCGCGGGTGGCCTGCACCACCAACAGCATCGGTTGATGAATGTGTAGGATAGAGTTCAAAATCGTTTGAACCCGCTTAGAGAGTTGTTGAATGGTGTGAAGCATCATTACCCCACTTTGGGAATATCCGCTTTTCTCAATTTTAGCTTAAAAAATCTATGACTCACGTGATTGACAAAATAAGAGAAACTCCATTAATTAATATATCGCTATGAATCACTCGATGGGGTGAAGCTGTAAAGGGAGATTGGGATTATGTGCTCGCCAAAAGTTGCCGAAATCGTCGCCGCAAGAATTGCCAAAGAAGGACGGCCACAACTCAGCCGTCGTAATTTAATCAAATTAGGAGGAGCGACGGTCGCAGGGGCAGCTCTCACAGGGATGGGTGCACCCTCTAGAAAAGCGTCGGCGCAAGCGCAAAGTGCGGGCGGTTACACAGTGGTTGATCTTACGCATGTGTTCAGCGTCACCCAACCTGTGTACACTCTCGAAGAAGTTGCCACCCGCGAAACCTATCTCTCTGTCGAAAATGATGGCTACTTCATCCAGCATTGGACCTTCTACGAACATTCCGGCACGCATGTGGACTTTCCCGCGCACTTCATCGCCGACGGGCAAACGGTAGATCAGTACGACGCGGGTCTTTTATACGCCCCTGCGGTGGTGATCGACATCACCGCCAAAGCCGCCGAAAATGCCGACAGTATGTTAGAAGTGGCCGACATCGAAGCTCACGAAGCTGAACACGGCGAAATTGTTGAAGGCGCTATTGTTTTTATGAACAGCGGTTGGACAAACCGTTGGCCTGAAGCCAATTTCCGTAATGCCGATGATGCAGGCGTTCAGCATTACCCGGGCTTTAGTGGCGAAGCCGTCACATGGTTGATCGAGAACCGCAATATCAACGGGATTGGTGTTGACACCCTCAGCTTGGACCCGGGCAACTCCACCACCTTTGACGCGCATTATGTCGTCTGCGGAAGTGGCAAATTCGGTATCGAAAATGTCGCCAACGTCGATCAGATTCAAGGGATTGCGGGCGTGCAAATTGTCGTCGGCGTTCCGCGTTGGGAAGCCAGTGGTGGCGGGCCAGCGCGCATCCTCGCGTTAGTGCCTGTTCAAGCGTAGGCTCTACATCCCCCCATATCGAAATAAAGTTGTGATCCACCTGCTTCGAAAAGCAGGTGGTTTTTTGCTATAGACTATCCGATCAATACCCACGTTTTACATGCCAATAGATGGTATTGTTTCCCTCATTTTGACGTGTTCCATGACCCCATAAATAACAGTTTTAAAACCTTCGCGATTTTCAAAATTGCCTGATTGTTATAGAACAAATTTTCTGATAAAATAATCATTCGCGGGGGATGTAGAAAAGGGGAGAGTCAATGGGTGATGTAAATTCAGTTGACGCAAAACATAACACCTATGCCATTGTGGTCGAGAATTTACGTAAGTCGTATGGAAAAGTTGAAGTTCTAAAAGGGATTCATTTAAAAGTGGAGCAAGGCAAGTTATTGGCTTTGCTTGGCCCCAATGGTGCAGGTAAAACAACCACCATCCGTATTTTAGCAACACTCCTCAAGCCAGATTCAGGTACCGCCTTTATTTTTAATCATAATGTGGTGAAAGAACCAGAAGCAGTTCAACGGCGGGTGAGCTTGACTGGGCAATTCGCCTCGGTGGATGAAGACCTGACAGGCATGGAAAACCTCGTCATGATCGCCCGTTTACTAGGGTTCTCATGGGCGCAAGCGAAAGCGCGCGGGCAAGAATTATTAGATGCCTTCGACTTAACCGAAGCGGCTGACCGTCAAGTGAAACATTATTCAGGGGGGATGCGTCGCCGTATTGATATTGCCGCAAGTATCGTCATCGCGCCGGATATCCTCTTTTTAGATGAGCCAACTACTGGGTTAGACCCTCGCAGTCGTCGTCAAGTTTGGGATATTGTGAATAAGCTCCTCAAGGCGGGGACAACCGTCTTACTCACGACGCAATATCTTGAAGAAGCTGACTATCTCGCTGACCGTGTGGTCATCATCGACCAGGGCATGATTATTGCCGACGGCACGCTGGAAGAACTAAAAAATTCGGTCGGTTCAGGAACATTGCATGTACGTTTACACGACGCGAACCAACGCCCACAAGCTCAGCAGATCATCGCACAAATTTTGAATAGCGAAGTCTACCTCTCCAATGACCCTACTGCCCTCTCGGCATCTGTGAGCGAGCCAGACCGTGTCGCCTCCATTTTGATGCAGTTTGCGCAAGCAGGCATCGGTATCAATAACTTTTCATTAGGCCAACCCAGTTTAGATGAAGTTTTTCTTGCGTTAACAGGTCAATCACTCGAAGAAAATACCCTAGTAACTGAGGAGACTGTAGCCTAATGGCGACACAAACGACCCTTCAAACTTCATTTGCATCGACCCCAACGAGCGATGCTGTCTTCACCGCGAAGGCAAATCCACCGCGCCCAAGTGCCCTTTCAGCAGTTGCAACCTTCACTTGGCGTGCCATGCTTAAAATCAAGCATGTGCCGATGCAACTATTCGATGTCACAGTGTTTCCGGTCATCCTCACCTTAACCTTCACATATTTATTTGGGGGTGCGCTCGGCGGGTCAATCGAACAATATCTGTATGATTTCTTGCCGGGTATCCTCGTCATGATCATCACGACCATCTCAATGTACACGGCACTTGCACTGAATACTGATATTTCTAAGGGGATTTTTGACCGTTTTCGCGCACTTCCATTTTGGCGACCCGCAATTATTGTCGGCGCTTTATTTGGCGATGGCGTCCGTTATTTAGTTGCGGCAGTGGTGATGGTTCTGTTAGGGCTAATCATCGGTTTTCGCCCCCAAGCGGGGGTAATCGGCGTGATCGGCGCGGTTGCTACCACTTTAATCTTTGCGTTTAGTTTGTCATGGGTGTGGACTATTTTTGGCTTGTTGATGAAAACCCCTGAATCTGTGATGGGGGTAACAGGGATGATTGTGTTCCCACTCAGCTTTGCCAGCAATATTTTTGTGGATATTTCAACCATGCCCAGTTGGTTACAGACCTTGGTGAACTTGAACCCCATCACGCATGCAACCACCGTTTCGCGGGGGTTGATGCACGGTACATTGACAGTGGATCAATTCGCGGCGATGTTATTAAGCTGTGTGATTCTCATCGCCGTTTTTGCGCCTATTTCCATGTACCTGTTTTATAACAAGGGCAAAGGTTAAGCCTAAACAACCTCGCTTTTATAAACACAAAAACGTGCATTGGGAATCCTCCAAGCGCACGTTTTTTTTATTTCTCTCAGCACAAAATAAGGCTGTCGCTGGAGCAAGTCTTAACAATTGCAAACTGAAAATTCTATGCTTGAATTATGCAGAGCATATTGAGAGAGATTATGACAACAAAAGCAATTCGCATGATGGGGCATAATCATGTTTAAACGTGTGGCAATTATCGGCACGTCGGGGTCTGGTAAGACGACGCTCGGCATTCAGATTGCCGAGAAGACCAGAATTCCGTATGTTGATATCGATTCGCTCAACTGGCAGGCGGGCTGGCAAACCACCCCGTTAGAAGAATTTCGCGAGAAGGTCGAACGCACGCTCACCCGCCATGAGGTTTGGATATGTGGCGGGAATTACTCCAAAGTGCGCGATATTATTTGGGGGCGGGCAGATACCATCTTGTGGTTAGATTACCCTCTGCCCACGATCATGACGCAGTTATGTAAACGCACCCTTCACAGAATCCTCTTTCAAGAGGATTTGTGGGCGACGGGCAATATTGAAACATGGCAGAAACAATTTTTAAGCCGTGAATCGCTCTTTTTATGGGTGTTAAAAACCCGCCCACGCCATCACCGAGAATATCCCAAACTCTTTGCGTCGCCGGAATATCAGCATATCAAGACGATACGGTTTTATTCCCCCCAACAAACCGAGAACTGGTTACGCAACTTACCCTCATCTGTGGGATGAAACCCTCAAATTAACCAATTCAAGTTATAATCTATCCGACTTCACTTTCATAAAGTGGACGAAATGGCGTATTGATGGGAATAATTTTCAATCATGTCAGATGAACTTATCGGCAAGCGATTCGGGAACTATGAAATCACCGAATTAGTGGGACGCGGTGGCATGGCGAGTGTATACCGCGCATTCCAACTTTCGATGAACCGTACCGTCGCTCTTAAAGTTCTTCCCAAACAATTCTTAAATGACGATAACTACATGCAGCGTTTTAACCGCGAAGTGCAAATTGTTTCGCAGTTAGAACATCGTAGTATTGTGCCTGTACATGATTATGGCGAAGAAGATCAACAGCCGTATATTGTGATGCGTTATATGAGCGGTGGTTCGCTAGATGACATGCTCAAAACAGGGCCACTGACCGCCGAACAGATGGTAGACATCCTCGCGCAGATCGGCCCTGCGCTCGATTACGCTCACTCAAAAAATGTACTTCACCGCGACCTCAAGCCATCCAATGTTTTATTGGATGATAACGGGGGCGCGTTTTTGACAGATTTTGGCATCGCCCGAATCTTAGGGGAAACCAGCGGGACGATCACCACGCAGGGGGTTGTCGGCACGCCCGCCTATATGAGTCCAGAGCAGGCGCAAGGCCAACCGCTCGACAACCGCAGTGATTTATATTCGCTCGGCATTATGATGTTTGAACTCATGACGGGACGACGCCCCTTTGATGCTGATACGCCTTACGGCGTCGCAGTTCAGCAGGTGACCACTGCGCCCCCTTCACCCCGTTCATTTAACGAGATGATCTCACCTGCATTTGAACAGGTGATCCTGCGCTTGCTCAATAAAAATCGAGAAGATCGCTATCCCGATGCGGCCACGTTATTGAGCGCAGCCCAAAGTGCGGTCAAACAACCGAATTTACACGACACCCAACCGGGGATTCGTCCGCCTAAAATCACGTCGGATATCACCGCGCCGATCACCCCGCCCGACGTGTTCATCCAGCCGATTGCGGCGGTGAATCAGCCGATCCAAACCCCGCCACCCTACACCCCATCGCCTTCTACGCCACCGCCCTATACAGGACAATCGGTACATAGTTCCCAACCTGTAATGCCCGTGGTTCAAGAGGAACGCAAAGCGAATCTATTTTTGAATCTGCTTGTTGGGGGTGGGTTAGGTTGT
The DNA here is from genome assembly GCA_934216615.1 of uncultured Anaerolineae bacterium. Taxonomy (GTDB): domain Bacteria; phylum Chloroflexota; class Anaerolineae; order Aggregatilineales; family Phototrophicaceae; genus Flexifilum. Next base: position 268,284 of record CAKQCB010000004.1, on the reverse strand, counting down.
GGATTGTTAGTGCTGATCGTGGGCTTAGGGTGGTTGGGCATCAATGCTTTGACCGAGTATCAAAATAGGATTGCGGCCGACGAAACCGCCGCCGTGACCGAGACCGCTACCGAAGTCGGAACGCGCACCAGCATCCCACGAAGCACGCTCGACCCCACCAGCCAAGCGGCGATGAACGAACGGCTTGGCACCGGCACGCCCGACCTCACAAACCCCACCGCCACCGAATTCACGCAGTTGGGCACGCGCCCCCTGCCCACGTTGTTACCCGAATTTAGAGGCTTAAATGACAGCCTGATCTACGTGGCGGAACTGGACGGCAACATCGATATTTACCGTCGCAGTTTATTAGCCAATACGATCAACCGCTTGACGACCCATGAAGCAATGGATACCGCGCCGTCAGCTTCGCCCGATGGTAATTGGATCGCCTTTATCTCGAACCGTTCGGGACAGTGGAATCTCTTTATGATGTCAAATATCGGCGGGGGCGTCACCCAACTGACCGATAATGACGTGCCGAATCTTGCGCCTGTATGGTCGCCCGATGGTGAATGGATTGTGTACACGTCGGACACCAATGGGGACGACAGTTTTGATCTGTACCGAATCCGTCCGGATGGAACTGATCAAACCTTGATCTATGCCAGTGATGAGCGTATTTCATGCCCGAATTTTAATGAACAGGGCGACCTGATTTTGTTCAGCATCGGCACGCCTAACAATGCTCAAAGTTGGCGTTTGGCGCAAGTTGATGTTGAGGGCAATCGCTTTGAGTATTTGACCGCTTCAGGGTCGCGCGGGTTGTGCCCATCCTCACTGCCTGAAGGACGCATCGTGTATCAATCTGACGGGGAAGGTTATGCCTCGCTCGTCGTTCGTGAAGCCGATGGCACAACCTCGATTTTGTGGGATGAAATAGGCTATGAAACGTTTCCTCGTCCGTCATCCAACGGTGAGTTTATTGTCTTTAGCAGTGATCAGAGTGGCAGAGATCAACTGTATCTTTTAGATTTAGCGACCAACACAATACAACAAATCACCACAGAGGGCGGATATGGCGCAGCATGGATGGCTCGATGACGTTTGATTTAGATTCTTCAAAAAATGACACCCTCGCCTATCGGATTGCTGAGCTGATCCGTCAAAACATCCTCATTGGCGAATACCTGAGCGGTGAGCGAATTATCGAGTTCAAGTTATCGAAAGCCTTAGAAGTCAGTCAAAACACCATTCGCGACGCGCTTCACCTGTTAGAACAAGCGGGATGGGTCATCAAAAAACCGCGTCGTGGGGTGTATGTACGCGAGTTCACGCTTAAAGAGATTGATGAGATTTTTGAACTGGCGCTTCGCATTGAATCGCTCGCCATCACACAGATGATTCAAAACCTGACGAAAAGCGGGTTTGCGAAGTTACGAGCACATATCGAAGCGGCGCGCAGTTCGCGTCAGCAGTTTTTACGGTCCCCCGCCATCCAAAGTTTGATGTCCTTCCATTTTGAAGTTGCCCGTTTGAGCAATACCACCTTCACGTCACGGTGGTTGGAATACCTATATATTCAAATCACGCTGTTAGAAGTGTTACGTCAGCGCCGTAACCCTGTGAGCATGGAAGAATTGGATATCTTCATCAAGGCGCACCAAGAACTTCTGGACGCGGTTGAAAAACGTGATGAGATGCGTGCGCTCAACGATCTGCACAGTTTGATCACCGCCTACCGTAATTTGTTGAAGTACAACACATCACGCATTTAAACGCCTTATTTCACACTCAACAGATACACAGCGCGGATAGGGAAAGCTGTTCGTAGTGCAAACTTTCCCTTTTACGCAGTAGATTTATTCAGTTGTGGGATGTTTAAAGGTGAGGGATGGATTCAAAAAGGGGATCAACGCCAAGACGACAGCATGCGCATAATACTGCTCACGGTTGATCACCCCGCCTGTGAGCAAGCCTACAGACCCATCTTTATGCTTCGAGTTACTGCGCCCAAAAACCACATCATCGGCATGACCTAATTCCATGCCTTGATTGACCAAATCGGCAATTTCTTGGGGAAGATAAAATGCCCCTGTGCGCCCTTCCCCTTGACGCTCACGATCCAAAATCACAATCCACGCAAAGCATTGTAAGCGGTCGCCAACCTTTAAAACGCCCCCTTCCATGCCAAGCCAATAATCCGCATTTGGCTCGGCGTGGCGCGCGCCCGAAGCGCGGTTGAAGGCTCCACGCCACGTTTCTTCGTCGCCCATCGGTTGGTCACCGACGAACGAGGGCACTGACACCCCTTTGACGACAATCTCATCTTCGGGAAAAACTTGTTCAAAGCCGATGACCGCGGCTTGGATTTTTGCGGGGTTCGTAGAAGCGATGACCAAGCGTTTCATCCAAGTCCCCCCATGATGGTGACCACCTTCAACACCGCGAATAAGCCAAAGGCGATATGTGCATAAATGGCAGCGCGGGTAGACCCGGTTGCGGAACGAAACATGCCAATCACGATGCCCGCCAACATCGGCGTGACGAATCCATACCAGATCGGCGTGATGGCGTTGATGCTGTTCATGTTGGGCGGGTAGACCAAAAAGTGAAACGCGCCGTATAACACTGCCGTGACAAGAATTCCGAGATAGGGACGCAGTTTTTGGCGTAAGACAGGGAAAGCCACCCCACGAAACACCAATTCTTCAGCGACCGGTTGCAAAAAGATCATGAACACGATCATGAAGAAGCCTTCAACGCCTGAAAATCCATTCAGGTTCACGCTCGCCAGTTCGGGGGACGGTAAAAATTCCCCTGTGACGGCCAGCGCCAACAAGTCTGCCCCGAAGGCGAAGCCGATGGCGATGAACATGATGAAAAAGGCGCTCATGGCAGGGGGTTGCATTTGCAAGCCTGCGGTTTCGTTGCTCATGCCAAAATAACGGCTGATGAAGAAGATGGTCAAAACCGCGCCTAATGACCACCCCGCAAGCGTCGCAAACGGCTGATTTTCCGCCCATGTGAGGACGATAATACTTCCGATGATGAAGGCGAAAAAGGCACACACAAGGGTGATCGTCACCTTGCCGAGATTCCAAGTCGGCGCGGTGCCCATTTGACCTATTTTTTGCCATAAAGAACGTTGGTCGTCGGTGGCTGGCTGGTTAAACATAAATCACTTCACTTTTCATGTAAGGATGGGTCTTTAATCCATGCCATGAACATCATGTCGATCCATGTGTTATGGCGAAAATACATTTGCCGTTTCACCCCTTCATTCACAAAGTTGAATTTTTCATAGAGGGTGATCGCGTTGGTATTACGGGTAGAAACGTCCAGTTCGACGCGCTGAATGAGCGGGTTTTTCTTCGCCCATGTCATGCCTTCACACATCAGTTGAGAGCCAACCCCTTGGTTACGCCAGGGCTTGGCGATATAAATGCCCAACGTCGTCACATGCCGATCTGCTTTTAACGTGCCACCTGCACACGTCAATGAGCCGATGATGCGGTTTTGGGCAGGTTCAACGGCCACGAGAAAACAACTGTTGGGGGTTTGGGTAGCTTCTAAAATACGTAAGCGGATGCGGTCTACCCCCGGGTTAAATTCATCTGCGTTATAGGGGGTATCTACAGGCGGCACTTCCCGAAGAATTTCCCCGATGAGCAGAATATAGCCTACCGCGTCTTGCAACGTTGCATTTCGAATCGTAATCGTATCCATCATAATTTGTCACAAAGTTGTCGGCTGCTGTCCAACCGTTACGGTCGCTTCGGCATCCTCTGTATGTTTCGGCGCAGGGAAGGTAATTTCAAAATTCCACAACTTGACGGTTCCAATCGGTTGAAGATCATTCACATTCGGAAACACAGCCCCTTTGCTGGTATCTATCTGGAGCGTGGCATTCATCAAACTTACACCCGCGTTTAAGCGCAGTTCCGTTTGAAGATAGTGTCCTTCCCACCACTGACCCAGTTGAATCGGGCATAAGCGGGTATTCAGCGGGAATTTAGCAAGGCCGGGTTTCATCACCGCCTGCGCAAAAGGGTAGCCATCTAACGAGGCTGTGTATTGTTCTGTGTTGGTGTCAATTTGTTCGTAGCGAAAGTCAGCATAATATTTCGGAAGTCCCCAATTTTGACGACCGCCTTGAATACTTCGATGCGAATTGACATAAATACGGGTGACGCTGTGGCGGTTTTTACGTCCGTGTGCAAAACGGCCGGGGATACATAAGATTTCATCATACGGCCCTACAGGAGATGAGCGATAGCGCATCCACGCCACCGCGCCCATGCCACCGCGCCATTTTTCTTGTAAATGAGGAGGTAAATCGCCCCACATCCCTTCAACGGGGTCATTAAAACGGTAAAAGAAAAGATAACCATCACCCCGTAATTTCCATGGAGCAGGTTTTACATCCGTATTTAGTTCAGAAGCATACATTACGCAACCTTCAACCAGACTTTGTTGTATTTATTAAGGATTATACGGGGTATAAAGTCCTAGGGGCAGGCTGAGACTTGAGGAGACGTCATGAAGTCTTTTAAAATCAGCCCTGCCAGAGAAATTATAAAGGAGTCATACCAAATGGGTGAAAAATTTAATTTACTGCAAGAAAAACTTAAATTAATCGCAAATATGAACTCAATTGGTGGGTTATTAGGTTGGGATCAACAAGTGAAGATGCCGCGCGGTGCAGTTGAAGCGCGCGCCTCCCAACTCGAAGCGCTCACATTATTGGTTCACCCATTAGCCACTTCCGCAGAGCTAGGCGAATTGATCAGCGAAGCGGAAGCAGAACTGAATGGGGCGGATTATGATTCGGATGAAGCGAGTATCGTCCGTATTGCCCGCAAAGATTATGATGATCAGGTCAAATATCCGACTGAATTCGTCGCCGAAATGAACCGCGAAGTCATCTTGGGGCATGAAGTTTGGGCAGAAGCCCGCGCCAAAAATGATTTTGCCAGCTTTTTACCCACCCTGCGCAAGATCATCGACTTGAAGAAGCGCGCGGCGGATTATTTGGGTTATGAAGATCACCCATATGATGCCCTCTTGAGCGAATATGACCGCGACTTGAAAGCCAACGAAGTCCGCACCATTTTCGACCAGCACAAAGCGCAGATCGTCCCGCTCATCGAAGCGATCAAAGCCAACCATGACACGGTAGATGACAGCGTGGTGCATCGCCATTTTGATGTGAACAAACAAGAACAATTTGGGCGCGAAATCATCAAGACCTTAGGCTTCGACTTCAATCGCGGTCGTACCGATGTGTCCGTTCATCCCTTCTGCTCGAGCTTTTCCCGTACTGATGTGCGCCTCACCACCCGTTTTTATCCTGACTTTTTGAACCCCGCGCTGTTCGGCTTGATGCACGAAGCAGGGCATGGGATGTATGAACAAGGTGTCGGTGCAAACCTTGCTGGAACCAACCTCGAAAGCGGAACATCCCTCAGCGTGCATGAATCGCAATCGCGCATGTGGGAAAATATCGTCGGGCGCAGTTTGCCTTTCTGGGAATGGGCGTACCCCTCGTTGCAAAGCACCTTCCCCGAATCGCTGGGTGATGTCGATCTCAACACGTTCTATAAGTCGATCAACCGCGTGAAGCCGTCGTTCATCCGCGTAGAAGCCGATGAAGCGACCTATAACCTGCATATCATGTTGCGTTTTGAGCTTGAGATGGACATGATTTCGGGCAATGTTGACTTGGCGAAACTGCCTCAAATTTGGGCAGAACGGTTTGAATCGTATATCGGCGTAGTGCCCCCTAATGACAGTGAAGGTGTGTTGCAAGATGTTCACTGGTCAAGCGGGCTGGTCGGTTATTTCGCGACCTATGCGTTAGGGAATCTGCTGGCGGCTCAATACTTTAACCAAGCGTTGAAGGCGCATCCCAACTTGATGGGCGAGTTTGCGCAAGGCAAGTTTGATACCTTGCTGACATGGCTGAATCAAAATATTCATGTGCATGGGCGTAAGTTCACCACCAACGAACTGACGCAACGGTTGGTGGGTGAAGGCATCAATCAACAGTACTACGCGGATTATCTGCGCCAGAAATACACATCGATTTACGGGTTGTAAGACCTCACCGCGTCACATATTCAAGTAGGGGCAAGTCACCGACTTGCCCTGTCCGCGTCCCTTTGTCCTCTCCCCACAGAGAGGACGGCTGAGCATCAGCGAGCAGGTGAGGTGTTTTTAAAACGGTGTCCCTACGGTAGTTGTGATTTTTTAAAGGGCACCTCACCCCGACGGGGTCGTGCCCTCTCCGTGGGGAGAGGACGGCTGAGCGTAGCGAAGCAGGTGAGGTGTTCTCTACATCCCCTGCTGGCTCAACCAGTCGGTCATCAAGGATCGAGTTTCGTCGGGGGCGGAGTGTGGAAAAAGATGCCCGTGTCCTTTGATCAGTGCAAAGTCGGCTTGCGGTAGCAATTTGCGCAAGCCCGCTTCCGCATTTTCAAAAAAGGTGTTGCTGGTTTCCCCGCGAATAATCAAAATCGGCAGGGTGTTCTTTAATTTTGCCGCCCATGACCAGCCGTTTAATATCAACGTGTCGTAATAACGGGCTTCCCAAGCAGTGGACCATGCCAGTTCATACCCGCCATCAGGGTTGGGTTTGAGCAGACTTTCGGTATAAGCTCGAACTGATGTATCTGACCAATCCCGAAACAGACGCTTGCCCCGCCAATATGTATACGCCTCATCGATGCTGTCGAATTGGCTTCGACGGGTGAGCGCCTTTTGTGTAAGTTGATTGCGTGAGTTCATCCCGAACATGCGTGCCAGCCGTGCGACAAATAACATCTTCTTAGGAAGTAACGTTGGGTCTAACAAAATGAGGGCGTGAAAACGTTCCGGTTGTTTCACGGCGGCGATCATCGTGGCGATGCCCCCAAAGGAATGGCCGGCGGCGATGGTCTTGTTGATTTTGAACTGGTCAAAGCCCGCTAAAATATCGTCGGCGAGCGATTCCCAATGTTTCATGGTGGCGGGTGCGGGCGGGTCTGTCCACAACGGACGTGGAGGCAAGCTGTACACATGATAGCGGTCGCTCATAGGATCAAATAAGGGATGATAGCTTGCGGGTGGAAAGCCATTGGCTACGGCTAAATGGAGATCGGGCTTGCCCACGGACGAGGCGTTAAAGTCATAGTAGGTTTGTGGCATAACAACTCACTTTGTCTCATGCAGATTGATGATCATTTCACGGCTTTCTTTGAAGCCTATTTCGGCATAAATGGGCGCTCCGGCGTCACTTGGATGTAACGTCACAAATGTTAACCCACGCTGACGACACGCTCCCAAACACTGCTCAACTAACTGCTGCGCCACCCCACGCTTTCGAAATTCTGGTTCGGTGTATACGTTGGCGATGTATCCGCGCTCGGTGCCGAGATCGAACGGGCCGGGCGCCCACTCGATCAACCATAAACCCGCCCCCGCGATGATGTGTTCTTCACCATCTTCATCCACTTTTGCGAAGAACGCATGATATTTCCCTCGACGTATGGCGTCTTGAAGCCAAACGGCGAAGGCTTCATCCATCTTCTGAAGCTGTTCTTCCGTCCCGCGCCCCATCTCGGTGAACATCGCATGGCGATGATGGACCACGGTAGAAACCTCGTCTACGGTCCCCATTCTAAATGTGATCATTGCGTGTGCCATTTATGGTTAGATCTGACTGAACACCTCAGATCATAACGCATTCAGGCCAATTTTTATGTTTCTTGCGATATGAAAATCTTTCGCTTTACTTGACGGAACTTCATCGAAGAGGTTTATTCATGTGGGGGATGATGTCGCGTCGCGCGAGATGGTCCCTGATGTGAACCCATGCCCTATTTCAATAGACGTTAGAACGAGGAAAACCAGATGCAAAACTTGCCCGTAGGCGCTGACGCAATCCCTACGCTGATGGAGATTGCTTCCCGCTGTGATCATATCGACGTCAAGACGTTTCACGGACAAGGGCGCATGGATGCGTTCATCGCCGGATTCATCAGCTACTATCCCGCGTGGATCAAAGCGTTGTATGGTGTGCGTTGGGGGTTTGTCCGTTTATTGGGGATGAAACAAACAGGCATTCCAGATGAGAAACTCACGATGCAACCGCAGGATGTACCGATGAAGCGCGGACAACCCGCTACTTTTTTCACCGTCGTAGAAGCCGAAGTCGAACGCTATTGGCTCGTTTCTGCCAGCGATAAACACTTGAGTGCGTTTCTCTGTATTCTCAACGAACAAGGGGAAAGCGATTCTCGCATTTTCACGGTGATCACGTTAGTGGAGTATTGGCACTGGACGGGGCCGGTGTATTTTAATGTGATCCGTCCCTTTCATCATCTGGTGGTGAATGAGATGGGCAAAGCGGGGCTGCGCGCATCAGCCCTCAATGAGCTGAGCGGGACGGCTCACGGATGAATCAACATCAAGACGTGCTGTAGACGGCGCAGATCGTGCGAGAGCAAGCGCACCAAATGCTGTCCCGAACGAATTAAAAAGGCTTCGCGTTCTTCGGCTGGATAGGCTGCTTGGGCATAGCGAAGGGCGGCGACCAACAGTTCATCCGACGGAATTTCTTTCGCGTTTAAGATCAAGCGGAAATAATCCGACTGTTGGGTGAACGCGTAGATTTCGTCCGAGTAGCATAAATCTACTTCGACCAAGCTCATCGGCGGACGCGGGGGCAAGTTATGAATGACGTATCCATCCATCACACAGCCGATGTTGATGACACAAATTTCGACCGGAACCATACGGTTTTCGCGTTGATCCATCAAAATATTGTTATCGATCCCGCTCGCCATGACCAATTCACGGGCTAAAGGATCATCATCAATACGGATGGCGTAGATCAAGCCAATCGCCCAAACGGTGCGTTCTTCATTGACAGGCACTTTGACAAATGCGCCGAGCGTGTGTTTGTCGTCAATGCGCGTTCCGCGCGTTCCACAATCAAAGCCCGTGGTGCTGGCACGAAGCACCCGCCCGATGGTATAGCGTGTTTCTTCTTGAATCATGATGTATTCCTTTATCCCAACCGATGTTGGCGTTTATGACTGCGCGCCAAACTCTTTGATTGTAGTTTTGTCGAGGTTTCGGGCGACAATTGATTGCGCATCATCTCTACCCGCAATATTTCGTCGAGTTGTTGTTTTTCAATACTGCTCACGTAAGCCAATTCATCAGCACGGGTGAGGACATAGGGATAACGTTTCCGCCCCTGCGCCGCACATTGGATCAAAATTAGGCTGTGCAAGGCGGCGACGGCTTGCGGTTGTCGCGCGACCCACATGGGAATTTCAACGCGCACAATGTTGGGTTTTGCACTGTCGCTCACATTTAAATAAAAGAAACAGATTTCCAAATCACCTGTTGTATCATCTTGGCGTTTGTAAGCGAGGTTTTGTGGGGAATTAGGGGTCATGATAGCGGAACGCTGTCCACGCTCTAAGACGTGATAAAACAGCATCGCGTCGATCAAGCCTTCAAGCTGACCGTTGGTTTTCACGTGCGCATCATCGACTTGATCTTCAGGCAAAGACATCAGATGCAGTAAGCTGATGACGTTGGCACTGCGAGATTTATCTAAATAGCCCGCTAAAACCGCGCCTGAATCTCGCAGTTTATTGAGCGCAGTCAGGTAACGCGCCTCTAATTTTCCAGCATCGGCGACTTCGGTTGCGCCAAAAAACTTGAGCAAACTCCCATCATGAAAAGCGATGAGCGGTCTCTGCTCATCGCGAAGGTCCCAAGCCAAGTTGGCTAACCATTCCATTTCTAATACCGAACGTCGTGCATTGACGGTCTGGTTGGTGATGGCACGCCCATCACGGTCTTCAATTTCGGTTGGGGCGTAAAACAGTTCAGGGATTGTGAACTGTTCCGGAATACGCAGTTGACCGTGATAAAAGGTGAATGCGCCGATATTCAGAAGATAATACAACGCGCTGGCATGTAAGTCAGGGTACACCTGTGAACCATCCACCGCCAAAATCGTGCTTGTCGTGGGGGCATCATCGGGGTCACCCACACCGCAGATGATCTCTTGAACGTGTTCGGGGGAAGCAGCGCCACGATATCCACTAACGGAACGGCGCACCAATTGAATACGCTCATTGATGGGGTCTAGCGTGGTATGACTGTAAAACCACGCTAAGGCGAGTTCTATGCGTGACGACAAGCTGGCATCAAGGTGACTGTAATAGCGTCCCATCGTTTTAATTTGATCAACCAGCTTTGTAAATTCTAATGACACGCGTTTCGGTTTCCTTTTTACAACTTCTCAGCGAACATTTAAAGTTTATTTTACGTTTGATAAAATTTAGGTTAGCACGAGTGTTCTGAAAATGTCAAGCAGAGAGCATCCTGTAGCACTATTGTAGCGCATTGATGAGGGGCGCACCTCACCCCGATAGGGTCGTGCCCTCTCCGTGGGGTAGAGGGCGGAAAGAATCACGTTACGAATCGGGATTTCTGTAGGGACAGGGCATGCCCTGTCCGTTTTGTTTCTGGTTATCAACGAATGGATCAGATTCAGAAATGGGGTGGGCAAGGCGATGCCTTGCCCCTACGGGTTTGTCTTATTTGTCCTCTCCCCATGGAGATGACGGCTGAGCATCAGCGAAGCAGGTGAGGTGCCATTGATACGGTTGTCCCTATAATGCCTGCGGATTTGAAAAGCTGTGAAAAAACATCTCACCCCGACAGCTGCGCTATCGTGCCCTCTCCGTGGGGAGAGGGCGAGTTATATAAGAGGACTTTGTAGGGGCAAGTCACCGACTTGCTTGCGAAACATAACCCATCATGAGATGAGAAACGTCTTTTGTCCTCTCCCCACGGAGAGGACGGCTGAGCATCAGCGAAGCAGGTGAGGTGCCTTCCAAATACAATCATCCTCTCGTGAAATTTGACGAACCTATTTTAGGTCGCTAAAATCGCAAAAATGTCCGAACATTTATAGGGAATTGATATAAATTTCAGGACGTATAAAAAATAACCTTCATTTATTTATATAAGGGAACGAAATATGCTTAAGAAACTTTTACTTCCCGCAATCACATTAGGGCTTACACTCGCTATTTCACTGCCCCTCACCGCCCAAGAAGACACCCCTGTTTTTTACTGGATTTCACATGGTTCTGAAGCGGATCCGATTTGGGTACTCGCCCTTTCTGGCGCAAACCAAGCGGCAGAAGATTTTGGAGTAGAAGTACGCACATCCCTCCACAGCAATGATGTTGCTTCCCAACAAGAAGCATGGGCTGCCGCGATTGCCGCTGGCGCAGATGGTATCGCCTCAACCAGCCCTGATCCGGGCACCCTAGGCGCATTAATTGATGAAGCACGCGCCGCAGGTATTTCGGTGGTGTTGTTCAACTCGGACGATGCCGCCACCAACCGCGAAGCCTATATCGGCACAAATAACGTCGAAGTCGGTCGCCAATGGGCACAATATTTGGTTGATAACGGCCATGTCTCAGAAGGTGATTTTGTTTGGATGCCCGTCGAAGTTCCGGGCGCAACCTATCAAGTAGATGAAACGATGGGGATCGCCAGCGTATTTGATCCGTTGGGTATCACCTATGAAGTGTTTGATGCAGGGTACGAACAATCGACCGCGTTGGACAGCATGACCACCTATCTACTGGCAAATGCTGATAATGTCGATGCGATCATCGGTTTGGGTGATCTTGTGACCGGAAGCATGCAACGTGTATTTGACCAAGTCGGCCTTGCTCCGGGGGATATCCCTGTAGTGGGTTGGGGCAACTCGCTCGATACCGCTAATTCCGTTCAACAAGGGTATGTCCAAGCGGGGATGTGGCAGTATCCTAACTCGCAAGGGTATCTCGCAATTTCGTTGATGCTTTTGGCAGAAAGTGGCACCCCACCCGCGTTTGATATTCTTACCATGAGCATGTACGACGCATCCACCGTCGATATCTATATTCCGCAGCTTGAAGCGGCGATGGGTAACTAAGCACGTTTGATCGAAATTTATACCATGATCGGTTGCGTAACCGATCATGGTTCCTTGCTCACATTCCCTCATCATAGATACTTGTATTGAAAGCCAAGATGGATGTCGATTACGCCAGAGACTTCACAACCTGTGTCTGATCATGATTTCAGTGTTGAGCCACCCCAAGGCTTGATCGCAAAAGTCAGAAATTTTATTGGGCACTTGTTTGCAACCCGTGAATTCGGGCCATTTTTACTACTTATCGTTTTGATTGTTGTATTTGCATCGGCCGCCCCGAACTTCTTATCTGCCCGCAATATCACCAACCTGCTCAGCTTCACCCCCGAACTTGGCATCATCGCGCTAGGGATGACGATGCTTCTGACGACAGGGGAATTTGATCTGTCAGTCGGGTCAATCTTCGGATTCTGCCCTGTCATCATGTTCACATTATTCAATCAAGGGGTGATGTCGTTCGAGGCGGCGTTTGTCACGGTGTTAATCATCGCTGCGCTGTTTGGTTTGTTCAGCGGGTTGATGGTCACCAAGATGAAAATTTCCTCGTTCTTGGTCACCCTCAGCATGCTCTTGATCGTGCGCGGCATCGCCCTGTATGTCACCAATGGGTTTCCTCAACGGACATGGAATGCAGATTCACCACTGGTGAACTGGTTGGTGGGCAGTTTTCAACCCATTGAGGGGGGCGTAACCATTCTTGCATCGCTCGTTTGGTTCATTATTTTCGCCATCGTTTTAAACTATATTTTGTTCAGCACTCGCTTTGGAAACTGGATGCGGGCGACAGGTGGAAACCCTGTCGCGGCAAAAGGGCGCGGTGTCAATATTGACCGCACCCGTATTTATCTGTTTGTTTTGAGCGCGGTGCTGGCGGGCTTTGCGGGGATCATTAACGCCATCCGCACCCAGTCCGCAAACCCGAATAACGGCACTGGCTATGAGCTGGAAGTCATCGCCATGACAGTGATTGGCGGGACATTACTTTCAGGCGGACGGGGTACTATCGTCGGCACGATCATTGGTGTGTTACTGCTTCGGTTCATGCGTAATGGGATCATTTTTGTGGGCGTTCCCGGCCTCGCCTATGATGCGTTTATCGGCGTGATCATCTTGATGATGATGAGCATACATTCGGCTGTTGAACGCCGTAATCATTCTGGAGGCTGACGCATGACCCAACCCCTCTTCCATATGGAAGATATTCAGAAATCCTTCGGCAAAGTTCGCGCGTTAAGCGATGTGAATTTTACCGTCAACCAGAATGAAATTGTGGGCTTGTTGGGCGACAACGGCGCGGGCAAATCCACATTGATCAAAATTCTTTCCGGCGCTTTAAGGGCAGATCGAGGCACGATCTATAAACGCGGGCAACCTGTACGCATCCAAAACACGATGGATGCGATCAATCTTGGCATTGAAACGATCTATCAAGATTCCGCGCTGGTGCCTCAACTGTCGATCTCGCGCAATCTGTTTTTAGGACGCGAACCGTTACGCGGGCCGAAAATCTTCAATCGGCTGGATAAACCGCTCATGGAAGCGGAAGTTCGTCGGTTGTTGAAGCAAGTCGGAATTAGCAAAAATATCGACCCGAACACGCCAATCACTTCGCTTTCAGGCGGGGAACGTCAATCCATCGCGATTGCGCGTGCCATGTATTTTGAGTCGGAACTGATCATCTTAGACGAGCCGACGAATAATCTCGGCGTAGAAGAAACGCAAGGGGTGTTACGCTTCATTCGCGGGGCGCGAGAAGCGGGGCACTCGTGTATTTTCATCGCGCACAATATCTATCATGTCTTCCAAGTGGTGGATCGGATTGTGATTATGCGTCGCGGTCGCAAGGTGTGTGATGTCAACCCAAAGGAAACGACCATCGAAGAAGTGGAAATGGTGATCACGGGGTTGAAAGAAACCATCCCCAATAGCAATCCACTGTGATGTGAAGGCACCTCACCCCGATAGGGTGAGGTGCTAGACGCCGCCCTCTCCCTAGTCCGCGAGGCTTCGACGGGTTTGTTTATAGTCATCGGCTTGCGCCAACAGCGCTTTGGCCGACTGTAATCCACTCTCATTGAACGTGCCGAGCATCGCCGCCAATTCTTCCACGCGCTGATGATCGTTTGCGAGCGGGCTGATTTCGGTATGCGTCCGTCCTGCATCGGTCAGTTTGCTGACGCGATAATGACTATCTGCATAGCCTGCCAACTGCGCCAGATGGGTGACCACCATCACTTGATGTTCGCCTGTGAGGTCCCATAACTTTTCGCCGACGATACTTCCTACACGCCCACCAATACCGGTATCAATTTCATCAAAAATCAAGGTGGGGGTTTGGTCCGCGAGGGTGAGGACACGCTTTAACGCCAACATGATCCGCGCGGCTTCACCGCCAGAGGCCACTTTTGCCAACGGACGTAACAGTTCGCCCGGGTTGGCAGACATCAAGAATTCAACTTGATCTATACCCGTGTCGTTAAAAGCAAGGCGTTGATCGTCCACATAACACCCTGAAGGGTCATCAGATTGAGACAGCCCGACTTCAAAGCGGGCGTTCGCCATGCGCAAGTCAGCCAATTCTTTGATCACCCCTGCTGACAGACGTTGTGCCGCCGCCGCGCGCGCTTTGCTGATGCGCGAGGCCAATTCACCGATATGCCTCAGCGATGATTCTTCTAATTTCGCCAGTTCTTCAAGGCGTTCTTCGCTGTTGTCGATGCCTTCGATCTCAACCCGCGCTTTGTCAGCATAATCCAAAATGGATTCGATACTGCCACCGTAACGCCGTTTGAGGGAATTGATCACCTCAAGCCGTTCTTCTAGCTCATCGAGGCGGTCAGGGTTGAATTCAACCTTGTCCAAGTAACGACGCATCGACGTGGCTAAGTCGTCAATTTGGGCGGCGGCATCAGCCGCTAAATCATAATCGTCTTGAAGTTCAGGGTCGATTTGGGCGAGACGTTGTAACAACGATTCGACTTGTACGAGGGCATCTAAAGCTGACATGACTTCGCCTTGATCATCCCCGTATAAAAGCGTGACGCTTTCAGCGCTCAAACGGGCGAGCTGTTCACTGTTGGCAAGGCGATTGCGTTCAGCGCGCAGTTCTTCTTCTTCACCCGCGACCAACTGTGCCGCGTCAATTTCTTCAATTTCATGTTTGAGCAAGTCCGCGCGTCGTTTGAGGGCGGCATCATCGCTCATCAAACTTTTCTTCTCACGTCGAATATCGGTAAGGCGATGCACCACCGCGGCCAGCGCGTCGCGAGCATCCATCAACCCTGCAAAACGATCTAATAAATCAAGATGTGCCACAGGCTTAAAGAGCGATAAATGCGCACTTTGACCATGCACATCCACGAGCAACGCGCCGATCTCGCTCAAGACTTCGAGGTTGACCGTCACGCCGTTGATGCGCGCCGTCGAGCGTCCGTTGGAACGCACTTCCCGCGTGATGATGATCGCTTCCGCTTGAGCGCCCGCGTCGAGCAATTCTTCTCGTTGTAAAATGGCTTCTGCGAACGGCCCAATACGTTTATCAATTTGAAAGATACCTTCGACGACGGTTTTCTCTGCGCCAGCACGGATGAAAGACGGGTCCGCCTTGCCACCGAGCAACAGTTCCACCGCGTCGATGATGATTGACTTCCCCGCGCCAGTTTCCCCCGTAATCACATTCAGCCCACGAGAGAAGCCGAGATCGAGTTGGTCAATGATTGCGAAATTTTGGATACGGATTTCTTCCAGCATAGCTGTTTTAACTCGCCTATAAAAGTGAGGGATTATCCACGCATTTTAAAACGCGCATATAACGCTGCGCCTGCAATACCTGCGAATAATAAAAGTGTGATGTCTAATGGGAAAATACCGCTTTGTAGCCAGAAAATCAATGCAGGGGCCAATGCACCAAGCACCAATCCAGCAAGCCCTACCTGTGCGCTATAACGCCCACGTCGTCGCCCTGTGAAGCGTAATGCGATCTCGGCTATCGCGCCCCCGACTGGAGCGCCTAAAAAGATGATGATCAGCCAAAAGCCGATTCTACTCGCCACATACGCGCCAATACCCCCCAGCACCAAACACACTGTAAAAACAATAACATAATCTGCGCTGGAGGCACTAAAGTATTTATCTTGAATACCGCGCACACAGTCTTTGCATCGATACCCCACTGAGGTTTGTACGGCGCATTGAACACACATATAACGCTCACACTTGTTACAGCGCAGGGACGTTTCACGGTCAGGGTGGACCGTACAAAAATGGGTATCAGAGAGTGGCGGGTGGGTTTCAACTGCCATTGAAGTGCGTGTCTCCATCTAAAGAATCTAAGTGTACATCATCTGGCGGGGTCGCAGTACGTGGTTCTAAACGGTCTAACAAAGAACGGTAGAAATAACCTTCTTCACGCAAACGAATAAATTGAGCTTGCTTTTCGGCGGTACGGATCGTGACACGATCTCCCGAAACTAAATCACAGACTTTCATGCCGTCTGCCCATAAAACCGCTGTGCCCACGCTCTCTTTATGAATCATCACATCGATGAGCGCGCCTTCGGGCAGGACGATGGGGCGGTCTAAACTCAAGTGAGGGGCGACCGGAACAATCAACGTATTGCGCAGTTCGGGGGGTAAAATCGGGCCACCGCTGGCGAGCGCATACGCGGTTGAGCCTGTCGCCGTCGCCACAATCAACGCATCTGCATGATATGTGGTCGTCCATGCAAGGTTGATGTAAGTCTCTAAGCGGATCATCCGCGTATTTTGATCACGTCCTAAAACCGCGTCGTTTAAGGCGATCTCTTGAGCGAAAATCTGATCCTCACGGCGCGCTTGCAGAGACAGCATCATGCGTTTTTCGACCCACCAATGCCCCGTCATTAACGAATGAAGCGCTTTATCCCAGTCACCTACGGCTTGAACTTCGGTCAGAAATCCCAAATGCCCCATGTTCACACCAAATACAGGGACATCATGTTGAGCGCAAACACGCCCTGCATGGAGCATGGCGCCGTCGCCCCCAATCGCGATCACCAAATCCACTTGTGCAAGGGCATTATTCAATTCATCGTCATTTTCCCAGCGATGAAATTGCCAAGTTTTAAGCCCATGTGATTGAAGGGATTGGGTGATTTCTTCTGCGACAGAAAAAGTTTGTGGACGTGCAGGGTGAGCAAGAACACCTACCTGACGAAATGAGGACAATCGATGCTCCTATGGACAGCATAAAGAAACAGAGTGAGTGTAACGCGCCCATCTCTAGCCTGCTATGGGACATATTATAGCACAAATGTGCTGAGTGTTTGTTTAAAACCTCATCATGCTATAGGGTTG
This sequence comes from uncultured Anaerolineae bacterium, assembly GCA_934216615.1. GTDB lineage: Bacteria > Chloroflexota > Anaerolineae > Aggregatilineales > Phototrophicaceae > Flexifilum. The sequence continues at coordinate 250,967 of CAKQCB010000004.1, read as the reverse complement.
ATTGTATGAAATTTTGCGCGCTATCGTTATAGAGATTTTTCATATTGGGATATCTGCGCTGCCCAAGTCCCCCTATAAACCCGCGAGAAATTTACCTGATGGGTACGTGCCCTTGATGAAGAAGATGCGCAGAGAAAGCTTAAGCCTATCTCGAAATCCCCCATGCCTTTTGATATAGTCAAAATACGTCGTTATCCTAGTTCAAGAGGGTGAGATCATGCCGCCGATTTCGCGTTACGTCCGCGCTTTTTTTATAGCCCTTCAACTCACCCTACGCGGGGAAGGCCCACCACCGCACCCGCGTGATGCGCAGTATCCTTTACTGCTCAACTGGATGAAAGAAACGCTGGCGTTGGTCGATGCCGTGACGGCAAATGCCTCAGTATCGCAGACCGACCTCACCCAATGGACACAGCCCATTGAAGGGCGCGTCATGTCCGCAGACGTGATCTTAAAAGCAGTGCGTTTCCACGCGGTGCAAGAATATCCGCATTTGATTCGGAACGAAGGCGCTTACGGATTCCTCGCCATTCAAAGCAGTAATATGAACGATGTCTTTTATGTGAGCCGACTCTTGACCAAAGAAGGTCTCTCTGAACCGCTGGCGCAGGCTTTGACCAAACTCCACGCGCATCTGCGTGAACTTCCCCCTGATGAGCGTAGGCACACCGCTGAAACGCCCGCGTCATAACGGGTGTTTCGCCATAAGAAGTTGATAGACCTATACAACGAACCTGTAAGTGTCTGCGTATACTAGAACTATCTAGAGATGCCCTATCAAAACAGGAAAATTTATGTTCTCTCGCCTTAGTTTTTATCTCCGTTACGCCGCGCAAAACTTATGGCGTAACAAGCGCTGGACGATCTTCGCTATTTTCTGCATCGGCGCGGGGGTATCCACCATTGTTGCCCTGCGTAGTTTAGGCTTTGCCATCACGGATTCACTCATCACGAATGCCCGCGCCAGTAATCATGGTGATATCACCTACACCGCTCCGAATACCAACTCTCTCTTTGCCTTTGATACGGATTCTGAAGCCTCAAGTATTCCGCTTCCACTGGTGGCAGAGGTCACAGAATACATTGATTCGATCGGCGGGCAAGTCAGCAGTTACCGCCGTGCGGGGAATTTTCAAGTGACACAGGTTGAGGAAACGACGGCAGGCAGACCGCAGATGGTCAGCGCGTTGCTGATCGACCCTGCGACCTTCCCGCCGACAGAACCGGTGATTGCTCAAGAACCCGCAGGCGCAGAACTGCGCGACCTATTGACAGAACCGCGTTCGATTGTCATCAGTCGAAATCTAGCCGACACGCAAAATATCCGACTAGGGGATGAAGTGCGCGTGACAGGGACGGAAGAACGCTTCACCGTCACAGGCATCGTTTCGACCGACTATGAAGCCAACCTCACCGACATTTTCGCCGCCTTCTTCGGCTTTGCGTACATCCATGTTGATGATGCGCCTACGTTACAAATTCCGCCCGAACCCAACACCATCAGCATCACCTTGCCCCCCGATGCCGACCTCGATGAAGTGGAGATGACCACCGGGCGCATGGGCATGTTCCGCTACGAAAACAGCACGATTGATGATGTCTTGCGACGTAATCAAATTGTGGGGGATTTGTTCGGGCGGTTCATCGTCATCATGGGCTTAGGCGCATTGTTGATTGGGGGCGTGGGGATCATCAACACCATGCTGGTGATGGTCGGGCGACGCACCAATGAGATTGCCGCCTTTAAAACCTTCGGCCTCAAAGGTCGCCAAATTTCCATGTTATTCATGGCTGAAGCCTTTTGGCTCGGCGTCGCCGGAAGCCTATTTGGGACCGTCGTCGGCGTGTTGATGGGCGGGATCGTCAACCGGTTTGGCGAAGCCGTCCTCCAACAGCGCTTACCTGTTGCGATTTATCCTGAAGCGGTTTTTCTGGGCTTAGCCATCGGTATTGTGGTGACGCTGGTCTTTGGCGTGTTACCCGTCCTCACGGCCAACCGCGTTCGCCCTGCAACAATTTTACGCCCGAACGAAACGGTAATCCCTGCGACGGGTTGTTTACACTCCATTTTTGCGCTGTTTCTGGTCATTATCGTGGTTGGTGCAATTGTCGGCTCGATTGTCGGCAGTCCGGTCACAGGGCTTGAAGATACGCGCTTTAGCAACATCCTCGTACAGAGCATCATCACAGGCATGATCGGCGTCGCGATCACCCTGTTAATCTTGGGGATTTTAGTGTGTCTGCTCTGGGTGGTGATCTGGATCGTGGGCAAGCTGCCTTACTTCGGCATTGTCGATTTGCGCTTGGCGTTGCGCAACTTGTCCTCACGTCGTATCCGTAATGCAACCACCATGTTAGCGTTGAGCGCGGGCATGTTCGCGCTGAGCTTGATTACGTTTGTGGGGATTGGCACACGCGAAGTTTTGCAAATTCAACTGGCGCAGTCGATGGGTGGGAATGTGATGGTTTTCCCCCTCATCAGCATCTTGAATAACGATCTGGCGCAAGGTCTGCTCAATGCCCAACTCAATTCGATTGAGGGGATCGAATATCGCACCGAAATGGGACAACTGCTCCTCTCCATTACCGAAGTGGATGGTGTCTCTATCGATGACCTTTCCCCTGAACAAGGGTCGTTCACCAGCTCGCGCCGAAATGTTCCCATGAGCTTTGGGGTGCGCACGACGGATAACCCCAATCTCACTTCTGGCACGATTGTTGCAGGGCGAGATTTAACCTCCGCCGATACAGGCATGCCTTATGTGGTGCTGTCGAATCTGAACCCGTATATTGACAGTTGGGGAATTCAGGTTGGCTCACAGCTCACCGCACAACCTTATAATGATGAACGCGCTGAACCCGTTCTGCTTGAGGTGATTGGGATTGCCGAAAGTTCAAATGCCCTGCTCATGGGGCAGTCGTTGATCGCGCCCGGCGTTTTCCCACCGGAACAAAGTTTTCAAATGACATTCTTGCAAGTCACGCCGGAAAACTTGAACAGTGTGTTACTGGCGCTTTCAACCAATCCTACGCTGTTCACGCTCGACATCACGTTCATTGATGGGTTGATGCAGCGCATGATCTCGTTATTCAGCGCCATTCCTACGTTAGTGTCGATCTTGTCGATCATCGCCGCTGCGATTGCCATGACCAACACCATTTCACTCGCCACCCTAGAAAGACGTCAACACATCGGCGTGATGAAGGCCATTGGCCTAAAACCGCGTCGTGTGCTCGGCATCATCTTGATTGAAAATACCATCATCGGCTTTTTGAGTGGTTTGATCGGAATTGGGTTAAGCGGAATTGGAATTTCTCTTATAATTTCATTAAGTGGTGCGGATGTTCCTATTCCGCGAGATGCAACCTTGATCGGCATCGGTTTACTCGCTATTTCTGTCTTAATCTCGTGGATTGCCACCTTCTTAGCAGCCCGTCCAGCCACAATGGAACGTGTTTCGCATGTTTTACGTTATGAGTGATGTGAGTTTGTAGAAGGAGGTTTTTAACAGTTTTTTACAAGCTTTTAGCAGGTTGCTCATGGCATCCACATAAAAAAAACCTAGAATTAATCTTGTCCGTAATACTTAGCGAACTACGATATCGCAAAGGATTCAAAATGAATAGCAAGAAATTTTTAAGCTTAGCAATTCTCGGTACAGCGTTATCTGTCCCTGTTTTAGCAGCATCAGCACAACAAGGCCCAGATTCGTCACTCGATTCAAATTATGGAACTTACAACTTATCTGAAGGTTTTATGCCCGATCCTTACGTGATCAGCATGATCGGTGGCGGTGGCACGCAAGGGGTGAATGCCTCTGTTGCAGATGCTACTTGCGCTGGCGTTGTCACGGCTCAACCTGATCTGGTTATCAATTACACCACTTCTCCACAATTCAGCACTGACTTTTTCCGTGTCTTCTATGCCAGCTTGGGCGATGCCACTTTGGTCATCGAACAACCCGATGGCACCTTCATTTGCAATGACGACTTCGCAGGCACTGATCCTGTGATCGACATCGTCAACCCCTTGGATGGCGAATACAGCATTTGGGTCGGCGCATTCGGCACAGAATATGTGTATGGTTACTTGATGTTCACCGAATTTGAAGAATCCATCCCCGGTAACATCGTATCTTCCATCCCCTCTTTCGGGCATGTTGAAATCGGTGTCAACTTCTCTGATTCTTCAGGCAACAGCACCGGTTCAACAACGGGTAACACGGGTACAACAGGTCAAACAGCTTCGACGGGTTCATTAGATCCTTCCGCTGAGCCGAACTACACCGTTGATGGTGGCGCGTTGGTCGGTACCGCTTCCTATGACATCCAAGCAGGTGGTAACGTAGATGTGTTCTCTGCGAATCTCGGTGCTTCCTGCCGTGGTTATGTGACCACCAACCCAGACTTCATTCTCGACTGGGCAGGTGGCGACCTGAACATCTTCACTCGTGGTAACGCTGACACAACCTTGGTCGTGTACGATGGCAGCACCTTCCATTGCAACGATGACAGCGCCGCTGGCACTCTCAACGGGCAAGTTGTTCTTCCAAGCGCACCCGCTGGTGAATATGCCGTGTGGATTGGCACCTTCTCTTCGGGCACGTTGGCTGACACCAACTTCAACGTCAGCGACAACGCAAACGACACCCCGTAATTTAAGATTCATTCTCTAACTTAAAACAAAAAGGGCCTGCTCCGTAGAGTAGGCCCTTTTTGTTGGGGAAGGGAAGAAAATCATGCGAGATGTTAGGCAGAAGCTTCGGGTTGTTGAGCTAAGACGGCTTCAACGTCTAATTCAATCTTGATGTCTTTGCTGACCAAAACACCGCCAGCTTCTAAGCCCACATTCCATGTTAATCCGAAATCTTCACGGTTGATCTTGGTGGAAGCAGTGAAACCTGCGACCTGTGCACCCCAAGGATTGGTGCCTGTGCCCAAGAATTCAGCATCCAGAACAACCGATTTTGTGACGTCACGAATGGTGAGATCACCGGTGATCTTGCCTGTCTTTTCACCTGTCAATTGGACGCCAGTGCTCTTGAAAGTGATTGTGGGGTAAGTGGCAACGTCGAAGAAATCAGGGCTTTTCAAGTGATTATCACGGTCGGCCACATTGGTGTTGATGCTGGCTGCATCAATCGTGACATCCACGCTGCTGGCCGCAAGGTTGGCAGGATCAAATTCTAAAGTGCCATCAAAACCCGCGAAATTACCACGAACGGTGGTCACCATCATGTGACGAGTGCTAAAGCTGATGTTGGTGTGAGTCTTATCGAAATTCCAAGTTGCCATTGTTACATTCCTTCGCGTTGTGTAGAGACAAAAGTCAGATTTGTTTAATCAGTTAAGTGGACTGTAGTCCGTTTACAGGATGAATATTAACACAGCTTTTAAGGCTTTGTCTATAAGAGATTCGTTAGAAACGGACTGGAGTCGTGTTTTGCAATTACTGAGTGAGGAGTTTCAAAACACCTTGCAAGTTTGACAAGATACGCTCTTGGGTGAAGCCATTTTGCAGTTGAAACCCAATCGTGCGCGGGTCAAGCATGATGTAAACGAGCGAGGCCACATAATCCACATCAAGCGGGACGGATAAACGGCTTAACAACCCCCGTAGGGTCGCCAGCCACCAAATATGCGCAGGGTGCGACAAGGCGGTTTGTTCGCTGAGGGAAGTGAGAACCGATTGATTCTGAACGACAAAATTCAAAATTACTTCCAGCACCCATTCCAAATTATGATACGCATCATTAGATTCGCGCAGGCGACGCAAAACCGCTTCTTGCATCGCGCATTGTTCTTCATCTAATAACGCATAAATCACAGCCGATTTGTTGGGGTAGTGACGGTATAACGTCCCTTTGCCCACTTCCGCCGCTTGTGCAATATCAGACATGGAGACGGCTTCTATTCCGGATTGGTCGAACAGACGACGCGCCGTACATAAGATTAAATCACGGTTGCGAACTGCATCCGCGCGGGTAGCTCGACCCGTATGGGGGATCACTAAGTTATCGTTCATTCCTATTACACTCATCATAAACAAAGATGCTCTCATTATATCAGACCTGTTCAATGCGTCCGTGAAACCAATCTCCATAACGCTCAAATTTTGACTATGCTTCTTCCGTGAAAGTTGCGTATGATTAAGCCCTTTGTAGTTTCTTATAACCTTCTGAGGATGACATTATGTTGGTACGGTTTGTCGGTTTGATCTTTTTATGTAGCGCGTTGATCGGTTGTACGATGGAAATCGACACGGTTACCAACACCACGTCCAACACGACGAACCGTAACAACGGCGACCGTCCCCAAACTGGCCAAGTCACCGTTTCAAACGTGCCTGCGGGTGAAGTGGCGCGGGTGACGCGGGTGGTTGATGGCGACACCATCAACGTGACGATGAACGGACAAAACTACAGCGTGCGTTATATCGGCGTGAACACCCCCGAGCGTGATGAAGCCTGCTATCAAGACGCAAAGAATGCGAACGCCGCCTTAGTCGAAGGCCAAGAAGTGACGCTGGTGCGCGATGTGAGCGATACCGATCAATATGATCGTTTATTGCGCTATGTCTATGTGGGCAACCGTTTTGTCAACGCAGAGCTGATCGCCAACGGATGGGGCGAACGTGTGGTCTATAACCCCGACCGAGGCCAAGCAGATTACTTTCTCCAATTAGAAACGAATGCCCAACAAAATGGATTAGGTTGTCACCCAACAGGCATTTTTAATGACGGTTCTACCACCCGTTAAAAAGAGACGATCGACAATTCTTTCTTAATTCTAAATTTAACATGAACTTTCTTCATCTTCATAAACTCATGTATCAGGAACAAGAAATGAGAAGATGTGATTAGGTATAAGTGAGGTTTTCCAGAAATACTTGCGAAATTTGTTACGTTTAAAACAAGGGGAAAACCTGTTTTTATCTTCGCTGAAATTTTCTATTTGTATAAGTTACTTGACAACTTTATGGAGTTCTTATAGCATTTCTTTAGGAGATGGTATAGAAGAGTAATTTAGTCTTTCATGCCATTTTCTCGTAAGAATTAAGGGGAAGTAGTTTAAGGAGTGGCTCAGTAATGGCCGACCGTGTAGAAGGTGTTGTAAAGTGGTTCAATGGCACAAAAGGTTATGGATTCATCGCTCAAAGTGATGGAACCGAAGTGTTTGTGCATTATTCTGCAATTAACTCAACAGGTTTCCGTACTTTAGAAGAGGGGCAAAAAGTCGAATTTGTGATCGAACAAGGGCCTAAAGGGTTACAAGCAAGCAACGTAACTGTTATTTCTTAAGCACGTTGTTCGGGTTATTTGCAAAGTTTTTTTTTGCACCCAAACTTAAAATTCTATAGAACGAACACAAGAACGCGGATTGAGACTCAATCCGCGTTCTGTTTTATCCCCCCACTTCAGGTGATATTTGAGCTGGTTGGAACAAAACCTTTTGCATCAACGTCTTGACCAACAAGTAATGACATGTCTTTGCAAAACCTGTTGATGAATTTGAGATGTGGAGGTTTTCACATGAAGCATCGAAGTCTACTACTCACGTTACTGCTTGTTTCTATGCTCGCTTTTTCTGGAATTTCTACCCAAGCCCAAGATTGTGTTTGCCCACCGGACGCCCTGTGTGAATGTATCGAACCGCCCATTTGGGGCGTGTTCACAAACCCACAATGGCTGAAGATCGATCATCACCGTGTGAATATTGAAATTGAAGATCAAATTGCACGCACATCGATCAGTATGGAATTTGTCAACACGGGCGAAGGGCTGGCCGAAGGGACGTTCATCTTCCCCTTGCCTGTCGGCGCTTCTGTCGATGAGCTGATCATGTACATCAATGATGTGCCGATTGAGGCCCGCATCCTCGAAGCAGATGAAGCGCGCGACTATTATGACGAAATCGTGCGCCAATACCGCGACCCCGCCTTGCTTGAATATATCGGCATGAACGCCATCCAAGCCAATGTTTTCCCGATTCCCCCGGGCGAAACCCGCCGTATTGAACTGAGCTATACCCAAATTTTGGAAGTTGATAACGGCTTGATTCACTACAGCTACCCGTTGGATGTCACCCAATTGACCAGCGAACGCCCGATTGACTCCATGAGCATCAGCGTGCAGGTCAACAGCGACGACCCGATCAGCACCGTGTATTCGCCATCCCATTCGCTGGCCGTTTCGCGCAATGGCGATACCGAATTCAGCGCGGGCTTTGAACAGTCGAATTTTGTGCCCGATCAAGATTTTAGTTTGTACTACGGCATCGCGTCGGATGAGATCAGCCTCAACCTGTTGAGCTACCGTGAAAGTGCCAACGAAGACGGGTTCTTCACGTTGGTGATCCAACCCCCATTACAACAAGCTGAAGAAAATATTGTCGCGCGTGACTTGATCATTGTCTTAGATCAGTCTGGCAGTATGAGCGGTAACAAGTGGCCACAGGCACAAGCCGCCACCGAATATATCCTTAATAACCTGAACAGTTCTGACCGCTTTAACGTGGTGATGTTCAGCACAGGTTGGCGTCTATTCAGCAATGAGCTGACCGATTCCAGCAACGCACAAGAAGCGATTGACTGGGTGAACAACGCTCAGTCTGAAGGCGGGACGGACATCAACGGTTCGCTGTTGACCGCGCTGGATATGGTGAGCGAACGCCAAGCGACGATCATCTTCTTGACCGACGGCTTGCCCACCGAAGGCGAAACGAACATTGAGAACATCATTGAAAATATCCAAGCCGCTGCTCAACCGAACGTGCGTATCTTCACCTTTGGTATAGGCGATGACGTAGACACCTTCTTGCTCGACACAATCGCCACAACCTTCAACGGCATCGGCTCGTATGTCCGCACGAACCAACGCATTGATGAAGTGCTCGCCAGCTTCTATAACAAGATCAGCGCGCCCGTTTTAACCGATGTGACCTTGACAGTGGACGGGGTGATGGTCGAATCCTTGTATCCTGCCGCCCCCCTGCCTGACTTGTACGCAGGTACACAACTCACCATTGTGGGACGTTATCGCGGGGACAGCACCAATGCCACCGTCACGCTCACAGGCATGAACGGCGACGAAGAACAAACCTTCGTGTACAGTGGCTTGACCTTCCGCCAACAAGCCGGGGGCGAATCGTTCGCCCCGCGCTTATGGGCAACCCGCCGCATTGGCGCGCTCTTGAACAACATCCGCTTACAAGGGGAAAATCCCGAATTGGTGGAAAGCATCGTCTCGTTAAGCATCCGTTACGGTATCATCACCCCATACACCAGCTTCTTGATTGATGAAAACGACATCCTCTCTCAAGGTGGGTTTGAAGATGCGATTGGCGCTTTGTCCAACAGCGCGGAAACCTTGCGTCAACGAACGACAGGTGGCGTCGCGGTGGATGCGGCTGCCTCATTCGCAGACATGGAAATGGCTGAAGTCGCGGCTGCCCCTGTTGCTCTGCCCGAAGAAGCGGTTGCTGGGAATGGGAACGGTAGTGAGAACGGCGTCACCCAAAACCCGATCCAAACCGTCGGCGGTAAGACGTTCTTGCTTCAAGATGGGGTCTGGATGGATACAACCTACGTTCCCGAAAGCATGACCACGACCCAGATCGAGTTCTTGAGCGATGCTTATTTTGATCTGCTCTCTCAACATCCTGAATTGGGGGCGTACCTTGCTCTCGGTGACCGTGTGATTGTGGTGACAGATGCCGCTGTGTATGAAATCACCGTCGCAGAAGCAGAATAAGCCCAAGCGCATCTTATCTTTAAATATCTTCTCAAAAAGCTGAGGGGGAAACCCTTCAGCTTTTTTGTTTGGTCTCAGGTGGGCATAGCCTTTTTTATGTCACATGGCAAAATGAGACTTATGATGATGTAAGAGACCTTGAAGGAATGATTGAATGACAGTTCAAAAAACGAATTTTGATGTTGTGATCGACCGCGGCCAGACAGATTCTGTAAAGTGGAATATGTACGGCGAAGGGGTTCTTCCTTTGTGGGTCGCCGATATGGATTTCCAAGCGCCACAACCTGTGATTGATGCACTTAAAGCGCGGGTTGAGCAAGGCGTGTACGGCTATCAAGGGTTTGCGCCCGCCTTACGTCAATTGCTGGTCGAACGTTTAAAGACCCGTCACAACATGGACGTGCAAGAGAACCAAATTGTCTTCACCCCCGGGCTGGTCTTCGCGCTGAACGTCACCGTTCGCATGGTGGGGAACGAAGGCGACGGCGTGATGCTCAATACGCCGATCTATCCGCCGTTCTTAAGTTCGATTCAAAACCAAGGCAAGACGCTGGTTGGGGTAGAACTCAAAGCGACAGTTGATGCTGAAAACATCATGCGCTACGAACTGGACTTTGACGCGCTGGAAGCAGCCATCACCCCACAAACAAAACTGTTCATGTTTTGCAACCCCCACAACCCGATTGGGCGTGTGTATACGCGCGAAGAATTAGAAAAGCTCGCCGCCTTCATCATCAAACATGACCTCATCCTTGTGACCGATGAAATTCATTGTGATCTGTTAGCCAAAGGTCAGACGCATATCTCGATTGCGTCGCTCTCGTCGGAAATTGCCGACCGCACCATCACCCTGCTTGCACCCAGCAAAACCTTTAATATCCCCGGCTTAGGGTTGGGGTTTGTCGTCATTCAAAATGAAGACCTGCGCAAGAAATTTCAAAAGTACAGCGAACAATCAGGCGGGTTTGTGAACCTTTTTGGCTATACCGGCGCATTAGCCGCCTACCGTGATAGTCAACCGTGGTTAGATGATCTGTTAGTCTATCTAGAAGACAATCGTGATCTGTTGGTGGATTATGTCAGCGAACACTTTCCTGAATGTACAATCACCAAACCCGAAGGGACTTATTTAGCGTGGATGGACTGCCGTCCATTGAACCTGCCCGACGTGCCTTATCAGTTCTTCTTGAAAGAGGCGAAAGTAGCCTGTAACGATGGCATCACGTTTGGACAGGGCGGGGAAGGCTTCATCCGCATCAATTATGGATGTTCTCGCAGTACCTTGCTCGAAGCCCTAGAACGGATGCGGGAAGCGCTCGGGCGTTAATTTAAAAACAGTTGCGACAATATAAAAAGCCTCTGAATGTCAGAGGCTTTCTATTTGGTAGGTGTTCTTCTCAAGTTGTTTTGATGATAAACAGGTTCCTATTACGATAAAACTTATTCCGAAACACCTTGAGATACTACTGCCAAAAATGTCTTATTCCGTTTAATTTTTATGCTGTTCAGCCCACTCATCCAATTCACGTTCAACATCTTGACGTGACTTGCCATATTTTTCTTGCAGTATACCGACGAATTTTTCACGGTTGCCTGCGGCTTGTTCTACTTCATCGTCTGTGAGGTCGCCCCAACGAGAGCGAATATCCCCTTTAAGTTGTTTCCACTTGCCTTCAATACGATCCCAAGTAGGACTATTCATGATAAACTCTCCTCTTTTACCAATCATTCTCGAGCGTTAAACTGAGAAATATTCTGGTGTAAATAACATTCATCTAAATTCTTTTTGAGTTAAATTTGTTTTGAATGTTATGTCTTAAATTTAAAGCGCCCGCTTTAATAAAAAATGAAATTAAAATAAGCATTACGATAGTTATATTCCTGCGCATCCGTATGTATTCATCAATCAGTTGATCTGCACCTGAAGATGAACGCAAACACTTTTTACGCTTGGTGAATAAACAAAAAACCGATCTGAACATACAATTTTTCAGATCGGTTTGGGTTATCGAAAACTCATTTTTAGATTATGCGTTCGGAATGTCCACTAAACATTGCAATTCGCTCACAATACAGGTTGCGATTGTGTCTACCCCAGATTGCACTGTGAACTGCTCACCTGCCCAAACATGGACAATATCCGCCGACCACCACGCGGCTAAATCGGTACAACCGATGGGGAGTGCGGGCATGTCAGGGTATGCCAACGGACGTAAAAGAACGCAAGCGCGGTCTGGCAGGGCTTGGATGTTCGTCGAGTTAGCCCAGAAGCTGGAATCAACCCGACGGTTCGCGCCTAGTAGCGACAGTTCGCCCAAGTTGAGGGTTTGCCCACTCACGTTGATCACGCTGAGCGTAGAATCCCCCCACACGATTTGCAAATCCACATCGGTGATTTGTGTGGGCGTTGGGGTGACGGGAATCGCTGTCGGGAATTCGGTCGGGGGTATGGGTGTCGCGGTGGGCGAGATGATGGGTTGATCCACAATCGCGCTAATTTCGATCCACGCGGTTTGTGTACCCGTTCCAGTTCGATGACGCACCTCGACTTGATATTCCCCTGCGCTTAATTCCAATACCGCCGTCTTTAACGGAGGTGCAAGCGTGACAAATGGTTCATCTTCGCCTGCAAAAACGGCGACAGCAGGCGCGTTCGCCTCTGTAAACGTGACCTCTAGATGGGCATCGGCTTCTAAAATCAGCGCATATTCAATCAGCGTATTCACCTCATCGACTTGAGGTGAAATCACACTGCCGATAAATAACGTTTCAAGACTACCCGTTTCGGCCATAGGGGTTGATGTGGCTTGTGGTGTGGCAGTGGGTAGGCTGGTCGGCGTTTCGGTTGGGATGAGCGGAAGATCACCTTCATATAGAATGATGGTGAAGTTTCCCATAGAGCCGTTGAACCCCTGAACTTGGAAATAAAACTGTCCTGTTTGGGGGATGGTGAAGGTGAGCTGAAGGCTGGTCATATTCGGAACCCCGCCCACCGTTTGCAAAATCTGGTTTTGCGCATCGACTAAAAGCAGTAACGGGGTGAAGCTGGGATCATCAGCTTTTAAATCTACCGTAAAAATCTGATCTTGTTCGGCGGTAAAGAAGAAACTTGGGGCGAGGTTTTCAGGGCTGACCGTGCCCGTCAGGGTTTCCCCAAACGGGATCATCACGCTGGTTTGTGCAAAAACGGCGCTCATCATCCCCACGATGAGACATACGCATAAAGTTTTGATCCGTGAAAAACGCATAGGGGATTGCCTCCTATTTTTACAGATTAAACACTCAGACGATCAAGCATTTTTTGCAGGGTTTCTATAGGTAAGCCCACCACGTTCGAATAACTTCCGTCTATATGGGCAACGGGATGAAACGCTTCGTGCTGAATGGCGTAACTTCCGGCTTTATCAAACGGGTCCCCTGTCGCGATGTACGCCTTGATCTCTTCGTCGCTGTAGTCGCGCATGGTCACTGTCGTTTGGGTGAGTTCTGTTTGAAGTGTGCGTTCCCCTTTTTTTAACGTCAACAAGCTGATGGCCGTACAGACGATATGCGCGCGGTTGCGTAACTGTTTCAGCATCGTTTCGGCTTCGAGCGCATCCAGCGGTTTGCCGATGATGACGCCGTCCGCTTCGCCCATCGTGTCCGCCGCGAGGATCACCACCGTATCCGCCCCCAAAATGAATGCCTCTTGGCTTTTTTCCATTCGGTCAGCGATGGCATGGGCTTTTTCAATGCTCAGCCTTTTCACATACGCGAAGGGGGATTCAGACGGATGTTGAGTTTCATCAATGTCGGGTTTCATCACGGTGAATGTGATCCCCATCTCGGTGAGGATTTCACGCCGACGCGGGGAACCCGACGCGAGAATAAAAACGAATGTCATAGACGTTACTCATCATTATTACAGCATCAAATCGTTGTAACGTCAGTTTTAACATACACGTGGGATGATTGTCAGGGTCGCCTTGGGAAATATCATGGCCGTATACCTCACCCCGACGGGGTCGTGCCCTCTCCGTGGGGAGAGGGCGAAAAGAATTACGTTACACATGAGGAATTCGTAGGGGCAAGTCGGTGACTTGCCCTGTCCGCGAAACATAACCTACCTTGAAATAGGTCGCGTATCTGTCCTCTCCCCACGGAGAGGACGGCTGAGCGTCAGCGAAGCAGGTGAGTGTTTTTGAAGGGCACCTCACCCCGATAGCTCCGCTATCGTGCCCTCTCCATAAGAGAGGGCAGGGAGAATCCCGTCAAAATCAGGATTTCTGTAGGGGCAAGTCGGTGACTTGCCCACGAAACATAACCTATCCTGTTGGCGTCTTTTGTCCTCTCCCCATGGAGAGGACGGCTGAGCGTCAGCGAAGCAGGTGAGGCGCCCTTTATCCGTTGTTAAAAACACCTCACCCCGATAGCTGTGCTATCGTGCCCTCTCCGTGGGGAGAGGGCGGGAAACGCACGTCTCGCAACACTGTAGGGACAGGGCATGCCCTGTCCGTTTTGTTTCTGGCTATCAACGAATGGATAAGATTCAGAAATGGGGTGGGCAAGGCGATGCCTTGCCCCTACTAGTTTGTCTTCTTTTGTCCTTTGTCCTCTCCCCACGGAGAGGACGGCTAAGCATCAGCGAAGCAGGTGAGGTGCCCTTGGTATCATCCCAAACAAAAAGAGGAAATGCCCGCGTAGGACATCCCCTCTTTGATTAAAGCTTTGACGATGAATCAGCCTGCAAAAGCTAGGAACGAGCGGATTTTATTCCTCGTCTTCTTCCCAGTCTTCTTCATCTTCTTCCCAATCATCGCCATGAACGTGACCATGATCGAGTTCTTCTGGCGTCGCCATGCGCGCGCTGAGAATTTCCACATTGTAGGTTAATGTTTTCCCTGCGAGCGGGGGATTGAAGTCTAACAGCACATAGTCATCATGAATTTCTTTGACGTGGGCAAGGTAAACACCTTCTTCGTCTTCGACTTCGACCACCGCGCCAATTTCGAGATCATCGGGAATGGAATCCTTGTCGATCTCTTCCAGATTTTCTTCGTCATATTCACCGTAGGCGTCTTCTGGGGACAAGGTGATGCTGAATTTATGTCCTACCGTTTTACCTTCAATGGCGGCTTCCAGGCCGGGGATGATTTCGCCGCTGCCGTGTAAATATTCTAAAGGATCATTTGTGTCTGCGCTGTTAACCACTTCGCCATCGACGCTGAGTTGGTAAGTGATGCTAACGACCATATCACCCGTAATTGTTTGAGGATTTTGTTCCATCGGGAGTGTTCCTTTTCAAAATAAAAGACCCAAGTAGGGGGTCATCATGGGTTCTCATTTTAGACTTAAACACACTGTTTTAGAATAGTGGTATGTTACATTTGGCAACTTACATCTCGATAAGGCAAAATGATAGCATAGAATTTCATTTCTAATTTCGTTCATGGAGTGTTGGTAATGGCTGACCTGTCTGCAGTACGTCCCGATATTGATTTAATTAATGATATGCAAAGCATCATTGTTCACTATCCACCAACCAACAATGATCGCCATCACATTAACGTGAACGCGCATAACGGCACCATCGTGTTAAGCGGGAACACCCAAACACCCATCAACCGCAAATATCTAAACGACAGGGGCGAACACATCCAAGGCGCGCTGGGTGTGGATACGTCCCAGCTTTATGATGATGAAACCATTCGTTTAGATGTTGGACGTATCCTTCCCCCTGGGTTGATTGCGAATATCTATTTTGGCAATGTCATCATCGCGGGAGAGCTTCTTGAAAACGTGGATATTCCACAGTTGGTGAATCAAATCGCGTCTATCCCTGGGGTTCGTAAAGTGTTGAGCAATCGCTAAACGTGGACTGCGCTTCATCCCATTGAACTTCACGTCGTACCGAGGACAACTATGAAACGTTCTTTCCAGTGGCTAGGGTTAGGTATTTTTTGCATGTTGGCAGGCATGGGGATGATCTTCACCTTGCCTCAAACGCAAGTGAGCGCGGGATCAAACCCCGAACTTCACCTGACCATGACCCCTTCGCCCTTAGCAGATTTACCCATTGGGATCACGACCACACCGTTTTCCCCGCGGGATATCGCACCGTTTTATAGCCCGATGATGTCATGGAGCGATGTTTCGCTCACTTTTACCCTGCCGTCTGAAATTGATGTCGCTTTTACGCTAGGCGCAAATTCAGATATGGCTGTGCAGATTCCCCCCGGTGGCGCTCGTGTCGATTTTCTGCGGGATGAAATTTCACTAGGTCACATGCTAATTACACGCACATCACAGTTGAACACCCAAGAAACAACCTTTGCAGATTTACGCGCCACCATCACCGCGCTTACCCCGTTGCTTTCCAGCCAAACCAGCTTCGCTTCACTCATCACCTACCCTTCCCAAAATGACCCTGAAGATCACGCGGTTTACCTAATTGGACAGGGGCGTTATTTCAGCTTTAACGCGGGGCAAGAAGGTCAGTTCGCACGTTTTCTCTATCTTACTGACGAGATAGAATGGCGCGTTGGCTATGAAGGGCTGACAGTTCAAGGTGAGTTTTACATCAGCGCGAGTTTTGCAGTGGAGATTTCACCGCTCACACCTGATGCTTTGATTGTGGATATCGAAAGTTACGCGCGCCAATTACGTGTTGCGATGGACGCGCTTCCCGAAACTGCTTTTACCCCGACTTTAACCGAACTTGATGCTATGATGGAATCCATCTACTTAGGTTCCACCTTATTTTCAGCACAATAATTTTTTAGGATATGAACATGTTGGGATTTGATCCCCTAGAGCACCCCCATCGACGTTATAATCCACTGAAAAATGAATGGATTTTAGTTTCCCCACACCGTACAAAACGTCCGTGGCAAGGTCAGATCGAACGTTTACCGGACGAACATAAACCCCAACATGACCCAACGTGTTATCTGTGTCCGGGGAATGAACGCGCGGGGGGCGTGCGCAATCCTGACTACACGACCACGTTTGTTTTCACCAATGATTTTGCCGCCCTTCTGCCAGACACGCCCAGCGATCCCCTGACGATCACCGATCCGCTTTTCCAAAGCCAGCCTGTCGTAGGCACCTCTCGTGTGATCTGTTTCTCACCCCGTCATGATCTCACCCTGCCCGAAATGGAACCCACCGACATTCGCTATGTGGTGGATGTGTGGGCAGAGCAAATCATTGATTTAGGCGAAACCTATCAATGGGTGCAAATTTTTGAAAACAAAGGCACGACGATGGGGGCATCCAACCCGCATCCGCACGGGCAAATATGGGCGAGTAGTTTCATCCCGAATGAATTAGCGCGGGAAGATGCCCAACAAGCCGCGTATTATCAACAGCACGGGGAATCACTTTTAACCGCTTATGCCCGCGTCGAGAGCGAACGGGGCGAGCGTGTGATTGTCGAGAATGAGGATTGGATCGCCGTCGTTCCCTATTGGGCCATTTGGCCGTATGAAACGCTGGTCATCCCACGCGCCCCTGTGCAAAAAATGCCCGACTTGAACGACACCCAACGCGATGCCTTAGCCGACATCCTCAAGCGCTTGACGACCCGCTATGATAACCTTTTTGAAACCTCCTTCCCGTATTCGATGGGCTGGCATGGCGCTTTATTAGGCGACCAATTTCATGCCGACCAGCCTCATTGGCAGTTACATGCTCATTTTTACCCGCCCCTGTTGCGCAGCGCGACGGTTCGTAAATTTATGGTGGGGTATGAAATGATGGCCGAAGCACAACGCGACATCACACCAGAACAAGCAGCGGCGCGTTTGCGAGATTTAGCGGAAACACACTATAAACACAAAAATAACTCGTGACGTGTCACGTCACATAAGGTACAGTTAAAAAATAAAAGTTCAACTATTCAGACGCACATCCGAATAAATACCTTCAATGTGATGTGCCATAAAGGTCATAAGAATGTCGATGAATGAAACGTTAATCGAAAAAGCCAAAACGCTTTTTCGTGAACGCTTTGGTGGCGAGCCAGATTTTATTGTCCGCGCCCCCGGGCGGGTCAATCTCATCGGTGAACATACCGACTACAACGATGGGTATGTAATGCCGATGGCGATTGAGCATGCAGTGTATATCGCGTTACGCGCCAACGATGATCCATCGGTCACCGTCTACTCAGCCGATTACGAGGAAGTGGCCGAATTTGCCTTGTCAGACCTAAACCTGAACAAGCGAAATGCAAAAGACGGCTGGCATGGATACGTCAAAGGGGTTGCGTGGTCGCTTCAGCAATCCAAATATGAGCTGTTAGGATGGATCGGTGTCATCGCTGGGGATGTCCCGCGGGGCGCAGGGCTTTCATCCTCTGCGGCTTTAGAGCTTGCCACCGCGCGCGCCTTCTTCTGCGTAAGCCCCAACCTGAATTGGAACCCTGCTCAAATTGCACTGGCCGCCCAACGGGCAGAAAATCAATGGGTGGGCGTGAAGACAGGGATCATGGATCAAATGATTTCTGCGGCGGGTCAAAAAGATCACGCCTTGCTGATCGACTGTCGTACTTTAGAGACGATGGCCGCACCTCTGCCCACCGGCACCCAAGTCATCATCATGGATACGAACACTCGCCGTGAATTAGTGACCTCTGCTTACAACGAACGTCGTGAACAATGTGAAACGGCCGCTGCCTTTTTCGAGGCGAAAGCCCTGCGCGATGTCACAATGGATCAACTTGAAGCGGCGCATGAATTGTTAGAGCCAATTGTGTATCGCCGTGCGCGCCATGTGATCTCCGAAAACGACCGCACGCTGTACGCCTCAGAAGCGATGCGCCTCAATGATCCTGAAATTTTAGGGCGCATGATGAACGCCAGTCACGTGAGTATGCGCGACGACTTTGAAATCACCAACGACGCGTTAAATCATATCGTCGAGTGTGCGCAAAGTGTGGAAGGCTGTTACGGCGCGCGCATGACGGGGGGCGGTTTCGGCGGTTGTGCTGTCGCACTGGTGGATGAAAAAGTGGTCGATACCTTCTTAGAAGTCGTCAGTCAAGGTTATAAAGAACGCACTGGCCTTAATGCCACAATGTACGTCTCTAACGCCAGCGATGGCGCATCCGTGGTGTACGCCCGCGAGTTGGAATAACACCTCACTTCGATTGTCTCAAATCAGAGTTCGTAGGGGCAAGTCGGTGACTTGCCCACAACATATAATCCACCTCGAAATAAATGTGTCTTTGTCCTCTCCCCACGGAGAGGACGGCTGAGCGTCAGCGAAGCAGGTGAGGTGTCTTTAAAGCGGTGTCCTTACGAGTTTATGATTTTAAAAAACACCTCACCCCGATAGCTACGCTATCGTGCCCTCTCCATGGGGAGAGGGCGGGAAGAATCACGTCACATAAGAGGATTTGTAGGGGCAAGGCATCGCCTTGCCCGTTTTGTTTCTGGTTATTAACGAATGGATGAGATTCAGAAATGGGGTGGGCAAGTCACCGACTTGCCCTGTCCGCGAAACATAACCTACCTCAAAATGAGAAACGTCCCTGTCCTCTCCGTGGGGAGAGGACGGCTAAGCGTAGCGAAGCAGGTGAGGTCACCTGTACATTCCTAAGCTGGATGTTCCTTGAATTTCACCGTTGCGTTACAATCGGGATTCTCGCAATACAGTTTATTTTATGGAGTGAATCCTGATGGAATTCTCACAGATACTTTTATACGCCCATTCCGGCCTGCGCTGGATCGTTGTCCTCGTCTCGCTTGTCACGTTAGCCTTGCTCGTCATCCGCTTGATTCAAAATGGCACAGTTGATAAAACCCTGCGCATGTTGTTGCGCGTGTTCAGCGCGGTGATTGGTATTCAAGTATTACTCGGCATCATCCTTCTCATCGCCAGAGGGACATGGCTCTCTCACGAAATTGAACACGCCGTGATTATGATCATCGCAATTGTGGTCTCCAACGGGTACATGGCCTTCCGCAAACGGGGTGACCGCGCCTATATTGTCTCAGCCCTGATCTCGATGCTGTTGACCTTGGGCTTGATCTATCTTGGCGTCGCACGTCTGCCTCAAGGTTGGTCTTAATCCATGCACTTTTCGACAGACGCAATCAACAACGCCAAAGCGGTTGATTTTTTAGTGGGGTTGCTGAATACGCCTAGCCCTACGGGATATACCCCTGAAGGTATCGCGTATGTGCGCGCTGCTTTTGAGGCATTAAACATCCCTAATTTCACCATCGACACCACCAACAAAGGCAGTCTACGCCTGCATTGGAAAGGGGCAACAGCTGAAAAACCGCGTGGTGTCACCGCCCACGTGGACACGTTGGGGGCGATGGTCAAAGAGGTGAAAGCCAACGGTCGGCTGAAGCTCGCCCAATTAGGGGGATGGATGTGGCCCGCAGTAGAGTTTGAAACGGTCACGATCCGCACACAGGATGATCGCCGTTACCGCGGGACAATTTTGCCCGTGAACGCCAGCACCCATGTCTCTAAAGATGTCGCCACACTCATTCGCAATGAAAGCAACATGGAAGTTCGGTTGGATGCAAAAGTTTTCAGCGCGGCAGATACGCGGGCGCTGGGCATCGAAGTCGGTGACTTTGTGTTTTTAGACCCGCACGTTGAAGTGATTGATACGGGGTTCATCCGTTCACGTCACCTTGACGATAAAATCTGCGTGGCAAACATCTATTCCGCCATTGATGCCATGCACGCCAGCGGTGAAATCCCCGCTCACGATACCCTCTTCATCATTTCTAATTATGAAGAAGTCGGACACGGGGGCGCGGCTGGATGGCCCGAAAACTTGGATGAGCTACTCGCGATTGATATGGCGGCGATGGGCGAAGGGCAAACATCCGATGAATATTCCGTCACCATCTGCGTGAAAGATTCCAGCGGGCCGTATCACTTGTTGATGAACCAAAAGCTGCACGCGCTGGTGAAAACCCATGACATCCCACATAAAACGGATATCTATCCTTTTTATAGTTCGGATGGTTCGGCCTATTGGCGCGCAGGTGGAGATGCGCGGGTGGGCTTGATCGGCCCGGGCGTCGATGCGTCTCATGCTTACGAACGTTCTCATGAAGAAGGGCTTTTTCATACGACGCACCTTTTAGTGCGCTATTTGTTAGAGCCGTAGATATTCACAGCGCCTCACAAATTGACTTGTGAGGCGCTATTTTTTATAAGTCATAACGCATGAGCGGAAGTTTTCGGCCCTCTATCGCGCTAGAGGGTTCATCGCCGATGCGCACAGCCCCCATGTGAATATAGAACCGTTCTGCGTTCGGGTCAGCGATGAGGAAGATGCGCTTGAAGTTTTTAGATCGCACAGAGCGAAGCGCATACTGCCAGAGCGCTTTGCCCACCCCCTTCCCAATCGCGCTAGGATCAACAAAGAGATGATCTATTTCTACATCTTCCGAATCCAAAGGCGCCAGCGTAACCACCCCAACGATCTTTTCCTCTAATATTGCGACGAACGTATCCATATCTTGTATATATTGGGCGTCGATAATTAAGAACTGAAGGACATTCGCCATAAACTGAGCATCATATCCCCAGTAGGCTTTTGAGCGTACCACCATGTCGGTGATCGTTTTTGCTTCTTCAGGGTGAGCATGCCGAATCCTGCCTTGAAATGCTTCCATGTGATCCATCACCTTATACGCGCGGGTCAAAATATAATCTTATCGAGTGAAATGGATCAACTTGTTCAAGCTGACCCTGCACCGTCACGATTATTCTCTATTTAAACAAGAAATCCCCCTAACAAAAACGCCGATCAAGTAGATTGATCGGCGCTTGTGAGCATAACGTTGATGAGAGCGTTTTTTTATTTACCGCTCTGGAGCGCATTCGCCGTCGCCATCAAATCTTCAGCGCTGCCCCCTACTTGTTCAAATACTGCGGTGGCGGTTAACATCACGCTGTTAAGGTCCTCGCCGAACTGACCAAACCCAGCAGTGGCAGTGAGGATAAAATCGTTCGCTTGGCCATTGAATTGGGTCGCCATCCCTTCACCGGCACGTTGGAGCGCATCCATATCGCCAGAACGCAGCGCTTCCCAAAGTTCGCCAAAGTTAGGAACTTGGGTCAGTAGTTGATTAAATTGTTCTGGGTTTTGGGTCGCAACTTGGTCAAGAACCCCAACAACAGCGCTGCGCGCAAAAATCAACGTCCCCGCGCAAGCCAGAGCCAAAATGACGACGACCACCAAACAGCCGATCAAACAACTGCGACAGCCACTACGTTGTTTTACAGGCCCACCAGGGGGCATGTAATATCCGCCGGGCTGAGGGGCATTTCCGAAACTTGCGCCCCCGCCATATTGTGGCGTGCCACCGCTAAAAGGGTCAGGTGGCGGGGCGGCGTTAAAACTCTGGGCAGGTTTATTCGCAAACGGATCGTTGCTATAGGTTTGTTGTGGAGGAATATTTGTCATGGTGGGCGCTGCCCCCATGCCGAAAGATTGCGCATTTAATTTGTCTAACATTTTACGCGCGCGTTCATCATTAGGGCGCAAGCGCAAAACCTGTTCTAATGCACGCCTCGCTTGTTCGTCATTATTGACAGAATTAGCCAGCAACCACCAAGCATCGGCGTTATTCTGGTTCGCACGAACAATGGGGAGCAAAATGTTTACTGCGGCGGGTTTATTGCCTGAACGAACAAGCTGGTAAGCCTCTTGTAATTGGTCGTTGATCGACATGCCTTATCAATCCTTGCGTTCATATTAGAGCGAATTTCATCACTCTTAAAGTATATGCAATTCTAGGATTTGCGCGAATTACCCCGAAATTCTGCTGTTGAAACCTACAGTACAATGTTTTGATATCTGGTATAAATCCCTATTTATCCCAATTTTATCCAAGTATTGGGGATAAAATAATTTCAAAAAGTATTACAATTTAAAGGGTCTGTTCATAACTCTGTTGATGACCTGTTCAAAACCCTGTTCATAACTTTGAAATTCTCACTAAATGCCTGTTCATAACTATCCCAAACCTGTCTAAAACATTACCCAAATATGTTAATAAGTTTTTAACCATCGGTTTACAAAGTCAGATTGTTCATAACCGTGAAGTTTTGAACAGGCTGTGAACAATTCAACTGTTCATGATTCTTAATACACCTGTTCTATATATCCCATATATTACCCAAAAGAAACAGGCTAAAGGGTTAAAAATGCGATATATTCTGTGATAACGCAGGGATGCGTAAAAGTTATCTACACTGTGAACAGCCCTACGATATACGACTACAATTATTTAAATACATTCTATTGAGAACAATTTCATTAAAACGGCAAAACTCATCGCGATAAAATCAAGCAAAATATTGAATTGTTCGCTAAGCTATTATGAGTGATTGAAATTTTCATTGGGTTTTTATAGAGATACATAGGTCATTATTACGCATGGAATCGCAAACGCAGCTTCATCGTCAAGTTCAAATTTTGACACGCCTGGCTGAGGTTAGCGTTACGTTGAGCTCGACCTTACGATTACGCCCCTTATTAAAACTCATCACCGAAATCGCAACGGATATCGTTGATGCGGAATCGGCCTCTGTATTATTGTGGAACCCCAGAACGCAGGAACTTCGTTTTATGGCGATTCCTGAAACCGACAAAAAAGAAGACTTGATGGTCGGTCAGCCGATACCGCTTTCAAGTATCGCAGGGACGGCGCTGGTAGAAAATAGGGTAGTCGCTGTGAATAATGTGGCGATGGACCCGCGTTTTTATGCCAAAGTCGATGAAACCACTGCGTTTAGAACAAAATCCGTTTTGGCCCTGCCGATGCGCTATAAAAACCGTTCGATTGGGATTCTTGAAGCGGTCAATAAAAATAATGGCGACTGGACGCCGGACGACATCCATTATTTAAGTATTCTTGCATCACAAGCGGCGGTGGCGATTGAAGTTTCTCTACTGCTCTCCACGTTGCAAAAAGTGAATGATGAACTGAGCACGCTCGATAAAATGAAGAACGAGTTCATTTCTATTGCTTCGCATGAACTTCGCACCCCGCTCAGCGTTATTTTGGGATATGCGGGGTTTCTTCAGGAAATTGGCGATGAAGAGTACGCTTCGCATGCAGAAACGATTTTAGCCAGCGCGAACCAGCTCGGTAGAATTATTGAATCGCTCACCAATCTCAACCATCTTGAAACCAGCGAAATTAAAATTAAACCTCGGCCTACCAACTTAGAAGCATTCATTCGCCAAGTTGTCGATGATATTGACATCCGTCATTCCGTTGAATCGAAGCATCATCACCTGTTGGTATTGCCCCCCCCGCAAGATACGTTTGTCAACATTGACCGTGAACGCATGCAAATCGCGATCACGAATATATTGAATAATGCGATTCGGTTTACCCCTGACAATGGACGAATTAATGTGCGTGTCGAAGTGCCTAACGGGGCCGAAGCATGGATACTCATTAGTGATAATGGCATTGGCCTTGCAGAAGAAAATCTCGAACGTATTTTTCAACGTTTTGTTCAGGTAGAAGATCACATGACGCGCCATCATGGCGGGTTAGGGATCGGGTTAAGTATTTCTAAAGCCGTGGTCGAAGGACACGGTGGAAAAATTTGGGCACAAAGTGCTGGGTTAAATAAAGGCTCCGTTTTCACAATTGCAATCCCGCTGATGAAAAAACCACCTTCGAACGGATAAACCGATATTAAAAATCATTTTTAAAAGAGGGATATTTCCATGACAATTTCATACACTTGGCTTGGACACTCTGCATTTTTAATGAATATAGAGGGTCATTCGGTGCTTTTTGATCCATTTTTGACGGGTAATCCCCTCGCTTCTACAGAAGCCAACAGCTTAAACCCCGAAGTGATTTTTGTGACGCATGCGCATGGCGATCATACTGGCGATACTGTGGACATCGCCAAACGTTCTAACGCCGCTGTGGCGACCAATGTCGAAATATCCGAATGGTTTAGCCGTAAAGGTGTTGAGACGGTTCATGGGTTTAACACCGGTGGTACGCTAGACCTCGGCTTTTTAACCGCTAAAATGACGCTCGCGTTTCACAGTTCCTCTTTCCCTGATGGAACCTATGGAGGCAATCCGGGCGGGTATATCATCACCGCAAAAGAAAGTGGGAAGCGTCTCTATTTTGCGGGCGACACCGCCTTATTCTCGGATATGCAGTTGATCGGCGATCATGGTATTGATATCGCATTTTTACCCATCGGGGATTATTTCACGATGGGGCCAGCAGACTCGATCAAAGCGATCCAATACATCCGCCCGCGTTATGTCGTGCCGATGCACTACAACACCTTTGGCCTCATCGCTGTAGATGGCGGGGCATGGGCTTCCCAAGTGAACCAACAGACCGACGCAACCCCCATCGTCTTAGACCCGGGGGGCACATTCACCTTGCCCGATTAATAGAGGCGTTTTTTAATCAAGAAACAGACAAAGGGCGATCTTTTTTAGGTCGCCTTTATGTTTGTGAATGATCGACTTCATCCGCATCACTAGGGATACACGAAGCCGTGATACACTAAATTACACAATGGAACATGAGGGGCAATTATGGAATTTGAGTTCAGCGGTGATATTTGGTATTGGCGCGGGCCATCCCCATATTATTTTGTGACTGTTCCCGAAGCCGAAAGTGCCGACATCAAAGCGATTGCGAATAGGGTCACCTATGGCTGGGGCGTGATTCCGGTGCGGGTTTACATTGGCAATACGGAATTCACGACCTCACTTTTCCCCAAAGACGGACTGTATCTCGTGCCCTTAAAAGCTGTGGTGCGTAAAGCCGAAAACCTCAATGAAGGCGATCACGTATTCATCCGCTTTGAAGTAGAAATGCCTTCTTAAAGGTGTGTGATGATCACAGGCGAAAAAAAGTTTCACATTTAAGGGCAAACTCATCCCCTGTTTAAGTAAAAATGATTTTATGGGGTATCTTTGGGGCTGTTTATCAGCCTGATTCATAGAGGCATCTCACGGCGTGGCGTTTCGCATGACGGAAATACTCTCCGACTTATGTGATCTTGGTCGCGGTGTCTGTTGAATATCCTGTGCCCATAAAGAAGATTTCATTTTGAGGAGTGTTTATGCGTCTTGATGAATATATCTGGTCACGAAATCCGCGAGGGTTACACGTCGCCAGCGCGTTTCAATCCCCGCCAGATTACTGGAAATATGAAAATCCACAGTTCGGATGGGTGAAGCTGGTTTGTGCTGGCACCGAATATGTAGATGATTCAGTCTATTTTCTTTCGAGAGGCATCACGCCCATCGCCCGTCTATACGTCGAACGTTACGGCGCTGGCCCGTTCGACCAACACTTACAGAGCATCGTTCGCGCGTTTGCTTCGGTAGGGGTGAAGTGGTTCGAGTTTTATAATGAACCGAATGTTGATGTCGAATGGCCGATTGGGTTTGACCCTTCATGGGAAGACACGAATACCATCATTCGCCCGATGATGGACAATTGGCTCAACTTCGCGGAATATGTGGTCAGTTTGGGCTGTTACCCGGGGTTTGTGTCGCTCACAGAGAGCAACGTTCCGCGTTATGCAACCGTCCCTTGGATGGATCAGTTCCTCAATTATTTAGCCAACAATCATTACGACCGTTTTAATTACGTTTTACAGAATGGCTTATACTGCGCGACGCATCCCTATGTTGCCAATCACTTTTATCAAGAAATCCCCGGTCGCGGGCCGTTGAGCGCTCGTCCGTCGCGAGATCAACGGTCGCAAGAACCCGGCTGGCATTGGGAATATCCCTATGATCCAATTTGCCAAGCCGACGATCCGGGGCGTACCGTTTATGGGGGTACGGCACTATCCCCGTATGGCGACCCAAACGGTTTGATCGCCGTAGGGCGAATGTTCAACGAACGCTGTAATATGATTTGGGGTTCTGAAAATATTCCCGTCGTGGGGACGGAAGGCGGTGTTCTACCCATCTACGGCGGGCCACATCAACAAGATGACCGTTACCCTTCGTATGATGAACACAGCCATGCAGAGGCAACCGTTGCGATGTTTGAATGGATTGCGCGTGAAGCCCCGCCGTGGTTTTTCGGCTTATGTCTGTGGAAGGAAGATATTCTGTATCCACCCGAAGGTGGGTATGCCCCCGCGATTGATCATCTTCAGCGCATCCCGCCCGTATTAAAGCAAGTGCCCCCCTTTGAGGTGATGGGTGACCCGCGTTCACGCATCACGCCTACACCGACGATCAGCGGCCCCGGGCCGATACGGGGTACGGCTGACCATCACATGATCTTACTGGCGCCCGGGTTGGATGCGGGTTGGTTCTTTGATACGGCGCAAGCGTATTGGAATCATTTTCGCCCCATCGTCTCGTCCCGAAGCGATCTGATCCACTTCATTCCGAATACACAAAGTTTGGCGATCACGCTCATCAGCCCGCCTGCGATGGTGGATACAATCGTGGCAAATATTCGCCTCCAGTATCCGAATATCTATATCGACCAGATCGCGATTGAAAGTCAGGATGAAATCCGCGAAATTTTGAATACTCGTGTACGGGAAAATAAGCGCTTTGGGTAGAGTCACCTCACCCTGTCGGGGTCGCGTTCCTATTCGTGGGAGAGGGCGAGAAGAATCACGTTACAAATCAAGGTTTTGTGTAGGGGCAAGTCGGTGACTTGCCCTGTCCGCGAAATATGACCTATCCTGTCCGCGTCTTTGTCCTCTCCCCACGGAGAGGACGGCTGAGCATCAGCGAAGCAGGTGAGGTGTTTTTAAAATGGACAAGTCAGCGACTTACCCCTACATCGTGGATAGATGATTAACACTGGAATAAATGAAGCTATCAAGGGCACCTCACCCCGATAGCTCCGCTATCGTGCCCTCTCCATGGGGAGAGGGCGAGGAAATCACGTTGCAAATCAGGATTTTGTAGGGGCAAGTCGGTGACTTGCCCACCGAGACATAACCTATCCTGTCCGCGTCTTTGTCCTCTCCCCACGGAGAGGACGGCTGAGCATCAGCGAAGCAGGTGAGGTTATCGCTATGCAGGTTCGACGAAATAGGTTTGACCCTGACCTTCCGCCGTCCAACCGATAAGGCCGTTGTAATCGACTTGCCACCATGCGATGCCGTTGGCAGAATCGCAGGTGGGGCCTTGTAAAACCGTGAACGGCTCCCCACCGGGGATGGTCCCTAAAACTTGCGCTTGAGTATTCGGCTCACTACGGACGCGATTCGGCGTTCCGGGTGTGACCCGTCCCTGATTCCCAATGATGAGGCGACGAGGTAACACGTTCGCGCACGCACCTCCACCCGTTGATCCACCGCCTGCCGGAGCAGAAGTCGGCGGAACGACGAGAACTTGGGTTGGCGTGGCGGTGGGCGGAGGCACAAACTGCACAGGGGTCGCTGGGATTTGTGTTGGTGGGACAGTATTTTGTGGAACCTGCGTATTCGATTGCGTCGCCTGCCCGATCACTTGTACCTGAACCTGTCCTGATGAAGTGAAAGTCGCGCTAGGCAAGGGGATCGGTGATTCTATCACGGCAACGGGTTCTTGCGTCGTGGGTGCTGTGGTGGGCGCTGGCGTGAGTGTAGATACATTCAGCAGGCTCATATTTAAATTGCCCATCGGCAGGTCAGGCACGGCTAACGTCGCAAGCAAGTTATCGACCAAAAAGGCGGGGATGACTGCGGGAAGCGTTGCATTTAAAAGAGGCGCGGTGCTGTTGGTACAACGGGATGTATACGCCTCAGCATCATCCCATGTGCCAGAAAAATTACTGCCATACGTGACTGCGCCCAGATCAGCCATTGATGGATTGGTATACAGCGCGTCGATGCCATCCATGTCGATATGCAGTTCATGGATGAGCCAATCATCGTCAACGCCATCCGTTGTACCTTTTAACAAGCGCCATCCTGTGAGGTCGCAAAAATCAAACGGAAGCATGACATCAAAGGTTTGAGTTTCATTGGCTGGAAAGGCGGTGTCTAAGTTGAGATTGAACGGTGATGCAGAGAAAGCGCCTGTCACAAATAAACTTGGAGTATCCACTGTGCCATTTTCGCCCGTCACAAATTCGATGCTGAGCGGGGTTAAGGGGCAACGTGAGGTATAGGCTTCGGTTTGCCACCATATCCCCGCGCGCCAATTGCCTTCGTTGAGCGGGGAATAATCGCTAAATGGAGCGGTGTTCGCCCACACTTCGACGCTGTTGATCTGGATTGAACGGACGATGCCGAGCCAATCATCGCCAGTGCCTCCAGCAAGTTTCTCCAAGCGAAACGTGAAAATTTCACAAAACTCGTAGGGGGTGAGAAATGAATAGGTGTTCGTCGCGTTTGGCGCAAGATCGCCGGGCAAGATCAAGGGCATTTCAAACGGTAGGCCGCTAAAACTTCCCCCAAGTCGCAATATTAAATCGTCCATCGTCCCATTTTCGGGGGATGTCTCTAAAATAACTGTGATGGAAGATGATCCTGCTGGGGGTGGTGTTTGCGCTGTGATCATCGTGGGGATGCCCACGAACAAGCTGGCGAAAAAGAGGATAACAACACGTACATTCATATCTATCACCTTCTAAACTATGCGATGTATTCAACACTGTTTAGAAGGTGATTACAAGGCGAAAGCCGTTTTTATCACCTTCGGTTAAGTTTATTTTTTCTTGGATGCGCGGTACTGGAGCACCTTGTCGATGTAGGTGATTGCGTCGGGCGTTTTACAACTGGTGTCGAGATGATCGACTTCAACCTTGCCGACTTTTTGCGCGGTTGCAATCGCTTTTTCATACAGCGCGGGGTTGCGCAAACCAATGTTGATGACCGCATTGTTCATATTGTAGCGAACGCGGTTTTTGCTGGTGTGGATGTCGCGCTCAATCCACTGAAGCAGGTTTTCAAAATAGGCATCTGGCAGGCTTTGATCGTTGACCGCCAGCCAACCCATTACATTCCAGCCCATCGAACATTCCCATTCTTGGTCTTGAAGCTGAATCCATTCCTCTGCCAACTGACGGGAAAAAGAAGACGGGGAAAACATGCCCGCTAAAGCGTCGGCGAGCGTAGCATTATTGA
The DNA here is from genome assembly GCA_934216615.1 of uncultured Anaerolineae bacterium. Classification (GTDB taxonomy): domain Bacteria; phylum Chloroflexota; class Anaerolineae; order Aggregatilineales; family Phototrophicaceae; genus Flexifilum. Next base: position 221,160 of record CAKQCB010000004.1, on the reverse strand, counting down.
TGTCCTTCGCCCATTGTTTGATTTCGTCCTCTTGGATTTTGTCAGGTTCAGAAATCATCGTGGCGAAAATGCGTGCATCATGGTTGCCCGTTGCCCACAATTCCCGCGTGAGGGTTTGATTATTTTTGACTTTCTTGCGAACTTTGTTCAAGTCGCCATATTTGACCCCAAACAACTCATCCATGATGCCGTGACGACGATACGTTTTGCGGGTTTGTTCTGTACCCAAGGCTTCTAATTCTTCTAAGATTTCTTCTTTTGTTGTCATGAGAGGTAGCCCTTTTGAATCCGCTTTGCGAATTAGACTTTGGGGAATTGATGAACCTCATTATAAATCAGTTTTAGAAATTTTGTTCGTGTATTTGATGTCTTTAAGCCCCTAACTTTTAGGTGTTCTCTAGCGTTTAAGGGCGTAGTGAAATCGACCGAATTCATATATCTGAGGGAAGGTGTAGTGTGCGTCATCACGTTGCGAACCTGACGATTCCTCAACTACGAGAAAGCACGTGAGAAGAAAAGTGCTACAATGACTATAGTTTTTCGGATATCTATAATTTGTTTTTAAGAATGGAAGGAGTTTTAAAATATGATTCGCAAACTCATACCCATCATCGCATTATTCGTATTGGTTTCTATTACCCTCGTACAACCCGTCGCCGCCCAAAACCCTGTTTGGATCGCGCAGTATTACAGCAACGCAACCCTGAGCGGTACGCCTGTCCTGACTCGGAATGATGCAAACATCGCCTTTAACTGGGGGCTTAGCTCTCCAGCGGTAGAAGTCCCTGCTGATACTTTCTCTGTACGTTGGGGAACGGATGTCGCCTTAAATGCGGGAACCTACCGTTTTTACGCATTGGCCGATGATAACATCCGTGTGACATTCCATTTCGGTTTGACACCCATCATTGACACCTTCACAACCCCTAGCGTGGGTACTGTCGTCAGTGCAGATGTGACCGTTCCCGAAGCGGGGAATTATCATATTCAGGTCGATTACCGCGAACAAACTGAAAATGCGTATGCATTCTTCTCGTTCGCAAACTTGAATACAAATCCCACAGGGCCGAACTTCGCCACCCCTGCGGATGTGCCTGTGAACACTGCTTCATGGACCGCGCAATATTATAATAATCCCAACCTTGAAGGCGCACCTGCCGCCATTTTGAGCGAAAATCATCCTTCCCATTATTGGGGAACTGATGCGCCACAACCTTCTGTTCCGGCAGATAACTGGTCCGCACGTTGGACGAGCGTTCAAAACTTACCCGCAGGCTCGTATCGTGTGCGTGTCCGCGCTGATGATGGCTTCCGCGTGTTCATTAATGGCGTGTTGGTCATAAACCAATGGGCGGGGGCAACGGGTCAAACTTATACTGCTGAAGTGAGCTTGCCTGCAGGGAACAATAACTTCCAGATTGATTTCTTTGATCTGACAGCCGATGCTTTCTTAGATTACACCTTGAATTCACTCAATGCAGGTAGCCCAAGCCCACAAGCAACTGTGGCCCCAACGGGGACTGTTGCCACAGTGACCGCATATCGTTTGAATGTGCGTAACGCGCCCGATGCGATCAACGGCGCGGTGATCGCTCGCATCAACCGTAACGAACAATATCAAGTGATCGGTCAAAACGTGGATGGCACATGGGTTCAGCTTGATGTGGGTGGAAACCCGGGCTGGGTGAACGTCCGTTTTGTCAACGTTTCTGGCGCGATCCCAACCACACCTGTTCCCGCAGGGGGAATCACCGCCACCGCCACCCCTTACACCGTGAATATTCGTTCTGGCGCAGGGACACAATTTGGCCGTATCGCTCAATTACGGGTGAACGAAAGCGCAATTGTGGTTGGTCGCAATGCCAACAACACATGGTATCAAATTAATTACAATGGCATCGTGGGTTGGGTGACTGCGCAATATGTCCAACTTTCCGCAGGTGCAAATGTGAATAGCTTGCCTGTCACAGGTTAAGATTTAGCCCGTATCAGGTTTTGAAAAGAGGTGAACCTTCTCGAAGGTTCACCTCTTTTTTGTGAGGTACACCTCACCTGCTTCGCTGATGCTCAGCCGTCCTCTCCGTGGGGAGAGGACAAAGGACGCCAACAGGACAGGTTATATGTTGTGGGGCAAGTCACCAACTTGCCCCTACGAATTCTCTTATGTAACGAGATTCTTTTTGCCCTCTCTCCACGGAGAGGGCACGATCCTGTCGGGGTGAGGTGTTTTTTACCCTCTTAAATTTCGCGGCTAAGTCGGGGTAAGGTGCCCCACAACGATTCCAACTTGCAAGCAGGTCAACACCGCTTGTATAGTGATGCGCGTTGTTTTGGTGTAGAAGTGAGGGACAGCGTGCGCCGCCGCAGCCTTGATATTGCAATCATCATCTTATTCTTTTTGATTCCGCTGGTCTTGTTTTTCCCACAAACCATCGGCGGTCAAACACTGCTTCCCGCAGAAAACCTGTATCAGTTTCAACCGTTTGCGGCCGACCGTGACGCCTTGAATGTGCCCCTTCCGCATAATCATCTGCTGTCGGACTTGGTCCTGCAAAATTTCCAGTGGAAATCGTTCATCCGTGAGAGCCTTGCGCAAGGCGAAATTCCCCTGTGGAACCCGCATCAATTTAGCGGACTGCCATTTTTCGCCGCAGGTCAACCATCAACCCTTTACCCTTTCAGCTTGATCTACTACATCCTGCCCCTTCCGTCGGCCTATGGCTGGTTCACCGTGATCCAACTTGGATTGGCGGGTGTGTTCATGTTTGCCTTGATGCGTGGCTTGCGCGTCGGGCGCAGTGGATCGCTGATCGCGGGTGTGGTGTATCAGCTTTCGGGGATGATGGTCGTCAGCGCCGTTTTCCCGATGATTATCGGCGCGGCGGTTTGGCTTCCCCTCATCTTACTCATGATTGAGAAAATTTTACGCCAAGATGTGATTATGGGGCGGGATGGCACGCCGTTGTGGGTTTCACTAGGCGGGATGGCACTCGGATGTTGTGTGCTTTCTGGCCATGTCGAAATCACCTATTACACCCTGCTCATCAGCGGGTATTACGCCGCTTTCCGTCTTGTGGTGATGTTATGGCAGCGGCGCAACCTTCGCGCGTTCATCGTGCGCGGGGTGTGGTTATTGAGTGTAGTCGTTTTGGGGATGGGCTTGGGCGCGGTTCAATTCTTGCCCATTTTTGAAGTCGCCAGTCTCAATTTCCGTTCTGGTTCGGTCACGTTGGCCGAAGTGCGCGAATGGGCGCATCCCATCCGCGATGTGCTGTTATTCCTCATGCCCAACGTCTACGGCAGTTCCGCGCATCATGGCTACTTTGACCTGTTTCAAAATACGTGGGTCAACCTTGATGCAGGGACGTATACCAACCTTGCTGGCAACACCTTCCGCACCATCGACTGGGGATTCAAAAATTACGTCGAAGGCGCAGTTTACATCGGCATTTTGCCGTTGATTTTAACCGTCTACGCGCTGATGGATCGTTGGGTGTTTCACCGTCGCGCCCACGAAGCCAGCGAACCCCCTTACCGCATCATCTTCGCGTCGTTGGGGGGGCTTGCACTCACGTTCATGTTTGGCTTGCCTACCTATGCCCTGTTATTTAAACTGCCGGGCATTGATCAACTGCATTCGCCTTTCCGCTGGATTTTCGCGCTCACGTTATGTTTGGCCGCGCTCGCCGCTTTCGGCTGGGATGCCTTGCTTAAAAACAGCCTGCTCCAGCGTGGACGCCGTCTTACGGCTGGATTCGGCAGCGCGCTCATCATGATCGGCTTGGGCATCTGGATCGCGCTCGGTTTGGGTTACGCCTTATTCCCACAACTTGAGCCAACGCTCACGCGTCTCATCGGCAGTTTGGCGTTGGCCGAAAATGCCTTCACCGATGCGCAGATGTTCTTCAGCTACCAGTTCACGAATCTCTTTACCTTCGGCGGGTTGATCTTGGCGGGCGGGGTCTTGATATTTGTTACGCCACGCCTGCTCACGACATCTCGAAAAATCACCAGCTTGATCAAACTTGCGCCCGCGCTACTCATCGCGCTGGATTTGACGATTGCGTGGTGGGGATTCAATCCCGCTTCAAATGCCGAATGGCTGGACTATGTTCCGCCGTCGATTGCGTGGTTGCAAGACCAAGAAGGTGACTGGCGTTATACCACCCTCAACGACCCGACCACTGCCGCGCCCGACCTGCTCCAAGCCAACATGACCATGCGCTACGGCTTTGATGATATTCGCGGTTACGAGAGCATCATCACCCGTCAATATGTCGATTACATCGCTACCTTAGCGCCCCAAGTTCAGTTAGATCACAACCGTGTGTCGCCGTTATACACGGTGTACCCACCTGAAGTTCCCTTTGATTATCGCGACGCGCTCAATTCACCAATCTTAGATCAGTTGAATGTGCGCTTTGTCATCAGCCATACCACCACGACGGTTGATGTCCCTAATTTTGCTTTGGCGTATGAAGATCATGCGGTGCGCATTTGGGAAAACCTCGACGTGCTACCGCGTACCTATCTCATCAATGATGCGGGCGACATCATCCCCGCGACGATCACTTACGACACCGGACGTGAAAAGTTTGTGGATGTCAGTGTTCCCGACGCGGGTTCATGGCGCTTGATCGTCAGTGAAAGCTACCTCGACGGATGGCGTGCGTTCATTCGACCGTTAGGCGGTGAAGCCGACCTTGAACAGGAAATCCCCGTTCAGCTTGATCTGGGCAATTTGCAACGCATCAATTTACCCGATGCGGGTGATTACACCCTGCGTGTGGTCTACAGCTCGCAGTCGTTCCAGATCGGCCTATTCACTTCTTTCATCGGGGTGGTGGTGATCCTGTTATTAGTCGGGTCTTGGCTGTGGAGCGTAGCGCTAGGCAAGCCGAAAGGGGAAACCCATTCATCGGCGAATTTATTCGCGCGCAACAGCATCGCCCCCATCTTGCTCAACCTGTTCAATCGTGGTATCGACTTCGCGTTTGCCTTCGTGATGCTTCGCGTACTCGGGCCAGAAGGTTCGGGCAATTACACCTATGCGGGTGTCATTTTCATGTGGTTCGACATCCTGACCAACTTTGGCATGAACCTGTACCTCACCCGTGAAGTTGCGCGGGATCGCAGTCGCGCCGGACACATCTTCTTAAATACAAGCGCCCTGCGTTTAGGCTTCAGCACGTTAGGGATTCCGCTGCTGATTGCGATTTTGGCGCTGCGTAATGCCACGGTAGAACCCCCGCTCAACATTGAAACATTGATCGCCATCGGTTTGTTATATATCGGCTTGATTCCCGGCAGTTTTAGCACCGGCATGACCGCCCTGTATTACGCCTTCGAACGTGCTGAAATTCCGGCGGTCGTCTCGACCATCGCGACCATCTGTAAAGCAGTGTTCGGCCTGTTCGCGTTGTTGATGGGCTGGGGCATCATCGGCTTGGCGGCGGTGAGCATCCTCACCAACTTCGTCACGTTTGGCTTCTTGGCGTGGAACGGACGCAGTATGATCAATTTGAAACGCGGCCAAGCTCGCCCTGAAAAGTCGATCATGAAGCGCATGATTGGGGAAAGTTATCCCCTGATGTTGAATCATTTCCTCGCGACGATCTTCTTCCAAATTGATGTCATCATCTTGGAGGCGTTACAAGGCGCGCGAATTGTCGGGCAATACGGCGTGGCCTATCGCTGGCTTTCGGCGTTGAACGTGATCCCCGCGTTCTTCACACAGGGGATGCTTCCGCGCATGTCACGCCAAGCGCACAGCGACCGTGAAGGCTTAAAACGCAACTATATTCTGTCGATCAAAGTCTTGGTGTCGATGGCGCTTCCGGTGGCGGTGATCTTCACATTCGCCGCCGAACCGTTGGTGAGCTTACTCGGCGGGGCGGATTATCTTCCGAACGCGGCGATTGCCACCCAAATCATGATTTGGAGCATCCCCATCGGCTGGATGAACAGCTTAACCCAATATGTTTTGATCGCGCTCGACTTACAAAAGCGCATCACCCGCGCCTTTTTCATCGCCGTCGCTTTTAATATCGTCGCCAATTTCTTGTTGATTCCGCAGTTCGGGTTTCAAGCCGCCGCGCTGACCACTATCGCATCCGAAGCGGTCCTATGGGTGCCGTTTGTGTTCCTTCTGCAAAAAGAGATCGGCGCGATTCCTTGGGTTGCCATGCTATGGCGACAGGTGATCGCGATTGGCGTCATGGTCGGCGTGATGCTGTTTTTGTGGAATGTACAATCTTTACTGGCGTGTCTGGTCGGGCTGGTCGTGTATGCGGTCTTGTGGATGCTCTTGGGCGTGCTTTCGTCCGAAGAACGCGAACGCTTGGGCAATCTACTGCCTGCACGCTTCAAACTGCGCCGAAGTGCGGCGTAAACCACACCGCCGATACGGTTTTATTCTGTCGTGGAGGGGATGGGCGCTCAACGCTGGCGAGCTTCCCATTCACTGCGTAGGATGCCATACGCGAGGCCGTCGTAATACGTGCCATTGACGATGCGCGCTTGGCGAAAACGCGCTTCAAGCTGATGCCCGAGCTTTTCCGCAAGGCGCATCATGCCGTGATTTCCCGACCATGTGCGTAAGCCCAAGCGCACGATGTGAGGATACTGCGCAAAAAGATAATCGCTCCATAAGGTGAGCGCTTCATAGCCGACGCCTTGACTCCAATACGCCTCATCAAAAATGGCGATGCCGAAGTCAAGCCAAGCGGTTTCGATACTCACCCATGAAGCGGACACAATCCCGATCAGTTGATCCTCTTTGTGTTTGTCGCTGATGACCAAACGCATATATGGCGTGGGGAAACTTTGATTGAGGATGTTCTCGCGTAATACGTCTACCGTCTTGCGAAGATCATCCCCCGCCAACAGCGGATAATACGGCCCGTCAAAGCGTGTCCAGAGATGCTCTGCCGACTGCCAATGCACAAACCGTTCCAGATCATTCAACTGCCACACGCGCAAATCAATTTTTTCGCCTTCAAGTCGCATCATCAAAAAACCCCAATCCCACCCTCATCAGTCAATCATTGAATCAACGTATGGTCATAACAATACGCATTAAAATGTGCGCGATACCCAATGCTGGAACGAACAGTAAATTTTGCATAGTTCCTATCCGCGTCAACCGGTTCGGGTTTTAGGAGGTTTTACGTTCGCCTTCAATCATTCACCAATTACCTGCTTTGATGTGCGTTCCCAAAAGCGCTTAACGTTCGATCAAATCCGTATTCCAATTGAACTGTTGAATACGGGTATCCAATTCGCGTAGTTCGCGCGCGAGGTTAGAGGCTTCTTTTTGCATGTCGGCAATATTGAACGTCGATACAACCTTGATTTCAGAGCGTCCTTGCCGAAAGTCGATATGGGAACTGGTCTGAATCAAGTTGCGCAGCGTCTCGATATGGAGCTTTAACGTATCACGGCTGGCTAAAGCATCGCTCAAGGTTAGCGTGTCGTCGAAAGCGGTATGCGTGTTGGTATAGTTGGTGCTCTGCACCAAACGGGTAAATTCTTTCAACAGTTGATTGAGTTCGGTCAGCAGATCAACCATCGGTTCAGGGGGTTGTTCACCCTCTTGAACACGGCCTGAACGGTGCAAACGGTCGCGCAAGGCATATAAACGGTTTTGAGTGTCCGCACGTAAAATCAATGCTTCGGCTAATTTCATCAGTCGTACCTCGGTGATTCAATAGAAGACTATCTTAGGTGAGGTCAAAAAGGTTTGTAAAGGGTCATTTCTTGAATACGCCGTTTTTTCTAAAAGTCATTTCGAAATTCGGTCAATGCGCCTCACCTGCTGCGCTTCGATTATCTGCCCTCTCCGTAGGGAGTGGACAAAAAGCACTTCTAAATCTTGTGGTAGGTTAAATTTTGGGGGCAAGTCGGTGACTTGCCCCTAAAAGTGTGACGTGATTGTTTTCCGCTCTCTCATCACGGAGAGGGCACGATAGCACAGCTATCGGGGTGAGGTGCTTTTAAACCTCTGCCCCTACGAAAAAAACGCTCATACGCGGTGATGTTCCAGCCAGCGCACGCCATAATCGACCAAAGTCCGCTGGGACATCAAGCGCGCTGTGCCCATGCCTACCGAACCTATAGTGATGTGCTGAGGTTGGTCACGTTCAAAGGCTTGCCCCAAAGCATCAAAGTCGTCGGAATCTAAGACGAGCGTGGAATACGTCACCCATTGGCGCTGACCCTCTACCCACATGGCAGACCCTTGTGAGCTGTAAAAATGGGGGATGTTGGCGCGGTGTTCGGATAAATGCAGTGAGGTGTTATTCAGATGGTTCACGCCCAACAACAACACTTTGCCATCCAGATCATACAGGCGGGCGAGGGGTGAGGCTTCCCCCAGTTGGGATTCCAACTCGTGATGTTGAGTTAAAAAGTCGGCCTGCGGGCCATGCGCCGCAAAAGAAACGGTTGGGTGATGGCTTCGGCATACCCCAACCCCACAGCGGAAGGTTTCGACCACCGCGCCCATTGAGGAACTAGGCGTGAAGATGGGGTCGAAGGCGGGCGTAAACTCGCGGACGAGGGGCCACCATTCACGCGGGATGGGCGGATTGATCCATTCGGAAGGATCGGTATTATTCGGCGTGTGGGTGGGCATCATCAACGTGCCTGTGTCGCCGACAGCGCTCAATAACGCTTGGACAATCGCTTGGGCACCGCCAATCGTCCAGCCGAGGGCGCTCATCGACGAGTGTATCAAGAGCGTATCACCCCGCGTCACCCCTAACTGACGAAACGCTCTCAACAGAGAGTCTGTCGTGTTGGGGGTCAGCGTTTTGCTGATCAAGTCAGACACGGAAAGTACATCACCTTATTGTGAGCCTGTCGATTTTTAGAGCGAGTTCCAAATGACGAGCGAGAGCGCGCCAATGATCAAAAAGATGAGGAAGATGCCGACAATCAGCCAAATTCCCATCCCGCCTCCGCGCATCACGGGTAAGCGTTCGACTTCCATGATGACCGAAACCAGATCATTGTCCGACACATGGATAGGGTTCGCTTCCTGAATCCCGTCAGGGCTGGCACTCGCGCCGATCAACGCGGGCAGGATCGCTTTCTTTTCTTGCGAAGCGTAGCGATAGATTTGCAGTAAGTTTTCGTCGTCACGTATGCCTCGGCCGATCAAGAACAAGACGATTTGCGACAGCCGAATTTTTTCTTGGGTATCGCTCGAAATCAAGCGTGATACCCCGCGTGAAGGGTCGGTGAAGATCACATGCCCCATCGCCGTCAGTTCCGCAATCAGGTTGTCAGCAAATTCGCTGGTTTCGTCACGGTTATATGCCACAAAGATACGTGCCATCGCGTTTTAGTCCACTTGTATATAGTAAATTCAGTTTTTTACCCTACTTCTAGTCTAGGGTATCTTCTGGGAATTCTAACGGCAATCTTGGTGAATCCACATAGATCACAATAGATAGAGTTAATTTTCGGCATCCCGCAACCGCCTTATGCTGACTTCCGCAGGTTCTGGTTTTTCGCCTAACGTAGCGAGAATACCACGCGCTTTTCGATAACTTCCCGGCTCATTCACCATGACCGATTCGATAGAAGTAATGTCGCGCACACTCACGGGTTGCCCTGTATCCGGCTGACGTGTCACGCGCCCACTCACTAAGACCACTTTATCCCAAATATCCGTGAGAATATCTTGCCGTTCCTCATCTACATAACAATTGAGGGGCTTATCAAATATCGAATCGTATAAGGTGAAGCGTAACCGACCGCGGTTGCTGATCGACTGTACGCGCCCTTTCACGGTGCCAAACGAGACTAAAGGCTTCATCGTGGTGTGCTTCTTCGCATCCAGTAGATTATAGATAATCATTTCTTGGCGCGCTGTACCAAAACGCATCGCCTTTATATCGCCTGTAAACACGGCAAAAAACTGATTTTATTCCCCGCTAGGAATCCAGATATTCTTGACCTGTGTTGCTTCGATCAAAAATTCTTCGCCTTGTGCTTGGGTATCGTCCATCCAGTCGATGCTTTCGCCATAGCTGACCCATGTGCGTTTCATGTTGTCGGCCGAACGATATTCCACTTGCGCACTGCCTATCTCACCTGCGAAATACCAGAAGGCATCCACATCATCATGTTCGACGAGCGTCTTGGTCAAATGATCGCGGTCGCCTGTCACAATGTTGACCACGCCCGCAGGCATATCTGACGTTTCCAAAATCTGATAAAAATCGGTAGCGACGAGCGGATAGGCTTGTGACGGAATGGCCACGACGGTGTTTCCACGCGCAATCGCAGGGGCCACTAATGAGATGAACGCCAATAACGGATATTCGTCAGGGCAGGCGATCCCCATCACGCCGATGGGTTCATTTAAGCCTACCGTCACCCCGCGCAAGGGTGTTTCTTGTAATACCCCGCCATATTTATCGCAATAGGCGCCGTAGGTGAACAAGCGCTCAAGCGCTTTTTCGACTTCAGCAGCCGCATCTTTGAGCGTGCGCCCAGTCATCTCGTGGATGCGTCGCGCAAATTCATCCGCACGACTGCTCAAGTTTTCCGCTAAATAATAGAGGATTTGGGCGCGGTTGAAGGCGTTACGATATTCCCAACCGGACGCACTGCGCGCCGCTTCCACCGCATCGCGGATATCTTTACGGTTGCCGTCGCCCACCTGCCCGACGACCTGCCCATCTTTCCCAACGATGACCCGCGTATAATTGCCGTCGGGGCGTTTCTGTTTCCCGCCGATGAACATCTTCGCGGTGCGGTCGAGCGGGGGCAATCCCTCGCTCTTTTTAGGCGCTTTGCCATTCAACGCCTGCGGTAATGCAGGGATGACATCGCCCCATTTTTTCAATTCCAGTTTTTCCGTGAACGGGGTAGGACGCGCCTGCCATTTGGGACGCAGATATTCAAACAAGCCTTCGCGCCCGCCTTCACGCCCATAACCACTTTCGCGGTAACCGCCAAAGCCGGACGCAGCATCAAATTGATTCGTGCAGTTGACCCACACCGTCCCCGCTTTGACACGTCGTGCAATATCTAACGCCAAGTTGATGTTTTCTGTCCATAAGCTGGCGGCCAATCCATAACGGGTATTGTTCGCCAACGCGACTGCTTCTTTAGGCGTGCGGAAGGTCATCCCGACCACCACAGGGCCGAAGATTTCTTCTTGTACCACCGTCGATGCAGGGTTCACGCGGGTTAAGAGCGTGGGCAGATACCATGATCCTTTTTGAGGGAGTTCACATTCAGGTTGGAAAATTTCCGCCCCTTCCGCCAAGCCGATTTTGACCCAACGATCAATCGTCTCTTGCTGGACGGGATCGACAATCGCGCCGATGTCGATGCCTTTATCCAGCGGGTCGCCAATGCGCAGTTCAGACATGCGCCGTTTCACTTTTTCAAAGAAGCTGTCCGCAATTGATTCTTGTACCAGCAGACGCGACCCCGCACAGCAGACTTGACCCTGATTAAACCAGATCGCATCGACCAGCCCTTCTACCGCCGCGTCTTGGTCAGCATCATCAAAGACGATGAAGGGAGATTTCCCGCCTAGTTCAAGCGAGATTTTTTTACCCGAACCCGCCGTCACACGACGGATGATCTTGCCTACCGGGGTAGAGCCTGTGAACGCGATTTTGTCAAACTGCGCGCTAGACGTGATCGCCTCGCCAGTTTCATCCCCGCCAGTGACGATGTTCACCACGCCCGGCGGTAAGCCTGCTTCGGCCAAAATTTCGCCAAACATGAGCGCCGTCAAGCTGGTGTACGGCGCGGGTTTAAGTACGACGGTGTTGCCCATCGCTATCGCAGGGGCAACTTTCCACGCCAACATCAATAAGGGGAAATTCCACGGGATCACTTGACCGACCACACCGACGGGTTGAGAGTCGCGAAGTTCTGTAGACATCACTTGCGCCCAGCCTGCATGATAGTAGAAATGACGTGCCACCAATGGCACATCAATATCGCGGGATTCGCGGATCGGTTTGCCGTTGTCGAGCGATTCCATCACCGCCAGCAAACGCGAATGTTTTTGAATCGTGCGGGCGACCGCGTACAGGTGACGCGCGCGCGCATGACCGCTCAATTGGCTCCAAGACGTGAACGCTTTGCGAGCGACTTCCGCCGCCGCGTTGACATCCTCTGTATTCGCGTCGGCAAATTCAGCCAATACATCCCCCGTTGCCGGGTTGCGCGACGTCATATAACGGTCAGATTTGGGCGTCACCCAATGGTTATTCACGAACAACCCTAGCTTACGCTGATGCGTTTCCAGCCATTGTTGGGCGGCGTTGGCGGCTTCTGGAGCGGGGCCGTAACTCATGGTTTTAAAAATCTCTTTCACACTCATGATTGAGAAAACCTTTTTCAAAATAGTCGTTGACGGTGCGGTAAATTCGGAAAAAAATCCGCAGTTTCGTTAAAGAAAGTGGATGCCCACGCATGGGCGTGTCCTATGTCTATGAGTCTACTCGAACTATGCGTCTAAGTCGATGATTTTGAGTCACTTCACACGATATCCCCTCATCCACGCAAACGCTGAACCTCTGAGATATAAGTGTGGATGTGTCAACAATTTTTGATACAAAGTAAAATATATTTGACATTGTGAAAAATTCATGATACTCTATGTAAAGTATTTTTGACACTAATCAAGTTGTGATTGTATAGGAGTGAACGAATGTCCTTTCAAGAAAGACGCGCCTTAATTTCTCTCATCAGCACGTTGCTGATTGCGGGGCTTTATAGCGCGTACATGCTTCAACGCCAGCCGTCTGCTGATCCGTATGCCCCCGAAACATTCCAATTTTGGGGCACTTTCTTTGTACTGTTGATCCCTGTCAGCATTGCGTCCCGCATCGTCATCAACATCGTATTTATGATCATGAATACGATTGTGACCCGTGAAACAGAAACGGAAAAACGCGATGAGCGCGACAATTTGATCGAACTCAAAGCGACGCGCAATTCCCTGTATAGCTTCGCCATCGGTGTGATTTTGGCGATGGGTGCGCTCGCCCTCAACCAACCGCCCAACGTCATGTTCATCCTTTTGATCATCGCCGGTGTGACCGCTGAAGTCGTTTCTGAATTATCCCAGTTCTACTTCTACCGCAGAGGGTACTAATCATGGGTCAATTTCGTATCCACAACAACATTCGCAAATTACGCTTTGAACATCATGAAATGACCCAAAAGGAACTGGCCGAAAAAGTAGATGTCACCCGTCAAACCATCGTCGCGATTGAGAATGCAAAATATTCCCCCACGCTGGATTTAGCCTTTCGCATCGCACAGGTGTTTCACGTGCGTTTAGAAGATGTATTTAGCTATGAAGAAGACCAATAAACAGGAGCGCAGTAAAACGATGAAAGCCGTTGTCATGAATGAATATGGTTCGCCCGACGTGTTGAAGTTGGAGACACGACAAAAGCCGACGCCTAAAGAAAATGAAGTGCTGATCAAAGTTCACGCCAGTTCAGTGAAATATGGCGACTTGATCGCACGGCGGTTCAATACATTATCCGCACGAGAATTTAATATGCCGTTTCTCTTTTGGCTGTTAGCACGTCTGGCATTTGGGTTGAAGTCGCCCAAAGTGCAGGTTTTAGGCGCAGAGTTTTCCGGAACAATCGAAGCGGTGGGAAGCAACGTCACCCGTTTCAAAAAAGGTGAGGCGGTGTTTGGATATCGCGGGCAAAGCATGGGCACGTATGCGGAATATCTCACAATGTCCGAAGATGCCCTGCTCATCACCATGCCGACCAACGTCACCTATGATGAAGCGTCTACAATTCCTTACGGCGCATTGACCGCTTACAGCCTGCTTAAAAATCGAAATATCCAAGCGGGGCAAAAAATCTTGATCGTGGGCGCGTCCGGCGCGATTGGTTCGGCAGCGGTGCAGTTAGCCAAACACTTCGGCGCGGAAGTCACAGCAGTGTGCAGTAGCGCGGGGCATGAGTATGTCAAGGCGTTGGGGGCGGATCATGTCATTGATTACACCCGCCAAGACTTCACCCAAAACGGCCAAACCTATGACCTGATCTTTGATGTCTTGGGCAAAGGGTCTTTCACGCGCAGTAAAAAGTCGCTCAACCCCAACGGGCGTTATATCTGCGCCAGCTTCAAGATGAAGAAGGTCTTCCAAATGATGTGGACATCGCTCGTTGGCGGGAAAAAACTGATCTGCGCGCTGTCGTCTGAAAATGCTGATGACCTCTCGCACATCAAACAGTTGATGGAAAATGGCAAGATCAAAGCCATCATCGACCGTGTGTATCCGTTCGAGCAAACGGCAGACGCGCATCGTTATTTAGAGAACGGGCATAAAAAAGGCGATGTCATCATCCGTGTGGCCCATTCCTAAAGACCGCAACCCGAACGGCGATTCCCCCGTTTTAAACGCATAGATTTCCCTGAACAGGTGCTGTTTTAGCAACACCTGTTTTCTCATGAGAGCGCCCCATGACTTTATTCGCTGAGAAACGCCTCATGCAAAAGCTCGGTATTGATCCATGTTGCCGCGAAAGCCCCACGCGAAGCCGCGAAGATGACTTGGTGCGCCATCGAGGTGATATCGCCCGCGGCAAAAACCCCTTCAACGCTTGTATGTCCTTTATCATCGACAGCTAAAAAGCCCATTTCATTCAAGGCACAGCCGAGACGCACAGGCAGGGATGAGTGCTGTTCTAAGGTGGTGCGCACCATCAGCGCTTCGCGTGGAAGTTGTACCCCATCCTTAAAGACGATGGCTTCTAAGACATCCTCATGCCATTGCAAACGCTCAATCGGTGTTTCAATGACTTGAATCCCGTGACGATCCAATGAACGTTGATCTTCTGCTGAAATTTCTGATGGGCCGTTGGTACAAATCACAATATCGGAATTGAGCCGATGCACTAACGTAGTCAAATGAAGGGCGCTCGCACCGTTGGCAAGAATTGCTAAGGTTTTCCCGCGCGCTTCCCATCCATGACAGTACGGACAGTGAAAAACACTTTTCCCAAATAATGCGTCCACGCCTGCAATGGAGGGTAAAACATCTTTCACCCCCGTCGCAAATAAGATTTTGCGCGCTGTCACAGGGGCGCCTTCTTGTAAAGTGACGATGAAATTTTTCCCCTCACGCGCTACGTCCATCACTTCTTGATTGCGTATTTCGACGGATGGATAGGCGTTGAGCTGTGCGCGTGAAACCAACAGCAGTTCTTGTGGCTGAACACCATCTCGCGAAAGAAACGCATGTACAGCGGGTGATTTTGCGTTACGGGGTCGCTGACTATCACAAATCAACACTTGATGACCAAACCGCCCTAAAACCAGCCCTGCGCTTAACCCCGCAGGCCCACCCCCAATAATCACGACATCGAACATGATGAGTCCTTCTCATTATTAAAAATATCAAATGATACTTAGTATCATTAAGAAGATTTATTCGCAAAAATTCTTACCGATGAAGTTTTGATTTTTTTCTGAAGGCTTCCTGCGGGTGTGTCTGTAAAAGCAAAGAGCCGTCTTCTCTGATATGAGAAGACGGCTCTGCAACATCATAACAACGTGATCTACGTCGCTTCTTGTTCCAAAATGGCGCGTTTGCGGTCAATGCCCCACTTATACCCGCGCATTGCTCCGTCCGTACCGACCACACGATGACACGGAATCACTAACGCGACGCGGTTATCGGCGCAGGCACTCGCTACCGCCCGCACCGCTTTGGGATTGCCGAGCGCTTCAGCAACTTGGGTATAGGTGCGTGTTTCGCCACGCGGAATCCGTCGCAGTTCATTCCACACCCGCCATTGAAACGCCGTCGCTTGAATATCCAACGGCAAATCCAACGTGATCAAACTGCCCGCCAGCATCGCCATAATTTGATCAAAGCTGGATTGTAACGCTTCGGGTTGATGGGTGATCTGCGCTTCGGGGAATTCATCCCGCATCCCCTGATGCGCTTGCGGTTCATCATCGTAGATGCACACACTGCAAATGCCGTTTTCAGTGGTGGCGATCAGCAGGACGCCCAAATGACAGGCGAACGTGCCGTAACGAATCTCAATGCCTTGACCGCCTTCGCGGTATTGAACGGGTGTCATGCCGATGTGTTTGGCAGACCGTTCGTATACACGGCTTGGCGCGCTGAAGCCCGCTTCATAAATGGCATGTGTCACTGAACTGGATTGGCGCAAGGTTTGTTTTAAATGCTGTACCCGCAACACCTCCATATATTGATGTGGGGTGATGTGCAAGACCGATTTAAACAGCGACTGAAGATAATCTGCCGAGAAGTTAAAATACGACGCCAGCGCCGTGTTGGTCAACTGGTCTGGGGTTTGGATATGGTCACAAATGTGATCACAGATCGCCTGTACCAACGCCAAGCGCGGGTCAAGTATCGTGATAGTGCGCGGTTGACATCGTTTGCAGGGGCGGTATCCCGCTTTTTCAGCTTCTGCCGGAAGGTAAAAAAATTCGACATTCTCGGGCTTGGGCTTGCGTGCAGGGCAAGAAGGCCGACAGTAAATCCCTGTCGTCTTGACCGCGCCGACAAATTGACCGTCCGCTTGGGCGTCGCGGTTGATGAATGCCTGCCAACGTTCTGCAAAAAGGGTGTCCGTCATGTCCATTGCTTTCTCAATCTCTGATGATAGTTCAATCATAAACGCGCTTCAAAAACGGGACTATCCGATTTCAGAGATCAATGTTGAGGCAGTTTATTGATACCGTTCGGCGCGTTCTAACAACTGCGTCACCGCGTCGGGCGGTGGGTTGACACTGCCCATCTTCACCTCTTTGATGTTCGGGCCGTGAAAGTCACTTCCTCCCGTCATGACCAAGCCGTGAATTTTTGCCAGTCCGCGCAGGTCAAGGCGCACGTTTTCCGTGTTTTGGGGATGCACCACTTCGACGCCATCCAACCCTGCGGGGACGAGACGCTCCACCATCGCCACATGCTGGGGCAGTAACCCCGGGTGGGCTAACACCGCCACCCCTTGCGCGGTATGGATCAGCTCAATAGCTTCTTCTGGTGTGAGGCGCGTCCGCGCGACGTATGCAGGCCCATCATTGGCAATATAGCGATTGAACGCCTCTTTCACCGTGTCTACATATCCCGCTTCGACCATCGCCCGTGCGATGTGCGGTCTGCCGATGGAACTGGCTTGCGTCGGGTCATCATTTTCAACCCCCGCCATTTCTAAAACCCGTTCCCATGACACATTGACGCCCAGTGTCGCCAGCTTCTTGAGGATTTGGTTGCCCCGAAAATAACGATTTTCTCGAAAATCTTGTAAGCGTTCTTGGAGGATGGGGTTGGCGATATTCAGACAGTAGCCCAACATGTGAACGTCGCCCGCATCATCTTCAGCGCTCAGCTCGATGCCTGCCAACACCTGTAATGAGGTAGACGCAGCGGCGGTCTGGGCGGGCAAGACGCCTTCAGTGGTGTCATGGTCGGTGATCGCGATCACATTCAAGCCGAGCGCAAGCGCTTGGGCAACAACTTCTTCCGCTGAGAATTGACCGTCAGAGGCATGGGTATGGAGATGCAGGTCTAAACGCATGATGGAGGTTACCCCTCAAAATGAACATAGATCATAAGAGGGTTTATTTAACCTGTTTGGTGGGGAATATACAATACAAATGAGGCGTGTATCTTATGCACACGCCCCAATGAATAATAACTTTGAGTGATAATTTTCTAGCGAGGAGGGCGGGGTTCAACAATAAAACGTACTGCAGTTCTTTCCTGATCTTCAATCAGAACTTCAGTAAAATAAGGAATACAGACAATTTCTATTTGGTCACTGTTGAGATAACCGCGTGCAATCGCTAACGCTTTGACCGCTTGGTTGACAGCGCCGGCTCCAATTGCCTGTACTTCTGCATGGTGGTGTTCACGAATCACAGCTGCGATAGCACCTGCAACAGCGGTTGAGCGTGATTTCGCCGACACTTTGATTGTATCCGGTTTGGTACCTTCAGTTACTTCTTGGTAAATAAAATCCCCGTCTTTTTTCGGGTATATATCTGTTTCTGGGTCGGGTCGATTAGTCATCTTTTAAGCTCATCACATTGTTAATGTTTGCAATTGGTTAGAAACCCTAAGAATTCATTTTAACATAAATGGCAACGCTGTCTACCAAAAACATTTAATGTACCTTTATTCTTAGGCAAGTATATTACCATTCATATTACTGAGTACGTTTTTGATTGTAACGCTTAATTTGGGATTTGTCGTTAGCTTCGCTTAAAAGGGGTCGAAAAATTTACGAAACTGATCATAAAAAACAGGATTTATCCAAATGTTAAATTTTTGAGCTGTTTTCTAAAGACTAACGACAAGGGTCTTAAAACGTAATTATTGGGATATATATCCCATATTTACCCAAATAAAAGTTAAAAATTGGGATATATATCCTACAATAAACAATAAATGAAGGCATACCATTTTCAAAAATGATCAGAAAATATCCCAACCTTAAAATTTGACATTCTTTAAGGTTTGACAGGGTCAAATCTGTTGAGTCTATTGCAATCATCCGTTATACTGAACTTTACACATGAAATTGAGCATTCCCATTGGAAACTAAGGTTTCCAGTTTGTTCCCCATAATGTGGATATAGAAACACAACCTGCTCAAAATCAACCCGTTGTACAGTGATGCCTTACACACTAATGATCACATGGTTCGCCATGTGTCTGCTTAATATTGATATTTGTATTGAAGCGGGGTGAAGTGTATGCAGTCATTTACATATTCACCGCAACCTGTATGAAAGAGTGACCAAAAGTGAACCCAAAGGACGCTTGGAACGCCGCATACCACCAATTAGAACTCCAATTCGACCGCGCAACTTTTGAAACATGGTTGCGGGACGCTCGCTTAATTGGTTTTGATGAGAATACTTTTATCATTGGCGTAAAAAATAGTTATGCGCGCGACATGCTTCAGCATCGTTTTTACCGTGGCGTGCGCCGTCTTGTCAGCGATATCTATGGGCAGTCTGTCGAGATTCGCTTTGAAATCATCAAAGCGCCTCAACCCGTAGATATTCCCAAAACGTCGGCTAAGCACACCGATGATATGCCGTTATTCCGCGCCCTTTCGGAACAAGAAACCCCACAAGAAACGGTGCAAACCCCGTTGCACCAACAGGTTGCGCGTCCACAACGTCCTGAACTGCCCGAATCTGAATTAAACGCGCGTTATACCTTTGATCGGTTCATCGCCGGAAATGAAAACTCGATGGTGTTGGCGGCGGCGCTGGCTGTCGCAGAACGTCCAGCCGTTGCCTACAATCCATTTTTTATTTATGGTGGGGTCGGTTTAGGGAAAACTCATCTTTTACAAGCGATTGCGCACGAATGCCGCAGCCGTAATATGCGCGTGGTGTACGTGCCATCCGAAGTTTTTACCAATGACTTGATCGACTCGATCCGCACACGCTCAACGGCGATGTTCCGCGAAAAATACCGTACCGCCGACGTCCTGTTAATTGACGATATCCAATTCATCGCGGGGAAAGATACCACCCAAGAAGAATTTTTCCACACCTTCAATACGCTCTACACCTACAACAAACAGGTGATCTTAGCGTCAGACCGTCACCCGAACGAACTCGAAACGCTCGAAGCGCGTTTACGCTCACGGTTTGAAGGTGGTTTGATTGCGAAAGTTCAGCCCGTCAGTTTGGAAACCCGCTTAGCCATCCTCAAAAACTGGATCGCCGAGCGCAAGATGACCGTTTCCAAGCACGTCTTAGAAATGCTGGCCGAACGCGCCGTGAACAGCGTCCGCGAAATGGAAGGCATGTTCACGCAGATGATCGCCACGATGCAGTTAACGCAGACGCCGATCACCCGTGACCTTGCGGAAGATATTCTCGAAGGCTATCACCGTCCCCGTTTTAATGTGACAGCGCCCCAAGTCATTGATGTGGCGTCGCGTTACTTCGGCCTCACCATCCAAGATTTGACGGGGCCACGCCGTAACGAACGCATCAATACCGCGCGACAAATCGCCATGTTCCTCTCGCGGGAATTGACCAATTTATCTTTGCCCCAAATTGGGGACGAATTTGGCGGGCGTAAACACAGCACAGTGCTTCATGCCTGCCGTAGTGTCCAAGAGAGCATCGACAACGATGTTTTGTTGACGCGCGCAGTCAATGAAATCCGTGATCGTTTGGTGCGACGCAGCGACGATTAACGTCAGCGCACACGGTTGAATAGACTGAGATAACGGGCATCCAATGGATGTCCGTTTTTTTTACAGGACGGCACGTTAATCTGCGTGTTCCCCCGCTGAGTTATGCTACAATCCCCCACATTCATCCGACTTATTTTGTGTGAAGGGGTTGCATCATCCTTACCGTTGAACACCTCCATTACCAGTACAGTACCTTACGCATCCTGAACGATGTTTCGCTGACGCTCAACACGCATCAAATGGGCTTGTTGGTCGGGCAAAACGGCGCGGGCAAATCGACGTTGTTACGTTGTATTGCCGCTTGGACTGAAGTCGAAGATGAGCCGATTCACGTTCACGGCGTATCGTCTTCCAGCAAAGACCGCGCCTATCAGAAACAGGTGGTCTTCGTCCCCGACACGCCTGAGTTTTACGACGAGTTGACCGCGTGGGAACATCTGCAATTCATCGCCCAACTGAATCATATTGCGCGCTGGCAAGATAAGGCCGACCCGCTTTTACAGCAGTTCCAACTGAGCGAACAGCGTCATGCGTTTCCCTTCACCTATTCGCGCGGAATGCGTTACAAACTCGCCTTGAGCATGGCCTTGTTGGTGCAACCGCCTTTGCTTTTGCTGGATGAACCCTTCGGCCCGTTGGATGCGCTCGCCTCACAGACGTTATGGGGCATCCTGAACGACTATAAAACCCAACACGGCAGTGTGCTATTGAGCACACATCGGTTACTCGACTATGGCAAACCTGACGTGATCTTTCACTTACACGATGGCGGTGTAGACAGCTTGCCCCCTGACGATGCCCTCGACTTAGTGAAGTTGTTGAGTCATGTGGACTGACTTTCAAACGCTGGCTTTCAAAGAGATCAAAATCCTCAAGCGTGATATCCGGTATTGGCTCGGCTTGTTAGGGGTTGATCGGGAAAGTTCTAAGGCGTACCAAGCTTACGTGATCGCCTTTTGGGGCTTTTGGCTGTTCACACTCGTCGCCTTTGGGGTGGACCAAGTGCGCCTGTTGAGTGACGAAGTGCGCAACCCTGAACTTTTGGACATTTTCACCCGCTTAATGCCCATCAGCTTGACATTGCTCATCCTCGTTTATCTGGTCTATCTATACCGTAACCCACCGCTGAAAATGCGTTCGGCAGACTTGCACTATATCGCCCCCGCGCCGGTTTCACGTCCCGCGCTGATCTGGGTGTATTTCATCCGTCAACAAACGTTGCTTTCGTTCTTAGTCGCTTCGTTCGCCACGCTGATCGCGTTATTTTTTGCGTGGAACACCCGCCTGCCCGACATCAACCGCACCGCATTACAGATTTTTGCCGTGTCATTTTTCATCAGTTACGCCGTCGGCGCGTTGGGGTGGGGCTTGGCGCTCCATAAACAAAATACCCAAGCGCGCTATCAACCCGTGTATTATCTGGTGACGATTCCTCTCGTCTTGTTCGGATGCTGGCTTTTGCCCGACATTTTTCTTTCGGTTGGTCATGTCTGGCTTCGCACGCTCACCGCGCCGCTCTCTGGGGGTGATGTTGCCTTGATCCTCGGCATGATGCTAGTCGGCGCTGTGACCCTGTACACGGCGGGAAGTCGCCTGCACATGCCCCGCATCATGGACGCGAGCCAACTCTATGCGCGGGTTCAGCGTTTGGGTGTGTTTGGCCCGATCATCGCCGCTGACGTGATCGTACAAATTCAAAAGCAAGCGCGCTTAGCCAAAATGAAGCGCCTGCGCGGTCACCTGCCACGCACCCGAAGCATCCCCAAAACTTTGATGGGACGGGTTTACATCGCGACATTACGCCCATCCCCGCTCAAGGTGTTTCAATTCATCCGTAGTGGCTTCATCCTACCGTCGATTGTGATCAGCCTACTGCGCATTGGCGGGACTGAATCCCTGCAAATTTGGCTTCTCGTCTTCATCTTGATTATCCAGCTTCGCCCGCGTGAACTGATCCAGTTCTTTAGTGAATCTCTGCAACAGCCATTCTTGCGCCAGTTCACCCCAGTCAACAACTGGACACTCTTTTTCAGCCAAACCGCTTTCCCCTTCGCCTTTGCCATGATTGGCGTCTTGAGCGCGGTGCTCATTCAATTTCAAACCTTCAACGCCGACATCTTCTCTGTGTTGTGCCTCGCAGTTGCCAGCCTGTTCATGGTCAGCGTGTGCCTCGCCCTTGAGCATGTGCGCTTTTCTACGCATATGTTTGCGCGTAATGCCCTGCGCTATGAGTATGCGGTGTTGTTCTGCGCGAGCTTGATGATCCTCGGCGGGGCGTTGACACAATCGCTATGGGTTGCGCTGGTCATCAGCCTTTTACTCATCGGGCTATTAACTCGGTTGTTGTATTTCAGCCGTTCTACTTAAGCCAACGGGGTATAATGAAAGGTGATGATGTGATCTAGTTGATGAAAGGAAAAGATCATGCGACTGAAACTATTAAGCATCCTTGCGTTCGCTTTAATGGCGCTTCCCTTCAGCGCCTATGCGCAAGAAACCACCCCCTGTGATGCCACATTTCAAACCTACAACGCCGACAAAAACGCCTGCGTGCTGACGATGCAAATGGAGGTTTACCTTGAACTTCCTGCGGACTTAGCCGAGTATCCAACCGTTGCCGAACAGATCAACAGCCTGCTCAACGAACAGTTTGCCCAAGTGAATGGCATCTTTGCTGAAACCTTTGCAGATCGTCTCTACTTACCGGGGCCGCATTCGTTGTATGTGACCTATGAAGCCTATCCGTATTCCGACACGCTCATGGCCTATGCCGTTGATGTCAGCACATTTACGGGAGGCGCTCATCCGAACACGGTGCGCATCACCTACAGTTTTGACCCCATCACGGATACGGTCTATTCCCTTTCTGACCTGCTCGAATCAGACGTGGATATTGTCGATGCCCTTGCGTCCTTCGCCCAAGAGAACTTAGCCGAACAACTTGGCGGAGGGGCTGACCCCGAATGGATCGCGCAAGGTACGGATGAAATTCCCGACTTCGCCAACTTCGCACTCACCGCCGACGGTTTGATCATCTTCTTCAACCAATATCAAGTGGCGCCGTATGCGGCTGGCATCCTGCAAGTGGTGTATCCGCTAGAATCGTTAGAGGGCATTTTGAAAGAGGAATTTCTCAGTCTGGGCTAGGCTTTCTTGGTACTGCGAAGTAAACCAACCAAGATTGCCAGCGTGACCTTGATCATATAATAGCCACTGTTCCATGCGTTGATAGATGAAATACCGCCGTAGCGGGCGTTCATCGTCACCGGGATTTCACCCAACGTGAACCCCGCGCGGTGTAACATCACAATGGCTTCCGGCTCAGGGTAATCATACGGATAATTTCTCGCACAATATTCGATCACCTGCCGATTCGACGCCCGAAAGCCGGACGTCGGATCGGTCATTTTTTTACGGGTGATAATGCGGATCAGGCCCGACAGGAACGCCTGCCCAACACGACGCGGTAACGGCGTGACATAGCCACGATCTTCGATATAACGTGAGCCGATCATGACATCTGTTTTTTGGTCGATGAGCGAGCGCACCAACAGCGGGATTTCTTCAGCGGGGTGTTGACCGTCGCCGTCATTTTGTACCGCGACCTCATAGCCAAACTGGTCGGCATACAAAAAGCCCGTCTGCACCGCCGCACCAATCCCCACGTTATACGGCAGTTTGAGCGTGATCGCGCCGTTGGCTTGCGCAATCGCCGCCGTTTGATCGGTAGACCCATCATTGATCACAGCGATATCTGCCCATGGAGCATGCGCGCGGATTTTACCAATCACCAGCGCGATGCTGTCGGCCTCATTAAACGCCGGAATCATGATCAATGTTTTGGGGAATGTCTGGGAAGGAACACTCATAACCCTTTTACCGTCTCGTATAACGTTTCGTAAGCGCTCGCCACATGTTGCCAACTGTAGCGCGTTTGTATCAACGCCTGTGCATCACGGCTTAACTGCTGACGTAACGGCGTGTCGCCTAAAAGCCGAACCACTTGCGACGCGATCCCTTCAAGAGGGGCAACCAACGCATGGACGCCATCCTGCGCTGCAATGCCATCTAAGCTGATGGGTGTTGCCACCACCGGACATCCGGCCGACATCGCTTCTAAAATCTTATTCTTGATGCCTGCGCCCACCGTCAACGGGCTGACATAAATCGTCGCTTGCTCTAAATAGGGAACGACATCCGGCACACGCCCTGTGATGATGATCGATTCATCCGCATGTTGGAGTAATGAGGGCGGAGGGGCGTTCCCCACCAACCACAATTTAGCATGGGGCACTTGCTGACGTACCGCAGGAAAAATCGTTTTGATCAGATGTTCCGCCGCAATCACGTTCGGGGCATATTCAAAGTTGCCTGTGAACAACAAGGATGCGGGTTCGCGTGTGTACTCAGGTTTAGGGTTGAAGATCACCCCGTTGGGGATCACTACAAAATGATCGGGCGGGGTTGTTGGGTTCAGCGTTTGCAACATCTCACGGTCACGTTCGCTGACCACCACCACGCGCTTAAACGGATCGAACATAAAACTCTCGTAAGTACGTGAGGCGTAACTGCGTAGCGAGGTCATCAAGCCACCATGTCCCGCTTCGACCTCACGCTTGAGATATAACGTGTAGCTTTCGTAAGGGGAGATGAGTTTCGGTAGTGACCCGACAAATGACGCATACTCGTACACTTGCATTCCGCCAAAAAAATGCACCACGTCATAGGCTGTCGATTGCACACGGCGCACAATCGCTTCAGCCAGCGCGGGCGAGGTCGCCGATGTGGTCGCTTTGGAAAAGCGCGACATCCCGAAGACCGTCTGCTGAAGCACCTTGACCATGCTTCGGCTGGTGGACGGAAAATAGCCGACGTGATTGAACGGAATATCAGTAGCATGCCGTTCGGATGTTAAATCCGGACGATCATCCAACGCCAACAAATCAAATGTATGCCCACGCTGTGCCAAAGAGTGTGCCAGATGATACAAGATGAGGCGATCACCGAGGAATAAGGGCATCGTTGGGCTTCGTGAAATAAATAAAATGCGCATAACTCTAATATCCTCAGCGCTGAATGAGCGGGGTGATCGCTTCAGTAAAGGTATCGGCTTGGGCTTGGGCAGAAAACAGGTCTTCGACGCGCTTGCGTCCCGCCCGCCCCATATTTTGACGTAGATCAGGGTCTTTTAACAAGAGGGTCACTTTATCCGCAAGGCTGAGCGCATCTTCAGGGTCAACCAAGAAGCCGGTCACGCCATCGACTACCGTTTCTGAAGGGCCACCGCGCCGTGTGCTGACGACAGGTTTGCCCGAGGCCATCGCTTCCACATTCACCATTCCGTAACTTTCAAAACGGGACGCGCACACGATGACATCGGCGCTTGCGATCACCCGTTCCGCGTCCTCACGAAAACCGAGATAGACTAATTTTTCCCGCAAAATCGGGTCTGTGCTGGCAACCCGTAAAATATCTTGTTTATAGGCTTCATCGGACGAAACCCCATGTACATTTTCGCCCGCGACGATAAAACGTGCGTTCGGCACCCGATGACTGACCAGACGAATCATCTCTTGAAAGGTGTGATGCCCCTTCACATCTTGAAAACGTGCGATCATCGCCACCAGCGGTGCATCTTCAGGGATGCTCGCTTCTTTGCGGATCATCATCCCGTCGATGTTTGGGCGGAAGCGCTGAATATCCACGCCCGGCACCAAGACACGAACCGCTTCGGGTGACATAAACGGTGGTTCGCCTAAAAACCCCTCTTTGATCGCCCATGAAGCGGCAAAGGTGAGTTGGGGCTGTTGAAAAAATTGTCGCTGCCATGCTTTGGGATGAAACCACCATCCCCAGCACGTCCAGATAATCGGCACATCGCGCTGTTGCGACGCAGGCACCGCATACGGCAAGCTGTGATAGTCGCTGTGCACAAGGTGAATATTTTCTTGTGCGATCAATTGGCGAATATACCCTGTGATTGGGAAGCTTGCCCAGATCGCGGGGATGAAATAGACCGACGCCCCTCGAAATGGCTGAACATGCACAGGCCAGCCTCGTTCACGCCATAACGCAGTGAGCTGACCTTCTTGAGGGACGAGCAGATGCGGGCGAAATTGAGCGGGATCAAGGTGCGACACCAACGTGAGCAAAGAGGTTTCGCCACCCCCTAAGCCGACATACGTTGTAATGAAAAGAATCGACGTAGGTTCAGTCACAGGCTTCAAAATACAATTTCAGAACAAGGAACCGGATAAACAAAAGTCGCCAAAACTTCATTGTGATGCGCGATGATTTGAGAGGGCGTCAAGCCCCCGTTGATCGGCGGAAATGTGCTGTGGGCATCGCTCACTAAGGTGACATGATAGCCCATGCTCCATGCACGCCGACACGTCGTATCAACGCAGAGTTCGGTTTGAAACCCCACAATCACCAATGTATCGACATGGGCCGCTTTGAGCGCGGGGTGAAGATCGGTCTGGTGGAACGCGTCCGGCGTTCGTTTAGGCAGAACAATATCATTTTTGTGGGGCGCTAATTGTGGATGGATCGGCCCATCCACTTCAGGTTTTGCGACATTTTCCATGTACACCACCTGAATATTCGCCGCCCGCGCTCGGTCGATCAAAACGCCGATGCGCATCAACATATTATCTGCATCAAATACGCTCGGGTCATTTTGAAAAAAGCCGATTTGAGCGTCTAAGATCAATAATGCAGTCGTCGGTGGGGGCATCGCGCGTTCCTTCACAGGCTGTGCTTCAAATAAGCGTGAATGGACTGGGGAAGCAACAGCAAATAAACCCTCACCCAGTCCACTTCTCATTTGCAACCTACTGACTCAAGATCACTTTATCGAGATCATCCATCAGTTCGTTGAACTCATGGATGTACAGTTGTTGTTTGGCATCGCTCACCGCGACGGGTGGGTTCGGGTGTACTTCGACCATCAAGCCATCGGCACCGCTGGCTTTGGCAACCCGCGCTAACGGCTTGGCAATATCACGACGACCTGCTGAGTGCGAAATATCCACCACGACAGGAAGGTGAGATTCCAATTTTAAGACCGCGACGCCACCTATATCCAGCGTGTTGCGCGTCCATTTTTCAAACGTGCGAATCCCGCGTTCGATCAAGATCACATTCGGGTTGCCACTGCTGACGATATATTCTGCCGCGTATAAAAATTCTTCTAAGGTTGCCGACAACCCACGCTTTAAGATCACGGGTTTGTTAATGTGGCCGAGTGCGCGTAATAAGAAGCTGTTCTGCATATTGCGCGCGCCCACCCAGAAAATATCGGCATAATCCATGAACATATCAATTTGGCTCTTGTCCATGATTTCGCTACAAACCGACATGCCGTATTTGTTGGCGACTTCACGGGCAATTTTTAAGCCTTCTTCGCCCATGCCCTGATAGTCGTAGGGTGATGTACGAGGCTTATAGGCCATCCCGCGTAAGACCTTGACCCCACGCGCCGCCAGCGCCGCTGCGGTTTCATCCATTTGTTCGAAGGATTCGACTGCACACGGGCCAGAGATCAATTGGAAACTGCCGTCACCAATTTTTGTACCGCCGGGCAAGGTGATGATCGTACGTTCATCTGCCGTCTTGCGCTGTACGCGAATTTTTGCCCGAGCTTGTTGTTCTTCAAGCGCTAGTGACGCGCGGAAAATTTCGCGGAATAATGCCTTAATCGTCTCGTTGCTAAAGGGGCCTTTATTGGAGCGTTCCAAGGCGGTGAGCATTTCAGCTTCGCGTGAAGGATCATAATGCGGTGAGCCGATTTCATTCAACACTTTACCGATTTCGGCGACAATGGTGCCACGCTTGCTCAATAGTTCCAGAAGTTGAGCGTTCACGCTGTCAATTTCAGCGCGTAGTTCTTGTAAACGATTTTCTGACGACATGCTTCTTAAACCTTTATCATGTTATGCCGCGACTTCCGAAATTATACCTATCTTCATCTTTTTCGAGAAATGTTCATGTTGTTTTGCCTTTTCACGCGGTAAGACCCAAAACTGAACTTTCCCTTACAGATTCGGTGTGGTCATCCTGCTAGGGTAGAGTAGGGCGTGGTGAATCGCAATAAACAAGTCGAGTGACATGGGGAGAGGGGGTGTCCTCCCCGTCTCAGATTATCCCATCAACCCCCAAAGCATTTCTTGGACTGCACCCCAATAATAACTTTTGCGTTACAATCAGAGGGGAAAATTCCCCACTGCTTATTTGGATAAGGATAGATCATGTCAGACTCCCCCGAAATCCGTGATAGGATCGCTGGATTACGTAGCCGTACCCTCTTAGAAGGCACTGACCGCGCCGCTGCTCGTTCGATGCTCAAAGCCATTGGTTTGACCGACGAAGATTTAAAGAAACCACTCATTGGCATCGCCAACACATGGACCGAAATCGGCCCTTGCAACTTTCACTTACGCCGTCTTTCGGCCAAAGTGAAAGAAGGGATTCGTCGCGCAGGGGGAACCCCTCTCGAATTTAATACCATCACCATCAGCGACGGCATCACCATGGGGACGGAAGGCATGAAAGCCTCGCTCGTCAGCCGTGAGGTGATCGCCGACTCAATTGAATTGGTGGCGCGGGGTAACTTTTTTGATGGCATCATCACCCTTGCCGCATGCGATAAAACGATGCCCGGCACCATCATGTCGTTGATTCGCATGGATGTTCCGTCGATCATGTTCTACGGTGGGTCCATTGATGCGGGTGAATATCGCGGGAAGAAAATCACTGTTCAAGAAGTGTTTGAGGCCATCGGCTCGTATACCGCTGGACGCATCACCCTAGAGGAACTGCGCGAAATTGAAGATGTGGCCTGTCCCGGGCCGGGCGCGTGTGGCGGTCAATTCACCGCCAACACCATGGCAATGGCCGCCGAAGTTTTGGGCATTTGCCCGATGGGTATGGCCGACATTCCGGCAATGGACGACAACAAAGATCGTGTTTCGATCAACGCGGGCGAACTCATCTTGCAGATGATCGAACAAGACCTGCGCCCTAGCAAACTCATCACGCGAAAGTCTTTAGAAAATTCGATTGCCGCCGTTGCCGCTAGTGGGGGGTCTACCAATGGCGTTTTGCACACGTTGGCCTTTGCTCGTGAAGCGGGAATTGAATTTACCATTGATGATATTGAAGCCATCAGCAAGCGTACCCCTCTCATCTGCGACATGCTTCCCACAGGGAAATATACCGCGGTGGAGATGTACCGTGCGGGTGGGAATCGTCTGCTCACTCAACGCCTCATTGAAGGAGGATATGTGGATGGCTCCACGCTCACATGCACGGGCAAGACATTAGCCGAAGAAGCCGCCAGTGCCAGTGAAACGCCCGGTCAAACTGTGATTCGTCCGCTCGACAATCCGATCAATGTCAACGGCGGTCTGCACATCCTCAAAGGTAACCTTGCCCCTAGCGGAAGCGTCGTGAAATTAAAAGGCATCGAGCCGAAATATTTCCGCGGCCCTGCTCGCATTTTCAACAGTGAAATTGAAGCCTTCACAGCGGTCAAAGCACAGCAAATTAATAAGGGGGATGTCGTCGTCATCCGTTACGAAGGCCCTGTGGGGGGACCGGGCATGCAAGAAATGTTGCAGGTGACGGCCGCTTTGGTCGGGCAAGGACTGGGTAATGATGTCCTGCTCATGACCGATGGCCGTTTTAGCGGTGCGACGCGTGGGCTGATGATTGGTCATGTTGCGCCTGAAGCCGCGGTTGGTGGGGCAATCGGTCTGCTTCAAGAAGGCGACATCGTGGTATGTGATGTCGAAGCGCGTTCGCTCAACGTCGAATTAAGCGATGCGGAGTTAGAAGCTCGTCGTGCAGAATGGTCAGCGCCTCCCCCGCACTATAACAATGGCGTTATGGCGAAATATGCGCGTTTGGTTTCCCAAGCCGATGACGGCGCGGTCACCAACAGCAAACACGGTCTTGTGCGTTAACTATTTTGTAAAGGGCGATCCAACGGATCGCCCTTTTGAATTCTTTTTATATAACCTTGCCTGTTGCGCTTAGGCGCCCTCTCCGTTTTTAAATGCACCTCACCCCGATAGCTATGCTATCGTGCCCTCTCCGTGGGGAGAGGGCGGGAAAGAATTAGGTCACAAATCAGGATTTTTGTAGGGACAGGGCATGCCCTGTCCGTTTTGTTTCTGGTTATCAACGAATGGATGAGATTCAGAAATGGGGTGGGCAAGTCACCGACTTGCCCACCAAGATATAACCTATCCTGTTCGCGTCCTTTGTCCTCTCCCCATGGAGAGGACGGCTAAGCGTAGCGCAGCAGGTGAGGTGCCCTGTCCCCAAAATGTAACCTGCCTCAAAATGAGATACGTATTTGTCCTCTCCCCACGGAGAGGACGGCTGAGCGTCAGCGAAGCAGGTGAAGTCCCCTATAGAACTTATCCACGAAGAAATGGCGCAGATTATTGTCAGTCTAGGTAATTTTCAGCGAAGCCGATTCCCATTACGCTTAAAGAAACTGATGGATCAAGGCGACGAGGGGAGAATGGACAATGGCGCTCACGGTCATGATCGAAAACCCGCACAGCGAAACTAGTCTACGCTTAATCACAGAACTTTCGCTAGATTTAGGCGCAACCTATGGCACAGATGGCACCGCAGGGTTCAATCCGCATCATGTGAGCGTCCCGCGCGCGGCCTTTGTCGTCGCATGGTTAGATGAGGAGCCTGTAGGCTGTGGAGCGTTACGCCCCACAGAAGATGAGAATGTCGGCGAAATTAAACGTATGTATGTCCGCCGAGCGTCGCGGGGGCAGGGCATTTCACGGCATATATTGAACACGCTAGAACAAATCGCGATAGGGCATTACTACACCCATCTCATCCTAGAAACGGGCACGCGCCAACTCGAAGCCATCGGTTTGTACCACGCGATGGATTATCACCCGATCCCGTGTTATGGCGAATATGTGAACAGCCCGATCAGTATTTGTTTTGGGAAGACGTTACTCGGTTGACGCTGTTTCAGAAGGGCTTTGGCTTGCCAGCCAGACCAAATAATCCGTCTCGGTCACCAGTTCGCCACCTTGTAAGGTGCTGTCCACCAGATTGTATTTTTTGTCGAAATACAGCTCAACTTCAACCGTGCGCGTGCACACACTTCCACGGACGCCTTTACGCGCAAACATGCGATCACCCTCGTCATGAGCGCTCAAATCGTTATACCGATGCACGCGAAATTTCACCACTTCGTCGCACCCATAAGGTTTGACATAAAAATATAACCCGTCAGGGTCACCGCCTGGCCCTTGAGCCTTGCCTCCACCCAATAAACGTTTTAGAAAATCCATAATCCCTCTATCCCTTTGTGAACTCATCTTATTTTAAATGAGACTGTTAGATTCCTAAAATAACCAATTCCAAACCAACTTATATGCAATATCAAGCGTAATATACCGAATATATGTTCTGATTTTATGATACAGTAAATTCAACGATTTCATTTTTGTAACATGAAAGGAGGTTATCTTAACGATGACAAAACAATTCACGTCTCTCAAACAAAAGCGGGCAAACCTTTATAAAACCAACCCAATTTCGGAATTGGTGTATCAGTTTGTTGTGAGTTTTATCGAGCGCGAAAATTGCCCGCCCACCATCAGCGAAATTTCTGATGGCTGTTACATGAGCCGCAACACCGTAGTACGTCACCTTGATAAGTTAGAAGCGCAAGGCCGTTTATACCGCATCCCACACAAATTTCGTGGGCTTCGTTTGCTTCCCCTTTCCCAAAGCGAAGAATAAACTCCATTTAAACTGAGGTGTAATGTGCGCTAGACAAGATAAAAAGGGGATGTTTATACCCCTTCACATAGAACATATGGTCTATCATCAACCATAAGCCAGCATCTGCGGGCGTAAATGATTCGCCCCGAAGGGTCATTTTAGAAAAACGCAGATGTTGGCTTTTGTGTCTCTAGGCTTGAAAGGAGGACTCCATGACGATTACGGCACGTTTGCGCGAAGTGAGCGGTTTTGACCTGCACCCTGCCCAAAAAGCGATTTATGAAAACACGGCTCGCTTTCGGGTGGTTGCTTGTGGCCGACGCTTTGGAAAAACCGAAGTTGCAAAGTGGATACTGCTCGAACAAGCCTTACAAGGCAAAGCCTGTTGGTGGTTATCCCCTACCTATGCGATGTCTGACCAAGTATGGCGTGACCTGTGCCACCTGAGCGAACAGCTCGACCCTGAAGTCCAGATCGAAAAAAGTAACCTGCGCATCACCTTTTCTAATGGAGGCTGGATCGCCTTTCGCAGTGCGCACGCACCGAATCACCTACGGGGTGCCGGGTTAGATTTTGTCGTTCTCGATGAAGCGGCCTTTATGAAGCCTTCGATTTGGTATCAAGTGGTACAGCCGATGCTTCTCGAACGGCGTGGGGGCGCGTTGTTTTTAAGCACGCCTTACGGCTTCAACTGGTTTTGGCGTGTGTATACCCATGGGGTGGATGATGCGCATCCTGAATGGCAGGCGTTTCATTATCGTTCCGATGACAACCCCAAAATACGGACGGAAGACTTGGAGCAAATTCGCCTCACGACTACCGAGCGCGTCTTTCGGGTCGAATATTTGGCTGAATTCGTTCAAGATGAAGGCGTGGTGTTCCGTCACATCGACGATGCCGTGACCGATCTTCCCGCTCAACCCGAGCCACATCATCGTTATGTTGCGGGTATCGATTGGGGGCGTCAGGATGATTACACCGCAATCTGTATCATGGATGCTGAAACGCATCATGTTGTCGCGGTGGAACGCTTCCGTCATTTGGATTGGATCATTCAGCGAGAACGCATCTCCACATTGTTCAAAACATGGGGTGTACAAACCGCCTTCGCCGAAAGCAACAGCATGGGGTCAGTGAACATCGAGTTGTTACAACGGGCAGGGCTTCCTATTCGCCCCTTCAGCATGACCGCCGTCAGCAAAGCACCTCTCATCGATGCGCTGGCTGTGGCCTTTGAACATCAACAAATTCGTATTCCACGCCACGAAACGTTGATCCATGAGCTAGTCGGATATATACAGGTGAAATTACCGGGAGGAGGGTATCGCTTTACAGCGACCGAAGGCTTGCATGATGATTATGTGATCGCGCTGGCGCTTGCTTACCACGCGCTAAAATATGGTGGGGGAAGTATCAGTTTTGTTTAAAGGGAGAACGGCAAAATAGATTCGGGGAAATCTATTTCTTTGCCTTCGCCAACGTTTGGCGGGTAAATGTACTGCCACAATGAGAGCAGTTCCACAAACTCACAGAAGTCGGTTGGTGTGTCTTTCGCGCAACATCAACCGACCACTTCTGAACCCCTGCGTAATGAAATATAGTTCTCATTCCACAGTTGGGACAGTGGGTCATGAAGCGCTGCCGAGCATACACCACAGACGGGTTGGGTGGGTTATCTGAAACTTCATTAAGAGTTGTCATGAGTATTTACAAATTTCATATTGGGAAACATAAACAAGATAGACAATTTCACCCAAACTGTCAACTAGTAACTATGAGTAGTATGTAGATTCTAAAGAAAAACTTACAAAAATAACTGTATATTAACTTTGAGTGAAAAATCGGTTTTATTTTTATAACTTCGACGCGAACGACAAATATTGATGATGGTGAGTATGTAAAAGAAATGGTATCCTAGAAGATGTCAATAAATGTGATTTTGTCAGGTTTTAGTCACATTTTTGTTCCCTACTGTGATGACGTTGAGGCTTTAGGGCTAGCGACGATGACCACCACAAACAAAAACACTAAAAACATCACTTCTTCAAACCGGTTATAGACGCCCTATCGACATCATTCAACGTTTGATGGAGTTATCCTCACTGGCGGTTTTCCCTTTTACGCCAGTGAAAAAAAAGAAACCCTTAAGTTTAACGTTGGAAGCGCGACTTAAGGGTTTCCTTTGCACGTTGTCCTCATGTTTAACCATCAGAACTCTATGCGTAAGCGTAACCTCCCTCACAATATAAGAATTTGAGGGGAAATACAACACCTTTTATTTGTGTAAAATAAACTAAATTCCTCGTAAATACAATAAAATGGGTAGAGAAAGAAATATTTTTACACTTTTTAGACGCTTTCATCGTTTTTTCTTCGTAACGTGCGCAGGCGAATCTGCTTGCGTTTGCTGACCAAACCCCGAATCAAAATTTCTAAGTGACGGCGCTGTTTTTGCGTATCGCGCATATCTGCACGGGTGATCCCTAGCAAATAATCGGGGATGGCATCTTCTTCGCTATCTGCAATATGCAAAGGCACGATTTGGCGGTTGAGTTGACGTGCAATGTTTAGCTCGGTATTCACCCATTCGGACGCTTTTGCGCTGGCTGAACATAACACCAACACCACCAGCGAATGTTGAATGGCATCGCTCACCGACTCGTGCCATTCCGATGTGCCGAAACGCATGCTGTGATTTTCATACACGCGCAAGAAAGCATTCCGCAGTTTCTCTTGTAACATGAGTGAGAAGCGCTCATCTTCATGGCTGTAGCTGAGAAAGACTTCATATTTGAGCTTGATACGTGGCGCAGAGGTCACGGTTTCAATGGGGGCGACGTCTGACTGTTCAGGCTCATCAAAATTGAAGTCGTAGGCGTCGCTACGGGTTTCTTCTAAGTCTATCTCATCCGTCTCGGTGTCTGTAGCAGTATCATCGACAATTTCTGTTTCAGCGACCTCTTGATTAAGTGCTTCTACAGGCGCGGTTTCAGCGGATGGTTCCGCTCTCAACACGGGCAGATCATCAAATGAAAATGGATCCATCTCCTTCTGCCAAGCAGGTTTGACATGGGGTATATAAGTGGCGTCGCTCTTTATAAGCTGCTCCAATATTTTATGGAGACGCTGTGTTGAATGATCGATCAATTGATAGGCAGGCCAACGTTTTGAATTCGGGGGGATACGATCCAGCGCATGGTATACAAGCACCAGTTGACTCTTTGAGAGCGGAACGGCATCTGCGGGTTCTTGTTTATCGCCGATGCAATGTGTAAACAGATGACGCACAATTTCCGTGTACAGCTCTCTCACATTGGCATAATCAAGATAATCGACCGCTCTCAAAAGTACCTCTAAAATATGATCGGGGCGCATCACTTGCATGTTGCTCATCCTTACCAGCGTGTGTTCATCGACATCATCAGCGGATTGTTCTAAGGGGCAAATTGATCCCCATTTAAAAGCGGTGTTAATAACCAATCATCCAGTCGTAAGGTATCTACGCCTGTCGTTTCTAAACGGATACTGCCCTCTCCCGGCCATGTCATCACCTGTTGATCAAACATAGTTTCGCCATTCCGCACTACCCGCAGGTGATTTTCATTCAGCAAGATCACCATCTCTTGCCATTGATTTGTGATGTAGAGGTTGGGGATCGTGAGGGTGCTGAGCGTGTTCCCTGACGCATCTAACAACAAAACATCAGCCGTCCCATTTTGGAAACGCAGAGCCAATGCGCCGTTGGTATTCACACGTAAATACAAGTGATACTGCTGTCCATCGCCTATATTAAAACGATAGGCGATGCGTAAGTTACGGCGCTGTTCGAGCGTGGGCATGCTCGACGTGACGCCACGCAAAGCGAGATATTGACCAAATAACAGATCGCTTTCTTGCGCAATCCCGCCGATATTTTGCCAAGCAGGGGGCAAAGTCGCATCAGAAAAATGACTGCTGCTCACATCCACGGCAGCGATGGTTAAATGACCGAATGAAGCGGGACTGGTTAAGCTGTTGGTTTGGAATAGGATGTTTCCGCCAGTGAGGACGGGGCTGAACGGGTCGTTGATGCCCAGCACTTGGCGGTTGTCCATGTAGACGAACAAAGAAGCGCCCTGCACCCACAACACAATATGATGCTCTTGATTGGGTTGTAACGGCGCATTCAAGGACTGGATCATGCGTTCGCTGGCTTCGTTGTGATAGTCCACAAAGTCGCCGTTGCGCTTGAGGGTGATTTGCCCCGGGCGCAAGTCCAATACTTCATAGCCCTGCGCACTTTCACGAAAGACGACGCGCAAACCTGTTGAGAGCGGGTCGAGGCGCACACGGAACGAGATCACCAGCGGAATATCCGACGACTGCCATGGGGCTTGGCCCTCTCCTAAGACGATGAACGGTTGGTCGAGGCGGGCTGTCCCGTTGATAAACCCGCTGTTCACGGGGTCAAGTCGCCATGCCGATGGATCAAACTGCGCGCTGTTGAGCGCATCCGCCTGCGCCATATCCAAGTGATACGGCAGTTCAACCGAAGTCACGGGCGGGATGGTTGGCATAAACGTCGCTGAGGGCATTACTGTCGGTGGTTCGGTCAATGTGGCGGTTGCGGTCGGCGTCTCTGTGGGTGTCGCCGTCGCCGTCGGGACGAGCGTTTCAGTCTCGGTAGGCGTTGCGGTTGGGGTATTGCTCGGCACTGGGGTTTCTGTCGCCGTTGCCGTCGCGGTTTCGGTGGCGGTGGCGGTGTGTGTTTCGGACGGCGTGATGGTGGGAATCGGCGTGCGCGTCGGCGCGACGGTAAAGGTCGCTGTGGGTTCAAACGTCTCGGTAGGTGATGCGGTTTCGCTCGGGATCAGCGTAGGCATTTCCGTCATAGTGGCGGTTGGCGGTTCAGGGGTTGAAGTAAACGTCACGGTGAACGGAACGGGCGTTTCTGTGATATCTGAGAGCTGAACGGCAAGTTCTGTCGGCAGTTCGGCGACGGTTTCGGTAGCGGTAGGCGGAACGGATGTGAAGGTTTCCGTCGCGGTGGGTGGGATGGGTGTTTCTGTCGCGCTAGGCACGATGAGCACTTCATCAACCGTTGGAGGGGATGAAGTCGGCACATCTGCCGTTGGAACGATCTCGGCCACTGTGGGCGGAAGTTCGCCTGTCGGGGCGATCACAAGAGACGTTTCGGTAGGCGTTAATTTCAATGTGCTAGTGGGTGCATCGGTGATGATCGCGCTCACTTGGGTTGGTTCGGCAGGGGTGTTATTCGTCTCTTGAGAGATGAGAATCACACCGATGATGACCGCCACAAGAACCCCTATCCCCCCGATGATAAAAGGCAGTTTGGAACGCGATTGGGTGGCGGGCTTGGTTGGGATGAGCAGCGGTTGCTGACTATCCCAAAACTTTGCTTGGGGTGGGTTCTCTTGTGGCGGGGATACGACTCTTTGATCTGAAGGGGTGAGCACCGTTGGGTTATCCACTTCAGGGTCATTAAAGGCATAGTCAAACGCGGGCTTGGTCGATTGTCCGCGTGGGGTCGCTGTGCTTGAGCGTGGGCTTACCGGGTTTGCATCCGAAGCATCTAATTCAACGCGGGTGGATTCGTCTTCATCCGCTGTTTGAGGGGGGATGGCGACACGCATCGCCCGAATGATCTCGGCATTTTCGCGAGCGATTCGGCGTAGGCTCATAGGGCGCACGCTGGCGCTGATGCGTCCGACGGCGCGAGTGATATCATCAGCAAAGTCGGTGGCGGTCTCGTAGCGGTCTTCCGGCTGTTTCGCCATCGCCTTCTGTAACGCCTGATCCAATTCTTCCGGAATGTCGGGGCGCAGGGTGCGGATGCTGGGCATTGGCGCATTGATGTGCTGTAACATCACGGCCATCGGCGTATCCCCGGTGTAGGGAAGTTCGCCGGAAATCGTCTTAAAGATGAGCACCCCTAGCGCGTAAATATCCGCCCGCAGGTCGATATTTTCATAGCCCATCGCTTGTTCAGGGGACATATATCCGGGCGTGCCCACCGAAAAGCCGGTTTGGGTGAGATTGGTGCGGTCGGCGCTGGCATTGGTCAAACGGGCGATGCCAAAATCCATAAGGAAGGCGTTGCCGTCTTCATCCACCATGATATTTGAAGGCTTGATGTCGCGATGAATCACGCCTTGACGGTGGGCATAGTCCAACGCAGAGGCGACGTTGCGCAACATGTAGGATGTATCGACTAAAGGAAGTGGTCCACGGTCGAGGATGTCTTTTAACGTTCCGCCTTCGACATAACGCATCACAATATACGGCGGGTCGTGCGACCCGTTGTAATCGTAGATGGGCAGTAAGTGCGGATGCTCCAGCCGTGCGACAAGACGCGCTTCACGCTCAAACCGATTGACGCTGATTTGGTCGGCTAAGAAGGCTCGGTGAATGACTTTGATGGCAACGTAGCGCTCCACGCTTTGCTGGTAGGCGCGATAAACCGTCGCCATGCCACCATGACCGATTTCCTCAATGATTTCATAGGGACCAAGTTGTGAGCCAAGCATAGGTTTCTAGGGTGATATTGAGAAAATAAGTGTTTTCGCCATTTCATTGTAACACGCTTCTTTTGATCGGTTGCATTGATGATCTTTTTTGTTGGGGACCTCACCTGCTGCGCTACGCTTAGCCGTCCTCTCCATGGGGAGAGGACAAAGGACGTTTCTCATTTTGAGGCAGGTTATGTTTCGCGGACAGGGCAAGTCACCGACTTGCCCCTACAAAAATCACATATATGACGTGATGCTTTCCCGCCCTCTCCCCATGGAGAGGGCACGACCCCGTCGGGGTGAGGTATAGGGGCAAGGCCTGTCCTTGCCCTCTCCCACACTACCAGGACACCGCTACCGCTGATACAGCCATGTCTTGAGCTGAGCCAAGACGTCGGGCGTCTCCAACGAAATACCGCTGATATGCGAAAGCGCTCTGAGCGCAAAGATATTCTCAATGTCTGCGGAGGGATTCTGCCATGCCAATTTGGCCAGATACCACGTGTAATGACGGCGTGATCGATCCCCCATTAAAATCAGCAAGTTGCTGGTGAAGGCGATGCGCGTTTCTGCCGAGATTTTGATGTTGGCGATCTCTAAAAAGTCAGACGTGGATTCCCACCCTTTGAGGCCGTTCATCTCGGTTTTGAGCGACTGTTCAAACGTCAAGCCGAGACGCGCCAACGCGCTCTCGTTGGTTTCAAGTAAGGTTTGCAAGCCTGTTTTGAGTCTCTCAAAAAGTTCAGGCTGACCGGTTTGAAGCGTCTGGTTCAAAATTTTCTCGGCTATCGGCTCGGTTTCCGCGTCGGTATAGATCACGCCTTGTTGTTTGAGCGCCGCGCGCATCGAGCGCAGTAACGACGAGACCAAACGAGCGAAAGGCTCGTTCATATAATGGCCGGCGCGGTGCGGATACCGTGGAGATGAACTCATGAGAAAACGCTCACTTGCTAAAAGCTCCCTGAACAGACGGTCATTATCGTATCATGATTCACGTTGGGACAACCATATCAAGACGGCTTGAAGCCCCGACAAATTACGCTCCCATTCAGGCGTATCCCGCCCTTGAAGTTCGACATCGGCCGCAGGGATTCCTAAGCCATCTAACCATCCGACGGCGGTGCCTGTGACCGGATACGCAGAAAAGGTCGCTTGGTAAGAATAACCCGCTGCTCGGCCATAGGTTTCGGCCAACGCCTGTGAGCCGTGATCAGTTTGACAATTCCCCGCAAAGATGCCATTGGCGGCGCTGTGATAAAACAACGCCGATGCGGGGCGCTGAGCTTGAACATACATCGCCAACGCCTGCGTTTCCGGTTCAGAAAGTGGAGCATCCCCCGCATTCACACGTTCATCACGCCAATATGCTTCGGCTGACCATTCGCAAGACCAATTCCGATTGAGATCGACCGCCCGCGCGTTCAAGCGCCCTTGTGGCGTGCGCCCGTAAATTAAACCGTCGGGGTTGAGGACAGGCACAATCGCCAACTGGATAGGGTCGGGGATGCGAGATGAATCCGCGTCAAAATACGCGATCAATTCCAGCATCAGGGTGATGGTGTTCATTTCCCAACCGCCGTGAATTCCCCCCACCAACAAAAGCTGATGTTCCCCTTGCCCTAATGTCACCAGTGGGATGGGGCGACGTTGCGCTGAATAGCCGATGATCGTCACATCGTCACGGTGCAGAAGTTGATCCAGTTGAGCGCTGAGCGACGGGTCGAGCGTGGCGACGCTCACCTGAGCAGGTTGAGCAAAATCGACAGGCACAACCGTCACGGTAGGCGGGATGGGTGTAGATGAAGGTGTCAGCGTCAGGGACGCTTCGGGGGTGGCGGTGCGGGTATCTGTTGGGGAGATTTCGACGATGCGCGGTATTGAGGTGGACTGGAACGCTTGCAAGGGGACAGGCGATGCTATGACGGTGGGAATCATGGGCTGTGGGTCAGGTGAACAAGCCACAAGCCCCGCGATTAACATAAAGATGAGCAGTACCCGTTTCATAGAGAACGTTATGTCTTTCGTGAAAGATAGGTGCGTACCCGCTGTACCAAACCTGTCGCTTGGTGGGATGTTTGTTGCTCGCTCCAGCGGAACCAGCGCACTATCTCAGAACGTGATAAGGTGGGTTGCGTGCGCCGTTTCAAAGTTGGCATCAGCCGTGAAAAGAACTGGCGCACCGCAGGCCATGTTTGCTGAGGACGCAAGAGCATACGCACGCCCAGACTGAGGAAGATGAGCGGAAAATTGTAGAAGATCAAGTCGAGCAAGAACGCATTTTTGACGATGGACAAGAAGGTATTGATCAAGGCTTGAGCGCGTAACGAAACGTTCGGGTTGCCGCCCCGATGCAACGCTACCGCAGATGGAATATACCAGCATGACCAGCCTTGTAATTTCGCCCGCCAACCCAAGTCTGCATCTTCGCCATACATGAACATTTGTGGGTCGAACAACGCGCCCTCTACAGAGACGGCTTGAATCATACGGGCAGCGATTAACGGGGCCGCGCCAGAGACAAAAAATACTTCGGCATCGTCATCGTATTGACCACGATCTTGTACGCCTTCGCCGCGATTGACCACATACCCATCACGGCGAATCCCTTGCCCCGCGCTGTAAAAATAACCGCTCGGTTGGTCGTGTTCATCTTTTTCAAGCAGTTTGCCACTCACCCATCC
Organism: uncultured Anaerolineae bacterium; assembly: GCA_934216615.1. Taxonomy (GTDB): domain Bacteria; phylum Chloroflexota; class Anaerolineae; order Aggregatilineales; family Phototrophicaceae; genus Flexifilum. The sequence continues at coordinate 179,979 of CAKQCB010000004.1, read as the reverse complement.
GGCTTGATGTCGCTCACACCCTGAAACAAGCTGTTCAATATACGTTGCACTGAGCGACACATCGGGGTTGAGGGGCAAGTAATAATCTGTGGGTTGAAACGCATACGACTGCATGATGGCGTTATGCGCTGGCCCAAATCCTTGATTCACATCACTGCAAATGAGCGTCGATTGAGGCGCGTGTTTCTGTACCCACTCGACAGAAGCATCCGACGAATAATTGTCCAAAAAGATGATCTGCAGATGGGGATAAGTTTGGGCGGTCAATGAGGCCCAGCAAGCGGGAAGGTCGGCGCTGCTGTTGTATAAAACGATGCCTATAACAACCATACTGTGCAAGGGGATTGGTTTCCTGAGTTTTTATCTATTCGCGTCAGGTGATTATACCTAAAATTCAGCCGTGAGTTGCAGGCGAAAACGCACTTACCTGAGCGACGCTATGGACGCTTGGAACGCAGGTTCAACAATTTGATGCGCCACTCAAACGGGATGAGGCGCTGGTAGGTTTTCTGCAAAAACTTGATGAGCGGGGATGAACTGCGCGTGAATGTCCAACGTTGAGGGAGGGTGACATCCGCTGTTGGCGCGGGGTCTGGCATAGATTCAAGATCGGCAAGCCACGCTTGCGTCACTTCGGTGAGCGCATATTTTGTGAGGGCGACCTGCTTGGCATTTTCGCGCACGGTTTGTACTAATTCGGGCGATTGGATGTAGCGACGCAGCGCTGTGACCCATGCGCTGGTTTCGTTGGGGACGAGCAAGCCGGTTTGTTCATGGATCACGCTGGCGCTGTACAAGGGGGAATCGCTATAAATTCCCGCCACGCCCGCCGACGCATAATCGCGAAATTTCACATCCGTTTTGCACTGATAAAACAGATCATCCAGCATAGGCGCGAGGCCGATGGTATAGCCTGCCCGCGTGAATTTTTGAAAGAAGGTGACGTAATCTCGCTCAAAGGGATGATGGATCACCTGCGGAAAACGCTGGATTTCGGCGTTGGGTGATGCCCCTAACAGATGCAGGCGTACACGGTCACCGAACTGTTCTAAAATCATTTCTAACGCGGGCTGTATGAGGGCAAACAGCGGGTCGCCTTCAGTACGGCTGGTCGCGTACACCATATGGGCGATATGTTCATCTAATATCGGGAGTGTTTCGGGAACCAGCGCCCAATCCACCGCAGCATAGACTTGCTTCACATGGGCGTTATAGGGGCGCACGACATTTGCCAAAACAGGCGAATGAACACGCACTAATGAGGCGTGCTGTAATATCCATGCCAACTGCGCTTGACGGTCAGGGTGGTGATAATACTGCGAGAAGGCATCTTCTTCGGGCACAGCGAACAAGTTATCATCCAGCACATAAATGATGGGGATCGTGAGTTGGAGCGCCAATTCAAAAATGGGACGGTACAACGGTTGCATGTTGCGACAAGCAACGATGACATCCGCCCACGCTACTTGAGACGGAAGCGCATAAGCTTCTAACGTTTCGTCAAATTGAATCTTTCCCTGCTGTGCTAGATGACGCAGAGGATTTAAGACGGTCAAAACAGACGATGCGCTCTCATCAGGCAGGACGGCGAGGACTTTTTTCATCGGGGTTAAGGTAGGTTTAGAAACATGAAATAATGCGGGCCGATGTCCGGCAGGGAGAACTCGTCCCCGCGCACTTGGAAATTATACCGCTCATAATAACCGCGCACGTTGGAACGGGCATTACACCACAAAAATTTTCCACCCTGCGCTTTCACATACTCAATGGCGGCTTCGAGAAGTGCGCCACCGTAGCCCGCCCCTTGCATGTTTTTCTCAACCGCCACCCCGCGCATACGCCATGCGTGTGCTTCGCCCGTTTCAGATGGGGATTCTTCGGAAACGGTCAGTACCCCCACCAATTGATCTTCTTCAAATACGCCAAGATGAAGCGTGGTTGGTGCATCATCCCCCGGGTAGACCAACGCATCAGCGTGTTGATGTGGGCGCAAGATGCGCTGTCTTAAAGGGCGTGTCGCCTCTGCGGGTATCGGTTGGATGCGCCGTGTCATCAGAAACCTCTTGGGGTGAAAGAAAGTTCGGATGATTGTAACAAATCGACTTCAAGCGCGGGGAGTATCATTTTCTGATGGGGTGTCCGAATCCGAAACTTGAAAATAGGCACTGCGCCGAATCGGGAAAGGATCAACAGGTTTATTATCCGCGCCCATCATGCGCTGAATGGCTTTTAATTCCATCGTGGTGAGACTGCTCATCACGCCAAATTCATTGTCTTGTTCAGCCGTACCAAAAGCGCGATGAAAGGCGATGCGCTGAAATTGAATATTGGCGACGTCGCGCACCATCATCATGTTGAATTGGAAATGACGCGGGATGAGGTCGGTGGAGCGGATCAAAATGATGCTGATAAAGAGGATGACCACGCCGACTGTTTGCAGTGGGGTGAGACGATCCCCCAAGATGAAGAACGCCAAGACCAGCGCCACCCCAATTTCGGCGATGGCGACCACCGCCGTGCGCAAACTGCCCAAGACCTGCACGCTGGCGAACATCGCCAAGCGAGATAGCGCGGTGGTGATGCCCAAGAGGATGATCGGGACGATGGTCGGGCCAACGGAAACTTCAGGGATCGGCTGACCGACAACTGCCCACACCATCACCACAACCACCGCCATCGTCGTGAGGATGTATAACGTCGCGGTGGGTGAAGGCATTTCATATAACACATACTGGCTCATGATGACCGTACCCGCGAACATCAACGCGCTGCCCAACATCAGCCCGACGCCCATCCAGTTCATTTCGCCCCCGCTGAAGCCCGTGATGAACACCAGTGCGACCAGCGCCATACTGATTCTTAATAGGGTGCGACGGTCGATCTTTTCGCCCCCTAGATGGGCCAGCAACAGCGCAAACGCGATGTATAAGCCGTTGAGCAGTTGCGTGAGCGACGCATCCAGAAGCCCTAGCCCACCGTAGAAAAATAATGAGCCGATGCCGTTAATGACCCCAACTACGATGCACCCCAGTAACCCTGCGGGGTAGATGTACAAGTAGCGTCGAAAGAAAATGCTGTAAATGATCCATAACATGGCGGCGGCGATCACGGTACGAATGGCCGCGATGCTGAACGAATCTGCGCCTGCTTGGAGTGCAAGTTTCCCGAAGATGGGCGCTACCCCTAGAAAGAGAGGGGTTGCGATAACTGCTAAGATGCCACGAATTTTGGGGTCATTGATGAAGGCGGCCATAGTATGCTTCTAAACGATACGTCGTTGATCTTTCGCAACGATAGGTAAGATGAAAAAAATCTCTGTTCCGTTGAACCGATTCGGGTCGTGCCCTACACTTTCAGCCCAGATGCGCCCGCCATGTGCTTCGATGATGCCTTTGCACAGGGCGAGTCCTAAGCCGATGCCACCCCCGCGAAAGGCGGTTTTGCTGGTGGAATGTAACTGTACATCCTGCGTGGTTTGGAAACGCTCAAAGATGTTTTTCAGGTTTTCTTTTGAAACCCCGATGCCGGAATCTTTAATGCGCACACGCACACTTTCAGCATCCCCCCCTGCATGCAGAGTGATCGTGCCCCCGTCAGGCGTGTATTTGATGGCGTTGCTGATGAGGTTATGAACGACTAAATCTAACAAGCTCCAATCTGCATGGAGTTTCTCTGGAAACTGGCTCTTGTTGAAGTGGACGGTGATCTTTCGATCCGTCAGCGCGGTTTCGTAAGACTTGAGCGCCTTTTCAAAAATAGAGCCTAAATTTGTCTGGCCGAGTTTGAGCGTGATCTGGTTGGTCATGATGCGGCTGATCGTGACAATCTCATCAATGATGGATTGCATACGTTGAATCGACTGTCCCATGCCTTCGACCATCATCTTGGCGTTTGGGCTGGTTTGCATCAATTCCTTCAGCGCGGGGTCGTCTTGCAGTAAACGATTGTACCCGTTGACCAACGTCAGCGGGGTACGCAGTTCGTGCGCCGTCACTTGAATGAAGACCTCTTTCATGCGGTCTAAACGCGCAAGGTCTTCATTCACCTGTTCCAAATTGCGAATACGATCTTCTAAACGCAGGACGAGTTCTTCGGCATAGCGTATACGCCCATCGGCCAACGCCTGCGGGTCGATCTCGTCACGATTGCCCTTGAGATAATGTTCGATTTGGCCGGGGAGGGCTTCGATATCCAAGGGTTTTGTCAAATATCCGGTGATGCCTGCCGCCATCGTCATTTCGCGTTGTTCTTGCATGGCTTGAGCAGTAAGCGCCACAATCGGCACGTTTTTGAAATCTTTCTCACTACGTAACATGGTGGTGATTTCGCGTCCACTCATGTCGGGCAAGTTGATGTCCGTCAGAATCAAGTCTGGCTTTTCCCGCCGTGCGAGGTCAATGCCATCTAAGCCACGCTCGGCCACCATCACGCGGTACCCTGCGTGTTGTAGCGTGCGCTGTACCAGCGTGCGACTTGCAGGATCATCCTCGATGTATACGATTGTGCGCTGACGCGCCAAAGTCTCAGTCGTCATAGGGTCTTTACTATTCCAAACGTTGCACTAAATCTTCAATAAAAGCGTCATCGATCATCGAGCCTTTTTGGAGCAACATATTGACCTGGCTTTGGAGCCATTGGCGCTCTTTGGCCGTCAATTCTTTGGCGGTGATGACGATGATCGGAATATTTTGGGTGAGCGGGTCTTGTTTTAAGAGTTCGATCAAAGCGAACCCATCCAAGTCCGGCATCATCAAGTCGGTGATGACCATATCAGGTTGTAAGGTGCGGATGAGTTCCATGCCGTTACGTCCGTCATGCGCCATTTGCACATCATAAACGCCCCGCGCTTGTAACATCCGTTTGATTAAACGCGCCGCATCGACGTTATCTTCAATGACAGCAATCCGCCGTGAATTTTGGTCGATCTGGTCGATGGCCGAGATCAAGCCCTCTTGGGGCAGTTGGGCGCTGTTGGCTTGGCTGGACGCATCTACCAACCGCTGCCACTGTTCGCCTAAAATGTGAACTTCAACGGGCAGGGTATGGCCGGAACAATTGACCACCACCACATCATCAGGTTTGATGATGCCCTGTTGTACCAGTTTAAACAGCCCTGCGAACGTCACACCTGTGGCAGGTTCGACGGAAAGCCCGTCATTACGCGCCAAAACACGAATGGCGTTAAAGGCTTCTTCGTCAGTGGCAGAGGTGAAATACCCGCCGAAGTTGTCCACATAATCATAGAGCTGTTCGTAGGCACGCCCCGGGTTGCCTGTCGCCAACGTCGCGATGACGGTTTGCGGGTTTTCGACGGGGGTGGCGATGCGCTGTCCGTGTTCAAACGCGGTCACCATCGGCGCACAACCTGTCGATTGGATGATGCCGAACTTGGGCATCGTATCGATCAAACCGAAGTGGTGCATTTCGCGAAAGCCTTTGCCAATCCCAATCGGCCCTAAACCCCCGCTCACGCCTTGGATGAACCAGTCAGGCGCACGCCAACTTGCGCCATCGTTGAAGATGTAGCCCAGTTGTTCGGCCATTTCGTATGCCATCGTCTTCATGGCTTCGATGGCCGCGACACTTTTGATCCCACGATCCAAGAAGATGTTCATGCGTTTTGCAAACCGCGCCGCAATTTCTTTGGTTTGGTCATACGTCCCCGTAATTTTGACGACTTCCGCGCCATACAGGGCGGCTTCACGCATTTTGTCATTGGGGGTGAGGCTAGGGAAAAAGCCCCATAATTTGATGCCTGCGCGCGCCCCATAAGCGGCGTAGGCGATGGCGACATTCCCCGTGCTGGCGACCACCACCGAATTGACGCCCATCTCGTTCAAAGCGGAGATAGCGACGGTGGCTTGACGGTCTTTAAAGCTGGCCGTTGGGCCTTGCCGTTCATCTTTGATGTAAAGATTTTTCAGCCCCAAACTAGCGGCTAAGGCTTTCGATTTGATGAGAGGCGTTCCCCCTTCACCTAAACTGACGATGTTTTGAGTATCAAAAATCGGCAGGACTTCGTGGTAACGCCACAAGTCATTAGGGCGACGTTTGAGGTCTTGTAGCCATTTATTGACGTTAATCTGATCAAGGTCATAGCGGGCTTCTAAAATAGGTTCACCACACTGCGGGCACCCGCTGATATGCTTATCAAACGGAACACGCGTCCGACAATGGATACACTCGAGTTCAATGTGTTTACTAGAATTCATGGCAAATCTCAAATGACAAAACTATAAACGCAGGACTTATGAGTACATCAGCCTATCTTAAAGATATAGGCTTTATGACATTAGATGAATAAATGTTCTTCAAAATCGAAGAAAATAACGGAGTCTTAACATCCGTACGGAATACTGATATTAAAATCCGTCCCGATATCATATAAATCGTAACGTAATAGTAGCTCTCCACTGACAGGTAATTGACGGTCAAAGATCAACGCATTTTCGATATAGAGGTTTAGGTAGTAACGCACAACTGCGCGTCTTTCGGGGGAAATCCAGAACTCACTCGCGTTTAACTGCGCCGCAACCCCATCACTTGGACGAATGGCGGGTAAATTCAACGATTCGAGGTTGAGCGTATACCGAAAGACATCTTCATCATTCACACGGGCGCGTTCGCCTGCAGGGAATGTGCTCACCGTCCCGCCGATCAATTCACCTGCGGTCAAGTTGGCCGCCGTTTCAGCGTCGCGTCCGGCATTGCTCAAACACACGCCATCACGCAGTAGAAACGCATCGGTCCCCAAACGCACTGCTTCATAACTGACATCATCTTGACCGAGCAATTCGCCTGATGTGCTCAAGATGATGCGACGCGCATTGGCTAATTGGTTATAAGATGCTTCGATGCGTGCAGAGGCGCTGGTTTCGCGGGGCGTTCCGGTGAAAACGCCGTTAAATTCCACTTGAACCACCCAACGCCAACCGGAAAGTTCGGTGAGGCCTGCATCAATTTGAGCAAAACGAGTGACATCCCCATTGAATGGCGGGGGCGGGGCGTTCTGGGTCAGCGGAAGCGCAGTCGCAAGGGCATTAATATCGGCCTGCGTGGGCAGTTGGTCAGGGCTTTGTCCGCGTTGGGGGTTACACGCGGAAAACATCATGACAAGGCAAGAAAAGAGAAGAAAAGTTAAATGTGAGCGATAGCGCATAAGTCTGTTTTCTATTCGTCCATTGTTGGGCGTATTGTAGCTGATTTTATTGAGAAAATTGCATTGGACTGAATGCCCATCATTGCAGGTTTTTCTAAGGTTGATAATAATGGATTCATTCAACTTTTTTCAAAAGGATGGCGAATGACGACCAATACGATCCCGTTACGTAAAGATATTCCGAAGGAACATACATGGAATGCGGAGAGTGTGTACAGCAGTCCTGAAGTATGGCAACTCGACTACAACGAAACGATGGCTCAACTGAGCGAGTTAGATGCTTATCGTGGTCGTTTGGGCGAAGGGGCAGCGGTCATTGCCGACGTGTTAGAACTCGCGGATCAGTGGCAACGACGGGTTCAGAAGATCATGTTTTATGGCCTGATGAGCCAATCCATGGACACTGCCGACGCGCATGCCAACGCGATGGCCGGCCAAGCACAGGGTTTGGTGGGGCGCTTCGTCTCTACCGTGAGCTTCATCCCTTCAGAGATCATCACATTAGGCGAAGAAAAAACGCGGGCATGGTTCACTGAAGAACCGCGTCTTGCGGTCTATGCTCACTGGCTCGACGACTTGTTCCGCAAACAAGCGCACGTCCGTTCCGCAGAAGTGGAACAACTTTTAGGCATGACGCTCGAACCGTTCTCAGAACTTGAAAATGCGGCGGAAATGCTCACCAATGCCGACTTGCAATTTGCGCCCGCCGTCACATCCACAGGCGAAAGCCGCCCTGTCACGCAAGGCTTACACGATGCCAACCTCAAGAGCGAGGATCGTGAATTACGCCGTACCTCTCATGAAAGCTACACCAAAGGGTATTTAAGTTTCAAAAATACGCTGGCGTCAACGCTCGGCGGGGCGATCAAACGCGACGTGTTTTTTGCGCGCGCCCGCAATTATGGGTCTTCATTAGAAGCGGCGCTCGGCGAACATAACATTCCGGTTGAGGTGTTCCATAACCTCATCGACACCTTCAAAGCCAATATTCCCACTTGGCATAAATATTGGCGTGTGCGTCGAAAGGCGTTGGGTGTGGATACCTTGCATCCGTATGATATTTGGGCGCCCCTGACGCAAAAGCCAACGTTCGTGCCCTATGAAAAATCGGTCGAATGGATCGCCGAGGGGATGCAAGTCTTGGGTGAAGATTACTCTGAAGCGATGTATCGCGGGTGCATGGAAGAACGTTGGGTGGATATTTATCCCAACCAAGGCAAGCGTCAAGGCGCGTTTTCTTTTGGCTCGCCCGACACGTATCCGTTCATCATGACCAACTACACCAACGATTTAAAATCGACCAGCACCTTAGCGCATGAGCTGGGCCACTCGATGCACTCGTATTACACGCGTAAATCTCAACCCACTGTGTACACAGATTACTCATTGTTCGTGGCTGAAGTCGCCTCGAATTTTAACCAAGCTGTCGTGCGCGATTATTTGTTCAAAACCCAACTCGACCCTCAATTTCAAATCGAGATCATCGAAGAAGCGATGAGCAACTTCCATCGTTACTTCTTCATCATGCCCACCTTAGCCCGTTTTGAATTGGAAATGCACGAACGCGCTGAACGAGGCGAACCGATCACTGCCGACGCGATGATTGAATTCATGGCCGATGTCTTTGGCGAAGGCTATGGCAATGAGATGACGTATGACCGCGATCAAGTGGGAATTACGTGGGCCACGTTTGGTCATTTATACGCCAATTTCTATGTCTTCCAATATGCGACGGGCATCTCTGCCGCGCATGAACTGGCGAAGCCGATTTTGGCAGGTGATGCCGACGCGGTGACGAATTATCGTCAATTCCTGTCGGCGGGCAGTTCGGTCTATCCGCTGGATGCGCTAAAGATCGCCGGCGTGGATATGACGACTCCGCAAGCGGTGGAGACGACCTTCTCCGTTTTGAGCGAGTACGTGGATCGACTAGAACACCTTATCGGCGAAGTATAGGGGTAACCTCACCCCGATAGCTCTGCTATCCTGCCCTCTCCGTGGGGAGAGGGCGGAAAAGAATTACGTTACAAATCAGGATTTCGTAGGGGCAAGTCGGTGTCCGCCACATTCGTTGAAGTGGTTTCTTTTCGCTTCTTTTTAGTACGCCTTCAGGTACTCGGAAACCCGTTTGCCGCGTCGATACTATTCATCCCCGTAGGCCTTTATTATACAACATCTTGAGCGGTTTTAGAACCATTTCTTAACCTTTCCCGCGTATACTGCTCCACGACAGCATAAGAAACAAATATGTTAAAATGGGTGATGAGTTTATAGAGGAGAACCCCGCATGTCTGATGCCGCGTACACCCCGTCAGAAAAAGTGGAAAACTTTTTAAAAGCGGTCTATACGCTTCAGCAAAACAGCGGGCGTGTATCGACCAATACCCTGAGCGATGTCCTACAAATCACCGCGCCTTCTGTGACGGATATGGCGCAGCGCCTCGTCACGTCGGGATTGGTGGATTATCAAAAATATTATGGCGTGTTGCTCACCCCCGCAGGGGAAGAAATCGCTTTGCGCGTCCTGCGTCGGCACCGTTTGATCGAACTGTATCTGGTACGTGAGCTAGGCTATGAGCTTCACGAAGTCCACACCGAAGCGGAAGAATTAGAACATGCCGTTTCGGAACGGTTCATCGAAGCCTTAGCCAAAAAACTGGGCGAACCGGAATTTGATCCGCATGGCGACCCCATCCCCGCGGCAGATGGCACATTTTCGGAAGCGCTTCCACTCATCACGCTGGTGGATGCCCCTGTACCGAGCTATGCGAAGATCGCCCACATCAACACCAGCAACCCAGAGATGATTCAATACCTGATTGATCGTGGGTTTAGGCTCGACCAATCGATTCAGATCATCGCCCAAGACCCGTTTGAAGGCCCGCTCACGGTTTGCATTGAGGGCGAAAAACGGGTGATTGGCTATCAAGCGGCGGAATGTATTGGCGTGCTGATGTTAAACGAGGATGAAGCGCTGTATTTCAACCAGTGTGTGTAGAACTTCATCTGTGTATCTCTCATTTTCTGGAGATAGTTCGCCCTGACGCAGTTCCTGATTTGGCTAAAAATTATAACCTGAGCGTCTCTAAGTCTTGTGAATAACCACCTAGACAAGCATCCTATCGGGCAGTTAGTATGAACATCCATTGTTAGGGGATTCACAAACAGGGTAAACATGCTCAAGACACTAGCGCGTGGCATACTGGCACTCGAACCTTTTTTGATCGTGGCTAGTGTTTTCTGGTTTTGGATGATCGATCCTAACCGCATTTTTGGCCTCTTGATGTTCATCCCGCCGATGATTGCCCGTTTGATTTTATATCGTCGGTTATGGAAGCCCACCCCACTCGACCCTTTTTTTGTGATCTTCCTCGCGCTGTGTGTCATCAGCGTATATACAGCCCCGTACACGCGGGGAAATATCACGTTAGGCGGTGAGCTTTTTCAAGCGTCCGTACCTTACAATAACATCCTGCCTTTTCGTCCTTTGATGGGCATGCTTCTCGTAATCAGCATGGCTGACGCAGCATGGCGACGACAAAACTTGAACGTGTTGATCTGGATCAGCATCGCGCTAGGGTTGTTGATCGGGATATTGGGCATGAGCGCGTCGCAGTGGACGACAAAATCGACGTTATTTTTGCCTTTCTTGGACTTGCTTCCACGCATCACCCAATTCCCCGGCGCAAACGGCGGATTCAACGTGAACGAGATCGGGGGGGCGATGGCGTGGCTAACCCCGCTCATGGCGACGATAGCGATCATGGCATGGCGCAATGCTGACCCGACCCGTTGGGGTTGGATTCAACGCATCAGCGCGACCACTGCCTTCATCTTATTGATTTCGGCCTTATTCTTTGGGCAAAGCCGTTTTGCCTTGATCGGCGTAATCTTGGCGCTGGCGATCATCATCTACTTTTTGATGCCGAAGGGCAACCCGCGTCGTTGGGCTTACATCGCGCTGGCAATTTTCACGATTGTGGAACTGCTCATCTTCGCAAAAATCTTGGATACCGAATCCACTGCATCGTCATTAGCCCAGCGTGATGAAGACAGCGTCACTTCGCGTTTGTTAATTTGGGGAAGTGGCCTCGCGATGATCGAAGATTATCCCCTCACGGGCGTGGGCATGAATATGTTTCGGGATAACCCCTTGCGTGAGGCGTACCCTGTCGAGGGATATCTAGTCGGTGAGCGCATTTTGCCCCACGCACACAATGAGCTAATCCAAGTGGGGGCAGATTTAGGATTGCCCGGCCTTTTTGTGTTCATCGCTTGGCATGCGGTGCTCTTGTGGATGTTTTTTAAAGTGTTACGCTCGCAACGTGAAAACTGGATCGCATTAGCATGGGTCGTAGGCGTCATAACGGCGTTATTGTCTCATGCAGTGTTTGGCATGGGCGATGCCATCACCCTTTGGGATCGGTTCACATTCCTGTTCTGGTGGGTCATGGGGTTAGGGGCGGCCACGTATGTGGTGTATCAACACCCGACACCATCCCCTAAAACACAATAAGGGAAAGACTATGTGTGGCATTTGTGGGGTTGTTAATTTACGCGGGCCAGACTTAGGGCTTCGTCCGACGGTTGAGGCGATGTGTAATCTCATTCGGCATCGTGGACCAGACGGCGACGGGTTTTATCACGTGCCGCATGTTTCTTTAGGGATGCGCCGTTTAAGCATCATTGATGTGGAAGGCAGCGACCAACCCCTGTACAACGAAGACTACAGCATCGGTATGGTCTTCAACGGCGAAATCTATAACTACCGCGAAATCCAACCGATGCTCGAAGCTCAAGGGCATACCTTACGGACTGCGGGTGACGGTGAAACCTTGATCCACCTGTACGAGACGTATGGGCTGGATATGTTCGCCCATTTGCGCGGGATGTATGCATTCGCCTTGTGGGATGACAAAAAACAACGGCTGGTCTTAGCCGTCGATCATATTGGCATGAAGCCCTTGTACCTGCTCGAATCAGGAAATCAACTCTATTTCAGTAGTGAAGTGAAGGCCTTTGGCGCGGTTGCGCAGTATCAACCTGCGCTGAACCTCGAAACGCTCGATACTTATCTCTCTTTTGGCTACATGATTGGCGCGGAAACGACCTTTCAAGGTGTGCGTCGTCTGATGCCCGGTCATGTTTTGGTGGCGGAAAATGGAGCTATCCAAGAAATCCCATATTGGGATTTTCTCAAAGGGTATGAAAAACAGCCGATGCCGACGCTCATCAAGGCAGGGATGAGTGATGCCGACATCCTCACCCAAACGCGCGAGCAGTTGGATCACTCGGTCAAGTTACATTTGCGGAGTGATGTTCCCTTGGGCTTGTTTTTAAGTGGCGGGGTCGATTCCGCCGCGATGTTGGCTTTGATGTCGCGCGTGGCAGAAGGCCGTGTCAAAACTTTCACCATCGGCTACCAAACCAAAACCCAAGACAACGAACTTGCGGCGGCACGCAGGATCGCCCAACATTTCCAGACCGAACATCATGAGCATGTGATCACCGCCGATGATTGGTGGAACGGTTTTGAGCGCTATGTGTATCATCACGACGAGCCGAACGCCAATCCCTCAGCCATCTCGTTGATGCTTCTTTCCGAACCCACCGCTCAAGCGGTAAAAGTCGTCTTAACGGGTTTAGGCGGTGACGAACTGTTTGGCGGGTACTCCAATCACCGTGTGATTCCGTCAATCATCCGCGCTCAAGCACAGTGGGGATGGTTACGCGGGCTTGCTGGCCCGTTGGGCAAACTTGAATCTCTGTACCCAACCTTCAAACGCTATCGTTATATCGGCGCATTACCGACCTATTTACCGCGCCTTCGCCATCGGTTACTGCCCCTCGCCGAAGGGCTGATGCGCTCACAGTCGCTTGATGGGTTGGTGTTCTCAGATCATGTGCGCGACCAATTGTATGCTGAGACGTTAAAGCAGGCTTGGATCAAGGCACAGCATAAAGAAAAAACCTTCGCTCAAATTCTGGCGAAAAGCACAGCGAATTCGCCAGAGAACACCGCGCAAGCGCTGGTCATCAACACATGGCTAACGGGGAACGCCCTCTTACACGGAGATAAAGTCACGATGGCGCACTCACTCGAAGCGCGCATCCCCTTCTTCGACGCGGATATGATGCGGTTTGCGGCGCAAGTCCCTGTCGATTTACGCATGCGCGAAAATAAATATGTTCTGCGCGAAGCCATGCGCCCACTCTTGCCCGAATTTGCGTTGGAACGTCCAAAACAACCGTTCAGCACACCGATTTTGAATTGGTTTGGGGACGAACTGCGCAACCGAATCCAAGCCACATTGTTAGACCCTTCCGCAAGGATTCAAACTTTATTCCAGAAAGCGCCTCTCGAAAAGTTACTGCGTGACCATTTTTCGGGGCAGGCGCTTCAAGTTGAAGTCGTGTTCCGCTTGCTCACGCTTGAATTTTGGATGCGACGTTTTTTGTAACATGGAAAAACTCATGAATGTTGACCTTCTTCAACCACACCGTGAACGGATTCGTCAGTATGTGTTGGCGGGCGTGGTGGTGATTTTATTGGTGGGCGCGGTGAGCCAAATCGCGCTGGTGATGGCAGGTTCGCCCCTCATTTTGTCTGTCCTCATTGCGGTGGTGATGTTGGTTCTCACCCTTCCCACATTGATGTATATGGCGGCCACCCCGCCCATGACGATCAGTGCCGAGGGGGTGACGTTGCACCCCTTGTTACTGCCCGAACAACAATTGCGCTGGGAAGATGTTGTCGCCCTCAAACCGTATCCATTACTGCCAACCAAAGATTCGGAAGTCGTGAAACGGCGTTTGCAAGGCAAACAAAAATATAAACCCGCCGAAGGGGTGATGCTCATCAGCGCACGCCTGCCCTTCCCGTACAAGATATTGGGTTATTTTACGGGGGAAGGTGGGAAAGGCGTCGTCGCGTTGACCAACCGCACCCATGAATCGTATCCATCTGCGGTACGCCAATTAAAATCACACGTGACGTTTATTGAGGGGTAGTCCTCACCTGACATCGTGTTTCGTGACAGCATAGGTGATTAACACTGGAATAAATGAGGCTGTTAAAAGCACCTCACCCCGACGGGGTCGTGCCCTCTCCGTGGGGAGAGGGCAGAAAGAATTACGCTGTACATACGAAATTTGTAGGGGCAAGTCGGTGACTTGCCCTGTCCGCGAAATATCACCTATCTCGAAATGAGAAATGCCCTTTGTCCTCTCCCCACGGAGAGGACGGCTAAGCGTAGCGCAGCAGGTGAGGTGCCCTGTCCATTGTAAAAAACACCTCACCCCGATAGCGTTGCTATCGTGCCCTCTCCGTGGGGAGAGGGCGGGGAACGCACGTCTCGCAACACTGTACGGACAGGGCATGCCCTGTCCGTTTTGTTTCTGGTTATCAACGAACGGATGAGATTCAGAAATGGGGTGAGCATGCCCCTACAGGTTGACTTATTTTGCCTTTTGTCCTCTCCCTAGGGAGAGGACGGCTGAGCATCAGCGAAGCAGGTGAGGTGCCCTTCATTCCTACTAATTTTTGAGAGGCTGTGAAAAGCGCCTCTCCCCACACAGACAACATCTGATGGCCATCACATCAGATGAGGCGCTCTTTTGAAACTTCTACAGAAAAACCACGTATACATAGCTATAAGAAAAATAAAGTGAGTAGGAGACTATGGTGGGTTTACTGATTGCAATTGTGATCGCGATTGTGGTGTTGTTAGTGGTCAGCTCCATTTTTAATATCGCGGCCTCGCTGGTGATCCCTGTGATTGTTTGGGGCATCATCGGTTGGTTGGCGGGCAAGTTCCAACGCGGACAAGGCTATGGCGTGGGTGGCAATATTGTCTTAGGGCTGGTCGGCGGTATTTTAGGATCGTTCCTCTTTAGCTTGATCGGCGTGGGGATGCACGGTCTGGTGGGGACATTGATTTCGGGCGTCATCGGCGCGTTAGCTGTGATTTGGCTCGTGCGCGTCTTTACCGACAACAAATCATTTGGGCGCTAAAATTAAGCGCTCTCATTGGCTCATGAAATGGGAACAGGCTGTGGGCTTATCCTCCTAAAGAGAGGACGGTGCGCAGCCTTCCAAACATGATCTGATCCCCATCAACGATTTGATACCAATCTTTTGCTTGTAAGCGCTTCTCGTTTAAAAACGTCCCGTTAGATGTGCCTAGATCGCACAAATAAAACGTGTCGTTTTTCATGGCAATCACCGCGTGACGACGCGAGATTCCGTGCTCAACCCCTTGAAAAGAATCAAAATCAATGGTGGGATATTCATTCGTTTGCGGGTCGAACCTGCCAATGGTGATCGACTCTGTTTCCTCAAAATTAACATAAAAACGTTCATCACTATCCACGATGCTGAGCGTGAGAATAGCAGCGTCATTCACGATAGGAATTTCCATCGTGTTATCCCCGTCAAATTTTCGGGTCGCGGAGAAATTGACCAGCAATTCACCGCAAAAACTACAAATCTTTTCGTTGTAGTTGATTTTTTGTTTACCGCACGGGCAGGTGATCAGCATAATAAGTCTCTATATAAAATGTGAATTGTCTGAGTAATTAATACAAATCTGATACTCTCTGTGTATCATACCGCATATCGACTCAACAGTTTCTTGAGGATTGTTCCTCAACAAGGATTAAACCTAACAGTTGAGTAAAATAGTTGTATAATTTAAATTCTATGGGACAAACTGTATTTGACTCAATTAAGGACATTTTTGTCCTCGACCATTCAACCTATCAACGATTTAAATGCTGTTTTCTGCCGCGTAATTCCTGCTCCTCACGTTCGATCAACTGTTTTGGAGAAATTTTAGCGTGAGTAATAAACCATCAGATAATAATAATTCCCCCAATCAAAACAATAACGGTGCGCCAAATTCACCTTTTGCGAATCGTAACGCGCAACGCTTGTGGATTGGATTAGGCGTCGCTGTATTGGTGTTGTTCGTCATCATTTTTGGACAGCCCACACGCCCCACTTCGAATAATCACATCACGTTAGATCAACTTGCCCGCAGCATCACCCAAGGACAAGTTTCTGCTGTCACAGTGCGTGGCGGCAATGATGTGTTCATCGAAATGCGCAACGGTAGTAATTCCTACTACTATAAGGAACGCGAAACCAATTTGGTGCTCGCGCTGACCAACTTCGGCGTCACAGAAGATGCTATTTCCGGTGTGCGTTGGGCGGAAGAACCCGGCGACAACACCAGCAATTTACTCTTTAATCTCTTGATCGCCATCGTACCGACCATGCTCATTGTGTGGTTATTATGGCGAATGATGCGCTCAGTACGTTCAGGACAAGACCAAGCGATGAGCTTTGGTCGCAGTCGCGCCCGTGTGATGCGGGATATGGAACGTCCCCAAGTCACATTCTCAGACGTGGCAGGCGCTGAAGAAGCCAAACAAGAATTGGCCGAAGTGGTCGAATTCTTGAAAGAACCTGAAAAATTCATCCGTTTAGGGGCACGTATTCCTAAAGGGGTGTTGATGGTCGGCCCTCCTGGTACAGGTAAAACTTTGATGGCGCGCGCCGTCGCGGGGGAAGCGGGCGTCCCCTTCTTCAGCATCTCAGGTTCTGAATTCGTGGAAATGTTCGTAGGTGTCGGCGCCAGTCGTGTCCGTGACCTGTTCGAACGCGCCAAGTCCGAATCCCCTGCGATTGTGTTCGTGGACGAAATCGACGCGGTGGGTCGCCATCGTGGTGCAGGTTTGGGCGGGGGTCACGACGAACGTGAACAAACCCTCAACCAAATTTTGGTGGAAATGGATGGGTTTGAAACCGGTACAAACGTGATTGTTTTGGCTTCAACCAACCGTCCTGACATTTTAGACCCCGCGTTATTACGGCCCGGCCGTTTTGACCGCAAAGTGATCATGGATAACCCCGACGTGAAGGGGCGTATGGAAATTCTGCGCGTCCATGCCAAGGGTAAACCGCTGGCTTCCGATGTCGATGTTGAAGCGTTAGCCCGTGTCACCGCGGGTTTCTCTGGCGCTGACCTCGAAAACATGATCAACGAAGGCGCAATTTTGGCGGCACGTCGCAACAAAAAGACCATCGGCATGAGCGAAATGCAAGAAGCGATGGAACGTGTTTCGATGGGGCCAGAACGCAAGAGCCGTGTTTTGTCTCAAAAAGAAAGAGAACTCACAGCCTATCATGAGGGCGGTCACGCCATTCTGTTCCATTTACTGGAACATGCCAACCCTGTCCACAAAATCACCATTGTGCCACGTGGACGTGCGGGCGGGTATGTGATGCCTGTCTCTGAAGAAGAAGTGATGTACGCCACCCGCGAACAATTTGAAGATATGATCATTGCCGCGATGGGTGGACGTGCCGCTGAAGAAATCAAGTTTAACCACTTCAGCACGGGCGCAAGCAATGATCTTCAGCAAGTCACCAGCATCGCCCGTTCGATGGTCACCCGTTACGGCATGAGCGAATCGCTTGGCCCGCGCACATTTGGCGGTGGCAGTGGTTCCTTGTTCTTAGGGCGCGACCTGTACGAACAACGGGATTACAGTGAACAAGCGGCTGAAGAAATTGATCATGAAGTGCGTGATATTTTGCAGAAAGCCTATGAACAGGCCAAAGCATTACTGCTTCAACACCGCGAAAAACTCGATATGTTAGCGAAGGTTTTGTTGGAGTTTGAAACCTTAGACCGCAAACAATTTGAAGATTTTATGGAAGGCCGTTGGGATCCATTTGAAAATGCCCCAACAAATACGGATTCCACGCCGACACCGCCTCCCCCCTCTATCCCTACCGATGTAGGGACAGAGCCACCGGCGGCGCCAAGCGCACCGTGGAGTCCTGCCCCTGCGCTGTTCGAACCTCAAGAACCGAACAATCCGCAGTAAGCACGCTACAAAAAACAGACCTACTCTCTGAGTAGGTCTGTTTTTTTGCCTCAAGTTTAGTTTTGTTCAGGGTTTCTTGTCGTGACATAATTTTGAGATTCCAGCCATTTTATTCCGCTGGCAATCTGTTCTCTTGTGAAGGGTAATTCGGCACACAATCCCTCAAGCGTAAATTCAGACCCTGTAGCATCGTCAATACCCATCATGCGCGTGGTTTCTATCATGTATCTCGCAATGCTACTTCCGATAAATTCATCGGATAATTCAGGGATGTGCTTTTTACTCATGTTTGTGCCCCTCCTTGCTCATTGACGATTCAATAAGCGTATTCGGTTTCAGGTTTTTTGTAAACCAAATTATGAGGCGAATATTCGGCTGAATCTCAGATATTCAGAGAGGCCACTAGCAACTTGTTAGAATCAAGCTCAATCAACAGGGGATAAGTGTGGAATTGCGGTTGAGCGCGCGTGGATAAAAAAGGGACGCACTCTCGTGCGCCCCTCTCGTGTTTAGAAATAGCTTGTGGTGATTTATGATTTTCCCACGCGCGTAATCACGGGTGAATACGGCTGTAATTGGTTCTCAAATTCGGCTACATTCACAGGTTCGCCTTCCAACTGCATCACCAACGCGACGCGACCCGCTTGTAAATTATTCGCGAGTTGATCAAGGCGTTCGTTATCAATGCCGAGGTCGATGAAGCCCGCGGTTAAACTTCCGGTAGAAGCGCCGACTAATCCGCCGACCAGCGCCCCCGCGCCAATCGCAAGGATGGGGCCGACGCCGGGAAGTAAAAACGCGCCTAACTGGGCGATGCCCAGCGCGCCCATCAACGTGCCGAGTGTCCCCCCCGCAACGCCCCCTTCGCTGGCGCTGATGTCGTCTTCGTAGACTTCAGTTTCGCCGTCTTCTGCTTTCGCGATGATCGCCGAGTGCTTAATCTTGACATGGGGGGTATCGCGGATGATCGCCGTTGCATCAACCAACGCACCACGAGAAGGGAACACAACCATCAAAGTTTCGTTCATCATAAAACCCCTATTCTTAAATAGAAAAAACCAAAATAAGGTAAGACCTTTATAGTTTCAGTGTAGGGTTGCATGATGAGATGAATATGAGTGCGAAGCGGACATTTAATGATAAATGTTCGCTCTTCAACTTGACTTTACAACTTTCAGCGTGATATGATGCTCATCACAATTCAATAGTTCTCATCAAGAGCGAGGGAGAGTACGGCTTGTTGATCTCGCGGCAACCCCCAGAGCGCTGGGAAGGTGCCAAGTCCGCCAGCAAAAACTGGAAAGATGGGCGCGTCAATTTGTCACTATCACGCCTCATCTATAGATGGGGCGTGTTGCTTTTCTTGTTGTCATCAAACATCCTTTGCAACTCCGTATATGATTTTTACGATTCCTCATCTGCACGAACTCAGTTTATGGTGAACTGAAAATACCCTTATATAATGCAAAATAAATTATTTATAGGGTTGTCATTATGTTTAAACGACCAAGCCAACTTACCTTGCGTACCCAATTTACGTTGGTCTTAACGCTCATTTTTATTGTCGGCATCATTGTCAGTTGGGGAACGCTCTGGCTCGTACTCGAACAAAGAGCGCAGGAAGAAGTGACAGCGCGAAGCCGTGTGCTGATCGAAACGATGAATGCGGTTCGACATTACACGTCCAACTATATCAATCCATTGTTGCAAGAGTCACTGCTCACCAGTGACCACTTCATTTCAGAAACCGTTCCTGCATATTCGGCATCAACCGTTTTTGAGAATTTACGTCAGCGTGATGAGCATTACGCCCTGTACCTTTATAAAGAAGCGACCTTGAACCCCACCAACCAACGCGACTTAGCCAACGGCTTTGAAACTGAGTTGGTGAATCAATTTCGCGAACAACCCACGTTGAGCGAGTTGAGCGGGTACACCCAACGTGATGGCGTGTCGCTTTATTACAGCGCCCGCCCGCTCACAGTCAGTTCTGAAAGTTGTATGGCGTGTCACAGCTCACCCGAAATTGCGCCAGAAAGTTTGATCGCAACATTTGGGTCACAGAATGGGTTTGGCTGGAGCGTGGGGGAAACCATCGCCGCGCAGATTGTGTATGTGCCTGCCGACGATATTGCTGAAGCAACCCGCCTCTCGATGAGCGTGGTCATGATCACCGTCACCGCGATTTTTGGAAGCGTCATTTTGTTGGTGAACATCCTCTTAAAAGGGATCGTGATTCGGCCGATGGAGAAAGTCGCTACGGTGGCGCAGAAGGTCGGCAGTGGGAAGTGGTCAGATGAGAGTGATCTCCAGTCACTCGCCACATGGGCGACCCGTCATGATGAAATCGGCCATTTGGCGCGCATCACCGAAACGATGGCGCGACAGGTGAAAGAGCGCGAAGACCAATTGAAGAAACAGGTGATGGCGCTCACCATTCAAATCGACCAGCAGAAGCAGAGTCGTCAGGTTGCAGAAATTACCGAAACCGAGTATTTCCGCGACTTGCAAAAGAAAGTCAAAAAAATACGGTCTCAATCGTCAGAGGAAATCACTCAAGAAACCCCTGAACAAAGAGACGCAGAATAAGATGAAGTCAGTTGAGTGCACAGCAGTGTGATAGGGGAAGTTAAGATATGACATCCACAAAAATCTATACCAATCGACGTTATTTGGATGCGATCCAAGATCATGTGGTGTTGTTTGATGGGGCGATGGGAACGAGTATCCAAGCCTATAACCTTACTGCAGAAGATTTTGGGGGCGAACAATACAACGGATGTAACGACTTCCTCGTCATCACCCGTCCCGACGTGATCGAAGAAATTCATGCGTCTTTCCTCGCAGTCGGTTCGGAAATTGTCGAGACGGATACCTTCCGTAGCAACCCGCTGACGTTACGCGAATATGGCCTTGAAGACCGCGCCTATGAAATCAACTTTACGGCGGCGCAGTTAGCGCGTCGTGTATGTGACCGTTTTGAAGCAGAGACGGGCATCCCGCGGATGGTTGCTGGAAGCATCGGCCCGAGTGGGAAATTACCCAGCGGTACCGACCCTGACTTGAGCAACATCACCTTTGATGAGCTGGCCGATTTGTTCTATGCGCAAGCACAGGGCTTAGTCGAAGGCGGGGCGGACGTCCTCTTGATCGAAACCAGCCAAGACATCCTCGAAGTGAAGGCGGCCGTTTGGGGTATTCAGCGCTACTTTGAAGATTCAAAAACTCGTATTCCCTTACAGGTTCAAATCACGCTCGACGTGAGCGGGCGCATGTTATTTGGGACGGACATCGCCAGCGCGTTGACCACCTTAGAAGCCCTGCCCATCGACGTGATCGGCCTCAACTGCTCGACTGGCCCTGAATACATGCGTGAACCGATACGCTTCTTGGTCGAAAACAGCCCCTTCCCAATCAGCATTTTGCCCAACGCAGGCTTGCCCATCAACGTGGATGGCGAAGCGGTCTACCCGATGGAGCCTGAACCGTTCAGCGACATGGTGGCCGAGTTCACCCGTTGGGGTGTCGGCGTGGTCGGCGGGTGCTGTGGCACACGTCCCGAACACCTTTCTAAGTTGTATGAAAAAGTGCATGGGCACACCTACGAAGAAGAACTTCAAGAGAACGCCAAGCGTAAAGCCTCTACCCCGCGCCCTGAAAGCAACGTCTCGATGGCTTCCAGCAACATGCGCGCCGTGCCGATGCAGTTTGTCCCCGGCCCCACCATGATTGGTGAGCGCGTGAACACGCAGGGAAGCCGTAAAGTCAAACAGTTGATCTTGAACGACGACTACGACAGCATTTTGCCGATTGCGGTACATCAGGTCGAAAGTGGCGCTCACATGCTGGATGTCTGCGTAGCGTTGACCGAACGTGCGGACGAAGCCTTGCAGATGCGCGCCTTGGTGAAGAAACTCTCAATGGCGGTTGAAGCGCCCCTCATCATCGACGTGACCGACCCCGCCGTAGCCGAAGCCGCGCTGTCTGTGTACCCGGGGCGTGCCATCATCAACGGCAACAATCTCGAAAACGGACGTGAACGCATCGACAAAATTTTGCCCATCGCCAAGAAATACGGTGCGGGCGTTCTCTCTATGACCATTGATGAAGAAGGGATGGCGCACACCCGCGAAAGAAAACTAGCGGTTGCTCAACGCATCACCGATATTTCGGTGAATGATTTCGGCATGCGCGCGAAAGATTTGATCTACGACACGCTCACCTTCCCGCTCACGACAGGGCAAGAAGAACTGCGTAACAGCGCGGTTGAAACCATCGAAGCGTTACGCTTGATCAAACAACACGTCCCGGGCGTATTGACCGCTTTGGGCGTGAGCAACGTCAGCTTTGGTGTGACGCCTGCGGCACGTGGGGTGTTGAACAGCGTGTTCTTGTATCACGCGGTACATGCAGGTTTGGATATGGCGATTGTGAACCCTGCGCACATCACCCCGTATGCCGAAATCCCTGAAGATCAACGCAAGCTCGCGAATGACCTGATCTTCAACAGCGATCCGGATGCTCTGCCTCGTTTCATCCAATATTTCGAGCAGAACAATATTCAAATGGCGGGGTCACAACAAGAAGACATCACCGACGACATGACCTCTGAAGAAGCGATCCATTGGCAGATCACCCACCGCAAGAAAGAGGGGATTGAGGAACGCATCAACGACGCGCTCACCCGTCAAGATGCGGTTGGCGTCTTGAATAACGTGTTACTGCCCGCGATGAAAGAAGTTGGCGATAAATTCGGCGCGGGGGAGTTGATTCTTCCCTTCGTGTTACAAAGCGCCGAAGTCATGAAGAAAGCGGTTGCCCACCTTGAGCAGTTCATGGATAAAGTGGAAGGCACAAGCAAAGGCACGGTCGTTTTAGCGACGGTGTATGGCGACGTTCACGACATCGGAAAAAATCTCGTCAAGACCATTTTGAGCAACAACGGCTATACCGTCCATGACATCGGCAAGCAGGTTCCGGTGAACACCATCATCGAAAAGGCGCAAGAATTCAACGCCGACGCCATCGGCCTGTCTGCGCTGTTGGTGAGTACATCTAAACAGATGCCGTTGGTTGTGAATGAACTGGCGCGCCGTAATTTGAAATATCCCGTCTTGATCGGCGGGGCGGCGATCAATCGTAAGTTTGGACGGCGCATCCTGTTCCTTGAAGACACGAACGAGCCGTATGAAGCAGGCGTCTATTATTGTAAAGATGCCTTTGAAGGGTTGTCGGTGATGGATAAGTTATCCGACAAAAACACGCGCCAAGCCTTCTTAGAGCAGATGGTTGAAGAAGCGCATGCTGAAATGGCGAAGCCCGTCCCTGTGCGTCGCAGTCGTTCACAAGGCGAAAAGACCGTCAAACCTGCCGAGAACCTGCCCAAACCACCCTTCTACGGAACGCGCACCATTCGCGAAATGCCGTTGGAAGTGGTGTTGAAATATCTGCACAAACCTGAACTTTACCGTTTGTCTTGGGGGGCAGGGAACACTCACGGCGACGACTGGACGAAGTTGCAAGCGGAATTTGAAGCGCGTTTGGAACGCATGACCAAAGACGCCCTGCGCGAAAACACCTTACGTCCGCAAGCGGTGTATGGCTTCTTCCCTGTACAAAGCGACGGCGATGATCTGATCATTTACGATCCTCAGCCCTTCCAGACCGCTTTAGAAAACGGCGATACCCAAACGCCGACGTTGACGGAAGTCGCGCGTTTGAGCTTCCCGCGCCAACCCTACGGCGAATATCTGTGCATCAGCGACTATTTCGCACCTGTCGGCGGGGCGGTGGATGTCGTCCCGTTACAGGTGGTCACGGTGGGGCAACACGCCAGCGAACATTTTGAAAAACTGAACGGGGAGAATGATTACAGCGAAGCCTATTTCTTCCACGGCTTGGCGGTACAGGCCGCGGAAGCGACGGCGAATTATGTCAACCGCGTCGTAGTCAATCAGTCCCTGAATATTCCCAGTGGACAAGGTAAACGGTATAGTTGGGGCTATCCAGCTTGCCCTGACTTGGGTGATCATGCGGTGGTGATGAATTTGCTTCCGCAAGCCAACACAGAATTAGGACTGGTTTTAACCGAATCCTTCCAATGGGTTCCGGAACAAACCACCGCGGCGATTGTGGTTCATCATCCCGACGCGAAGTATTTCAGCGTCGGTGCTGATCGATTAGAACAGATCACCAACAGCTAATCATTCAAAACGAGTTCCAGCGAGAGATTCTCTCGCTGGAAACTGACCTTTATCTTGTTTCAGAAAGCAAAGAGATGACGCTCGACCAATATATACAAAAAGTCCCTAAAGTTGAATTGCATGTGCATCTGGAAGGGTCAATGCCCCCCGCGACGTTATTGGCATTGGCGCAAAAACATCAGATCACCCTGCCTGCGAATACACTTGAAGAAGTGAAAGCATGGTACAAATTCACTGATTTTCCGCACTTTGCTGAAATCTATATGCTGATTTCACGCTGTCTGCAAACGCCAGAAGACATCGAACAATTGGCGTTCGACTTTCTGGCGAACCAAGCAAGCCAAAACATTCTGTACAGCGAAGTCACCTACACCGCGTACACCCATTACCGCCAAAAGGGGATTTCCTTCAAGGATCAATTGGCCGCTTTAAACCGTGCGCGTCAACGTGCCGAAGCGCAGTTTGGCGTAACCATGCGCTATATCATTGATATTCCCCGTGAATGGGTGACAGTAGATGAAGCGACCATCACCGCTCGATGGGTGGCGGAAGCCTATCAAAACCTCGAAAACGGCATTGTCGCCATCGGTTTAGGCGGTTATGAAGTGGGCTATGACCCCAGCTTGTTTGCCGACTCGTGGGCGATTGCGCGTGAAGCGGGCGTCCCGCTCGTTTTGCACGCCGGTGAAACCGAAGGTGCAGATCATATTTGGAGCGCGCTTCGTCAAGGCTCGGTGCGCATCGGTCATGGGGTGCGCTGTTTAGAAGACCCCGCGTTGGTGGACTATCTGCGTCAACATCAAATTCCGTTAGAAGTCTGCCCCACCAGCAACGTCTGTTTGAAGGTGAGTCCTTCTTTAGAGGAACATCCTTTGCCCACGTTGATGAAAGAGGGCTTGTACGTCACCCTCAACACCGACGACCCGCCGATGTTTGGGACGACGCTGATCCAAGAATTGACGAAATGTGCCCATCTCTACCACTGGGATCATGATGTCGTCGATCAGCTCATCTTGAATGCGGGCAAAGCGGTGCTTTTACCCGCCTTAGAACGCTTTGATTTGATGAACCGACTGCGTACCGAGATGGCCTCTTTGCGCGCGCAGTTTGCATTCTAAACCTAAAAAGTAGGGTGTGGTGCATAGGCTGGATATCTGAAAATTCATGTGTTTCGTTTTCGGGTATGTAGAGGAAAAGTATCTATGACCATTCCAGAACCACGCCCTCCACGTTCCATTGCTTCGGGGATTCCCGTCATCATTCTGGCGATTGTGGTGGTCTTCATCGCCCTTTCGCTGTATTTGAACCAGCGCTGTGTAGACCGTTTCGCGGCATCAATTGCGGTATTTCCCAACAGCGAATTGGTGACCGATGTCTCGAACTTCTTAGGGTTGCAAGAACGGGTTTACCGCACCACCGACAGCGTTGACACCGTGCAGGCGTGGATCAACCAATATCAATCGTCGGCGATGCGTCGTGCCGTCCAAACAGGTAATTTTTACGACATTCAATCAAACCCATACGTCCTCACCCGCGAAGGTGACTATACCTATCTCACCTATCGGGTGATGTGTCCTTCAGGATTAGACGTTTAGAAAGCCGAGTTTTACATGCGTTTTTTACGTCATTTACGAGGTGGCTTAGGCTGTTTTTTCATCTTCTTGTGCGTGGGCGGGTGTATGCTCATCACCGTCGTCAGCCTTGATGCAGTGTGCTATCACGGGTTGAGCCAACGCTTCACCTTGTATCCTGAAGCGACGATGGTCTACCGTCAACACAATCAAATGCGCGAATGGGGTCTTGGGAATACGGTGATTGAAATGTATTCCCCCGACGAACCAACCGTTGTCCGCGCCTTTTACAGCCGTCATGAAGGGGCGTATCTGCGCGCATCGTTAGAAAGCCCGTTTTTAATCGACCAAGCATCTCGTCGGCTCGCCAATGGGGATTGGTCGGTGGTGCGCGCTGAAGATGGCGTCGGGTCACAAATCTTGCTCTTTGGAACCTGCGCGAACTAACCCAACGAATAAGCCTTATAACCCCTCCATTTAAATATTGTAGGGACAGGCGCAACACAATTGGATTCATGCTCTCCACATGGAGAGACGTAGGGACAGGGCATGCCCTGTCCGCTTTTTGAATGAACAAACCGACACTCAATAGATATAGGTAAAAACGATGGCAAACCGTTTTCTTGAACGATTGACAACTCAAAAAAAACCTTTGTTGGGGGACGGCGCGATGGGAACGCTTTTACACGCGCGCGGTCTTTCGATGGATAGCTGTTTTGAAGGGTTGAATCTACGGAATCCATCGGTCATTACCCAAGTCCATCAAGATTATCTACGCGCGGGCGCAGAGATCATCGAGACGAATACCTTTGCCGCCAACCGCTTAAAACTGGCCGAATTTGATTTACAAGATCAACTGGTCGAGATCAACCAAGCGGGGATTCGCATCGCGCAGGAAGCAGTGCAAGCCCTGCGGGATGCGGGTGAGATCACCCATGAGGTTTACATCGCCGCCGCTGTCGGGCCGTTGGGGGCAGGGCTTCAACCCTTCGGGCGCATGAAACTGGAAGATGCAGAAGCCATCTTCCGCGAACAGATCAGCGCGCTGATGAACGAAAACCCGGATATGCTCTGGTTCGAAACTTTTAATGATCCGGTTGAACTTGAACTGGCGATCAAAGTGGCGCGTTCACTCAATGCTGATTTTCCGCTGGTCTGTCACATGACGTTCGCCCAAGATGACCGTACCCTGACAGGCTTCCTACCCGGACGGGTCGCGCAAATGCTCAAAGAGGCGGGCGCAACGGTGATCGGGGCGAATTGTTCCGGCGGGCCTGCCCAGTTAGCGCGGATTTTGCTCGCCATGAAACGCGCCGTCCCGCAGATATTATTCAGCGTGATGCCTAACGCGGGTTTCCCCGAAATGGTCAACGGGCGCACAATGTACCCCGCCACTATCGAATATTTTGGCGACTATGCCGTGACGTTCCAAGCGCTAGGGGCGAATATCATTGGCGGGTGCTGTGGCACTACCCCCGAACATATCGCGTCAATGCGCACCGCGATTGACGACCCAAGCCGTCGCCCCACCCGCGAGATTGCGCGCATCCTTCCCGCCGAGCCGAGTGAAGATGAAGAATATCCCGTCGAAGTTGCTGAACGGCCTTCTCAACTCGCGCATCATCTCCACAATGGCGATTTTGTCGTGACGGTTGAGTTAAAACCCCCGCGCAGTCATAACTTTGACCGTATTCTCGAAGCAGCGGAATTACTGCGCAACGCCGGTTCAACTGTCTTGAACGTGGCCGACAGCCCTACCGCCAGAATGCGCGTCAGCCCGTGGGCGGTATGTCATTCCATCGAAAATCAATTAGGCATCGAAACGATTCTACATTTCCCCACGCGCGGGCGTAACTTACTGCGGATTCAAGGGGATTTGCTCGGCGCGCATGCGTTGGGCATCCGCAATCTGTTTGTAGTGATGGGTGACCCGACGCGTATTGGCGATTACCCCGAAGCGATGGATAACTATGACATTGTGCCTTCAGGGTTGATTCAACTCACCCGCCAAAAGATGAACGTAGGCGTCGATCAAGCAGGGAACAGCATCGGCTTGCCGACCCATTTCACCGTTGGCTGTGCTTTGAACATGGGCGCGAATGACATCGATAAAGAAATTGGCACGCTGCGCAAAAAGATCGAAGCGGGCGCGAGTTTTGCGTTAGGCCAACCGATGTTTGAACCCGCAAAAGTCGAAACCTTCTTACGCCGTTATGAAGAACTCGAAGGCCAACCGCTCAAACTTCCGGTGTTGATGGGTGTCATGCCCCTTTACAGTATTCGCCATGCGACCTTCTTAGATAACGAAGTTCCGGGTATTAACATCCCGAAAGCGCATCTCGAACGCATCGAAACGGCGGGCGAAAATTCCGCACAAGAAGGCGTGACGATTGCGAAAGAACTGCTCAACGATATGAAGGGCATGATTCAAGGCGCGTATATCATCCCTGCATTCGGCAAACATGATCTCGTCGCGCAGATTATTGAGTCCGTCGTCGGCTAGGTATTGAAGATGGCAGGTCAGCGCTTTACCCCACAAATCAACTGAGAGAACATACCTTAGAGGAAATTCCCTTTGCGGTCAGCTTTTCGTGCAGAGCAAAGGGAATTCGCTATAATCCAAGAGGTTTCTCTTTCCAACATATAAAAATTTGAAGCGTGCAGTCGCACGCTGTTGATTTTAAGGGACTAAGGCATGATCCGACGTTTATTAGGCATCACCGTCCTGCTCATGGGGATGGTCACTGGTGGCTACGCGCAAGATAATTTTTCTTTACCCGCAGAGTTGTACGTCTTGACAAACTTAGGGGTGATCGAGCGCTACGGGCTGGATGCGGCGGGCAAAGAAGCCATCACGCCAGAGGATATTTATGTCTTGGATTTTGGCGTGGATGCCAGCGGTGAACGGTTAGCCTACCGCACTGAAAGCGGAATTTCTCTTTTAACCCTCAATTTAGAGGATGCCCTGCCTATCGATGTAGGCGATGAGGCGGCGAGTATCCCGCCGTATCGCGGTTTTGGCGACACCATCGCATGGTCACCTACGGGGGATGTCCTCGCCTATACCACAGAATTTGGGATTCGCGTCTATTTTGAAACGGGTGCAGGTGCAGAATTTATCGACCTGAATGATTCACTCATCCTCAGTTTGGATTGGTCGCAAGATGGGACGTATCTGGCCGCAGAAGGTGAAAATAACGTCTGGTGGATATACCATCGCCAAGGCATGACGTTATCTCTCACCAGCGTGATTTCCTCGTCCATCGGCACGGCATGGATCAGCGATAACGAGATTGTCTTTGCGCCCGAAACAGGCGGGCTGAACTTGATGAACCTCGCCCAAGCCAACGCACAAACCACCCTCTTAGATGAAAGTGTCGAATACCGTCTGCCGTATTTAAATCATCGTGATGAATTGGTGTTCTTTGCGCGTCCTAAAAATGATCCCGCCATCCTTGACGGGTTCGGCACGCTGATGCGGTTATCACGCGGGGCGCAACAAGTGGAGACTGTTGGCCAAGCGTCGATCTCGCTCAACGGGTTACGTTGGGCGCAAGGCGGAGTCTTGATGATGGCGTTTCAAGGCGGTGTCCTCGCGCTGTATGATCCAGTTGCGGGGGATTTTGCGCCGTTTTCCGTCAATAACGCTGTGGCGTATGCGTGGGGGCCGTTGGCTTTAGAAACCCCACCGCTGATCGTGATCATCCCCACACCCGCGCCAGAAGTCACGTTTGATGTCGAAGTGACGATAGACATTGATGTGACCGAACCCATCGGTCAAATGACCCCTACCGCCGAACCCGTTACAGGCATCAATTTGTCGGCCAACCTGTTCTTCTTCGCGTCGGATATCAACAACAATACGCAGGTATGGCGCTTGCCCTCAAACGGTTCGAGCGCCTTCCAATATACCAATGCGCCTTTGGCGATCAGCGAATTTACGGTTGATGCTTCGGGCAACAATCTGATCTATGTGAGTGACGGCGTGCTCTGGTTACAACAATCGACCTCACGTTTGCCGACCATCGTCGCTGAACTGGATAGTTTTGCGCCAGCGACCCCGCATATCAGCCGGGATGGTCTGCGCGTGGTGTATTCGGATGAAGCGATTCAAGGCGGGGGCATCTACATCGCGACGTTGGGGCAAGCCCCGCAAATCGTCTTGAGCAACATCACCCATTCCGAAAGTGAATATCGCGTCTACCGCCGTCCTCAGTTTTCCCACGATGGACAGCGCTTGCTGGTCGATATCTACACCACAAATGGGGTAATTACTGGGATTTATAACATCCAAACAGAAACTCTCACAGAAATCTCACCTGAAAGTGCGGATGATTTACGGGCGTTGACGTCGCGCTGGTTGAGCAACGGGGACATCCTCACGTTTATGGATTCGCGTTTAGAAAGCAGTGTGCCGATTGGGTTTTATACCTTCAACAGCTTAGAGGTGACAACCCCGCCCACCCGCATCCCGATTCCGCCCAACACCTACGTGTTAGATACGGTAGAGATCACGCCCGGCCGTATGCGCTTGATTGTCGCTGAGCCGAACGTACCAGATGCCCCCTTAATGGTCGTGGATGAAACCGCGATCCAACAGACGGATGTCATCACCATCCCACCGTTGATTGCGCCTCGGCTGTCGCCGGATGCGCTGTTTGTCGCGGGGTATTCTTCCTTCTCGAGCATCGACGGGATCAATCAAGGGCCTTTAGTCATCGTCGATTTACGCACCGGCGGGCAGTTCATTTTGACACTTCCAGAAACACTTTGGGGTTTTCAGTGGACACAGTGAGCATATTAATACTCAACTCATAATCATTTTTTAATATATGCCTATTAAACGAATCTACATACTCATCATTGGATTAAATGGTTATGTCAGGTGAACGTGTTTTAGTCATTGAAGATGAAGCTCGCATTGCACAATTTGTAGAACGTGCCTTGATTTATGAAGGGTATCGCGTCAATGTTGCGCGGGACGGCCAAACAGGGTTAGGTCTCGCTCGCGATAACCCACCGGACTTGGTTGTCCTCGACTGGATGCTTCCGGGTCTTGATGGTCTCGAAGTCTGTAAACGGTTACGGGCAGCGGGTGATGTGCCGATTTTGATGCTCACCGCCAAAGATGATATTAAAGACCGTGTGCAAGGGTTAGACGCAGGCGCAGATGATTATCTGGTCAAACCGTTCCAAATTGACGAACTGACAGCGCGCGTTCGAGCGTTGTTCCGCCGTTCTACACCGAACTCACGCCCAGAAATTTTGACATTTGGTGACTTAAAACTCGATACAGGCACTCACCGCGCCTATCGTGATGAACGTGCCATCGACCTCACCGCAAAAGAATACGAACTGCTTGAGCTGTTTATGCGCAATCCACGTCAAGTCCTCACCCGTGATGTGATCTTTGACCGCGTTTGGGGCTACGATTTTGGAGGCGAAAGTAACATCATCGAAGTGTACGTTCGTTACTTACGTCAAAAGACTGAGCAAGATGAGGAAACACGCTTGGTTCATACCGTGCGTGGAGTAGGTTACGTTCTTCGGGAAGAAGAATAAGATGACGGAGCGCTGTGAGGTTCAAATAAAAGCCCACAGCGCTGTTATAAAAAGCTAAACCCATGACTATTCGCCGTAAGCTCACACTTTGGTATTCGGGTCTTGTAATGATCATTATTGTCATTTTTGCAGTGGCAATGTATGGCGTTACAAGTTTTTTGCTATTTAATAGCATCGATACCGCCTTAAATGAAACTGTTGATCAAGTTTGGAGCAACAGCTATGCTTCGCCGATTGCCGAGTTCGGCAGTCCGCGTAGTATCTTGGTGCAAATTCCCGAATTAGATGTGCTTCGCGCTTCGGGGGTGGTGGTTCAGGTCTGGAATATGAGTGGCAGTGAACCCCAACTCGCGGGAAGTTCCTCGAACATTCGTGGCTATCGCAGTCCGCTTGACCCTCAAGCGTTGGCGACTTCGGCTACCTTGCCCTTGATGCCGAATCAACGAGCGTTGAATTACACCAATTCCAACTTGACCGTTTCAGAATGGCGCGTGTTGACCCAATCCATTGATGTTTGGGGGAACCGTATCGTCATTCAAACAGGAACTTCGCTCGAAACGGTGAACGAGTCGCTCGACAAATTGGTGTTGATCTTGATCGGCAGTATGGCGGTGGCCTTAATCATCTCGATGCTCTTGGGCTTCAACCTCTCCAACCGCGCCTTGAAGCCGATCAATAATATCACCCATGCAGCCAGTCAAATTGCGGCGGCAGATGACCTCACGACCCGTTTGGCGTGGACAGGCCCAATGGATGAGTTAGGACGGCTCACGTCCGTATTTAACCAGATGATGGAGCGTCTGCAAGATTTGTTCCGCGTACAACAGCGTTTCGTGGCGGACGTATCCCATGAATTAAGAACCCCCCTCACGGCGATTCAGGGGAATTTGGAATTGATCCATCGCTACGGCATGGACCCCGAATCTCTCGAAGCGATTGATGCCGAAACTAAACGCATGTCGCGCATGGTGAGCGATTTGCTGGTTTTAGCGCGGGCGGATTATGGGGGCATCCAATTTGAATTTCAACCCATTTCGCTGAACACACTGTTGAACGAAGTCCGTCGCGAGTCTGAAGTCTTGGTTCATAGTCGCGAACTCACGTTCATTTTAGGGAATAACCCCGACATCGAAATCATAGGGGATTATGACCGAATGAAACAGCTCTTATTGAACTTGGTGAGTAACGCCATCAAGTTCACCCGAAACGGCGGGACGATCACGGTACAATCACGCCAAGAAGACGGGCGGGCGATCATCGAAGTGATTGATACCGGCATCGGCATCAGCAGTGAAGACGCAAAACATATCTTTGATCGTTTCTTCCAAGCCGATACGTCACGGGTGCGCGCTGAAAATATCAATGATGGGGTCGGGTTGGGCCTCTCTATCGCCAAGTGGATTGCCCAATCGCACAGTGGGAAGATTTTTGTCGAAAGCCGTCTTGGGGAAGGTTCTACTTTTCGCGTAAGTATTCCGCTGAATAACACATCGAATACATATGTATCACCCTATCAACGGCAGGGGCGTTTCACACGTTTGTGGCGACATCAGCCCGTTGATAAACCGTAATTTTATAAGCACATTTTGAGGATGATTATGGCGACCGAAATCGCAACATTAGGCGGTGGCTGTTTTTGGTGTACTGAAGCCGTATTCGACGACCTGAAAGGCGTCGAAGATGTCGTTTCAGGGTACATGGGGGGGCATAAGGTCAACCCCAGCTATGAAGAAGTCTGTACAGGAAATACGGGACATGCCGAAGTGATTCAGGTGCGTTATAACCCTGAAGACGTTTCGTTCGGTGAGTTGTTGGACGTGTTCTTCACCGTGCATGATCCCACCACGCTGAACCGTCAAGGTAATGACATCGGCACGCAATATCGCAGTGCCGTGTTCTATCATTCCCCCGAACAAAAAGCGGTGGCAGAACAGAAGATTGCCGAGTTTGAGAGCAATAAAGTGTGGGATAACCCGATTGTCACCGAAGTGACGGCGGAAGCACCTTTCTACCCCGCCGAGGATTACCATCAAGAATACTATGCAAACCATCCGAATCAAGGATACTGCGCGGTTGTGATTGCGCCGAAAGTTGCAAAATTCCGCAGTAAGTTTTTTGAGCGGCTAAAGAAGTAGGTATACGTCTCAGATGCCGAGGCGCGCGCACCTCACCCCGATAGCAACGCTATCGTGCCCTCTCCGTGGGGAGAGGGCGGGGAACGCACGTCTCGCAACACTGTAGGGGCAGGGCATGTCCTGTCCGTTTTGTTTCTGGCTACCAACGAATGGATAAGATTCAGAAATGGGGTGGGCAAGTCGGTGACTTGCCCCTACAGGTTTGTCTTATTTTGTTCTTTGTCCTCTCACCATGGAGAGGACGGCTAAGCGAAGCGCAGCAGGTGAGGTGCCCTTTATCCGTTGTTAAAAACACCTCACCCCGACGGAGTCGTGCCCTCTCCATAGAGAGGATGGCTGCGCAGATGCGCAGCAGGTGACGCTATTTAATTCGGATCAATCGGGCGGGGTTCTGATGACCCATCCCCTGATTTTCTTTGATGTTTCTCGCGCAGGGCTTGGGCTTCATGGAGCATCCGTTCGGCATCGACCGCCGCAATCTCTACTGTTTCGGTCGATTCCGTCAGGAGGTCTTTGGGGATGGCGATACGTTTTTCTGCGAGATAATCCACCAGCGCATCACTAAAACTTTTCGCGCCCGTGTTGCCGTCTAAATCCGCGCGGATTTCGCGTAAATGTTCGACCATCCACAGGTACAAATCGGCCTCAGTGCGTTTGCCACTGTAATCTAAAATATGATACTTACGAATCAAGGTGAGCGCCGGACGATATACATTGTCATACCAGTGAGCGGCGGCTTGTTCTAAAGAAATCGGCTTGTCGCGCTCAATGCTCAACACTGCTACGTGGAGGTTAATATGTCCGAGCAAGTCATCATAGCGTGAAGGTTCGCTCAACAAAATCGGCTGATGATGCGGACGGGTATGCCCCAAATTGGTCACATCTAAGAAAATAGCATAAGACGCCGCCGCGTCTAATTCTTCTTCGGTCATGTTGGGGCGAAGGGAAATTGATGTGGGCAACTCGGTCACATGCGCTTGGATGAATTTTGCCCCCAGTTGGCGCGCTACCGACACCCGATGATTGCCGTCGCGTACAAAATACACATCGCCTATCTTGTACAACTCAATCGGCGGTAGGCCAATCGAGCCGTTCGCTTGCGCATAGACCCGACTCCAGCGGTCTTGCTGAACAGTTTTTTTCGGCAAAAAGCGACTGGTGAACTCATGATAACGCCCGACACTACCCACAATTTGGGCGATGGGGACATCTTGTAAGCCTTTATAATCTTCTTCGCGTAAGCGCAACCGAGTGCGCACATCTTCAAAGCTCAATAGCTCGGCGGGCTTCCCGCGAATCAACGAAAAGATTTCATCCCAAAATGCTTGTGAACGCGCATCTCGGTAGGCATTGATCCCTTCGAGAAAATCTCTTTTTTCAATTTCATCTGGCATGGCTCAACCTCCCCTTATAGTCCGCCGACCATAAGGCCCGAAATTCCAGATGGTGACTGTTTCAATCATACTACTGGACATTTGCCAGCACATCCACTTTCTTCGTGTAACGCAAGCTGGTGCTCACTTTTCATGATGCTTGTACTGTATACTATTTTCTCGCAGTCACACAAGACTGGTTGTGACCAAAAATCCGACTTCAACCCTTGTATAACTGACGTTAGTTTAAAGCGAACCATACAAAGAGGGTGTTATCTTCTGGTTAAAACACCGCACACATAAAAGGAGTTCGTCACGACTATGACGAAAATCATCGTAACCAATGATGACGGTGTAAATGCACCGGGAATTTTGGCTTTAGCGACCGCTTTACGCACCATCGGCGAAGTTGAAATTATTGCTCCGGGTACGAACCAAAGCGCGAGCGGACATAAAAAGACGCTCTTTCAAGATATGAAAGTGGAACATCCCATCTTGGCGGATGGCACAGAGGCAACGGCGATCTATGGTTCCCCTGCCGATTGTATCGCCCTCGCCGCTTTAGGGATCGCCGCGTGGCCTCCGCACATTGTCGTGTCGGGCATTAACCGAGGCTCAAACATGGGGCAGGATATTACCTACAGCGGGACGGTCACCGCCGCGCTGGAATCGGTGATTCACGGTGCACCTGCTATCGCCGTATCGCTGGATGACACGGAAGCCAACACGGTCGAATCTTATCAAGAAGCGGCGCGGGTCGCGGTGGAAGTGGCAAAGCATGTGTTGATCAAAGGACTTCCCCCCTACACCATCCTCAATGTGAATGTTCCGCAACGGGAACGTGTGAAGGGTCTACGCTTCACACGTCAAGGCTTGCGCATCTACCGCGACCAGTTAGAACGAATCGAGGATGTATGTCGCATCATCGGCCCTGCGCCAACAGGACAGTTTGAAGAAGAAGGCACAGATTTGTGGGCGGTGCATCAGGGTTATGTCAGCATCACGCCGATCCATCTGGATATGACCGCGCATCGTTTTGTGGCCGACTTAGTCGCATGGAATATTGAACTGTAGCGTTCGTAGCTGATCTAAAATCCCCACCTGCTTTTCACATCTTGTTTGCGAAAGCGGTGGGGACATTTTATGTAGAGTGGGGTTCTTGCGTGAGTTCGCTAAGTTCGTCGGTGGTACTCATACCTTCTCGCAGGGGAATCACAATGCTGAACATACTTCCTTCACCGAGCTTGCTTTTGACATCGACATAGCCTCTGTGCAGTTGAGCCACACCTCGAACGATGGCGAGGCCCGCGCCTGTGCCTTGATCTTCATGGACTTCGCGCTTGATCTGATAGAACGGATCCCAGATATTGCTGTGTTCGCCTGTATCGATCCCGCGTCCGTGATCTTTCACCCAAAAGACGATATTCTCATCTTGTGTTTTGATGCCCGCTTCAATGATGCTGTCGGGCGGGGAAAACTTAAAGGCGTTGTCCAAAAGTTGAACCAGCGCATTTTGAATATAAACGCGGTCTGCGACTAACGTCGGCAGGTTTTCCTCAATATCGACCTTCACGGTACGGTTGCCGTGTTCATTGTGGAGGGTATGTATCGCCTGTCCGATCAGGTGTTCATACTCATACATCACCCCGCGACGCATCAGATAATTCTTCTGTGCATCGCCAATTTCCATTTCCACGAGCTGGATGAAGTTTTCGACCAAACGCCGTAAACGTACTGCGCCTAAATTCACCCCTTGCAGAAATTCCATCAGTTCTTCGGGGGGCAAGTTGGGGATATTGCTTTCATTCAACAGGTCTGCATACGCCACCACAAACGTCAGGGGCGTGCGAAATTCATGGTTCAGAATCATCAAGATGCGCCGTTTTAAGTCGCCAATTTCGCGCTGACGTGAGGCTTCAAGCGCTTTAAGACGGTCTAAACGGGCGCGAATCGCAATCAACAGATCATCGGCTTCAAACGGTTTGGTGATGTAATCATCACCGCCCAGTTGTTTGCCTTTTTGAATATCGCTTTTATCAGTGCGCGCCGTCAAGAAAATAAAAGGGATATTGACCCATTCCGACTCATTCCGTACTTCACGTAAAAGTTGGATGCCATCCATTTGAGGCATCATGATGTCGGAAACGATGAGTTCCGGACGGATCAAACTATTTTTGAGGATATTCAAGGCCTGCTTGCCATTTTCAGCAGTGATCACATAGTAATTATCCAGTTCAAGAACTGAACGAATGCCTTGCAATAAATTCGCGTCGTCTTCTACGACTAAAATCGGAACTTTCGACATATTAAAGATGGCCTTACTGAACGGCTGATAATAAAGGGATAGGGTGTTTTTTATTGAATGCAATAAAACAAACAACTACGTTCATGGGTGGAAAGAACTTTGTTTTGATTTTGATAATTTTACATAAAGAAACCCGCTTAAAGCATTTAAGCGGGACTAAAGTTGGATAAGTTATAGAGGGGAAAAGGGCAAAAATTTACGTTTTTAGGAAATATTTAATCTAGGGTGTCGGCTGATGTTTAGTAAGTCGCTAAAGAGCGCAAACCCTGTTTCGATACTGCCCGCGCCCGCGCCAATCAACGTGACCTCACCGAGCAGGTCAGTCGTATACGTGATCGCATTCGTAGCCCCAGTCACGCCTGCTAACGGATGGGTGACAGGTACTTTTTGGAGGGTGACCGAACCTTCTTCTGACGTAACACGGGCGATCAATTTCCAGCGTTCGCCATTGGCGTGCGCGTCCTCAATATCTTCGGGTGTGAGGTGGCGAATCCCTTGCACATTCATTTGATCGAGCGTCAGTTGTTTGCCAAACAGCGCCACGGACAAGATCATCACTTTGCCGGCGGCATCCCAACCATCGACGTCGGCGGTGGGGTCGGTTTCGGCAAAGCCAAGCGATTGGGCTTGGGTCAGCGCGTCGGTAAAGGACATGCCGTTGCCCATTTGTGTCAGAATATAATTGGTCGTGCCGTTGAGAATGCCCCGCGCTTCTAAAATTTCGCACCCGGCCAAGCTCGTTTGTGCGGTGCGGATGGAAGGGGTTCCGCCCATCACTGTACCTTCATATAAGAAGTGCACGCCCACTTTACGCGCTTTGTCGCTCAATTCGCCAAAGGCCAACGCGACAGGGCCTTTATTCGCCAAAACCAGATGTTTGCCATGATCTAACGCCAAACGGCAGATATCTAACGCAGGTTGCGCCGTGTCTAAGTTGGTAGGGCTTGCTTCAACGACGGTATCCACGGCGAGGCTGGTCACAATTTCTTCAATGGGCGGGTTACGTACTAAGCCCGCTTGTTCGGGGTACTGATCCAAATGCCCCGCGCGAATGGCCGCCAAAAGGACATGGGGGTCTAAACCCGCAGGGTTGAACAGTGAACCACGAGACCGCGTCACCACGGCGGTGATCGTCAAATCAATCTGATATTGGTTTTGTAGTTTCGCTTTTTTGCGGGCGATGATTTCAACTAACCCTTGTCCTACATTGCCAAAACCGATGATGGCGATATTCATGGTTCACCTTTGTTATCTATGCCGACGATGGATTTTAAGATCAGGATACCATCACTCGCAAATCTCGTCATCTATCCGCTGGAATTATTGGCCTAACCAAGCGGATTCATCGACGAACGGTAACCGCATAGAAAAAGCCCATGTTTGCCCGTCGAGTTCGAACGCATTGGCCGTCTGCGCCAGTTCGATGAAGGTTTCATATTCACTGGCATCTAAATACAGGCTGTACACGCTGCTACGTTGGATGGTGGTCGGGTCATCTAAAGACGGCCAATCCGCAGGCCATTCGGTTGCTTCTGAAGTATTGTATTCCCACAGGATCACTTCAAATTGTTCGGGAAACCAAGGTTCAGCCTCTTCGTCTTGAAAACTGACCAGTTGATCGTAGATGTGCATGAAGGCTTCGGGCGCATTTCTGCTAGATTCGGGCGAATATGGGTATCCATACACCCACACCAAATGTGAACCGAGCGTTTCATCCCACACATAAATAGAATAGGTTGGCTGGTCTGTGGTCGTCGTCAGCGGGTAATATTCGTCAAGCGCAAAGAACGCCTCGCCAATGTCTAAGCCTGCTTGAAATTCTTCCAGTTCTTCGGGGGAAAGTTGTACTGACTGATAGTGTGGATCAGGATCATCATAGTTGATATAGATGACCAGCCCATCATCATATAGGGTGAACGTCGGCGAATCTGCCCCGAGGACGGCTGCCCAAGGATCATGACCTGTAAGGCTGACTAACGCGCGTGGCGAAGGCTCAACCTCTGGCGTTGATGTGAGCGTAGGCGTAGGGGTTTGCGCAAACGCAGTCGCGGTCATCAACAACGGCAGTATCAAGAGTGGAAGTGTATATCGCATTTTCATCACAAGTCCTTTAAAGATTACAATTCATCTTAAAGCCTTACAGCGATAAGACGTTGATACCTCTTTAATGGTTCCGTGTGAGTGAACCTTCTGCTTATTCGTTCAGCTTGTTGGCGAGCGTGGTCGCGATGGCAATCCCTAACGCGACGCCAATGCCGATGCCAATGGCGAGGTTATTCAACGCCAGCCCGATCCCTGTTCCTATCGCAAGCCCTAACGCAAGCCCGATAATATACGGCTGATTTGGATTTTTCGGATTTTCCACTTTATGCGCTATCCTCAAAACTCACTGTAAAACCACGCACAAAAAATATGAACTATCGTAATACGATTCTTGATAACAAATCTTAAATAAATTGCCCTGATATTAGGATTCACCTGTGGATGATCAATTAAGCCAAGATGTTTCACAATTATGGAGTATGCTCTTTTCCCTTGTGCTAGATGCGGAAAAACGTTTAGGTGAGCATCTCTCTGCGCAGGGGCTTACTAGTCCACAATTTTATGTTTTAAAGACGCTCAGCGAAAATGATTCCCGTTTGGGCATAGGCCAAATTGCGCGCCAACATGGGTTGACGAACGCGACCATGACCGGCTTGATTAAGCGCATGGAAGCGATGAACCCGCCGCTGGTTGAGCGCAAAGAAGACCCGAATGATCGTCGTGCTGTGTTCGTCTATTTAACCCCCATCGGCATGGAACGTTATCTCGCTGTTCAAAAGACCCTATTTGCACAGCTCTATAATGCCTTTGGACTGATTCCTGAAGAAGAACGCGCCAAGCTGTTAGAGCAGATGGAAAGATATGTGCAATTACTGCGAATGGTATAAGCGTCAACAAGCTGACGTGTTCGTATGCTAAAATAATCTGTATCGTGATAAAAATACGCGGAAGCGTGAATTGTATGTTCAATGGCAAGCGATCCTTTTATCATTAGTCGTCTTCGTAATATTCCCTTATTTGCCCAGCTTTCTACCGAACAGCTTGAGCAAGTCGCGGCGGTTGTGCAAGTGCTCCGTTATGGGCCGGGTCAACTTGTGTTTCAACAAGGACAGCCCAATGCGGGCATGCTCTATTTTGTCTCTGGACGCGGCGTTTTAACCCTCCATCACAACGGGATGGAATCGCTCGTGGGCGAAATTTTACCGGAACAGTACATCAACGAAAACGCCCTCTATACCGAAGGTTTAGAGACGGCCAACCTGCGCACAGCGGAAGAATCTCTGCTGTTGTTCATCCCGCGTAGGAGCGTGATCCATCTCTTACAAAAGTCGCCCGAAATCCGCACCAATTTACGGGTTCAGCAAACAGGGGATAACCGTGCCATGTCGCGCCGTTTATTCACGGGGCAACGCAGTGATGAAACTGTCTTGCATGTGTACCGCGCGCATTGGTGGGCGTTTGGGCGTTTCTTGTGGCTTCCGATCTTGCTGTTCATCGGGATGATCATCTTCGCGTTGAGCACCATCGGCACCACCCCCGCGCTCGGTTTGACCTTGTTGGGGTTGGGTATCGTCCTCACAGGGGGCGTCGGCTTCTACCTGTATTATGAATGGGCGAATGACAGCCTGATCGTGACCGACCAGCGGATTGTGCGCATTTGGCGCAACCTGCTCAAATTTGAGAACACCGTGAATGAGATTCCGCTGGAACGGGTGTTAGAAGTCAACTTTGAAATTCCGCCCGCAGACCCGTTTGCCATCATGTTTAATTACGGCACGTTGAGCATCCGCACAGCAGGTGAAGCGGCGAACTTCTCAATGATGATGATGCCTGACCCGAAGAAGATTCAAAGCATCATCTTTGAACAGCGCGATAAATATCAGACCGAAGCCAAAAACCGCAGTAAGAATATCATTCGCGAAGAGATCGAACGGGCTTTAGGCGTGGATCAACCGATCAACCCATCCCAAAGCGCGAAACCGTCCGACCATGCCAACACCAGCCAACAAGAGGGCTTGCCCTTCTTACGCACCAAATACGTGACAGGCGCGGGCGAAATTGTCTATCGCCGTCACTTCACCGTGTGGCTGGCACACGTCCTGTTGTCTTTACTTGTTCTGATCGGGTCGGTCATCTTGGGATTTCTCGCTTTACTGCCGACATTTCCATTAACGGGCGGGACTGGGGTCATCCTCGCGATTATCATGTTCATTGGCGGGATATTATGGTTCTATGCGGCGGACTGGGATTGGCGTAATGACTTGCTGATTGTCGGTGAAAGTGACTTGACGCTGATTCATAAACGCCCGCTTTGGCTTCAAAACGAAACCCAACGGATTCGGCTTGCCCAAGTCGATAACGTGCTGAGCGATGTCAGCGGGTTGATGAACAATTTACTGGATCGCGGGACGATTGAAATTTCTTTGGTCGGCTCCAACGAACGCAAGAAGTTCGATATGGTCTCTGCGCCAAGCGAAATCCAAGCGGAAATTTCGCGTCGGCAGGCGGAATTTAAATCCCGTCAAGCGACCAGTGAAGCCCTATCCCAACGTCAAGCGATCACGGACTATTTGACGGTCTATCACGAAACGATGGCTACCCCGTCGCAGGCCACCCAAGCGATGCCTGCTCAAAGTGTGCCTCAACAACCTGCACCTCAACCGCAGCAGCAAGGGCCGACGTTCTACCCGCCACAACAACAGGCTGCACCTGCCCCTGCCCAACCCGCGCCTCAACAAAACCCGCCACAGGTTGGCCCGCAGTTTACCCGCCCTGCAACGAACAACCCGACCCAAGCCAATGTGCAGGGACAAAACCAGCGCGATATGATGCGCCCGCCACGTCAGCGTTACCGCCCCAAAGACCTACCCGAATAGACATTGTTTGCCCTGCGCTAAAGGATTTTTCTGAATGAGTAAAAAGGTGATGGTCAGCGGTTGTTTTGACCTTTTGCACAGCGGACACGTCGCATTTTTCCAAGCCGCCGCCCAATATGGCGATCTGTATGTTGCGTTAGGGTCGGACAAAACAGTTTATGAACTGAAAGGACGCACGCCCATCAACTCTGAACGTGAGCGACTTTTCATGGTGCAGTCGGTGAACTGCGTCAAAGAAACTTTCATTTCGGAAGGGTCGGGCTTGCTTGACTTTGAGACTGAACTGAAAACGCTCCAGCCAGATATTTTTGTCGTCAATGCCGATGGGCATACCCCCGACAAACAGAAGTTGATCGAGTCCGTCGGCGCGGAATACGTGATCCTTGAGCGTGAACCGCATGGCGGTTTGCCCCCGCGCTCGACCACCAGCTTACGCACCTTGAATCGGATTCCTTTCCGCATCGACCTCGCAGGGGGATGGCTCGACCAGCCGTTTGTATCACAGCACCACGCGGGGGCTGTCGTGACCGTCTCCATTGAGCCGACCATCGACTTTAATGAACGCAGTGGCATGGCTTCCAGCACGCGCAACGCGGCGATTGAACTTTGGGGCGCTAGACTGCCGATTGAAAACCCTGAGAAACTCGCCAAAATCCTATTTTGTTATGACAACCCACCCGGCACCCAAGAAATTTCCGGCTCGCAAGACGCGATAGGGATCGTGTTTGTCGGCCTCGCCAAAGCGCATTATCAAGGCGAATATTGGCCTTCACAGATTGACACGTTACAAACCCAAGAAGCGCTCTCGTTTGTCGAAAAAGCGCTGTATCTCATCCCGTTGGGACCGCGCCAAGCCGACTTTGACGTGTTAGAAGACACCCAAATCAACGCTGAACGAGCGAAAGCGCTGGCCGATGCCGCCGAAAAAGTATGGCAGGCGGTCCACGCCCGCGACTTGGCTCTCTTTGGCGAAGGGGTACGCGAAGGCTTTGAAGCGCAAATTGCGATGTTCCCCAACATGGTGACCCCACAAATCATGTCGATTATCGAGCAGTATCGCGATCAAGCGTTGGGGTGGAAACTCACAGGGGCAGGAGGCGGGGGCTATCTATTACTGGTCGCCGATCATCCGATCCCGAATGCGGTACGCATCCATGTGCGCTACGGCGATGACTAAAACCAAGCCCTAAAAAATAACCCCATCTGGTAATCTTCCGATGGGGTTATTTTGAGAGGTCAAGTGACTTGTGACCGCTTATACAACGATGTTGATCTTCGGTTCAACCCATTGCGCGCCTGAGAAACGACCCGCGATATAAATTACTTTCTTCGGTTCGTTGCCGTTCAACGCCCGTTGAACAGACTCACTTTGTAATGCGACTGCTTTCGCCTCTTCTTCGGTGATGTCTACAGCCACAACCGCATGATCTAACGGCTTGCCGTTGCGCATAATCACCAGTGTGGTTTCGGCTTCAGCCGCTTTTTCTGCATCGTATTGTGGGAACAACTGTTGATGAATACTGTAGCCAAAGCCCAAGTGATTCCACAGTTCTTCAGTGATGTGAGGCGTGAAGGGCGCCATCAGCAGAAGCATCGAGCGCATCGCTTCGCGGAAGGCGGTTTTGCCCAACTGACCTTTGTTCACCGCCGGCCGAACTTCATTTTTCAGCGACATCAATTCGGCGATACTAGTGTTAAAGCTGAAATCTTCTAAGCCCGCTTCCACTTTCTTGATGGCTTGATGGGTGCGCCGTTCCACTTGACGTTCCACTTTAGGATCGCCATTTTCGCCTTCGGGTTCGCTCATGGCGATATCCCAAACTTCATTCAACCAGCGGATCACCCCTGTGATATTGCGCGTGTCCCACGGGCCACCTTTGATCCAGTCGAACGAGAACATCAGATAGGCGCGAACCGCGTCCGCCCCAAATTCTGCGACCAGTTCATCCGGGTTGACGACATTGCGCTTGCTCTTTGACATCCGT
Organism: uncultured Anaerolineae bacterium; assembly: GCA_934216615.1. Lineage (GTDB taxonomy): Bacteria > Chloroflexota > Anaerolineae > Aggregatilineales > Phototrophicaceae > Flexifilum. The sequence goes on along the minus strand of CAKQCB010000004.1, from coordinate 135,871 downwards.
TGTACTTCCAGATGTTGGAACAATTGATTCACGTTGTTTTCCCCCGGGATGAAGGGGATGTCAATTGTAGCGTTGGGCGCGGCTTCGATGGTGGCATTTTCGCCTGCGGGCGTGCGCACGGTGATCAGATTTTCGGTGCGCTTGAAAATTTCGCCCACCACTTGGTTTTGCGCAGGGGTGATCGAGTTGCGATCACGATTCCATTGATATTCTTGGGTGATCTTGGCCGCTGTGCCAATGACTTCAATATGATTTGCGACCAACTTATTGCCGACAAATTCGCCTGTCGCCAAGATATAATCGCCCACTCGTTCCCCGCCTAACACCTGCCCTTGGTTGCGCAGACGTAACATCGGCTCATCGACCATCCCCGTGGTATCGCGACCGTGTTCAGTGGCGATCTTCAACGCGTCATCAAATACGCCATGATCGCGCAGGGCTTTGTTAAACCAGCGGGTGTATAACAAGTGCATGGTCGCGTGTTCCGCACCACCCGTGTAAACATCTACGGGTAACCAGTACGCGGCTTCTTCTGGGTCAAACGGCGCTTGGTCGTAATGTGGGCTTAAATAGCGCAGGTGATACCAAGACGAACACATGAAGGTATCCATCGTATCAGTTTCACGACGCGCAGGGTTGCCTTCGCTGTCCACGGTTTCGACGAATGACGGACTGCGTCCTAATGGGTTGCCCACTGCGCCAAAGAAGTCGATGTCGGTGGGTAACATCACCGGCAGTTGATCGTCGGGTACGGTTTCAATCGTGCCATCTTGACGGTAAATCACAGGGATGGGTGAACCCCAATAACGCTGACGGCTGATCAGCCAGTCGCGCAGACGATAGTTGACCGATTCGCGTCCGAAACCTTCTTCTGTGATCCAATCCAGCACCGCATTGATGGCGGGGTTCTTGCGCCCCTTCTCGTTGTTCGAGACAGTGCCATCAAAACGACCGCTGTTGACCATCTTGCCCGCGCCATCATAGGCTTCTTCCATCGTGTCGGCGGTAAATGTTTCGCCTTCGGGTTGGATGACAGGGATAATTTCCAAACCGAATTTCTTCGCAAAAGAAAAGTCGCGGTGATCGTGAGCAGGAACGGCCATGATCGCCCCTGTGCCATAGGTGCTCATGACATAATCGGCAATCCAGATCGGGACGCGCGCCCCATTCACGGGGTTGATAGCATAAGCGCCGATGAAAACGCCTGTCTTTTCTTTGCCTTCGGCCAACCGTTCGATTTCGGTCTTCTTCACCGTGTCAGCGCGGTACGCTTCTACTGCTTCTTTGTGTGCTTCAGTGGTTAATTGATCGACCAGATCATGTTCTGGCGCTAATACCATGAAGGTCGCGCCCCATAACGTGTCTGGACGGGTGGTGTAGATTTCAATTTCGTGGTCGGTTTCAGTCTTGAAGATGACCCGCGCCCCTTCGCTCCTGCCGATCCAATTGGTCTGCATGATCTTGATGGGTTCAGGCCAGTCGATATTGTCGAACTTCAGCAGTTCTTCGGTATAGCGGGTGTAACGGAAGAACCATTGGGTCATCATCTTTTGGATGACAGGCTGCCCCAAACGTTCGTCTTTCCCGTCGATGACCTGTTCATTGGCTAACACGGTTTGTAATGCGTCCGACCAATTCACCAACGCTTCGCCACGATAAGCCAAATCATTTTCATAAAACAGCTTAAAGAACCATTCTGTCCAGTGATAATATTCGGGCAGACAACTCACCATCTGGCGTTCCCAGTCAAACATCGCGCCCATACTGCGCAGTTGACCGCGCATACGCTCCATGTTCGCCATCGTCCATTCGGCAGGGTGAACGCCACGCTGTACCGCCGCGTTTTCTGCGGGTAGACCGAAGGCGTCAAACCCCATGGGGAATAAGACATTAAAACCCTTCATGCGCATATAACGCGCGCGCGCATCAGAAGGGGTCATCGCGAACCAATGGCCGATGTGTAAATCACCACTTGGATAAGGCAGCATAGTCACCGCGTAATGTTTGGGTTTAGACCAATCCACTTTGGCGCGGTACAGTTGATCGTCTTGCCAACGATGTTGCCATTTTTTCTCTATTGCATCTGGGGAATACTTTTCTTTTTCACTCATTTTGGTCTCACAAGATGTCAGCGCACATAACGGATTCGAGTATACAACAAAACAGCACAAGCGATTTACGCCTATCAGGGCGCGCTTGTGCTGTTCATAAGACCGGAATATCCGGTCGTTTTATGTAAAAGGGTGGATCAACGATGCGGATATTGTGAATGACGACGGTCTGGCCGTACTGGCACAGGCACGGGAACCCGAACAGGCTGTTTTTCAGCCGGTTGGGGGTTAATAAGTCGATCAAGGTCTTTCACAATATCACGAACGCGGTTAGCGACTTCGTCCAGTAAATTACGCCGTGTGTTGCTCACTCGTCTCATCCTTTCCAGAACGATTTTAGGGAACAAAAAAATCCCCATCCACTAAGATTGTGTGGAAGGAGATTTTCTGCTCTACAACCATCGTGCTCCAGTAGCATAATGTGGACCTAAAGGGATTCGAACCCTTGACCTTTTCAATGCCATTGAAACGCTCTCCCAGCTGAGCTATAGGCCCGTGTTGGATATTTCTGAGCTACAGGGCGCACAACTGATTATAGATGGAGGGCATTCTATATCCTTCTACACCTTAGTGTCAATACTAAGCATACCCCTAAAATGAATTTTGTGAACAGCAATTAACATATTTCTAACACTTTGCATGAAAAAACTGAGAAACTTTTTACACTTCAGGGGTTACGCAAACCCTGTAGAAAATGAAAATCCCCCATTGTTGACTGGGGGACTTTCACATCAATGTGTTTCACAACGCTGTTTATGTGGCGTTTGCTTTCGAGGATTTTAGAGGGATGTTTGCTTTGTCCTCTTTACCGCGCCACGGCGTGCCTAATTTAGCGAGCAGGATACGGTCTGCACCATAGTAGCCTGCGACCTTCCAAGCCAGAACCAAGAGAATGGCGACTGCGAGTAAGAACCCATTGGTGCTTGCAGAACCCGCCATGATGAAGTTCCAGTTCATGAATGCACCGAAGAATGCGGCGATCCCGACAAATGCTCCAACGATCAAGCCGATGCCGACCAGAATTTCACCGAACACAACGCATTTAGCGAACCATGTGTAAGCACCCGAATCTAGGATGCCACCGATGAAAGAAGCGTACCAGTCGTAAGGGGTCTTCTCGACGGCGTTGGTCAAGTACCCTTGAAGAGCTTCACCTGTTTCCATCCATGCAGGATTGCTGAATTTTTGTAACCCGTGAGAGAACCAGTCCCAGCCCAATAACACACGGACAATCAGCCAAAACCAAGCGGCGCGGGTATCACTAAAAAGGAACTTTGCTAGGGGTGGGTCTTGAATAATTGTCCCTGCATCTGTTTTAAAACGACTCATGATATAACATCCCTCTGTAACCACTGCTCATTTAACGAAGATGACTTTATTATCGTTCTGAAGGGGGTTTGTACAGTAGTGTGCTTAATCCCTGATGCCGTGTGTCAAATGTCATATTGAGGCTTGAAAAGAAAACCTCACCACCAAATCATCACACTCAACAAATTCTCTCAAGGTGTGGATACTATAATAGGCACATCTTGAGAGAATTTTTTAGGTACTGGATTCATGGCATCGACTACACCATCACACGCCAAAGCGGACAGCCTGCGCATGAGATTATTTCTGCTCCTGTGTTTTACGGGGATTGCATGCATCGCGCTGGCTAACGCCATTCTGCATGTGACCACGCATCTCACCCTCGACCCGCTTCACAGCGTGACCGATTTTTATCATTTCCACTGGAATTTCTGGTGGGTGCGTTACGCCCTCGCGAACCAACTGAACATCTATGAAACCACCTATGTGTTAGCGCCGTGGGTGAACAGCTTGGCATTACACACGCTCTCGCTGGCATGGTTCCCCATTTGGGCAGTCGTGGAGCCGTTCGCGCGTCTATTCGGGTTCAGCCCTGCAGTGTCGTCCAATATCGCTATGACGGTGATTTTCATCGTCGCGCTGGTGTTGAATGGATTCGTTACGTATCTATTCTTGCGGACGTTCGGGGTCAACCGAAACTTGGCCTTTTTAGGCGGGGTGTTGATCGAAACCGCCCCGCTGCTTTTGCACAGCATCGGCTGGACAAACCTGAACCTGCTCGGATGGTTTTGGCCTCTGTTGCTCATCCTCGCATGGCGACGTTTAGTGCTGGCGTGGCAGGTGCATCAGCCTAAATTACGCCCGCTGGGATGGATCATCATCTTGGCGCTAGGCGTGTGGCTGATGATGCTCACCGATGTGCAATATGCCATCTTTGGGGTTTTTCTGCTCGTCCCGTATGGTGTGTGCAGCCTTGTCACGCTGAAGACGAAGACGCTGATCCCGCGTTTAGTCGGTAGTTTGGGCGTGGCGCTCATCGTGGCGGTGGGATTGTTGACCTTCCTCGGCCCATTAGATGAAATTGTCGCGTACAGTACGGAAGGCATCGCCACCACACCCGCCGAACGTGGGCCTAAAATTGAGTTCCCTGAATGTTTCGTCTGGCATTGTGATCGTGATGTTTCGATGGGGGCGCTGGTCTTGCCGGGGATGATCCTTGCGGTGGGGTTGAATGTATGGATGCGGAAAAAGCCAGACGTTCAGCACAAACTGCGCAAAGACCGCTGGTTTTGGCTATGGGTCGCCCTGCCCCCGCTGATCCTCTCAGCAGGGGCATACATCACAATCGGCGGGGGGACGGACATCCCCATGCCGTATGTGGCATTACATCAGCTTTTGGGCGGGATGTTTCGCTACCCTGAACGGTTCTCGGTTGTGTTTATGATTCCCGCGCTGGTGTTTATCGGGGCGACGCTCACCCCTCTCATAGAGAACCTTCGGCCATCAAGACAGCTTCTTGTTTATGCAGGCTTATTTTTCGTCGTGGTGATGGATTCGCGGATGTTCTCACCCTTTCCGATTCAGCCGTTGCCGACGGAATATGCCTTTTATGAGCACATCGCCCATGAACCGTATGAATATGTGATTGTCGATATTCCTACCGGTGGCTCCAGCGGTGAGGGGTTTGTCGGTGAACCGATCACGTATACGACGCAGTTTTACGCGCTCACGCATGAAAAACGGGTGGTCAACGGGCATATTTCGCGCATCAACACATGGCATTATATGTACATGCGCACCAGTGACCCGATGATGGCATGGTTAGGTCAACGGCGCGATTTAGAAGCGGATGTGGTCGCCGAGCAGATGGCCGAACGCAACAGTTTATTTCCCATTGGCTATTACGTCATTCATACCCAATGGCTGCCCCCGTTTAGCGAAACGCTGGAAGAAATTCTCGGCTTTTTGAACAGCCATTCAGAGTTGGCTTGTCCCTATTGGCAGGAAGGGGATTTGATCGCGTATCGTAGCGTGTGGCATCCCGAAGGGTGTCCCCCGCGCACAGTACCTCTCAACGCTGAGGGGTTAGCGGTGATTCCGATTGGAGATGCTGGAGATTATGCGTATCTCGGCACAGGATGGTATGCGCCAGAACAGATTTTTGACATCACCTTGCGCTGGATGGGGGGAAGCACAGAAACGACATTGGTCGCTCAAGTGCCTGAAAACACGCAAGCCCTGATTTTAAGAGCGCAGTCCTTCGCAGAACCGCGCGACATCCGCTTGCTGATTAACGGAATTTCGACGGGGCAAACGTTGACCATCACCCCAGAAGCGTTGGAAAATTACCGCTTTGAAATCCCTACGGGGATGCTCTCGGCAGAGGCTTCGAGCGTGTTCACATTCGTCTATGCCGAACCGACACGCGGAAGCGGGGATGATGACCGCGCCTTAGCCTTTTTTGTGGATGAAGTCGCGTTTGAATGAGCGTCCATCTGTCCCATGAAACGAGATGAGACAGATGGCGCGTCAAAAATCGGGGTCCCCTAGTCGTCACTTGGGCTTAAGTCAGACAGGGGCGGGAAAAGGCGCACATTTAACTGACCAGAATAAAACAGATAGTTGTTGGCGAGCTTTTCGTGCGTTTCGTCGTCGGGGACACCTAACCCACTTTGGACGATGGTTGCAAACTGAGACAGTTCAAACAGCGTGTCTTTTTCGATTTCATTCAACAGCGTGCCCAAGCGATCCATGCGCACATTCACATAAGCAAAGAACTGTGCACCCTCTGCGTTTTCGGTGATGATGCGTATGATGACAAAGACCGATTGCGTTTGGTCCAATTCTTCATCAGTCCATACGATGTCCGCATAACGCATGGGGCTAGATTCGATGATCGGCCCGTCTAAAAGCGGGACTTCTTCCCCCATTTTACTGATGCAAATAGGCAATTCGACCGCGTTCAAGTGCGCAATTTTTTCTGCGAGGTCTTCAACGAGCGGGTGCGTGTGCGGTTCCATAAAGTCGAACATGGCAATCGTGCCGATGTGAATCGAAGCGCTGCCTTTGATCTGGATCAACGAAGTTGAGGGTTTGGGTTCTGGCCCGCCTTTGACGTGTTCGAGCGGTGGGAAACGTCGCACATTCAATTGACGGTCGCTGAACAGATAATCTTTGAGCAGTTTTTTGCGCGTGTTTTCGTCGGGGTCGCCATGCCCAGATAGGATGACAGTCGCGGTGGTGTCGAGGTCGAACAGTTGGCCGGATTCCAGTTTGTTGAGCAGATGCTCCAAACGATCCAAGCGGATATTGATATAGGCATAGACGGGCAAATTGGTGCTGTCGCGTCCAGAGAGATAGATAATTAAGAAGATGCGGGTAAAGAGCTGGTTTTCTGCAAGTTCCCATTCAATCTCTGAGAATAATTTGGGTTCTTGAGGTTTTTTCTCGCCAAACGCAATCGAGACTTCGTCGCCCATGCTGGAATAAGAGATAGGGAACGAAAAGCTGTTTAACAGCGATAACTTCGTCACGAGCTGTCTGGTGATGTCTAAGTCTTTATCCTGTTCCAAGCCGAACGTCGAAACCGTGCCGATCTGGAACGCTTCGCGCCCCATGAAGGGGGTTTTCCACTTCGACATATCATCCGCTGTCGGCGTATTGACACGTTCTAAGGTCGGGAACAAACGGGCGTTGATGTAGTATTCACCAAAGAGAAAATCGACCGACATTTTTTGTCGTACTGAGAGGTCGGGCATGTCCAACCCCACGCTGACTAACGTCGCGTAATCATCTAAGCGGAAAAGGTCACCGCTGGCGAGTTTGTTCAGCAGCGCTTCAAGGCGGTCACCGCGCACATTGACATACGCATAAGCGGTTTCGCCCGTGTTGTTGTGCGTGCGAACGAAGACGATGACAAACGTTTTATCTAACGCGAGGCGTTCGTGACTGTTCCACGCCAAGTTTTCCCACTCGATGCGCTCAATCTTTACTTCAAAATCTTTGGCGGTAGGATAACGAATCGGATGCCCCATCTTACTTTCAATAATCGGCATGGGCATGTCATTGAGCGAAGACAGCTTGGTGCTGATTCGGCGGATCAACTCCATATCAGGGTTTTCGCCCGTTTCATCACCTACCCCAAAAAAGGCGATTGTGCCGATTTGAAGCCATGTATTGCCCTGCACTTCAATGCGCTGTTGGGGTTTGGCCGTGTTCCCCTTGAAAGGCTTGTCGGGGTTTAAAAACTTCTCGCGAATCGCCTCATTAAAGCGCAGATCGAAGTGTTCAGGGTGATTGATGGGCAGGTTCGGCAAGGGAAGTTCTAACTGCTCGAATAGTTTGCGGATGCGTTCCAGTTCTTTCCCACGCGCATAAGGCGGGCCGTCTGCCCACGCATCGGTATAAGCGTCGAGCGCCAGTTTTTGCGCTCTGCGAAGGTTGTCAAAGCGCAAGCTGATTTCGGCCGCGCCCGCATACACAAAAGCATGGTCGCCAATCGGCATACGGGTGTCGCCAATCGCTTCAGCCACCGCTTGGAAGGCATCGTCTTGGTTGCCTAACTGCGCATCAATCAGCCCCGCGATGATGCGATAGCGCGCCGTAGAATGTCCCATTGCGTTTGCCAGCGACATCGCTTCTAGCGCGTGTTCCATCGCCGCGTCATAATGACCTTGCGAGTACTCATATTCTGCCCACAAGCCTTCGAGGTTTTCTAAGCGTCGGCGGTTGCGGTACAGTTGGATATTCTCATAGGCTTTGGTGAGTAAGGCGCGGGCTTGGTTGGGGTTTTTCACCATCGCATATTCCGCCGAGGCGATGTCGTAGCGGATACGCCAAAACTCAGCGCTGATGCTGGGCGCTTCTTGATGTTGGATGATGTCCACCCAAATGGCGACGCTTTCCCAGTCACCCAACATGAGCGCAAATTCGAGCTGTTCAAGCGCTGACCACATATTCACGTCGGGGTTAGTATCGGTCGCGCTGATTTCGGCGGCGAGGGAATAGACATAATTGGCTTTTGCCAGTTGGTTCATACGGGTGAGGTTATAGCCGTAGTTGGTGAGCGCGGTAGCAATCGACAATTGGCTATCGTTGGTGGCATGGGTCGGGTCGAGCGCCATCATCAACAGGTAATTGGCTTTCTCCAATTCGCCCACACGGGTATAGGCCAGCGCCAAATCAACCGAGATGTTCGGCAGATCAATATCACGCCGAACTTCCGTATCCGTCTCAAAAAATGGGCTGAGTAGTTGAATGATGAGGCGGTTTTCACCCAACCGATGCAGGGGGTGAGAGAGGCGGGTTGAGAAGTGCTGTACCGCCTGTTTGTACTGCTCCATGTTGTAATAACCGCGATAAATTTCTACATCGTGATAGATGTCGTCCGTGCTGAGAAGCTGAGCGGCCTTTAAGGGTTGGCTGGCGTGATATTCGATGATGCGTTCTTGCGATTCAGCCTTTTGTTCGGGGTCGATCCGTTCTGAGATATACCCGCGAATCAAAGGATGCAAGTCGTAGATATTGGCGTTTTTATCCCAGTCGAGCAGACCGCGATTTTCCAGCGTGCCTAAGACCGCCTCAAACTGTTCGACGGCGTGTAAATAGGCCGCAGACGATTCGTATTCATGCTGGTGTTGTTGAATCAACTCACGCCGTTTTTGTTTGATGGCAATTTCATCCAGCTTGAGCTGTTCCTGACTTCCTTCAATATCACGATTGATCTTCTCAGAGATCAGCCTTTCCAGAATAATTTCTGAATCCAGCCGACGGATCAAATTCGTGTCAGACGTTCGGCTTCGTTCCGCCATCAACTGCCCCAGCTTGAGCGTCCCAAACGGCATCCGGCGGGTTTGAGGCAGCGGCGGTAACGGTGGTAAGGGGGGCTGAGGGGGTAGGTAAGGATTAAACATCTTGTTAATTTCAGCGTAGCTGGTCGGGCGACCCAACATAGCGATCTGCGCTAACACCTTCTGCTCAAACGGGCTTAAGCCCTGAAAAGCGTCTGAGAGAATGTGAGTTTGTCGTTCTTCGGTGATGGCTAACTTCGACAGGTTGAGGTTTTTACCGCGCAGTTCATACCAGCGATCAAAATCCCCTTCCGCAACTTTGAATTCAGCGACGGTTCCAGCCACGATCTTGATGACTAAACAATGGCGACCAACCGACTCTAAAAACTGGTTGAGTTGGTCTTCATCATCGTAAAAAATATTGTAGGAACTGAGCATATCACGCGCGTCAGACAGTTCTAACCCTGCCAGCTTGTGATGCCGTACCGACGATTTCAGAAACGTGAAAAACTGTAACGCGCTGGGCATCAACCGAGTGGTGATGATGACTTTGGTGGAAGTTGATTCCAAGAGGTCATCCAGAAACTGCTCATCACGCGGGTTGATGCACGCGCGATCATCTTGGGTTTCGCTGATGTTATCGTCGCGTAGATAAGCGCTGCCCAACCCTGCATAAGCGATTAAGGCACGTTCAAAACCATCTAACACCAGCAGAACTTTTTTCTGGCGCAGTTCTTCAAGCAAGGTTTCGGTGCGGGTTTTCAGGTCGAGCCGTTTCACCACGTTGGGATGTTGACCTGTTAAATAAGCCAGCGTATGGATGATGAGCGTGTCTACCGTCGCGCCCCGCTCGTAAAAACTCCACCAGACGATGCCATCAAAATCTTGCTGACGGCGGTGGGTCACCCATTCCCACGCCAGCGCACTTTTGCCTTGACCGCCCAACGCTTCCAAGACAAAAAACTGATCGTTAGATTCTGCCCATTGGTCGAGCAGTTGCAGTTCAGCTTCGCGCCCGATGAAGTCTTTGGTCAGCGCATACGGGGGGTGACTGTAAATTTGTGGAGGGCGCGGTAAAGGGGATGGCGTTTGTTTATCCCTAAATGTGGCGAGCTGTTGGGCGATTTCTGTCTCTAATTCCGACACCGTCTTCACACTGATGATCTGATGCTTCGCTTCGATCAAGTGTTGATACAACTTTTGTACCGACGTTTCAGGCTGAAAGTCCGCCATGCGTGGGCGAAAGGCATAGATCGGTTTCTGCAACTGTACCATGCGTCGATAGGCAAGTTCTAATAAGGAATGCTGTTGCGGGTTGAGGTTGTCGTCTTGGGGAATTTCATCTTCACCCCCGCCAAGGATCAACACCATCACGTGCGCCTCATCCACCGCTTGAAAGGTGTGGTTTATCAATGCCTCTGCGCTCGAGAGTTTATAATCCACAAACTGCGGATTCATCTGTAAGGGGGCGGCAATGTCGATCAAAACAGTTTGGTATAAATTTAATATTTCTTTTGTCGTGATGAAAATAACGTTAAATGACTGTTTCTGTGAGGGCATTGAGAGCACTTCCTAATTTAAATTTTTCGTATCATCGAAGATGAACTCCAACAATAATATACGAGAATTATAGTGAGGGTGAATCCGGTAACACAAATTTCGAGGACAATCAACTTGTTGATATTTTGAAGCTGTAAGTTTGGCTTGAACACTATAAAAATTTGGGAGGACGGCTCAGCGTTAGCGCAACACGTGAAGTTGAAAAGCACCTCACAACGCATCAATGGGGATGAAGTTTGTGCAATATAATCTATCTATTGATGACAAATGACCCATTTTCTGTTCATAAGGGGATGTATACTTAAGATAGTTGTTCATTGAGATGGATTTTAGTCACGGTTTATGGTCGCCCCTTTGGATAATTCAACATTGCGTGTCGCAATTATCGGTTCTGGCCCCTCTGCTTTTTATGCGGCAGATCATCTTTTGAAACAAACTCAACCCGTCGTAGAAATTGAAATGTTTGAGCGCCTGCCAACCCCGTTTGGGCTTGTGCGCGGTGGCGTTGCGCCCGACCATGCCAAGATCAAGTCTGTGACAAAAACGTATGATGAAATCGCCAACAACCCGCGTTTCCGCTATCGTGGCAACGTCACGTTTGGAAAAGACATCACCCTTGCCGACTTAAAAACAGTCTTTCACGCCATCATTTTTGCGGTGGGCGCACAAACCGACCGTCAATTAGGCATCACAGGGGAAAACCTGCTTGGAAGCCATGCGGCAACCGAATTTGTAGGTTGGTATAACGGACATCCGGATTATCGCGATTATCAGTTTGATTTGAATACGTCCGCCGTCGCCGTGATTGGTAATGGCAACGTGGCGATGGATGTCGCCCGAATCCTCGCGAGTACGCCAGAAGAACTCGCCGTCACTGATATTGCGGATTATGCGTTGGATGCCTTACGCGCCAGCAAGATTCAGGACATCTACGTAATTGGTCGGCGTGGGCCGGCGCAGGCCGCCTTCACCACCCCTGAAATTAAAGAATTCGGCCAGTTAATCGATGCAGAGCCGATTGTCAGTGAAGAAGATGTCACCCTAGACCCGGTGAGCGAAGCCAGCTTGCTCACGGATAAGACCGCAGGCCGTAACGTTGCTATCCTGCGCGGTTTTGCAGAACAACCCTTACAAGGCAAATCACGGCGGGTGCATTTCCTGTTTTTAGAATCCCCACTCGAACTCTTAGGCGAAACGAGTGTTGAAGGCATCAAGTTAGCGAAGAATGCTTTGATCCAAGATGAGACGGGCGCACAACGTCCCCGCCCAACGGGTGAGACAGAAACCCTGCCCGTAGGCTTGGTCTTCCGTTCGATTGGGTATCAAGGCGTTGCTCTGCGTGACGTCCCCTTTGATGAAAAACGGGCGGTGATCCCGAACCAAGCGGGACGGGCGATCCTCTTAGAGAATGAGAACCCCTTATACGGGTTGTATGTCGCGGGATGGATCAAGCGCGGGCCGTCGGGCATCATCGGCACCAACCGACCGGATTCTGTCGAAACCGCGAATACCTTACTGGCAGACTGGAACGCAGGTCTTTTACACCAACCGACTCACGATCTCGCCGGCATCGACGCACTGCTTCAAGCGCGTGGGGTTCAATACATTGACTTTCACGATTGGAAATTGTTGGATCGTGAAGAACAGCGACGCGGTGCAGAAAGCTCTCCTACCCGTCCACGCGTCAAATTCACCCGCATCAACGAGATGTTAGAGTGGCTGGCGCAAGAGAAACAGCGTATCGCCGTCGCCGCTGATTAAGTCGCCACTCCAAAAAAAGACCTTCTCAAACATTCGAGAAGGTCTTTTTTTATTCTGCTTTGGGCAGATGTTATTTACGCAGTTTCGCGTCGTTGAATACGCACATGCCGTGAAGGTTCATTCCCTTGACTGTGCGAATCTAAATGTGCGCGGCGCGCCAGTTCGTGCTGTTTACGGCGGATGAGTGAGGTTTGTGGCGTGAGGTCGATATAACGTTGACCGGCTTGCACCTGCAAAATGGCCTCTTTAGCCTCTCTCATCGCCACCCCAAAAGGGTCGGACGTCTTCGCGTCTTCACCCTCCTCGAAAATATCCATCAAGAACGTTTCCATTTGGGATACGGTGTTTGCCCGCAGAACATAAATCGGTGTCCCGCTTCGTTCGGCATCAATGATGAGTTTGGGGCGACGGCGATAATAATTCTTGAGCGTCAAGATCATATCGGCCTCGTCCTCGTCATCAATCACCTGTACAGGGACATGCAAACGGCGAGCCGCTTGTAAGAGACGATTGCGCGCCACCCCATAGGCATAGATTTTCACCAGCGTGAGGCGACCATTCTGAACGCCGCTCACCCCATTATTCAAGTTAGAGCCTGCACTTGGGTTATTGTCTGCAACGCTGTTGACAGGGCGCAGAGGGGTTCCATAATCACGACGCTGACCGCGTTCACGATCATTTCCACGACCATTACGGCGGTAGCGCCCACGATCTTCTGACTCGCGTTCACGTTCGCGGTTACGTTCGTTGATGGTACGTTCCACCTCTGAAGTTTCCACGCTAATTTCACCGTTGCCGTCGCGCTTACGATGTTCGATCTGAGCGGGACGGTCGCGTAAAACATTATCGACTGCCGCCGCCACATCTTCATGAACCACCAACGAATCGCGCGTTTGAATTTCAATCAACACATCGAATGTCGGTGGCGCACGGCGTTCTAACACCGTCTTTTGGGTGCCACGCCGCCGCGCTTCTTCGTCGGAAAGGGTGACGGATTGAATCCCGCCGACCAAGTCCGACAGGGTGGGATTGAGCATCAAATTTTCGAGCGCATTCCCGTGAGCAGTGCCGACCAATTGAACACCGCGTTCCGCGATGGTGCGTGCCGCAGTTGCTTCTAATTCACGGCCAATTTCATCAATGACGATGACTTCGGGGTTGTGGTTTTCAACCGCTTCAATCATCACTTCATGCTGTTTCTCTGGGTGTGAAACCTGCATCCGACGCGCCTTACCAATCGCTGGATGCGGGACATCACCATCACCGCCGATTTCGTTTGAGGTATCGACGATGACTACACGGCGAGATTCTGCTAATACCCGCGCCGCTTCGCGGAGCATGGTGGTTTTACCCACCCCCGGCGGGCCTAACATCAAAATGCTTTGTCCGCTCTCTACGAGGTCTTGAATAATATCAATTGTCCCGTAAACAGCACGACCCACACGACAGGTAAGCCCTACTACTTCATTACGGCGGTTACGAATCGCCGAGATACGATGCAAAGTTCGTTCGATTCCGGCGCGGTTATCCGCATCAAATATGCCGATGCCCGCAACGATAGAATCGAGTTCAGTGCGCGTCACCTCATGGTCTGCGAGATTTTGCTCTCCACCAATGAAGCGCGCGGTTGGAAGTCGTCCTAAGTCTAGAACAATTTCCAATAATTCATCTGTCTTGCCTAGTTCGTCCAACTTATTGGTAAGGTGCGTGGGAAGAACTCGTTTTAACTCTTGAATGTCGTCAGTTATCCTACGTTCCATGAACCTATCTTTTTATCAATCTGCTGTCTGATGACCGATACGATTTTATTGATACGCGTGATAGGCGTTTGTATAGCATTTGGAATGGCTTCTAAAACGCGCTCAAACGTAGCAAAACGCGGTTGGCGTACTCCAGCGGTGATGTGACGAACCATGACGGCTTGATTTTCCCATTGGGTGAAGCCGAGATCACGTAAAGCATCGACCAACCAATCTTGATAACGCCGCACGCAGACATAGACGGGCGTGCGTCCCGATTTTTGAATTAGTTGAATAGCATTCGCAATAATGGCGACTGCTTCCCTGCCTAAGCTGTCAGGATGCAGGAACGGCATCAAGTAAATGCCCCGTTTGCCCTCAGACACAGCAATGTATCCTTGGACACGTCCTCCTAGACGGTAGACCCACCCATCACTATCCCGCGACGGGACGGTGATCGGCTGAACAAGCCGTGGCACGATGTTGCTGTATAAAAGCTGGATATCCATCGTGTCATCATCGGTTTCCTGTGCGAGTTCACCACTCAACGCAGGAACTTCATTGACGGTTCCTTGCAAACGCCAAATCTCCTGCCGTGCGTACACAGCAAAACCAGATTGGCGCATTGTGACAAAGAGAGGGCTGTTTTCATTCACTTCGGCTGTCAAGATATGCGCGCCCCGTCGTCCACTTTCTACGGCGATGCCATCAAGTAAGTGCATTAGAAGGGTGTCGTTGACATCCTCTTCTAAGTTGGGCGCTAACATCACAATTTGCGCTAAGTGATCGTCAGTTTTAAAACGTAGATGGGCAACTGTCGCTAATTTGCCCGACTTTGCGACCAGCGTACACACCGAACGCTGGGGAAGGATTAAGTTTGCCAACCATGTCGTCTGCGTCCCAACCGTCACTTCCCGCGTATAACTCAACTCGCTCTCTAAAATCACTCCACGTTCGGTTAAACGCCGAACTAGGGGAAGATCAATGAGCGTCGCGTTATGAATCTCGATAGGCGCTGGGGAAATATGTGTCATTGCACCATCCTACATCTTGCTGAAACAGTCACTGGATCAATTAGAAGGGGGCAATTCAAAAAGGAAACAGGCGGACAAAGATTTAACATCCCCATCAAGGATAAGGGTAAGCAAACTTTGACAGTGAATTTACTACGTTTTAAGACCATTAATGAACATTGTATACTCAAATTGTTAAATAACAATAAGAGCTAGAAAAGAAAATTTAAACTGTCCATCATTGCACCTCACTACAGGATTCTGAAGGGTCATAAAAGTCCAATGAAGATCAGTATATGCGGGTTTGAGGGCGCTGTCTAGGTAGAGTTTGGAAGGGCACCTCACCGTGAGGAGAGGGCGAGAAACGCACGTCTCGCAACACTGTATGGACAGGGCATGCCCTATCCGCCAATAACGAGGTCACACCACTGCGGGGATTTTGACATCGGCTGGAGCGTACTGCTGTAAAACCGAAATCGCTTGTTGCAAGACTTCAGGGACGGACTTATTCGCATCGATAAACGTGATATGTTCGTCTCGTTGTCTCAAAAACTGGATCGCTTGCTCGTATTTATCGCGCATCACATTCAGGTTGGTTTCAAACAATTCACGATCACCACCACGATGCCCCATGCGCTGATAACACGTCTCCATATCCGCTTCTAAGAACAAGGTGATATGCGGTGGGCGGGCAAAACGATTCAGTTCCCAAACCTGATCCATCGTAAAATCTGGCGTAGATTGGTACACCAGCGAAGAAAGGTAATATCGATCACACAATAGAACGCGCGGTTGTTCGGCAGTTGCGCCGTCTAAAAAAGGGACGATGAGTTGTTGGTTGTGCGCCTTACGATTTTGTGCAAACATCTCGGCCAATTCACGCGATGTGACCGTGACTCGTTTGGCGAGAACATCCCGAATTGCTTGGCCTTGTTCAAAGTATTGATTCGGCTCAAAAGTCGTTTTGAATCCATCCCCCAAAACGGGTTGAAGGTGATGGGTGAGCTGTCGCAATAGCTCACTTTTACCCGCGCCATCTAACCCTTCAATCACTGCAAACAAGGCAAACTGGCTCATTGTCGATTCGCTCTATCTTGTGAATATTCGTCTTCAAGTTCATTTAAAAAGGAGTCGGTGAATTCGCCATCGCTGTTCAGCCGAATGGGTACTTCATGTTGGGTTTGATAGGCCGAATAATCACGGTCTTCGTTTTTGAGTTTACCGCTGGCTTGGCTGTCGCTCAATTCTCGATTGATAGCTTGGCTGATGGCGCGTTCACGGTTGCCAAAGCTGAAGGTTTCTACGGCATGCGCTGCCAGACCAATGCCCCAGCCTAAGTTCACGATCAATGGCCATGCGAATATTTCATCCATGCTGTCCCTAGTGAGCGCAAAGATCATCCACATCATCACGTTGATGACGAGGTATACGCCCAAGTGGGTGATGAATTCACGTCGTTTATCAAACTTTTCCACCACTCTTTTACGCACTTTGCGCAGTTCTGGTTTGGGGACGTATGACCAATCCGGCCCATAAAGACTGCCCAATTCTTCGCGTACCGCGGTGAGGCGTTTTGCGGCTCTTTTTCCGGTTTGATAGAAGGTCTCCAACCAGTGCGCTAAAAGGCCAGCGCCCCAACCCATCATCACAATGGCAGGGAACGGAAAATCTAAATCGTTGGAGGGGTCAGACGTAATCAGAAAATAGATCACCCACATCAGAATGATGCCGAAGACATAGGCGATCAAGTGCATATTAAATTCGCGCTTTTTGTTGTATTCCTGCTCAACGCGACGGCGAATCATATCGACGTCTTCATACACGGCAATTTCATCATCGTTATGTTTGATCCAGCCCAAGCCTTCACCGACATTGGTAAACGCGGTGCGTATCTGTTCGCCCATGTTTTTAAAGTCGATGGATGCTTCCACCATACGCCCGTTGCTGTCATATTCAGCGTGGCTTTTACGAGTCGGCGGACGAGGCGCGTCGATCTCTGAACGGCGTTCGGCTTGAAAAGTGAATGAATTCTCACTTGAAGGTTTTTCTTTCACCAAGTCAAACGGGTCTGTTAAGAGGATAGTGCCTTCAAAGTCCTCGATATGGCTTTCTTTGGGCTGAACAGGGGCTTGCCCTTGCAATGCAGCGGACAAGGCTTGCACCATCTCCAACGCGGTATTAAACCGATCTTCTGGCGCTTTGGCGAGCGCTTTATTCAGGACAGCTTCCACGTTTTTACTGATGGCAGGGTTCATCTGCGAAGCGGATGGAAGCGGAGTATAGATGTGATCATGGATCACGGCATAGGGCGTGTCTGAGGAAAAAGGAACGCGCCCTACGACCATCTGATACATCACCACCCCCAACGAATACAAATCCGTATGATGGGTGAGATCCGTTTTGCCCTGTGCTTGTTCGGGGGAAATGTAGAACGGCGTGCCTAAAAGGACATCGGCGCTCAAGGTCGTTTCGCCGACTTGACGCATGCGCGCCAAACCGAAATCGGTGATATACGCCTGCCATTGTTGATCCAATAAAATATTCGACGGTTTGATGTCGCGGTGCAGAACACCCTGCGCATGGGCATAATCTAAAGCGCCCGCAACCTCGCTCAAAATGTGGATGATTTCAGCGGAAGGCAGGACCCCAGTGGCCTTTTCTAAACGGCCTTTCAGAGTATCGCCTTCGATAAATTTCATCACCAAATACGGTTGGTCGTTAAACTCCGAATAATCGTAAATCGGGACGATATACGGATGTTCGAGACGCGCCACAATTTGCGCTTCACGTTCAAAACGTGCGCGGAAATTGGGGTTTGCCAAAAATACTTGGTGCATGATCTTGATCGCGACATCACGATCTAAACGTTCATGATAGGCTTTGTAAATCGTTGCCATGCCACCGGTGCCAATTTGGCTGATGACACGGTACGGGCCGATCATTTGTCCTTGAGTGATCGTCATGATAATTGCTCACTTGCTGCATCCACACTGATGCAATGGTTTCTAGAGCGCGGGCGGTTACCCCACGCCGTTATTAACGATACTCTGTTTTTAAGAGCTGTACATCTGAATCAACCATCATCGTGACAAGTTCTTCAAAGCTCACTGATGGTTCCCAACCGAGTTCTTTTTTGGCTTTGCTTGGGTCACCAATTAACAAATCGACTTCTGCGGGGCGCATAAACCGTTCATCTTGGTAAACATACTGCTGCCAGTCGAGACCTAAATGCCCAAACGCGATCTCGACGAGTTTCTGGACGGAATAGGTTTGACCTGTCGAAACCACATAATCATCTGGAGAATCTTGTTGCAACATCGACCACATGGCTTTCACATAATCCCCCGCAAACCCCCAGTCACGGCGTGCGTCCAAATTCCCTAGGGGTAATTTATCCGCCAACCCTAACTTGATTTTAGCCGCATTATGCGTCACTTTACGGGTGACAAATTCCAAACCTCGGCGCGGGCTTTCATGGTTGAACAAAATTCCGCTACAGGCGAACATATTGTAGCTTTCACGGTAGTTGACGGTGATCCAGTGTCCATACACTTTAGCGACCCCATACGGACTGCGTGGGTAAAATGGAGTATTTTCGTTTTGAGGTACTTCTTGAACTTTACCAAACATTTCACTACTCGATGCTTGATAAAAACGAATGTCTGGATTGATAGTGCGAATTGCATCCAACACCCGCGTGACCCCTAATGCGGTAATATCCCCAGTGAATACCGGTTGTCCCCATGATGTCTGTACGAAACTTTGGGCCGCAAGGTTGTAAACTTCGTGTGGTTGTACGTCTCGCAAAATACTTTGTAAGCTGGTTTGGTCTGCCATATCGCCGTTGACAATGTTGATCTTGTCTTGGAAATGGCGAATCCGTTCATAGTTGATGATGCTGGTACGGCGTACCATCCCAAAAACTTCATAGCCTTTTTCGAGCAAAAACTCTGCAAGATAAGACCCATCTTGACCAGTAACCCCTGTAATTAATGCGCGTTTTGTCATTACGTACTCACAATGTCGTTTAAATGGATGAATGCAATCATTTGCTCCATCATGAAATGGATGGTTAGCATGTTATCAACTCAAAGAAATAAAAACTAGATTTGCTGTAGATAGCGTTGTAGGGGAAACCCCATTCTATCCTAAATAAAAACCCTTCTCAGGATTCCCGAGAAGGGCTTTATTCGTGTGTGAAAATGGAAAAGCTGTCTGTTTAGCTCAAGCTCAAGTCAACATTAACGCCGGGACTCATTGTTGATGAGGTGCTCACACGCTTGATGTACACGCCTTTCACACCGGTGGGTTTCACACGGTTGACTGCGTCAACGATTGCGCGGGCATTTTCAACAAGTTTTTCAGCGTCAAAGCTGGCTTTACCAACGGCGACGTGCAGGTTCCCAGTCTTGTCGTTACGGAATTCAACACGACCCGCCTTGAGTTCTTGCACTGCGCGAGCCAAGTCTTCAGGTTGAACCACCGTCCCAGTCTTGGGGTTCGGCATCAAACCACGTGTACCGAGGATACGGCCTAAACGACCGACCTTGGGCATCACGCTTGGAACAGCCAATGTCGCTTCGAAGTCGAGGTAATTTTCTTTCATAATGCGGTTGATGACTTCATCATCCGCAACAATATCCGCACCAGCAGCTTCGGCGGCGCGTGCATCTTCACCTTCAGCGAAGACCAAAACACGCACTGTTTTGCCCAGACCATGAGGCAGCAAAACGGTGCTGCGCACTTGTTGGTCGCTGTGGCGGGGGTCAATGCCGAGACGGATATGCAATTCAATCGTCTCGTCAAATTTAGCATTTGCCAATTTCTTCGCAATGCCGAGCGCTTCTTCTAAAGAATACCGTTTAGTAACATCGTATTCTTTCAGCGCGTTCAGGTAACGTTTTCCGTATGCCATTTCATTCTCCTGTGGTATGACGGGCTTTTCACCCTCCCACATACTTAAATTTGTAGTTCAACGTGCTGGCGTACCAGCAAAAAACTAATCGACGACTTCAACACCCATGTTGAGGGCAGTACCTTCGATTTGACGCATGATCGAATCCATCTTGGATGTATTCATATCCTTGAGTTTGATTTCAGCGATTTCCTGCACTTGCTTGCGGGTAATCTTGCCAACTTTGACAGAGTTAGGGGTTGCAGAGCCTTTTTGTAAGCCTGCAGCGCGCAAAACTAAGAAGCCAGTTGGAGGGCTTTTGAGTTCGAACTTGAATGAACCGTCAGCAAAAACAGTGATTTCCGCAGGAACAATTTCGCCCATCCGGTTAGAGGTACGCGCATTGTATTCCTTGCAGAACATCATAATGTTGATGCCGTGTTGTGCCAACGCCGGCCCAACGGGGGGCGCTGGGTTTGCCTTGCCTGCTGGAAGCTGCAAGGTCAATACTGCTTTGACTTTCTTAGCCATAATGTGTTATCCGTTTCTCACTTCTTTGCTACGAAACGGCGCATCCTCAAACCAGATTTTGCCGTCTCTACATTGGCAGAACGCTTTCACGTTCTTACGACTAGGCTTTTTCCACTTCCAAAAAGTCTAATTCAACGGGGGTATCCCGCCCGAAGAAGTTGACCATCACACGCACTTTAGATTTGTCGGGGTCGATGGCTGCCACAATACCCATAAAGTCATTAAAAGGCCCATCGACAATCCGCACACGCTGCCCAATCTTGAATGTCACCTTGATCTTGGGGCTGTCTTCCGACATGCGTTCCATAATCTGCTTGACTTCTTCTTGACGCAGCGGGGTCGGGTCATTTCCCATCCCCACGAAGCCGGTGACGCCCGGGGTATTACGTACCACATACCACGAGTCTTCATCCATCTTCATTTCAACGAGGATGTACCCAGGGAAAATTCGCTTTTCAACAGTCCGACGTTTGCCGTCTTTGACTTCAATTTCTTCTTCAG
Organism: uncultured Anaerolineae bacterium; assembly: GCA_934216615.1. Classification (GTDB taxonomy): domain Bacteria; phylum Chloroflexota; class Anaerolineae; order Aggregatilineales; family Phototrophicaceae; genus Flexifilum. Next base: position 114,664 of record CAKQCB010000004.1, on the reverse strand, counting down.
TCGGCACGATCACATCGAAAATTTTGTCGCGCATGCCCATCGACTCAATACGTTGTTCGATGGAATGACGCACTTTGTTTTCTTGACCGGAATAACAATGAATGGCGTACCACGCCTTTTCGTTGAGATTGCCTGTCAAGTCACCTTCAAGATTAATCACCACCGCATCATCATCGCCATCAAAATCGACATCAATGGGAGTGGGATCATAATCATTATTCAATTGGCTATCGTCGTTATAACCTTTTGCCATGAGCTTACACCTCACTCACTTCATTTTACGAAAATGGCAGATTTTTTAGGATGGGTCTAGTATTCTGGTGCGTCTGAACGGGTGAGCAGGCGGTTGATGAAAAACCCACCTACGATGCCGACTGCCATCACCGCCAACAAGATCACTGGCGAATCTAAACCCGTATTGAACAACTGTGTAAAGGCAGCACTGATCGCCCCTAAAACAATCGCGCAGATGATCAACGTCACAATCACAATGATGGTGAGACGGCGCGTTTCACCGGGGGTAGGCCAAGCTACTTTCGCAATTTCGGAACGTACCCCTTCAAAGTATTCCGCCAATGTCCGAATGGTACGGGTGAAGAAGTTACCACGATCGGTATCAGCTTCTTCCATTTGACGGCGGCTAGGGGTGGCGCGTCCTTTCCCTGCGGTCAAAGAACGATCCTCAGGATTAATTTCTGGACTCAAGTCCTTTGTGTCTTGTTCAGCGCGGCGGCGTAAAATACGGCGACGGCTGTTTCCAGTCGAGTTATCTGCCATGAAGTTATTACTCCTTCGTCGTCACCACCGCAGCGGGACTTGCCAAAACCAATATACAGGAAAAAAATTACACACCATTTACGAGATTAAAAACACCGCCGCAAGGGACGGTGTTTTTATCATTCAGGCAGGGGCACAAGGATTCGAACCCTGAACAACGCTTTTGGAGAGCGGGATGATACCATTTCACCATGCCCCTATGGGGGTCTTTTACCGCTTTTGGTTCTGTGTTATGCCTTTAACCCCATGACATAACACCCGTTTCTTACAACTACTTGGTTTCGCGGTACACTACGTGCTTACGTACCAGCGGATCATACTTGGTGAGTTCCAGTCGGTTGGTATCGTTACGGCGGTTCTTTTGGGTGTAGTACATGTGACCGCTTTCACTGCTACGCAATTTGACCAGAACGCGGTTTCCTTTTTTAGCCATTTCTCACGTCCTGTAACTTTCAAAATGCATTAAAGCCTTTGATGGGAATTGAACCCATGACCTTTCCCTTACCAAGGGAGTGCTCTACCTCTGAGCTACAAAGGCGACTTGCATTGTGGGTAACATTTACCCAGTGGGCCGGGCAGGACTCGAACCTGCGAAGGCTTCTGCCAAGAGATTTACAGTCTCCCCCCTTTGCCGCTCGGGACACCGACCCATTCTTGAAATATGATGAAGTTTTTAAACTTCCTGAGCCGTCAATGGGACTCGAACCCATGACCGCCCGCTTACAAGGCGGGTGCTCTACCAACTGAGCTACGACGGCGTTTTTAAGCGTGTAAACTCGGAAGTGTGGGCAGTATAGCATGAAGTCCAGACGCACTCAAGACCGCATTCTAAATGAGCTACGCGAAGATGTCAATAATTATCAACAAATTATTCATCTTCAACAGAAAATCTCGTGATATTGACCACTAAGCCGTCGATTAAATAGCGAAATGTCTCGTCAATGTCGAGAGGTAGACCAAAACCGCCCGACACTTCGATGTCGGCAAAGCCATGCAACATACTGCGCCATAAACGGATCGCGTGTAAGAGATGTTCCTTCGTAAGCTGATACGGGCGCAAGACCGTCCCTAGCAGTTGAATGATACTTTCGCCCGCCGTTTCCAACTCGGTCTGCTCAGCGGTTGGCGCGCGCAAAAGCAGATGATAAAGGCCTGGGTTTTGATGCACAAATGCCCGATACGCGTAGGCGATACTACGAAGCGCATCTTCCCCGGCTTGGCCTACCGCCGCGTCGCGCATGACATCCCCCAAAGACTGTACCAACCACACCCCCATACGGTAGTGCAGATCATCCAGCCCGTTGATGTGGTTATATAAAGAGGGGATGCGCACCTCCAGCACAGAGGCGACGGCGGCTAAAGTCACTTTGTCTAAACCCTGCGCGTTGGCAATTTGGATCGCCTCGGCCACAATCAGCGCGGTATCAATTCGTCTTTTGCGTGTCATCGTCCTCATCCTAATTTTTGCCGTGTTACTTCAATCGCTTCTTGCATCACATTGACAGGGTTTTCGAGAACACGACCATGCCCTGTTGCCAATAACGTGGGGTTGAGCCTGACTAATTTTTCTGCGCTGTCTAAACTGGTCGGTCTATCCCAAGTGCCCATCGCTGGAAATGGGAACAGTAAACGCCGTGTGCCCGCCACACTGATGCCCGCTTGGGTGCTGAACGCATCGCCCGCGATGAGATGTCCATGACGGATATCATAAAAGGCGATATGGCCGGGCGTGTGTCCCGCGCTGGTGACGACCTGTAATGAGCCGACCCTCTCCCCCTCATTCAACACTCGATTCGGCGTGATGTCCACGGGCGAAAACCCACCCCGCAAGGGCGTTTGGGGTTCATCTGCAAGCAGGCGCATATCCCCTTTTAAAAACGCTGATTCGCGTTCTGAAACCGAAATTTCGGCATCGGGCAGTAAGGTGTGGAGCGCGGCGAGCGACCCAACATGATCCCCATGCGAATGGGTCAAGGCGATGCGCCGAATCTCACCGCCTGCTTTTTGGGCAATCTTGATGAACGCCTTGGCGCTTGCGGGAAGTCCTGTGTCGATCAATGTAAAGCCATCATTTTCGCGCACAAGATACACGTTACACGGAAACCAACGATTGTTGATTTGAATCAGATCATCACCCCAATGTGTCACTTTCATCGCAACTTGCCTCGTTTTAGCTAATGTAATTAGTATTAAGACTAATATAGTTAGTTTTTGAGGTAGTGTCAAGTTGTTTTTTCAAACCGTATCTATTGCAAACATGAAATAAAAAGGACAGGGGGATATATGCCCTGTCCTAAAACTTTGATTGATACGCTGTCTGTATGCGCTACGAGAGCGGATCACAGCGCGCTGAAGCCGTAGAAACTACAAGCCGATTGAGCGCAGATACTCGCGGTTACGCGCGGCGCTTTCGCGTGGCGCGTCTAAGTCATCGACAAAGACATCTTGTTCAACAATCGCCCAGCCGTCATAGCCCAACTTTTCCATCTCTGCGATCACACCGGGGAAATCGACTTCGCCTTGTCCCAACTCACAGAACACCGCGGCGGCGGTGGCGGCAAAATAATCGAGATGTTCTGCTTTCGCCTGTTCGCGCACTTTCGCATCACAATCCTTCAAGTGCAGATACGTCACGCGCTTGCCAAATTCGCGAATCGCTTCTACCGCGTCGCCCCCTGCGTAATGATAGTGACCCGTGTCCAAACACAGACCGACCAAGTCAGGGTCGGTGAGTTCGAGCAGTTTACGGGTTTCTTCGGGGGTTTCTACCAAACCCGCACAGTGATGATGGAACGCGACACGTAAACCTAATTCGTTATAAATGGTACGAGCGATGCGGTTCACGCCTGCGGCATAGACATCCCATTGTGCATCGGTCATGTACGAGCCTTGACGTTGACCCGCGTTTTGCACCAATTCGGGGATGGTTCCACTGTCGTCGGCCAAGACGATGCACACTGCGTCAAGGTCTTTGAGCAGACGTCCGACTTTGAGCGCGTGCGCTTCGCCAGAATCCAACGAGCTGGCATCAGCAAAATTCACTGGCACAAACGACGAGAGCAGTTTTAAGCTGTGCGCGTCTAATTCAGCTTTCAAAACTTCTGCATCGGTGGGCAAAAATCCCCACGGGCCGAGTTCTAAAGCGTCGTATCCGGTAGATTTGATCTCGCTCAACACACGTTGAAATGTGTACTTTTGCGCTGTGCCTTCAAATTCATAAATGCCCCACGACACGGGGGCGTTGGCTAAACGAATCGTCATGATGTTCGCTTTCAAAATATCTTCAAAAATCGATGCTAACTGTTGCTCATCATTATATGCTTCGCACCGCAAACTGCTATGCCAACTCGTCACCATTTGGACTGTGATTTGTCACCAACATCAAAGACGCTTGATGCTGGACTTCGCATAAAGACTCGCCTGAGACAAAAGGATCGGCATGTGGGCGTTGGGGAAGTGGAGAGCAGAAAATCAATACACTGTCGCGGGGGGCGTTCGCGAGGTGTATCTACAGGGTGGGATGGAAACACATGATCCCCATGTGTTTTTAATAGAAATTTAGCGCTCTATTCAACTGCGATGAAGACGACTATACCACTCTAAATTGGCGCATCTCTTGGCGTAACTGTTTCCAGTTGGTGCAGACTTCGTCCATCAATTTATAAAATGCCTTGCTGTGATTAAACACGCGAAGATGGCAAAGTTCATGGTAAATCACATAATCAATGTACTTCATAGGGAACTCAACCAAATGACTGTTGAGCGTAATTTTTTGGTCGATGGTGCATGACCCCCATCGTTTGTACATACGACGAATACGCAGTTGGGGCATTTTGATTTTTATGAGTGGGGCGGCATGTTCAACGCACAGGGCGAGACGTTCTGCAAAAATAATTTTCGCCTGCTGTACATACCAACGTTGAATTCTCTTTTCGATAAATTCAGATGTGATTTCATGCGATGTTACTATATGAAGTTCATTTCCATGAAGTGAAATCTGTGTGCCTTGTTTCGTCCCTGTTTTGATACATAAGGTCAGCGTATCCCCCAAGAAGGCAATCTCTTGTCCATCTTCATAAACGGGCGTTGGGGCGGAAGGCTGTTGAAGGAAGGTCTGCTGGTTTTTGCGTATCCATTGATAACGAGAAGAAAGGATCGACTCGACGGATTGTGTGGGGTAGTTATAGGGCGCGCGTACCACCACACGGCCATCCGCATGAACATAGAGACCTAAGGAACGTCGTTTGGTGCGGATGAGTGTGTAAGCTAGCCCAAAGGGCGTGACTTCTTGTTCAAGATTTGTGAGTTTTCCAGCCATTCTAATCATTTCCTATACTCATAGAGAAAAGAGAACGCTTGTTCTAATATTAGGTCTTACATATAAGAAACTCAATCCAAATTTACAAATTTCACAAATGTATTGAGTTACATCCTAGCGTTATTTGAAATAGGATTAAAATATTACAGATGTACTAGCAAACATTAACGTTCACAAAATTCTTTCTCGATTTATTTCTATGCTAGTAAGTTTTCGCTATAATCAACCTCTATAATGCAGAACAATCGGTGCATAGACACCCCCCAAAGATGATGGTCTTAACAATAGGAAGAACTAATGGAATTACTCGCTTTACTAGCTTTTCCCGCGCTTGCGGGAGGAGGTCTGTTTCTAGTCCCTAAACGTTGGCTTGCTATCACAACAATTTTGATCCCAGCAATCACGTTTGTGTATCTCCTCAGCCAGTTTTCGCTTGTTACGACTGGTGTAATATCTCGTTTTGACCTTGAATGGGTACCCTCTTTTAATGTAAATATTTCGCTCGCGCTTGATGGTTTAGCGTACCTTTTTACGCTCATCATCAGCGGTATTGGCACGCTTGTATTGATCTATGCCAACAGCTATTTTGAAAAAGCGGAAGAATTTGTTCGTTTTGCGAGTTATACCCTCGTGTTTATGTCTGCCATGTTGGGCATCGTCTTAAGCGACAATTTGCTTCTGCTTTTCGTTTTTTGGGAAATCACCACCGTCACTTCTTATTTACTGATCGGCTTTAAACACGAAAAGTCGGCAGCGCGTGCGGGTGCGCGTCGTGCCCTGCTCATCACAGGCGGCGGTGGGTTGGCGATGATGGGTGGCTTTTTGATGTTAGGTCAAATCACCGGCACCTTTCAGATTTCTGAAATCGTCCAACAAGCGGATGTGATCCAGAACAGTCCCCTCTACTTGCCCATGCTCGTGCTGATCTTACTGGGCGCATTCACCAAGAGCGCCCAGTTTCCTTTTCACTTTTGGCTTCCCGGCGCGATGGAAGCCCCTACGCCTGCGAGTACCTATTTGCATTCTGCAACGATGGTGAAAGCGGGCGTTTTTCTTCTCGCGCGCTTAAGCCCTGCGTTGAATGGCACGCCTGCGTGGACATGGATTTTGACGATTGTCGGGTTGTTCACGTTTGTCTATGCGGCATTTGTCGCGCTTCGTCATACCGACCTAAAAGCTATCCTCGCTTACAGCACCGTGAGCTGGTTAGGCGCACTGGTGGCGATGCAAGGGACTGCCAGCGAAGCCGCAGGCAGTGCGTTGATCGTCGGTATCATCGCGCATGCACTTTATAAAGCTGCCTTGTTCCTTGTGACTGGCAGTATTGACCATGCCACGGGAACCCGCCAAATCCCCAGTTTAGGGAATCTCGCGCGGTTGATGCCTTTCACATTCATCGGCGCGTTGATCGCGCTAATAAGTATGTCGGGATTTCCACCCGTTTTGGGTTTTTTGGCAAAAGAATTGCTCAAATACACGTCGTTGGAGACCACCCAACCTGACGCTCTGCGCATCCTCTTTATGGTCGCGGCGATTGCGGGTTCAGCGCTGACGGTTGCCGTCGCCTTGCGCATCTTAAAAGATGCCTTCTTTGGTGACGTGGAAATTCCTCCACCACACGAACCGCACGAAGTCTCGCCGTTTTTGTGGGGCGCGCCCCTCATTTTGGGGATTGGCACGATCTCTTTAGCGTTCTTACTGCCCCAAGTGCTAGACCCGTTGGTGAGCGCCGCCATCACGGCGATTCGCCTCGAACCTGTTTCGGTTCACTTGCATCTGTTTGAAGGGGTGACGCCCGCGCTCATCATGAGCGTGATCGCCATCGTTATCGGCTTCGGTATTTTCTTAGTTCGTATGCCGTTGATGAACTTCATTCGCCACTACCCTGAAGGCAACCCCGCCATCATCTATGAATGGTTGTTCTTCACTGCCCTCACCGACACCGCCAAGTGGGTGACGAGCCATTTGCAAAATGGCCGTCTGCGCTACTACATGACGAACATCTTCCTCGCGTTCATTGCGGCGGTTGCGGGTGTGATGCTCATCGCCAATATCGACCCCATCCCCGACGATCTTTTAGCGGGTTTTGATCCGTTGATCGCGGCGTTCTGTGCGCTGTTGATCGTCGGCGCGATTGCAGGCGTGATCGCCCCCGGACGTTTGAGCGCGATTGCTGTCTTGAGCATCGAAGGCGCGTTACTCGCTTTGTTATTCGCATTTTTCGGCGCGCCCGATCTCGCGCTCACCCAATTGATGATCGAAGTAGTCACGTTGGTGCTGTTCATTCTGGCCTTCCACTTCTTGCCCGACGCATTTGTTTCGCGCATGAAACCCAAACGGAAGTTCATCGACTTGGGGATTGCCGTTGCTTCAGGCGCAACCGTCACCGTGTTGATCCTCGCCGCAGGCAATAACCGCATCTCACCGTCGATTTCGGATTGGTATCTCGACAACTCGCTAGGCTTGGCACACGGGGCGAATGTGGTCAACGTCTTGCTCGTCGATTTTCGTGGCATGGATACGATGGTGGAAATCACCGTGTTGGCGATTGCGGCAGCGGGGGCGGTTGCGCTTCTGCGTCTGCGTCCGTCCGGTCAGCCTCGCGGTCGCTTTGTCATTGTTGAGGCCGAACCTTCGACTGAACCCTTACCTCCACCTGAACCGTTAGTCACCGATGACGACGACGCCGCCTTAAAAGACGAAATTCTCATGGAAGATGAATTTGATGAATCGTCAGAAGATGAGGAAGAAAAAGACGACGAAGAAGAAACTGTCAGTGACGAAGAAGCCGTTACTGAACTTGAAACGAAGGAAGACACGCCATGACCCAATCTGTATTTTTTAAATTCCTCGCAAAAACGATGATGCCCGTCCTGCAAATTTTTGCGTTTGCCCTGCTCTTGCGCGGGCATAACAGCCCGGGCGGTGGGTTTGTGGGCGGTCTTGTCTCTGCAAGTTGGATCATCTTGATGACGCTGGCCTACGGCCCTGACACGGTGCGTTCTTACCTGCGCGTGGACTTCTTGCGTTTGACCTTTTTCGGCCTGCTCGTCTCGCTGTCGGCAGGCATGATCGGCCTGATCTTTGGTGGCTCATTCTTAAAATCACTCTACATTGAGCAAATGATTCAAGGGTTAGGTCTCTTACAACTGAGCACAACGCTGATCTTCGATATCGGCGTTTACATCGTGGTCTTCAGCGTCACCTCTGCCATTGTTGTGGGGATGGCTGAAGAAGGGGAAAGGATTAATCACTAAATGTTACTTGTATTTGCGATCACCGCAGGGGTGATTTTTGCCGCTGGGGTTTACTTGATGTTACGGCGCAGTATGGTGAGGCTCATCATCGGGCTGTCGCTTTTGACCTATGCCGTCAACCTGCTGATCTTCTCGACAGGGGATTTAAATAAGCGCCTCGCACCGCTCATCGGCGAAGTGCCACGCAGTCAAATGGCAGACCCTCTGCCACAAGCGCTCATCTTAACCGCCATCGTCATCAGCTTTGGTGTGTTGGCATTCACAATGGCGCTCGGATACCGCGCAAGCCAAGCCGTCGAAACCGATGACTTGGATGCCTTACAAAGCACAGATCGTGAGGTCTAGAAGTACATGCAATTACTGATCATGCTTCCGATCATCATCCCTATGTTGATGGGGATTAGCGCGCTTTCCCGTACCCGCCCGACGCGCCGTTTAATCGTCACTGTCGGCGCGATTTTAAATATGATCGTGTGCGGGTTCATCCTCGGCTATTTAATCGCTAACGATACGATTCTCACCTCTCAAATGGGGGGACACCCCGCGCCCTTTGGCATCACACTGGTGATCGAAATGCTCAGCGCGGTCATGCTGTTCGTCACCTCGGTGACCGCGTTTGCGGTGATCTTGTATTCGCAAGCGACAATTGACGTCAACCGCGAACGGTTCATCTATTACCCGCTGATCGGGTTCCTCATCATGGGCGTGAATTTCGCCTTCATCACGGGGGACTTGTTCACGCTATACGTGGCCTTTGAGTTGATGCTTCTGTCCTCGTTTGTCCTGCTCACGTTGGGGGGCGAACGCGGTCAAATTGAAGGGGGCATCAAATATGTGGCGATCAACCTCATCAGCTCGACCATCTTCTTGATCGCCGCAGGCTTGACCTACGCCGTTGCAGGCACGCTCAATATCGCGGACTTGTCGTATAAACTTTCGGGCATCGAAGCGCCGGGCATCACGACGTTATTGGCAATCTTGTTCCTGTTAGCCTTCGGCATTAAAGGTGCGATCTTCCCGCTGTTCTACTGGCTTCCCGCGTCGTATCACACCCCGCCGATTCCGGTGACCGCTCTCTTTGGCGGTTTGCTCACCAAGATCGGCATCTATTCGATGTGGCAAGTCTTGGTCGTGGTCTTTCCCAACGAAATCAAGTTCTTGCAACCGCTCATTCTGACGCTCGCCGCTCTCACCATGATCACAGGGGTGCTAGGCGCGATTGCACAGGGTGAATGGCGTCGTCTGTTATCGTTCCACATCATCAGCCAAATTGGTTACTTGTTGATGGGTTTGGGACTCAGCACCGAACTGGGTATGACCGGCTCGGTTTTCTTCGTCATCCACGTCATCCTTTCCAAGACGGCTTTGTTCTTCATCGCAGGGATCGCCTACGAACTTCGCGATACGTATAAGCTCAAATATCTGGGCGGGTTCCGCAAGAATTACAAGTGGCTTTCGATCCTCTTTTTAATCGCCGCGCTGTCTCTGGCAGGGATTCCCCCGCTCTCTGGTTTCTGGGGCAAGATGATCCTGATCCGCGCCAGCATCGAAGCAGGGCAGTATGGCATCATGATCGTCGGCTTGGTCGTGAGCCTACTCACCTTCTACTCGATGATCAAAATCTGGAACGAAGTTTTCTGGAAAGATAAGCCGGAAAACGTCCAAATGTTGGATGAAGAAATTATCATGCCCCGACGCCAAGTATTTTTGTATGCGCCTACGGTGCTGTTGGTTTCATTGATCATCATCATTGGAATCTTTGCAGAACCTGTTTCCGAAATCTCAAGGCGTGCCGCCCTCAGCGCCACAGAGCCAGAGCGCTACCAACAAATCATTCTGCAATTGGAGGTTGAATGAGCTTCTTTACCATTAACTTGATCCTCGCTCTGTTATGGGCGTCCTTACAATCCTTCACGCCGACGGACTTGATCGGGGGGTTCATTTTAGGTTATTTGATCCTCTGGACACTCCACCGTTGGTTAGGTCCAGAAGCGTATCATTACACCCGCCGTATGCCTATGTTCTTGCGCTTCTTCTTATATTTGTGCAAAGAAATCGTGGTTTCGACCGTTCAAGTTTCGATCATGATCTTTCGCGACGAACGCACCCTCAAACCCGGCATCATCGCCCTACCTCTATCCACGCGCACCGAATTGGAATTGGTCTTGTTCCATATTCTGGTCGTCATCATTCCGGGGACGATGGGCGTTGCGCTCTCGCCAGATCAGAAGATTCTTTACATCCATACCATTGATGTATCCGACCCCGATAAAATGCGCGCAGACATCAAAAATGGCTTAGAACGCCGTCTTTTGGAGGTGATGCGATGAGTCCCGCCTTTGCAACCGTGCTCGACATTACTAATATCATCCTACTGCTCTCGCTCGTCATGGTCACCATCCGTTTGTTGAGAGGGCCAAGCCTTCCAGACCGCGCCGTTGCGGGTGACCAAATCGCATTACACGTCGTCTCGTTTGGGTTGGTACACGCCATCAAAACCGACCAACCCTTTTTGATCGATACGTTGATTGTGACCGCCGTTGTCGGCTTCTTAAGTTTGGCCGTTGTTGGCATCTATATTGAACGCTATCAAAGAGGGCAAGCGCAAACCCAAATAGAACAAGGAGATAAAGAATGAGTTTTGGTGAAGTCATCATCACAATTCTCTTACTTGTATCCGCCATATTTCGTCTTTTGGCTTCGTTTGGGATGTTACATTTCAGCGACTACTATTTGCGCACGCACAGCGCCGCCAAAGCCAGCACCCTTTCGCCCGCATTGTTGGTCATCAGCGTGACGATATTTTTTGGCGACCCATTGCTCACTATCAAACTCATCGCCTTGATGCTGTTGTACTTCTTCAGTTCGCCGACGGGCTTACAGGTGATTAATCGCGCCGCCCACGTCGCAAAAATCCCCATGTCTGAACAAACATGGGTGGATGATCTCGCCGCCAGTCACCTCACCGATGTGGAATATGAGCTGGAAGACGACGCGGGTGAATCCCCGCTTGCGCCTACGCCATAACAGGGTAGGGCATGAATTGTTAAGCGCATCTCACCTGCTGCGCTTCGCTCAGCCGTCCTCTCCGTGGGGAGAGGACAAAGGACAAAAGAAGACAAATCTGTAGGGGCAAGGCATCGCCTTGCCCACCCCATTTCTAATTCTCATCCATTCGTTGATAACCAAAAACAAAACGGACAGTGAATGCCCTGTCCCTACAAAATCCTGATTTGTAACGTAATTCTTTCCGCCCTCTCCCCACGGAGAGGGCACGACCCTGTCGGGGTGAGGTGTTTTTTAACAACGGATAAAAGACACCTCACCTGCTGCGCTATGCTTAGCCGTCCTCTCCGTGGGGAGAGGACAAAGGACAAAAGAAGACAAATCTGTAGGGGCAAGTCGGTGACTTGCCCACCCCATTTCTGAATCTCATCCATTCGTTGATAACCAAAAACAAAACGGACAGGGCATGCCCTGTCCCTACAAAAATCATATTTGCGACGTGATTCTTTTCGCCCTCTCCATGGGGAGAGGGCACGACCCTGTCGGGGTGAGGTGTTTTTTAACAACGGATAAAAGACACCTCACCTGCTGCGCTATGCTTAGCCGTCCTCTCCCCACGGAGAGGACAGGGACGTTTCTCATTTTGAGGTAGGTTATATTTCGCGGACAGGGCAAGTCACCGACTTGCCCCTACAAAAAACCTGATTTGTGATGTGTTTAGTTTTCCCGCCCTCTCCCCATGGAGAGGGCACGACCCTGTTTGGGTGAGGTGTTACCCCATGGGTAGATAGCGTTCGCTGGCGTAACGTCCAGTAAGGAAGTGGGACAGTTGGCGTTCGATGTCGGTCAACAGAGCACTTGCGCCAAAACGGAACAAGTCAGGCTCAAGCCATTCGTCGCCCAATTCTTCTTTCATCAAAAATTGGAAGTTCATCGCCTGTTTTGCGGTGCGGATGCCCCCCGCGGGTTTAAACCCTGCTTTGTAACCGGTCATCGTTTGGTATTCACGAATGGCACGGCACATCACCAACGCGACATCGAGCGTCGCATTCACGCCTTCTTTGCCTGTAGAAGTCTTGATGAAATCCGACCCGGCCATCAACGCGACACGGCTGGCGCGCATCACATTCCGTAAGGTGCCTAGTTCGCCCGTCGCCAAAATGGATTTCATGTGGGCTTCGCCACAGGCTTCACGAAAATCGCGCACTTCGTCATAGAGCGCTTGCCAATTCCCACGCAAGACATGCTCACGCGAAATTACAATGTCGATTTCACGCGCACCCGCCGCGACAGAGGCTTTAATTTCTTCGAGTTTCAGCGCGTGGGGTGTAAGCCCTGCGGGAAACCCTGTCGAAACTGCCGCGACTGGAATATCTGTGCCTTCTAAATTGCGCACCGCATCTTCAACACGGTTGTGATACACACACACCGCGCCGACGGTGATGCCTAGATCACCTACGCCTAACGCATCCAATGTGGATTGTTGTACGGGTTGGCGTGCCTTCGCGCATAAACGTGCCACATTCCCCGGTGTATCGTCACCCGCTAAAGTAGTGAGGTCGATGCACGTCACCGCTTTGAGCAACCATGCGGCCTGCCAATCCTTTTTCACGGTACGCCGACCGGGTAAAGACGCAGTTCGTCGTTCAACCGCGCTCAAATTCACGCGGGATTCTTCCACCCATGACACATCTAAAGGCATGCCCTCATTGCGCAGATGTTCAGTCGTTGTCTTTTTTTCTACGCCATTCGTCGAATGACTGACTTGTTTTTTGGTGTTTGCAACGGCCATCATCACACCTTTCAACCTTGTACTTTCAACAAGGGGTAACAAAACTTCTGAAGTGTTTCCATTATAACGGGTTCTGCAAGCGCAAAACACCATGCCCTAAATTCTATTCTGTGAGTAGGGCGAGCACCTTCGGCGCAATCCCACGCGATGCAATGCCCCGATGGCTGATGGCGTTCTTTTCTTCATACGTCAATTCGCTGAAGGTTTTCTCATAGCCCACAGGCTGGAAAATCGGATCATAGCCAAAACCGCCTGTACCGTGCACCGCGTGTAAAATATGTCCCTCACATGCACCAGCGAACGTTTCAACCTGATCCCCGCGCACAGCGGCGATTACGCACTGAAAGCGCGCCGTCCGCTTTTCATCCGGCACGTTCTGAAGTTCACCGAGTAACTTTTCAATGCGTGCTTCGGCCGTTGGGGCATAGCGCGCTGAAAACACGCCCGGGCGACCGTCCAGCGCATCGACTTCTAAACCGCTGTCATCGGCGATGGTGAGTAAACCGCTCATCTGTGCATAGGCTTGTGCTTTATGGACAGCATTTTCGGCGAACGTATTGAACGGTTCTTCAATATCGACATCTGCCAAGCCAACATCCGCCAAACTGAGGACTTTCGCGGGCGCGTCGGCAAAAATTTGATGGTACTCTTTCAATTTTCCTTGATTCGTCGTTGCGATCAAAATATCCATTTAATAACTTAACCCCGGCAATATCCGCCAAATCACATATCCATTGATGATGACTAAACTGAGGAACGGCACCAGTGCTAAGAAGGGCTGACGTTTAAAAAATTTGTTGGCCCAACCCTCAACCCCAAGCGCGATAAAAATGCCCATCGGAACCAATCCGACAAACAGATAGCGTCCTTGAAATTGCACAAACTCGCTGTTGTAATACGCGTATTGTAAAAAGGTGAATATCAGGCTGATGCTCAAAATCAGCCAAACCGCTTTTGAGCTTTCGCTCAGCGCAGGACGCTGCGCTACTCGAAGCGCCCATCCCACCCCAAAATAGACCAATAAAATGCCGATCAGGCCATACGCCCATGTGGGTAACGGTGAGGCCATCCAGCCCAACTGTCCCCAAAAACTATGGAAGGTGGTGCTGATCAAGTTTTGTAGATACGTCCCCAACCCGCCAATCTGACCGATGTAATCCACCGTGCGCAGTTGACCGACCACAACTTCATCATGTCGGGCTAGGCCCAAGAAGTCGGGCATGCCGTAAACGCTGATGTTTCGCATCCACCACACCCCCGCCAACACGACGAAGGGCAGTAAAAAGCCGATGATCTGGGCAATCACTTGGGGAATTGCGCGGTCTTTTTCCTGCCACCAGCGGATCAAAATCGCCAGTCCAAACACCCCGCAGATGAACAACGCATTGACCTTTGTCAGCGCCCCTAACCCGCCCAATATCCCCATGATCACGGCATCCCATAGGGTGATCGACGGCTTCTTCAAGTATCTGACCGTGTGCCATAGCCCAATCGCTACCCACAGCTCGGCCATCGCGTCGTTATTGGCAGCGGATAACATGGCGATATGCTGTGGAATCCACGCGACGAACGCCGCGACACCAACCGCCAAATATGGCTTGGATGGAAACACCTCACGCGCCGTTTGATACGCAAAGAAGATGATCCCTATCCCCAAGATGAGCGAGAATAAGCGCACCACGAACAAGCCCCCGCCGCTCACTTGATACAGCGCGGACGCCACTAAATAATACAGCGGGGCTTGATGATCTTCGTATTGAATTGTGTCGATGCGTTCTAACAAACTGGGATGAAATTCTTCAATTTTGAGCGTGTCCAGATAAGCGCTGTCCCAATCGCCCGCCTCAATCAACGGACAGCATCCGTTTTCAGCGACTTGCCGAACGTAGTTGTAATGTGCGGGTTCATCGGGGTTTTGCCAGTCGGGGGTACGGATGACAAAGCCGATGCCGAGGACGACATAAACGAGGATAACCCCTGCAAGCCAGAGCGAAGTATTCCAACGGTTCACCATACACGCACCTTTATTTGCCCGTTATTCAGCGTGCATTATGCCTGATGCGCGAAGTGTTCTCAATAATTGGGTAGACACTCTATTCAGGTCGATGAGGTATGGGTTTTAGCGTGTTCATCGCCTAAGTGCGTGACTAGTCCATCAATACTGCACACATTTTTCTCTGCGCGGTAAGCGACGAGTCCATTTTCACCTTTGGCATCCGCCCATTTAACGAGCGTTTCGCGCTGTCCTTGAAAATCGTACAACGGGACGGCGTATCCGCAGGCGGTTTGCACTAGGGTGATCTCTGCGGTGATGATCTGGCGCGCGCCCTGAATCTGCGTGAAATGCGGGATCAACGTATCCCATTCAGGGGTGTTGGACAGGACAACTTTGCCCGTGCCAAAAAAGCGCATGATGCGCGGTGCACCCTCAAAAGCACAGAACATAAATGTGATGCGTCCGTTTTCTTTCAGGTGGGCTGATGTCTCGTTGCCACTGCCCGTTAAATCTAAATAGGCGACACGATGCGGGTCTAAAATACGGAAGCTATCCATCCCCTTCGGCGAGACATTGACATGTCCCTCATCCGAAAGGGGCGCGCTGGCAACAAAAAACATGTGTTGTCGTTCAGCAAAGGCTTTCAGCTCATCCGTGATTTCGTCGTAAAATTTCGCCATCATCTCACTCTTTTAGATTAAAGTTGTCCCATATCCTCACATGATACTCTTGTGAGGGATGGTGAGCAAGCACCTTATCCCCGACGAGGTCGTGATCCTGTTCGTGTGGAGAATGCGAGGAAGAATTAGGTTGACACGAGGATTTTGTAGGGGCAAGGCGATGCCTTGCCCGTTTTGTTTTTGGTTATCAACGAATGAATCAGATTCAGAAATGGGGTGGGCAAGTCGGTGACTTGCCCCTACAGGTTGTCTTATTTTGCCTTTGTCCTCTCCCCACGGAGAGGACGGCTAAGCGAAGCGCAGCAGGTGAGGTGATTTTTAAAACGGTGTCTCTATGGTAGTTGCGATTTTGAGAGCTTGTGAAGGGCACCTCACCCCGACAGGGTCGTGCCCTCTCCGTGGGGAGAGGGCGGAAAGAATTAGGTTGACACGAGAATTTTGTAGGGGCAAGGCATCGCCTTGCCCTGTCCGCGAAAGATAACCTACCTCAAATAAATGTCCCTTTGTCCTCTCCGTGAGGAGAGGACGGCTGAGCGTCAGCGCAGCAGGTGAGGTGTTTTTAAAACGGTGTCTCTATGGTGGTTGCGATTTTGAGAGGTTGTGAAGGGCACCTCCCCCCGATAGCAACGCTATCGGGGGGAGGTCACGAACGCATCGCTTCTTTTAACACCGTTCCCAAGCGCTGGATGCCTGTCGCAATCCGTTCTGGGGTGGAGTTGCTGAAATTCAAGCGGAACATATTGTGTCCTGCACCACTGATGAAAAATTCATCACATGGCACAAAGGCGACATTTTGAGCAATCGCTTGTTTCAGGACTTCGCGCGCATTGAGATGTTCGGGCATCGTCACCATGATGAACAAGCCCCCTTCTGGGCGCGTCCAGGTGATTTCTTCAGGGAAGTGTTCAGCCATAGCTTGCAACATCAAGTCACGGCGTTCGCGGTAGACTTCGCGTAGGCGGGTGATGTGATCATTTAAGAATACTTCGTCACGTGCGGCTTCATACGACACAAATTGGTTGAAGGTGCTGGTATGTAAATCCGTCGCTTGTTTCACTTGAACCAATTTATCAATCACGGGGGCGGCGGCGGCAACCCAACCGATGCGCAGGCCGGGCGTTAATACTTTGGAGAACGTTCCGCAGTACATCACCGAACCGTCTAGCGTGGATGATCCGCGTTCAGCGGCTTCTAAAGCGAGAATTGACGGAAGCGGTTCACCGCTGTAGCGCAATTCACCATACGGATCATCTTCCACCAAAGGCAGATGATATTTCACGAGCAACTGCGCTAATTTTTGGCGTCGTTCTAAGGTGAGCGTCGTGCCTTGTGGGTTTTGGAAGGTGGGGATGGCGTACATCAGCTTGGGGTTTTGTTGTAAAACAGGCTCTAACTGATCGACGATCATGCCATCATTGTCGGTTGGCACCGCTAAGAAATCTAAGTTGAAAGGTCGCCAAGAAGTGAGCATACCCACATAGGTTGGGTCTTCCACCACCACCGCATCGCCTTCATCAAAGAAGATGCGCGCGATCATATCAACCGCTTGTTGTGAGCCGGTCGTGATGAGAATATTTTCAATGCCGATCTTGAATTGGTCGTTTGACAACCGTCTTGCAATTAAGTCACGAAGTTCGGGCATGCCTTCGCTGGTGCTGTATTGCAAAACTTCTTGTCCCCGTTCGGAAAGCACGGTATCCGTCGCTTCGCGAATGCGCTCTACAGGGAATAATTCAGGTGCAGGTAAGCCCCCTGCAAAGGAAATAACTTCAGGCTTGGCGGTGAGTTTAAGAATTTCACGAACGCTCGAACGTTTCATCTGTTTGGTGCGCTCTGCAAAACGGTTTTCCCAATCCATCATAGATGACGCCTTTCTCGTAAAATAATCTTATAAAAAGTGATGCGTTTTACAGTATACGCTGTGTTGATCGTTGCAATAGAACCAACACAGTCAATTACGATATGAAAAACAAAAGGCGCAAACTTTTATGTTGCGCCTTCAAGCTGTTCATCAAATGGATGTTATATCCCAACAAGCGAGCCTTCACGCGCGCCTTTGTTCACTGCACTGCCATTCCGCCGTTGACCGCGAAACCGTCGTTGACGATTATTTTGGTTTTGGCTTTGGGGTACATTGTTTTGATGTTGGTTTTGTTTCGGCTTCGGTTTGGTCACCGGTGCGGATAACGGCACTTCTGAGAGATACGGATGATCTTCAACCACTGTCACCTTTAACCGAATCAGCTTTTCAATGTCTTGTAGATACTTGCGTTCGTCCACATCACAGAATGAGTAGGCGACACCAGAGGCGCCTGCGCGGGCGGTACGTCCAATACGGTGAACGTAGCTGTCGGGTTCGTTCGGTAGGTCAAAGTTGATGACGTGCGTTACATCATCGACATCGATCCCACGCGCGGCAATATCGGTCGCGACTAACACGCGTGTGCGTCCCGACTTGAAATTGTTCAACGCTTGAATCCGCGCTGTTTGTGATTTATCCCCGTGAATGGCTTCGGCGCGAATCCGCGATTGTTCCAGTTGGCGGGCAAGTTTGCTGGCGCGGTGTTTCGTCCGTGTGAAGACCAAGACCCGTTGGATCGACGCATCTTGAAGCAAGTGTGCCAACAAGGGAAATTTGCCGTTCTTCTCGACAAAAAACACCGATTGGTCGATGCGTTCAACCGTCGTTGCGGGCGGTGTCACTTCGACATACATGGGGTGTGTCAAAATTTCTTCCGCTAACTTTTGAATGGGCTTGGGCATCGTTGCCGAGAACATCAAGGTTTGACGTTCGCTAGGCAGGTGATCTACCACTTTATGCACATCGTGGATGAACCCCATATCTAACATACGATCCGCTTCGTCGAGGACAAAAATCTCAACTGAATCCAACCGTACAAATTTTTGATTCATCAAGTCGAGCAGACGGCCGGGGGTTGCCACTAAAATATCCACCCCACGACGGAGCGCTTCAACCTGCGCGTTTTGACGCACGCCACCATAAATGACGGTGTGACGGAAAGGCAAATGCCGTCCGTATGCTTTGAAACTATCCCCAATTTGGATAGCGAGTTCGCGTGTTGGGGAAAGGATCACCGCACGAATCCCGCGCTGTTTGCGTTGGACTGCGTTTAAGCGTTGCAAAATGGGCAGCGCAAAGGCTGCGGTTTTCCCTGTGCCCGTTTGCGCACATGCGATCAAATCCTTGTTCCGTAATACGAGGGGAATCGCTTGCGCCTGAATCGGCGTCGGCTCGGTATATCCCTCGGTACGTAGACTACGCAACAAAGGATCAATCAATTGTAATTCTTGAAATTGCATGAAACCTCAAAATAGAATATACGCACTTCGATGTGCGCATGGATGGACTGACTTAAAAAGGAATGGAAGAGGGATTAGAGGGAGGTCCTTCTTGCACAAGCAAGTATATCATAACTTTTCTGTATTCTTAAAGTCTATATCTCACAGATTATCATCATTTACACAGAATAGTTTTGTCATGTTGGAGCATGAACGGTAGGCTGAATACAACGCCGAACAGCGCGCGAATCTTGCGCTCAAAACAAAAGGCCGATTGTATGGGAATCGGCCTTTTGCGAGGATATGACAGACGTTTTTTAGAAATCGTAATACAGCGAGAATTCGTAGGGGTGTGGACGTAACGCCACAGGATCGACTTCGCTCAGTTTCTTGTAGCTGATGTAGTTTTGAATGAAGTCTTCTGTGAAGACACCCCCTTCAAGCAAGAAGCTGTAATCAGCCTCAAGTGCTTGTAAGGCTTCGCCTAAACTGCCGGGCACGACGGGGGTATTGTGCCCACCTTCGTACAAATCATAGTCGGCAGGTTCACCCGGGTCGATTTGGTTTTGAATCCCATCCAACCCTGCCATCAACATGGCAGAGAAGGCCAAGTACGGGTTCGCAGTCGGATCGGGCGCGCGGAATTCAATCCGTTTGGCTTTGGGACTATTGCTGTACATAGGAATACGAATCGCAGCGGAACGATTGCGCGCAGAATACACCAAGTTAACAGGTGCTTCATAGCCGGGAACCAAACGGCGGTAGCTGTTGGTGGTGGGTGCGGCGAACGCTAAAATGGCGGGCGCGTGCTTCAGAATCCCACCCAGATACCACAGCGCAAGCTGGCTCAAGTTAGCGTAACCATCCCCAAAGAATAAGTTCGTGCCGTCTTTCCATAACGACTGGTGACAGTGCATCCCTGATCCGTTATCTGCAAAGATGGGCTTCGGCATGAAGGTCGCGGTGTAACCATTCTTGATCGCGACGTTCTTAATGATGTATTTGAAGAACTGGGTTTGGTCTGCCATCTTCAGCATTTCGTCGAAACGCATGTCAATTTCAGCTTGACCTGCTGCCCCAACTTCGTGGTGATGCACTTCGATATCAATGCCTGCGGCTAGCAATTCTTGCACCATGATGGCGCGCAGGTCTTGTAATTTGTCGGTGGGGGGAACAGGGAAATAGCCTTCTTTAATACGGGGACGATAGGCTAAGTTCGGGCCGGTCAGTTTGGTATTCCAGAAACCGCTCGCGCTGTCAATTTCATAAAATGAGCTGTATTCGTTAGAGCCAAAGCTGGCGCTGGTGAAAATGTAAAATTCAGCTTCAGGGCCAAAATACGCGGTGTCGGCAATGCCGGTGGACTTCAAATAATCCAACGCGCGACGGGTCACCCCACGCGGATCACGCGCATACGGCTTCAGTTCAATATCAACCACATCACAGACCAATGTCAGTGTGGTCAATGCGGGAACAGGGTCGATGAATGCGGTGGTGATGTCCGGCAACAAATTGAGGTCAGATTTTTCGATGGTTTGGAAACCACGAATGCTCGAGCCATCAAAGCCCAACCCATCAGTAAATTTTTCTTCGGTAAAGTGATGGAATGGAACGCTAAAGTGCTGCATGATCCCGCGCATGTCGGTGAATTTCACATCAACTTCTTTAACGCCTTGATCAGCCGCCCATTTTAAGAGCGCCGCTGGTGATGACTTCGCATCTGCTGGTGGAACAAGTGTCGCCATAATCAACCTCGAATTTGTTGAAAGCTCCCAACAACAATAACAGGGGCGATTATAGGACGGTTAGAAAGTAAAAATGTGCGTAAATATCGCTAAAAATGGATTTATTTATTTGTGAAAAATAACCAATAAAATCACTTTGAAGCCTTATCCTCAAGACCTATTTAGTATTTTTAAACAATCGAAACGAGGGTTTTATTGTGCCGCTTATCACAGATATGTTGATTTCTTATGAACGCGCCCTTTTTTCATCGGCGTTACACAGCAACGGGTCGATTACTACAACACGTCAACTTAAAAAGGACTCTATCGGAATTGAGGAACAATCCCAATAAAGTCCTTTGGGTTATCGCATTACTGTGCGTGAGATTTTATTCGACAACTTCTGCTTCGATAGGTTGCAAAAGGTTGAGACCTTCACGCTCGCCTAACCAATTAATCGCCATCAACGCCGCAGCACAACCTTGCCCCGAAGCGGTAATTGCTTGGCGGAAAATATCATCGTGAATTTCCCCACCTGCGTACACCCCTTCAATATTGGTGCGCATGTAATTATCCACAATCGCATAGCCCGCCGCGTCGGTTTGAAGCTGGCCGTTAAAGACCGCGCTGTTGGGGGTGTAGCCGATGAAGATGAACACGCCATCAATGGGTTGTTCAGTCACTTCGTTGGTGACTACGTTCCGCAACAGGGATGATTTTGTCGTACCGTCTTCGCCTTTGATCTCTTCAATCACCGTGTTATACAAGAACTTGATCTTCGGGTTGGCGAAGGCACGCTCTTGTAAAGCCACACTGGCGCGAAGCGTATCGCGACGGTGAACAATCGTCACCGTGTTGGCAAACTTAGTCAAGAAGATCGCTTCTTGCAAAGCCGAATCCCCTCCACCGACGACAAAAATATCTTTGCCACGGAAGAAGAACCCGTCACAGGTGGCGCAGTAGCTTACGCCCCGCCCTGTGTATTCAACTTCGCCGGGGATGCCTAACTGGCGGGCCTTAGCGCCAATCGTCACAATGACTGCATCCGCGCTGTATTCTTTGTTTTGGGTTCTAACCGTGAACGGTGAACCTTGACTGAAATCAACACTGGTGACCAGATCATAGTCAAACATCGTACCGAATTTTTCAGCTTGCGCGCGCATATTTTCGGCCAGTTCAGGCCCTTGGACGCCGTTGGGAAAGCCGGGGAAATTATCCACGTCATGGGTGGTGGCAATTTGCCCGCCCATTTGTGGCCCCGTGATCACGACAGTGCTCAGTTGGGCACGGGAAGTATACAAAGCAGCAGTCAGACCAGCTGGGCCAGAGCCGATCACAACAACACGTACTTTTTCCATGTCTGTTTATTCCTCTTGAGATTCTTGGGGGACGGTAGGTAGGAGACCTTGATATTCAGCACGAACAATACATAAGAGCGCTTCATATTCTTCACGACATGAGCGACAACAGCGCAAATGGGTTTCTACTGCGGGCAAAAGGACACTCAGTTCTGCCCCATTCACGACCATTTCCACCAATGACGCGAACTCGTCGCAACAACCGTCACAGGTAATACCGCCGGGCGGTTCATCCTCATGATTATCAAAAATGGCTTGCAACAACTTAGATAATTTTTCGTCCACGTTTTGGTTCCAACCTGAATTTTATCTTGCTAATATTCCGACGAGCAGAGGAAATTGAGTCTTACGTCTTCTCCACCTAAACATTTTCTTGAAACAGATTCATGATGTAATTCATAGAGAGACCTTCGCCCTCTAAATGCTGACGTAGTTTCTTGCGTGCATCATGAATAAGTTTGTACAGGGCATTGCGGTTTGTGTCCATTTGTTCGGCCACAATTTCGAGCGGGATTTCTTGAATCGTCACGGCGACGAGCGCTTGCAATTGGCGTTCTGTCAACACCCCTTTGAGCGCTTTGCGAATATTTTCGATCACATTTTCTTGTTCAGCGGCACGTTCAGGGCCGGCGGGACGTTCCCCGCTGATGAGAGAAGCGCTTGAAGGCAAAAAGTCGCCTTCAGCGGTGAGGTTATCTAAGCTGAAGTCGCGGTAGCGGGCGCGGCGTAAGTCGCTGATGGCGACACGAACCGCAATCCGTGTAGCCCATGTGGTGAATAGACTATCCCCACGAAATGAATCTAAGTTGTCTAAGACGCGCAAGGTGGCATCTTGCGCCATATCTTGCGCCATTTGCACATGCTCATGGCTGGAAAGTCCACTCAAATCACTTCGTTCGCGGCTCAAATAATAATAGATGCCCCGTTGTAAGCGTTCTTTCAGGTCTTCAATGGCCTGCGCTTGCACGACAGCATCGTCAGAGCGTAGTTCTTGAAGCCATTGGTTGTTGGTACGGTCAATCGTCGTCATAAAAGTGGACATGTTGATAGTCAATATATATGAAGAATGATACCCTATTTGTCTTTATTCCAGCATAGGGCATTCTCAACGGTTTAGGTTTCAGATGTTTCTGGTGAAGTCGGGGTAGGTGAACTGGTTTTACCGCTAATGAACCACATATCGATAAAAATGAGGATCACACCAAGTACCACCGCATGGTCAGCAATATTGGAAACGTTGCCTACTACGTTCGGAATCGTGTAGCTGATGAAGTCGATCACCGCGCCGTGTTGAATACGATCAATCGCGTTGCCGAGCGCGCCCCCAATCACCAACCCCAACGCCCAACGGGTGATGTGCGCATTTGGCGCCAAGCGTGGGTAATAGAGGAAGACGCCTATCGTCACTACCACCGACATGATGAGGAAGAACGTTCCCATATCTTGGAAGATGCCAAAGGCCGCCCCCGTGTTACGGCTGTAGGTGATGCGAAAGACACTTTCCAGCGCGGGAATGGGGGCGATGTATTCCCCAATGAGTAGGTTATCTAAAACCCATTGTTTGCTCAGTTGGTCGGCGATCAAAACTAAGACAAACGGGATGATGAGGGGAAGCCAACGACGGATGATGTTCACTAATGTGACTCCTTCTTGAGACGTTCGGAGTATATCATCCCGCCATGTTCATATCGACTGAATCTTTCAGATTCAAACGTAATATTTATGTTTATGAGTAAACGTCCCGAGAACGCAATCCTTCGTTATAATCGGCGACATTTAAACTCACATCAACTTGTTTTAAGAGGGATGCTGTGAAACGCTTCTATTTTGGATTCATCACGCTCGTTGTGAGCGTTTGCACGTTGATTTTTTACATCGGCGGTGAAGTTGCGGCGCAAAATCCCATGCCAACGGCATCAGAACTTGCGCCCGGGTGGAATTTACTCGTCCCGGGGGGCGATACCCTATGCTCTCAAAGCGAACCGTATGCCTTTTGGGTACGGCCGGGCGACCCGCAAAAGGTGATGGTGTATTTTCAAGGGGGCGGGGCGTGTTGGGATGCGGGCACATGCGAACCCAACATGGGCTTTTATGATCGTCTTGTGGAAGGCGATGAGATCAACGCTTACAGCAATGGGCTGTTTAACTTCGGGAATGGTGAAAATCCCGTTGCCGATTACACATCTATTTTTGTGCCCTACTGCACCGCAGACTTTCACACCGGAACACAAACCCACACCTATGAAGGTGAAGCGGGGGAAATCCATTACAACGGGAACGCGAACACCACCGCCGTTTTAAATTGGATGTTCGCGAATTATCGTGCGCCTCGTCAGGTGTTGGTCACCGGATGCAGCGCCGGCGCCTATGGCGCGATCTATCACACCCCCACGATTGCGCGTCGTTATTCTGCGAGCAGCATTGTCCAATTTGGCGACTCTGCAACGGGACAAGTCCCCGCGTTGTGGGGGGGCTTTGATGTGTGGGGTTCGTTCGCACGGCCCCCGCGTGGGGTCAGTCGTACCAGCCCAGACCGTTTTATCACCGCGACGTATTCCACAGTATCGCGCAATTATCCGCGTATGCGTGTGGGGCAATACACGACGGCAAATGATGGCGTTCAACAGACTTACTTTAATATGATGGGCGGCGGCGATTGGCGCGGTGGGATGGAAGCGAGTTTGGCGACGCTCAATGCGAATCGCAACTTCCGCTCATACGTTGCGTCAGGGGGCGAACATTGTATCTTACAAACAGAACGCTTCTATAGCGAAACGACCGAAGGCATCCGCTTCCGCGATTGGTTCACCGCCTTTTTATTAGGGGACTTGCCCGCGAGTCTCCATAGCTCGGTGGAGTAGGGTTGCCCCTACTCCGCCACCAACGTTTTCGCAAAGCCAATGAACTGATACACATCGGCGAAATTTGTGGCGATGCCGACCGATACCCGAATCGCGCCAACGGCAGCATCCCCGTGACTGTGCATCGCGGCGATGAACTGTTCAAACGTCATGCGTTCACTCTGATGAAAATACGGTTCGAGTTCCTCTTTCGTGAACCCCAACGCCTGTTCACTGGCGCCCGGGTTACAAAAACAGCCTGTACGCAGGGAGATATGATGCGCGCTGGCCTGCTGTTCGACTTGCTCATAATCTAACAACTTGCCTTCGGCGTTATAAAAATTGAGCGTGATCGTTCCGCCACGCATGTGCGTGTTGGTCGGGCCGTAGATGGTGACCAGTGGGCGTCCGTTGGGGTGATGTAAATTCACCAACTGCTGAAGAAGCCAATCCGTCAGGCACATCACCCGTTCATGAATACGCTCGATGCCCACCCGTTCGATATGCCGAAGCCCTAACTCAACCGCGGGCAGGGTCAAATAATTGATCGTGCCGTCTTCAAACCCCGCTTCGCCATCCTCTAGATAATAGCCATCCCCTTGTACAGACGCGATGGTGATCGTCCCGCCTGCGAACCAGGGACGGTGTAACTTCGACAGCACCGACTTGCGCGCAAGTAAACATCCGACCCCAGTGGGATACCCAAAAATCTTATAGAACGAGAGGGTTACAAATTCAGGGTGGTATTGGCTCAGGTCCAGGCGATTGGTGGATGCAAACGCCGCCGCATCCAGCAAGACATCCCAGCCATGCGCTTGCGCTTCAGCAATCCAATCTAGCGAATGTTGTACGCCCGAAAAATTTGATTGGGCGGGATACGCGAACAAATGATGGGCGTTAGGTTGTCCTTGACGAAGATAGTCCCGTAGCTTTTCTTCATCAATGCGCAGTTCAGGCGGAAGCACCGGCGCATAGGTGAGGGTTGCCCCGCGCGCCCGCGCAAACTCGCGGATGCCGTTGACCGAATTATGATTATCAAAGGTCAGAAGATAATGCCCGCCTTGATCAAAGGGATACGATTCACCCACCAACTTAAGCGCACCGCTGGCGTTTTGGGTGAAGATGACAATGTATTCTTCCGGTGAGGCGTTGAAATATTGCAACACATATCGGCGCGCATGGTCGGTCAGTTCGGTGCTTGCTTTGGAGGTTGGGTTGACCGAGTGCGGGTTACCATATACGCCTTTGCGAAGCATTTCGGTGTGGATGGAAAGTTGTGAATCCGCATACAGCCCGCCCCCTGTATAGTCCAAGTAGACATGATGCTGTTCGTCTAAACGGGCATATTCATCACTGCGAAGCGCTGCTAATAAAGATGTATCAAACTGCGGGTAGGTATTCTCAAAATCATGACATGCCTGTGTAAATTCATCTGTCAAAATATTAATCATGGTATACCCATCATGAACTCAAATCATTAACTATGAAAGAACGTCTCTTGTCTAGCAGAAAGCCTAAAAAACTCATTTTTAATATGATGATAAAAGTATTATACAACCTGATTTTTCAAGATCAGATTGCCAATTGAACAATGAACGGATGAAGCTCTGGCATGCAAGGGAAATCGTAGACGGCAAAGACCCTCTCAGTTCCGCTGAAGTGAGGTAACGTCAGCAAACCGAAAAGGTCTTATAAAACGATCTTATGAAGCACGTCCCTTTTCTTGTTGGGGATGGGCAGTGCTGTGTGAATCTATCAATAAGTCAAAGTAGGGCGTGGCTAAATAGCGCAAAAATCATCGAAGTGGCCGAACCCAAAACCGATAAGCCAATTGTAGAAATTAGGTTCGTTGAACTGATAAAAGGATAATCCATAACTATATGTTGTAGCGGGAGGACAGTTATTATCATCCCCTAGAATAGTACCCGAAGCAATACGCCAGCTGCGTTCGAAGATACCATCTTGATCTTCATCCTGTCGAAGAAGGTCTCCGAGAAGACACATTCTCATATTGAGTACGAAGAAAATACCACAAACTTGAGGATCAGCCGTTGGTTCGAGCGTCGGCGTGGGGGTAGATGATGGCTCAAAAGTCGGTTCGAGCGTGGGTTCAGGGGTGGGTGACATGACCGGCACAGAGGTCGGCGCGAGGGGGATGAGCGCGCGACAGGGATCAATCACCTCATCGCGGGTGAATTCACCTGTGTAATAACGGTGAACGTACCATCCACACGTCCAAGCCCAGTCATTTTCAGCGGTGGTGAGGAAGTTACATTTGCCTTCCATCACGCCCCCAGTGAGGCAAGCGTTCTCTTCAACGACAAATTCTTGTGCCAACACCAACCCAATGCTGATGAACAACACACTTAAAAACAGGCTTATTACGGCAAGTTTACGCATAAAATATCCCTAAAAAGTATTAAATTCCACAAAGTATGTGCTTCATAATACTTAAAAATTAAATTTGTGCCTAAGGGGTGTGTGGATACAGTGATTCAATTGATATTTTCTGTGACGTGGATGAAGGTGTATTTCCCCCTCGCATGAGCAAAGTGGCATCGAAAAAATCGATGCCACTTTGTCGTTTTATTAGAGATTGAATGTCATGTTATGAAACCATGACAAGCGGAAAACTATTCAGCGTCGGTTTTGCCAAGAATGTATTGATCAAACCATGTGCGACGGCTTTGCAGGTGCGACTTGCGAAGCGCTAACGCGCCATATAGTGAACTGCCATGCGACCCTTTCGGATGGCGCTGCATTTCCACGATACAGCCGTTGGCCTTTAACACAGTATAGAACTGCTCGGATTGTTCCGGTGGGCAGCGCCAATCGTGTTCGGCTTGGATGAGGAGCGTAGGCGTCTTGCAATTATGCGCATAGGTGATGGGTGAGCATCGGTCATAGACTTCGGGAAGTTCATGGGGATGACCGCCCATTTGCTCGACGCCGAACCAAACGCCAATATCGCTCACACCATAAAAACTTTGCCAGTTAGTGACAGGGTTTTGTGGAACCGCCGCCTTAAAACGATCCGTGTTGCCGATGATCCAGCAGGATAAATTCCCCCCGCCCGAAATGCCTGTACAGCCCAGTTTGTCAGCGTCGGCCAAGCCAAGCTCAATCGCATAATCGACACCTGCCATCAGGTCTTTGTAATCAAGATTGCCCCAATCCCCTTTGATGGCGGTGGAGAACGCATTTCCATACCCTGTTGATGCGCGGTGATTCACGTATATCACCCCGTAACCCGCACCTGTGAGGGCTAAGGCATCAAAGGCGAAATGGAAACCTTGTGCGCCGTGTGGCCCGCCGTGAATCCAAAGGATGGTCGGATAAGGGGCTTGTGCGCCGTTGGTGGGTTTGAGATACCAGCCTTCTACATCCACGCCATCCGAACCTTTAAAGTGGAGGTTTTCAAATTCAGGCAGGGCGAACGTTTCTAATAACGTATCGTTGATGTGCGTCCGTTGGGTTTCTTGACTGCCATCCAGTTGGGCGGTGTACAGGTCGGGGGTATGGGTGATGTCGTCGGCAGCGAACAAGAGGGTATTTTCGTGGATGTCGAGCAGGATGCACAGACGATCCCCGCCCACGACGACTTCATGCGCTTCAGGCCCTTCAAGGGCGATGCGCATGAGCTGTACCGTCCCGCCGATCTGGACGCGGGTATAAGCTGATTTTCCGTCAGGGCTAAAGCCGATGTAGACCGCGCCTAAACGTTGCGTCGGTAAGAAGCCTTCCAATCCCCCGCTGATCCCGCGTTCGAGCGTGGGCGTGCGGTTATCAAATTCGCCTGTTTCGGGGTCAAACACCCATAAATCGACATGAGTGCCAATGGGCGCTCCATCATATTTACGGCCGATGACGACGATCTTCTTGCCATCAGGCGCCCAGAACGGCACGCCAAACGTTTCCCAATCGGTGATGATGGGGGTCACGTTGCCGTCTAAATCGACTGTGAGCACGTCAGGGAAAAGAGCGGTGAAACTATCCGGCTTCATGTTGGCAGAGAACAAAATCTTTGTGCCATCATGCGACCACTGCAACCCACTTTTGAGCAAGGGCGAGTCGGTCAGTTGTTGGGTGGCTTGGCTTTCAACGTCCACCACATAAATATTATTGACGGCTAAATCTAAGTCGCCAATCGCGTCAAAACGCCAAACATTCCGTGTGATGCGGTAAGGTTCGTTTAAATGGTCGGGCGTGTTGTCGCCCCAATCAATCCCTGCGATGAAGGCGATCATTTTGCCATCGGGCGACCAAACAGGGTTATTCGCCCCTTGAGGTAAATCGGTCAGTTGTTGGGCTTCGCCCCCGTCTACAGGTAGTAAATAGAGTTGGTTCTTGCCGCTACGGTCACTGGTGAAAGCGAGCGTCGAACCGTCCGGCGACCAGACCGCGCCGACATCCTGCGCTTTGCCAGACGTCAATTTGCGCGTGTTTCCGCTGGCGACATCCAGTAAATACAAGCTGATGAATTCTTTTTCTTTTTTGTCTTTGTCCGCGCTAATGTGTGAAATCGAATAGACGATCTTCTTGCCGTCTGGAGAGAACTTCGCCCCTTGTAACCATTGAAACTTAAAAAAGTCGGCTTCCGTTAAAATCTGCTTGGATTGGCTCATTTTTTCCGTCCCTACTCATATTTGATGGATGGGTGAGGCGATTTGGTGGCGTATAAACCCTGATTTTTGAACGCGGGGCATCTCCAAAAACGACTCAGTGAGTGGCATTCTACCCAACCCACCCGCTGAAACAATAAGTCCAACGCATAACCATTTCTGCTGGTTATAATCAGCGTCACAACATAAACCCGTTTGTCATAAGGATGTATCTGCATGAACCGCCTAGAAGAAGTCCAAACGAAACACGATCAATTACGTTTGTTGTTAGAACGCTACGGGGTAGAAGGCATTTGGCTCAAAAAGGTGCGGAATATTGCATGGTTCTCTGGTGGGGCAGATGCCAGCATTTCAGTGAACGAGGAGAACGGCGCGTACAGCCTACTCATCACCGAATCTAAACGTTATGTGGTGGTAAATAACATCGAAGTGACGCGCCTGCTCGGTGAAGAGCCGTTTGTCGAGCTGGGCTTTGAGTTTGAGATTGCCCAATGGTACGAACCCCTCGCCCTGCCCGTGACACGTTACATCAGCGATGAACAGGCCGATTTCGAAGCGACGATTCAAACCCTGCGCTGGCAGTTGACCGAAGCCGAAGTCAACCGCGTGCGTGAGTTAGGGCGTGATGCTGCCCAAGCCATCGAACAAACCATTGCCATGATTCATGTGGGCGATACGGAATACAAAATTGCCTCACGTTTAGATGCTTCCTGTCGTGAACGCGGGGGCATGGCTGTGGTGAACTTGGTGGCGACGGATGAACGCATCAACAAATACCGTCATCCGCTGCCTACCTTTAAAAAATTAGAACGCATGGTGATGGTGGTGTTGTGTATGCGACGCAGTGGCTTGATCGTCTCGACCACGCGCTTTGCCCATGTGGGCGAAATCCCCGCCGAATTGACCGAAAAACTCGATCATATCGCGCATATTGATGCGTCCGTCACGCTGGCCAGCCGTCCCGACCGCGCACTGAACGAAGTCTTTGGCGACTTACAACAGGCGTATGAAACCTATGGCGAAACAGACCAGTGGCAGTTTCACCATCAAGGCGGAATTGGCGGGTATCAAGGGCGGGAACGCATCGCCAATGCACACGACGACACCCGCTTACACGCCCATATGATGATGGCGTGGAACCCGTCGATTGTCGGTATGAAATCTGAAGATACGATCCTCATCACGGAAAACGGCTTTGAGGTGCTCACCGCGCACAGCGATCTTTTCCCGACAGTACGGGTTGAATTAGGCGGGCGCTCGGTGCGCAAAGCGGGTATTTATCGGCTGGAATAAAACGATTTTATGCCTGTGTAACGCCGTCAGTCACATTGACGTTCACAGAAAACTTCCTTATCCTAAAAGATGACAGCAATCCTAATTTTAATCTTCTATAAATTAAAGGACGGGATCATGGTTGGTGAATTTGGTCGTAAGTGGTGGTTACTCGCTTTACGCGGTGTTTTAGCGATTATTTTTGGCATCCTTGTTTTTGTAATGCCGGGAATTGCGCTCGAAAGCCTAATTTTGGTCTACGCCATTTACTCTATCATCGGGGGCGTGGGGACAGTTTTCCTCGGCTTCAATCTGCGCAAGAGTAACGCTCAATGGTGGGTGGTTGTGTTAGAAGGGGTACTGGGTGTCATCGCTGGTATTCTCGCGTTACTTTTCCCCGGTATCACCGCGCTCATCCTGCTGTACATTATCGCATTCTGGGCGATCCTCACGGGCATCACCACCGTGGTGACCGCCATCCAAGTTCGTAAAGAAATTGAAGGCGAATTCTGGTTGGGGCTTTCTGGGGTCATCTCGATTATTTTCGGTGTGCTTTTGATTCTATTCCCCGGCTTAGGGGCGTTGAGCGTCTTGGGCATCATCGGCGCATCTTCTATTTTGTTAGGCTTCACGCTGATCATGCTGGCATTCCGCGTCAAGGGATACCATGATCGCATCACCACCGCGACGCGCTAAAAACGTCATGATTGTGTCCTAAACAGGACAACGACACGTGTCGATTTTGGTCACAAGAAGTGCATAGACAGTATGCCCTCTCAATACCGAGAGGGCATATTTTTTTTACGCGGTGAGTTTGTTTAGAAGGTGGGCAGCGACCCAAGTTCAAGCGCCGCAATAAAGGGCGCGGTCACTAGATAGCTGATAAGGCCAAACACAATACTGGACGCAATCGACCCCAACAAAAATGAGACGTAACCGCGTGCAGTGCCAATATCATAGGCTTGGCCGATGATGCCACTGGTTTTGAAGATGATGAACAGGGTGAAGAAAAAGAACGGCAGGCTTAAGCATAAGATCACCACTGAACCCGCCGACACAAACGCGATAGCGATCAAGATATACGTGAACAGGAACCAGAAGGGCAACATGCGATTGTAGAAGCTCAAGAGCTTGGTCAACAAATGGCGATACGTGCCATGACCTCGTAAGACATAACGCGCAATCAAGTGTGTTAAGAACAAGGTCACAAACAGGTTGACCACGCCCGAAAGCGCCGAGACGATCACCGAGATCAACATGATGGTGCTGATTGCCGAACGTAAAGACGCGAGACCTTCGGTGATTTCAACCATGCCTTCAGCCGAACCTTGCTGGCTTTGCACCGTCTCTAAAAAGGCATTCGCGGTTTCGATCAAGACCAACCCTATCAACGCCGAGCCGACAATCACAATGAGTGAGAATAAAATCACTTCAAAGAGACTCGCGCCTGTGGTCGAAGTTTCGACCGATTCCATGTGTTTATCAATGCGCCGTTGAACCACTTCTTTCGAAGCAGCATTCACAAATTCCTTGCGCTGTTGGCTGTCCACGATCATGCGTAAGGCCTCGTCGCCACCCTCGCCTGTTACTTGGCTTGCTACGCCTAAAAAGAACGGGTCTTTGACAAGGTTTGGGTTGATGCTTAAGGCATTCGCCATCAGCTTCATGGCGCGGGCGTTATCTTGCGCCAGTTCCGCCGTCATCGCCCCTTCCATATATTCTTTAGCGCGTTTGACGTTTTCTTCCGAGACGTTGTATTTTTTCGCCTTATCGGGGATGGGCAGTTTGCGCGGGGTTGTCGCTGTTTTTTGGGATAACGCTTTTAAGCGCGCCGCGTTCGCCGCCGAACTTGCAACTTCATCCTGAACTTTTTTCGCGTCAGAAAGCGGACGGATTCCCCCCGAAGGCGCGGGGGTCGTCGTCACCAGATCAATGTCAGGTTCTTCAATATGCTCTAACTCAGAGACAGGCTGTTCCACGGATGGGGCGCTCTCAACTGGAGCAGACACAGGGGATGGCATCACAGGCGCATCTTCTACGGGTTTGGTCGGGTTATTCATCGCGTCGCGAATACGTAAGCCCGCTTCTCTCGCCAGTTGACGCAAATGCGGTTCAGGATCATTTTTATAAATTTGACCGAGTGCTTTTAACGCGACAGGGTTTCCCAAATTCCCAAGTGCATTAATCGCCCGTCGTCGCATTTCTGGGTCTTCGTCTTCGAGCTGCTTGATATACTTATCAAACATCTTTCCCCCTTTGGGTGAACACGCGATGAATCTTCAATATCAACTTAGTCTAACATGGGGCATTGTGATCATGCCGTCAATTTTATGCGCATAGACAATGTACAATGGTACTTATCATAACAAGCCTTAACCTGTCACCCATTTTTTATAAATAAACTTATGCACAAATTGTTGTAAAAAACTGAACCTATAGGGCATCTTAAGGGTTGTCTCTTATAGATGACAATGGACGACACTGTACTCATCTTTTGCTGGTGTGATAACGAGGATGAAGAAAACGTATGTTACTTAAATATTTCTATGATCGGCATCTTGCGCAAGCAAGTTATATGCTTGCCTGTCAAGCAACAGGCGAAGCGATTGTCATTGACCCTGCGCGTGACATCACGCCTTATTTGCAAACCGCCCAACAAGAAGGTCTTCGCATCACCCACGTGACCGAAACTCACATCCATGCAGACTTTGTCAGCGGTGTGCGTGAACTCGCCTCAAAAACCCAAGCGCAAATCCTTTTGAGTGGAGAAGGCGGGGATGATTGGCAGTATACCTATCCCGAACCCTTCACCAAGTTATACGACGGCGACCAGATCACCGTTGGGAATGTGGTTTTGGATGTCCTGCACACTCCCGGGCATACGCCCGAACACATTATTTTTCAATTTACCGACCGCGCCGCTGCCGACCAACCGATGGGATTGATCACGGGGGATTGTCTCTTTGTGGGCGATATAGGTCGCCCTGACCTGTTAGAGACAGCGGCAGGGGTCATCGGCTCTAAAGAAGTCGGCGCGCGTGGACAATTTAAGAATATTCAGCGCCTGCGTCAACTGCCGGATTATTTACAAGTGCTTCCCGGTCATGGCGCGGGCAGTGCGTGCGGAAAAGCGTTAGGTGCTGTGCCATCCTCTACGCTGGGATATGAAAAGCTCTTTAACCCCGCCTTTCAATTCACCGACGAAAACGCATTTGTGGAGTGGTTGTTAAGTGGACAGCCCGACACCCCACGTTACTTCAAACAGATGAAATATGTGAACCGCGTGGGGCCAACCTATTTAGATCAGCTTGCGCCTGTCGAACCGCTAGAACCCTTCATTTTGTCGGAAGTGTTACAGGAAAACGCGCTGGTGATCGATACCCGCCCCAGTGATGTTTTCAGTGCGGGGTACATCAAAGGGACGATCAACATTCCCCCCAGTGAACAATTTAGCACGTATGCCAACTGGTTCATTGATTTTGACAAGCCGACCTACTTGATCGCCGAAGATGCGGATATCCCCGCGTTGTTGAGTGAACTTCGCGCCATCGGCGTTGATCAGATTGGTGGATATTTCATCCCGTCCATGTTGCGCGATATGCCCGAAACCCTTCCCAGTGTCTCAGTAGAAGAAGCGCGGGTCTTGTCGAGCGACCGCGGGGATGATATTTTCATCCTCGATGTACGCGCTCGAAGTGAATTTGACACGGCGCATGTCGAAGGCGCGTCACAAATCCATTACGGGCATCTTGAAAACCGCCTTGAAGAACTGCCGAAAAATCAAACGATTTTGGTACACTGCGCCAGCGGATACCGTTCCCAAATTGCCAGCAGTGTGTTGGCGAAACACGGTTTCCAAAATGTGTTGAATTTACGGGGCGGTTTTAACGCATGGAAAGCAGCGCGGATGCAGATTACCGAAGGCGAAAACGTGTGACATTACCGCGCATTTCGGTGGTCACACCTTCCTACCAACAAGCGAATTATCTACGCCAAACGCTTGAGTCGATCCATGCTCAAAACTACCCGAACCTTGAGCATATCGTGATTGATGGCGGTTCTACGGATGGCAGTATCGAGATTTTAAAAGCGTATGACTCTCAACTGGCCTATTGGGTCAGCGAACCGGATGCGGGGCAGTCAGACGCGATCAATAAAGGGTTTGCGCACGCGACGGGCGAGATCATGACGTGGCTCAATAGCGATGATGTCTTGCTCGACGGGGCGTTACAGACCGTTGGCGAAATCTTCCAAGCCTTCCCTCAAGTCGCATGGTTGACAGGTCAACCCGCCAATATGGATGTTGCGGGTAACTTAAAACAGTTCCCCTTAAAAACGGGACGCTTTCAGAAATTTATTCAACGCGGATGGTATCACGGGCGCGGGTTGGGGTTCATTCGCCAAGAGGGGACATTCTGGCGACGAAGCCTTTGGGAACAGGTGGACAGCCATATCAACACCGCCAAACATTACGCGATGGACTTTGATCTGTGGCAGCGCTTCGCCCAACACGCCCCCCTGTACACTGTCGATCAAACGTTGGCGGCCTTCCGCACCCAACCGGAACAAAAAACGTCGCATATCGACCGTTACTATACGGAAGCGGACATCACCACGCCGTCCTTTATGCGTTATCCCATGCTTCCCTTACGCGCCTTATTCACATGGGGAAGTTGGCCGTTTGCCCCGCGCATCATTCGAAATCAAGCGAATTGGCAGGTTCAAAATTAATCCACTTCATCCCAATCAAGGGTAGATAGAATGGTCACACTCTTTTTCATCGCTTTCCCTGTTTTTCTCGTCATTGATCTTGCGTGGTTAGGGTTTGTAGCACGGCATTTTTATAAAGACCAATTGGGGGCGCTGATGAGTCCCAAACCCAATTGGGTCGCCGCGATCATCTTCTACCTTTTGTTCGTCGCGGGGTTGGTGTTTTTTGTGATCCAGCCGTCGGTCGAAAAAGCAGATATCGCTCACGCCCTGCTGACGGGCGCGTTCTTCGGGCTGGTTACGTATGCCACCTATGACCTGACCAACCTCGCCACGCTGCGCAATTGGCCACTCAAAATGACGCTGGTAGACCTGCTTTGGGGCACGGTATTGGGGGCATTGGTCGCCGTCATCACTACGTGGATTGGAATAAGGTAAATTGATGAACGAGTTCATCATCATTGCGCTGGCGGTTTTTATTTATATGACGTGTTGGTTTGTGATCTCTGTCCTCATCAAGCGTAACGACATCGCTGATATTGCATGGGGCTTGGGGTTTGTCATCGCCGCGTGGGTGGCGTATTCACTTGGCCCGCAAACAGCGCGCGCGCTCGTCGCTACGGTTTTGGTCACCTTGTGGGGTGGTCGCCTCACACTCTATTTGGCACGTCGTAACCTGCGCAAGGCAGAAGATTATCGTTACCGCAAATGGCGCGAAACGTGGGATCATTTTTACCTGCGCAGTTTCTTGCAGGTATTCATGCTTCAAGGGTTGTTTTTGTACTTGATCGCGATCCCCGTTATGGTGATCAACCTGTACGCGCCCGAAGGGTTTCACATCTTCGATGCGTTAGGCGTGTTGATTTGGGTCATCGGTTTTGGGTTTGAAGTTGTGGGCGACTGGCAGCTTCAGCAGTTTATCGCCAACCCCGCGAACAAAGGCAAGCTGATGGATCGTGGATTGTGGCGCTATACCCGTCACCCCAATTATTTTGGCGAAGTGGTGCAGTGGTGGGGCATCTTCTTGATCGCGCTTTCCGCGCCTTATGGCGTTTTGACGATCATCGGCCCGCTTCTCATCACCGTGTTGATCTTGTTCGTTTCGGGCATCCCTCTCTTAGAGAAGAAGTATGCAGGTCGGCCAGATTGGGAAGCCTACACACAAAAGACCAGCAAGTTCTTCCCTCTACCTCCCAAAACTTGAGCATCCTTATTGTCTCTATTCAGGAATCTCGCTTGATTCGACGTATGAATTAGCACTACACTAATCATCAATCCAATAACTCATAAGTATTGTTTGGAGTCACGTATGACATTCTGGTCAGAAAATCGATTTGTGGTTACCGGCGGGGCTGGCTTTTTAGGGCGTTCGGTCGTGAACAACTTAAAACAAAAAGGCGCTGAACAAGTGTATGTTGTGCGAAGTGCAGATTATGATCTGCGCGAACATGGCGCAGTATTAGACCTTCTTCATGACACACGTCCGCAGGTCATCATCCACATGGCGGCGGTTGTGGGCGGTATTGGCGCGAACCGCGAACGTCCGGCGGATTTCTTCTATGAAAACCTGATGATGGGCACCCAGTTGATGCACGAGGCCTACAAAATCGGCGTGAATAAATTTGTCACGATTGGGACGGTGTGCGCTTATCCAAAAATCACGCCGATTCCGTTTAAAGAAGAATCGCTCTGGGAAGGCTACCCCGAAGAAACCAATGCCCCCTATGGCTTAGCGAAAAAAATGTTACTGGTGCAAGGGCAGGCGTATCGCGATCAGTACAAATTCAACTCGATCTATCTGTTACCGACTAACTTGTACGG
This sequence comes from uncultured Anaerolineae bacterium, assembly GCA_934216615.1. GTDB lineage: Bacteria > Chloroflexota > Anaerolineae > Aggregatilineales > Phototrophicaceae > Flexifilum. The sequence goes on along the minus strand of CAKQCB010000004.1, from coordinate 77,191 downwards.
CCCTTACGATAATTTTGACCCTGCCAGCTCGCATGTGATCCCGGCGTTGATTCGTAAATTCTTAGAAGCTAAAGCGCGCGGTGATGAAAAAGTCGTCGCATGGGGTACAGGTTCGCCCACGCGCGAATTTTTGTATGTGGATGATGCAGCTGAAGGCATCGTCTTGGCAACAGAGAAATACAATAAAACTGACCCTGTGAATTTAGGCTCAGGCTTTGAGATTAGTATTCGCGACTTGACGCATTTGATCGCTGAATTAACAGGATTCACGGGCGAAGTGGTGTGGGATACGGAAAAGCCGGATGGTCAACCGCGCCGTAAATTAAACACCGAACGCGCTGAAAATGAATTTGGGTTCACCGCGAAAACCGACTTCCGCACGGGCCTCCGCAATACAATCGACTGGTACATCAAAGAGACCGAAACCGCGAAGTAATCGTGCCTCTCCCCACGGAGAGGACGGCTGAGCGTCAGCGAAGCAAGTGAGGTGCCCTGTCCGTTTTTAAATGCACCTCACCCCGACGGGGTCGTGCCCTCTCCGTGGGGAGAGGGCGGTAACAATCACGCTGTATATACGAAATTTGTAGGGGCAAGTCGGTGACTTGCCCTGTTCGCGAAATATCACCTATCTCGAAATGAGAAATGTCCTTGTCCTCTCTCCATGGAGAGGACGGCTAAGCGTAGCGCAGCAGGTGAGGTGCCCTGTCACATTGTAAAAAACACCTCACCCCGACGGGGTCGTGCCCTCTCCCCACGGAGAGGACGGCTGAGCGCCAGCGAAACAGGTGAGGTGTATTCAAAAGGGACAAGTCACCGACTTGTCCCTTTATTCTGTGCCTTATTCAAACACGGCACGTTTACAACCTTACAGCATGCCTGCTTCTTGTTCGGCTTGGGTGAGGCTGGCGTCGAGGCGTTCGAGACCTTGTTGCACCAAGCTATTATCGATCATCAAGGGGGGGCAGATGCGTAATGTGCTGACACCTGCGCCTAAGACCAATAACCCTTTATCAATGGCGATACGTTCAACCGCATCGCGCAGGTCTTTGGCGGGGGTCTTCTGCTCGTCTTGGACGAGTTCCACGCCGATCATTAAACCATGTCCCGCAATACGCCCATAACGCATAGAGGGGTGATGCGTTTGCATCTCCTCAAGCGCATCCATGATGTACTTGCCTTGTTCGGCGGCATTGTTCATCATGCCTGCTTCGATCAAATCAAGCGTGGCAAGAGCGGCCGCGCAAGAAAGCGGATTTCCTCCAAAGGTTGAGCCGTGTGCCCCTACAGGCCAGCTCATGATTTCCGAACGGGCTAAAATAGCGCCCAAGGGCATCCCGCTGGCAATCCCTTTTGCGGAACAGACGATGTCCGGCTCAACACCTAAATGTTCGATTGCCCACCATTTACCCGTACGACCAATACCGGATTGAACTTCATCTACGATGAGCAGAATGCCGTGTTGGTCACAGAGCTGGCGTAAGTGTTGCAAGAAACGAGGATCGGGAACGACGTAACCACCTTCCCCTTGAATCGGTTCTAAAATGATCGCCGCGACAGATTCGGCGGGGACGAGTTTCTTGAACAAGATTTCATCGATATAGTGCAAGTCGGCTTCGATGTTGTCACTGCGATAGGGGTTGTAATAGGGGGCGTGGTAGACGCCGGGGATGAATGGGCCGAACCCATCCTTTTGAACCACCTTACTCGCATTCAGGGAAAGCGCGCCCATAGAACGCCCGTGGAATGCACCGAAAAATGCGATGATGTTCGGGCGCTTGGTGTACCAACGCGCCATCTTGATCGCCCCTTCGACAGTTTCAGTTCCAGAGTTGGTCAAGAATACACGAACGGGGCCAGAGATGGGCGCAATGCTCGCCAGACGTTCGGCCAAGCGTACTTGGACTTCATAATAATAATCAGTCCCTGCGATGTGCAGGAATTTTTGCGCCTGATCTGTGATTGCTTTGACAACTGTTGGGTGTGAATGTCCGGTAGAGTTGACTGCGATGCCCGCCGCGAAGTCGATATATTCGTTGCCATCAACATCCCAGACCCGCGCTCCCTCACCACGATCCATGACAAACGGATAACGTGGCGTGCTAGAACCTGACATCAAGGCATCGTCACGAGCGATTAATGCCTGTGCTTTAGGGCCCGGGCGGGAAGTGGTATTGAGTGTCATAAGAGGTACTCCAAAGAGAATATTAGATGAAAAGTGCAATTCCATTGGGATAATTGCAATGACAAAAATATGGAATGCAGGTAAAGAAGCGTATGGATGCACTTTTTAAGAATAGATGTTTGGCATTATAAGGGATGCTATGAAAGAACCACAACTCTAAAAGGGGATAACCTGTACAAACTACACTAATTTATATGGAATAAATGAACAAGCTGAAGACCAGTCCCTACAAAATTGATGAACTGGTCTTCAGCAGTTTGAAGTGAATTAGGGGATTTCGAAAGCAGATTGCGCGCGACCGTTGTTATCCAGCAAGGTGACCGTTTCGCCACTTTCAAATAAGGCTTCAGATTCGCCCCAGAATAACGCGGCGGGGGTATCTTCCCCTACACGGCTGTAGATGATCAGGCTACCGTTGCTAAATACACGGCGACCTGATGGGAAGGTGAATACATTCCCATCAGAATCTTGTAATGACCAGTCGAACAGGTCAATGGTTTGCCCGTTGTTACGAATGGTGATGCTTTCCGTAGTCACATCACCTACCCCCACAACATCCATGATGACCACTTGGGCATTTTCTGCGGTGGGTGGCACCGTTGATGAGGGGGTCAAGGTCACCGTTGGGGTATTGGATGCCGTCGGGCGGGTGGTTGCGCTTGCGGGCGGTGTAGGCGTGAAAGTGAGCGTGCCATCAACTGTTTCTGTGGGTGATGGGGTAAACGACGCGGTCGGCTCAAAAGTAGCCGATGCGGTTAGCGCTACCGCCTGCGCACCCAAGACACACCCTTGTTGAGGGACGATCAAGGTTTGGCCGATCTGTAAAAAGGTCGCATCATCTTCCGAAAGCCCGTTCACGGCGAGGATTTCGGCAAAGCTCGCATTATATTGCAGGGCAATTCCGTAGGGGGTTTCGCCTTCTTGCAAGGTATGGACAATACAGTTTTCAGGTAAGTTTAAGGCGGTCCCACCTGCCGCTTGAACGGCATCTAACGCGCTTAAAAATAAGGTGGGGTCTAACGTCGCGATTTGGGTTTCAACCACTGCGCCGACGCTGGTCGCAGGCAGTAAACCTTCGGGAAGTTGAACGCTTCCGGGAATATCCGTTGGGGTGGCAGTGACAACCACAATCGCAGGCGTTAAGAAGGGGTCATTAGTGGCGGTGATTAGGATCGGGACGGTGATGACCATACGCTCTTGGGTTTCAGACCCGCCTGTGCGCGACTGTAAAAAGTTCCATGCTAACAAAACCACAGCGACAGAAACAATGGCATTTAAGACCAAAAAAAGCAAGTTGCGACGTGGCATATCTGCCTCTCATCAAGGGAACAAAATAGGGAGATCATCATCTTGATGGCAAGATGGGGATCATGAGGTTTTCATCATATCGCAATCGTTTTAATCGGGCAACTCTCTTGGCTGGTACAAGGCGTAACGGAGGCCATCCGTCCATATTTGTTCCCAGTATACGTCTAGGAATGAGAGAAATAACGCATCTTCTTCAGGGCGTTGGGTGATGTCTAAATAGGTGTCATAGCCCGTGTGAAAGACGAGTAAATAATCATATTCTGTTTGTAACATCTGCATCGCCATTTCAGGTGATGTTCCATTCACTAACGGGCGCGACCACACATCAAATAACAGGTCGCCTGTGCAAGTGATATGAGGCGGGCAGTAATAAGTGCGTGGTTCCCACATGAACTGCACCTGTGAGCCTTCAGGAAGTTCACTCAGCGCTTCTTGCATATAAATGTACGCGCCTGTTTGCTCATAAAGATATTCAGTTTTGGTCATCCGCCCCAAAAAGTAATGGAGGGTTTGCGAACGGGTTTGCTCCAGCACAAGGTCAAGCCCGGTGAGCAACAACGTGAATATAAAGACGGTGCGCACCATAAAGTACAGATGAATCGGTTTTTCCGGCCACCGCGCTAACCCGCTGAAGCCCATCCCGCCTAAAATTGCGAAGATCGGGAATGCGGTGATGAACAGCCGAACTTGCGTCCCAAGCGCTGAAAATAGTGCGATGCCTATCCACATGAGCGTAAATAACAGGATGAGGAACAATCCGCGTTTGGCAAAGCGCTGTTCCTCTTTGGTCAGCAGAACCCATGTTAGGGGGATCAAAAGCCACGCTATAAAAAGCCACATCCCGCTGGTGAAGTCGTACACATCCCCACGATCAACGCCGAAGATCGTCGCGGTGAGCGGTAAGATCGGCAAATGCCACAGATGATCGCTGGAAAGGATTGCGTTATAGCTCATCGAAAACAGCGCCATGCGTCCTGCATCCCAGTTCAGCCCGCCGATAAAAAAGGGATATACAGGGTTTTGATACAAGATCAGCCCCTTGAGGGCAAACGGTGTAAAGACAATCAAGGCAGTGAGGATTAAGACGAGGCTATTCCGAATGATTTTTGTGGGTTGTTGCGCAAAGACAAAAACGATTGCCACAAGTCCCACCGCGCCAGAGGTATATTTCACACTCGCGGCAAAGCCGACTGCGATGCCGAGCGTCACCAACCAACGGACTGATTTTGTTTCCGCCCATTCCAGCAGCGCGATGAGAAAGAACACGCCGACAGCGAATGAACCGAGATCGACGTAAGCCATGCCAAACAAGCGGACGAAACTGTACGCACTGACGAGCAAGGCTAAACTGACCCATGACGCGGTTGTGCCCCCGTAACGGCGAGCCGTTCCAGCCGTGCCCATCATCCCTACGATACCTAACCCGAAATGTAACAGTGCGGGGGCGGTTTCGCTATGAAAGGCGCTCATGACCACGCCATAGAGCATCTCGACCCATTCCGTCAGACCGAGATAGAAGTTTTCAGGGTGCGCGCTGATCTGTCCTGTGTTCAGCGCGTCGCGCACGCCCACCAAATGATAGGTGAGCGCATCCCACATCGCAGGGGGGGCAGCGGCGGTGAAAAAAGCCGTGCTCAAAAAGGTGACGACGATCAAGGCTAAGAAGGCGTGCCAACGGGTGTCGATGCGTAAATGTGTTACGAATCCGCGCCATGTACGCAGATGTTCACGCCCATGACGAAAGGTGATGAGCGTCGTGAGGAGCATCACCCCCCAGAAAACACTTCCGCGAAATACGCCGACCAAACCTAAGAGCAGGACGACGACAGAAATCAGCCCCAGCCCGAGGGTGATATCGATTGTGAGATGTTGTGAACGTGTGAGTTTTGAAGTGTCGATTTTTAAGAGGCGAGATGTGAAGGCACGGCCAAATCCACCCGCAAAAAGAAACAAGGCGATGATGGTAAGTCCATCTAAAAAGGTAGCGCCGAGGCGCTGAATTAACGCCAGATCAATCGGCTTATGCACCCAGTAATAGGCGATTAATAATGTGAGAAGAAGGATCAGCGTGATGAGGACGCCAAGCCAGAGCCGCCCCTTCGATAGAGGTGACGGATTTAGCCCATTGGTCATGAATACCTCAAAGTATGCAAATATCGTGTAATATCTTAAAAAAAGCATCTGAAATATGATACTATGCGAGTATAACGTCAAACCGACTGGGAAATTGTGAAGAATGCCTTACCTTATCGACGGCCATAATGTGATTGGACAGTTAGCGGATATTTCGCTCGACGACCCGCATGATGAGATGAAACTGGTGCAGAAACTGGTGTCATTTTCAGCGCGGGTAAAGTCTAAGATCACGGTGGTATTTGATAAGGGGATACCCGCCAGTCGTCAGCAGTGGAGTTCGATGGTGGAAGTGGTTTTTGCGAACCATTGGAGCAACGCTGACCGTGTGATGATCGAGCGGATTCGTGTCACCAAAGATTCGCATTATTGGACGGTGGTCTCGTCTGATCGTTACGTGCTCGACGCGGCGCGTCAGTACCGTATGAAAACGATGCGGAGCGCAGAATTTGCTACGGTGCTCTCTCAAAAACACGGCCAGATCAACAAACAGCCGTGGAAAATGGATTCGCAGTCAGAAGATGGCGACAAAACGGGCAATGAACACGTCTCGCCAGAAGATGTACGTTACTGGTTATCGGTCTTCAATGAAACGCCATCCAAGAAAAAACCACGTAAAAACTGACATAAGGTTACTCTGGTAATTGCGCGTTTTTTCCTGTTATAATACATTCTAGCTTCGGGGTATAGCGCAGCTGGTAGCGTGCTTCGTTTGGGACGAAGAGGTCATGGGTTCGAATCCCGTTACCCCGACTGTGTGTTAAGATGCGTTCAAATCTCCATTTGCGGGTATGGTGTAGTGGTAGCACACGACCCTTCCAAGGTCTTAGCACCAGTTCGAATCTGGTTACCCGCTCAGCTCTTCTTCCTCTTGGGTCTATAGCTCAACGGCAGAGCAGGCGGCTCATAACCGCTTGGTTCTAGGTTCGAATCCTAGTGGACCCACAATCTAGGATCCAATCCGAACATGAGCCAGCAGGGGAAACTTCGCTGGCTTTTGTTTTGTCTGTACCAACCTCACCTTTACAGCGTACCCGCTCGGAAATTTCATGCAGGTAGGCGAAGGGAGGACGCAATTCCAATCGTACTTTTCCCTCGAAGTCAACAATCACTTTCTCGACCATTAAGCGAAGCAGTTCCTTCTGATCACTCCGCTCCAAGCTATTATACAGTAATCCGACTTTTGCAATGATTTTCAGCGCCACATCCAAATTATTGATGTGATAATCCTGCTGAACATCCATTGACTCGATGTTAGAGCGCAGTGTTCGACGACGATCCTGCCATTCTGCCCACAGATTATCCCAGATTGCTTCGGTGATTTTGCCTGCCGCAAAAAGTCGAACCATTCGTGCTTCTTCTTCATCAATTGATTTCAACGCTGCTTCAAGCTCTGTCCGTTCATCAAGGCGCAGATGTCCTAGTTTTTGGGCAACATCCTGGGTATAGCAGTCACGGATAGCAGGCAGCAAGTCGGGATTCACTTGAATTCGCATTATTTCCAAAGGAATCTGAGCATCAATATCACTGCACAGCAGATTGATGTCACTGCGCGGGACACAATAATAGGCGGTTCCACCGCCAGAACGACTGGCGTTGGATGTCGAACTAGTCAGCTTACGCAGGCGTTCTTCACCCGGCAGTGCGATGAAAATCAATCCTTTCAATAAATAATCATGTCTCCGCCGCACCACTCGATGAGCATGTCGTCGCTCAAGGATTGCAAGCCCTTTCTCGAACTCTTCCGTTGTAACAATTGGTTCCCAATTACCGCGCAGTGTTTTAGGAGCGATGCCCTCTTCAATGTTGACGATCCAGCCCGCATACGTCCAGTTATGAAAGATGTCGGACATAGTGTTGTAGTGGACTTTGCGCTTGCCATTGGCTTTCACTTCAACGAAGGATCGTCCGCTGCGATAGTGATAGCCGCGAATGTGAAGTTCCTCAGCGATTTCTTCGAGGGTGAGCTTATCGCCCAATAGTAAGTCCCACGCCAGCCGCCAGATTTTGGCACGCTCCGGGTCTTGTTCGATGTGATGACTTTTCTTAGCATACGATTTTCGACCTGGTGCTTCATCTTCGACGCTGATGAACCCATCGGGGACACGACCCAGATAACCACCATGTGCCCGTTTCGTTTCCGCAGCACCCTTGATACGCAATCCCGACAGAATCGACTCGCGTCGTGCCAACGTAAACGATAGGGCTACAATGATACGGTCATCGGCATCTATTGGGTCGAGATCGGGCTGGTTGGCAAAGCGCACCGCAACCCCAAATTCATCCAGTTCGTCAATGGCACGCAGAGCTTCAGTATCGTTGCGCCCGAAGCGATCAGCCCGTTCAACTACCACATGCGAAAACTTGCCAAATCGCGCATCTTGCAATAGACGCTGATAATCAACTCGCTGTGGATTTCTTCCAGTGAGAACATCTTTGTACTCATCAATCACCGGAAGGCCAGAGCGTTCAAGAACGGACTTGTTGATGATATAGCGCTGCCGCGCTTGAGAGGCTTCAGGATTCTGAGCCTCTTCATCGCTGGTGCGAAGATAAACCGCCCATCCAGGTATTGGAGTTGGAGTTGGATATTTAGATTTCCGTCGAAGTGTCATAAGCTCTAAGGTCAAGAACATTCACTAAACTACAGATTACACGAAGTCTGCCTGCTATGGTTTTTGGCGCTCTTTTTCCACAAAAAAGCGATCAGATGGTTTTTGATCGGTAAACCTATCAGGCTGCTGCTGATCATAGATTCCTTTGTTAAGGAGTTCAGCAACTTTTAGCAGTCGCATCAACATCTCATGAGATTCCTGATGTAAAGCAGGATTAGTTTCAGGTTGCGGTTTCATCGGCGTGCCTGCTCAATCCATTGGTAAACATCGCCGCCGCTCAGGTAGAACTCGGTGACATCCTTGCCAGCAGGAAGTTCGATAGAGCGAAAGCGTGATGAGAGGGATAGCAGGCGGTTTGCGCCTTTTTCACCCGCTGCATCACGATCATAGGCGACGAGAATGGTGTGGCAGTGCGTGAGTTCGGCGTACCAGCGCGAACTGAGGATCGCGGTGGCGCTGCTCAACGTTACAACCGCTGCCAGATCACCGGCTTCCTGCCGCGCCAAGAGTGCATCGAATTCCCCTTCACAAAATAAGGCGATGTCCCGATCTGCCAACTGGTCAGCACCGTACAAGCCATTGACGTTGCCACCTTTGATCTGCTGGTATTTCGGCGTGCCATAAGCACGGCGCACTTTCACTGCCCAGAGCGCGCCTGCCGCAAACCAGGGGATCGTAATACCACACGGGATATCCATCCCTTCGATCACCCGCCAACTGCGGAAGTCACCCGGTACATAGCCCAATCGTGCGGCGCGTATCGTGCGGGTGGTCAAACCTCTGCCGGTGAGGTAATTCAGGGCGGGTTCACCGACTTCCGACCAGAGGATTTCTTCCGCCTGACTGACAATGCGCTCCGCCCGGTGCTGCCAGTCCCATTCTGGCGGTTCGGAGGGGGATTTCAGGCACTTGCGCTCGGCTGGCACAGCAGTTACAGCAGGTTCACCTAGTGCCCGCAATGCTTCAGTGAAGTTCAAGCGGCGGTAGTTCGTTAACCAGTCCAGCGCATCGCCGCTGGTATCGCAGGCTCCAAAGCAGCGGTAGCCGTTCGCCCAGACTGCCAGGCTGAAGCCCTTGTGTTCATTGTGGAACGGACACTTCCATAAGTAAGCGCGTCCGCCGCGCAGTGGCGCAGGTCCCAAGTCCTGCTCGACCAGACGGCGTAGATCACAGGTTTCCTTTAAGTGTTGGGTATCCACCATGCTTTATCTCTCCAGGAATTTCGTCACGCCTGTGACAAAAGCCAAAATGACAAAATTCGATTTATGGCGCAGCCGTGACAGAATCAGCATCAATCAATTCATACTTCTCCGGCGGACGACCCCGCCCGCTGTAGGCATTCTGAACACGGATGATGCGCCCATCGTCTTCGAGCGCTTTGAGGGTCTCCAGTACGGTCTTCCGGGGCGAACGGAGGCTGCGGTACAAATCGCGCACAGTGGCACTGCCACCGCAGGCTTGGAGCAGACTCAGCACACGATTTTCCAGCCGCCCCTCTTCGTTCTCGCCTAAATCCGCCAGCAGGCGATGAGCAGATGCCCGCCAGTCTTCGACGATCTGCTGGGCACGATACCAGTGCGCTGCTGTCACCTTCGGATGCGGCAGTCCATCATCATCATCCGCCCAGTCCATCGCCGCCAGCAGCGTCGCCACCTTAATTGCCTGGACATGTAAACGCCCGTAAACGGCACGTAGACGATCATCCAGGGACGAGCTGGGGGCAGTCATCGCCCGCAGCGCCTGTTCATAGGCATGACAGGAAGTCCAGATGTCGGCTGACAGCGACCAGGCTTCACTGGTTTTCTTCTCACCCAGCGCATCAGGCAGCGGCGGCTCAGGCAGGCGTTCATGCAAGCGACGCAAACGGTTTGCCAGTTCGGTTGGGGTCTGACTGTGTTTCGGAGCAGACCTTTCCTTATAATCAGGTTCTGGCGTGAGCAGACCGAAACGTGCGAGGTTGCCGTTGAACCAGTCCGATGACGACAGCGCCGATGACAGTTCGGCAGGGGTCGCCGCTCCGAGAATGGACAGTGCTGCGTCCCGGATGACAACCAGTCCTTTGTTGTTGGTATTGCTATCGAGATAGGGCGGGCAGTCGTAGAGCGTCATGATGAGTTCTTTCAAGCCCGCCATGTAATCTCTGCCCATCGACTTGAACAACCCCGACAGCTCGTCCCGCAGAAGTCCGCGCTGCGCCGCATAGCGGTTGCCTTTTTCCAATCTGGCCCGATCCTGCTGCGGGATGTCGGCGAAATTAGGCGGCAGAATGCCGCCCAGCATCGACATAAAGTTCTCCGGTGACCCCGGCTGAGGCATGAGCATGTGCGGGATTGCCAGCCGTGCCACTTCAGCGGCGAGGCTCAAGCCTGCTGACTTGCGGTAGTAAGTAGAGACGGCAACCACCATCAGGTAGAGGTTGGGAAAGACCTGCTGCCGCCAGGGAGTATGGATATAGAGCCTGCGTCCGACAGAAATCGCTGCCAGATATAACGCTGCCCCCAGATGAAACGCCAGCGGCGTTTCGTTCGCCGAGCTGCCCGCCCAGCGCACGTAGTCATTCAACCAGCGTCCTACACCTGCCGCCGCCTGCATCTGGGGATCGGTTAGTTTTGCTGCTGCTGGAAGCTCCGGCACAATATTCAGATCGGCAGTACGCTGTGGCAGCGGCGGGGGCGGGGCATTGGGATCGACAGCCAGCACTGCCCGTAGGAGTTCCTGTCCCAATACCTTCCGAAGAAAGCGCAGGTCATCCGGCACAGTCGGATCGAGATGCGCCAGCAGCAGGGCAACCGCTGGACTGAGGGGCAGGCTGTCCCACGACATGCCCACCAGTGCCCGTGCCAGTCCGTAAGCATCATGAGGTGAGAGGGTGACGTTTACAGTCATCAGGATACGCGCTCCTCGACTGCAAAAGGTTGTCCGCGCCGCTGCTCCTCTGCCTCCAGCGCCTGTACCACCAGAATAAAGATGAGGTTGGCGAGGGGACGATGCTCCTCCCGCGCCCACTTTTCCAATTTGTGCCGTGTTTCCGCTGTCAGACGGAACGCGACCCGTTCCGATAAAGCATCCTGATCGATCATCGTCGCATCCTTTCGTCGGCTTGATAAACTCAGAATAGGCGAATTTTAGAACTTGTGTGCGAGAAAAACGGACAATGCGAGCGGGAAAATTCTCAGTGGGCGGGAAAAATGGACATCCCAATCGAGAAAAATAGACATGCTATTTGAGACAAACCGAACTCCTACGAACCTTAAACAACCTTCGTACTCATTCTTAACAACTTTTGATTGGCATCGTTTGAAATTTGTAATATCATGGAGAATCTAAGATAGAACATGCGTTCATCTTTTTACCACCCCATAAACTGCTGGTGATCTGTGGAAAGGTTGCCCAATAGAAAGGAGGTTTTGCCAGATGAAAGTGATAAAAGTGGTCATCGCTGACCGGAACGACCTCACCCGCAAGGGCTTGGAAGGCATCATCGCCGACAGCGGCGAACCGTATCAAGTTGTGTCAGTTTTCGCTCATCCGCGTGAGGCTGAAAACTATCTGACGCAATATGCCGCCGATATCCTCGTCCTTGACGACCAGACCCTGACACCATTAGGAAGTGATCCGCCTGGTGACACGCTGCTATGAGACCCATCCGGGGTTAGGCATTATTGTCATGAGTCAAAGGCAGGATGGCGAATACATCCAGCGCGTCATGCGCTGGGGCAATGCCAGTTTTCTGCTTAAAACAGCCCAGATACAGGAACAATTGCTGAAAGCACTGCAATTCAACAGCAGTCGTTATCCCTTTATTTCACCGGAAGCGCTGAAACTGCTCGGCAGTCGTCCAATGGGAACATTGAGCCATCGGGATCGGGATGTCCTGCGCTTATTGGAACAGGAACTACAGGTCAAAGAAATTGGTCAGCGGTTGGGAATTTCGACCAAGACCGTCTATCGGATACGCGACAAGTTAAAGAAAATAGTTGACGTAGGGAACAATGAAAGCCTGGTGGATGCCGCCCGGAAGCAGGGGCTACTTGATCGTAAGGAATGAGGCTGCTCCAACTCGAAAATTACATTTTGCTGCGAAATTTTCCGGTGTGGCTGTCCAATTTTCCCGCACCGGTTGTCCTTTTTTCTTGCCCACAAAACATTCTGGCTGTGCTACGCTGACTCTATCCAGAGAAAAGGGTAGAGGACTGGCACTGTCATGGAGATGCGACTGTTACTCGCCGATGAAGCCGATCAAGACCAGATCGGCACGCAAACCATCTTAAAAGACCGCCCGGACTGGGACGTGATGCAGACGGCCCGCAGTGCCGACGAGCTGCTTGAGGTAGCCGGACACTGCCAGCCAGACATCATCCTGTTCAACGAACATTTAGACCCGCTGATTGATGTGCTGGCGCTGGTCGAACGGCTGAAAAATATCTCTCCGAATTCCCACCAGATTGTCCTGGGCAGTCAGGTCGATGGACTGCTGGTACGCGACCTGTTCGCCTGCGGTGTGCTGGGCTATTTGTTCAGCGGCGACGATCTGCGCGACTGCCTGATCCCCGCGCTCACTACGGTCATGAACAACCGCCCCTATTTATCCCCAACAGCGAATGCGGAATATCTGGTTGCTATGAAGTCCCCGCTGCGGGACTGGAAGCTCGACTCGGAAGCCCGTGCGGTGCTGCGGCTGCTGGCACGCGGGCTGCACATCAGCGATATAGCCATCCAGATGGACGTTCCGCTGCGGCGCATCTACTGGGTGCGCCAGAAACTCCGTAAACGCTTTGGCGCGAACACCAATGAACACCTCATCAGCATGGCCGTCGCCGAAGGCTTCGCTTACACCGACAACTGAAATATTGCAGTCAGGTTGTCAGAACTGGCAACTCAAAACTGCAATTCTGCACAGGTTTGACACGCCGCATTTGCTACGCTGAGTCTCAGCAACGAGACGGCGGAGGTGACGAATGCGACGATTTTTGTTGATTCTGGCGGTGCTGTGCCTGCTAACGTGGGGAACAGCCTTCTATCTCTTATTTGAACGCAGTGAACATGCAACAGCGGCGCTGCCCACGTTGATGGTGCTGCCGTCCCTGACACCCTCGGATACCCCTACGCGCATCCCAATAGCGACGGATACAGCCACAGCAACGGCAACTCCGACTTCTACCTATACCCCAACGGCAACCGCCACTTTCACGCCTACCCTGACTCCCACGCTCTCAACACGGGTACTGGAAATCAGTGCGGTCATGCCCGGTGTCTATGTGCCACCAACAGCGACGGACTTTCCCTTTGGAACCATCCTGCTGTCCGCGCCGCCCCAGCCCATCGAACCGCTGTTGGACGCAACCAATGAACCGCCACCTTATGAAGGCTGGTACAGCTTCGAGTCGGATAACCCGGCAGTGCATTACAGTCTACCCTGGGAACCGCGCCTCCACGCGAACGCCAGTCGGGGACAGTATCACCGCAGTGAGAACGTGCAAAGTTATGCCCGCTTCAGCTTTGAAGGCGAAGGACTGCGTATCCGCTATGTCGCGGCGCGCAATATGGGTATCTTCCAGGTCGTGGTCGATGGAGTAGTGATTGACACGGTAGATGCTTATGGGCCAGAGCTGGCGTTTCCCGGCACACAGGTCTATGCCGTCGGGCGCGGGACGCACACGCTGGAACTGCGAAGCGCGCAGGGGCGCAACCCGCAGAGCGAAGGTTATGTACTGGCGCTGGATGCGGTACAGGTTTTTCGTGGGACTGCCAACACGCTCATCATCCCGCCGCCGGTAGAAACCTACACGCCGACACCTGAGTCGCTGCCTGCCGCAGGGATCGAACTGGTTGGCGCACCACCAACGGTCCAGCCCACCACGACACCCATCCCACCCTCGCTGGTGACAGTTTCAGTGGTGATTGCCTACGACGAGAACGGCAATCGCGCTGTTGATCCGGCGGAAGGCGTGTCAGGTATCTCGGTGCGCGTGGTCGAAGTCGGGACCAACCGCGTCATCACCCAGGCATTCACCGACAGCAGTGGGTTCGCGCAGCTTCAGGTCGTGACTTCCGCGCAGGCGCGGGTGGTCGTGCCGTATTTTGGCAAAGTCTGGCAGCTTCCCAACAGCCGTCGCGGAGGTAATGTGCGTTTTACGCTGCTGCTCACCCCCGGCAATCAACCCGGTCTGATTCCTTAAACGAGGACAAAACTGATGAATGATGAACTGTCACTGGCGCAGGTACAGAGTTCCATGCTGCTGCGCTCAATTTACCTGCTGGTCGCGCCGATCATGCTGCTGTTTGCGGCGCTGGCGTGCGGCACGATAGTGAGCGACACCGCTTCCTACACCTGCCCAACGGCGGTGCCGCAGGCAACGGCAACCATGCTGGCAGGTACGCCGATGCCCACGCTGCCGCCCCCGCCAACCCCTTACAGCATCACCCCACCGCAGGATTTTTATGTGGAGGATGCCGTCTTTGTCGGGCAATCCGGTGCGCCGCTGCGTTTGCGTTTCCGTCTACAAAATATCCAGACACAGCCTGCTCCGCCGCTGGGCGGTAGCCCGCGCAATCTGGTGACGTGGCGGCTGGAAATCCGCAATCTGGGCAGCACGACCTATGAGACCATCCCCATCGCGCTGATGGTGATTACGCGCATCAACACCGCCAGCGGCGAACAGACCGGGACGTGGCGCACATCGGAAGCAGCAATGGCAGCAGCAGGTTTCACGAACGAAAACTACGACCCGCTTACGCCCGGTTCAACCCGCACCTATCGACTCGCCGCTTACGTGCCTGCGGGGAGTGTGCGCCAGTTCGCCTACCTGCTGGATGGCGACGGCGGCAACCGCATCACCTGGGTCAATGCCGTCAACCCCTACTGCTCCGGCGATGTCGCCGATTAAGGAGGAACGATGCCTGATTTCGCCCGCATGATTGATGAACTCCAATACAGCCTCATTGCGCTGATTGCCGGGATTCACTGGAGCCTGCAAGAAGCGCTGCTGATGGCGGGCTATACCGTCAAGCTCGTCAATGTCTGGCTCATTGAAAATGCCTTCACGCCGATCATCGCCCAGACTAACAACAGTCTGAGCATTGCCATCAGCGTGGTGTTTGTCGTGGCGCTGCTGGTGCTGGGGATCACCTACCTGCTGGCGGCATTCATCCGGCTGGATGTGGTCAGCCCGCGCAGTGCCATCATGTGGTATATCGCGGGCGTTTTGTTCTTCACCATTGGTCCCAGCTTCTATCAGGGTATGAACACCTTCCGACTGAACATTAGTCAGGTGATGTACCTGAGCGTGCTTCAGGGCTTGGACGACAATGCCGGGGATTTCTCGTCGCTGGCGCAGGTCAATTCCAACGATCTTGACCTCGGACCGCTGTGCGACCAGTTCGATGTGTACCTGCCGGGCGCGACGGGTCCAGGACCGATTGACGGGCTGGACATTGCGATGGCGTACCTGCGCGGTCACGCCCAGGACGTGATGGGCTATTCCCAACCAGTCTATTCACCGGGCTGCGGTATTTACCTGCAAAATCCCAATCCCTCGACCTGGGCGGGCGCAGGCGGTACATCCGTCGTGCCGATGGACTGGAACATGGAAGGCAACTACTTCGATCACAACGTCTCACCGATTACCTGGGATGGGATCGAAGATAGCGTCCGTGACAATGCGGTGTCGATGGCAGGGTCATCCCAGCAGCGGGCGCTGACCGCGTGGCCGCTCCTGCTGTTTGGGCTGGTGGAACAGATCGTGCATCTGCTCATCACCATTGCAATGGGCATCACCTTCGTCTCGTTTGGGGTGGCGATTCTCTTTGCCTTCTTCAAACGCACCGAGAGTATCGCCCACAGCATCATCAATCAATAGATGCCACACTCGACGCGGGTTGTAACCTGTCCCGTATCGCTAAGTCCATTTCGGCCTTAGCCTCTTCGGTATCCGCCCATTTTGTCGTCCGCTTGTATTTCTTCTCGCCCGTGTAAACCGCACCATAGCCCTGGCCGTGATGATAGCGCATCCGCGCATTCAGCGCTTGCCACGTGTATCTCGGGAACGCCTTGAGGATTTCAACCTGCGCGATATTGTTCTCGAACATCCATGTCAGCTTTTGGAGCGCGTCTTCTTCCCAGAAGTAACCGCGACTGCAATGAGCGCTCCGCTCACTGGAGGTCGATCCATCGCGCCAATACACGGTGATCGTTTTGGTGTGATGCGCGTTCTTGTTGACCTTGATGTGATCGGCGAAGGAGTCGAACAGACTGCGCCGTTCCTGCTGCGGCACATCGTCCCAGTGGGCGATGACGGTTTCCAGCACGGGCCTGGCCTGCGCCAGATTGACCTGCTTCTTCTGACCGGATTTCAACTGCGCCAACTGCACCTTCAGCGCGTCGATCTCGCGTTCGGTGGCCTCATACCGTGCCTGCGTTCGGGCGATCATGTCGCCGTTATTCAGCAAGCCCAGACTGGCGATCAGGTTGTCTTTGGTCTGCTCGGCTTGTTTGATGGCTGTTTCCAGCCGTCGGACTTCGGCGTGACCGCCGTCATCGGTGCTGACCAGCGCCGCCTGCCATACTTCCTCGTCGATGGTGGTCGCTTTCAGCCGTTCCAGCAGCATCCTGTCCACGATGCTATCGAGGATGAAGGCGCGGATGTTCCACATGCTGGAACGATTCGAGTTGTTGAAGAGCAGGTATTCATAGCGTTTGTCCTGGGCTTTCCAGGCGGTGTTCAGCCTTTTGTGCGGCTTGTCTGGCATATCGTCGCTGTAAACCGCTCCGGCGTAGGTCGGCGGTGCTTCCGGACGATCTGCTTTGTCATGGCGAATCCACGGGCGATACGGGACATAGTGCGGGTTCGGTTCCCCGTAGAAGTCCGCCTGCGAGATGCGATTGTAGGCATACATGAACAGTTCATTCGGGATGATCGCTTCGTGGTTGTGCCATTCCACGATCACCTGCTGGTGAATCCAGTGCCCGATGTACGCCACGTTGATGAGCATGTGCTGTAAGCCAGGCTGCGATGGCGTGAGCATCCCGGTAATGCGTGAACGGCGTTTCAGGTGGTCGGTGGCTTTGAAGCCTGTTGGAACCATATCATCGGTGAGATCAGGGAGGTACGGGCCTTCCGCCTCAATCTGTTGCCATGTTTTGCTCAGGTTGCCCTCGTTGGCACGGAACAACTCGAAGTAGGACAACACGACATCCGCATACAGGTCGAAGCGGCGGTACTTGCGCCAGTCGGGGTTGGACGAACCATCCGGCAGCTTCTCGCGCATATCGACCATGAAGCCCGGTGTGATCTTGCGCCCTGTCCACATCCCACGTTCTGCCCGCCAGTGACGACTTTTTACCAGGCGACCACGCACATGATACTCAATGAAATCAGCAGCGCGTTGTGCCTGGTCGCGGAACATCTGCATGTGGTAGCGGCCCTGAGTAGGATGGGCGAAGTCGTAGACAAAGCTCGGTGTCAGCACCTGCACATTGTTGCGGCGGCAGGCGTCGATGAAGATGTTCGTTTCGATCTGGGTGAGGTCGCGGAAGAAACGATCCACATCCTGCGCCGCCACCAGCCCGATCTCGCCGTTCTCGATCTGGCGATAGAGCAGGGACATACCCGGACGTTCGCTGATCTTCTTCTGCCCGCTGATGCCAGCATCCATGTCGATCATGTTGATCTGTTCACGCTGCCAGCCCTGTGCGATGAGGTGTTCAACCATATCCACCGTTTGCAGGGTAGTGGAGATGTTGCCGATCTGTCCCTCCGAAGACTGCCGGTAGTAGACCGAGACCGGCTTGCCAAGCGGGAGGGGTTGCGATTTGTACGGATCAATCGACGCGGTGTCAGGGCGCTTCAGGGTTCTGACCATGATTTTCTCTCCTTTCCGAACTCATAACTAAAAAGCGCCCAGCTTCCGCGAGGTGTTCTACGCAGAAGCAAGGCGCATGATGTACAATGCGTCTCAGCCCTGCGATGTGTCACTAGCACTCGCGGGGTCAGGCAGGTCGTCGAGCTGGAACTCGTCGGCCTGTCGTCGAATATGTCCGTTTGACTTGTGTTCACTATACTCGGTTTTGGGCAGTCGCGCAACGATCCTGAGCAATGTCCGTGAGACATCCAGCAGGTTCGTGCCGTTATTCAGTTGTTTGTCTTGCAAGGTATCTGACTTCAAGTGCATCCTCGTATGCTCCGGTTTGACCGCTACACCCAGCATAGCAAAGTCACTTCCCGCAGCCTGTGAAATTCTACAGTTTCAGCCCGTCAGTTTTGACAATCTGAATGTAAAATTACACATCGGCTAAAAGGCTGCTGAAATGGTGCAAATGCTGGCTGTGCATCGGGTGTTCCCGTTGATTGAACTGATACAACCAGCATATCAAAGTGAGGATGCCTGACCGTTGAAATTTTCCGGTTTTGACTTGGGAAAATTACGGGGTTTGAAAGAGAGATTTCAGGAAAGAACTTTTAGAATGGTTTCTCCTTTTGTTTTCGGTATTTCGATAAGATTCTTCTGGAAGTCTAGCAGATAGCTCAATAGCCTATCAGCGTTCATACGCAATTTGCGGAACTCACGTGTCAACTGGTCTTTGTTCATTCCGGCGATGTGTTGATAGTACGGATGCGTAGGCTTCGGCGAATCCACGCTGCCATTCAAGAAATGTAGTAAGTGGTGAAATGGTTTGCCATGTCGATCAAGTCCTAGAACGGACTGTATTCCGAAGGATAAGGGTTCGGGGTATTCAGATGATGAGTTGTCAACCTGGCTAAGCGCAATCTCGGTTAATGCCGCCTGTGCTAGAACCTCTCGTGCCTGTACGGCAATGCTGAGACTTATGGCCTTTTGATATATCTCCAACACGCGGACTAGGTGAGCTTGACGCACACGGACAATCTCTTCGAAATCACGGATTGCTTCTCGTATCTTATCGTCTGTCCATGCTGCTCCAGAAGAACTATCAATTGCTGTAACCAGATCGTGGTAGGATTGCAGACGCTGTAATTCCTGAGTAGATGAAATGGTATAGAAACCGATATGAGGAACAGATTCGTCGGTTGACAAGCGTAAGATGCCTTGCTGGTCGTTCACACTGGGCGCATCCGCAAACTGAAGCAGATGCTCGAAGAGCGCATTTCCGAATGACAGCATTTGTAGCGAATTTGGGTGAGAGTCAAATGTTGCAGGATCAAATGTCACATCCTGAGCTTCACTCACAGGATTTGATATAACAAAGGCCCGATCAATATCAGGGTGTAGTTTGAAAGCTCGCTCAAGATGTTGGGATTGTACGACGAAGCTTTCGAGTTCTGCCAGCGTGATGGGCGGTCGGATACCGATATCGTGGTGAACTGTCTCAGTACCCTCGTACACATCGAGGACATCCTGCTCGGATTGTTCGGCGAGGCTATCTTCAAGCTCAGCAATTGCCTGTTTGAACCGTGCTTCGCGCTCATCCCGCGTAGTCATGACAAGATTTTCGATCACACGACCAATGCGAGCGAGAATCGGCTGAAGATTACCGACCACGTTCTCGAACCAGTCAATGCGATTCGACAACGCCTGGTATACCCGTGCTTCGATGGTGTCTTCGTAAAAGTAGTTTCGGATGTAGACTGTATCGTGAATCTGCCCGATGCGGTCAATACGACCGATGCGCTGCTCAACACGCATCGGATTCCAGGGCATATCGTAATTGATGAGCACGCCACATGTCTGGAGATTCAACCCTTCACTGGCTGCCTCAGTACAGAGGAGGATTTTCACTTCGTCTCCACGACGGAATTTCTGCTTAATTTCCTCTTTTGATACTTCTATCCAGGAGATACCATTCCAGAGTTCACCACCGCGACCGCTGTAGCAGGCGACCTGATCGTGATAGACATCCAGCAACTTGGCACGCAGATAGTCCATCGTGTCTGTATATTGAGTGAACACAATCACCGTATTGTGTGTGCGGAACAACCGTCCCAGATCGGTCACCAATTGTTCGGTCTTTGAGTCATAAGCAATGAGTTGATCCAGATGGCTGAGGAAATCACGAACATAATCGACTTCCTCCTGATAGAAGCCAGTCTCCAGATCATCAAGTTCTTCACCGATGTCTGCCGTCAGTTCCTCCTGTTCAAGATCTTCATCTGTAGCCCAACTGCCGTTCTGAAGCTGTCCCTGAAGGAACTCCAGACGGCGCTCCAAGCTTTTACGGACTGCATAGAAGCTGCTTGTCAGGCGACGACGATAGACCGTCATCACGAAGCCAAGTCCGGTGCGCCTGGCTTCGTACTTACGGTAGAACTGTGAGATGTATTCTTCAATGCGCTCATACAGATCGCGCTCATCAGCCCGCATGGGAATCCAAACGGGTTCCGGCGCACGATTAGGAACCGTTGCATCGAGCAACCCCTGTGCGACGTACTCACGCAGCAGATCGCGGGTGTTGCGGAACATGTACTGGCGGAGCGGTGTGTGCCTACGTGCCAATTCGCGTACATAGGGTTGGGCTGAACCGGGCAGGCGCTTTACTTTCCCTGATACATGGGTTGCACAGGGGAGTTCCTCGACTTTCTTCCAATTCACCGGCCCCAGTGCTCTACGTCCGTCCTGAACAAATGCAGGATCGAGCGAACCGCCTGTTTCCAGATAGTCACAGACCATGTTGAACACGAAGTCCCATGAAATGCTGGAGAAATCACTCTGGCGCAGCTCGGTGAAGAAGGCCATGAAGTTGCTGCCATCCGCGCCCCATTTGCCACCGAGACCCAGCACCTTGAGCAAGTCCCAGACCTCCAATGGGTGAACCTGCATGGGGGTGGCGGTCATCAGCAGGATGGACTGTTTACGAATTTTCGGATCGGTCAGCAGATCGAGCAGGCGATTGGGACGGTAGTAGTTCTCCTGAAGAAAGTCTTTGCGGCGGGCATGATGGGCTTCATCGACCATGATTAGATCCCAGGGACGCGCCTGCCTCAGTTGGTCGTGGCGTTCCTGGCGCTTGGCAAGCTGACTGGTGGCGATGAAGATATCGAACTGATTCCAGGGATTGCCATCAGGGTGCTGCGGCTGAAGCTGTTCACCGGCATAGTTTTTGAAGTGCCTGCCATCAAACAGCGGAATATCCAGCACGAACTTCTCGTAAAGTTCTTCCTGCCACTGACGCGCCACCGAGCGCGGAACCAGCAGCAGGCATCGCCTTACCGTCTGTGTGATGACGAGCTGGCGCAGTACCAGACCGGCTTCTATCGTCTTGCCCAGACCGACCTCATCACACAGCATGTAGCTGCGCGGGTAGTTCTCGATGATCTGCTGAGCGACACGAATCTGGTGCGGCCAGGGTTTGATGGCGCTGGTGGCGACACCCAGATGCTCGTTGCCCGGCATGTACGGGAGGTCGCGCAGGAACTGGAAGATGATGCGTTCTTTGCGAAGCCTCTCCTCAATGTCCTGCGTGATATGCTGCGTCAGTCGGTCGCGCCTATCCAGTGGATCGTACTCCGGGGCGCTGGTGGGCGCGAAATCGATCAGTTTGCTCCTGGCTGCCTGCGGAATATCAAACGCCAGCCAGAAATCTTCCTTGCCGTTCCACAGTCGATCAAAACGGTGGACGCGCTGCATGTGATAGGGACGGCTTTCATCCCATGAACGATATACATCAAACTGTTCATAATTGCGCTGCCAGGCCGTCAATGACTCGTTGACACTGCCTGCAAAGCTGATCTGATCGTCGCTGCTATCGGTGAAAATGCCCTCTTTGATGTGGAAGTATTCAACCGCGTGCGGGATGGGCAAGCCGCGCTGGTCGATGGGTAGCACCACTTTGATCTCCAGCGTGCCATTGGCGATCATCCATGCCAGCACTTCCCAGCGCTGACGCATGACTTCCTCTACAGGCTGATTCAGCACGTCGATGAGCTTTTGCTCGACAATCTCCTCAATCGTTTGACCTTTGACAATCGCCTGCACATCGCGGTCGCTGAGTTCGGCGCCGACCAGCAGACGCATCCTGCCGTTGTTCTGGATCAACCCGGCGACACCCGCCGCCGCGATTGCCAGCGCCGAACTGCTGAAGAACCCCGCGCTGCGGTCATAGCGCACGCTGCGCTGAAGGGCAGGGATGTAGAAGTTATGCAGTGGATGATCGGAAAGACCGTAGGCGATCTGCCATTCGTATTCACGCAGGCTCATTCGTCGTCTTCATCCTCATCAAATTCATCAGCATCGTAATCTTCGTCATCGGCAGCCTCATCCCCATCGAACATGCTTAACTGCGTGGGCAGGTTGGGCGGCTCTTCCTCGACCGGCACGGCGAGATCGGTGAAGAAGTTCAGGCGTAAACGTTCCAGCAGTTCCGCCTCGACACGCGCCCATTTCTTCTTGATCTTCGTGCGCGGGATGGCGTTAATCATCGCCTGGACACACTGCTTAAACGCGCCATCGCCCATCAGCCCGGAACGATTGAGGAATACCTCGCAGGCGTGCGTACCGTCTTCTTCCAGCACCAGCAGGGCGGTTTGAACGGCATCCACCATCGAATCAAAAGTCTCGACTTCAGGATCGACCATGCCCCGTTTGCGGCGCTGTTTGGGCGTCTGTATGACGACGGAACTGCTCTTCTTCGTGACCAGATTCTTTCTGCCGCGCAGATCGCCATCCAGATCAACACCGAGCGCGATTGCCAGCTTGCGGGCTTCGTCATACGGGAATTCTTCTGCGCCGAAGGCATCCCACGCCATCAGATACCAGTCGGTGATCGCGTCGAACTCGATATCGCGCCCCAGCAGCAAGCCCTGCTTTCGCAGCGAAACAACTTCCTCACGCGCCAGATCGAGCGCCGTTTCCGGGCGCAGGGGCAGCGGTTCGCCGGTTTTCTCATCGACCTCGCTGGTGAAGACGGGCCACTGCTCTGAGATGACTGAGAGCGCGGGACCGAAGGTGCTGATGTACAGATCAACACCCCCGATGCCCTGAGCGGCGAATTCCTCGGCTTTCTCACGGGCGATGCGGCGCACCTTGCCCCGGATGTCCTCCCACCAGACCGGCTCGCCACCGTCGATGCGCTTGCGGCAGGTGAGCAGGATGGTGCTGGCGGCGGCGTTCTTCTTCGCCTGGTGCAGTGAGTGTTCGCTTTCTGTGTGAACGGGCCAGGACGCTCTAACCGTAAACCCGGCGTTGATGAGGGCGCTGGCAAGCGTATCCCACGCTTCGACCTTCTTGTGCGTGAACATGATGGTCAGCACGCCGTCATCGCGCAGGACGCGGCTGCACTCGCGGAAGATGGCTTCCATCTTACGCTCGTAGTCCTTCTCCGCCAGCTTCTTCTTCTTGCTGCCCATGGCGCTGAAGCGGGCCACGTTGGCAACGGCTTCATCCTCTTTGTTGGTCAGGTGATCGTTGAAGAACTCCGGGAACAGATGGCCGACGCTGCGCTTGAGCCACACATAGAAGAAATCCGACAACTCAGCATACATCACGTTGTCGTAGTACGGCGGGTCGAAGGTGATATTGTGTATGATTCCATCTTCGATGTGATCTAAGTCGGTTGCGCTGCCTTGAGAAATCACTAAATTCTCGATTGGTGGCTGTCCAACTTCTCCCCATAGGGGATACCGTGCTGGAGCTCCAAGTTCGGCGAGTTCTCTATATGCTTTCAGTGTTTGAGCAATTGCCCACGGAAGCAAATTAGCCGAAGCATCAAATTCACCGAATGTCCACTTAAAACTGAAATCGTGACGGTCAAAAACACTTCTCATAACAGTCCGTGGAGCATGCCAACTTGCCAAGTAGGAGCTGTAATTTGGACATTTATCTAATGCTATCGCCAAATATGTAACAATCGCTTCAGCTTCGTGAGGGCTATTGGACTCTTTAACCTCTTGGGTAATCTTTTTGAGTTCCTCAAGATAAATTACCATAGATAGAAGTTGACGAGGCGAAAAAAAGTCTGCCCATGTAGGCATACCATAGGTAAGGGGGCGAACATCGTTGCTGTCTTTTGGAAATGGCTCGACAGGAACAAGTCCATCATTTGTCCACTTAGAAAGCTCAGCCTTAAGATAGCGTTCTGCTGAAGTAACAGCCTCCATTTCCGTATCAGTTGGGACCCTAAAATTCGTACCATTTTCATCTTTGTAGACAACGGAATACAAGAGCTGTCCCATCCTGCCAGCTCCTGCTTCCTCTTTTATGTACTTGCTTGGAATTGTCTGATTGCTCCAGGGGGATAATCCCACACCTCGGCTGACAGTTCCCTTATCTGGGTCAAAGTTAATGTCATCGTTCACTTGGAGTTCGAATTGAGGCACATGAAGGTCATCACGTGCGATGAGCTTGACGGCTACTAAATCACTTCCCTTACTTACCCACCAATTGGGTGACAACGGTACGATTTTGCCAGTATCCGGACAGAGAACTGTTCTTGCCCACAAATACGCGAAAATCTGCTCATTGCCTAGCTTCGGAAAGTACCTTTCAATTCGTTGTTGAACTCTTCGAAGCCATTGATCACTCCAGTGTTCGATTTTCGCAGTTAAGGCTTCACCATATCGTAAAGGATAATCAAGAGTTGCTTTAAGTACGACTGAGGCAACCGGGTTTAACTCATTTGCATATGTTGTAGCTCCATATCTTAGGGACTCAAGTGGAATTGACCCGCCACCTGCCGTTACATCCATAACGGCGAGTTCGGCGGTTCCCCATGTGTGAACCAAGAGGTCTTGGAACAAACGTAAATCATCTGGGTTGGGATTCACTTTGTAGGCACGTTCGTAATTATATGGATTGCCGTCTAACTTGAATCCCGTTTCCTTTGAATACAACTCGAGTTGACGTGCTGTAACTGGATCGCCCTTAATTCCAATAAAGCGGACAAACCATTGATGGTATTCTTCTTGAGTTGGAAACTGCTCTTTTAGATGAGCAGGCCAGTCTTCGCTCCATTGTGGCAATAGTCCTGCTAAAACAGCACCACGGCTGGCGATGAGTGGGCGGCGTGCCCACCAGACATGCAGATAATATATCGGCGGAAGTGCCGTCATTGACTTACGTTCACGTTGGCTTTCGATACCCAATTCTTCAAAGGGCAGCCAGTCTTCAATCAGTACGTTGGGGCGGTTGGTCATTAAATCCTCAATTCAGGTTTATCATCGTCAGGCGATTCGCGTAGAGGGAATCACCTGGATATGCAGATTAATCTGTTCAGTGTCGGTCAGTATTTTATGTTTCTTGTAGAGTTCTTCGGCTTCATCGTAGGTCATCCAGTCTGATCCGAGCATATTTCCATTAAACATCTCTTCAAAAGCGTTTGATGTAACTGTTGAGTTCACAAACTTCTCTTTTGGAATGCGATGCCCGCCTCGACCTGTTTCTTCCCACATGGAATCCAGTTTACAGACTGGAATATGGTATCCAGTGGAAGCATGGCGACTATCTACGCTTTGTAGTTGATCGGTTGGGCGCAAGAACGCTGCACAATAAGGTAAACGATAAGGGCTATCGATAAGCTTCTTCATACATACATCTGCGGTGCAAAAAGCATCAGACATTCGCTTCAACTGGTTTTCAATGCGTTCTGCTTCTGAGGGCGGTTTGCTGATTCGTAAGCCGTCCCAGATTTTGTACTGAAGAATGGCTATCCGTACCTTTTCATTTTCAAGGTCATGGTGTTCAAAAATCATATCCCCACCCATTGACCATTCAGGTGGATCAGGGTGAGTACATCTCACACGCATACCTCGATCATGTGGCAATTCGTATTCGGTGTAGCCTGTGCCAGAGAAGATTGGATGTATATTTGTTGTTGGGAATATATCTCTGCGACGTGCCTGAAATGTGTCACGAACAATCATCTGAGTTTCGGTGACGTTCTTTTCTTCCAGTTCCGAGCGTATTACTTGTAAATCGGTGAGACGTTTCCGCAAACCAGCGGTATCATCATCTCCAGCTAGAGTGATTAGATTCCGCGTTTGTCGAATTTCGCGGTCAACTGCTTCTACAGGAGTCACCTCCTGTCTTTCACTGATTGATAAGGCCCGTGCGGTCTCTCGAAAAGCCCGTGCGTTCATGCTCTCATTTGAACGTGTGAGGAGACGATTGTCACTGGCAAATATTCTGGGTGCAAGCTCTATCGCATGGACTAATGCCTCGTTATAGGTTGGGGGTTGCGATGTGTTGGCAGCGACATGAAACCCATCACGAATCATTTTGAGCAATATCCACTCAGCGTTTAGCTGAGCAAAAGCATCCGATGATAACTGAGATGTTTTTCCAAGTATATCTACTTCAAAATCCGAATCCATTACTTCAAAACCTTATTCCGCAGCGAGTAGAACACGTAAGGCTTGTTGGGCACGACCCGCATAATCTGGTGTCGTGCATTTGCTGTACCAGTAGTATGCCTCTTCGGAAGGCATGTCGCGCAGTTCACGCGAGATCGTCTCGATCCGATCCAGCCGTGACAGCGGCGCAACGGTCAGGAAGAGCAGCCCCAGCCGCACGCCTGTCTCCTCGGTCATGCGGAAGGGCACACGGCGACGTGGCGATAGGTCAGTCGTCTTATAGCCAGATTTCTTGATGGCATCAATCACATGATCGGCGATGGCTTGCAGGTTCACCCCACTGACCATGACCACCTTCTTCGCCTGCGGTTTCACCCCGTTCGCCTTGAACGGCCACTGGTACAGCGCCAGCGCATAGGTGTTCTCATCGCGCGGTTCGACAATCACCTCAAACGGATGTGTCGGGTCGTAATCGCCCTCGATTTCTAACGGCGCGGGTGCGGGTTTCGCGACGCTCTGTACGGTGGGCGCATCGGTGGTGATGAGATCATTCTCGATGGTGAAAAGCCCCTGTTTGCCATTCATGGTAATGGGTTCCTCCAATCGGGTCGGATGGCTGAATCGCCATCCATACAGGCCGCCCGGCCACTCCTTCTGGCTGAGGTGCTCGTCTCGCAGCGCCTCGTACTGCGCTTCATCCAGTTCAACCACATCCACCAGGTCAACGCGCCCTATCAGCGCGCCGCGTGTGAGCGTCTCCGGGTCGAGGTCGTAGGTTTCGCAGTTTTCCGTCTTCATCTTCTGTGCTGCGTGGAGTGCCAATGCGCCTCGGTGGGTTGTGCTCCACGTCCGCAGCTCGATAGTTTTTCGTCCCTGTAAAATGAGTTCCGCCCAGGGCTGGCGGATGGATAGTGCTTTCATCTGTTACTCCTCATAAGGTTGCGCCCCGACGATCATATGACCGAAGCCGAGGGTTGAGAACACCTCGACCATGGTGTTGAACTGGTTGCCTGCCAGTTCCAGTCCATCCGGGAAGCCCATCGTCAGGCGGGTCTTTGCCACCAGACGCAGGTCGTTTTCATTCGCGAAGCTGTCCGTAAACTGCTTCATGCGCTTGTAGCGATCCCATCCACCGCTGTATCCGATCTGGACGTTTTCGCCACCGCCAAACTCAGCCGTGATTTCCTGCTCAATCCAATAGTCGGCACGTCCGAGTTGGGGAATTGCCAGTCCCAGTGCGCGAACCTCGGCTGCGCCCTGTTTGTCTTCACCTTCGATGGTAATCACCAGCTCGCCAACGTGCGTCACCTTACGGTCGCTGCACGCATCCAAAAGACCTTGCGTCGCCTGTGCGGGTGCGCCTTCGCCACGTAGCTGAACCTGTGGAGTCGGTTGCGGCGTGATGACGTTCGTGTTACCGCCAGTATAGCCTCCGCTGGAGCCGCCAAGCGGAACTGGAAGATCATAGTCTTCAGCTTCACCCACTGGATCAGGCTGGACGATGGGGGTCACACCTTTGATCGCCCAGCCTTTGGTTTGATAAGCTTCTGGTGTGTAAAGATATGTATCATCGCTGATCTGGATGGCAGCGGGTGGCGACTGATGATTATACCCTACGCCTTCCTGGGCTGTGTAGTACACCCACACTTTCTGCTGAATGCCGTTCTGGATCGCCTTTTTCAGTTGGTTGATGTCCAGCAGCATTCGCATGTTCATCTTGCGTGCGAAGGCTTTACGCATATCTTCCGTGCTGATCTCTTCCTGTCCGATGTTCCAGGCACGCGATTTGACGTACTGCGCGGGCAGGGTGGCAGAGTCGTTGGTCAGGACCTTCTCCAGCTGTTTCAGCACGCGCAGGACAACAGCGCTCTGATCCTGGTTGACATCCCCTTGATCCTGCGGCGGGAGCTGCTCACGGGCGAGGTTCGCGTGCTGCTGCGGCGCTTCTGCACTGGGATAGAACAGCCAGCGATAGGCTTTGGTGATGGCTACGCGCACATCCAGTTCGATGCTCTTCGCCATCTCCTGCAATTTACGACGCTGTTCATCGAAGAATTCGCCCATGCGCTGCGGATCGTTGGTGATCCTCTGCACCGCAAGGTAACGCTGCGCCACAGTCACCATATTGTCGATCTGCCCTCGGTCAGCGACTAGGAAGATCAGATTGTTCTTGTGTGTGCGGTATCCCTGTTGTGTGCCTGCGTAGTTGAAGATGCTCATCACCAGTTCGGGTGGCTCAGCTTCTTCGATGGTCGCTCGTGCCGCGTCATAGTGGACGACAACCAGTTTGGGCAGCTTCGTATCATCGTCAACGCCGCCGGGTTCACTGGGGAAGTAAACCGGCTCGAAAAAACCTCGCTTCCATATCTGTCTGATACGGTGGTCGAGTTCCATTTTGGGCGCAACCTGACCCACCGCGCCCATCTCATCCGTGATAATTTTGTTGATGGAAGGTTCGGTCTTGAAGCGGTAGCGCCGTCCGTCGTACTCAATAAACCAGCCCTTTTCCACCAGCCGATTGACAGCCCTCAAGACAAGTGCTGGATCGTCGCCGGGTTTGATCGTTGCCAGAATGAGATCGGATGGGTCTACACCGGATGCCGTACCTTGAGTAAGGCTGTGAATGAAAACCGTTGTCGCCACATATCTCGTAGCGGGTCCGCCTCCTGCCATCTCATCAATCATTTGTGCATGGGCTTGAGAACCAGGTTGGAGGCTGATAATGTCCGCTTCAATGACCTGTTTAAATCGCGGACGTTCAAGGCGGCTGGTGAGATCATTAGCAATCTTCTCCACCGCCAGATTGATATGATGTGGATGAATCAGGTACGTTTGCTCTGGCTGTGATTCCCACAGATCACGAATGACCATGGCGAGCAACCGCAAAGCGCCGCGCGTCCGCTGGAAGTTCGGAATTGTGGAAGTTTTTCGATTGAGCGTGTTGAGTACTTCAGGATGAAACGGATAATTCGTCTCTATTTCATGGAGATACTCGGCACGCAAGGCGCGCTGAGGAATGTCTGCGTTTTGCTCAGCAATATGATGGTAGTATTCTCCAAAAGCATGTGCTGTTTCGAGAGCCGCTTGTTCGTCAACAAAGCGGAAGAGGCGGTGTGTCACAATCGCAGCAATCTCTGTCTCTGCGGTAGGTGTAATCACTCGCTCCTGACGTGCGGAGATACGCCTGATCTCGTTGAAACTCTGTTCGATCTGTTGTTTGAGTTCTTCGCTTTCGTTCCCAAATGCGTCAGAAGCACTTGCAAGGGTAAATACCACCACCACATTGTCGCGGCTGGCAGCAAATTCAAAAAGCGACATAAGGAATGCGACAGTCTGCTCCGCCAAGTCCGATTTTCCGGTTGCAGTTGGAACCGTCTTGGCAGAGCGAAGATGTCGCGCAATTTCATCCAGCATAATTAGCGTCGGTTTTTCACCCACAATGCTTTCAAGGATTACTGAACCTGGAGCGGTTTTTGTTTGCTCACTATCGGCGACCAATGCATAACCTTGTTCGCCCGCCAGTTGATAGGCAAGTTCCCCCCAGAGCGTATATGTTGTGACATCACCGTGGTTGAGTGAGGGCTGTAGATCTGTGCCCACCACCCCCGCAATTTGTATAGAATTGGCAGGCAAGACAAAGTTTGAATCCAGAAAAGACTGATTGGGTGTATATCCACTTGCGATATGATAAAGTGCAATTAGGTTGTGGGTTTTGCCGCCACCAAAGGCAGTTTCAAGCCGGATGATGGCGTTATTATCGGGATTGTGACCCGAAAGACGCCCCATCACTTCTCTTAGAACGACCCTCAGACCTTCAGTCGGATAAGTATTGTCAAAAAAAAGTTCTGCATCTTGATAGACTGGATCAGCTCGATTTTCCAACACATCGCGCAAGCGCGCCGCAAAAATCTCTTCTCGTAGTTCACCTGATAAAACTTCAGGACGAGGTTCACATACTTCAAAAATAGACTGCATCCTACCTGCCTCTGTAATTCGCTGGATGGGATATGGAGATTCGTATCAATATACCTTTAATGATAGTCTCAATGATGAGCTAAGCAAAGTCAATTGTCCTACACATCGCCTTGAGAATAGCTGATGAACGTGCCTGTTTACACGTTCACCAGCCATAGAAACTAAAACGGCTGACCTCATGCGGTGCAGCCGTAGACCTGTGCGAGTTCCTTGTTCGCCCGTCGGCGATGGTGTTGCAGCGTGTTGACGTTATGACCGAATGCCGTCGCTGCCTGCCGCGAACTCTTGCCTTCGATCAGTCCACGAATGGCGGCGTGTTTGATGTCATGCTCTGGATGCCGTTCCAGCAGCTTCATCGCTGGTTCAACCTCACCTGCGTCGAACTTCTCGCGCCAGGTCGGTTGCTCGCGCTGGAGCGTGCCCAACATCCCGCGTAGCTGGTTGCGAATGGCCGCCGCCCGCCAGCGAATAGCATCCTCGCCTTTGCCGGGCACGACATACGCTAGGTCTTTGCTGGTCACACACGTCGTCGCGGCGTAGAGTGCCAGCAACCCGGCAGGATCGTCCTTCACCTGCTCATAAACCGTCAGCACGGCGCGTTCGATGTCGATGCGGATGTCCGTGAGCGTTGCCCACGTCGCCCAGCGTTCACCGGCGATTTTGAAGCGCTCCAAGCCGCCAATCCGCATCTCGTCGGGATGCTTGAAATCGTTTTTCGCCCAGAAGTCTTCCATGTATTCGTAGCGAAGATTCTGCTTACGGATGCTGGTAGACTTTGACCGATAGCAAACGATGAGAGCCGCTTCAAACCGACTCTTCCTGGCGAGGAAATCCCGGTTAGCGGCAAGCTGCTCCCAGACATACATCAGTCCATTTTGCAGGCAGTCGTCCAAATCCTGCGCCCAGACGCGATACTGACGTAGCAGCATCCTAGCGGCGCGTGGACGAATGTCCTCTGAGATTTGCTCGAAGGTCATTTCACCGCTCCAACTGGTGGGATAGGTCGCGACACGGGGAAACGGGCGAATACCAAAACGTGATTCAGTCATGATGACAACTCCTCACACGCTGGAAACCGTCCAGCACGGGCGAGCACAACGCTCACCCACGCGGGGCGGCACAGAAGGGGGAGCCTGTCCAGCAAGCCGCTTGCGGATAGACGGGTGGTTCGGCAGTCCCGTCCGCAGGATGGTACTGGCGTACCTGCCCGCCGGTGCTGGATAGGGGGTGACCTCGTGCCGCATACTAGCCGCGCTGCGGTGTGCGAGAGAAGTAAACGCAAATCGTTATCTATTCGTGCGGAATTCGATCAAGACAACGGAGTACAATGAAGGTATCGGCAGATGACGTGAGGGTTGGTGATGCGGAGAGTTATATTTTTAGCACTTCTTTTTCTGGTTGTAACTTCTTCATCTTCTGCGGAGGATAGCTATCGCCTGCGTGTGCCAGATGTGGAGGAATATCTAACAACGATTGCCATTCTGGATGAAACACGCATAGATGACACTTACCTTGTGTTAGCGCTCTATAACACCCTGTTCTGGCGTTATCCGAATTTTCATCAAACGGCGAGTTTCGATTTGCTTCGCAATGCATCATTGGTATTCCGAAATTACTACTCTCTCTCTTTATCAATCTTTCTTGATGAACTGACACAGGCAAATTGGAATGAATGGATGGTCAATGCCTGGCTGCGCGAGAATCCACAAGCACTGAATGCTGCTGACGAAATCGAATTCAGCAATTTCAGGATTGGGATTACACGCGCAGACCTGAGTGGCAATGGCAACAATGAACTGCTGCTTGAAGTTCGGGAGATACGCTGGGAGACATCCGATGGGTATCAGTCTTTCAATTATGTGGGATATTGGATATTACAACCGACTTTAGAAGGCTATCACCACATATTATCTCCACTAAGGTGGTACAGTGGTGTGCGGTATGGCGGTTCTGATGGCAGAACAGGGATTGTGCACACCCTGATGATTGATGACGTAAACGCGGATGGGTTAAACGAATGGGTTGTACTCGAAGGTAATTACTTTCACCGTGGCTTTGGTGAGTGTCGGCGGATGCGGGTTCTTGCCTGGCGAGATAACAGCCTGTTTGATTTGATTGATGGCAGATTAAGCTACTGCACCGGGAGTTCCTCTATGATGGAGGAGATTTCACCTAATGCTGAATACACACTCACTGAAACGGAAATTTCGCAGAGCCATCATCGATTTGACTCCTGGTGGTGTTTTTGGGAACAAACAACTGTTTTTACCTGGACTGGTGAATATTATACGCATCAGAGTACTCGTCAGGATTTTGAGGATACCTTCAATTGTGCGCTGCGATACGCAGAAGAGGCGATGCGTTCCGGCGACTTTGAGAACGCCATTATCGCTTATGAACATGCACTTTTGTTACCAGATATACTGCGCGAAGGTACCGAACGATATCTTGACTGGCAACGCAGACTCAATGAGGAACAGAGGCAGTATGCCCGTCTCAGGTTAGCAATTGCCTACGCCCTGACTGATCAATGGGAAATGGCGTTAGAACTGGTAGCTGAATTGCGTTCCGAACAGCCAGCATCACTCTTAATGGAACGCTTGTTTGGTGCGCTGGATCAAGTGAATACTTCAACGGAATTATGCATGGCAGTCCATGAGGTGTTCGCGGATTTGCGAGAAGATAACAATGCCTGGGGGAGGTGGGATAACTTTACTGATATGTTTATTCATGAAAGGGTTGAAGATATCAGGCTGCGTTCTGATAATTTTCCGCCAGACCCATCTCGTGCTGGTTGCGATCCTATCTATGTTCAGGACACCGATTTGCCATCTGAACCTACTCCAGATGCAGTGGATGAAGCGGAAATTATCACCGATCCGCCTTTCATAATGGATCGTGGTAATTTTCATTGCGGGACTACAGGTGAGTTGTTCTGCGGCTTTTACGAAGCCAGTCATGAACTTGCGCTTGAGATGATTGAGGCATTGCAACCTGAAGATTTTGAGCGTGAAGCAGGTGATGGGTGGGGCAATTTTGAATTTGCAGTTGGCTATCGACGTGCCCTGGCGCTGGAGGCGCTCGGACGGGGTGACGAGGCACTGGCCGAATATGTCGCCATCCACGAAGCCGTGCCAGAGTCTGCATGGGGGATACTCGCCGCACTGCATTTTGAAGTGATAGACGGTGAGTAACACAAAAAAGCGGCGCATCGTGCGATACGCCGCTTGTGAGGATGGAGCTTATTCAGCCGTCAGAACGGGATTTGCTCAGTTTCCTGCTCGTTGGTGGCGACGCGATCCAGCAGGGTGATGCGGTTGGCATCCAGGTCGAGGCTGACACGCGGCTCGCCGTTCTGGTTGATCCATGCGGATGGACGCAACCAGGCTGCCTCGCATTGGATGAGGGATGATTTGCGGATGTATTTCACCGCCACGTCAGCGAGACCATTCCAAGCGTTGACCCGCACCCAGAGCGTCTGCTGTTTGCCAGCGCTGGTCTTACGATTGTCCGCCAGGCTGAAGCTCGCCACACGCTGTTCACCGACCTCTTTCAGAACCACATCGCTTCCCACGAACCCTGTGATTTGTACACTGATGCTGCTGCCCATTTCAAACCTCCAATATGATCTGCGTTTACCATTCATCGCCTGCTGGCCATTTCTGACCAGATCGGTGCAGGTGCGTCGAAGTGGTCGCGTCACCCGAAGGGCGCTACCCGTTTCCGGTGAGGGAATCGGCACAAGCCAGGAGGAAACGGGTAAAGCGATCCCGTCAAAACCGGATTGACGCGCAACTGCACCTGCTAAGATGGGCAGGATAAATCGACTGATTGAGGCGATGATGACGCAGAGCGTGGATGGTTGGTGTGAACGTCAGCGGTACAGATCGGGCGCGGGGAAGTTGACGATGATGGCGGTGAGAGTGGTTGCCCATGCCCGGTCAGCAAACCAAATCGGGAAGAATACTATGCGGGTTAGTGGAATATTGTTGTGAAGGCAGACTCGCAGGGTGGTGCATCGAGGATGTGACTTGTTTAGGACTTGAACAGGGTCGTGCTGCACCGAGATAGTCCGTTCCTGTTGCTGATTCTGTGGGCTATCTCATCGTCACAACCGTCACAGGCGTTTTTTACGTACTCGAAACAAATTTTGCATATAGGTATAATTTTCTGTAAATTTAGTATAAATCAGTGTCACAGTCTGAGACAGCGTGACACCTGTGACACTTAAGTTACAAAAATTTAATAAATTATTATAGTTAAATGGATACCAAATAGTATGCAGCGATTTTCAATTACTATATACTTGTGGTTATGATCTAGCTTGTTATTAAAGGACAAGATATATGAGTGATTTATTTGATCGAATTGTGTCTGTAATAGCCGGAACCTTAACGCAATTTGGCTTGCGAGAGTCAAATCGCATTTATGATTACGCAATAGTTAGATTTTGGGGTTTGAGCTTTGTAGTTTTAGGAGCACGTCAAACTGGAAAAACAACATTAATTGAATGGCTTCGTGGAAATTCTTCGTTTCTCAATGATTTTGCACCGGAACCAACCCGCCCTGGTGGAGAGAGAGTTCAAAAATTTTCTAGTCGCGTGGCAGGAGAAACCATAAGGACAAAAATAGAGCGAGATGTTAGTGGAGAGGAAGAGGCATGGGAACAGGATTGGGTAGATCTCCTAACTTCTACAAAACCTCGAGGAATTATTTTCCTCATTGACTATAAACATCCTGAGGTTCAAAGTCCTGATCAGGCCTCTCCATCCAGTATTCATAAAGAGGCTTTTGATTATGTTTTAAATCTTCTTCAGCAGTATCCGGATGTAAACCACCGTTTGAAAGCATTTTATGTTTTTGTAAATAAATCTGATATATGGGGAGAAACAACCATAAGCGACATTCTGAAA
The DNA here is from genome assembly GCA_934216615.1 of uncultured Anaerolineae bacterium. GTDB lineage: Bacteria > Chloroflexota > Anaerolineae > Aggregatilineales > Phototrophicaceae > Flexifilum. The sequence goes on along the minus strand of CAKQCB010000004.1, from coordinate 41,808 downwards.
GATTATCGCAATCAGCGTGATCGACTGGAGATGGAAGCTGAACGTACAGGATATTCAACGGTGATTGCTGGTGGTAGTATTACATCTGGTGAAGGAATAAACTCGTTTATGAAGAGTTTCTTTAATGCAATTCGACCACGTCCTAAGGAGTAAATTGTTAGTGGATAAGCTTTTTCTTGACTACAACTTACGAGAAAATGGAACCAAGGGTTATACGCTACAAGATATTGAAGGTAAGGTTTCCGGAGAAATACGTCGGCAAATATGGTATTCTGCTCTTCCCAAAGGTAAAGGGTGGAATGCGGATGAGTTTAGAGGGGTTCAAATATTAAAATGTTTCGAACTGAGTGATGGAAGAATTGCAATCTCACAAGTAGAAAATACAAATGAAACAGATGAAGGCGGTAGAAGTGGTATTATGCGTTCAAGTATACTTGTCGCATCTCGAATGCGTGCTATTAGTTGGCTACAGCAACGCTTAACAGATTTAATAGAAGAAGATACTATATTGAGCAAACACGCACATCAAATTATAAACTCTAGGGGCTTTAAGAGCCAATTAATATATAATAGACATAGATCACCAGATAATCATACATTTGATAAAAGATCTGGATTATTATCTCAGTTAATGGGAGCAATCAGTAGCAAAGCAAAGGGCCAAATAATACTGACATGGGATTTTTCCAAAGAGCATTGGAAAATTATAGAAATAATAATGTTATCACTTGTTACTCGCAAAACAAATGTTACGTCAGAATTTTTGGAAAGTACTAATGACTTTATTAATTTTACTACTCTAGCCTTGGATTACCGAGATGAAAATCGGATAATTGCGATTCCTACAAGTAAGTTCGAAAACTTAGAAAACCATGTTTCACATATTAATCTAGGATCAAAGGACTAATTGTTAAGAAGATCAAAGTCATCATTTTCAATATCAACGTTATTGTTATCCTCTATATCGTCAATATGTTCCGCCGTATTTTCATCAATATGATGCATCTGCTCTTCCAGTTGCGACATAAATTCAAGCTCATAATCGGTGAGTGTATCGTGCTCTCTTATGTCCTCTATAAATAATTCCCACCCACTTAATTCATTTGAGCCTGTAGTTATCTCAGATTCATTGTGTTCATGATTGTAATGTTTATAAGCTTCAAACAACAGATAAAGTGACCCTAAAGTTAGTGTGCCGCCAATAGCAATCTCCTTAAGGGCTCTCTTGATATTTTGCGACTGCTGTTTTTTAAGGAATTTTCCTAATAATGGATAAACTTCAAGTAAATTTTCTGTTGGAATCACAAAACCTGTTTTTGTCTCAGGATGTGCATCAGCACTTGAAATTAAACCCATTACACCCTGCAAATTATCATCCCAAACAGGAGATCCGCTGTACCCACGCTGAATAAAATAGGTATAGTGGTTTATTGCTTCAACTTGTACTTTTCCATTTGATTGTTTATCGCGCAATATCCCTGTTACCCATAGTCCATCTCGATTATATTCTTTTGGAAATCCAAAAGATCGACAACTATGATCCCAATAATTTGAATCTATAACTAGCTCGGTGTGATTGAGTTTTGGTATTCTATTTAGAATCTGCAAAATCGCCAGATCTTTACCTCGACCTAAATTTTTAGGCTGCCATGCAATAACTTTTGCTTCAACGATATTGTCTCTTTCAATTAACGGGAAATCAATTTGTATTCGTCCCGATGGTTTTGTTGCAATACTTACTCCATCAAGAGCATTAATTATCACATGAGCACAAGTGACAATAAGGCTGTCACCGAGATAAAGTCCAGATCCCACTACAAATCCGCGAGGAGACCAAACACGAACAATAGATTCTCTCATTACTATAAAAGTACTAGACATGTATTAGTTATCCCTTTCTGAAATGATTTATTTTGTTCATCGCTTCCTTTTTCTAGAAAGCTTATAGTATTATACTTGGAATTTAAATAACGATAGGATGTAATAAAATGCAAAATTCTAATGATACCCAGCCTATTCTCATTGAACTCACTGCGCGAGGCGGAGCAATAGATGTTGGTCTTGATAATCATATTGAGCGGCTTGCAGAGAGATCATCTGAAGCACTAGGAAATGCGTTGAAAACTATAAAAGATGTGGCAACCAAGGTTGCAGATACAGCAAATTCAATAAAACTATCCGAACGACCAGATAAAATTGAGATTGAGTTTGGTCTAGAATTAGACACAGAAGGAAATGCGATTATTGCAAAAGCTGGAGCCAAAGTAAATCTAACTGTAAGGATGGCATGGAGTCAAACAAAAGAGGATTAGTTGCTTCGAATGTAAAGCATATGACACCTGAGATATACAAGAGTCACAGGTGTCACAACTGTCACAAGCCCCTTTTACAACAGGCACAGCCTTACTTTTGCGGTCTACAAGTTCACTGTCTCATCGTCACAGGTGTCACAGCCCATTGCATCAGCTTTTAACTGCCATAATCGCACTCTGCCACCGCGAACGCGACGCTGAACAGTCATGGTATTTGTTCCCGGAAGCAAAAGACCATCTTCCTTCAACTGCATCCCGATAGCGGTCACGGTGAAACGCAGCGGCTGTACCCGATTGACCTCTCGGTGGGCAATCTCCGGTAACAGATAGACGAAGCCTTCGTCCCTATAGCCAACAACGGTTACGCCGGGAGGATACTCACGCGGGTTCTTCATGTCGTCGTCAACCACCGCTTGCCCACCAGCGATAAGCTGCCCCAAAATGTCGAGAAAAACCTCGCTGGCGCGTTCCTGGCGCAGCGTGCGGACGCTCTCGACGATCACATCCTGCCAGCCTGGAAGCAGATAGTCCTCATCCATGTCGTTCAGAAAGTTCGATAGCAGTTGGTAGACCGTTACCAGCACTGCCCAGTTCTTAACTACCCGGTCATTGTTGGACTGTCTGCCAATCTCGGCAGCGAGTTTTGCCTTGTAGCCCTTCACATTGCTGCTGAAGCGATTGGCAATGTCTTCCTTCAGATCGCCGTTTTCAAGCTGTCTGGCAACCCATGATGCGAAGTGCGCAGTGAATCCCGACAGACTATCCCGCAGCCCTTCGGCATGAACGAGCGCCTGCCCATCCGGATCACGCTTTTCCCAGGGTGGTACTTCCAGCACCAGCATTCGGGCAATCACCGACATCTCGCCCTCGATAGTCGTCTCGCCGGTGGACAGGATCAGCCCGCGACAGGGCTTCTCCTGGCGCACCTTCGCTTCACGGTTTAGCCGTCCGCGTCCCATGCCACGCGAGTAGCTTTGCAGAAAGCGGGTGAACGTCTTCTCATCGGCGTAGATGCTTTTGTAGTCATCCACCCAGAAGACGGTATCGGCGAGCGGATAGCCGAGTGTTTCGACGGTATTGATGGTATCGCCCCATTGCGCGGGCGGCGTGTCGCGGCTGAACTGCCCATAGAAGTTGCTCAACAGAGATGCAATCTCGGATTTACCACTGCCTGATGTACCCACCAGATGCACCGCTGGACGGGTAGCCGTCGTCGGGAAGAAACGCTGAAGCACGGGCAGCAACGCAAACGCGATCAGGCAGGATGCCAGATGCGGCGGCAAGACCTTCGTCACGGCATCGAACGCCCCCAGGCTGTCAGCCCAACTCGTCGCTTGCAAACCGTAGTCGCGCAGACGATGATCCAGTTCAACCGATGGCGGTTCAGCCAGCTTACCCTTCGCCGTGATGCAGTCCTGTGGGGACACATAGCCCCATCTGCCATCGAGCTGCATCCAGCCCATGAAGTTGTAGTGGCGGTGGGTTGGAAACTCACTGGACAACTGCACAATTGCAGGAACCAGATGCTTGGACATCCCCGCCCGGACCACATATTGTGACCCAGCATTTGCGCCGATGAAGCGTCTGAGCGCGACATCATCAACGAACACATCACCCGGCACGTCCAGCCGCTTGGCGGATTCGCCACGCCGCAGTTCCAGCGCAGTGTGATGGGTTTCCTTGCCGTCGTCATCGACCTGGCAGGTCTGATGAAGTGCAGTCGCTGACCAGTCGGCGACGGTCTTCTCGTGTGTGCCGCGATAGCTCTCCTTGCGATAGACCATTTTGCCATCGAGCAGGATGTAACTTTCGGTGTCGACATACTCCTGCTGGCGCTGGCGGTCCAGTTCGCGCTTCTTTTCCTTATAAAGGCGGTCAATGTCACCGATCTTCAGCCCATCGCCGCATAAGGCTTTGAGGCGCTGGCGTTCCTCTGCCCATTCGACTGCGTTGAGATGCACGCACGCTTCCACTACTTCCGCGATTTGCGCTGTGGTCGGTCGCTCTGTCTTCTGCTCGACCTCGAAGCGCCCGACAAGCTGACCGATCATCTGCCGGGCATGATCCTTCGCTGCGGCGATGGGTTCTCTGGGCGGTTGGCGATAAGCGCTGGCGATGGTCGCTCTGGCTTCTTTCTCGCGTGAGGCAGGATTCTCGCTACCACCCCCATCGGCGACATGCCGGGCGACTAACTCCCGTTCGGCGGCGTTCTGGCTGTAGCCCGCATCGCGCATCTGGCAGGCGGCGGCGAAGAGTTCGGCGTTACGGCTGCCGTTGTGCGCTCCGCTGGCGAGATACTGCTCTGTGCGTGGCGGCAGTGGATGATGGCCGTTGCCGTTGGTCGAGAACATCGGTGTGTGTCCGTTCGACTGCGGCTTCACTTCCAACCAGTCGAAGCTGTTCAACGCATAACGTCGGTCTGGATGCCAATCTGTCACCTTCACCATCGCGCTCTCACGGTCAGGCTTGGTGTTGATGCTGTCTGGCAGGCGCATGACGGATGCCACCGACTTCACATAGGCTTCGTCGCCATCCAACACTCTGAAAAGCCCATGCAGGATATGAGCGACTCTTTGCTTATCCTCATCGGTTTCCAGCAGGAACGGCGCGTCCAGCAACCAGTAAGCGTGCCAACCGCCCCCGCTATCGACGATGACGGACGGTGCAGGCTCGAACTCGTGCAACTTCGTCAGTCCTTTATCGCGCTGGATCGGGTCGCCATCACAATCGGCATCGACCCACAAAGCAGGCACGAGCGCCGCTGAAGCCGCGCTTCCTTTCTTCTCTTTCCGCAGGCAAGGCGCAAAGTACACGCCGTAGCCCTCAGTATTAAGCATGTCCGCCTGTTTGAAGATAGGTTCCCGCTGTTTGTCGTTATCAGGCTGCGCCCAGAATGACCGAACTTCGCCTGTTTCGGGATGGATACAGCGCAGTTCCAGCCAGAGCTTATCCGGCACATCCGGGTACAACGCCGCAAGAAATTCACTTCTCGCAACGATTCGTTCGTTGTTCGCTGTCGTATTCTGTGTCATACTGTGTTTATCCTTTTAGATGTACACAGGGGCTAGAAGCGCGTTCGTTTGGCGACGGGGTGCGCTTCCGGCTCCTGTGTGCGTTATGGTCAAAGTTCAAAATCAGGCACGGGATATAACCCTGCGCTGGTGTCGATATCGCGCTGGTCGCGTCGTTCACGTAACTGCTCCTTGAGTTGGATGGCGAGTAGTTCAGCTTCCTCGTGGTCAAGGTTGTCCATCACCGGGCGGAATTGCAGGGTCGTCTCGTCTTCACGATTCTTGAACCACCCGTAGAATCCCACCGCACTGGTATCTTCATCCGTCCGGCGCACACCTGCCCAGACAGCACCGATCTCCGGTTCGTGTCCGTGCGCTTCATCTATATGGGCAACCTGCTCCTGCTGTTCACGTACAGCCGCGAGCGCATCGTAACGCTGTTCCCAGTCACGCCCCGCGAAACGATCCATGAGCGCGACCATGTTCTCCTGCGTGACCTCGTGTAGCATGTCGATATGATTGACTTCGCGGTTACGCGAGAAATACAAAGGCTTGCGCCTGCCTTCGTCAGCGTCGTAGTACGTGCCCGGCAGAACCACGTGCGTATGCGGGTTATGCTGACCCGGTGCTTCGTCGCCATCGGTTTGGCGATGGTGAAGCACCGCAGACCACTCGACACCAGTATCTATGCCTCTGGCATCGAAGAAGTCGTTCATCGTGCGCTCGGTGAGCTGGCGCACAAACTGCTCACGCCGCTCCGGCGGTACCATGCGGATTAAATCCACATTCGGGTTAATCACAACTGAGAACATCAGCACATGCTCACTCTGGTAAGCGTCACAGCGGTCAGCGATTTCAGCCACCGAACCACCCATACCCCGATCCAGCCAGCGTTCCCGACCTCCAGCATGACGCGCTTTCTCGGTGCGAGACTCCCTGTAGGTCAGGTACTTGAGCAGATTGCCCATACGCTTGCTCTCGTTAGCGGTGGGCTTCTTGTACTTCACATTCGAGACACACATCTGCTTCCGATCCATATCTTACGCCTCTCGTCTGCGCTTGAAGAAGGCGACCATCTTCTCCAGCAAATCGCTTTGCCGTTGAAGCTGCTCCTCCACCGCATCCAGCCGACCTTCGAGCTTGCGAGTAATCGCGGCGCGAGTGCCGGGGATGTCGTCCTGATGAGATAGATACAGATTTAGTGCATCGCGGATGAGGTCGGTTTTGTTCTGCATCTGTCCCTGCCGAGCGCGGACGCGCAGAATCTCCTCCAGCCGGCGCATCTGTTCCGGTGTGAAACCCACGCTGAGACGTTCGGTGTAGCCATCGCGGTTCTTACGCTTGTTCAAGGTCAACCTCCTGTATCGCTATTTTCAAGTTCTCTGTAGGACGGAAGCGCCCATACACCCGGCGCAGTCGTCCATGCTGAGCGAGCAAGCCCCCGGCTTTCATGTCCTGCACTTCGATGCTCAAGCGCCCGATGTCTGGCACGATGATGCTCCTTCCATTGACTAACTCTCCCGACCAGACTTCGGTCAACACTTCGACCACCTCTGCCACGTCGCGTTGCGTGCGGTGTGGCAGCCGTCGAGCAACTTCGGCAATTACTTCTCGGTGAATCATTTTGCTCTCCTGTACTTGTCGTTTTGTTTGGTCAGCCGTCGCATGATGGGCTGACGTGTTGCTCCGATGAGCAACACCGCCACACACCGCGAAATCTCGCTGGGGTGTGGTCTGTCGGGCTGGCAAACCAGCGCGACAGGTGCGGCGGACATGCAACACCGCCGCATGGGTGCAGTCGCCAACGGGCGCTGCACCGAGCCACTCCGGCGTTGAGGAGCCAGCGATTTAGCTGGCTGCCTATGACCCATAGTGGTCTTATGAAAACCGCAGAGGTTCTTCAGGGTCATAGGCGTATCGCTGGACACGCTTGCCGTGACCCAGCGATACCAGGCCGCGCCAGCGGGCTGATGCGTCGGACATGCGGAACAGATCACCATGTGGCTTTCCTCATGCGCTTCGTCCGACGCTCGGCATCGTCATCCGTCAGAGCAGGTTCGTCTCTCTGTACTGACGGCGATGCTCTGGGTGGATGCTGTCCTACAGCAACGGGCTGAACGGCGACGTTGGCTGCCACATGCTGGATGACGCGCTCCAGATAGGCGGGCATGTCGTTGAGCGCATCCCGTATCCATAACGTGTCCCGCCGCACTTCCAGTAGCTCCGGCAGGTCGATAATGGGTGTCTTTGGCTTCCGTCTGACACCCAACAGCTCCCGGATCAGATCGCGCATGGCATCGCTGCGCTCACCTTCTTCGATCCCTTCCCACCAGTCCAGAATGTCCTGGTCAGTGTCGTAGTAGGCTTTGAAGGCAATCAGCTTGAACCCGCGCTTGCTTTTCTTCTTTGGCATATTGCATCCTTCCTTATATAGGGGTTTTACGCGGTATACACACCTGGCATACCCGGTAAAACCCCCGTTCTGAACTAACCTTCGCGCTGAGCAAAGTTGGCGTAGTAGAGATAGCCTCTCGCGTTCGCCATCTGCGCTTCCGGCACCAATTTGGTTTGTGGGTAGGCTTCGACGATCTGCTCGTAGACCAGTTCCGCGCCACCGCCACTCAGGTAGATGACATCGACGGTTGTTCCGCGCTGCCACTTCTCAGACATGAGATTGACGGTTGCGCTTCGCAAGGGGGATAGGGCTTCCTCGACCTCATCGCTGTAGTCGATAGGCTTGCCACTGGCGGTGAAGATGCCTGTCCTGAGAACCTGTTCGATGATCTTGTAGGGCATCTTCTCGCGGTAGTCGCGTTCCAGCATGGCGGAGATGCGTTCCTGCGCGGTGTACACACCACCTTCGACACTGCCGCTTTCGCTGTCCACGAATTCGCCGTCGTCATCGAGGGCAATATCCACCGTGTACGTGCCTACGTCCACGATCCCGGTTCGCATGTAGGTGTGATAGACGTTGATCTCGCCAGTGGGCGTAAGCATCTGCGAATACGCTGAACCATATGGCTGCGGCATCACGATGACTTCAGTCACGTTGGCAATGACCTCGCAGGAGTCGGTTTTGATGAGATGCTGTCCCAGCAGGGCTTCCTTCAGTTCGGCGGCATCCCGCATGTGATCGACGGGAAGGCCCGTACTGATGCGGAGATGGACGACATCCCGCCCCCACACCCCCTGCACCAGCTTGCCGATAGCAACCTTTGCGAGGCGCTGACGGAAGGTATTGCCCATCGTTTTTTCATTGGCGGTGCGCCCACGCAGACGGAGTAGTTCGCCGGGTGGGAGCTGTGCCAGCGCGAGATCGCCGACAAACCATGTGCCATCATCGTCGCTGATCTGGTCGCCGGGGTATTTCTGCTGGATGGTCTCCTGCTGGAACTTGATTTCCCGTGCATGACCCATGACAGAAGGGAAGGCGAACGCGCCATCGTTGGTGACCACCTTCACCACGCCATAGCCAATGTCCAGGCCGACGGTGATAACGCCTGTGGTCAGGCTGTTGAGATTCTGCTGTTGCTTCTTCGTTTGTTTAGCCATTGTTCCTCTATATCTCCGAATCAAAAGTGGAAGCATCAGTCGGCTGACTGGCTTCCAGGTGGGCGAAACGCGACGCAAACGAGCCGTCGAAAGCTCGTGCTACGTCGCTCAAGTCAAACGGCACAATTCTTGGGTGATTTGTTACTGAACCAGTGGATTGAACTGATTGTCCAGACCACGATTATCGCCCTGATTCAGGCGCTGGTGATCGGCTTCTTTCTGGCGGGTGCAGCAACGGGCAGTGCCGCTGCCATCATTGGCATCGGCTTGATCTGTCTGGTCTTTATTGTGATTACCATGTGGTCGGGGATAAAAGCGGTCTGGAACAGCTTCAACCGTCTGTTCAATGCGATGGGTCAGGTGTCGGGCAATGTCCTGCTCTCGCCCGGTTCGGTCACATCGGCGGCTGTCACGGGAGCAACCGCCGCCGCGACGGGTGGCGCATCGCTGATGACCAGTATGGGATCAAATGCGCTGGCGGGGATGAATGCCATGAACAACGGCGCGACGACGGCGCAGGCAGCCGGTTTGATGTTGGGTGGGTTCAACAGTCTGAGCGGCGCGGCGCGAACGCTCACCCATCTTCCGGGCTTACGTGGCACAGCGTTGGGCGAAGCTGCCGAGCAGTTCACTGAGGGTGTGGCGACGCGGCAGGTAGCGCGGGATATCCCGGTCATCGGGCGTGCTGCTGGTCCATTGGTAGGAGCGGCGCTCTTGAGTGACCGTGACCCGGCAAAGGCGGAATACGATGAATATGGACGGGTGACTTCCCGCCCGATGCTGGTTCCGGCAGTTGGCGAAGCATTGGAAGGCTGGACGCTGCCCAAAGACGCAAAGCGCAAACGCGGCGCACGTCCGCAGAACGATGCTGACTGGTTTGAAGACGAAAACGGCGAGATGGTCGCAGGCTTCACGCCCGCCAGAGAGCGCCGAACAGGAATGTTTACGCCCGTCGCATCTGTCCCTCTGAACGAAGGCGGTGAGGATAAATCGGATGCTCGCAGGAGACAGGAAGGCAGCGATTATGCCGCCGAGATGAACAGTGAAGAGATGGAACAGCATGTTTCGGATGCGCTGCGGGCTTCCACTGGCACGCATTCCACACTGGGTGCGATGATGGAACGGGATGGCAAGTCAGACATGACGCGCTTCGACCAGGTGGCGGCACGGCTGGAACAGAGTGCCGAGGCGCTGGCAAACGTCGCCCGCCTGCAAATGCAGGTCATGTTAGGACAGTTGAAAGTGTCGGGCGGCAGCGATGTCGCCGGGGTCATGGGCGATGTCATCCGGGGAATGCAGACGGAGCGCGTCCAGAATGGACAGCCCACCGCTGGCGGCACTGATCATTTAACGGTGGCGGATCGTATGGCGCGAGCGATGGGCGTGATGCCTGTGGGTGGCGAGAAACCGCCCGTGCAGGATAACCTGCCGCGCTTTGGGTTATTCGCAGATCAGGCGCTGCGACTGGGCATTTCCGGCAATCAGGCGGAACAGGTCGTGCGCGAGGTCAAGTCATCGCCCGATGGCAGATTGACCGACGAGACGCGGACGGCACTGGTCGAGCAGGTACGCTCGGACGGGAACTTGTCCTACGATACCGCCCGTGAGGAAGTCAACCGGCTGGAACACAGCGCCCAAATGCTGCCTAATGAACTCACCGCATTTGGCATGATGGCAGTGCCACAGACCGGCATTCAGCCCATTATTCAACCGCAGATCGACGTTGAACCAGACATCACCGTTGAGCCACAGGTCGATGTGACTGTTGAAGCGACGGGGGATGATGGCGATGCTTCCTACACCGAAGCCATGCGTAAGCAGGCGGCGCTCGGTGGCAGCGGCAGTGTGATCGGAGGCAGTTCCTAATGGAGACTTTACGCTACCATTCAATCGAAGCACTGCGCGCATTGTCCCTGAGTGAACTTCATGCGCTGTGGGAACTGGTTCCGACGGATCGCCAGCGTGCCTATAAAGCGGCTTACGAACGCGAAGTCCGCACGGCAGGTGCTGTCGGCTCGGACGAACTCGAACGGCAGGTTGCCGCCGAACTCATTAAACGCTACGACGAAGCCGCGCTTGTGCCGGTGGGATCGCGCTGGGCGCGCTCGCCGGGCAGAGTGCAGGAAGCAGCAAAACAGAACATCGTGCTGGATGCACCGGAGGATGAGGTCAAACCCGCCTCCGGCAAGCCATCCCCGAAGGTGATGCTGGCGGTAGGATTGGCGGCGCTGGTCTTCTTCGGCTTTATGTTTACGCGGCTGCTCGGTGGACGCTCATCCGGGAATGTTGAAGTTACTCCAGAAGTCAGCCCGACACCCACACCCCTTGTCAGTCCAACTCCAACCCCGCTGGCGTTGGAAGCGCAGGATGATGTAATTCAGGGTGGCGACAGTGGACGCGAAGTCGCTTACCCGGTCAATTTACAGGTCATTTTGCCAGATGGTGATGCGCCGCGTGTGTGGGTGGTGCAGCGCCGCCGCGTGCAGGCTTCCGAGTGGCGTTTTGACCTCAATCCCGACACCGCTTCCTTCGTTAATGGCATGTCGGTGCGTCCAGTCATCGGCATCCCCTGGTCGGAAGAGAACGAGTCTTACTTCGACGACATTGGCGCAGGAGCATCTTTTCTGCTGACCATGAACACCGGAGCGGTTATGCAGTTTGTGTAGTTCGGGACGCTCGAAATAGTTGCGATACACCGTCTGAAAATGAGTCAGTGCGAGGGTGTAAAGCTGGTGACGCAGCGCTGCGCCGTCAAAATCCGGCGGGAATGATGGCATTTTGCGCGTGGTACGCCGCATTGAGATCGCAATGCAGCGGCTGGCGAGGATGTCTTCCAGTCCCATGATCGCTGCCAGAATCTTGGGTGAGTAAACATCAAATGCCTGCGGTTTCAGGTCATCCCCGGTGACACGGATCGCGGGCATCCCCTGTTTGTAGCCGCTGTTGAGTAACTGCCGGATCTGCTGCATTCCGGGGTCTTTAGGATTGTGGTAGCGTTCGGCTTCGTCAATGCCTACCGTACAGCTTGTCTGGTGGATGAGCCGAAACATGCTCGGACCTGTTGGGTCAGAAGTGGTAATCATGTTGAATGCCAATGGCTGCAACACTCGCATCACCGTGCTTTTGCCGCTATTCTTCGGACCATTTAACGCCAGATAGGGATAAGCGGGGAACATGGTGTAGAAGTAGGTGCCAATCGTCCACAGCGTCAGCAGGCGACTCTCGATGTCAGATCGGAAATCGACATAGGTCTTGAACAGATCATGGATGGCAGCGAACACCGCGCCGGGCTGAATCGTTTCTCCATCGAGATAACGTCGAATATCACTGTAACGCCAGCGCATCAGAAATTCCGAGCCATCAGGTATCACTTTCAGAGCGACCTCCTGATCGCTGATCGTTATAATCTGCTCGTCGGATAGGCGGCGCAGTTCACGGGTGCTAGTCACGAGATAAGGTTGCGTATTCAGCTTGTTCCCTTTGGTGCGTTCGATCACGGACACTGTAACCATTGCCACCTCGCGTCGGAAACCCAGCGCCGGAGACAAGATCGGGATGCTGTCGCTTAACACTTCGGGCATATCTGCTCCTTCTGTCTTTTCCAGCTGCGATTGAGCGGCTTTATACATCTCTGCAAAGGTGCGCCCCTTCACCCCAATCGTTGCCATCAGGCTCTTGAATTCTGCCAGCGCGAATTCATCCAGTCCGCTGGCACTGGTGAATAAGTCGCGGATGGCATCCTGTCGCTCCAGACCTTCGAGATTGGCGACGTGATGGACTTCCACTGCCAGCCAGCTTTCCGCCTTATTGAGGAGTGTCAGCGCATCCTCAGTGGAGGCTCCTGTTTGCAGCCAGTCATTGAAATCTTTTACCTCGCCGGGCAGCATGGGCAGGTAGGTTGCACCTTTCAGTGTCAGGGCAAGCCCCCGACTTTTGGCGCGGGCATCGTCGGTATTGTCCAGCGCGACGAACAGACGTGAATGTACTTTCAGTCGTTTGAGCAGTTCATCTGCTGCCTGCATTCCGTTGATCGCAACCGCTGCGATACCCCATTCGGCAAAAGTGATGGCATCTGCCTGACCTTCCACGATGACGACCTGTTCTGCCTGCCGACTGTAGAGGTAATTGTAGTACGGCTGACGTTCCCCGATGGTGTCGCGGGGCGGGTTGTAGTGTTTTTTACCTTCAATGCTGCGTCCACTGAGGTAAGTCAGGCGTCCTTGCTCCGTATGAATGTAAACAACCATGTTGGGTGGAAATTTTTGTATGACCGTCCGCCAGTGGTCTGACAGGTTCAAGTCCACCAGCAGCGCACGTTTGTCCTGCGGCATAAATCCCAGCCGTGCCGCTTTGACGGTGCTCAACTGCCAACCACGCTTCTCTGTGACATACGTGAGCGCGATAGGAGTGTTCAACAGCATTTCGTGCAGTCGCTGGACAAGCTGGCGCTCTGCCCATACAGACGATTTCTTAAAATTGAGGTTTTCTTCCAGCGGGATACCCGCCCGCTGCGCCAGGTAGCGCACGACTTCCATAAACTGCGCTGCGTCACGATTATTCCAAGCACCGAGGGATAACAGATGCCGTCCGACAAAATCAAACACGTCGCCATGTTCGCCGCGTGAGTTCCAGAAATAAAATCCAGTATTTGGCACAACAACGAGGCTGTCATGCTCGATACCAATGAAGCGCGAACCACTCTTTTTCAACGCGAATTTCTCCGCGACCACTTCTTCAATCGGATTATGGGAGCGTAGATGCTCCAGATCAAATGTCATCTCCAAAACCTCCATCAATAAGCAAAGCTGAATAAAGGTCGTGTTTTTCTAACACGACGAAAGCGCAAAAATCAGTTGCAGGAGATTGGAGGTTGTGATACATTGGGAGTGCTGAGTTCGCCAATGTATCATCCGCCTGCCGCCCACCCGCCTTGTGTGAAGTGGGCTTTTTCGTTCTAAGGTGGAGCGCGTGTTCTGGTCATCCTGTCATCTCCAAAAGGTTCGCCCGGGCGAACCTTTTTAACTTTCTGTCAAATAGCGTTCGGCTTCGGTGAGCAATTTTCTCATGGCTTGTAGTCTGGCACGCGCCAGATTCGCGTCACCTTCCTGGCGCATCATTGCTTGCGCTAAATCTTGCGCTGATGTTGTATTGCTGACTTGCGCGATTTTTGCCAACTTTACAGCTGATGCAGGAAGATGCTCGACTTCATCACTCTCGTTTCCAGCATCAAGTCCATCCCCCGCACAAAGTTCTTTGACCTGTTTGCTTGTCAGGTTAAAGTCAATGATTTGGCGGATTATTTCGGTGTGGAACTCCTGTGGTAACGTAACCACGTAGCGAAGTCTTTTTTCTTCAAGTGCATGACGATCTGCAAGTTCAAGAGCTTCATCTGATAACTTCAATAAAGCTTTGATTTCACTGAAGTGGGCTTTCTTGATGCCGCCCATCGCTGTAAGAATTGACTCTGTATATTCCCGTTTGCCTCGCAGATCCAGATTGAGCGCCTGACGATAGAAGTCATTCGATACTGCATGAGAAGGGACCTCGTACCCATGCACGGTCAGCAAAAGCAGAGCAGCCTGTCGCGCCATCGCTATCGCTGATAGTCCGCTGCGGGCGGTGTTCTCTTTTGCCTGACGAAAGACCGACGAGCGCTCTGCGGGAATGATGATGCAGGGGATCATCCCATCACTGTTGTAGCCAGCAATGAAATCGCGCAGCAGCCACGTCGCCCAGTAGCGTCGTTCACCCGTCTCGATGCGGAACTGCTGAGTGACGCCCTGCGAGACATCCACCACTGTCAGGGGATTGACCTGTCCATCATCACGGATCGTGATGGCAAGGTTCACCAGATCGTGCAGGAGTTGTTCTTCCGGGGAGAGATGAACGGATTGGTCTTCATCAGTCTCATCATCAGGATTAGGCAGTAGTTCCAGCACATTATTGAAAGGTCGCCCTCGCTGACGGGCGGCGACCTGTACAAGCTGAACCAGTTCTTTGAGCGCCTGAGTCGGGGTGAGGCGATTACTGTGGAAGGCGAAGTGCAACTGCTCTGGCAACACTCGACGTGGTTGCACCGGATCAGGACGCACCATCTCCAGCAGCAACCGTTCCACTCGAATGCTGTTATCTTCAAACTGCTGCGGGTTGCCCAGCAGCAGTTCTTCGGTGACACCGCCAAGCAGTTCATCAATACGTTGTGTTTGGTTCTTGGCTGGCATTAGGCACCGCCTTTGGCAATGCGCTGCACCAGCTTGCCAACAAACTGTGCGTATGCCTTACTCGCAGATGCTTTCGGATCGTAGTTAAAAATGCTTTGGTGATTTTGATGGGCGTAAGACACTGCCTCATTTGCTGGCACAACACCGAGCAGCAGCTTGCCCAGAACACTATGACCTTTCAGTTCATCCAGTAGGTGATTATGTCCCCGGATGCGGGTATTCATCTTTGTGACCAGAATGCCACTGACCCGCAGGTTCGGTTGCCGCCAGCCATCACGGATGTCATTGATTTTCCCGATGACGCTCATCAAGCCAACGGTTTCCAAATAGCGTGGTTCGACAGGAACTATCGCGTCAGTTGCCGCAATCAACCCCATTTCCGTCATCAGGGAGAATGATGGGCGAGTGTCAATCACGATGGCGGCATAGCGATTGATAATGCGGCTCAGAGGGTCGGCTAGACGATAAGGCGCACCTGCTATGCCCATCAATTCGCGCTCTGCGCCTTCCAGCATAGGGGAGGCGGGTAGTACATGGAGGTCGGCATCCCATGTGGATTGCACAATGCAGTTGAGCAGGGTCTGTGCCGCATTCTGACGGTCTGCCATCAGTACAGTGTACAGACTATCATCTGTGCCATAGTCTTTTGTCCCCGTCGTCACGAGAGTCGCATGTGCCTGACTATCGGTATCAATGAGCAACACTCTCGAATTGGGAGCGCCAGCACGTCGCAGCATCCCGGCGATACCGAGCGCCGTATTGGTGGCGGATGTCGATTTGCCGACACCCCCTTTGTGGTTGGTAAAAACAAAAACGCGGGTCATTGCCATTTCCTCTTTCACTCAACAAACCGATTAAAAATCGCTGTGCTGGCAAGGACTTCGCGGAAGCGTGTTAGACTGTCCTACGGGAGTCTTGCTGGCGAGAGCAGCGAGCCTTCAAGGTGGTTGGGGAGAGGTTCAGTCTCTCCCAATCACCGCAAAGCCAAAGCTAGACTCGGTTCGAGAAGCGTTCCATGTTGACGAATTGAGGAAAGGCGATAAATTTGAGGAATTTCGTTTTGAGGTTCAGGCTAACGGATTGTTCGGATTGAGTCTTATAATGCCCACATTGAAGATTGTCACATCCCCTTGTTTTTTATCCCTTTTTGAATTCAGTTGAAATTTATGACGTGATGGCCCGCAGGGTCGTTTTTGCGTTGAGGGATACCTCACCCCGATAGCAACGCTATCGTGCCCTCTCCGTGGGGAGAGGGCGGGAAAGATCATGTTATACATGCGGAGTTTGTAGGGGCAAGTCATCGACTTGCCCTGTCCACGAAACATAACTTGTCCTGTTCACGTCTTTTGTCCTCTCCCCATGGAGAGGACGGCTGAGCATCAGCGAAGCAGGTGAGGTGTTTTAAAACGGGTGTCCCTACGGTGATTGTGATTTTTTGAAGGGCACCTCACCCCGACGGGGTCGTGCCCTCTCCGTGGGGAGAGGGCGGGAACAATCACGTTACATAAGAGGATTTTGTAGGGGCAAGTCGGTGCCTTGCCCACAAAACATAACCTGACCTGTCCGCGTCCCTTGTCCTCTCCCCACGGAGAGGACGGCTAAGCGTAGCGAAGCAGGTGAGGTGTATTTAAAACGGGCAAGATCGCCTTGCCCACAAAATTTAACCTGCCTCGCTCAGCGCAACAGGTGACGTACACTTACCTCTCGCTACGCCTCTAATCCCTCGTCCCCATAACGAATCGGCGGGAAGCCGCTGATCTTTTCCCATTCTGAGCGCAGCATCCCCATGATGTGCATGTCGTAATACACGCCATCGCGATAGCTGTATGCGCGGAGCGTGCCTTCATGTTGGAAGCCCATGCCCGCATACACCCGCTGGGCATTGACGTTATAATCCATCACGTCGAGGCCAACGCGGTTCAGGTTCATTTCAAGGAAGATATATTTCAGCAAAATGCGGACGGCATCCGTTCCATAGCCCATGCGACGATCCGGCTGTCGGCCGATCCCCACAAAAAAACTACAATGACGCGCTTGCCATACGATATCTTTGATCGCGATCATGCCGACCAACTGATCTTTATCTAACGTGCGGACGCTAAACGGGATCAATTCTTCTTTGCGAATGGCGTCGTTGATCCATGCCTGCGTGTCTTCAGCCGAGTCCGGATACACCATGCCCCGCCGTAGCAACCGATAATATTCGATGTCATTAGACCATTCGGCAAACATCCGCATGTCATCATTGGTCGGGCGCGATAAATAGACTTTTTCGCCTTGAAGAAGTTCATTCCCTAACATGATCAAGTTTCTCACAGTTTGATATCAGGTTTTCTAAAGGTAATTATACTTTATAAAAGTTTTTAATAGATCATTTTCTTATGAAAATACCATATTGGATGTGAACATCCATTAAAATGAACGCTCATGGAATGGTTACGATGCGAATGAACATACGATTGCGAGCGTTTCGAAATGAACCTTCGCGTTTGAGGAGTTGTGCACATGTGTGGAATTGTGGGCTATGTCGGTGCGGAAGATGCCGCGTCAATCATCCTAGAAGGCTTGAGCAAGCTGGAGTATCGTGGGTACGATTCGGCGGGGATTGCCGTCCTCAAAGAGGCAACAATTGATGTACGGCGCGACGTCGGCAAACTGAGCAACCTGCGCAGTCGTTTAGCGCAAGAACCGCTGACGGGGAACATCGGCATTGGGCATACTCGTTGGGCAACGCATGGAGCGCCTGCCGAACGCAACGCTCACCCGCACGTCAGCATGGATGGGCAGTATGTGGTTGTCCACAATGGCATCGTTGAAAATTATTTGGAACTGCGCGAAGAACTTCAAGCCGAAGGTGTTGAATTTAAATCTGATACCGATACGGAAGTGATTGTGCAGTTAATCGCCCGTTTTGCGAGTAACGGCGCACAAGGCGACATCACCGAAGCCACGCGACAAACCGTGAAATTATTACGGGGCGCGCATGCCATCGTCGCGATGCACACCCTACAGGCTGATCGTGTTGTGGCTGTGCGGATTGGCAACGCGGGCGGGGTGGCAATTGGGTTAGGCGATGGTGAAAACTACATTGCGTCTGACATCCCCGCAATTCTCGAACACACTCGCCAAATGATCTTCCTTGAAAATGGGCAGATGGCAACCGTCACCGCGAAAAATTTCACCCTGCAAACGCTGGAGGGTGATCCCGTTCCCACACAAGTACATCAAATTGCATGGGACCCTGTGAGCGCCGTCAAAGGCGAGTACAAACATTTCATGCAAAAAGAAATTTTTGAGCAAGGTCGTAGCTTGACCGATACGATTCGCGGGCGGGTGGATTTTGCAACGAGCGAAATTTTGCTTCCTTCCCTGAAATTAACCGCTGAACGCGCCCAATCGCTGACGCGGATGGTCATCACTGCTTGCGGAACCAGTTTTTATAGTGGCTTGATCGGTAAATTTTATATCGAACGCTTGGCGCGTCTGCCGGTAGAAGTCGATTATGCGAGCGAATACCGCTACCGTGACCCGATTATTGATGACGCTACCGCCGTTTTAGCCATCACCCAAAGTGGCGAAACAGTGGATACGCTGGCCGCTTTAGAAGAAGCACAGAAAAACAACGCGCTGATTTGGAGCATTGTCAACGCGATTGGTAGCCAAGCCATGCGCGTCGCTCATGGGCATATTTTGATGAACGCTGGCCCTGAAATCGGCGTGGCTTCGACCAAAGCCTTCACCGCCAGCGTGGTCGATCAATATCTGTTGGCGTTGTATCTAGCGCAACTGCGGGGCACTCTCAGCCCTGAACAGCGGTCAACCTATGTCCAAGACCTTGTCCGCCTGCCGGATTTGGTCGGACGCACGTTAGAAAATGACGGCGCTATCCGCGAGTTGGCGAACGCCGTCAAGCATTATTCCGACTTCCTGTACTTAGGGCGTGGATTAAATTACCCCGTCGCGCTGGAAGGGGCGTTGAAACTGAAAGAGATCAGCTACATTCATGCGGAAGGCTACCCCGCAGGTGAGATGAAACACGGCCCCATCGCGCTGATTGACGATCAGATGCCCGTAGTTGCGATTGCGCTCAAAGATGCGTTATACGAAAAGATGATCAGCCAAATTGAGCAGGCCAATGCGCGGGGCGGGCGGGTGATCGCTATCGCTACCGAAGGGGATACATTCATCGCCAGCAAAGCCGACCATGTGATCTACGTGCCTGAAACGCCGGAACTATTAAGCCCTGTGGTGAGCGTGCTTTCGCTTCAGCTTTTGGCCTATTATATTGCGCTGGAATTAGGGGCGGATGTCGATCAACCCCGCAACCTCGCAAAATCGGTAACAGTTGAGTAGGGTGTGCATTTGGGCTTATGATAGGCATGTAAGTTCAGATCAAAAGTCGAACGCACATGATATTCCAATACACCTTCACAACTGTCCTTAAGGGTCAAAAGACGCAAACCCGCCGTTTAATGAAAGAAGGCGATGTCGCTGTTCAAGACGACTTGAATCAAATTCAGGCGGTGCATGGGAACGGACGCGAGAAATGGCGCGTAGGAAAGACTTACGCCGTTCAAACGGGACGCGGGCATAAAGCCATCGCATCCATTCGCTTAAAGGCAATCGACGCCCAAAAAGCGTCGGACATCTCGAAGCAGGAAGCGATGAAAGAGGGTTATCAAACGCGGGAAGAATTCCTCGAATCGTGGAAGATGATTCATGGGGAAGCGAATCTGGCGGCGCAAGTGTGGGTGCTCACCTTTGAGTTGGTTGATGCTGTGGATGAAAAATCCACTTGACGCGCAAAAGGAGGGGCTTTGAACGTCGCGCTTCGACATCACAATGTCGATGTTTCCTGTTCGTAAAATCTCCGAGTCCTTTCCTGCGGAATAAAATATATTTCTTCTGACAAATTCTTTTTGACCAGAACACCAAATTGGGGCTATTGTTAGACTATAAGTCATAAGATGATGATGAAGGAGTATTGGTATCCTACATCAGTTTTTGTATAAACAAGCGAGATTTTATGTCCGACGCGCCAAAGTTATTCATCGTTATACCGACCTATAACGAAAAAGAAAATTTGCCTCTGATGGTGACTGCGCTGCAAGCCCTCAACTTACCCCAGATGCATATTTTAGTCGTGGACGACAACTCCCCTGACGGCACAGGGGCGATTGCCGATGATCTTGTAGCGCTCTACCCTGAACAAATTCATGTCTTGCACCGACAAGAGAAAAACGGTTTAGGCCCTGCTTATATCGCGGGGTTCAAACACGTCCTGTCATTAGGCGCGGACTTGATCGTGCAAATGGATTGTGACTTTTCGCATGATCCAAAATACGTCCCCGTCCTGCTGGAAAAGATCAACAATGGGTATGACCTTGTGTTAGGCTCACGCTTCACCAAAGGGGGCGGTGTTGATGAAACGTGGAGTTTCTACCGTAAACTGCTCAGTCGCTTCGCTAACGGCATTTATGTCCGCGTGCTGTTGGGACTTCCAATTGCCGATGCTACCGGGGGCTTTCGCATTTGGAAGCGTGACACGCTCATTGGCTTAGATTTAGAGCGGATTCGCGCCAGTGGCTATGTCTTTCAAGTGGAAATGGTATACGCCGCCTATCGTCTAGGCTACAAACTGACGGAAGTCCCGATCTACTTTCCCGACCGCAAACGTGGACAATCCAAAATGGATTTGCGGATTCAGCTAGAAGCAGCGCTTAGAGTATGGCAGGTACGCGCACGTCACAGTGGCCTCAACCCATCCATGCGACGTCTCACCTCTTATAACAACTCCGTATAACATTTTGCCGCTTTGCGTTAGGTAACTCATGAGAAGCCGTTTCGAACAGTCGCACATCACACAGATTATTAGTGATTACAGCCCGAATAATGCACCTAAACTACCGCTCGACTTCGGCGACTTTTTATCTTTGGTATGGCGCATCGACCGCCATGCGGACAACCCGCAAAAGGTGAAATACTACAAACGGGGGGCGCTGGCCTTAGCTAAAGGGCTAGGCATTAAAAACCAGTCGTTACTTCACCTTATCCAAACCACCCCACCGGGCAAAATCTGCGAACAGATCACCAATCTGCCTTACCGCTCTCGTGAGCGTCTGGTGGATGCGCAAGACCGCAAAGCGGCAATCACTGAATTACTGCTCATTCGCCATCATATTTTGTCGATGAGCATTTCCCAAGATAATTGGGGTGCGCGTTGGCCAGGCAGTGGCATTGTGGATGATGCCCTGCGTGAGCGCGTCTTCGCCACGTTATTCACGGCGTTTCAAGGTCAACTGAGCAACTTCGCACGGCTTCTGTTGGTGGTGGATATCGTCCTCGCAAACTTGATCTTAGGGGTTGAGTGTGAGGAAGAAGTCAACTTGACCACGCTCATTTTTCATTACGATTTCCCCGACCCACAGAACAATAAAGTGCGTGAAGATTTTTATTCCGTACAACCTGAAAAGTCGTAAGCTACGGCTGAACGTAGTCTGATCGTCAGTTCAGCGTACTGAGAACGTTCGGTCACACAGAACCCGAAGCGCGTTACAATGACGATAGATTAGAATGAATTTCCAGTCAGGTGAACTTTTCATGTCAGGTCGTCTTTTTTTGCGGGGGATGCTCCCGCTGTTCGCGCTCATCATACTTGCCATCGCAGGGGTGAGTACCGCCCAACCTTCGCCCACAACCCACTGTGCAGGCACACCGCGCAATCTGGTTTCTGCGGGCATGTCCGCCGTGATCGCGCCCAACCTAGGACCGTTGAATTTGCGATCCTTGCCTGCGGTGAGTACCGGCATCGAAAACCAACTGTATGGCGGTCATGCGGTCACAATCCTCTCTGGCCCGAGTTGTAATGGCGGGCTGGCATGGTGGCGGGTGGAGACGCGGAACGGTCAACGGGGATGGTTGGCGGCAGGTGATTGGAGTCGGTATTGGTTGATGCCTGCGCGTGCGACCCGCGAAATCGACCCGTTGCTTTGGACGTGTCCTCTGCAAAGTGCCTTACGGTGCCCAACCCGATGATCAGATTATGGCTTGGGCTTGCCCTTGCGTGTCTGTGCGTCGCCTGCCGACCTACCGCCACGACACAAAACAACCCCAACAGCCCCCCGCCTTATACTGTCGTCTGGGCCGATGGCGCGGATTTATACGGCTGGCGTGGGGATGGCAACGGCGCGCGTCGTATTTTGCTGAATGTCGGGGAAGGTGAGTTACAGCTTTCCCCCGACGCAAGCCGAATTGCCTTCACCCGCGCCGACGGTCAAAACGCGGATGTGCTGTTCGTCGTCAACTTTGATGGGACAGAACATCATGAATTGGTGAATACCAACACCCTTTCCAATGACAGCGGGGGCGAAATTCGCATCCAAGACTTTCGTTGGGCAACCCCCAACCTACTTCTGTTCAACACTTCTGCCATTTATGATTGGGGCGGGTTCTCCGCGTTAGATACGCTCTACGCGATCGATTTTCCTAACCGTACCTTGCGGGTGATTTTTGAAGCGCCTAGAGGGGGCGCGTTCACCCTCAGCCCCAACGGGTTGCACGCGGCGGTGACTTCGGCAGGCTTACGCGAAAGTAACGCGCAACTTCAAATTGTCGAAACCGCGACGGGCGTCGTGGTCAAGACTATGCGTTATGAGGCCCCACCCCTTTCGGAAAACACGATGCCCCTTTACCCGCGTGTGGAATGGGAAAGTGATGGTCTGAGCCTGCGCCTTTCTGTGCCGAACCTCAGCGAAAGTAACATCACCGTATGGCGAGTTCCTTTACAGGGTGAACCTGCTGTTCGCGCTTATGTGAGTGGTTCCCCCTATGGACTGCCCGAACGGAATGAAACCAACGGCTCGCTGATCTATTTGGCTGACGTGAACACGTCCTCACAAAGCGCGTCGGTGATGGTGGCGGATGCCGATGGCACCCAAAGCCGTTTGATTTCATCCGGCGTGCGCATCCCCCGCGCGTATGGATGGGTGAACGAAACCACCCGTTATTACTTCACTCAAGGCACAGCGAACGCCGAAACCTTATGGCTTGGGCAAGGCACAACGCCCCCGCTGGCGATGCCCTATACTTTCCTGCACTGGGAACTGAATGGCACACTTTTAACCCATGTCCGCCAAAACGCCGATGGCTCACGCGGGTTGTATCGCCTTTCGTTAGAAGGCTTCTCCAATACCCAACCCGTATTCATGGCACAAGTTGGGAACATCACGGGCTATGATACGGTGGGGCGACCGTAACAGTCTTAAGGCGCACCCCAAAAGCGCAGTTGTGATTGCCCCGCGCTGATGAGCAACGTGCCATCCGCGCTAAACGCGAGATCATGCACAGCGCCAACCGCATCCTCTCGTTGCATCAAGGCTTGAGTGGTCGCGGTATCAACCAACACGATAGATGAAAGTTCATGAGTCGGCGTGCCTAAAGAAGCCGTCCCCCATGCAATCGCCAGCAAATCATCACTGGGATGATACGCCAGCGCCGTCATACTTTTCTGAGGGTCATTGAATAAGGCGACGCGCGATGTTTCAACGGCTGTGCCTTGGGTGATGGCATACGCCACCCATTCGCCATTAGGCAAGCCAACCGCCAATTGAGAGCCATCACGGTTAAGGGCAAGCGGAACGCCTAACGGGGTGATGGTATTCGTCAAGTTGATACGGGTGATTTCCGCACCCGTCGCAGTTTCCCATATCACGCCATAAAACGCACCGTTATCAATCATCGTGCTGGCGAGGTACAGACCATCCCCGCTGAAAGCCATGTTGAACACGCCAGAGGTATGGAACAAATCACGGAGCTGAGCGGAACCGTCAGCGCTCCAAAGTTGCAATAACGTCGGCTGATCGTTCAGCATCCCACTGTTATAAGCCACCGCCAACAGGCTGGAATTGGCAGGGCTATAAGCGATATCGCTCACCATCGGCGCATTAAAATCTTCGCTCATTCGTAAACGGTTGAGCATCTCGGCGCTGACGGCATGATCGATCTGTACATACGGCGGGGTAGAATAATCGGCTGGTAAACGAATCGTCGCGACCTCATCCCCGTGTGGGTTGATTGCGACGGGGTATCCACTGGAGCCGACGATCAGCGCCAGTTGAGGTAGAAGCGTCGGTTGCGCTAAATCATAAGTGTACAGTTCACCGCCTGTGCGCACCGCGAGCCGTGTTCCGCCAACAGAAAAACGGGGTGCGACCAACCGCATTTGCGCATATTCTTGGAGTGTCCCCGCGTTCTGTGGATGGATAACCTCACGATCCAGCGGTAATTCCACTTCGAGGATCGTGTTACATCCGCCTAATTGTGGGTCGCCCGCTTCGGTGGGGCAAGCATCCATGCTGTCAATGACAAAATCGCCGTCGCTGTCCACGCATCCACTTAAAAGCGGATCGCCCGCTTGGTCAGGGCAGGCATCAAACAGATCAGGCACGCTATCGCCATCGCGGTCGGGCGCTTGGCCTGCGCTTGCGCATCCAAACAAGTCTAACGTCCCTGCTTGGTCTGGACACGCATCGACATGATCCGCAATCCCATCCCTATCACGGTCTGCATCTTGAGCATCAACCGATGTATAAAAAGATGATATAGAAGACATCCCTAAAAGAAGAACAATCAAAAAAACCTGTAAAAAATTCGTTTTCATTACGCACTTTTCTGAAATTCTGTGGAATGATAGGCATGTTTATTATAAGTATGTTCTGCCAACCCACATTACAATCTTGATTAAGTAGGAGTTTTCCGTGAAGTTTAAAAATTTACTTGCCGTATTTATGAGTGGGATTTTACTCACTACAGCGTTGAGTGTCGTCGCCCAAGTAGATGTTGATGGTGTTGGCGAATATGAATTCACAGGCAGAATCAACAATAACTCAGAAACTGCCTTATACAGCTTAAACTTAACGGCAGGCCAATATATTTTGGTGATTGCAGACCCTACCTCTGGCAATCTGGACACGGTGATCACCCTCATCGATGATGGCGGTCATATCGTCGCCAACAACGATGATCGTAACCGTGACACCTACGGTTCTGCGTTTGGGTACGGTGTGGACGAAAGCGGAACGTATACGCTCGAAGTCACCCGCTACGATTCCTCGACCAGCGGTAACTTTGAAGTACAAATCACGGTGGGGAATGATGCTTCTGTCTTAGACGGATTGACCCTCATCACCCGTATTCAACTGAGCGGTCCCATGCTGTACCGCGATACGGAACATTTCCGTATTCACTACACCCTCGAAGGGCATGATGCGGTCACCGATGAATCCGTCATTGATGCGGTCGCGCTCACGGCGGAAGAAGTTTGGGAAATTGAAATCAACCGTATGGGTTGGCCCGCCCCGCCCGACGACGGCTTTATGGGGGGAGATGGTCGTTATGACATTTACATGATCGACTTGATCGGTCAAGGCGAAAGCGCCATCGGCTATGCCTCACCTGAATCGATTGTGGGCGACAACCCGAATACCGAAGCCGTAGAAGAATATGCCGCAGTCAGCTACATCGCCATTGAAAATGACTTTGCCGACGTAGACGGTGGAAGCGCCATCGCCTTGATGCGTGCTACGTTCGCTCACGAATTCCATCACGCCATCCAATTTGGGTATGATGTGAATGACAGTCACTCATGGTTCTATGAAGCGACCGCCTCTTACATGGAAACCGCCGTGTTCTTAAAAGACGAAGACGCGACGGGGTATGTCAACACTGCGTATGATTATCCTGAACTCTGCTTCGGCACTGAAAACGATCCATCCGGCATCGTCATGTATGGCGAATGGCCGTTCATCGAAGGCATGAATGAACTTTACGGCGCTCAATTTGTGCAAGATTGGTGGAGCAACGTCGCCATCTACGACGGGTTTGAAACCTTAGAAGCCACGTTTGAAGCCTATGACACCACCCTGCCCGACATGGTAGCCTACTATCGCTTGCGCAATATCGCCCGCGATTATGAATTAGGGTATGAATTTAACAACACGCTCTGGTTAGAGAATGTTATCCCCACGAGTGGACGTTACAGCTTCCGTGGTGAGGGCATTCAAGAAATGGGCGCGAACTACTTTGAAGTGACTGCGCCCGCGGGTCAGTATTTCGCCAGCATCACCAACGACAGTAACAATACGGTTCTTTGGGGTGTAGGCGTGACTGATAGCGAAGTGGTCGCGTTTGATCTGGGACGTGGTGGTAACATCAATACTGAAGGTTATGAACATTACTACCTGATGGCCTTTAACACCGATGTTGCTGAAGATGTTGTGAATTGCCAATACATGCGCTATGACATCGACTTCAGCACCCCCAAGAGCTTTGAGTTGCCCGAACCAACCTACACCTTTGATGCGGTCTACTTCGAACCGTTAGGCTAAAATCACCTTAAGAATCTGTAACACAAGAGGCGGACTTTATCTCGTCCGCCTCTTGTGTTGAGCCCTCACCCCGATAGCTCCGCTATCGTGCCCTCTCCGTGGGAAGAGGACGGAAAGAATTACGTTAGAAATATGATTTTGTAGGGGCAAGTCGGTGACTTGCCCTGTCCGCGAAATATAACCTACCTCAAAATGAGAAACGCGCCTTTATCCTCTCCCCATAGAGAGGACGGCTAAGCGCGGCAGGTGAGGTGCGTAACGGCCAACCTCTACCCCCCAACAAACTGACTTAACCGATCCATGATTTCTGATGACCCCAACAGCAAACTGCGGATCGCCTCTTGATCTGCGTTGAGGGTGACTTCAGCGTTCGCATCGACGGGCGGGGCGTCGCTAAGCCACTGCGGATGCCAATCGTGAAACCCTGCCATCGACGTGGGGAAAATCCCCGATGCTTCTTTGAGGAGGGGGGCTAGCACTGCTTTATTATCGCGCAATTGGAGCATCAGGCTGGGAAGCCAAGGAATCAAAACCGCGTCCGTCACATGCACAAAGATATTGCTCAAAATTTCCACCACAAAACGAGCGATACGAGGCGCGAACGACAGCGCCAAAATATACCCTGTCAGGTAATTGGGAAGCGCTTGTAACCGTAACGGATTCGTCATGACGTCGGTCAAAAATTCGCGCATAGATATGACCGTGCGCATATTCAACAGCCATTCCGCTGTCCACAACAAGCCGATTTTTTCGGCGGGCGTCGCCTCTTGATCGACCTGCTGTAAGCTGATGATGATCTGTTCGCGAGAACATCCCACCGAAAGGGCGAGGCTCTCGAGCGTGAAGATGAACCCGAACATCCCCGCAATCGCTTGCGGTTCGGTTCCGTTATCGGACATGGCATTGGGCAATAAAGAACCGTAGTGGGTGTACCCCGTACCGACAAAATTTTCTAACCAATGGGGCAATCCTTCGGGGGTCATGCGATAGTAATGCGTGAGACGGCGCGCGCGGTCAAAGATTTCGGGCGCATGGCTGGCGCTGACCTCTTGAGAGAGTAGATGGGTGGCATGGTCGCCAAATTCGCGGGTGAGGCGCGCACTGCTCAAGTACAAGATGCTGGCTTCCGCCGTGTGTAACACGATGGGCGTGGTGGCATCGTCGGCAAATGCCCGCTGACGCATACGCCCTTCCAAGACCTGTTCCAAACTCACGCCTTCGTAGCCGAGCTGGATCACCTCACCCTGATATTTCCCAATGCGGACTTCCCAAGATTCTTGCGTCGAAACAT
Source organism: uncultured Anaerolineae bacterium (assembly GCA_934216615.1). Lineage (GTDB taxonomy): Bacteria > Chloroflexota > Anaerolineae > Aggregatilineales > Phototrophicaceae > Flexifilum. The sequence continues at coordinate 14,037 of CAKQCB010000004.1, read as the reverse complement.
GGCCGAGTTTGCGTTCCCCCATGATCGGCTGAACAACGTGATTGCCGAGCATGTAATGTAAACGCCACAGCAACTCCGAACAATCACGCAGTTCAGGATTTTTGGTGAAATCCATCAAGGCGCGTTGGTTCGTCTTGGCGAACAAATCGATCCCCAACGGCGCAAGGCGATCATAGATATTCTGCGCCAGCGGGGGCAGGGATTCATAGCCGACGGTGCCCACTCGATTCCCGCCTAATAACATCTGACACAGTTGGGTGATGTTGCGTTTTTTAGGCGTGCGATCTTTCTCTAAACAGGTGATGGCGGCGTCGATGAAATCGTTGGCCGAAGGGTGCATCCGACTGCGGATATTGGCGAGCAAGAAAGAGGTTTCGTAAATTGCGATGCTGTCGGCGGTGCTGGCGAGATAGCCATTGTTACGTGCCGACGCGACGATGCGTGTGCACCAGTCCAATAGTTGATCATGATCTGCCAGCGCAAATTCAGGCGGTTGGGTCAAAAAGTTGACCAATGCGCTAGACGTAGGCGGGGGTTGGGTTTTAGGATTGGCTTTGCGCTTCGTCGGCTTTTTCCCCAACGTGAAGGGTGATAACTGCGCCGCCCGCAGGCTCTTTTGCCATGTGCTTTCAGCCAGCGAAACTGTCCCTGCCGGATGCCCAAATTGATACTCAATCGCCACGAAACTGGATGGGATCAGCCCAAACAACCATTGCGTCTCGCTCAAGGGGGGTAAATCTTCCCAGATGAGATCGGTTTGTGTGCCAAATTCGGGGACGGTACTGGCGGCATGGGCTGCCCCACAAATATGAATCGCATCTTCGGGGGCGATATGATGCTGGCGCATGTGTTGTTTCATGCGCGTCCACATATATTTTTCGCGCAGTTCATCCACCGCGACATCTTCAGGCCGTCGGCCTAAATGACGGATCAAACTGCCGACAAGGAACATCACCTGTTTATACACGGCGAGGTCTGCGCCGATGATCGCCCGTTCGACATATTCTTCCCACCATTCGGCAAATGTGCGGGTGTTGCTGTGCTTCAACAAGAGATGCAAAAACTGGTCAAAAGTTGGTTTCAAAGCGCCGATTTCAACGCCCACCGCTGAGGCGTGCAAGGCCGCTTCTTCGTCGGGTGGTTCGTCATCGGTTGCGTTGGGTGCGTCATCGTCAAATTCTTTCCATTGAAAGACATAATCTACCGCGCGGTCTACAAAGACCAACTGCGTTTCGGGGTTTTGCATGCAGTAGGCGATGGCTTGATATTCGGCGGACGCTTCGGTGAGTGGGGCGACAACCGTCACAGGCAGTTTGTCCGTAGGGATGATCGGGCTTTCGGACGCAAATGCTTGTAATGCTACAGGCAGTTTACAATGCTCAAGATTGCTGACGATCCCGCGCATGTCTTCGCACAGTTCGATATAAATTACTTTCGGCTGGCGTTCTTGAAGCCGTCGCACCATATGCAAAGCGGACGCGGGCGAATGGTGCGCGACGGGAAATATTTCCAGCGGTTCGTTGAGCGCCCGTTCGACATCACGGCTGAAGGTACGTAAGAGGTCGCCTAAAGTTTGTGATTCCCCCGTAAACTCAGCCGCGGTTTGCTCTAACTGCTGTCTTAGTTGATCGAGCATCATGCGCCCCTATTTGGTCTTCATTGACTTCATCACATCTTGCCCGCCCTTCAAAAAGTCAGCCCATTCTTTGCCGACTTTTTTGCTGTGTTCAGCGACGACGGTATGCCAGAATTTATTCATCACGGCGGAATCTTCCGGCATGCGACGGACGAGCGTGCCGATCAGCGAACGTGCCAGAATTTCGGGGGTTAAGGTCGCGTCGGCAAAATAGGCTGAATGGAGCAGGGCATCTTCTAACACGCCGATCTGTTCTGCCGTGGATAATGCGGATTCTAAGCGCCCCTCGTCCGAAGTCGCGGCGGCGCTGGCATCGCGCAAATCACTGAATGTTTGAAGCAGAAGGTCTAATAATGCAGGCGGGACTTCCACGCTCATATTTTGACGATTGAGCAGTTCGCGCGTGCGGAACATGACGATTTCGCGTTCTTGTTTCTTGTTCGTCACGACGGGGATATGCACAAAATTGAAGCGCCGTTTCAGCGCAGATGACAGCTCGTTCACACCACGATCACGGCTGTTGGCGGTGGCGATGATGTTAAACCCCTGTCGGGCAAAGATCGTGTTATCGCTTTTGAGTTCGGGAATGGCGATGTATTTTTCACTCATGATCGAGATCAGCGCGTCTTGAACATCGCTCGGACAGCGAGTGAGTTCTTCAAAGCGACCCATCGCACCCCGCTGCATCGCGGTCATGATGGGGGATGGGATCATCGAATCGTGCGATTGACCGCCCGCGATCACCATCGCGATATTCCACGAATATTTGATCTGGTCTTCGGACGTGCCTGCGGTTCCCTGCACGACATAGGTTGAGCTTCCCGAAATTGCGGCGGCGAGTAATTCGGCCAACCAACTTTTGCCCGTTCCCGGGTCGCCGATCAACAACAGACCCCGATCTGAAACCAGCGTCACAATCGCTTGTTCGACCACAGCTTGTTCACCAAACCACTTTTGGTCGATGCCTAACTTCGCGTCGCCAAGGATGAAGGCGCGTACCATCTGCGGGGAAAGGTTCCATGAGCGCGGGCGCTCGTTGGTATCAAGGTCGGCAAGGCGCTTCAGTTCGTCGGCATATTTGGTTTCGGCTGGGGCACGGAGAATAATTTCTGACATAGGGATTCCTCGTCGCTTTAGATGACAATGATTTGTTTAAGATCGCGAATAAGCTGTTTTGGGCTTCCTGTCAAAATCGGCTTGCCCAGTTGTTTCAATTGGGTGCGGAACCACTGATCCACGCTGAAGTAACCGGAACTGGTCACAGCACCCACCGGGAAGAAATGCACCCCCGACTCGATCATGCGTTTGATCGTGTCGAGCAAGGTTTGATGACTTCCACCTTCGTAAAAGTCAGTGATGAGTACCAGCGCGGTACGCTTCGGTTCTAAGATCAATTCAGAGGCGACGTTCAGCGCATAATTGATGTGCGTTCCCCCGCCGAGATTCGTGCGCATCAAGACTTCAAAGGGGTCATGGATGTACTCGCTCAGGTTGAGGACGTTGGTATCAAAGGCGATCAGATGCACATCGACATTCGGCAAACCCGCGAAGATCGACGCGAGGATGGTACACTGCACCATCGCATCCACCATCGAGCCGGACTGATCGACCACCACGATCAAGCGAACGGGTAATTTTTTGCGCGCGGTCTGTTTGTAATACAGTTGGTTCACGTACAGACGGCGTTCGTCGGTGTTGTAATTGGGCAGGTTGCGCCAGATGGTACGTTTCAGGTCAAGATTGCGAAAGACCTTGCGCGGGGGGATGGACGTATCGACTTTGCCGGATGGCGCTTGGTACACTTCCAGCTTGAGGATTTCGGCCAGTTCGTCCACGTATTGACGGATCAAGCGTTTGGCGTGACCTAATGCTTTCCCTGAAATATCCGACTTGGCGCGAAGCAGTTGTTCGATCAACGGCATCGACGGTTTGAGTTCGGACGCGAGTTTGTCATCTTTCAGAATTTCGTGAATCTGCATCTTATCGATCAAGTCTTGCTCTAAGCCTTGAATGACATGACGCAAATCTTCTTCCGAAACCATCGGCCCGAAGCCACTGGGCGCGTCAGAAGCGCCCGTTCCACCTGACCCGATGCCTGAGCCTTTGCCCCGTAACGAGCCGCTTTCATATCCCAAAGCGCGTTCTAAATGGCCTAAATCTTTCAGCCATTGGCTGTACTGCGCGGCGCTGATGTGCTGTTGTTGGGTGATCGGCCCGAAGGTGCTGAGCATCAACCGCGAGATGACGAAGGCGCGCCGTACCGTGTCGCCCGTGTCGTCCTCAAGGTCGAGCGAAAATTCTTTTTCAAGCTCAGGGTAACGTTGTAGAAAATTATCGGTGGATAAATTCGGTTGCAAGATCATTTCGGGCAGACCGACCTCTTTCGCCACCTCGCCCGCCATCGTCTCGAAATTCGGCGCGAGTTCTTCAAACCCAAACATGGCGGAAAGCATTCGCCAATACACCACTTGACGGCGGTCTGTCGTCACGCTCATGAATTTTTCTCCCGCAGTAGACGGCTTGCGCGTTCTTGTAAAAGGGCAATCGTGCTTTTATTGGACGGCTTTTCAAACAACTTGAGCGTTTCGCCCACGCCAACAAAAATAGGCTTGCCTTTTTTATTGGCCGCCGCAATCGGATGGAAGGTGAATTGTTGATCGTCGTAGCGAAGCAGGCCGATGACAAATGCTTGTTTCGCCAGTTCTTCAGGGTCAAGCTCAGTTTGATGCACACGCCGATCTTCTAGCGGGAACGTCAGTTCACCCGCCGTGATCGTCCCTTCATTCGTCGTATGTTCGACTAAATTCAAGCTGTACCCCGCCAAGAAAATCGGGATGGCGAGATGCACCGGATGACGTTTTTCGGGCGGGACTGGCGTGCTGTGCAGTGGGGATGGCGCATCCACCGCCAGATAGGTTTGGGCAACGTCAGCTAATTTATAGCTTCCGCCCGCGCTGACGCTGGCTTCATCCCAAAGCAGATGTCCCGTCGCCAAATACGGCATTTGATTTAAGCGTAAGACCGTCCCCGCTTTGAGCGCCTCTAAGAGAGGGCGCGTTTGGGGCAGTAACAGGCGTGCCTCATCACGTTCGATGGCGGTCACTTTGTAAGTGGAAAAGGTCGTCTGTACCCAACGAGCGCCCTCGTCTTGGGTCAAAATGCCATAGAACACCGCGCTGATCAAGCGACCTTGTACGCGCCATTCTACACCCATCAGAGACAGCTCACCGCTGATCGGGGTCGGGTTCGGTTGGGGTGGATGATGCGTGGTCATGACCATCGAAGCGCACCACAAATCGACCCAACGAAATAACGGGATCGTGTTCACATCCACAGTGGGGACTAAGCCGACCAGCTCATCCATGAACCCGTATAACAAGGTGCTGAGGGGCATCAAAGCAGGGTCGTTTTGTAACTGGATGAGCGTGCTGTCGATGATGGCAATTTCTTTGGTTTCTAAGCGTGAAAAGCCCCGCAAGGCGATATCCGTCAGCCAATAGGCCGCGCCTTTCACGACAGGTTGGGCGGGTTCGATGGTCGCGGGGCTGAGCGAGGTTTCGCTCTCCAGCGGGCGGTTGAGGTGTTTCAAAAGCGCTTCTTGTAGGCGCTCAAACTGTGCGCCTTGTAAAGCGACGCGCGCCAACGCCAAGACTTGAAAATGCTCAGGTTGATACATCCCTTGTGTGATCGACTGAATCGCGTTTTTAAGCGGGGTTTCCAAAGGACTGCCTGCGAAGATGCTGCCCAATTGTGCCAACGTCTGTTGATGCTGTCCTGAAAGTTGGGCGAACCCTGCGAACCAACATGCATCCAATTGCGCAATAAAATCATCGGTGAGGGCGATGTCGTTAGGCAGAGGTATCATTCGATAAACCAATCCATTTCTAGCAGTGGAGCATGGCTGGAAGGCAGGTCTAACAACTGCAAATAACTGAGGAAACGCGCGAAAACTTCCCCACTGGGAACGCCGGTGCTCCCTTTCATCTCTTTTAAGATGGCATGCGGCAGTTTTTCGATATCTTCGGGAAGTTTGAGGAAGCGCACGACTTCTTCAAACCCATACTGTTTGATCGCTTCTTCGAGCAGTTCGGAAAGATGCCCACACGGGAAACCACGCAACCCACCACACGGACGATTATTGTTGGTACTGCAATAATAGGTGTGCGTGCCTGCATCAAAATATGAGACGTACACCCGTTCAATATCGGAACCGCTGGAAACCACCCCTTGTAATCGTCCGTCATGCAGTTCAACAAACGGAATCTTCTTCACGTTACGGTTGGTTTTAAAAATGAGGCGCTCTCTGGCATACAAGGACTGCATCGATTATTTCCTTTGAGTGCAAAACATTTGTTCCAAAATAGCATGAAATAGAGGTCTTGCCAATTGCCTGTAAAGGGTAATTGAGAATCCTCTATGAAACCTTTGTGGTTTATTTGTGTATGGTTAAAAAACAGCGTTGATGCGTGATTTTCAAGGGGTATGCTCAGCGGTGCTTCAGGTCTGTGTATCGACTTGGGGTAAAATCCCCTTTATAGTCGTGTTGTTAAATCATCCGCTGTGTTGAATGTGATGCTTCATGTCCACTTTATTTTCTACGCTTCAAACCATGAGTTATTTCCAGTCGATTTCTGACGCCGAATTAGAGGTACTGGTCAAGGCGAGTGCGTTGCACACCTACGAAATGGGCGACATCCTGTTTTGGGAAGGGGATGGCGCACAAGGCTTATGGCTCGTCGAACAAGGAAGCATCAAAATCTACAAGTTGAGCATGGACGGACGCGAGCACATCTTACATTTGTGCGGGCCGGGGAAAACGTTCAACGATATCGCCGCGTTTGATGACGGCGTGAACCCCGCCAATGCCAGCGTTTTAAGCGCGACGGCGCAGGTCTGGTTAGTGCCTGTCAGCGCAATTCAACACCTGATGAAAAAGAACCCGCAAGTTTCCCTCAATGTGATCAAAGCGCTCTCGTCACGGGTACGCTCGTTGGTGGGCGAAATTGAAAACCTCGCCTTGTATTCGGTGACGGTGCGCCTCGCGCGGTTTCTGCTGAACCAAGCATCTGACCCTTCGCTCAACGAACCGGGGATTACCCGAACGGCGATTGCCGCCCACATCAACACGACCCCGCAAACCGTGAGCGTTGCCCTGCGCGACTTAGAAACAGCAGGCGCGATCCACTTCAACCGTCATCAACTGGAAATTGTGAATGAAGGCATTCTGCGTTCTATCGCCATGTTGTGATGTTTCCTCGTATTTTTCTCAACTTAAGCTAGCTTAAATACAAATGGGTTTCGTTCGGCTATTCTAAAGGTATCTCTCAACAAATTCGTATGTGAAGGAGGTTGAATGGCAGACTCAACAAATTCATTTTGGATGCCACGAATCAATCGCACAATGTGTATTGGTTGTGGAGAGTGTGTACAAGCCTGCCCGACAGGGGCCTTAGAACGTGTGGAAGAAAAAGCGTCGCTTGTGCATGAATCCGCTTGTATTTATTGTCGTGTTTGTGAAGACATCTGCCCTGAAGGGGTCATCGAACTGCCCTTTTTAATCATGGGGCTTACCCAGTCGCAATAACTTGATGTCCGTCAAAACAGGGATGGAGTCAGAATGCCCACGTTATCACGGTGGTTTATCAAAATCGGCCTTGTCTATTTTGTCGTCGGCTTGTTGATGAGTGTGATCGTCCTCGTCCAACCGGTGATGGGCTGGTCGAATAGTTTACAAACGTTACGCCCCGTATATCTACACTTTTTGTTCATCGGTTGGGTGACGCAGATCATCATTGGCGTTGGTTATTGGATGTTCCCCAAACTATCCAAAGATAACCCACGCGGAAGCGAACGCTTAGGCTGGGTTATCTTGGTCGCGCTCAATCTCGGTTTGATCTTACGTGCGATTGGTGAACCGTTGGTGTTGCTGGCGCCACAAGCCAACATGGGTTGGATGCTGGTGGTCGCTTCGATCCTCTTACTCGTCGCCGGGTGGGGGTTCATCTTCAACACATGGGGACGGATTAAGGAGCGCTAACGATGCCTAAACTCAGCGTTTGGATGGTACGCGCCTCGCTCCTTCATATGGGGGTTGGTTTTTTATTTGGCGCGTTGTTGCTCGCACATAAAGGCGTGCCTTTTTATGATGGGGCATGGCGACTTTTAAACCCGCACATCGAAGTGATGATCTTCGGTTGGACGATGCAGTTTGTGATGGGCATGGCCTTTTGGATTCTGCCTCGTTTCACCGGAGAAGGGCGCTATGGTGCGGTACATTTAGGGTGGTGGAGTTTTGTCTTGCTGAACATCGGCATCACCGCCACCAGCATCGGTTCATGGTTCGCCCTACCGATAGGCGCTGTGATTGGGCGGTTATTCTCGCTCGGCGCAGTCACTTTATTTATGTTGATGATCTGGACGCGCGTAAAGCCTTTAAGTGACAGCGCGCCAGCTTCAAGGAAGTCCATTTAAATTTAAGAGGAGAATTTATCATGACATTACTCGATGTTCGCACGATTGAACCCCGTGAACGTCACCCACTCATTTTCAGCACCTTTGACGGGCTTAAAGTGGGCGAGTTTTTTGAACTCAAAAATGATCATGCCCCGCGTCCGCTGTACTATCAATTTTTGCATGAACGCGCTGACCAATTTCAGTGGGAATATCTCGAAGAAGGCCCTGAAGTTTGGCACGTCAAAATTACCCGCGTCGCAGAGGCGTAGGTCAGTTTGCAAATGGAAAAGTACACACTCGTTCAAGACCTCAATGCTGTAGTGGAAACCATTTCCCCCAACAGCATTGTCAGCAATACATTCTTTAAAGAAAAAAATCTGAAAAGCATCTTGTTTGGCTTTGATGCAGGCGAAGAACTCTCTGAACACACGTCGAACCAAACTGCCATCATTCAGATTTTGGAAGGCGAAGCGACGGTGACGTTAGGCGATGACCGCTATGAGCTGAAAAGCGGAGCGTGGGTGTGTATGCCCCCGCACTTAAAACACAGCATCTATGCCAAAACACCTGTCAAAATGTTACTCACGATGATTGGTTTAAGTTGATGAATACGTCCCCTAAACTGCTGATTTCAAGACTTATGCGTGGTCTGTTACTGGTGACCGTTGCCGCCGCTCTATTGGGCGGGCTTGGCGCGGGGTTAGCTCGCTTGGGTATCCCTCTCGGCTCGCCCATGAACCATTGGATTTTAGTGCATGGGCCGTTGATGATCTGCGGGTTTTTGGGGACGCTCATCTGTTTGGAACGCGCCGTCGCTTTACAGTCGCGCTATCGCTGGAGCATGCTCGTTCCAGCGTGCACGGCTGTCGGTGCGCTCTTTTTGTTAGCCTCGCCCAATGCGGTGATCGCAAAAGTATTCATCACGTTGGGAAGCATCGGCTTTAGCGGTATCCTCATCTTGATGTTCCGCCTGCATCCCAGCCGTGATATTTTGACGATGGGCGCAGGCGCGGCCTGTTGGGTCGTCGGCAATATCTTATGGCTGACAGGTTCCCCCGTCTTTCAAGTGGTGCATTTATGGTCGGCCTTCTTGATCTTGACGATTGTGGGCGAACGCTTGGAACTTTCGCGGGTGCGCCGTCTGACCCCGCAGGTGATACGTTTATTCACCATCGTCACCAGCATCTATCTGGTTGGCGTGGCGCTGACCATCATCAATCTGGATGTGGGGATTCGGCTCTTGGGCGTCGGCGCGGTTCTGCTTGCGCTGTGGCTGTATAAGTACGATATTGCGGGACAAACCATCCGCCAAAAAGGGCTGACGCGCTACATCGCCGCTTGTCTGTTGTTGGGTTATTTCTGGCTCGGCTTCGGCGGGGTGATCGCCATTTGGAAAGGCGCGGTTTATGCCGGGGCGGATTACGCCATCATCTTACACGCCTTTTTACTCGGCTTCGTATTTTCGATGATCTTCGGCCACGCGCCGATCATCTTCCCCGCGCTGACCAATCTCAAGTTTCAATACACACCGCTGTTTTACGTGCATCTGTTTTTACTGCACAGCAGTATGGCCTACCGCATGTATGGCAGCTTGATCGGGGATTATACGATGCAACAGCAGGGCGGGTTCCTCAACGTCATGTCTGTCCTGTTATTCCTTGTGGTCACGTTGACGACAGTGGCGCGCTCGAATTTAAGGCGCGTCTAAAGTACGTTGCGCAGTTCAGGATGAGGCGCTTATGTGTCACATTCGGCCTGATAATCACCCAACAACGGACGGCCTTCAATCGTCAACACGGATAAAAATCCGCTTCCCCAGAAGATACGGTCTTGGGCATCTACGCGCAAAAACCGCGCTTGCGAAGCGCCAAAATCTTGTCCCCCCGCGTAAAGCTGAAGGCTGTTCAATTCATCACCATTTTGGACGTTAAAGAGATGCAGAGTACCGTTCGGGTCTAGCGTATAGAGCACACAGCCACTGCCTACACCAACAAGGGGCGCGTCATTGTTCATCAATACCGGATAGCGTTTTGACCAGCGTAAGGTGCCATCCGCCTCTAAAATGCTGAGCGAAGCGCCATCATCGTCAGGGTAGAGATACATCACCCCTTGCGCATCAACAGCCATTTGCGCGCGTACCCCGCTAGGATAGTCCAACTGTGCCAGCGGGTACATGCCTTCGGCATCCAGATGATAGAGGGTCTGTCCATCTAAAACGCGCCACGAATGATCATAGCGCGTGAAGCTCACCGCAGGGTCATGTTGCAAGGGGGCGCTGGTGAGCGGGGTTCCGCTGGCGCTCAAGAGATGCAGATACACGCCTTCATCCCTGTGGCTGACGACCAACATTTGATCGCCGTTGGTTTCGATGTCAGAAACGCGCGTATCACTTTCCCAAATTGTGGTTTGCCATATCAGATCACCCGTGATGCTGTAGGCGGCAATTCCGCTGTCGGTGGCAAAGATCAACTGCTCATTGACGACGCGGAAACGGATCGGTTGGGCGAGCACATTCCACACGTTGATGTAACGGCCTTCGCTGGTCAACGCCACCACCTGCCCGCGATTGGTATACGCCACCACGCGCCCGCCTGAAAGCGCTGCTAAATGGATAACCTGTCCCAGCGTATCGACGCTCCATGTCGGCGTGTTGACTTGAAGCGACGTGTTCAGCATGTACGCACTGATGGTGCGTCCGCGCACGCCCACGATCAAACCCGAATCTAAGGCGACGGGGGGAAGCGTCGGTGCGCGGTCAAACGTGATTGCGAACAGCGTATTGGTCGCGATTTGGGTTTGCCACAAGTGAATAAAATCGAGCGGGTTCAACCAGCCTTGACTGAGCGGGCTTAAGGGGGAATATCCCGGCCCGCCGTCGCTGGCTAAAAAGGTGCGAATTTCAAAATGCAGATGGGGACGTCCGCGTGAAGGAGCGCCGACACTGCCAATAATATCGCCTGCATCGACACAAGTCCCGACGAGTGGGAATGTGTTGCCCCGCAGTTCTTCCATGTGCCCATAGACGCTGAAGGCTTGCGAGCCGTTCGGCATGATATGCTCAAGGATGACGACGCCTTGCTCAGTGCCCCACCCTAACGGGTTAGAATACGTCACACGGCCTTTCGCCATCGCCGCGACAGGGGTCCCTCGCTGACCGAAGGCCATATCAAACCCCGTGTGGTATCCCGTAAAACGCGCGCGGTAAATGCCAAAGTCATCGTACCCGCTGTATAACGTGTCCCCCAACGAAACGGGATACACCAGCGCATCCACGACGCCACATAAAGGGACGGTTTGAGCGCTCACATGCGCGGGGATGATGCTGAGCATCATGGCTAAGCTGTACAGGAACAAGAGGGGAAAGCGATACCATCGTTTGAGCATCATCGCAGTTGCAAGCATTACCTCATCTTACCTCAATGATGCGTAGCAAAAAGCTACGCATCATCGTGCTGTCGTGTCATTTTTTATAGGGGTTGATACGAAACCAAAATACGGGCGATGGTGTTGCCTGCAAGCGTGTATGCGCCTAACACCGCTGGAATCAAGACGGTTTGCCCCGCCGTGAAAGACACTTGTCCTTGCGCGGACGAAACGAGCGCATCGCCTTCAATACAGGTCAAAATATCAAAATGCCGTCCCTTGGTGTTGAGCTGGACGGAAGGCAAGCCCGACGTACTCAATTGATATAAGTCGGTGACAAAATACGGCGAACGCACCGCTTCGATATGTGAAGCATTCGGGTCAGCCGTGTGCTGAATTTCAGGTAACGCATCAATGTTGGAGACAGCGACGCCCTTTTCAATATGGAGTTGGCGCGGTGTGCCGTTTAAATCGACACGGTTCCAATCGTAGAGGCGGTATGTGACATCGGACGATTGTTGAATCTCGTAGATCACAATGCCCGGGCCGAGCGCATGAATCCCGCCTGCGTTGTTCAGCAGGACGTCGCCGGGCTGAACGGTAGCATATTCCAATAATGATTCTAGTGTGCCGTTGCGAATGGCTTCGGCCATTTGTTCGCGGGTGGTGCCGGGCTGAACGCCGATCACCAATTGCGAGTTCGGCTCCACCGAAATGATATACCACGCTTCGGTCTTTCCGCGCGGGTCGCCTTCGAGCGCTTTGGCTTGTTCGTCATTGGGGTGTACTTGTACGGACAGCCAATCGTTGGCATCCAAAAATTTGACGAGTAGAGGCATCCCTTCGGCGGGGTCACCCCCTGCGCCGAGGATGTCTGCACCGTGTGTTTTGAGTAAGTCACCGATGCTTTGCCCCGCAAACGCGCCGTTCACAATCACCGCAGAATCGTGCATATCCCATGATTCGCCATAGGGTTCATCCGTTGGCAGTTGTTTGTGGAGAACAGTTTGTAATTTACGCCCGCCCCATACTTTGACGTGCAAACTGGGGTCGAGTAGCAGTGGGTACAAATCGGTCATACGTCATCCTTTTGAGAGGGATCACCATCACCGCAATCATAACACAGGGCATTTTAATGTGCGTCAAATTTTAGCCTTGTACTCATACAACCATCTTTTATAATCCTTCCCCCCCATACTTTTGATGCAAAGAAAGGGTCTTCGATGAACGAGCAAGAACATGCTTTAAATGAAGAAGGTCGGGATTTATGGAATCGTAAAGCCGTCTTTTGGGATCAGCTTCATGGTGATGAAGGGAATATGTTTCATCGCGTCTTGGTCAGCCCTTCCGTTGAACGGTTGCTTGATTTACAAGCGGGCGAAACGGTGTTGGATGTCGCCTGTGGGAATGGGACGTTAGCGCGTCGTCTCGCCCGTTTAGGTGGGCGGGTCTACGCGACCGACTTCAGCGCGCAGTTGATCGAACGAGCGCAGGCGCGAGTTCAAACGGATGGCGAGGCGATTCAGTATCAAGTTGTCGATGCGACGGACGAAATGGCGCTTCGGGCGTTAGGGGAAGGTCAATTCGACGCCTTAACCTGTACGATGGGCATCATGGATATACCGGTAGTCGCGCCGTTATTCAGAGCCGCCTCTCACTTGTTGAAACCACACGGTCGCTTTGTGATCGCGACAGCGCACCCCTCGTTTAATTCGAATAACCCTGCATTCGTCACCGAACGCACCGACGAAGACGGCGTTCTAACGCTGCAACATTTCGTGAAAATACGGGATTATCTTTTCATCCCGCCGATAAAAGGGGCAGGTGCGCCCAACGAACCGAACCCCCATTATTATTATCATCGTCCTCTGCATGAATTGATTCGGGCGGCGGTAGAGGCTGGTTTGGTTTTGGATGGCATGGAAGAACCTGCGTTCCCCCGTCCCGAAGGTGATAGCACCCCGTATTGGCGCACAGAATTGTGGCAAATCCCTGTCGTGATGACGCTTCGCCTGCGCAAGGCTTAAGACTGAGGCATATATAAACCCAAAAAGCCTTCTGAAATAGCTTATTGAGTAACAGCTTTTCAGAAGGCTTCATCCTTTTCATCGAGTGTCGATATTTATTCGATAAATGTTGTCTCAAATCAACTTTCTACTAAAATTGTCTCTAACCCATAATAATCCGCGGTACAGGTGTTGACCCAAAATGTGACATCATCCCCTAAGGGTTGAAGGCCGATTCGCTCCGAAATATCTATGGTAAAAGGTGCAACAACTAAGTTGGTTTCACCGCGTTCCACAGCCGAATAAATATATTGTTCGCGAGCATCAAATTCTGCGCTAAAGGTTTGGTAATAAGGTAAGAGATTCATAGTTTTTAGCGTGGCTTGGAGGGTCCCCAAAATACAAATGCTGACACCTACTGTAAGAAGAGGGTATAAAGTTGACGGGCGAAGACCTTTCACTTGCTTTTGCAATTTGATTCCAACTGCATAACCGACAAACGCTAGTAAACCTGTTAAAAGCGCTTGTGTGATTATAAAAGTACGCGCTGGGGGAATATTTCCCTGTGCATAGATTCCA